>CAWCER010000013.1:0-395333 GCA_963794595.1 Bryobacterales bacterium | reverse complement strand
AAGCGGGGCGAGTTGCGGGCGGTGGTGGCGACGGCGTCGCTCGAATTGGGCATCGACATTGGAACCGTCGACCTGGTGTGCCAGATGGGTTCGCCGCGGTCGATATCGGTGGCGCTGCAGCGCATCGGGCGCGCGGGCCATTGGGTGGGAGCGAAGCCCAAGGGCAGAATCTTCGCGACCACTCGCGATGAGTTGATCGAAAGCGCGGCGGTGGTCCGGTCGATCAAGGGCGGAGAGCTGGACCGTCTGGAGATTCCGCGCGCGCCGCTGGATATTCTGGCGCAACAGATCGTAGCCATGGCGGCTTGCGACGATTGGGATGAAGACGCGTTGTTCGCGTTCGTGCGCGGCGCATATCCCTATCGCGATCTGGCCCGGCGCGACTTCGATGCCGTGGTCGAGATGCTCTCCGAAGGCATCGCCACTTCGCGCGGCCGGCGCGGAGCGTTCCTGCATCGCGACCAGGTGAATCACCGGCTGCGCGGACGGCGCGGCGCGCGGCTGATGGCGATCACCAACGGCGGCGCGATCCCGGATAGCGCGCAATATCAGGTGGTGGCGGAGCCGGAGGGAACCGTCGTCGGCACCATCGACGAAGATTTCGCGGTGGAGAGTATGGCGGGCGACGTGTTTCTGCTGGGGACGACATCGTGGCGCATCAAGCGCGTCGAGACCGGGCGGGTTCGCGTGGAGGACGCGCATGGCGCCGCGCCGTCGATTCCGTTCTGGCGCGGCGAGGCGCCGGGACGCACGCGGGAGCTATCGCAGGCGGTGTCGGAGTTGCGCGTAGAGTTGGCGAAAAACCCGGACGCCGTCGATCTGCTGATGTCGGAATGCGGCTTGGATCGTCTGGGTGCGGAGCAAGCGGTCGAATACGTCCGCGCCGGGCGCACGTTCGCTGGGCGCGGTGCCGAGCGAAGACACGGTAGTAGCGGAACGATTCTTCGACGAGGCCGGCGGCATGCAGATGGTGGTGCATGCTCCGTTCGGGTCGCGCATCAACCGGGCGTGGGGGCTGGCGCTGCGCAAACGTTTCTGCCGCGCGTTCAACTTCGAATTGCAAGCGGCGGCCACCGACAACGGGCTGGTGCTGTCGTTGAGCGATCAGCACTCTTTCCCGCTGGAAATCATTTTCAGTTACCTGCGGCCGGATACGGTGACCAAGGTGTTGACGGATGCGCTGCTGGCGGCTCCCATGTTCGGAGCGCGCTGGAAATGGAACGCATCGCGGGCGCTGGCGGTGCCGCGTTTCATGGGCGGACGCAAGGTGCCGCCTCCGATACAGCGCATGCGCGCGGACGATTTGCTGGCGGCGGTATTCCCGGATCAGGCGGCATGCGCGGAGAATCTGACGGGCGAGATCCGCATCCCGGATCATCCGCTGGTCAACGAGACCATCGACAACTGCCTGCACGAGGCGATGGATCTGGACGGTCTGATCGCGATCCTCGAACGCATGGAAGAAGGGACGCTCAAAACCGTGGCGGTCGACACGCCGGAGCCGTCGCCTTTCTGCCACGAGATTCTCAACGCGAATCCGTATGCGTTTCTGGATGACGCGCCGCTCGAAGAACGCCGCACGCGAGCCGTGCAGCTTCGCCGGAGCCTGCCGCCGGCGGATGCGGCCAGCCTAGGGGCGCTCGATCCGGCCGCGATCGCGGAAGTGGCCGAGCAGTCCTGGCCCGTGGTTCGCGATGCCGATGAACTGCACGATGCACTGTTGACGCTGGTCATCCTGCCGCCGGTGGAAGAATGGCGCGCCTTTTATGATGAACTGGCGCGGTCGGGACGGGCGTCGACGGTCGGCGGACATTGGGTGGCGACTGAGCGGCTGGACCGCAAAGACGATACGCTCACAATCCTGCGCGGATGGGCGGATTCGATTGGTCCGTTCACGGCCGCGGGACTTGCGGCGCGACTGAGCTTGCCGGTGAGCGATGTCGAGATTGCGCTCGCGCAGCTCGAAGGCGAAGGCTTGATCCTGCGCGGAAATTTCACCGGAAGGGATCATGAGTTTTGTCATCGCCGCATTCTGGCGCGCATCCACCGGCAGACGCTGGGCCGCTTGCGGCGCGAAATCGAACCGGTGTCGTCGGCCGACTTCATGCGCTTTCTGTGCCGCTGGCAGCATCTGAGCCCGGGCGCGAGATTGCATGGCGTCGATGGCCTCTATCAGGTTCTCAAGCAGCTTCAGGGCTACGAAATTTCAGCCGCTGCGTGGGAATCGACGGTGCTGCCGGGGCGCGTACACAAGTACGATCCCGAGTGGCTGGACCGCTTGTGCCTGGCGGGCGAAGTCATGTGGGGCCGGCTGTCGCCGCATCCTTCGCTCGAATCGCAGGGGAGCCGCAAGGTACGCCCGACGCGCGTGGCTCCGCTGGGAATTTTTCTGCGCGAAGACGCCGCGCGATTGTTGCCGGCGGCGAGTGAGGTGCAGCAGACTTGGTCGCATGCCGCGAAAGACGTGTTGGCTGCGCTTGAGCAGCGCGGGGCTTTCTTCTTCCACGACCTGGTGCGCGCGACTGGTCGCTTGGCGAGCGAGGTCGAGGACGGATTGTGGGAACTTGTGGCCGGCGGGCGCGTTACCGCCGATGGATTCGAGAATCTGCGCGCGTTGATCGATCCCAAGCGGCGGCGCGGCGAAGGGCGCGGGCGGATGGCGCGTCCACGGCACGCGACCGGCCGGTGGGCGATTCTGGAAGCGGGCGGGTCTGGAACCGACGTCGAGTTCTTCGCGCGACAGTTATTGGACCGCTGGGGCGTGGTGTTCCGCGATGTACTGGCGCGTGAAACGCTCGCGCCGCCGTGGCGCAGCCTGCTGGTGGTGCTGCGGCAATGGGAAGCTCGCGGCGAAGTGCGCGGCGGACGGTTCGTCTCCGGATTCTCGGGCGAACAGTTCGCGCGGCCCGAAGCCGTGGAGTTGCTGCGCGACCTGCGCCGTAATGGCGGGCAAGGCGAGGAAATCGAAATCGCTCTTGCCGATCCGCTGAACCTTACCGGCGTGATTCTGCCCGGCCCGCGCACTAGCGCGCTCGCGCAAGGGGTGTTGCGATTGCGCGACGGTGTGCAGCAGGAAGAGCCGTCGCCGATGCGGGGGCTGCAGGTATCAGCGTAGGGCATGCGAATCGCGCTCGCGAACATCCGGCACCCGGCGACTCCCGACGAGTCGGTCAAGTTAGCCGAAGACGCGATCGCGCAAGCATCCATTGAGTGCGCCGCGATTATCTGCTTTCCGGAATGCTTCGTTCCGGGCTATCGGGGATTGGGCAAGGTTTTGCCGCCTCCCGACGCGGCGTTCCTCGAGCGCGCATGGTCCGTGATCGCGGCGGCTGCTGCGAAGGCCAGGATCGCAGTGGTTCTCGGCACCGAACGCATCGTCGATGATGCCTTGTTTGCCACCGCGCTGATCATCGATGCAGATGGGACTATCGCCGGCTTCCAGGACAAAGTCCAGATCGATCCTTCCGAGGAAGGCACCTATTCGTCGGGATCTGGCAGGCGGGTCTTCCAAGCCGGCTCGCTGACGTTTGGCATCGCCGTCTGCCATGAAGGCTGGCGCTATCCTGAAACGGTGCGCTGGGCCGTGCGGCACGGCGCACACATCGTATTCCATCCGCACTTCCACCAAGGGGAGCCTGGCAGCTACGTGCCTACGACTTTCTCCGAACCTGCGAACACGTTCCACGAAAAAGCCGCCTTGTGCCGCGCCGCGGAAAACACCTGCTACTTCGCAACGGTCAACTTCGCGAGCGCCGGATCTCCGACGACTTCGGCGGTGGTGCGTCCCGACGGAACGCCGCTCTGCTACCAGCCCTATGGCAAAGAAGGATTGCTCATCGCGGACGTCGACCTCAGTGAGGCCACTGGCCTCCTCGCGGCGCGCTGGAAGTCCGCTTAGGAGCGCGACGATTTCCGCCCGTCTACGCCGCCCTTGAAATCTCTTCCACCACCTTGGCGGTGGCCGCGGGCTGCTCGATGCGGGTGGCGACGTCGGCCTGCGCGATGATGCCCGCGAGCCGCCCTTCGCGGTCCACTACCGGGATTCGCCGCAGCTGGTGTTTCGCCATGGCATCGAGGGCAATCTGCCAGCTATCGTCGGTCTTGCATGCCACCATATTGCGCGACATCACGTCTTCAACCCTGGTTTTGCGCGCGCTTCGATCCTCCGCCACAATTTTCAGGGCCAGGTCGCGATCCGTCACGATGCCGATCAGCCGTTTTTTATCGCGGCTGTCGATTACCGGCATGGCGCCCACGTCGTGAGCTTTCATGGATTGAGCCACCACGTGGACGGTGTCGTCCGGAAGGCAACAGGTCAAATCGCTTGTCATTACGTCGCTGCATTTATTTCCGCGCATTGAAGTTAAATCTCCTGTTCCAATGCTGAGCACGCGGAGCGCCGCGAGTCTGCGCCAGCCATCAGCCTGCAGCCAGAGCCCGGTAACGATATTTCGTCAAAATGACCATGTTTGGTCGAAAGTGTCGTGCGCACCACTCCTGCGCTCCATGCGAAGATGGACCGAGGATTGCGTCACTTCAAATATGGATTGGAAGCCAGGCGGGGTTAGCGACGACGTTGAAGATCGCCGCGATAGCAGTGGCGGTGGCGGCGGTTTCTCCGGCATGGGCTTCGGAGCGCCGCATATTGGCATCGGGGGCGTGCTGCTGTTACTGGTGCTTAGTCTTGTATTCCATCGGAATCTTTTCACGCTATTTTTAGGCGGCTCCGGGACTGACCAGCCCGCCGCGACTTACGCTCCGGCGGCCGCTGGCGATCAAGGCACCGAGGTTCAATTCGTATCGTTTGTACTCGACGATGTGCAGGGAACCTGGCAGAATTTACTGCCCGACCAGACTGGCAAGCAGTATCGCCATGCCAAGCTGGTGCTCTATCGGGACTCGATCGACTCCGCCTGTGGGGAAGCCGAAAGCGCGACCGGGCCGTTCTACTGTCCGGGCGATGAAAAAGTGTATCTCGATCTAGGCTTTTTCGACGAACTGAAAAACCGCTTCGGAGCGCCAGGAGAATTCGCGCAGGCCTACGTGATCGCGCATGAGATCGGCCATCATGTGCAGAAAATCCTGGGGATCGAGGGCAAAGTCCAGCGGCTGCGCCAGAGCAATCCGGCTCAGGCGAACCCGTTATCGGTACGCCTGGAATTGCAGGCCGATTGCTTTGCCGGAGTGTGGGCGAAATCCACCGAGCAACGAAAAATAATCGACCAGAGCGACATCGCGGCAGGTTTGCGGGCGGCGGCCGCGGTCGGCGACGACCGGCTGCAGAAGATGGCCACCGGACACGTCAGCCCTGAAAACTTCACGCACGGATCGTCGCAACAACGCATGCAATGGTTTCGGAGCGGCTTGGATTCCGGCCAGATCGACGCCTGCGATACCTTCGCCGCAGCTAGATAGGCGCGCGCTATGGCGAGCACCGTGGGGACCGCCGACCCGCGTTGCAAACTGGCAACTGCCCTCCGGCAGTCTTGAATTCCACGGCTCTCCTCAGCTACGCTGACCTGGGGACGCGAAAACATTGAGGAGACAATCCATGCGCTATACGAAAGTCTTAACTGGTTTGATGACAATGACGGCGCTTCTCGCGTCGGTTGCGACGGGCGGCGCCCAGGACAAAGCCAAGAAGAAGGGCGGCTTCCAGCTTCCGCCGATGATCCACATCACCATCGCGGATTTCGCCGACGGCGGCCGCATCCCCAACAAATACACTTGCGCGGCGAGCCCCACCAGCCCTTCGCCGGCGATGACGTGGTCCGGCGCCCCGGCCACCACCCAGAGTTACGCCGTCATCCTGCATGATCCCGACCCGGTGCTGGGCGGCTCGGCCACTAACGACGTGCTGCACTGGGCCATTTTCGATATCCCCGGCGACGCCAAAGGACTGCCCGAGGGCGTGAAGGCGGGCGAACAACCCGATGGCGCCCAGCAGATCAATAATATCGCCGGGCACCCGGTTTACATGGGGCCCTGCGCGCCTCCGGGACACGGCGACCACCACTACACTTTCGAAGTTTACGCGCTGAACGCCAAACTGGGGCTTCCGGCGTCGACCTCGCGCACGGATCTGATGAACGCCATGAACGGGAAAGTGGTCGCCAAGGGCGTTTACATCGGAATCTTCGGACAGAAGTAGGCGGCCGGTTCCGGTTTTGGGCGCCGGTCCCGGTATTGGGCGCCGAGCGCGGCGCGGCGCGGCGCGGCGCGGCCCGCTATTTTCGCCGTGCAGCGGCTGGCGCTATAAGCTGGCTCCGTGCGCTTCTAGAAAATCCACCATCGCCTGCTGCCCCTTGGTAAGCGCGAGATCGAGCGGGCGCTGCTGATTGTCGGCGCGCACGCTCACATCGGCCCCGGCTTCCGTGAGGACGCGCGCGAATTCGACATCGCCGCTCTGGGCGGCGGAGTGTAAAGGCGTCCAGCCGCCGCTCTGCCGCGCGTTGACATCGGCTCCCGCGTCGAGCAAGAGTTTCGCGACGGCCGATGCACGTCCCGCGGCGGCCGCGTGCAGCGCCATATTGCGCATGCCGTTGGTGGAGGGCGCATCCGCCTTCGCGCCCTTATTCAGCAGCGCGCGGACCGCATCGGCGTGGCCGAAATGCGCCGCCAGATGCAGCGGCAACCACCCGTCGGTGCTCACCGCGCTCACCAGCGAGCGGTTGCCCGCCAGCAGCGTTTCGATTTCCGCCGCGTCACCGAAGATCGCCGCAGCGAAAATTGCCAGCGTGGGATCGGCCGCGACGTGCGCTTTCGCGCTTTCGCGGTCAGCGGCTCGAAAGGCTTCGTAGATCTTCTGCATGCGGGGCGTGCGCCGCTAAATCGCGGGCGCGAACACGTCCTCGGCTTTCGCCACTTCCCAAGCCAGGTGGTTGATGTAGAACAGCAGCGCCGCGGGCGGATACTTGTCGTGAAACTGGTCCCAAGCAGTCTTTTGCCAACCCTCTTTCAGATAGGTGCTGACGTCGGTGTCCTTGGCGAAGAAGCCGTCTTCGTGGGGCACGCCCAATTCGTCCAGAACCGCCTTGATCATATCCATATGCGAGATCAGGATGGCCTGCGCCAGGTCCGTGGCGAGATCCGCACTGCCCTCTTCCTGCAGACGCGCGAATTGCCGCGGCGCGCACTTGCGCAAGGCTTCCGCGTTGAGCTTGTGCAGGTGCAGGCGCGTCTTGAACGGCTCGAACATCTGAAATGTTTTTAGGCGGCCGAGCGAAATAGAACGCAGGAGCTGCTCGAATTGATCCGGTCCCATGCGGAGGAAAATATCGGAAAGCTGCATCATCGCTATTGTAGCGGGGCCGTTGTCGCGGAAGGTTGCCCGTTTTCGCGGCGCTGGAATGGCAACCGGATTGCTCTCATCAGGCTGGAGACTTTGGTTATGCTACCCACGGAAATGGTGAACTGCAAGAATCTTATGCCGGGATCGATGATCGACGTCGAAACGAACAGTCGTCATTACCGAATTGAGTGCCTAGGCGGTAATTCCATCCTGGTTTCGGGACACCCAGATTACTGTCCCAACCCCGTGATTGCGAGCCTGCAAGGATCGGTGGATCAGGACGGCATGTTCGAAGTCGGGTCCATCGCCTGCGGGATGCGCATGATTTTCCTGCTGGACGATACCCACCCCATAACCACTTCACGGGTGCTGCACGTTTGCGTCGAACAGCCCGATCGCATTCAATAAGAGCCCAGGCTTCATGCTCCCATTTGGGTTGCCAGGTCGCCGATGTCGTTTGATACAACATCGAATTCCCCGGGCCTGGCGTGGTCGGCCTTGCCGCCGGGACCGCGTTCATTCGGACGGTAGATGAATCCGGTTCGCAATCCAAAGCTGGCCGCAGCCCGCAGATCGCCCGAATGCGCCGCCGCCATCATCACTTCTCCCGGCTTCAGGCTCAGCAGATCCACGGCCGTCATGTACGCCTCGCGATCCGGCTTGTAATGCCTGGCGAGCTCGGCCGACAGAATCAAATCCCACTGGCAGGCCGGCATTCTTCGCCATGTCGGTGAGCAGCGATACGTTGCCGTTCGAGAGCGGCGCAATGATGTACTTCTTCTTCAGGCGGGTCAAGCCGGCAACCGCGTCCGGCCACGGCTTCAGCCGGTGCCACACCTTATTCCAATGATCGATCTCGGCCTCGCTCAGCCCGTTCATGCCGAATTCCGGCATCAGATCGTTCAGGATCATGCGATGCAGGTCGTCGAGCTTGGTCCATGGCAGATCGCCGGTGCGAACTCTTTCCATGGCCGGCGCGTAGCCATCGCGCCAGCGGTCCGCGAAACGCGCCCAGTCGATGGTCGAGTCCTTGGCGTCGCCGATTGCCCCGCTCCAAGCCAAGCCCTCGGCGATGATCGAACCGCGCCAATCGACCACGGTCCCGAATGTGTCGAAGAGGAGCGCCTTCACCTGCACTCGCGATTGGCCGCGAAGCGCGGTCGTCGCCACTCGCCCCATCGCAGCCCCGATGCTTACAGTCTTGGCAAATTTCCTGCGTGTCATTCGGATCTCCCACAAGTCATGCTAATTCTCCTGTCTCGGCCAGCAACTCCACAGCATACGCAGCGCCAGCCGGCGTATCTTCATGCTTGAAGAACACGAATACGTCGCGGCCCGCTCCCAACTGCTGCCGCACCCGCTCGGCGATCTGGCGGCGGTCTTCCGCCGAATACTCCTCTTTGCGAAGCCGCGCGTAGACGAACGGAGCCGTCACCACCTGCGGCACCTCGAACTTGTCCGATTCCGCCAGGCACAGCGCAACCCGATGCTGCTCCAATAAACGATACACCTCGTCCGTCAACCAAGTCGCATTGCGGAACTCAAAGGTGGTGCGGATGTCCTCCGGCAGCTTCGCCAGAAACGCTCCCAGCACCGCTGCGTCCAGCTTGAAATTCGGCGGCAACTGGAACAGCACCGGACCCAGCCTGCGCGACGCCCGCAGCGGCTCCAGCGCCTTGAAGAACAATTCGTTGAACTCGGATTCCTTCAACCGGTTGATATGCGTGATCCGCATATGCGCCTTGCAAGCGAACAGAAACCCGTCGGGCGTCGCCGCCACCCAGTTTTCGAGCGTCGCCGCCTTAGGCAACTGGCGAAACGTGTAGTTGATCTCGACCGCGTTCAGCCGCGTGGCGTAGTGTTTTAAGAAGTCCTTCGCTGGCAGTTTTTGTGGGTAGAAATCCGGTTTCCAGCTTGCGTAAGCGAATCCGGAAGTCCCTGCGTAAAGCCGCTGCATCCTCTCAGGCTACACTGAAGTTATAGTGCATCCCCACTCCGCCGAACGATCGCCCTCGGCCAAGCATTCACGAGACAAGGCCGCAACGCCCAAGCGCAAGCAGTCCGAGCGCCTCCGCGAAATCTGGCCCGACCTGCGCGAGATGATTCTGCCGCGCCGCAAACTGCTGGCGCTGGGACTCGGCCTGATGATCATCAACCGCGTGAGCGGCCTGGTGCTGCCCTATTCCACGCGGTTCTTGCTGGATAACGTGATCGGCAAACATGAGCATCGCGCTGCTGACGCCGCTGGTGCTCACGGTAGCTCGCGCGCTACCGTGATTCAAGGCATCACGTCGTTTACTCTCACGCAGCTTCTTTCCAAAGCCGGACAGCGTCTGATTGCGGAACTTCGCCAGAAAGTCCAGCAGCACATCGGCCGGCTGTCGGTCGGCTATTACGATGCCAACAAGAGCGGCGTGCTGGTTTCGCGCATCATGAGCGACGTCGAAGGCGTGCGCAACCTCATCGGCACCGGCCTGGTCGAATTCGTCGGCGGCATGATGACCGCGCTGTTCGCTCTTGGTCCTGTTGCTAAAAATCAGCGCGCTGATGACCGGGCTCACGGCCTTGTTTGTGGCCGTGTTTGCCTTGAGTTTGTCGAAAGCGTTCACCAAGATCCGACCCATCTTCCGCGAGCGCGGCAAGATCAACGCCGAAGTCACCGGCCGCCTGACAGAATCGCTGGGCGGCGTGCGCGTGGTCAAGGGATATCACGCCGAAGAGCGCGAAGCTGCGGTATTCGCGGGCGGGCGTCAAGCGCCTGCTGACCAACGTCGAAGCCTCGCTCACCGCGATGTCCTTCATGAGCCTTTCGGCCACCGTGCTGATGGGCATTGTAGGCGCGGTGGTGATGTTCGTCGGCACGCGGCAGATCTTCGCGGGCACGCTCACTCCGGGCGGCTTCTTCGCATTCACCGCTCTGCTGGCTTTTCTGGTCGCGCCGGTCTTCGGAGTCGTCGGCATCGGCACCCAGATCACCGAGGCGCTGGCCGGCCTCGACCGCACCCACGAAGTCCTGATGGAAAGCCCCGAAGACCGCGATCCGCGCCGCACCGTCGCACTCGGGCCCCATCCGCGGCGAAGTGACTTTCGAAAACGTCGGCTTCTCGTATGAAGCCGGCAAGCAGGTGCTGTTCGACGTCGGCTTCCACTCCGCGCCCGGCACGGTCACCGCGCTGGTGGGGCCGTCCGGCTCCGGCAAATCCACTATCATCAGCTTGATCGCCGCGTTCCATGTGCCCAGCACCGGAAAAGTTTCCGTCGATGGCGTCGATCTTTCGACCGTTCGTCTGGATAGCTACCGCACCCAGTTGGGAGTGGTGCTGCAAGACACCTTCCTGTTCGACGGCACCATCGAAGAGAACATCGCGTTCGCACGCCCCGATGCGACCAAAGAACAGATCCTCGAAGCCTGCCGCATCGCCCGCGTCGATGAATTCGCCGAGGATTTCGAGAAGGGGTACGAGACCATCGTCGGAGAACGCGGCGTCAAACTCTCCGGCGGCCAGCGCCAGCGCGTCTCCATCGCACGCGCCATTCTGGCCGACCCGCGCATTCTGATTCTGGACGAAGCGACTTCCAGCCTGGACTCCGAATCCGAAGCGCTGATCCAGGAAGGCCTCAAGTACCTGATGAAGGGCCGCACCACTTTCGTCATCGCCCACCGGCTCTCCACCATCCGGCGCGCGGACCAGATTCTGGTGGTGGAAGCCGGGCGCATCGTGGAGCGCGGCACGCACGAATCGCTGTATGCACTCGGCGGCCGCTATTGGGATTTGTACACGCGCCAGCACGGCCTCGAAGCCAATTTATTCCTGGCTCCCGGCGAAGGCGACTCGGTCCCGGAGTCGGAAAAAGGCGGCGGTTCGAAGCCTGACGGCGCCGGCGTCGGCGAAGCCATGCGCCTCATCCGCGGCAGGCTAGCCCAGGCGGCTATTTCCATCGCGCTTACTGGTGGCGGTGCAGCACATGCGCATTGATATCCGGCCAGAACTCGCGGAAGGCGTTGGTGAGCGCGTCTCGCATAATGGCGTATCCATATTTCACTGCGAGATCGTCGACGCTTCTGCTCCCGCTGGGGTAGTAAGCGAGCGAGATGCCTTGCGCGATTCCCCTGCCCAGCAGTTCGGAAGACATTGAAAGTGTTATGTCCCTGATAGTTTGGGGTGATGGCAACGCGAGAAACCGCATAGCCCAGCCGCTTCCAGGGGTTCCCTTTGCCTAAGGCATAATACCGCTCGTCCTGGTGGAAAATGCTGGGCAGCGCGAAGATGACCAAGTAGTTGCCATCGGTCTTGTCGACGAACCCCCGCCAGTAGTATCTTCCGAAGCCGGCCATGCCTTCGCCCAGTTGCGGGTGCTTGTCGCCCCACTCGGCCAGCGCCGAAGTGAACCCGACAAATAGATAGGACGAGTAGTCGAAGCTATTCTGGGTGGCGATCTTGAAGCTCTGCTTCATCGTGGGCGGCGGCGGGATGGTGCCGGCGCTGACCGCGCGGAAATTGGGCATGACGCCTAGAATTCTCTTGGGCTGGGGAAGCGGATGGTGCTGATCTTTCGCCTCCGCAGCCGCCGGCGCTGGATCGTCAGGCGCGCCTGACGTGTCGGAGGCATTGGAAGCAGGATCTTTTCGCGCATCGGCGGATGCGGAATCCGCGGACTCCGCCAGGACCAGTTGCGTGCTATTGGAACCGGGTTCCTGCCTCTGCGCGGCTGCGTGGGGCGCCAATAGCAGAATTGCCAATAACCCGAATGCCGAGGCCGGCGCTCTCCCGAAACTTATAGACAGCAATTCTCTCCCCCCGTTAGAAGTTATTATAGCCGCCCAGCACTCGCGGCAGTCTAGTTCTGGACGCAGCGCCTCAGCCAGGAGTTCCCGGTTGATGGCATATGGGCGATAATAAATTTCAGGGCGCAAGTTTCCAGCACTTCCCCTGTGCGCATCGGCGATGGAGTGAAAACGCCGCCCTTGCCTACGATGATGAATTCAAACCCGAACCCATCCCCGCAGCCCTCCCTCATCACCAGATTCCGCCGCAGTCTCGAAAGCCTTCGCCAAAGCGAGGATCAGTTGTCACTGGTCCTCAGCCTGGTGATCGGGCGCTTTGGTCGGCCTGGTGGTAGTGGCATTCATTCTGCTGACCGGACGCCTTGCCGCCCGCATGTACCCGGCCGGCGGAGCGGGCTGGCGCCGCATCCTGGTTCCCGTCCTCGGTTCGCTCAGCACCGGCTATCTGTTGTGGCGCTATTTTCCGTTCGCCCGCGGCAGCGGAATCCCGCAGACCAAGTTCGCGCTCTTCATCAATGACGGGCGCATTTCGTTTCGAACCGTCTTCGGCAAGTTTTTCTGCTGCTCGGCGTCGCTCGCCAGCGGCATCGCACTCGGCCGCGAAGGCCCGTCGGTCCAGGTGGGCGCCGGACTGGCGTCCGTAATCGCGCGCAATCTGGGGCTGACCAACAAACAGATGAAAGCCCTGGTTCCGGCCGGATGCGCGGCTGCGCTGGCGGCTGCGTTCAACACGCCGATCGCCGCGGTCCTGTTCTCACTCGAAGAGATCCTGGGCGATCTGCACGCCGCAGTGTTGGGTTCCGTGGTGTTGAGCGCCGCCACCTCCTGGATGGTCCTGCACCTGGTGCTGGGCGACGACCCGCTGTTTCACGTCTCGGGCTACCAACTGGTCAATCCCGTCGGAATTCGGCGTCTACGCGGTGCTGGGAGTGGTGGGCGGCTTGGGATCGGTAGGTTTCGTGAAGCTGCTGCTAGGCTTGCGCGCGTGGTTCATGCGCCTGCCCAAAGCCACCGTCTGGTTTCAGCCGGTAGTGGGCGGCCTCACGGTGGGATTGATCGGCTACTTCGTCCCCGAGGTGATGGGCGTCGGCTACGACTACGTCGAGAAAGTGCTGAACGGCGACATCGTTCTGCAATTCGTGGTGTTGCTTGCCGTGCTGAAGATCGTGGCTACCGCCGTGTGCTACGCTTCCGGCAATGCGGGCGGCATTTTTGGTCCGGCCCTGTTCATCGGCGCCATGATGGGCGCGGCGGTGGGCGGCGTCGCTCACGCTCTGTTCCCGCAATACACGGCCGGCCCCGGCGCCTATGCTCTGGTCGGCATGGGAACCGCGTTCGCCGGCATCGTGCGGACGCCGCTCACCTCGGTGATCATGATCTTCGAAATCACCCGCGATTACACCATCATCGTCCCGCTGATGATCTCGAACCTGATCGCCTTCTTCATTTCGCAACGGCTCCAGCCGGAGCCCATCTATGAAGCCCTGGCCAGCCAGGAAGGCGTGCACCTGCCCACCGCGCATCCCGCGCCCACGGCCGAGCGCATGCAAGTGCGGCAAACCATGCGTTTAATGCCCGATGTCCTCCCGGCCGACCTGCCGGTGGAAGCCGTGCTTCACCGTCTGAAAGACGGAGGACTCCAAAATGGCGTGATCGACGCGTGGCCCGTCGCCGACGAGTCGGGGTTGCGCGGCATGATCCGCAATAGCGATATCGAGCACGCCGCGGCCGACGGCGGCTTGCAGAAACCGCTGGCCGAGCTTCTTCCGGCGTCGGACGAGCTTCCTCACCTCCATCCCGACCATAGTTTGAGTCTGGCCCTGGAACGCATGGGGACCAGCGGGCTTAATGTGCTTCCGGTGGTCAGCCGCGCCAACGTGCATCTGCTCATCGGCATTGTCGTGCTGGACGATATTCTCGCCGCTTATGGAGTAACCAAGCGCGAACACTTCATGGAAACGGATTAGCTATGGCACAGTCAGTGGCAGCGCGGTCTTTCCTGGGTACCGTCATTTTGGTGGGCCTCTCCATCGCTGTGCTCTTCGTCGTGGATACGTTTCTGGCCAGGACCGAGAGCAATGAGAGCCGGGTGGAGGCTGCGCGTTTGTTCTCCGAAGGGCAGAACCTGCTGCGCGCGGGCAATGATGCCGTGGCCATCGAACGACTGAAAGACGCCATCGAGATCGAGCGCGGCAATCGCTATTATCAGCGGACCCTCGCGCAGGCTCAGCTTGACGCCGGAAAGCCGGCCGACGCCGAAACCACGCTGAACGGTTTGCTCGCGTCCGACTCCACCGACGGTCCGGCGAATCTGATTATGGCCCGCGTCCAGGTTGAGCAACGCCAATTTCCTGAAGCCATTTCCTATTTTCACCGCGCCATTTATGGCCAGTGGCCAAGCGACGCGGCGGCCAACCAGCTGCGCGCCCGGTTCGAGCTGATCGATCTTCTCGCCCGGCGCGACTCCAAGGAAGAGCTGCTGGCCGAACTGCTCCCGGTAGAGGATCAGACGCCGCGCGATCTTAAGGCCCGGCTGCGGATGGGCCGGCTCTTGCTGCAGGCGGGATCTCCGGCTCGATCCGCCGATGTGTTTCAGGGCATTCTGCAGGAAACGCCCTCCAATGCGGATGCTTATGCGGGGCTCGGCGAGGCCGAGTTCGCGCAAGGCAACTATCGCACCGCCCAGCGCGATTTTCAGAACGCGCTGCGCTTGAGGCCCGACGACGCCGCCGTCCGCAAACGCCTTGACCTCTGCAATGAACTACTGACGCTGGATCCAACCGTGCGCGGCCTGGACCCGGCGGATCGTCTCAGCCGCAGCCGCAAGCTCCTCGAACTTACGACAGACGACGCGACGCAATGCGCGGGGAACAATCCAACCCCCGAAATGCGCATGCTGCTGGATAGCGCCGCCAAAGTTCTCAAGGGCCGCGCGCGCGCCACGCGCCAGAGCGCCGACGCCGAATCCAATCTGGACCTGGCTGAACAGTTGTGGCAGCTTCGCGGAAAAGACTGCAACCAGCCGCCGGTTAAGGATAGCCCGCTGGCGTTGGTGCTGGACAGATTGGCGCGCTAGCCTGATCCCGCCGCAGGCTTGCTGCGAAAGTATGCCGGATCGGCTAGGCTAGGCAACGGTGGACTGGAGCATGACCGCAAATCGCCGGGAATTCATCCGGACACTTGGGTGCAGCGCGGGTTTCGCGCTGGCTGTGGGAACCGCGGCTGGACAAAGCGCGCCGCCGGCGTGGTATCGCGGCAATCTGCATACCCATACCATCAATTCCGATGGCGATTCTCCACCTTATGATGTGATGGCCTGGTACAAACGCAACGGCTATCAATTCCTGGTCATTACCGATCACAACACGTTCACTGACCCGGCTCTGTTTGACACGAATCCCAACGACAATTTCCTGCTCATCGGCGGCGAAGAAGTTACCAACCCGCGGACGGTGCATGTAAACGCGATCGGCGTGAAGCGTGTCATACCGGCGCAGAAAGGGGACACCGTCACTGCGATTTTGCAGGCGAGCATCGACGCCATCCGCGCCCAGGGCGGCATCCCGCTGATCAACCATCCGAATTTCCGGTGGGCATTTACCGCGAAGGAGATGTTGCCGCTGCGGGGAGTGGGCCTGCTCGAAATTGCGAGCGGACATCCGCTGGTGAACTCCGACGGCGACGGCATTGTTCCGTCCCATGAGCAGATGTGGGATCAACTGCTGTCGTCGGGCATGCGCATCTTCGGCGTGGCGGTGGATGACGTCCACAATTTTCGCGAAGAGTTTTCGATCGACCGTGCCAATCCCGGCCGCGGCTGGGTAGTCGTCCGCGCCTCCGCATTAACCCGCGAGGCGATTCTGGCGGCGCTCAACAGCGGTGATTTTTACGCTTCTACGGGAGTCATGCTGAAAGACATCCAAGCGACACCGGAGTCGCTGACGGTGGAGATCGATCCTAACTCGGTGGCGACCGGCAGTCCCAAGCGGTTTCGCGTGGTGTTTGTGGGGAAGGATGGCGGCGTATTGGCCGTTTCAAACCAGAACCCGGCCAGCTACAAGTTCAAGGGAACCGAGGCGTACGTGCGCGCACGAATTGAGGATAGCGGCGGCCGGCGGGCCTGGACGCAGCCGGTGTTCTTGGCCAGACGCTAGCGATCGCACCATGAAAAAGTAGCCGCGGCGCTTAAAAATTCCCCAAAATTGTGCCCCTTTCGCAAACAAGTTTGTGGTATACTGTCGTTTCATGTTGTGCTGCCCAACCAACTCGTTTCGATTTAGTTACTGGTGGTACTTTACCGTCTGAATCGCGACGAGTGGGCTGGAGCAGTAAGATTGACAAAGCGACCCACTCGAAAGAGTGGGTTTTTTGATTTTTAGGAGAACCCATGTCTTTGAGACCTAGGAGACCGCGATGATCATTTCGATGAGGCTGCATGCGACCAAAGAGGAGGTCGACCATGTCCGCGAGCGCATCGAGGAGTTCGGCTACAAAGTCCATTCCATCGCCGGCGAGGAGCGCGTCGTGATCGGCGCGGTGGGCCTGGGCGACGTCACCGCGTGCCTGGAATCGCTCGAAGCCATGCCGGGCGTCGAGAGCGCCGTGCGCATTTCCGCGCCCTACAAATTCGTCAGCCGCGAATTCCGGCCCGAGAAAACCGAGATCAAGGTGCGCGACGTGGTCTTCGGCGGCGATGAGTTCGTCGTCATGGCCGGCCCCTGCTCGGTCGAAAGCGAAAAGCAGATTCTGGAATCGGCGGAGCTCGTCGCGCAAGCACGGCGCCAAGCTCCTGCGCGGCGGCGCGTTCAAGCCGCGCACTTCGCCCTACGACTTCCAGGGCCTGGAACTCGAAGGCCTGAAGCTGCTGGATAAAGCCCGCCGCGCCACCGGCCTCGGCATCATCACCGAAGTGATGAGCGACCGCGACGTGGATATGGTGGCCGAGTACGCCGACATCCTGCAGATCGGCGCGCGCAACATGCAGAACTTCTCGCTGCTCAAGACGCTGGGCAAATGCGGCCGGCCGATTCTGCTGAAGCGCGGCTTGAGCTCGACCATTAAAGAACTGCTGATGTCGGCCGAATACGTCGTGGCCCACGGCAATCCCGATGTCATGCTGTGCGAGCGCGGCATCCGCACCTTTGAAACCGTCACGCGCAACACCTGCGACATCGTGGCCGTCGCGGTGCTGAACGAACTGACGCACCTGCCGGTGATTCTCGATCCCAGCCACGCCACCGGCAAGCGCAGCCTGGTGCCGCCGCTGGCGCGCGCCGCGGTCGCCATCGGCGCCGACGGCCTGATCGTCGAAGTGCACCCGCAGCCGGAAAAAGCCATGAGCGATGGCGCGCAGTCGCTCGATCCCAAGCAGTGCGCCAAGATGATGCAGGATCTGCAGCCTTACATCGCGCTGTGGAAGCAGTCGCGCGTCCGCGAAGCAGTCGCCGTCTAGGCTCAGCAACGTGCTCCGTCGCTTTCGGCCGTGGCAGCTCGCGATTATAGTGGTGGCCTTGTGCGCGGCCGCCGTGGCGGTGGCCCGCTGGTGGCGCATTTCTTCGCCGTATGACGCCGCGCGCCTGATCTCGACGCTGCCTGCGGATCGAGCCACGCTGGTGTACCTGGACGTCGAACAGTTGCGCCGCAGCGGATTGCTTGCGCTGCTGGCCGGATCGAAGGCCGCCGAAGAACCGGACTACCGCAAGTTCGTCGATGACACCGGCTTCGATTACCGCACCGACCTCGACGCCGTAGCCGCCGCCTTTGTGGATAATCGCTTTTATGCGACGCTGCGCGGCCGCTTTCGCTGGAAACAGTTGACGGCTTACGCCGAAAGCCAGGGCGGTGAGTGCCATTACTCGGTATGCACCATGCTCGGCAGCACTGCGGACCGCAACATATCGTTCTATCCTTTAAAATCCGATGTGCTGGCGCTCGCGGTTTCCACCGATCCGCGAGCCGTTACCAGTATCGGTACCGGAGGCAGGCTGCAATCGCCCGTGCCGCACGACCCGTTTTGGATTTCCGTGCCCGCCGCCGCCTTCAATCGGCCGGACGCTTTCCCGGAGGGCACGCGGGCGTTTCTCAGTCCACTGGCGCACGCCGAAAAAGTTATCTTCGCGGCTGGGCCGCAGGGCGATCGCCTGCAGCTTCGACTGGAGGTTGCGTGCGCCACTCCGGAGGCCGCCGCCGAACTGGTCAAGCAATTTTCCAGCGTCACCGGCCTGCTCAAGAGCATGATCGAACGCGAGCACATGACGCCCAACCCGCGCGACTTGAGCGGCGTGCTGGTGGCCGGAACTTTTGAACAGCGCCAGTCCACCGTGATCGGCACCTGGCCGGTGGAGCGCGGCTTCGTGGAAGCGCTGGCCTCCGGACAGATACAATAGAAGCCCATGGAAGCCCGCGTTCTTGCATTTGTCCTGGCCGGCGGCAAAGGCACCCGGCTGTATCCCGCTGACGAAGGAACGCGCCAAACCAGGCGTGCCTTTCGGCGGCCGCTACCGCATCGTCGACTTCGTGCTCAGCAACCTGATCAACTCCGGCATCTATTCGGTGTACGTCTTGATCCAGTTCAAGAGCCAGTCCCTGCTGCAGCACCTGCGCGACGGCTGGGAAGTGAGCGGCCTGCTGCGCCAGCACTTCATCATTCCGGTGCCGGCGCAGATGCGCTCGCCCGACGAGATGTGGTATCGCGGCACCGCCGACGCCATTCATCAGAACATCAACCTGATCGAACAGGCCGATCCGCACTACGTGATGATCTTCGGCGCCGATCACATCTACCGCATGAATATCCGCGCCATGCTGGAGTACCACATCCAGAAGCGCTCGGCGGCCACCATCGCCGCGATCCCGGTCGAGAAAGAATTGTCCGCCGAGTTCGGCGTCATCGAAGCCAAGAGCGACGGCCGCATTGTCGGCTTCCACGAGAAACGCGCCGACGCGCCCACGCTTCCGGGAGATCCCGACCGGGTTTACGCCTCCATGGGCAACTACATTTTCTCCACCGACCTGCTGATGCGCGAGCTCTACGCCGATGCCGCGAACCCAGACAGCTCGCACGATTTCGGGCGCGACATTCTGCCCGGCCTCATCGGGCGCGCGGATATGTACGCCTACGATTTTCAGACCAATCACATCCCCGGCGACCCGCTCAACCAGGAACCCTACTGGCGCGACGTCGGCACCATCGAAGCGTATTACGCCGCCAGCATGGATCTGCGCTCGCCCACGCCGGCCTTGAACTTGTATAACCGCCAGTGGCCGCTGCGCACCGCCGGCTACTTCGACGCTCCCGCGAAATTCATCTTCGATGAAGGCGGGCATGCCGGTCAGGCCACCGATTCCATCGTCTCGGGCGGCGCCATTCTTTCCGGCGGCACGGTGCGCAATTCCGTGATCGGCCGCGGCGTGCGCGTGCTGTCGGGAGCGCTGGTCGAGGATTCCATCGTGTTCGACAACTGCGTCATCGGCCGGCGCTCGCGGGTGCGCCGGGCGATTCTGGATAAGAACGTGCACGTTCCCGAGGACGCCTCCATCGGCTACGACCCGGCGCAGGACCGACTGCTCTACCACACTACCGAAAGCGGCATTGTGGTGGTGGAAGGGCACCGGTCGACTGTTGATGTAGCGACCATGCTGGTCTAGCGGCGAGCAGCCCGATTCGACCTTGTCTGCGCCCTGCTTGTTTGAATATGGGAGTGAGGATACAATGGGTGGGTCGGCTCTTGGCACTCCCCGCCAAAAGATTTCCATCCCCGATGGGCCAACCCAAAAGGGCGCGTAGCTCAACTGGCAGAGCAACTGACTCTTAATCAGTAGGTTGTAGGTTCGATTCCTACCGCGCTCACCACTCCTCTCTTTTTGATTGTGGATTCCACGAGAGTGCCGGCGCCACGGCCGGCATAGTGAACTCAAGTAGGTGGCCGATCAAAACGGAGCATCGCGGATGGATCGCGTTGAGCAGATGATGGAATTGCTCATTACGGATCACGTCAAATTCAGCGACGAGCACAAGCAACTGCTCACTGCACAAGTCGTCCTCACGGATCGGATGGACCGCCTGTCAACCACCAGGCAAGAGCTAGCCGAGTCGCAGCAGCACACGGACGAGCGAATGGGTGTTCTCGTCCACATGATGGACGAGTTCCTTCGAGGCCGCGACATTACCTGAATCGCTTAGAGCCTTCCACCAAAACTGCCATAGGCCGCAGCGCCATTAGTCAAGGACTCGTCCATCACAGGTCGGATCGTAGCGCGAGTGCGTTGGGGTATACTACAGCGTCATGGAGTCGCGTTTAACGGCATCCTCGACCGGTAATCCCATTAGCGTGCAGAAAACGCGATCAGCGCAACGCCGTCCTCGCGGGCTTCCTTGGCTGGACCTTCGACGCTTTCGACTTCTTCGTACTGACGTTTCTGATCGCCGATATCGCCAAGGCGTTCGGCAAAACGCGGCCCGAGGTGGCGCTCACCCTCACACTCACGCTCGCCATGCGGCCGGTGGGCGCGCTGCTGTTTGGTGTGATGGCGGACCGTTTCGGAAGACGGCTTCCGATGATGATCAACATCGTCTTTTACGCCGTGGCGTCGGCCCTCTCCGGCCTGGCGCCGACGTTTCGGGATCTTTTTGATTCTTCGGATGATGTTCGGGATCGGGATGGGCGGACAGTGGGGTGTGAGCGCCTCGCTCGCGCTGGAGTCGATTTCTCCGAAATGGCGGGGGATGATCTCAGGGTTGCTCCATCAGGGCTACTCATTGGGAAATCTTCTGGCGGCCCTGGCGTTCCTGACGGTGTACCCGGCGATCCACGCCTCGCATCCCGAGTATGCGTGGCGCGTCATGTTCTTCATCGGCGGATTGCCGGCGCTGCTCTCCCTTTTTGTGCTGAAGCGGGTGAAGGAGTCCGAGGCATGGCAGGAGCATCGCACCGACTGGCGCAGCTACGTGCGCTCACTGCCCACCATCTGGCGGCGGTTTCTCTATCTGGTGCTGCTCTTGACCGTGATGGGCTTTATTTCTCACGGCACGCAGGATCTGTACCCCACTTTCCTGATGCAGCAGCGGAAATTCTCGCAGCAGGCCGCGGCTTTGACCACCATGGTATCCATGGTGGGCGCGACCCTCGGGGGGCTGGTGATCGGTTATTTCTCGGATCTATTCGGGCGGCGCCGCGCCATGGTCGGCTCCGTGCTCTGCGCGCTGCTGATTATCCCGCTGTGGATCGCCGCGCCCGGCACCGCGTTGCTGGTCCTCGGCGGCTTTCTGATGCAGTTCTGCGTGCAGGGCGCTTGGGGCGTGGTTCCGGCTCACATGAACGAACTGACGCCAGCGCATCTGCGCGGCTTTGTGCCGGGGTTCGCTTATCAGATTGGGATGCTGCTGGCTGGAGTCGCTCCCTATCTGGAAGCGCGAATCGGCGAACACTTCACTTACTGCCCAGGCCATGGGAGGGCTCGCGGCGGTAGCGTTCCTGGTGGGCTCGCTGATCATCGGGCTCGGGCCCGGAAGCCCACGGGATTACGTTTCGAAAGGGCGGCGAGTCGTTTTCACGACTGGCTAAGAAGCAGGAAACCAATCTGCCTGCCTGACCTGGATTAATGGCCTGCCGCGACCGCGGTTTGCGCGCCGACTATGCCAGAGCGTCCTTGCAATATTGGATGCACTTCCGCATCTCCGCCATCACGTTCGATCCCGCCGGAATTTTGTACTCCAGCTCGATGGTCGGCCGGAAAGAGATAGTGCTCCTGCTTCATCAACTGGAGCGCTTCCTTGATGGGCGTGTCTCCCTGGCCCCACGGCATATTCTCGCCGCCATGAATCTCGTACTTGCGATCCTTCATGTGCATGCTGGTGATGCGGCCATGATTCTTTTTCAAAAAGGGAATCGGACTGCTGTTGGTGCCAGCGGTGTAGTGTCCCAGGTCGAGGTTGATGCCATTGTATTTCGATTGCGAGAGCGCTTGATCCCAAAGAGTCGGAGTTGCCTGCAGTGTGAGCATGGTAACCGACGTACATCTTACGTTTAGCGGCGAACTCGCCCACGCGCTTGGTGAGAGCGCCATCCTCCGGCAATTCCATCGTCAGACTGGTTCGCGCCTAATGCCTCTGCGACGTTGAAGGTATATTCATATTCTTCATTCGACATGGCCATTGTGAGGCCGAGTTTGAAGGCATAAATATCGACTCCGGCGTCGTTGTACATTTTGCGCAAGGCCTTGTACTTGTCCATCGAGACCGACAAGCGCCATTTCTTCAACGCAGCCTGCTGCTCGGCGGTGAGCGGCGTCGGACCCGTGCGAGGCGCGCCCGGAGGCGGCGGAGGACCCGCAGGCATTCGCTGAACCACCGGCGCTCCGGCGAAAGTTTCGGCGGGCGCATTCATGAGTTCGATTCCATTGAGCCCCAGATCGGTCATGTGCTTGAGAATCGCCACGCAATTATTGGGGTCCGGCATCTCGCGAAAGCTGTAAGAGATGGTGCCGACCTGGACGCCGCTGTACTTTGAATCCGGCTTTGCCGCGAGGGCGGCCAGGGGCACAGCCGTCAACGCCAGCTTGCCAATATCACGCCGAGTGTAGAGCATTTGAAAACCTTTCTTCGTCATGGAAGTGGCGAACGGACAATTTCGCTATCCGCCGTCAATTCTAGCAGATGAAGCGACGGTCGCCGTGAGAGGCGAACGTGAGGGGTGGACATGAGGTGAGCGACGAACGGGTAGATTCTACCCATTGGAAATCCGAAGCTAAAGTCTCCGCCCATGTGGTCCCTGTATTTCATTGCAAAAACGACCAAAAATCACATTGGCCACATACCTGCACTTGAATTCGATGAGTTGAAAACCATGACGGGTGAAGGATCCGTCCAAACCTATGAACAAAATCCTGGGAATTGTTTTGATCGTGATTGGAATCGCCGGTTTAGCCTGGGGAGGCTTCAGTTATACCACGCGGGAGAAAGTCGTCGATATCGGACCCATTCATGCAACTCGCGATAAGAACCATTCGGTGCCATTGCCGCCAATCGCGGGCGCCCTCGCTCTCATCGGCGGCGTCGCACTTCTGGTTGTGGGCAAGAATAACTAGTTTCTAATTCGAAATACGAAAGGAGTTTTTATGCTTTACTATGCGCTGATGTTCTTATTGGTCGCGCTGATCGCCGGCGCGCTCGGGTTCGGAGTTGTGGCCTTTGCTGCGGCCGAGATTGCCAGAATCGTGTTCTTCGTTTTCATCGTTCTATTCCTGGTTAGCCTGATCTCGCACCTGTTCCGGCGAACCAGCGCTCTCTAAGGGGATTCTAAGCGGCCCATCCCGAGGACTGTATGGCTCAGCCAGACCGACCCAATTTCTCTATCGCAGGACGCATTATTTTTGGCGTCATCGCCGTGGGCATGATCTACCTGCTGCTTCTGTTCCTCGGCTATGTGCCCGGGCGATAACAGGCAAAGGTCCACGAGAATCTGTAGGCGGTTCGAGGGATGGGCTGTGGACGGCGAGTGCCGGGGATGAGCGGCAGTGGGTACACTACCCGGCAGTTGTAGCGCCCCCGAAAGACATGCTATTTATGTAGGCGCTACTTGAATTCCCTGAAGGGGGCGCAGAAGAGAATGCATAAATGGAGCGTACGTCTTGGAGCCGCAATGTTCGCCGCGGCGGTGGCCTTCACTTTGAAGGGGCAGGCTCCAATTCAGAGTTCCTTGCCCCAGGGCCCCGTAACTTATGAGCGCCTCCTGAAGGCCGCGGACGAGCCCGGCAACTGGCTCATGTATTCGCACAACTACAATAGCTGGCGCTACAGCAGCCTGGATCAGATCAATGTGCAGACCGTGAAGAATCTCCACCTCAAGTGGATTTTCCAGGGCCGCCATATCGAAAAATTTGAGACCACTCCCCTGGTGGTCAACGGCATCATGTATCTCACGCGTCCCGAGAACGCCATCTACGCGCTGGATGCCGCCACGGGACGCCAGTTCTGGAGCTACGAATACCGCAATCCGGCACGCACCTACAACTGCTGCGGCAAGGTGAATCGCGGCCTGGCGATGCTGGGCAATACGCTGTTCATGAACACGCTCGACATGCACGTGGTCGCCGTCGACGCGCGATCCGGCCACGAAATATGGAAGACCGAGATGGGCGATTACCTCGCCGCCGGGGGCTATGCTGCTCCCGGCGCGCCGCTCATCGTTAAAGATAAGCTGATCGTCGGCATGGCCGGCGGCGAGCATGGCGTGAACGGATTTCTGGACGCCTACGACACCGAAGACCGGTCAGCGCCTGTGGCGCTTCAATACCATTCCGCAGCCGGGCGAACCGAATTTCGGAACCTGGGCCGGTGATTCCTGGAAGACCGGCGGCGTCACCACCTGGAACAATGGTTCGTACGATCCGGAAACCAATACGCTTTTCTGGGGCACCAGCAATCCCTGGCCGGATGAAAACGGCGACTACCGTGCCGGCGACGACTTGTATTCGTGCTCGGTGCTGGCGCTCGATCCCGACACCGGAAAGCTGAAGTGGTTCTACCAATTCACGCCGCACGATTTGCACGATTGGGATTCGACGCAGATCCCGATCCTGCTCGACACCGAGTTCCGCGGCGAAATGAGGAAGACGCTGGCCTGGGCCAATCGCAATGGGTTTTATTATTTGCTCGACCGCACCAATGGAAAATTTCTGACTGCGAAGGCGTTCGTCAAGCAGACCTGGAACAATGGCTTCGACGATAACGGCCGTCCGGAAGTGATCCCGGGAAATGAACCGACGCCCGAAGGCAACGACCACATCTGGCCGGGCGTGGACGGCGGCGCCAATTGGATGTCGCACAGCTACAGTCCGCTCACCAAGTGGCTGTATGTGTTTGCGCGCGAGGAGCACCGGCTGTTCTCGAAGAACGCGGTTCCGCATCCGACCACCGAGGAGCCGGACCGGCCGCTTCCGCCGGGAGCCCTGCCCAACGCAGGCGCCTACGACCCGGCGGCCGGAGGAGCCAAAACTCAAAATTTTGGCGCACCTGAGGAAAGCTGGGGCAAGGTCCTGGCGATCGATCCCGGCACGGGAAATATCAAGTGGGAGCACCGGGTCCTCACTCCCCCGTGGGGTGGCGTGATGGCGACCGGCGGCAACCTGGTCTTCGGCGGCACGCTCGAAGGTGTGATTTTCGCTCTGAATGCGACGACCGGCGATCGGCTGTGGACATTCGCGGCCAATGGACCGGTCTTCGCGTCGCCCATCAGCTATCTGGCTAATGGGAAGCAACTGGTGTCGATTCCAGCCGGCGACCTGATCGTGACGTTCGGGCTGGATTGAAAACCACTCCGCGGGTCAGCGCCTCCTGATATACTTGCTCGCCGGGAGGCAGTCAGTATGACTCGCAAAATGTTGGCGCTTTTGTTCGCGTTCACGGTGGGCGCAATCGTCGGACACGTGGCCACTCCATCGGCCACTCCATTGGTGGGCGTGGCTCAGGCTCAATCCCACAAACCCGTCCTCATGACGCGGCTCTTCACGGGTCCGGACAACCTGACGCACGCTGAAGAAGTGGCGATGGATTTTCCCGGCGGAGTCTCAAAGTTGTTGCCGATCACTTCGGGCGAGCTCCATCTGGCATCGCCGGGCAATGTGATCGATTGGCATCGCGCCCCGCGCCGCCAGTACGTGATCACGCTGACCGGCCACGCAGAGCTCGAAGTCGCGGGAGGGAAAGAAAATCGCAGTCGGGCCGGGGCACGTTGATCTGGTCGAAGACGTCACCGGCAAAGGACACATCACCAAAGTCACCGGGACGGACGATCGCATCACGCTGCAGCTCCCGCTCGCCGATCAGTCCGGCCGATAGGGTTGACAGCCGCGATCGTTCCGCACAGAATAGACAGCTATGAACGCTACTCGACTTCTACTCGTGACCGCTGTTGGCGCGGCGCTCTTGAGCGCGCAAGGCACGGCCCCCGCCGGACCGCCGAAGCTCCAGGCCCTGATCATCACCGGTCAGAATGGCCATGACTGGAGAGGAACCACGCCCATCCTAAAGCAGGCGCTGGAGGACACCGGCCGCTTCGAAGTGCGCGTCACCGAGGAGTTCCGCGGGGCCGGGCCCGAAACCCTCGCGCCCTACGACTTGGTGGTCGTGAATTATTTCGATCGCAACCAGCCGGGCCTTCTGTGGGGCGACCGCGCCAATGGCGCCTTTGCCGATTACGTTCGCTCGGGCAAGGGCTTGGTCCTGTATCACTTCTCGATCGCTGCGTTCAACGGCTGGACCGACTACGAAAAAATGTCGGCGGGCAATTGGAGGCCAGGCAAGGGCCATCACTCCGCGCGCCACGATTTCACGGTGGATATTAAGGACGCCAGTCACCCGATCACGGCGGGGCTGAAGTCTCCGTTGGCGGTGCAGAACGACGAGTTGTACGCCAATCTGAAGTGGCAGCCTGAGGGCACCTATCACGTGCTGGCCACTGCCTATGACGACCACTCGCGCTATGACGAGAAGGCTTCCGACGCGCGCAACAAGCAGCCTATGTCGGGAGCGGGCGTCGATGAGCCGATGCTCTGGACCACGCAGTTCGGCAACGGCCGCGTGTTCATCACCGCCTTGGGGCACGACATCGCGGCGGCGTCCGAGGAGACCTTCAAGGTAACCTTCGCACGCGGCGCGGAGTGGGCCGCCACCGGCAAAGTCACGCAGCCGATTCCCGCCGACATGGCGAAGTAGGCGCGCTCACTAGCGGCGCCCGTTTAACGGCTGGCGTTGGTGACTGTGCCTGCGCCCTCTTCGTCGGTGACAAAGATTTCGGCGATGATACTCACCTGCGCGCTCTGCAGATGACCGCCGCGTGTGCTTCCATCGGAAAGCGCGAACACGGTGTGCGCATGCACCGTCGGCTTCCCGTCTTTGTCCTGCGCGATGCTGCCGACCAGAGAAACCACCTCGGCTTCCTCGTTGATCTCGGTCTTTGAGGGGGTTTTGTTTACGGGATCGGACCAGCGCAGCGTCGCTTTGTTGATCGCGCCCAGGCCCGTGAAGTGCCCGTTCTTGATGTGGTTCTTTTCGGCAAAATCCAGCAGCCCGGAAATGATTTCATCACCCTTAACCATATTGAGGCGATAGGTATGCCCGGAAGAACGTCCGAGATCGGTCACCTTTAATCCGGGCGCCGACCCGGGCTTGAAGGCGCGGCTTTCGGACGACACCGGCGCTGCCGCTTGCTGCGCGCTCAGGCGATGCGCGGCGGTGAATACGACTCCGGCCGCCAGCACCATTGTTAGGACGGGGACAACCTTAACTGTGCGATTCATGTCGTGCACCTCAGCAAACAAGTTTACTCCGAAAAATCGTCGAAGGGTCAACTACGCCCGATTCATGTCGAACTGCGAAAACAGGCGCTATTCTGGATACGAATGCCGCCACGCGATCCCGCGAGTCCTACCAGTCCGATTGAAACCGACGGATTGCAACTCGACCGCCCGCAAGTTACCGCCGGCGGAATCCCCGCCATCACCAGCGCCTTGCAGCATGCCATCGGCGAGGCCGGCGTCGTGCGCGGAACCAAGCTCTTGCGCGACCTGAATCAGTTTGCGGGATTCGATTGCCCGGGCTGCGCGTGGCCCGATCCCGACACGCACCGTTCAATCGTCGAATTCTGCGAGAACGGCGCAAAAGCCGTCGCCGAGGAAGGAACGCTCAAACGCGTCACCCCCGACTTTTTTCGCCGGTGGTCCGTGGCGGAGTTGAGCCGGCACTCCGACTATTGGCTGGGCAAGGCCGGGCGCTTAACGCATCCCATGGTGCTGCGCGCGGGCGCGAGCCACTATGAGCCGATCGCGTGGGAAGACGCATTCCAACTGATTGGCCGCGAGTTGAATGCGTTGACATCGCCCTCGCGCGCTTCCTTTTATACGTCAGGCCGCACCAGCAATGAAGCCGCGTTTCTCTACCAGCTATTCGTGCGGCAGTTCGGCACCAACAATCTGCCGGATTGTTCCAACATGTGCCACGAATCAAGCGGGACTGCGCTCGGCGAAACCATCGGCCGCGGCAAGGCCACGGTATCGCTTGGCGATTTTGATCTGGCGGACGCGATTTTTATTATCGGCCAGAATCCCGGCACCAATCATCCGCGCATGCTGACGACACTCCAAGCGGCGGCGCGCCGCGGATGCAAAATCGTCAGCGTCAATCCTCTGTTTGAAGCCGGCCTGAATCATTTCCAGCATCCGCAGCATCCATTTTCGTTCTTCGGCAGCGGCACGCCGCTGGCCTGCCTGCATCTGCCGGTGCGCATCAACGGCGACGTCGCGTTTTTGAAAGGCGTGATGAAGCACATGTTCGAAGAGGAGCAGCGCCGTCCCGGCGAGGTGCTCGACCGGGCTTTTATCGAACGGCATACTTCGGGATTTCGCGAATTCTACGCGGCGCTGAAGCAAGTTTCCTGGGATGACATCGTCGAACAGAGCGCACTCTCGCGCGAGCAGATTGGCCACGCCGCTGAGATCGCGATCCAAGCCAAAAACATCATCTGCTGCTGGGCCATGGGATTGACGCAGCACAAGAATGCAGTCGACAACATTCAGGAGATCGTGAACTTCCTGATGCTGCGCGGGAATCTCGGCCGTCCCGGCGCGGGTGCGTGTCCGGTGCGCGGCCACAGCAACGTGCAGGGCGACCGCACCATGGGCATTTTCGAAAAGATGCCTGACGAATTTCTCAATCGCCTGGGCGACGAATTCGCATTTACTCCACCGCGCGAATACGGCCTGGATACGGTCGAGACGATTCGCGCCATGCACACGGGCCTCGTCGATGTATTCGTCTCAATGGGCGGAAATTTCCTCTCGGCGACTCCCGACACCGACTTCACGGCGGCCGCGCTGCGCAAGTGCCGCCTCACGGTGCAGATCTCGACCAAACTGAATCGCAGCCATCTCATCACCGGGCATCAGGCCCTGATTCTGCCCACACTCGGCCGCTCGGAAAGCGATCTCCAGGCGGCGGGACCCCAATTCGTCACTACTGAGAATTCGATGGCGGTGGTGCAGACTTCGCGCGGAACACTTTCGCCGGCCTCCGAGCATCTGCGCAGCGAACCGTCGATCGTTGCGGGTATCGCCAAGGCCACGCTTTCCAACTCACGCACGGACTGGGATGGCTTAGCCGCGAATTACGACCGCATCCGCGATTCGATCGAGCGCGTGGTCCCCGGTTTCGAGCGATTCAACCAGCGCGTGCGCCAGCCGGGGGGCTTCGAACTCCCCAATCCGATTCGCGACCGCGTTTTCGCGACACCCAGCGGGAAGGCGCAGTTCACTATCAATGCGCTTCCGCGCATGCGGCTGGAACCTGGTCAATTTTTGATGATGACGATACGCAGCCACGATCAGTACAACACCACGATTTATGGTCTGGAAGACCGCTACCGCGGCGTGCATCACGGCCGCCGCGTCATCCTGCTGAACGAGGAGGATTGCCGCGACGCCGGCTTCGCCAGCGGCGACTTTGTGGATATCACCAGCCACTTTTGCGGCCAGTTGCGCACCGCGCCCCGTTTTGCGGTGTACCCGTATCCGATTCCGCGGCGCTGCGCCGCTACTTATTTCCCGGAGACCAACGTATTGGTTCCCATTGGCAGCGTGGCGGAGAAGAGCAACACGCCGGCCTCAAAGAGTGTTGTCATATCCTTGAAACGTTCCTCATGAAGCGGAACATCCTCACCGTTCCCATCCAAAAGATCGAGCCGGGCGGCGTGAGATTGCGCGGACAGGATCTGGTGGCGGTCGAAGAGCCTTTACAAATCCGGCTTGGCGAGTGCGATGTCGCCATCACCATGCGCACGCCGGGACACGATCGCGAGTTGGCGCTCGGTTTTCTCTACAGCGAAGGCTTGCTGGGGAGTCCGGAGCAGGTCGCGGACGTTCATACGGACGACTCCGGCGCCGTGATCGTGTCTCTTATCGCCGGCCTCGCGCCGAACATCGACGCGCGCCGCTTCTACGTTACTTCGAGTTGCGGAATCTGCGGAAAAGCGTCCATCGACGCACTGGCCGCGTCGGGCTGCGCGATGCTGCCCGCCGGTCAGCCGAAACTTTCGGCGGATCTGATCCCGTATTTCCCTGCGAAGTTGCGCGAGGCTCAAGCGATCTTCGAGCACACCGGCGGACTCCACGCCGCGGGCCTCTTCAACACTTCTGGCGAGCTGCTGCATTTGCGCGAAGACGTTGGACGGCACAATGCCGTCGACAAGCTGATCGGCGCCGCCTTCCTCGAACGCCGACTGCCGTTGCACGAGCATGTTCTGATGCTCAGCGGACGCATCAGTTTCGAACTGGTTCAGAAAGCGGTGAAGGCGGCCATCCCGATCATTATCGCGGTGGGAGCTCCGTCTAGTCTTGCGATCGAAACGGCACTCAGATTCGGCATGACGCTGATCGGCTTCGTCCGCGGTGGCCATTTCAACGTTTACACCGGCGGCGACAGGCTGATCGCATAGCGAATCGATGCTAGACTGCACGGGAAGGTCACCATGTCCAATCGCCGGCAGTTCCTGAAAAATGCAGCGTCCGCGGCCGGTGTGATGTTCACCGGCTGTCATTTGCTCAACCAGAAGGCGCACGCGCAGACCGCCGCGCCACGCCGCCGTCAAGTCATGGTTGGCGGACGCCGCGTCACAACCATCGACGTTCACGCTCACGTGATCGTGCCGGAGGCCGAAGCGCTGATGGGCATCCAGACACCGCCCGCAGATTCTTCGGTGATTGAAGGCGAGAGAGTGACCGCTCGCTTTCAGTGTATGGATGAGTGGCGTACCGACATGCAAGCCTTAAGCATTCGGCCCATCTGGTACGCACTGGAGCGCGATCTGGCCGCCAAGGTGATCGACCTGCAGAATGAAAGGCTCGCCGGTTTGTGCACGGCGCATCCGGATCGGTTTGTCGCCTTCGCCTCGGTGGCCTTGCAGTATCCCGAACTGGCCGCCGAGCAGCTCGAAGTGGGCGTGAAAAAGCACAATCTGCGAGGCGCGGCGATTGCCGGCCACGTCAATGGCGATGAGCTATCCGCCCGCAAATTCGATCCCTTCTGGAAGAAAGCCGAAGAGCTCGACTGCCTGGTTTTCATGCATCCGCAAGGCATCCCGGAACTCGACAAGCGGCTTGCGGGCGGGGGCTATCTGAGCAATGTCATCGGCAATCCGCTCGAGACCACCATCTTTTTGTCCCACCTGATTTTCGACGGCACGCTCGACCGCTTTCCCGGCCTGAAGATCTGCGCATCCCATGCCGGCGGCTATCTGCCGTCCTACGCTGGGCGTTCCGACTACGGCTGCGTCAGGTCACCTAGCGCTTGCGACGGCGCCAAGAAGCACGCCTCGGAATATTTGCGGCAACTGTATTTCGATTCGATCATCTTCACCCCCGAGGGAATGCGCCATCTGGTGGCCGAATGCGGAGCGAGCCAGATTATGCTCGGCACCGACTATCCATTCCCGTGGAGCACCACCACCGTCGATCAAGTTTTCCAGACGCCCGGCCTCAGCGACGCCGAACGCCGCGCGATTCTGGGAGACACTGCCGCACGCCTGCTAAAAATCAAGTTCTAAAATGGAAGTATGAATAGCTGTTCCCACCTCGATCAGATTCACAATGTAAAGCCCCACACGAATGGCTGCGAAGAGTGCCTGAAGATGGGCGATAAGTGGGTCCATCTTGCGCCTGTGCCTCAGTTGCGGCCACGTCGGTTGCTGCGATTCTTCCAAGAACAAGCACGCGACCAAACATTTTCACGCCACCAAGCACCCCATCGTGAAATCGCTGGAACCGGGCGAGGATTGGGCGTGGTGCTATATCGACGAGGTGGTTCTTGAATCCGTCTGAGAGCGGGGCCGACTGGCCCGCGCTGCCTTTCGCCGAGTGGGAGGCCACCTGCGACACGCTCCATATGTGGACGCAGATCGTGGGCAAGACTCGCCTCGCGCTCACACCGCTCGAAAATCACTGGTGGAATGTGCCGCTGTATGTGACGCCGCGGGGTTTGACTACTTCGGCCATTCCCTACGGCTCCGGCGCGTTCTCGAGATCGACTTCGATTTCATCGCGCATAAACTCTGGATCCGGACTAGCGCGGGCAAAGAAGTCTCGATGGGCCTGTATCCGCGCTCGGTTGCCGATTTCTATTCCGAATACATGGCGGCGCTGCGGAGCCTCGGCATCGAAATCCACATCTATCGCGTGCCTTGCGAATTCGATGACTTGGCTCCCTTCGATCAAGACCGCCGCCACGCATCCTACGACGCCGAGTATGTCGACCGCTTCCGGCGCATCCTGATCCAGTGCGAGCGCGTCTTCAAGGAATTTCGCGCGGGATTTCTGGGCAAGTGCAGTCCGGTGCATTTCTTCTGGGGTTCATTCGATCTGGCTGTGACGCGCTTCTCCGGCCGTGCGGCTCCGCAGAAGGAGGGCGTCGATCGTGTCACTCGTGAAGCCTATTCGCATGAGGTGACCAGTTGCGGATTCTGGCCCGGCGACCGCCGTTTCAAGGAAGCTGCGTTCTACGCCTATAGCGCGCCCAGCCCGCCCGGCTTGGACGCGGAGCCGGTGCGCCCCGGCGCAGCTTATTGGGATCGCCAGCTCGGCGAGTTCATCTTGAAGTACAGCGATGTCCGCACCGCGCCCGTCACCCGACAAGCGATACTCGAATTTCTGCCAAAGCGCCTATGAAGGTGGGGCGAAATTGGCCAAATGGGACCGCGCTCATCTCGAACGCGCCGCCGGATGAAACGCCGGCGCATCCTGATCACTGCGGCCGCGGCGCTGCTATCTGGCCGCGTGCGGGAAGAACGAAAAGGCAGCGGTGCCGGATGTCTTCCGCGTGAAGTTCACAACTACGCAAGGCGACTTTGTGGTGGAAGCCACCAGGGCCTGGGCGCCGCGCGGTGTCGATCGCTTCCATGAGCTGGTCAACATGCGCTACTTCGACGAGAACCGCTTCTTCCGCGTGGTCCCCGGCTTCGTCGCCCAGTTCGGCGTCAACAAGGACTACGACGTCCATGATCGCTGGCGTAAATACTTCATCCTGGACGATCCGCCCAAGGAAAAGAATTTTCGCGGCACACTGGCCTTCGCGCAATCCGATCCTAATACCCGCGCTACCGAAATCTTCATCAACCTCGCCGACAACGCCGCACTCGACGCGCAAAACTTCGTACCCTTCGCCAAGGTCGTATCCGGCATGGACGTGGTGGATAAGTTTTATTCGGGCTACGGTGAATTGATGCCCGAAGGGAAGTACATCGATCCGAACCGCGTCGAGAACGGCACCAACGCGTACCTGGAGCCGCATTTCCCGAAGCTGGATTACATCCGGCGCGCAGTGTTTCTCAAGTAGGAGAATGTAGAAATGCAAAGGCTCGATCCCACAGCCGCGTCACCCGAAGGTTACAAGAAGCTGCTGGCCATATCCGCGTTCCTCGCGCATTCCGGCCTCGAAACAAATCTGCGGGAGTTGATTTCCATCCGCGCGTCGCAGATCAACGGCTGTGCATGGTGCCTGGACTTCCACATCAAGCGGGCCCGCCAGCAGGACGAGACGGAACGGCGCATTTACCTGCTGAGCGGCTGGCGTGACGCGCCGGTCTATTCGCCTCGAGAAAGAGCCGCGCTGGAGTGGACGGAAGCCCTCACGCTCATCGCCGGAAACGCAGTTCCCGACGACTTATATCAGCGGGCTCGCGAGCACTTCAGCGAGGCCCAGCTTGCCAATTTGACGATCGCCGTGGGCTTGATCAATATGTGGAATCGCATCAACGTTGCCTTCCACACGGATTTGAGCAGCGTGCCTGAATTCGCTCCGGAGCCGGCCGCCGCCGACTCAAAGTGAAGTAGCCGCGCGCTTCGCGCTTTCGATTGGCTCGGCGGCATCGTCCGGTTCCCGTTCGGTGAAGAGCAGCCGCCGGATGCTGCGCAGATCGTTCAACGCCCGCCGGCTCTTGTGCATTTGCGCGGCGAGCTGTGTCAGTTTGTACAACGCCAGATTCAGCGCGCGCACTTGGCGTTCGTCACCGGCCGCCTCGGCATCCCGCAGATGTCCGCGAACGTCGTCCGCCGCTTCCTGAATGCTTTCCTCCAGCAGAGCGACAAACTCGTGCGCGCTCTCAATGGATTCGAAGGGCTTGTTTAACTCGGCATTCATCATAGTTAGATACAGCCGTGGTATATAGGTTACCGCGATCCGGGGCTTGAGCCTAATCCGGCCTCAGGATCGCAGAACCTGCGCGATCATTGCCTGGGCTTCGCCTTGTATTCGCTTCAGGTGCTCGCGGTTGCGAAAGCTCTCCGCGTAGATCTTATAGACGTCCTCAGTCCCCGACGGGCGCGCCGCGAACCACCCGCTGTGGGCTGCCACCTTGATCCCACCGATGGCATTCCCGTCGCCCGGCGCGGTGGTCAGCACGGCCTCGATCTTCTCGCCGCCCAGTTCTGAAACTGGAATGTCCTTGGGCGATAAGTTGCCCAGCCGCGCGCGCTGCTCGGCGTTCGCGGGAGCGTCGATGCGCTCGTAAACCGGACGCCCGTATTTTTCGCACAGGCCGGCATAAATCTCGGCCGGATCTTTCCCGCTCCGCGCCGTGATCTCGGCCGAAAGCAGCGCCGCAATGATGCCGTCCTTATCGGTCGACCACGCCGATCCGCCTTTCGCCAGGAAGGAGGCACCGGCGCTTTCTTCGCCTGCGAATCCCAGCGAGCCATTCACCAGGCCGTCCACGAACCACTTGAATCCCACCGGAACCTCATACACTTGCCGGCCCATGCCCGCCGACACGCGATCGATCATGCTGCTACTCACCACGGTCTTGCCGATCGCCGCCGCAGCCGGCCATCCTGTGCGCTGCGGGTATAGATACGAGATACACACCGCCAGATATTCGTTGGGCGGCATCAGCCCGCAGCTCTTAGTGACGATCCCGTGACGGTCGTGATCCGTGTCGCACGCAAACGCAATATCAAAGCGGTCCTTCAAACCGATCAGCCCGCGCATCGCGTAAGGCGACGACGGGTCCATGCGAATCTTGCCATCCCAGTCGAGCGTCATGAAGCGAAACGTCGGGTCCACCGTCTTGTTGACCACTTCCAGATTCAATCGGTAGCGCTCCGCGATGGGGCCCCAGTAGTGAACGCCCGCGCCGCCCAGGGGGTCGGCGCCCATCTTGATTCCGGAATCGCGGAGCAGGTCCATATCGATGACGGTATCGAGCCCGGAAACGTATTCGCCGATGAAATCGTGGCGCTGTGTATTCGGGGCTTTCATCGCGGCGTCGAGCGGGAGGCGTTTCACACCGGCGAGCTTGCCTTCGAGAAATGTGTTCGCCAGATCTTGAATGAACTTGGTGATCCCGCTATCGGCCGGGCCGCCGTGCGGCGGATTATATTTGAAGCCGCCATCCTCCGGGGGATTGTGCGAGGGCGTGATCACGATGCCGTCGGCCATGGCCGCTGCCGCGCCCCGATTGTAGTGAATGATTGCATGCGAAATTGCGGGTGTCGGCGTGTAATCCACGTCCACCAAGCCCGCAGGCCCCGGGCGCGGCAGCGCGATCCGCGTCTCCACACCGTTCGCCGCCAGCACTTCGAGGGCACTCGCAAACGCCGGTTCGGATAAGATGTGCGTGTCGATCCCCAGAAAGAGAGGCCCGCTAATGCGCGCCTGCTGGCGGTACGCGCAGATCGCCTGCGTGATCGCCAGAATGTGCTGTTCGTTGAACGAGCCATCGGACGCGCTACCGCGGTGGCCCGAGGTTCCGAAAGACACGCGCTGCGCGGAAACGCCGGGGTCGGGAAGAATCGCGTAGTAGTCGGCGATCAAGCGTGCCGGATCGATGAGGCTCGCGGATTCCGCCGGTTGACCTGCAAGGGAGCTGATGGGCATGTGGTGTGGGCCGATTGTTCCGGGTCTGCTATCGTGTGAAATTACTCCATCATTATGCCCGACTACGGTTCCCAACTTCTGCTCGACGCCCGTCTCCAGCGCGTGCGTCTTCATGAATTACCGCCCGGCGCGCGCCCGACTACGGCGGCGGAAGCGTATGAATGCCAGGCTCGGCTGGTCGAAAATATTACCGCGCACGACGGCGGCCATTGCATCGGCTACAAGATCGCATGCACCAACGCGGCCGCCCAGCGCTACCTCGGCGTAACCGAACCGTTTTATGGACGCCTGCTTTCCACTTTGACTTTCGATAGCCCTGCGCTTCTCCCGTCCAGCGATTTTTTCATGCGCGTCATCGAATCGGAATACGCTTTCCGTTTCGCTCGCGACCTGCCTCCCGCAGCGCAGCCGCTGGATCGCGATCAAATCGCCGACGCGCTGGCCGGCGTCCTGCCGGGCATCGAAATCGTCGACAGCCGCTTTCACAGTTGGACCACCATTGGGGCCAACATGCTCATCGCCGACAATGGCTCGCACGGCGCGTGGGTCAAGGGCGCGATGGTTACGAATTGGCGTCATCTGGATCTCGCCGCCGAGCCGGTCGAGCTGAGCGTAAACGGAAAAATAATCGAGCGTGGGTCTGGCAGCGCCGTTCTCGGACACCCTTTGAATTCGCTCAAGTGGCTGGTTGACCGCTTGCACGGACAAGGGATCGGATTCAAGGCGGGTGATTATGTCACCACCGGTGTCACCACCAATGTCTATGGCGCCCAACCCGGCGACCATCTCATCGCCGACTTCGGCCCTGTGGGCGCTATCGATCTGAGATTCACCGCATCTTAACCGCTTGCGCGCGGCTACGCGGTATGGTCTAAAGGATAGCTATGAAGATTGCCCGGCCTGCGGCGTTCACCGCTCTTGCTGTCCTGCTATTCGGGATCGCCCATGCCCAGCCGGCGGCAAGATTCAGGAAAACGTGTGCAAGGACCAGGAATGAACCGAAGAAACTTTATTAAACACGCCTCCACTCTGCTCGCAGCCAGCCAGGCTTCACCGTGGCTGCGCTTCGCCAGCGCGGCGGAAGACGGTAGCGTTATCGCCCAGACTTCATCCGGCAAGGTGCGCGGTGCGGTCGCCAGCGATATCAAGATCTTCAAAGGCATCCCCTATGGCGCGCCCACTTCCGGCAAGGATCGCTTCCTGCCCCCGCGCAAGCCTGATCCCTGGACCGGCGTTCGCGACGCCCTTGCCTACGGGCCCACCGCGCCCCAAGTCAGCGCCTATCACGACCCTCCGCAGAGCGAAGATTGCCTGGTGCTGAATGTATTCACTCCGGCGATGAGCGGCGGTGCGAAGCGGCCCGTAATGGTTTGGCTGCACGGCGGCGGATTCGCCACCGGCTCGGGTTCGACCCACATTGTAGACGGCACCAATCTCGCGCACACCGAGGACGTGGTTGTGGTCACGATCAATCATCGTCTTAATGTGTTCGGCTTCACCTATCTGGGCGAGCAGGCGGGCTCGGACTTCGCGCTCTCGGGCGACGCGGGAATGCTGGACATCGTCGCGGCGCTTGAATGGGTACGCGACAACATTTCCCGCTTCGGGGGCGATCCGAACCTGGTCACGATCTTCGGCCAGTCGGGCGGCGGCCGCAAGGTGGCGACTTTGATGGCGATGCCCGGGGCGCAAGGGCTGTATCATCGCGCGATCATCGAGAGCGGCGCCGTGTTGCGACTGACTCCTCCGGAGCAGGCGATTCACTCGGCTGAACTGCTGCTCGCGGAGCTGGGATTGAAGCCCGGCCAGGCCCGCGATCTGCAGGACGTTCCGATGGAGCGGCTGCTGGCCGCGAATACCGAGGTATTGAAGAAAATCCCGTTGAGCGAGCCGGGCGGAGTGGCGAACTCGCCGATGGTGGATGGCACGGCGATTCCCAGCCATCCGTGGGACCCGGCTGGGCCCGCGCTGTCCGCAAAAATTCCGCTGCTGATCGGATGGGCGCACACCGAGGAAACGCTGTATGACAGGCCGACTCCCGAGAAGCTCGCTCTCGATGAGGCCGGGCTGAAGCGGCGCGCGGCGGCGCGCCTCGGGATGGACCCGCAACCCGTGATCGACGCATTCCGCAAGGCCCACCCGGACGCCACGCCTTGGGATCTGTATATTCTGATCGCCACCGATCATCCGCGCGGCACCTACACGCGGGAATTGGGCAAGCGTAAGGCAATGCAGGGCGGCGCGCCTGCGTACATGTACCGCTTCGATTGGGAGACGCCAGAGGGCGGCGGGCATATGCGGTCGCCGCACACCATCGAAATTCAGTTCGTGTTTAACAATATCAAGATCGCGGGACCGCTCATTTCGAAGATGCCGGAAGCTTACGCGCTGGCCGAAAAAGTGAGCGCGTCGTGGGTGGCGTTCGCGCGCACGGGGAATCCCAACACGGCAAAGCTGCCGAAGTGGCCGGCGTATTCGGCCGCGGCGCGCGACACCATGATTTTCAATAACGAGAGCCGCGTGGAGCGGGACCCCGACCATGAGCCACGCCTCGCGATGGAGAAAGTGTTGAAGCTGGCATAGAGCGCGGCTACGCTATCACGGCCGAAAGTTGCTTCAGGCCCGTAAATCCGCTACTTTGGAGGTGCCGGTGAGGTGCGAGAGCGGTTGAATCGGGCGGTCTCGAAAACCGTTGAACCTTTGCGGGTTCCGTGGGTTCGAATCCCACCCTCACCGCCAGCTCTGAATCAATGAGTTTCGGAGAAACCTCCGAAACCGTGGGCAACGGTGGGCAATGATGTTATAATCCTGCCGTGGCATTTACGCCCCTGAACCTCTATCGACGGCACTATCGGAGCGAAGGGAAATGCCTGGGCGGTCACCCGGCAGACTCGCGTAACTACGAACCGGAAGAACTTCGCCGGGGGTGGAAGAAGTGCCATTGCCCCATCTATGCGGACGGCACACTGGGCGGCTCTTTTAGGCGCAAGAACACGAAGAAAACATCCTGGTCTGACGCAAAGAGTGCAGTCGCAGTTTGGGAATCCGCGGGCACTTGGGACGCGTCAGATGCGTCTGTCTCGACTACAGCTCCTCAGTCCCAGCGCACCGAAGCACCAGTTTCGAACCCTTCGACCACGATTCAGTTCGCCACTGACGCCTACCTTTCAAACCGGGCCGGTCGTGGTATCGCGCCCTCCACCCTTCGCAAGTACAACACCTTCGTGAAACAGCTTCGCGACTTTGCGAAGGACAAGGGCTACGTGATGATCGACCAGTTCCAGATCACGGACATGGACGAGTTCTATTCCCGCTGGAAAGACGGCATCCGCGCCAAGGCGAAGAAGCTCGAACGGCTGAACGGCTTTTTCAATTTCTGCGCGAAAAGGAAGTGGATCATCGATAGCCCGGCCGCCGATCTCGAAGCGCCTGTGGGATCGGGGAGCGCAGCCAACCGGATGCCGCTCACCGATGCGGAACTCGTGAAGGTCTACGAAGCCTGCGACAGGCTGCCGGAGATTCAATGGAAAAATCACCTCGGCGCCGGTTCTTGGGGTGGCGACGATGTGAGGAGCATGGTGATGCTTCTCTGCTGGACCGGGCTCCGGATCAGCGATGGCGCGACATTTGATATGAGCCGGGTTACGCCGCATCCAGATGGCGGCGCAAACGTCTTCTTGCGCATGCACAAGACCAAAGGGCCACTGTTCACGTGGGTGGACAACTGGTTGTATGAGCGTCTTCTGGCACGGGAGCGAAAGCACGGCACGAAGATCTTCGCCTGCGGTGCATCTGAAAGATTGGAGACTGCGACCGATGGGTGGCGTCGAAAGATCAACCGCGCGTTCGACCTCGCGGGTGCCTTCGAGTGTGGCACTCCGACTCCGCACGTTTTCCGGCACACCTTCGTCCGGCTCTTGCTTCAGCGCGGGGTCTCACCGCGTGACATCGCCGACCTGATAGGGGACACCGAAGACATGGTAGTGAAGCATTACGCCCGATGGGTCCCGGAACGCCAGGAGAGGCTTACGAACATCCTACGCGAGAAATTGTCGACGGCTCCGAAACCGAAGTTGGCAGTGATCCGCGGAAGTAAACACACGAACAAAGCCGGGTAGCTGCGTCCAGTCGGCCAACCGGCTAATTGCGTACTTGCCCGGCATTCCATCGCTAACACGACAGCCGCCTGTCTGACGACCGGGCTTTAGCACCATCAAGTCTCGACTTCGACTTTGGTCCTTTCTCGGCGAGATGATTTACCCGTGCCGCAGGGACCCTGCTCCCTCGGTGCCATTGATAATCCTGCACCGCAGAAGACAATAAGTCCAATTTTAGCTATTTAGGGGAGTTGCGGCAAGTTGGGGTGAGTACTCCAGACAATTGATGAGATATGACTTACGAGGAACTTATCTTTGGACGAGATCAACCCCGTTCGAGGCATTCTGGCGGAGTTGGCACACTATAGGCACACAAATTGTGAGGCCGCCGCTCCAGTTTGAAATGGATGCCCACCAGCTTGCGGGCCGCTGATTCGCGTTGATCAGTGACGGCGGCGACGACGATCGAGCGACTTCTCTTATTTACAGCCTGACGACTCAGGTTCTGCGTGCGAGGAGTGTGCCCCGTGCTGATGCTGTCGGCATACCTCTGCTGCGAGACGCCGACCCTTACGCCCAGGGTCTGGATATGCAAAGCGTGCTGACGTCCAGCTTGGGAAAATGGGCAATGTTTTGTTTTCAGTAATATAACCGCGCACGGCGTTGATTCAGGGTATGGAAAACGCCAATAAAACAAGGGTCCGTTTCGGCTGGTGTGCTAATGGAGGGTTTTTGGAGGGTTCGGGCCTGGTGCCATTTGTCCACTCTGAGCTTGATGCCCGCCTTCGGCTGCAGGTGTCAACATAGTTCCATATGGAAAAGTAATCGACAGCGCCTCAATTGCGCCGACGGTAAGAATGCTTGCTTCCAAGCTTGTATGGATATACAATAGGTTAGGTATATCTTTTATGCAGGTTTCCAAATGGGGCAACAGTTTGGCTGTGCGTCTTCCCGCTGTGGTTGTCGAAGCGCTCGATCTCAAAGAGGGAGACGAAATCGAGATTTCCATCGCAGGTAAACGCGACTTCAAGGTGGCCCGTGACCGGTCCAAAGAGAGGGCGCTCGAGCAGCTCCGTCAAATGAAGTGGTCCTTCCCTCCTGATTTCAAATTCAATCGCGAAGAGATCAATGAACGATAAGCCGTTCTTTGATACCAACGTCATCCTATACGCCTTCAGCCAAGACGATACGCGCGGTCAGGTGGCCGAAACTCTGCTGGCCGCGGGAGGAGCACTATCAGTTCAGGTCCTTAACGAGTTCGTCGCTGTGGCGCGGCGCAAGCTTGACAAGAGCTGGGAGGAAGTTCGCCGCGCCCTCGACATACTTCGCGTCTTTTGTCCAGAGCCCGTGCCTCTTACGGTCGAGACCCACGAGAGAGCCGTGCACATTGCCGAGCGATACGGGTATTCAATCTTTGATTCACTCATCATCGCGGCTGCGCTCCATGCTGGCGCCAGCACACTTTACTACGGAGGACATGCGAGATGGCCAGGCGATCGACGGGCTTACAATTCGCAATCCATTTTCGCGCTAGACATACGGATCCCACCGGTTAGCGAAAACTCGCGCTGCGTAACAGTGGTTCTGGTGATCTCCGCAGCCCAGGTTTGACAATGGGCGCGGATCTGGACGGCCTTGTCGACACGCTCGCGCGTCGGATCGCGTCCTTCGCCCGGCGTGCCATCGCGGCGGCGAAGAATCTCATTGACCAAGTCTCCTTGCCTTCGGGCGACCGGCTCCTTGACACCCTGAGCCCGGAGGAACTTCGTGACCTCGAAGGGGCGCTGAAGAAAGTGGGCAAGCGCGCTGCCGCATTGATGGAGCAGAGTTGAACAGCTCCAGACTCATCCTCATCAGCAAGTATCCCGCTGAAGCGCGCGAACAGAAAAACTGCTTAGACCCTGTAGGAACCGTGCGGCTGCCTGGCAAGTAGGTGCGCGTGGCCACGGTCCGCGGTATCACCTCGGATCGTTACATTATTATCACCATTGGTGAGAGAATTTGGTCCGCAGCCTATTCCGATTCCGCGGAACCGCGGGGCTGAGGATTTCTGGACCGAATGTTCGTGCAGAACGATCACCTGCCTACCCGGCAGCTCATGAATTGTGGCGATCTGCTGCTGTAAACTGGAGTTCTCGCATATTTCGATTCTTGCTGGGATTCCGGCTGTCGGTCGATCAACCGTCGTGGAGCGAGAGGACCACTATCGTGGAACCTTCACAACAACATCTCGAATCGCTCCACAAAGATGAGGAGTTCGTCTTGTATCGCTCGAGCCAGCTCGGTTCAGCGTCAGTTCTCCTGCTAGCTCCTGCTTCGCAAGTGGCGATTTCTCTGGAGAATGTCGGGCTTTATTCCGAGCTGCAACGCAGCGAAGCTTTCCTGGCTCAGGGCGAGAGGATGTGCCAAACGGGCAGTTTCGGGTGGAATATTTCGAGCGGAGAGATCTACTGGTCGGACGGGACCTACAAGATCTTTGAGTATGATCGAACGGCTAAGCTAACGTTAGAAATCGCATTTCAGCGAGTTCATCCCGACGACAGAGATTTCGTTCGGCAGGCTCACGAAGACGCGATCAATGAAAAGACGGACTTCAATATGGAACATCGTCTGCTCATGCCGGACGGCGCAGTCAAATACGTTCACGTCATGGGTCGCGCGTTGCAGACCTCGTCGGGCGACCTCGAATTTGTGGGCGCCGGAACGGACATTACCGCGGCAAAGCTGGCCGAAGAGAAGATCCGCCAAAGCGAAAGCGAGCTTCGACAGATTCTGGATTTCGCTCCGCAGCACGTTTATGTGTTAGGGCCGGACCCGGACACCACGCGGCTCTATGTGAATCAGGCCGCGCTCGATTATCTCGGCCTGACCGTTGACGAATGGCGGATCTGCGACCGCCGCAAGTTCTTTCATCCGGACGATTGGGAGCGCGCGACGCGCGAGGCTCAAAGCAAATTCGCCGCCGGTCTCCCGCACGAAGTCGAAGTGCGTTTACTGGGAAAGGATGGGAAATATCGCTGGTTTCTCCGACGCTGGAACCCGCTGCGGGATGAACACGGACGCCTCACCCGCTGGTATGTCGCCGGAACCGATATCGAGGATCGAAAGGCGTCGGAGCAAAGGCTCCATGACGAGAACGTTTCGTTGCGCGAAGAACTCGACAAAGCATCCATGTTCGAGGAGATCGTGGGAAGTTCGGCGGCGCTGAAGGAGGTGCTGTCCTGCATCTCGAAGGTCGCGCCCACCGACTCCAGCGTTCTGATCACCGGCGAGACTGGCACTGGCAGGGAACTGGTGGCGCGTGCCATTCACCGGTGGTCGCGGCGATCCTCACACAGGTTCGTCAGCGTGAATTGCGCCGCGATTCCGCGTGACCTCATCGCCTCGGAATTATTTGGCCATGAAAAGGGCGCGTTCACGGGAGCAACACAGCGTCGTTTAGGACGCTTTGAGCTGGCCGAAAAAGGCACGCTGTTCCTTGACGAGATCGGAGAACTGCCGGCCGAAACCCAGATTGCTCTGTTGCGAGTTCTGCAGGAACACGAATTTGAGCGCATCGGGGGAACTGGGACGATTCGCGCCGATGTTCGTGTGATTGCCGCCACCAATCGCGACCTGGAGTCCGCGATCGCCGCAGGTACGTTCCGAAGCGACCTGTTTTACCGGCTGAATGTCTTTCCCGTCGAGATGCCGTCTCTGCGCGAACGAAGTGAGGACATTCCTTTGCTGGTGAGGTATTTCCTGAATCGCTACGCTCGGAAAGCAGGCAGGCGGTTTACCGCGGTCGACAAGAAGAGCCTGGATCTGCTGCAAGCATACACCTGGCCCGGTAATATTCGGGAATTACAGAACGTGATCGAGCGGTCAGTCATTGTGAGCGAAACAGAGACATTTTCAGTCGATGGAAGTTGGCTTTCGCGACAGAGTTTGTCCGGTGCGCCCAGTGTCCTGGATATCCAGTCGGGCCTCTTGAACAGGCGTCCTGCTCAGGAGAAAGCCCTGATTGAGGCTGCCTTGCGCGAGTGCCGTGGGCGGGTGTCCGGGCCGTCAGGAGCCGCTGCCAGACTGGGCGTTCCCGGCACTACTCTCGAATCGAAGATCAAGGCGCTGAAGATCAACAAGAACCGCTTCAAGGGGACAGATCCCTCGATTCGAGAAACAGCCAGCCCTCTGGCTTGATTCGCACCCTGCCTTACGCGAGATTTTTACGAACCCCGTTAATTAACGAGATTCGTAAATTATAACATCACATAACTCCTTTAGCTTCCGCAACTTTGATTGGTGCCGCACTTGCATCTCTCTAGGCAAGGTCTTCCTTGGAAGAGCCGAATGTTCAGAATTCACAGGTCGGAAAACGGGGGAGTGGTTTTTACGATAAGCGGTCGGCTCGACGCAGAGCATATCGCCGAGTTGGAAACACTCATCGCCGCGGAAACGAAGGGCCGCCGCATCATTATCGACCTCAAAGAGATGACTCTGACGGGTCAGGACGGTATCGATTTTCTCACCCGGTGCGAAGCGGCTCGCATCGCTCTGGTGAATTGCGATCCATACGTACGCGAGTGGATCACGAGAGAAGGAAGCGGCAAGTAGCGAGCTTTTGAGGGGCCGCCCCCAAAGTTTTTGCAGGGGACGTTAGCGTTTGATGGGTCCCTGGCAGACAGCGTGAGTTTGATGCAGTAGGAAAAGATCGCGTAGACGAAATCATGAGACAAATACTTCGGGATAACTGTCTAGACGCCAACCGCAGCCAGACGCTGGATTCGTCAGCAGTGCACCTCTGGGCTGTGCTCCTGGCTGGAGGTGACGGCGTTCGGTTGCGAAATCTAACGCGAAGGATTGCAGGCGACTCAAGACCCAAACAGTTTTGTCGGATCATCGGTGAACAGAGCCTTTTTCGCGAGACGCGCACACGTCTTGACCCGCTCTTCCTACGCGATCGACAGGTTTTCGTTTTTTCTCGCGCCCACGAACGATATTATGGCGATGACCTAACCGACGCGGGGGATTCCTGTGTCATCGAGCAACCGTTGAATCGTGGCACAGGTATCGCCATTATCCTGGCCCTCCTTCGCATCTTGCAGCGTGATCATGATGCTCTGGCCGCCTTCTTCCCTTGTGATCACTTTTACGCCGACCACGACTCGTTTCGCTTAACGATCGGATCTGCAGTCGAATGCGCGGAGCACAACCCCGAGTCGATCATCCTAGTGGGCGCCGACGCTGAGTATCCCGAGACCGATTATGGATGGATTGAGCCTGGAGTGGTTGTTTCGAACGCTGCAGTACGGCCGCTTTCACGGGTATCTCGATTTTGGGAGAAGCCTCCGTTGCAACAAGCCCATGCGCTATTACGCCGGGGCTGCCTCTGGAATACTTTCGTAACTGTCGGCCGGGCGACGACATTCTTTGAGATGTTGTGTTCGCAAGTTCCCGAGGCGGTGCTTGCCCTATCGCGAGCGATGGCAGACAACACGCTCAATGTCGCGTACGCCTCATTAGGGACCGTGGACTTTTCACGCGACGTTTTAGCAAGTCTGCCGCACAGGCTTTTGGTTCTGCGTGACCGAACGTCAGGTTGGGCTGACCTTGGGAGCCCCACTCGTGTCCTAGATACCCTGAGTCGAAACGGCATTCTGCCGGCATGGGCCGGCGAGGAACTGCGACTTTGATCATCAAGAAGCGCAGAAACAAAATGATTTGAGAGATTAAGGACGCAAAAGGAGAACATCTATGCAAACGATTCGAGATAACTATTTCACTGCCTACCGCAGCCTAAATTTGACGCGGGATGAGGAAGGCGTGCTGGTCGTTCAATTCCATAACAACGGAGGACCGCTAACATTCACGGCGGAGGCCCATACGGAGGTTGCCGATGCCTTCTATAGGATTTCACAAGACCGAGCGAATAAGATCGTAATCCTCACGGGGGCGGGAGGGGACTTCATGATCGGTGTGGATTGGTCGTCTTTTATCAACGTTTCCGATCCCGGCGTGTGGAGCCAAATCCATGACGAAGGCGTTCAGGTCTTGGAAAACATAGCCAACATTCGGGTGCCGGTCATTGCAGCCATCGAGGGACGTGCCCATATCCATTCTGAGTACGCGCTCCTGGCCAACGTCGTTGTTGCGGCTGAGGGTGCGACGTTCCAGGACGTAGGCCACTTCGCCGCGGGTGTTGTGCCCGGTGATGGCATTTTTACCGCGTGGAGCTATCGCGCTGGAGCGGGACGGGCAGAGGCGTTCCTGCTCAATCCACAGCCCCTCCCGGCGCGCACTGCGTATGAATGGGGAGTGGTTGCCGAGGTCGTTCCGAACGGTAAGGCTCTCAGCCGGGCGCGCGAATTGGCCGCGCTTTACCTGAAAGCGCCGGAGGTAACGCGCCGCGACACGCGCATACATTTCATTCAACCATTGAAAGAAAGGATCGTGCGCGAAGTTGGCTACGGACTGTCGGTCGAAGGAGCCTCGGCGGCCGACCTCGTGAAATCAATGCAGGCGAAGAGTGAGCCTGCGGCGCCGCAAAAGAGATCTGCATAAAATTCCGGCAGAACGTGTTATGAGTCGTTCCATCGCCATCACCGGACGCCGAAGGGAATCGGTAGGGCCGCGGCCGGCTGGGCAGTCATCGCTATCGAGAGACACGTGCCGGTTTGAGTGCGTCACTTTCGTCGGCTTCTATGTCTGTTTTGAACGCCATGCAGATTGCTGAGTCGTTCTCGGCGGATGCATCGGTCGCCCGCGACCCCGAGGTAGTCGACCGCTACGTGGTCGATGACTTTGACCTGTCGTCACTTTTCGAGATGGCGGTCTCTGAGAAAGTGATCGCAGTAAATCCCACTGCGGCGCTTTACACTCCGAAAACCGCCAAACGCAGCGAGGGCCAAGCCATGTCTGCCGGCGAAGTTGAACTAGCCCTGGAAGCGGTCGAATTCCGCGAGCAGGTGATCCTCCGGCTCGCTATTTTCGCCGGGATGCGTCCCGGTGAACTTCTGGCCATTCAGAGGGAGCACGTACGAGCGGATGCTTCAGTGATCGAGATTCGACAGCGTGTGTACCGAGGGAAGTTCGCGGCTCCAAAGAACGGTTTGGTTCGTAAAATCGCGGTTCCTCCCTCTACTGCTTCCTTCCTTCGCGATTGGATGGAGAAGGCAGTGGATCACAATCCAAAAACGTACGTGTTTGCCGGTGAGACTGGTCAGCCGCTCTGGCGGTCCTCTTTACTAGAGGATCACATTCGAACCAAGTTGGAACCGATCGGATTGGGCTGGGTGAACTTTCAGGTTTTGCGGCGGACACATGCCAGCCTTGGACACCACGCCAAGGTGGACCCGAAGGTTTCCGCCGACCAACGCGGGCATGGCATCGGAGTGGCTCTGGATGTTTACACCAAGTCGAGCATGAAGGACCGGGCGACCGCTGCCAAGAAGCTTGAGGACTCCGTTCTCCCGAAGGCTGTTCGGGCGCGAAAGAGGTCGGCATTTTCAATGGCTGGCTTCTGGCTCTTTTTTAATGGAGCCAAACGGAGCCATCACTCATTACTTTTCTACACTCAGTGACTTGTCCATCGCCGCCGCGCGGCGGTAGAATCACAGGACACCTCGTCGCCACCCCTAACGCCTATCTCGTCGATTAGGGTCCTACCACTAACTAGCATGCCCGCGAAAAAAGGATTTGAACTCCAGGACGGCGATATCGAACTTTTACATTCGGTGTACCAGCTTCGCATCGCGACCATCGATCATCTTGCCGCGCTCTCTGGCCGCTCCGTGCGCGCCCTTTGGGGCAGGCTCCATAAACTGAAGGAGCGGCGCTATCTTACGACCGTTGCCCGGTTCATGCAGAAACAGGTTTATGCTATCGGTTCTGAAGCCAGGCCGGTTCTCGTCGAGCACGGCTATGCTCCGAGCGATTTTGCGGAGAGCCGGCTCCGGCACAACGAGCTTACCGAGATCGGCATTCGTCATTCGCTCTTCATTGCGGACATCCACACGCACATGATGCTCCTCACCCGCTCGGGTCCTATCACGCTCGCCCATTGGCAGGAAGGGTCCGCGCTTTGGGATTCGGTGATCCCCCGCCGGGACGATCCGCCGATACCAGTCCGACCGGATGCATATTTTATCCTTGAGCACAGAGAACCGTCAGGAAGAAAAAATAAATTTCATGTTTTTTTAGAAGCGGACAGATCGACCATGAGCCACGAGCGCATGGCATCGAAGATCGCCGGATACGTCGCCTACTATGAGCAGCGAGCGTATCGGCAAAAGTATCCGGGGATGCGGGCATTTATAGTGGCGACCGTGACGCAGACCCGCGAGCGCGCCGAGGAGCTCAGGAAAGGTCTCCATCCCCTGATCCCCCATGCCGCCTCACGCGGCGCGTACCTTTTTATTCCGTTCGAGAAGTTTGCGTTCACATCCCTCCTGCCAAAGGTCACGGAGACCGCTGCCTGACGCGTCGCCAATGCTGGACTTATGTGCTGTGCGCATTGACTCATAAGTTATTGCAAGCACTTGTAATACACACGATTTATGTGTAGTATAAAGAGCATCAGATTAATCGCGCACAATACCATGAGTAAACGCATCAACATCATCTTGCCGGATACGACCGTAGCGGTGCTTGACCGAGTGGCCACGAAGGGCGCCCGGAGCCGCTTCATTGATCGTGCCGTGCGCCATTATGTCGAGACGCAAGGCAGGGAATCTCTTCGGGAACGGCTCAAAGCGGGCTATCGTGCAAATGCCGAGCGCGATCTCGCGATGGCTGCCGAGTGGTTCCCACTAGAGGAGGAAGCGTGGCAAGCGTTCGAAGCTTCCCATAAGACAAAAACAAAAAAAGCCAAACGGACATGACGTTTCCTCGCAGGGGTGAAATCTACCTGGTCGAGTTTGATCCGGCCCGTGGCCACGAGATCAAAAAAACGCGACCCGCGATCGTCATTCAGAACGACCTCGGAAATCGCTATAGCCCGGTCACGATCGTTGCCGCCATCACATCCAAGCTTTCCGCGACACCATATCCTGTTGAGGTTGTCGTGTCGCCCACCAAAGGGAACGGCCTCTCGGCACGATCGGCAATCGAACTGGGCCAGATCCGCTCGGTGGATCGAGAGCGGCTCGTGAAGCGCCTCGGAGCGCTTGACTCGGCCACCATGCGCAAAGTCGATGAAGCGCTGAAAATAAGTCTCGGGCTAGTTGATCTCGGATAGGCACAGCATGAAACGGAAATCGCAGCCAACTGATGATGATCGACTGACACCAGATCAGGAACGCGAGCTCGCGTACGCGTTTGGTAAAAATATTCATGCAGCGCGGCAGTAGTATTTGAGCAACCCACCTAGTCGCTGGCGACAAGCTATCGAACTGACTCGCCGGTACCGTTGGTGACTTGCCTTGGGAAACAACAACTGGTTACCTTTCCCTTGATGATTCCGTTCGTGATGATAATGGCGGCTGTATTCGCGCAGCACCCTCGACAGCGAGCCCTCACCGAATAGGATCACCTTGGATAGGCATTCTTGCTTGACGGAGCGGACCCATCGTTCGGCAAAAGCATTCAGGTTCGGACTGCGGGCAGGCAATGGAATCGTCTTCACGCCGCCGGTTGCCAACGTCGACCGAAAGGCAGCGCAGAACTTTTTGTCGCGGTCATGAAGCACGTAGCGGCAGGAATTCAGAACGCCCCACTCGTCCTGGGTTGCGATACGGCCCATTTGTTCCATCCATTCCTGGTCCGGATGCTTCGTAATTCCAGCGATGTGCACGCGGCGGCTCTCCAAATGGAGAAAGAACAGCACGTAGTACGTCACTAATCCTCGCCAGCTTAAGACTTCTACAGTGAAGAAATCGCAACCGGCCATCACATTCATATGTGTGGCCAGGAAGTCCTTCCAAGTGGTCACCTGACTGCGTTTCGGCGCGGGTGCGATCCCGTGCCGGCGGAGTATGTTCTTCACCGTCTGATCTGACAGCACATGACCTAAGTTCGCCAGCGCTCCGACGATCCGGTCGTAGCCCCACCCCGAATTTTCTTTCGCCATCTGGACAATCAACGCCTCGACCTCGGGAGCCACACGTGGACGGCCAGGATACTGCCTGTGTCTGGACCCATCGAACTTCTGAGCCGCAAGTTTGCGATACCAGCCCAGGATGGTGTCAGGCTTTGCCACGCAGGCGACTTCTCGAAGGGCTTTGCGTCCCAGACGCTTCCCAATCTCCGCCAGCCTGACCCGTTCCGGATTGGAAAGTCGCAGTCGTGTCGGCAGCTTGGTTCGGAGAATCCGGTTCTCGGTTGCCAAATACTCGTTCCGCAGCAAAAGTTCTTGGTTGACGGAACCGGTCACGTAAGCCAAAAGTCGAAGCCATCTTTTGTTCCGCATGCTTCGTCTATCTTATAGTGCCGCTGATGGTTTGAATAGTTTTACCTTACGGGCATGCCGGAATCACCGGAAGATCTCCGCCGCCTTCCAGCGGTTGTCTTTGTCGAGCGTGGGTCCGCCCAGCCGTGGAGTGTCGGGTTCGGACCAAACGCAAAGCGCATTATCCCCACAGGAGTTTTTAGGACCAGCGATATCGAACAGATGAGGATGGGTGTCCTGGAACATCTCGGGATTGCACAAGGGCCAGCATGGCTCTTCGCCGCGGAGCTCCGGGAAGGTACTGTTCTTCGTCTGTTGACTCCCTTCGAGCGAACAGTCCCAATCCTGGCCGTTCGGCCTCAAAGCCGCCGGATCTCCGCCAAAGTACGCATCTTCATCGGGCATCTGGAGAAGACTTTCGCACTCTGTTCCCAGTTCAATCCGCCTCGCTAAACTCTGGCCACCCTACTGCCGATCAGCCGATTGCAGGAGCCGGTGCGAGGCAGAGTCAGTTCTCATTGGATTTCGAATTCTAGAGTCCGATGCAATCGCGCGGCGCACCGACTTAAACCTCGCGCACACGTACTCTCAAGCAATGTGAGATCTCGCATTCGCCTTTCTTGAGATCCGACTCTCTCAAGAAGTCGCGGTCCGAAAACACGTCGTGTTTGCATTGGTCGTCTATCTACATATCCGTGCGAAAATCATGCTGATCAAGTTCGTCGGCGCTCAGGTTTGCATTGCGTCGCCGGATAGACAACGAGGAGGCACCGGTCGGGGGTGCCCACGCGTATCTCCGCAAATCTCATGGACCAGAGGTTAATAGAGGACTTCCAGCCCGACACGATGGACGTCAATCCTTCAAGCCAATTCCTTTCAATGGGTTCGGCACGTCCGTGCCCCTCGTTACCTCGAAAAGTGGGTTTCTGCAGAAGACAAATTTCGCGTAAGTTATTGAAAATATGGAGCGGGAGAAGGGATTCGAACCCTCGGCGTCCAGCTTGGGAATATGAGCGTCGATTGTAAATAAATGGCTTAGGCGTCAATGGCGTTGTTTTCTGGTCACACAAGTCTATTGTTTTCAGGCCGCCCTTTCCAGCAGCCTAGTTATTGAGGTAAACGAGGTAACGAAAGCGACCGGTACCAACAACCTTGTTTGCGACCGCTACGGGAAAAGCATCCCTCGCCAGGGTAGAATAATAATCATGCCAACTGAAATCCGGAATGACGCTTACACGCCTTCGCAAGTATCGGCGGTGACGGGACTTCCTCTGCCGGCGGTTCACAAGGCCATTGAGCACAAGCTGATTCGTCCTAAGCGCGTTCGGACTGGACAAGTCGTACAACGTCTCCTTTCCAGATCTCAGGTGCTTTATCTGGTGTTGGAAGCCAGAGGATTGCGGTCTCTCCCGCTCACTACACGGCGTCAAGTCGCGAGAGCCGTCGAACAAGATCCGGGGATCGATGCAATGACGATCTCCGAGGGAAGTGTCGTTGTCATTGAGTTCAAATCTGCCCGCAAGGCCGTAGAAGCTGGATTTCGCCGGTTGGTTGAGGCTGAACGCATGGTCGTGTCTGACCCAGAAATCATGGGCGGCGCTCCGGTCTATAGAGGGACAAGGATTCCGGTCCATGCGATCGCCGATATGCTGTCCCAAGATACGTCCGTGGAAGAGATTCTTGAAGGCTATCCGGCCCTCAGTCGTGAAAGGATCGAGTTGGCACCAATGTATGCCAAGGCATTTCCGCGTAGGGGGCGCCCCATCTTGAGCCCGTGGGCGAAGCACCAACCACGTCGCGTGACCAAAGATCGTCTCGCCAGTTGAATGAGATTCTTGATCGATGAGTGTCTGCACACTTCACTCGTTAACGTCGCTCACGAGGCTGGCCACCTTTGCGAACATGTGAACTTCCTAGGATTGAGTGGTCAGAAGGACTGGGAACTGATGCGGAAGGTCCAAGCAGGAGAGTATACCTTCGTGACAAACAACCGCACGGATTTTGCAGCACTCTATACCCAGGAAGAGTTGCACGCTGGACTGGTTATCATCGTTCCAAGCGTTCCTCCTGCTCAGCAGCGCGCCCTCTTCCAAGCTGCGCTATCGCATATCGCCGGGCGAGACCTGATAAACGCCGCGCTGGAAGTAGATATTGGAGGCGCGACGATCATTTGCCGAGAGTATCCGTACCCAGTCTTTTGACAGGACCGGAAACATGATCGACACCACGGGACAGCCGAACCAATTGGCTGCGCACCTAGTGAGGATGCAGCGGTCCGCCGCGGCAAAATGAACTCAATCCCACCCATGCGTTGCCTTTTTGCCATGTACGACTTTCCGGGCCACCGAAGCCCCGTTCTTAGTCGCCCCCTGCCCCTCTCCGGCGCCGATTTACGAGGGCGGCTTCCGCTCCGGCCTAAACGCGCCCCGCAAAGCGGGTCGCAGGTCCTACGCTCCAGCCGCCCCCGTAAATCCTTCAAACCAAAACCTCTCCTACCCGATGAAGTGGTCTACTTTCTCTCCGCCCCAGTGGTCTGGTATTACTCCGCCCTTGACACATAACGTCTTTTATGTTGCTTATCCGGCAGAGAACGCTCCGGCTAAAAAGTCGGCGCACCTCCGCGGTCTAGAAGCGTTACCACGGTGTCTGTCTAGTTTTTCTCTGCCCTAGTCCCCGATACGAGCGTATCCGCGGAGTTGGAGATTCATCAGCGTGAACACAGCGCCGAGGTCAAGCTCGACTTCGGGTTGAATTGTCTTCGGGTCAATCTTCCTGACCTGCACGGCTTGCCCGCAAACCCGAAGATCAATGCCCACTTTTTTCATGGCCCGCAACACTGCAATGTTGGGATTGTCGTGTCCCCCGTTACGCGCCTTGAACGCATCGTTGTTCTGGACAATGTCTGTGGCCGCTCCATGAAAGATCACGGCAATTTTTCGGTGCTCCGCTGAGATGCCGTGAGCCGCCAGCGTATTGACGATTCGCCCGACCGTCACGAGACCCGGATTGAGCTGATCGACGTTCTCGGCACCTTTTTCGATGTCGAATATGACCTTGTAGGTGAGGTTCGGGTCAGGCATCTCCTTCATGCCAGGGAGTTCCTTCGCCGCTGCAATTCCAGCGATCAACAAATTCTGCTCCGACTGGGCGATCGCCGTTTGGGACATTACCCAGGCGAAACAAGTCAATACGATCACTGCGTACGGAGTCCTTTTCAAAAGCGTTTTCATCTTGCCTCCACGAATGGGATTGCTTTATCCCGACCGAAATCTCGAACATAGGAGCACGGACATTCCGGATGGCGCGTCACCGTGCTCTGTATGCGTTCGTTAGAACTGCCTAGCCGTACATCAACGCGGGCTATTCCTCTCCGCCCTGACTCTGGACCGTCCCGCCGGGAGCCGGAGCTGCCGAAGCACTGAACCAAGTTACTTGCAAACATAGCTGGCAGCGAGCTTTATTTTATGGCATGAGTCCGATCGCTTCTCCCGTCTGTCGCGAGCCTCAGGGGTGGCACTTATACAGCCGCCGCCCCGTACTCGACCACGCCGCTCTCTCCATGCGACTTTGCCTGCGAAGTGCCTTAACTTCCTACTTTGACCAGGGCGGCTTTACACCATTGGAACGAGCGTAGGCGATCGATTGTCCGAGGTGCTCGTGCTGGTCCCCGAAGAGGTACCGAACCGCGCCTTCTTTCGTCATGTCCATTCCAAACAACTTAACAGGGGCTTTCAGATCGCTTTCCGAAAGCCCCTCGATCGTCTTCTGGAGGTTTTCGTAGGACGCCTTGAGCGCCTCCTGCATTTTCTCGGGGTCGGACATCGGAGCCGGCGGAGGGCCACCGCGGGGCGGCATTCCCGCGCCAGAGAGCACTCCGGTGAGCATGCCATTTTCCATGACGATCAGGTTGAACACGTCGCCTGCGGAGCGCACGCCCTCGCCAGGCTTCCAGTCATATTTTCCCGCCATCACGCGTGCGAGCCCGACGAATTTGTCCGAAAGCGTTGCGGCGTCCTTGGCAAGAGCCGTCTGTGGCGTCGCGGCAGGCGCCTGTGCACTCAGTGCGGAGGCGTAGAGCGTGAATGCGGAAATCGCTAATACTATCTTTTTCATTGTTCATATCTCCCTTGCGCGTAGATGCGTTCTCTTGAGACGACCAGTGGCAACCCGTCCGTGATAAAAGGTCTTCCTTTCCTGCTCAAGCGGCCTCCTGACGGACCTGTAAGCCCCAAAGGCGAACAGATGCCGTTTTTCAAAACACTCACTTTTTCAGCAGCCTGCCAGTCCAGGGCTTGGCGCTCAAGCGCAATGATTATTTCAGCAACTGCATCGGTGTTTGTATGCCTGAGATCTTCCTAATCCTTGAGACCGGCTCAAAATCGCGCGCTCGATCTGCGAGCTGGCGAAATTACATCACGCACCGGACTCTCGCGAATGGCGGAAGGGCTTTTCCTTGCCGCCAATCGTCCCTCATTCGACTCGGGTAAGTGTCCAAATTAATGGAGGTAGCGGAGGGGGAGGCACGTTCGCGCCCATGACCATCTTCAGCATTTTCACCGTCGATGAATTTCCTTGAATTTCGAAAGAGTAAATGACACTTCCCCCCATTAGCTCCGGGTTCTTGCTCACCATTGGATGCATGATCAGCTCGTCACCGTTTATTTCGTAAGTACCGCTGTTAGCGACGTAAGGCCCGTAGACGGCGAGGATCTCTTGCGCAGTTGCTTTCGGCACTTCCGGAAGCGTAGGGTGGATCGGCCGGGGTTGGTCCCCATTCACCATCATGACGCTGAAGTACTTGCCGGTGAACACATACAACCCCGGTTGGGGATCGGTGACCGTCCGTGCATTTGGACCTGTCATTTGCACTTTTGTGACCTGCCACGCGCCTGTCAGCGACGTGGATGTCTGTTGAGCCGGCGCAATGCCGCTCGTCAACAATAGAGCGCACAGAAATCCTGGCGTTGTTCTCATAATGATCGTGACAATGGTGTTGGTTTTAGTCATGGTATTCATAGCTACAGATCAAAAGCCGATTGAAAGTTAGTTCGCTCTATCAGCGTGCGGAGCGAGGCGGCGAAGTCAGGCGCCTCGTGGAACGGGTGGTTCCGGTGGATCTCCGCGTACGAGGCGTAGAGTACATCGAGATGCTCGGACCGTTTTTCCGCTACTTCGCGGACCTGGACGATTCGCTCGCGAGCAAACAGTAGATTCTGGGGATCGACGTGGCCCAACTTGATGAATCCCTGCGTCTTCTTTGCGCAGCGGCACGGATTGGAGGCCTTCACAAGTCCGCACTTGCCTTGCATGAAGTTGTACAGGTCCCGCCGCGCGCGAGCCAGCTTCTGACGGAAGCTGTCGCGTGAAATGTCGAGCAGTTCGGCTCCCACACGATCCGTTACGCCGAAGATCTCACCGAGCACGTAGACGAGCCGCTGCTCGCGACCGAGGCAGAGCAGCATGGCGGATGTGCATCCGATTTTCGCCTCCTCTATCAGCAGCTGGGCATCGGGTCTCTGCGAATCGGGGGCGGGCAGATCGGCGTCCGGGGTGTGGTCCAGTTGGCGGCCGTAATCCTCGAAGCCCATTTCCTTGGCTTCTGCGCGGCCGCGTTTCATATTGAGCAGGTGGTTGACCGCGAGCCGGTACAACCAGGTTCGAAATTGGCTCTCGCCGCGGAACGTCGACAGCTTAGTCAAAAGCTTGATGAGAATCTCCTGCGTCGCGTCCTCCGCATCCTGGGGCAAGAAGACCATCCGAAGGGCGATGTTGTAGATCCAGCGCTGGTGCCGGGTTATGAGCAACTCCAAAGCTTCTTTGCTGCCCGATTGGACGAGCCGAACGAGGCCCCGGTCGTCGGCCTCGGTCATGGCCGCATCGGCGAGCGGATTCGAAGGCGTCAGCATGTCTCTTGTAGTTTAGACACAGAGTACGAGGGCAGTGTGACGGTGGCGGTCCAATGTGCCAGACCAGCCTGCCCGAATCGTAGTTCTTACGACCGCTGGCAAGAGGCGACGCGAGGCGGACTTGGTCATCAAGTCCATGATGGTCGGCAAACAGGAAGTTGAGACTTTCGCGCCCTTCGACCGGGCGGAACTCGACAATCATCAGCACCGGACTCCAGGGGCCTGCCGTCTCTGCACCGCATGCAGCCTGCTGCCGGCGAACCTGCCGCTGTTTTCGCGCCACCTCCAACTTCCAGCTACCACCTTGCAGGCCAACGCGTCGATGAAGAGTCTGGTGCGGCGCGATACGGGCCAGACCTACGACGACTACCTGCGGCAGTTGGCCGCGGCCGAAGGCGTGGAGAATGCCAGCAAAGAGCAGTTGGCGCGGCTGGACCGCAAGCGCAAGAAGAAGGCGTCGAATGACGATTGGACCAATCCCAACGACCCGTCGGCGCGCATATACTCACCCAATCCCCAGACCTCCACACACCTTTTCCGGCAATTGCGCATATCCTGGTTGGAGGACCTTCACGGCATGAAATCAGTCATCCTTGCAATTTTCATTGGAATCTCCGCTTTGGGGGCGGACGTGCCCGGATCAACGGACCCGGCCGGGATGAAGCGCTACGGAGGCAGTGAAATCATAGGCTATCGCCAAGCCAGGTTCGACGAATACCTGCTGCCCTTAGGCCGCCAGGTAACCTATGTGCCTCTCGTGTTTCAAAAGAGTCAGAAGGTGGAGGGGCTGGTCAGCCGATACACCTATCTGGCGCCGCTGAACCGCACGCCAGCCGAGGTAATGCAGAACTACAAGCTAGAGTTCGCGCGGCTGGGCTTGGTAACGATGTATGAAAAGGCCGCGAGCGATCAAGGCTGGTTCGGGCCGACCTTTAGCGAGATTTCAAACCAGGACGATTTGGGGCAGATACTAGCCTACAACGAAAGTCAGGAGCGGCTTTTGGTGGGCCGATCCAAAGGTCCGCAGCCAACTTATTACGAGGTTTTTGTGACCGCATACAAGGACGGCATCATTCCACAGCGGCTGGCCAAGGCGGTGGTTAAGGAGCGCACGATGGCGGAGATTATCGTGATCGCGCCGCAGAAGCTGGAACAGAAGATGGTGTTCGTGAATGCCGATGAGATGAAGCGGTCGATTGCGGAGACGGGCAAGGTGGCGCTATACGGGTTGTATTTCGATACCGACAAGGACACAATGCGCGCGGATTCCGCGCTGACCATGGATGAGATAGCCAAGCTGATGAGAATGAATCCGCAGATGAAGCTTCGCGTCGTCGGCCATACCGATGACCAGGGCGCGGTTGCATACAATCTGGACTTGAGCAGGCGGCGCGCGGCAAGTGTGGCGCAGCAGTTGGTTTCCAAATACGGGATCGCGTCGTCGCGGCTCGACTCATTCGGCGCCGGTCTGTATGCGCCAATGGCACCTAACCGGACCGAGGACGGGCGGGGGAAGAACAGACGAGTCGAATTAGTTGAATGGTAGAAACGCTCTGAACATCTCGCGAGGGTTTCTCCCTGGAGGATGGTGTTGACTCGCGTCGAGGAGTTTGATGCACTCATGGGCAGTTTCCAAGCGTTACCCCGTTTGGTAAAAATATTCATGCAGCGCGGCAGTAGTATTTGAGCAACCCACCTAGTCGCTGGCGACAAGCTATCGAACTGACTCGCCGGTACCGTTGGTGACTTGCCTTGGGAAACAACAACTGGTTACCTTTCCCTTGATGATTCCGTTCGTGATGATAATGGCGGCTGTATTCGCGCAGCACCCTCGACAGCGAGCCCTCACCGAATAGGATCACCTTGGATAGGCATTCTTGCTTGACGGAGCGGACCCATCGTTCGGCAAAAGCATTCAGGTTCGGACTGCGGGCAGGCAATGGAATCGTCTTCACGCCGCCGGTTGCCAACGTCGACCGAAAGGCAGCGCAGAACTTTTTGTCGCGGTCATGAAGCACGTAGCGGCAGGAATTCAGAACGCCCCACTCGTCCTGGGTTGCGATACGGCCCATTTGTTCCATCCATTCCTGGTCCGGATGCTTCGTAATTCCAGCGATGTGCACGCGGCGGCTCTCCAAATGGAGAAAGAACAGCACGTAGTACGTCACTAATCCTCGCCAGCTTAAGACTTCTACAGTGAAGAAATCGCAACCGGCCATCACATTCATATGTGTGGCCAGGAAGTCCTTCCAAGTGGTCACCTGACTGCGTTTCGGCGCGGGTGCGATCCCGTGCCGGCGGAGTATGTTCTTCACCGTCTGATCTGACAGCACATGACCTAAGTTCGCCAGCGCTCCGACGATCCGGTCGTAGCCCCACCCCGAATTTTCTTTCGCCATCTGGACAATCAACGCCTCGACCTCGGGAGCCACACGTGGACGGCCAGGATACTGCCTGTGTCTGGACCCATCGAACTTCTGAGCCGCAAGTTTGCGATACCAGCCCAGGATGGTGTCAGGCTTTGCCACGCAGGCGACTTCTCGAAGGGCTTTGCGTCCCAGACGCTTCCCAATCTCCGCCAGCCTGACCCGTTCCGGATTGGAAAGTCGCAGTCGTGTCGGCAGCTTGGTTCGGAGAATCCGGTTCTCGGTTGCCAAATACTCGTTCCGCAGCAAAAGTTCTTGGTTGACGGAACCGGTCACGTAAGCCAAAAGTCGAAGCCATCTTTTGTTCCGCATGCTTCGTCTATCTTATAGTGCCGCTGATGGTTTGAATAGTTTTACCTTACGACATTACGGCGGACAGAGCGCATCGCCGTGCATTCCCTAAGTCCTTCACGGTTGCCCAGAACGTTACTGCGGCGGGGACGGGCACTCGCCGCAATTCGTCACAAGATATCAACCCGATGCTTCCCGTATGGAAGCGATGGTGACGAGTTCCTCACCGGTGCAGGCCAATCGATTGGGAACTTCCATCAATGAATAGTCACACATATGTTTGCTCCTTTCTAGCTCATATCGCTGTACGTTGATCAGGTGTTGACACCCTCTTCTTTCCCTCGGCGCATACCGACTGAAGAGTTAGATCCTATACGCGGAACGTTTCAGAAATCACTAAGGGCATGACCAAAATGTTGTATGATCGCGTGGATAAATTAGGTAACACACCGCCCGCGCCGCGTGATCGCCTGGGAATGTGCGGGCTTTCGCATTCCTTCAAAAGTTAGGCTCTGGTGCCGCCCGATTGATCAGCTCTCGCTCGGAGCTGTTCTCTCACGAGCTTTCCGGTGGCGGTACGGGGAAGCGAATCGACGAAAACAACCTCTTTTGGGACTTTAAAGAACGCAATCTTCTCTTTCACTTTATTGACGATATCGGCGCCGAGATCGGCGGAAGGCACGTGACCGGCCTGCAGAGTAACATACGCGGTAATTCTTTGACCGATGACCTCATCCGGAATTCCAATCACGCCAGCCTCCAGCACTGCGGGATGTTCCATGATCGCTGACTCGACTTCCCGGGGCGAGATGAGGTAAGCGCGGCTTTTGATCAAGTCATCGGAGCGTGAAACGTACCAGAAGAACCCCTCTTCGTCCTTGAAGGCAAGGTCCTTGGTGTAATACCAGCCTCCCCGGTGACACTGCTGCCAGATTTCCTCCATGCCCGGAAATCCCAGACAGAGTCCTGGATCGTCAGACCGGATCACTAGGTGCCCGACTTCTCCGATGCCAGCTTCGAGGCCGTGATCGGACAGAATCGTTACGACATGTCCAGGAAGAGGCCGGCCAAGCGAGCCGAACTTTCGCGTCGGGTCCGGGTTCATAAAGATGTGTATTTCGGTCTGACCCAAGCAATCGTAAATCTCGATGCCCAGGCGATCGCGCGCTTGGCGCAACGTGTCGATTGGCAGTGGCTCGCCGGAACTCATCCCCATGCGTATCGAGCGCAAGTCGTACTTCTCCAAAGCCGCACCTAATGCGAGAACTCGCCGAAACAAAGTGGGAACTGCGATGAAGATTGTGGGCTTAAGCTTGTCGATTGCCGCTAATGTCCGCTCTGGATCAAACCGTCCGGCCATCATGGCTACCGCTGCCCCAGCATAGAGAGGGAAAAGCAGATTGCAACCCAAAGCATAGATGAAACTGACTTCCAGCGGACTGAAACAAATGTCTTCCGGCGTCAAGCGCATCAACGTTTTGGCTCGTTTCCGCAAGTGCCAGGCGCTCCTCTTCCTTCCCGGTAGAAATGAGTGTCGCATATGATTTTCCGCGAACAGCGGTTCCTGGTAGTAGTCCGCGACGGTAACGGCACGGCGGTGGATACTAGCCACTACAAGCCCGATTCCTTTGAGGCAGCCGTGACCATCGGCCGTGCTTTGCAAAACTGTAATGGTTGCACGGTAATGGTTATAGACAAAAGCGAGCACCCTCACCGGAGGTACAGCATCAGCGGAAATGGCAACCCGACTCTGCTGCCGCGCCGGTAGCCGCAGGGCTGCGGTTTTTGGTGCATTCGAATTGTCGTGGAGAAAGAAGGGCCGGGTTCCCGTCGGGGGAGCGAGAAACCAGCCCCTGCGATACCTAGCAAACCCTTCGCGTCCGACAAGGGTAACCTGAGGGTCGAGTTCACATAGCTCGTCCGTGGTATCTACCTGGAGCCTGCGCCCATTCTCGAATGGTGTCAAGGGGGGTAACCTGACAAGAGAAGGCCCAGACGAGGGGGGACCGGGACGTTAGACTTGGGCTACTTCGGGTGGCGTAACTGCACTCCCCCGGCGGCGGTGCGGGGCTTCGTGTGATATGCTTCGAGCAAGTTCAACCCCAAAGGAGTCAATTGCGATGAAAGGACTGTTTCTGGGTCTCACATTTTCTGCGCTACTTAGCTTACCCATCTTGGCAGCGCTCAAGGTAGCCGATAAGGCACCCGATTTCTCAGCTCGGGCCTCATTAGCAGGAAAGGAATTTAACTTTTCACTGCAGGACGCACTGAAGAAGGGTCCGGTCGTAGTTTATTTCTATCCCTCGGCCTATACCAAGGGCTGCGATCTTGAAGCGCATACGTTCGCGCAGGAAAAAGATAAATTCGACGCTGCCGGCGCCACAATCATCGGCGTATCCGCCGACAGCATTGCGCGACTCGATGTGTTTTCTGCAGACCCGAATTATTGCGCCGGCAAGTTTCCTGTCGCCTCCGACACGGATCGCAAGATCGCCAACTCCTACAATCTGACGGCGAACAGCGTGAAAGCCGGCATGAAGGATGTGCGCGGCGTCGAGATCGACCACGATTTCATCGAACGTGTAACGTTCGTGATTGGCAAAGATCACAGGATCGTCGCCACACTCTCGTCAGCGGACGACAAGCTTTCGCCCGATCAGCACGTGGAAAAAGCTTTGGAAATCGTGCAGAAGCTCGCCGCGAAATAACACGATTGCCAAGAGCGCAGCCGATGCACCCCGCAGAAACGCCCTGAACACGGGCTACGGCGATACAGCCGACGGCGGGAATCGCGGCGGACCAGTAACCAGTGATGTGACCGTGCGGTCACGTCACTTGAAGCCCACTGACCTGGGCGTGCGGGGCGTGGGGCCGGTGGCCTTCTCCGCCAACTGTTCGCCGACCCCGCCACGTAGGGCGCCGGCGGCGCTGCGGTGCGCCTTCGGGCTGCCCGCATTTAGAGCCGCAGATTAAGCCTCACTGAATCGGACGTGTGAGTGCGGCGTAGTATTCGTCTACCGCAGCGTCGAAGGCTCGCAGCGAGCTTTGCGAGAGGCGATCCTCGTTCTCCTGGCACAAGTAAATGCCCGTCTTACTAAACGCATAAACCAGCGCAGGGTCAGCTCCAACTTCGGCCATTGCGCTCACAAGAACGCTCCGAACCTCAGCGTCGCTCATGGCCGGTGTCGGTTGATCGCGCTTCCGTCCGTGCATTCTGTTCAAAGTATCCCACCGGTGGCGCCCTAAAGGAAGGCATCCGCGCCGCTCAACTTATGTGGCGATTTTCTGGGCATCAGCCCGCCCTAAGTCGGTGATTGTATTTTGCGCGTCAATGTACCCGAGTTCCCGAAGCTGACGAATTGTCGATGCCCCGCCAGGGACGCGCGCATAGCTCGAAATCTTTCCGCTCTCCTTAAGCAGCCATTCCTGTTTGACAAGCCGAATTCTCCATTCCTTCACTAGGAAATCGAGAACCTCACGCTGATCGGACGTCATCCTTGTTGTCCATCGGCATCCGATGCATATCTCTGCATATATGGGAAGGAGCAAGAGCAACAAGCCTAGCCAGCGACGTCATTTGAACGGCCGCGTTTAATCTCGGCAAGGCCGGCTCTCTTCGCTTCGTTGAAGGACCGATGCAGAGTGCCGGCGACCTTCCCAACGGTTTTGGAGGCTCCTTCAACCTTGGCGTTAAAGCCATCTGCACCCTTTTCTACTAGCCGCGTGGTCCACGCGAACGCCGCCAGTAGCAATAGAGCCGTCCCCACCATACCCAACCCGATGCCCGCAACTATCAGACCAGCGCCAGAAATTGCCATCTTCTGCTTTATTTCCATTTTCCCGATCTCCTCACCCCATTGAACCAGACTGAGGATCTGCTTGTACTTCCACCCGCAATGCAGCTACGTCGCCTTGACCGAACCGAGGGCGGCGAGCCACGCCAAAATCACCGGGAGCTTCAAAACGCTTCAGAACGCTTCGCGCCAGTGCCACGCCGCGGGGACGCGAGTTGGGGTCCCCGCATTCTAACCCACTGAAAACAAGAGCTCCGCGGGGAGAGCGGGGACCGTCCCCGTAGATTTCTATTTCCCAACGCATGTATACGCTCGCGCGTCCTGCGTGTAAAAACAATTCGCGCGCATACGTTAGCAATGGAATCTGTCCCCGCTGTCCCCGCACTCTCCTTTTTTTCATGGTGATAACTTGCGGGGACAGTATTTTCTCTCCCCGCAATCATGCGGGGAGACGACTGAGCTCAGGGGTTCATCACGACTTTCCAACGCGCGACTTTACCATGGCGATCGTTTTCATCGCGCTCGATCCGAAATTGTGCCTCGCCGTAGCGACGCCCGATGCGCTCCCTGAAAGCAATGCCCAGCCGCTGTTTGAAGAAGCCTTCCCGATCCATCGCTTGCGCGAGGAAATCCGGTAGTGCGGCACGCAACTCGTCGGCGTTCTGCGTCACCACAGACTGGTGCGTTTCCACGTTGTACGTTTTGTCGTTCATGCGTTCCCAGACTTGCGCCACTGTGAAAGGCTCGCCGTAGAAGACGCCATCGAGTGCCTTGAAGAAGGCCTCCCACTGAATCGATTCGGCGTCGGCCTGTTTGTACAACTGAGCGGAGTTCCCCAGAAAACCTCTGATGCCGGCGTGCTGCAATATGCCGCCGATTGTCGTTGTCCAATCCTCAAAGCTGCCGATAGGCGTCACATCCGGCGGTGGGCAGCCCGCGACGAACCAAGAACGGGCCAGCACCAGCGCGAAATCGTTCTTTCGCGAAATCGCCCAGTACTTTGAATCGCACGCCGAACGGTATTTTCCGTTCTAGCGACACTATGCCCGCTTCCGCAACCCTGCGCGCGCTCTAGTGCGCGCAGGATAGAAGGGAATAAGGCCCCTGCGAATCAGCCCGAACAAGACGCAGGGAACGACGATGCGCGTCAGCTTACCGCAAGTGCAGCAATGGCACGCCTTGAGTGTGCGGCATTGGCCCTAGGTCGCATTCTGTCAACTTGAAAAATGTTCTTGGACCTATCCGGGCTTCGCTCAACTCACCTCTCAAACGCAGCCAACCTTAAAAATGTTCCTGGACCTATCGGACCTCTCGTTCGCAACCGTCGTACTGTGTCGACCCAAAAAATGTTCCCGGATCTATCTGGGGTTCGATGGCGACAGCTACAACCAGCGTGACACTTGACGACATAGCAAAGTCCCGGAGACTGAGTTTCCAGAGAAGCTTTCTGAGCTCACGCTCGAATTTGAAGATGTGCGAATTCCGGCAGCACATCGAAGGGAACCGTCCGCTGTGGTAGGCCCTCTGCGATCAGATCGATCCGATCATGAGAGCCGTTCCCGAGAAAATGGGCTGCGCGATCAAGATGCCAAACAAGGTGGGGATTCAGGCCCATCAAACGGGCACAGGTGAAGTCCGCGGCCACGGGATCGTCGGCGAGAACGATCTTCCCGAGATGTCGGCGACTTCCATGAAGAGGCCCGTTCCCTTCCATGGCAACGACGCCGTCCGCAATGACGAAGTGCATCGGCGCCGTTGCGCAGATATCAATGATGCTCCGGTGGATGCCATTCCAATGCAGCACGTTCTTGGGCCACCCATACTTCGTGCCGGGCACCACGCCGAACATGTTTTTCATACTCAACGTAACTCCAGCCCAGTGATGGGTCTTGATCTTTGGCATCGACACCACAAAGTCGGATGCAAGCACAGTCCTCGGCAGCCACAGGTGCTCCAGACCCGTATAGGTAGCCCTCGTTGGCACCTTGACCAGTTCGTCGCGGTTGAGATCAACGAAGCTAATCTTCTGACTTTGCAGTTGATCGGCGAGCCCGCTCTCGGCGAACACCAGATATGTGTCTCGCTGGTGCCCAGGGCCCTCTCCAACGACAACACTCTTTGCGCCCAGCTTGAGAAATGCCTCGGCGGCTGCGCCTACCAGCACAGGATTAGTATTCACCTCGACGCCGGCGATGTATTCCACAAGATTCGGCTTGAGCAGAATGGATTTTCCGCGCAAGTTGAGGTGAAACTGTCGAAGCCCGGACAGCAGTAGCTCTTCGAGACGTTCTGAGTACTGCTCTGCCGAAACGATAGCTACCCGCGACCGCCGCGGTCGCCGGTCGCGCAGAAGCATCTCATCGGGGAGGAGACGAGCCGTCGTCATTCCCCCAACGGCTATTCCCGCAGCGCTGATCACCAGTCGCCTGCGATCCAGATTCATCACGTTCTCACCTCGAACACATTGTTTCCATCGATCGCTTCAAGTGCCAGGGCACTCACCGCGAGAGTACAGTTGTCCTCGCCACGGGCCGCATTCTCCGTCAACCGCATCAGTTCTTCTGCCCCGCCGTGTAGCTTCTCATTGGCTTCCGGACTGCTGCTGCGTCGGTATGCTGCACTCGCCAGGATGCCCCATGCCAGGCTGTATGGGGATGGACATCCGGCGAGTCGGTTCACCAGCCAATGGAGTGATCTCTGGACACCCGGCTCCTCTTCATGTCTTGTCAGGGCCAGCAGTGCGATTGACGTTGCGTCGATATGCGGTGCCAGCGGCACGCCAAACGCAACCCCCTTGCCCGAATTCCACCCGCCGCCAGGGCACATGCGGTCGAGGAGCATGCTGGTACCGAGGTCGACCCGCTGAGTGAGCTGGGCGGTTTTGTTATAGCCACGCTGCCTGGCCTGTTGAAGGGCAATGAGTGCGAATGCAGTTGGGATTACCCAGCTCGTTGTACCTGATACCCAGCTCCAGCCGAACTTGGCTGGATCGAACTGCACCTTGTTGTCGATAGTGCGAAGTTTCCAGCGCCACAACCAGTTTGCTTCGCGGCCTCGTGCATCTAACAACCACTGGATTCCCGACTCCAAACGTTTCGTTATGTGCTGGGCCGCCATGAGGCTCAAAACGGCAAGGGCGGTTGTCCAGCACCCTTCCGAATCGTCACCGGTGAACGCTGGCCAGCTTCCGTCTACGTTTTGAAGACCCTCCAGCGCTGGCACCGCCAGCGCGAGCTCCATACTCGGCTGCCGGCGCAAGGCCAATATCGCGAGACATGTGGATTCGACCAAAACCTGATCGCTCCGAAATCCCCGGGTTCCGTTGAGTTTTTGGTTGGCCTTTAATGTTTCATAAAGCCCTGACATCACACTCGCGGTGTCCATCCCTTACCAATGCCTCCTTTAGCGGCTGCTCGTTCTCGGCACGAACAGTATGCGCTGGAAGGCCTCGGAACAGGAACTGTCGCGTCAGCCGACAAGGGCGGGTGCGAGCGTGGGTTGTGATCCGGGCAACCATTTCGAACGGCGGGTGTTAGGGGCCCATCTCGGTGTCGTTACGTGCCTTCGCCAACCCCATCCTTGAGCACGCACCGATAGACTTTTGGTGCATAGGCCTCGCATGCCTTACAAATAATCATGGAGTCTGGACATATGGCTTTATTCAATACTCAAGGCGTTTTATGCCCAACGCTCGCCCGAGGAGAACTGCCATCACGGGCTGGTGAATCAGCAGTGGATTTTGGAGGAGGGGATCTTTGGTGGCAAATTGGAGTCGCATGAGTTCGGAAGGCATGGGTCAAATACTGCAGACGATCGAATCCGACGTGCGATCGAGGCCTTCGTCCATAGAGTATGAAATGGCCTATCAGGCCCGCATTGCCATCGACAGAATAAGATTCGCGATCAAACAAACGGAACAATTCGGCCACCATTCCGATCAGGCTCGTGAAGCAAGCCTTCAACTGGTTGACGCCTTGGATCGACTGGACGCGGCGGATCGTCATTTTCAGAATCGCTTCCACGGTGGGTGCGCCCTGAGGATGTCAGAAATAACCAGTGACGGCCTTAACGGATCTTCCCGATCGGTGGAGGTTGACCCACCGTGCAGACCATGAGCCCATTTCGTCAAGGGGTGAAGCCAGGATAGAGCTGAGAGGGATGTCCTGACAACTGAAGAGGAGAACGAGCGAGCATAGCATGTTAGGGACGGCGAGACCGTGCGATTACTCGTCAAGGATGAGCCAGGGGTCGTGAAGATCCGAATGGGCCGTCGCAAAACGTTGACTCGATACAGTGTGCCAGAATCAGTCGCACGCCGTGTCCACACGAAGCTATTTAATCCGGCGGCTTGATCGGGGAATCGGATTTACCGCGCCGGGCGACTTGGTAGTCAATCAGCCCTTGCATTTCATCTTTTCCAACTATCCGCCGCCGCGCCGTATCGAGCGAGTAGAGCTCCTCTTCCACCGTATCCGCAACGAATGCACGATACGCGATTGTGTATCCGCAGCATAGACCTTACGTCCTTCGCCGTCATCTTGCACCGAGACAGCCCGCAAGAACCCATTCCCGGTCCGTGACTCCTTGGCTCGCCTAGGGGATGCCTCATTTGCAGCGCCGTCCCGAACCAAAATAACAAAGTGCATTTAGGAGAGGTTATGCCCTTGGGCTTGGCGAACCTCAGATTTTCCGGCAGAGATGTGTTGTACCTTGGAGCTTTCTGCCCTCACAAGCATCGGTCGAAGCGAACCATGCCGTGGGCAATGGTGGGCAATGCGCAATGGGAAGCGCGGGAGAGATGGCAGTGGTGGCAACGAAGAATCTGCAACTTACACATGCCAGGACCTGCCCGTGGGTTCGAATCCCACCCTCACCGCCAGAATAAGAAGTCCGGCCCGGAGACATGGGTAACACATTTGCGCCGAAGGGTTGCGGAGCGGCTGCAAAGTTTTTCCTCTGATACAAACACAAACACCCGCGGGTGGTGACCATCAGCGCGCGGTCGCGAAATGGGTAGTCCAGGCCGCCTCCTTCGCTCGCGACACCGAGTGGATATAAAATATCAAGTACGCGTGCGGCCGTGCGAGCGGCCACGCGTTCATAAGGAGCGAACATGTGCGATCAGGATCATTTTGAGGACGATCGAAAGCAGTACGAGGCTCTCGGTTCGGTGACACGAAAGCAATTCGGCAAAATGTTGGGAGCAGGCATGGCCATGATGCTGCCCAAAGTCGCGAACGCGGCGGCGGTGACCGAATCGGATGTGAATGTGATGACGCCGGACGGCGCCGCAGACTGCTACTTCGTGCATCCTGCGAGCGGGGCAGCCCCGGGTGTTCTGATGTGGCCCGACATCTTCGGGCTGCGGCCGGCCTTCCGCCAGATGGGCAAACGGCTCGCCGAATCGGGCTATGCGGTGCTGGTGGTGAATCCGTTCTACCGTGTTAAAAAAGCGCCGACCGCGGACGCCGGTTCCGCAACCCCCATCCCGCAACTGATGCCGCTCGCGCAAGCTCTGAACGAGACGACGCAAATGACGGATGCGAAGGCGTTCATCGGTTGGCTGGACCGGCAATCGTCCGTTGCCAAGAATCGGAAGATCGGCACCCAGGGTTATTGCATGGGCGGCCCCATCGCGTTTCGTACCTCGGCCGCCGTTCCCGATCGCGTCGGTGCCGTCGCCTCCTTCCATGGTGGCGGACTGGTGACAGACAAGCCCAACAGTCCGCACTTGCAGGCCTCGAAGTCCAAGGCGCAGTTCCTCATCGCGATCGCGGCGAATGACGACATGCGGTCTCCTAATGACAAGACCGTTCTGAAAGAAACGTTCGCGAAGGTGAACCTGCCGGCGGAAATCGAAGTGTACGCGGGGTCGGCGCATGGCTGGTGCCCTCCGGATTCGCTGGTCTACAATGAGCCGCTGGCCGAGAAGGCATGGGCCGTTTGCTCGCGCTCTACGGGAAAGCTCTGGCTTGAACATCGAAGCTGGCGAACTTGGCTCTAACAGGCTTTAGCGGCGATTCGCGAAAGTTCGAGCGTTGATTGGAACCTGGCTACGATTGCCCGGGCGATGCTTTCTTGGGCCGAGAGAATATCGCCCGTGGCGGGTTCGCAAGTCTCAGACCAAAATATAAGCGCCGGAGCAGGTTTCGATCAGCTGCACAATAATTCGCAGAGTTCCCTGCGCCTCGCGGATGCTTCCGCGGAGATTCCATCTTGCGACGCTACGGCTGCCCGGTGAGGCCCCATGATCGACGACTACCTGCAACCCGGGAACTTGCGCCAAGTGATGGATTAGTTCCTCGGTAAGCAGCTTAAACCCCGGCGCGATCTTCTCGTCTCCCTGCTTCGCCGGCAACTGCCCGAGTGGAAATTTCGTGTGCCTTCGGGCGGCGTATTTCTTTGGGTCAAGCTCCCCCAACGGAGTTTGCTCAAGTCGCGCTGCGCCACGGCGTAGCGGTTTTGCCGGGACGGTCATGTCGGCTACCGAGATTCACACGCGCTTCCTGCGTCTTCCCTTTCTCGGAACTCCCGCGATCCTCAAGAGCGGTGTGGCGCGGCTCGTGACGGCATGGCGAGACTATGAATCGAACGATCGCCGCGAGCGCCCATCCGATTTAACTCTGGCCATAATATTTACGGACCGATCTGTTGGATCGTATGCCGCTGCAGATACCAGCACGGCGTGTAGCCGAAATGCGGCATGAGCGCTTCGACGCACGTCTCAATCGCTGGCGTGCCGACCGAGTACTCTACCTGGTTGTAGCGGTTCACCGCGGCGTATACGCGACCGACCCGCAGATGTTCGACCGGTCGCCCACGCGAACGCGCATAGAGGTCATCGCCCAGGTAGATCAAGCCCGTCAGGATCAGCAGAGCGAAGCATCCCCACAGTGCGATTCTCAAGATGGTCCGCATGCGAAAAGCTCTTTTCGACTATAGCGAAAAGAGAAACGCAGGCGTTCGATGCGGTGAGTGAGCGCCGCCATGCACCCTCCCATGCCACGGGCCGAATTCCGCGCTAGCATAGTCCCATGCGATTTCTATTTCTTTCGACGATCACTATTTCCATGGCCTGCCTGCTATCGGCTCAGACCAAGGGTGGCGCCGCGCCGCCGGCCATGACCTTGACCGTTTCAGGATTTCCCGACGGCGGCCAGATTCCCGTTAAGTTCAGCCAGGCCGCTCCGGGCGTTGCCGTCGGCGAGGGTACGTCGCCGGCGATGAGCTGGGCCAACGCGCCCGCCGGCACGCAGAGTTTCTTCCTCAACATGCACGACATGGATCTCGCCCGCAACAAGACTACTGACGATCAGGCGCACTGGGTTGTTTGGAACATTCCGGCGACCGCGACCGGCTTGCCCGAAGGCGTACCCAAGGGATCGCAATTGCCCGACGGAAGCTATCAGATCAGCGCCACCGGACCCATGTACCGCGGTCCGGGAGCGGGCGCGAATGGTCCGTTCCACCACTACGTGTTTGAGCTCTTCGCCTTGGACACCAAGCTGGACGTGAAACCGACGGCCGACGCTTTCGAGACGCGCGCCAACGTGATGAAAGCGATTCAGGGTCACATCCTCGCGAAAGCGGTCTACGGGGGCCTGTTCCGGCGGCCGAAATGAAGGCGCGGCCGCGGTACTGCGCGCCTTCAGCACCGGCCACGACATCAACGGCCGCAGTTTGCTCAGAAGACTGAAAAGGGAGGATCTGCCATGCCTTTCTACGAAAAAGGCTCCGTTCGCATCCACTTTGAGGAAGCCGGTGCCGGCTTCCCGTTATTGCTCATCGCCGGCGGGGGCTTGAATTCGACGATCTCCGGCTTGACCAACCCCTTCAACGCGATCGAGGAGTTCAAGAGAGAGTACCGCTGTATCGCGTCGGACCTGCGCAACGCCAATGGAGGCCAGTCGTCCGGCCCGCTCGAGATCGACCGGCCGTGGGATTCATTTGCCGATGACCATCTCGGCGTGATGGATCATCTGGGCATCCAGAAGTTCATGGTGATGGGCTTCTGCATTGGCGGCCCCTTCATCTGGAACCTCTTGCGGCGGGCGCCGGATCGCATCGTCGCGGCGGTGCTGGCGCAGCCCAGCGGGTTCCGTCCTGAGATGCCCACGCTTTTCTACGACACCAATATGAAGGGCTGGGGTCCGGAATTTGTCAAGCGCCGCCCTGACATCACGATGGAGACAGTCGATAGATTCCTGACCAAGATGTACCGCACCAACCCCGACTTCGTCTTCACCGTGACACGCGATTTCGTGCGCCATTGCGAGACGCCGGTTTTGATCCTCCCGGACGATATTCCGGCGCATCCGTACGCCGTCGCGATGGAGGCTGCGATGCTCGCGCCCAAGGCCGAAGTGAGCATCTTCCCCTGGAAGGAACCCAAGGAGCGGATTCCGCTGGCGATTCGCCAGATACATTCGTTTCTGCGGGCACATCGCCCCGCGTCGGCTTAGAGACGGCGGCCGCGGCTTAACCTACAGCAAGATCACCGTGCAACTTCGGGCTCCGTGCGCCCCAATGACCAGCGACTGTTCTATGTCGGCGGTCTTGGACGGACCGGAGATGAATATGCCAAACGTATTCGGGCTCCAATGGATTCGTTCGTAAGCCTGGTGGAGATTGTGCACGATTTCGCTCGCCGGAACGATCAAGATCAGATGCTGCGCGATCACGAAGATGGCGCGGTGGGGCGTTAGGGTTTCGCCGGGGATCCAGATGGCGGCGTTTTCGGCTACTCCGAACTTGCCTGGAATGATGGCTACGTCGATGCCTTCGAGGTCGTGGGGATCCTCGATCACGCTCAAGTCAACATTTCTTGAGGGGATGCCGGGCACCAGCGATGCGACCTTCGCGGCGCTTGCGTAGACGTCGAGTTTGGCTAGCTCGCATGCGAGGTCCTGCTGCGCGGTGGCGCGGACGAGCGTGCCGCCCGCTCCGGTCAATGTCTCCTCAAATTGTTGGATCGGGTCCGCGTAGCGGATTCCGGTTATCGGCGCAGGCAGCGATGCGGGCGGCGGGACGTTCTGGCGGAGCGAATCGAGAATCGCGTTGCGGCTGCTCATGACGGTTCCTTCCGGATAAGATCGCGGAAGCTGTGCTGGGGCATGGGTGGAATCTCGCGTTGGATTCCCCAGGGATTCCAGGGTCCGTAAACCAGGCTGCGCGGAAGACGCGGAACGATGGCGCGCATCAGGCCTCCACCCACGCGGTAGAGCGACGGGCGCGACAGGACGAAGCCCATTAGCGCCATGCTGAGACGCTTCTGCAGCGGTACGGCTTTGAGGTCGACCAATACTTTGCGGAATGCCAGCAACTGATGATGAAGGTCGATCTTGACCGGGCAAACATCGGTGCAGGAGCCGCAAAGGCTCGACGCAAAGGGCAGCGAGGCGTACTTCTGGGGATCGCGTTGCGGCGCAAGGATGGAGCCGATGGGACCCGGGACGGTGTAACCGTAACTGTAGCCGCCGCTGCGCCGGTAGACCGGACAGGTATTCATGCACGCACCGCAGCGAATGCAGCCCAGGGAACGGCGGAAAGCTTCCTGCCCCAGGATGCGGCTGCGGCCGTTATCGACGATGACCACGTGCATCTCGCCGCCACGCAGTGGCCCGTTGAAGTGGGACGTGTACGCGGTAATGGGCTGGCCGGTGCCGCTGCGTGCAAGTAAGCGGAGAAAAACCGAGAGGTCCGCGGCGCGCGGAATGAGCTTCTCGATGCCCATGCAGGCGATATGCAAGCGAGGCAGGCTGGCGCCCATATCCGCATTGCCTTCATTGGTGCAGACGACGACGCCTCCGGTCTCGGCGACGGCGAAGTTGACGCCGGTGAGTCCGGCCTGGGCGCCCATGAACTTGCCGCGGAGGTGGCCGCGGGCGGCTTCGGTGAGGTACTTGGGATCCGACGCGCCTTTCTCGGTGCCGAGTTCGATGTGGAAGAGTTCGCCGATTTCTTCCCGCTTCAAATGGATGGCCGGCATGACGATATGGCTGGGCGGTTCCTTGCGGAGCTGCACGATGCGTTCGCCGAGGTCGGTATCGGTCACTTCGATGCCGCGGGCCTCGAGGTACGGATTGAGATGGCACTCTTCGGTGAGCATCGACTTCGACTTGACGAGAAGCGTCACGCCGTGACTCGCGAGGATCCGATGAACGATGGCGTTATGTTCAGCGGCATCGCGAGCCCAATGGACCTGAATGCCATTGGCGGTGGCATTGCGTTCAAACTCCTCCAGGTAATCGGCGAGGCGGGAGAGAGTGTGAGTCTTGATGGCGGAGGCGGCTTCGCGAAGGGCTTCCCATTCGGGGATGCCGGAGGCCTGCCGGTCCCGCTTGGCGCGCACAAACCAGAGCGACTGGTCGTGCCAATGGGCGCGGGCTTCATTGGCGACGAAGGCAGCGGAGTTTTCGGCGTGGCCCGTCATGAGAGCTTCGCTTTCTCGAGGATTTCGGCAACGTGCATCACGCGCTGCGGTTGATTGGTGCGGCGGATCAGGCCGTCGAGATGCATGAGGCACGACATATCGAATCCGGCGATGACTTCGGCGCCGGCGCGGGCGTGGTCCTGGATACGGTCGCGGCCCATGAGGCAGGAAATGGCTTGCTCTCCAACGGCGAAGGTGCCCCCGAAGCCGCAGCACTCATCGGGCCGGGACAACTCGACGACTTCGATGCCGCGCAACTGGGAGAGAAGCTGGCGCACCTTATTGAACGGTGCGACCATGCGTTCCGAGGAGCGGGCGAGGCGGAGTTCGCGCAAGCCGTGGCAGCTCATCTGGATTCCGACTTTGAAGGGGAACTCGCCATCGACTTTTACCACTTTGGCAACGTCGGTGAGATACTCGCAAAGCTCGAAAGTGTTCGCGCGCAGGTGTTCGAAGCGAGGCTTATCGTGAAGCCAGTGATCGTAATGGTTACGCACCATCGAGACGCAACTGCCGGAGGGGCTAACAACGTGGTCGTACCTGCCGAAGATCTCAAGGAACCGTTCGGCCAAGGGGCGGGCGGCAGCGTCGCAACCGGAGTTAGCCATGGGCTGGCCGCAACAAGTCTGCTCCTGCGGGAATTCAACGCTGAGACCGAGGCGGCGCAGTACGCGCAATGTGGCGATTCCAACTTGAGGATAAAGCTGGTCGACATAGCAGGGTATGAAAAGACCGACGTTAGGCATCTGCACTCTCAAGTTTCACATGGAACAGGTGTCCGCATTCACCGGCTGTGCTGGCTTGCGCCGGGATAGGATGCCGATCAATGGCCGCAATCCGCAGCCAGCATTTCGACCCACGTCACATTGATCTTAATGTCGGTTCCCGCGCGCATCAGAAAGCCTTTCGCATTGACCTTATGACCCGCGTGAGCTTCCGGATGAAAAGCATTACTGAAGTAGTCGACGTCGAGAAGCTGAAATGTCTGACTGCCGAGCGGCTTCGCCCTCGCGGCCGCAATCTCCGATTCGGTGGGCTGCATCGGACTTCGCGTGCGCACCGGTTCGCTGCCGTCCGTCAGCATCCAGGTATCGCGCGGCCCGCGAAAAACATCCGACCACAGCGTGTTGCTCTAACAATTATTGACGCTTATCATTGACCGCCTCCTCGCGCATCCGGCTGGAAGTAATGCACCTGCCCTTCCTTATTGCGCGGAGTGATCGCCAGCCTCGTGGCCATTCCCGTGCCGTGAAATGTCGCGCGATGCCAGCGTTCGTTCGGCGCGAGAACCACGTCGCCAACCGTGCCGGTAACCAGGGGTTCGCCTTCGATAAGAAAGTCAAGTTGACCCTCGAGCACGATCCACAATTCCACCATGTTCTCGTGAAAGTGCCCGAGGCTGGTGGGCGGTGGTGTGGGGATGCCCTTTCCTCGAATGATGTGCGCCGACGTATGGCCGTCCCACACAAAGTTACTGCTGCCGGCATTGGCCTGCACAACGTCCTTTTCGAAATCGAGATACGGCTTGTTGTCTCGATCGTAGCTACCGGTATCGGTGATGCGGGACTGAATGAAGGTCCAGCCTTTCACGGGAGTGGGAGTTTCCGTGATCGGATAGCTCGGCATTTCGCCCGCGGGCCGCACCTCGAACCGCAGCACCGGCTCATTACCAACGGTTTCCATGCTGTAGGCGAGTCGCGGCGCCGCCTGAACCAAGAATCCCTTGGTCGCCACAAACGGGGCTTGCCCTTCGATGTTCACGCGCATCTGCCCCGATTCAACCACCCAGAAGACGCGATCATCCGCGTAAAACATGGTTTTGGTTTTCTCGCCTGGCGCCATCGAGATCCAGTCGCCTTCAAAATCGCGTGTCTTGAGCACAGGCAGCCGCCAGCTCGCCTGTCCCTTGTGCGCGGAAAGAATCTCCGAGAGGCGCCAGATCAGGCGGTTGGGCGCGTCGTACGCGGTGGGTGGCACCGGCTTAGCCGCCCAAACGAGGCGCGGCTTTTGAGGATTGTGATCCTGGGCTTCAAGATGATGCGGAGTGGTGAACGCCAGCATCCCAGCGATCAAGGGCATTGCGTAGGTGCTCGATCTCATGGATGTGCTCCTTTAGACAACTAGTTTCACTCATAATTGCAGCTCGCGCGCGCCGTTCGATACTTCAAACCGGCGGTTTGGGATGATTGGATTTCCGCCGGCTACTTGGCGGGGGCGCCGGGCGTACTTTGGAAGCCCCCGAATAGCTTCCGGCCGTCGGACAAAGTGACAGTCCGGGCGTTGGCCACCTTGCTGCCATCCTTCGCGCGATACCCTTCGACGGTGACTTGATCGCCCGGCTTCAACTCCGTTCGTGTCCAGCCCCGGTGAAGTAGGCCGTTGGGGCTGCCCATTTCGAAGCCCCAACTGGCGGCTTTGAGGCTTTCATCCTTGCCGTCAACGTATAGCCACGCGTGCGGATTGGTCCATGCGAACTTGGTCACTGTGCCGGAGACCGTGACGAGTTTGTTTTCGTCGTATTCGGCGGTGAATGCGTGATGCGCTGAAATACGCATCGCCGCCAAAAGCAGCGCGGCCGCCGCGGCGCACACGGTCCTGCTCATTTCAAGGATTCCTCCGCCTCATAGTGATGCGCAGCCGCCATACCGAATCGCCCCCTCACGCCTGGTTAGGGAGCCCCAGCAGCTTCGTGCCGTTGTCCCATCGAATCTTCCGAAAAACATCCGGTTTTGACATCCGCTGGGCTGCCGCCAGCGTCTCGCGCGCGATGCACTTCCCGTGGAGACGGGGCGAGGGATTTGTGATGCCTCCTCCACGTCCGTCCGAGCATGAGCAGTCACAGCCGAACAGCAGTTTGTCCTGATGCCGGGTGAGAAACTCCTCAGTGAAGCCGGGGTCGCGGTTCAGGAAATTGTTGCACGAGTTCGCCGACATGTCGGCCCACAGGTTCGGATAATCCGACAGCCATTCATCGCTAATTCCGCCGGGCTTGATCGGACCACTTGGGTACGCGGTGTCGTACGCGTAGTCTGCGCTCACATTGCCCCAAAAGGTGTCCGCATGGGCAATGAACTTGGTCCTGGGAAACGCTTTTAGCATTGTGTCGAAGCGTTTGAATCCGCCGTTGAAGACCGCGTTACCGGAAGCTTGTGGCACCTCCCCGAAGTGGATTTGAATGGGTACGTTCAAGTCCGCGGCGAGCGCATACATGCGCTTCATCTCGGGGCCATCGCACTCGACCTTATTCTTGATCTCGCCCAACCCGAGAGCGCCTTCCTTAACGGCTTTCGTCAGCAAGGCGGCGGATTCCGGGCTTGCCAAGTCGGCACTGACGAACCACGCGAAACGCCCCGGATGCTTTTCAGCCAGCGCCTTCGACCGCTCGACGGACTGCACGCGTGTGAGCAGGACAGCCCGGGTAACGCCGCTACCATTAATATGGGCGAGGTTCGATTCGTCGTCGGCCCTGAGATGGAGATGGATGTCGAGCACCGGGCCGCCCCATTCATTCCCCTGCTGCGCTACGAGCGAAGCCGCCGACGCGGCGATGGCGGCGCCGATGAACTGTCTTCGGTCGATCATGGGTTCCTTCACGGCTAGTGTACTCCTGTTCGCATCCGGCCTGCCTCGTCCAGAACCCGATTGTTCGGGACAGGAGCTGCGCTCACTGCGGGCAGCCCCGCGAAGGTAACAGTACAGTTTTGTGATCTCATTGGGCCTAGTCGAACCTGCGCAGCCAGATATCGCGCACTGAGATTTTGCACGGCTGACTTTCGATCTCGAAGCCGATGAGTCCCGGTTGGTTATTGACGGAGTCTTGATTGTCATCGATGAAGACCGCCATCAACTGTCCGTTCATAATGTGCATCATGACGCCACCGCGCGCGATGATCTCATAGTCGTTCCATTCGTTGACCTTCACATAACCACCGAGTGCCTGCTTGTAGCCGATATTGGCAACCAGGCGGTTAGTCTCACCGGGCAGCGCCTGCGTTACCTGGCCGCGATACGCAAGAATGCCCTGCATCGTATTTTCGGAGTACCACTGGCCTGTGTACGACGCGCTCTGTGCACTGATCGGGAACCAGAAGTCCGCCTGCGGGCCGGTCATCATAAATTTGAGGTCGTACGGCGGCAGGCCGGCGGGCCGCAATCGTGTCCATGGTACGCCGGTGACGCTTCGGTATTGAATGCCGCCACCGCCGCCTTTTTCGATCTTCATCTGGAGCTTCAGGTCGAAGTCACGCGTTTTGGCGCCGCGATAGACGATGTAGTTGTTGCCCTTTGGGTGGTCCGCCAGGGTTTCGCCCACCATGACGCCGTCTTCGACACGCCAGATGCTGGGATCGGCGTCCCAACCGGTGAAACTCCTGCTGTCGAAGATCTCCTTGTAGCCCGTGTGCTCGTCAATGTCATATGGCGCGGGGGCGTGAAACTTGGGCATACCAAGGAGCTTCTCGCCGTGTGGGCCCACCTGGGGCGGGCGCGGCGGGAGATTCCAGCGCCGGCGGCACGGACTGAGCCATGAGCCCGACGGGGACCGCCGGGCAACAAATACCCAGTATGGCCGCTGGCAAAACTGATTGACGAACGAAGCGCGGGTAGGTGCGCTGCAACGCGAACATGGTGTTTCGTGCCTCCTAATTGAGACGATTCGGGACAATAGGAGTTTAGTTCAATCCAGGGATGTCGGCTGCCGGTAGGTAGTCGGATAAATGTGTGTAGCCGCTAGCGTCCGTGAGAGCGGTCAATGAAATTTGCGGTCAGGGCATACGCGAATAGCGAAATGACGGCGATCCCACCGATAATCTTAAATGCCCTTGCGTACCATTCCTTAGAGTCGCCACGTCCTGGACTAATTCCACTCTTGATTTCCTCGATCAGTAAAACGAAGAACTGACCAAAGATTAGCCCTCGCTGTCCAGACGGTGCAAACGGGGATGCTTTGTAATTCAAAATGCTAGTTTTCTTCTTGGCTGGCACAGCGGTTCTATCTTATCGGAAATGGGTGGATCGTGCCAGAAGATCCTGAAACGAAAAAAGGCCGCTACCTGGAAGGATAGCGGCCACAAGGTACAGGAAATAATACGCGACTCCGAAGGCGCGCGATGCAGACTAGCCACACACATTTATCCGACTACCTGCCGGTAGCCAAAGCGCGATCATAAGAACTTGGAACCCGGGACAATAACGCTGTGGATCGTTGGCGCGGCTTTTCTGGCCGCCGGCAGCCTGCTAATCGGTTATTCGCTTGGGTTGAAGGCGGGAGAACGGAAGTCCAATTTAGCCAGGGATCTGCGCATTGCAAGAAAGGAAGAACAGATTGCGCGATTGGAAAATGCTCTAAAGAAAGATGCTCCACCGCAACCCAATAACGACGAAGATCGCGATTGAACGCGGATCCAGTTGCGGCTGGCTGAAAAATGCTACCACGTCAGGGACAGTGCGCTAAAGTTCGGCGCTCGAAGACGGGATGCGATCTTCGTCTTGCGCTTTGCGATTTCAATGATCCGCATCCCCGGGCGAACGGCGGTGGCCGGGCATGATGGTTGAAATATGTGGCATTACTGACCGGTTCCTCGTCCCCCGTCCATTACATGGGGGCGCCCACTGCTGGTTCAAATTATGCGAGTTGCCACCAGTCGATGTGGGCGATTTCAATGAAAGGCTGATGTATAATCGTCGCCACGGAGACTCCTATGAAAGCTGGTCTTATGTCCCTTGCCGCTCTCTTTGTGTTGCCCGCTTTCGGGCAGTGGACCATTACGACGCCGGGGATTCCCCGCTTAGCGAACGGCAAACCGAACCTTTCCGCACCAGCGCCCCGCACATCCGACGGCAAGCCGGACCTGACCGGCATTTGGCAGGCCGGGCTAGCCGGCGCGGCTGGACAATATGGTTATGATTACAATGTCGCCCAAAACCTGCCGCCCGATGCGGTGACTCCTTGGGCCCAATCGGTGCGTCAACAGCGGCTGCAGAACTTCAGGAAGGACAGTCCGCTTTCACACTGCATGCCCGTGAGCGCCTCATTCCTCGATTTCCGCGGCCTCTCCCGAATCGTGCAGACGCCCGGGCTGATCGTGATCCTGTACGAGAATCCCAACAGTCCTCATCGGATCATCTTCATGGATGGCAGAGAGCTTCCCAAAGATCCCGATCCCACTTGGTTGGGATATTCAGTCGGGCATTGGGAAGGCGATGCTCTGGTCGTCAATTCGATCGGCTTCAATGATCAGGGCTGGCTCGACGTGGGCGGGAACCCCCAAACCGAATCCCTCCGGCTCACCGAACGGTATCGGCGCCTGGATTTCGGGCACCTGGAATTGGAAGTGACATATGACGATCCCAAGACCTTTACGAAACCGTTCACTCTGCGTACGGTAAAGCCCTACGTCGCCGACACCGAAATATTCGAGGACGTGTGCGAGAATGAGCGCGACCGCGGGCATTTAACTGGCGGCTTCAAGATGGCTCCGGAAGTCCTCGCCAAATACGCGGGCACTTACCAGTTGCCGGGACGCGACGTCGTGGTCGAGATCTCCGGCGATAAGTTGATCGTGAGGGACAATGCGCATCCCCGAGACCAGTTATTCGTGGCTAATTCGGAGACCGGATTCCAGTCAAGCGTGAGCGAAGTGGCCATTGAGTTCGTTAAGGACGCCCAGGGCGCGGTCACGCAATTCACACGGACCGGCGAAGGTAAAGACGAGAAGGCCGTGCGCAAGAGCGGCGCGGCTCAAAGATAGCCAAGGCAAGTCCGGTTGCCCCGGAAGAACTCACGATTGGTCTCACGGTTTGCCGAACATCGCCGCGTCAATGGAGACATTCGTCTTGACTTCGGTCAACTGAAACGCGTCCCTCCCGTCCAGCCAGGAGAACGTGTATTTGAAAGGGAACTTGACTCCGCCGACGTCGCGATAATCGGAGTAATCGGATTGCACCGGCACGCGTCCCACCGGCGACCTGCCGTAGCGCACCAGCCGCACCAGCAGGCCCGACTGCTTGTCGAAATATAACGTTGCCAGCACGCCCCGCGGGCCGGTTCCCTGGACCACGTCTACATCGCTGCCGTTGATGCTGTCGGGATTGCCCGAGCGCAAATTAGTGAGGACTTGCTTGATCTGCCCGGGAAAGGCCAGCTCCGCTTCCAACCTCAGCCCATCCAACTCGCTGCCATCCAATTCGTATTCCGCCAACAACCCTCGCGGCGACTTGATCCAACCTGCACTGCCGTTGTAGGCCCTGGTGCTGTCTCCTCGTTCGGGGTGGTCCTTAAAGACGATTTGTACCATTCGCTGATCCGGAGCCTTGCCACAGATTTGAAATTGGCCCCCGCCGCCCAGACCTTCGTATCCCACGCTGGTTCCGGTTGCGATAAAGCTCTTGATGCCCGCCAGACGTTGAGCCCCGCCCAGCGCCTGAATATATTTATCCAGAATCTGGTCGGCCGAGGGGACGCCTTCACCTGGCGCGACAATATCGTCCTTCTCTTCGTTGGGAGGGCCGTACAGCGCATCCAGAGCGATCGTAGTCGTGGGGCGCAGGCGGCCGTGATGGCAGGTATAGCAGGTCACAAATTGCGCTCCCCCAAAATTGGTGCGATTGATAGTAGCCACCATCTCCACCATCTTGCGCGCGGTCTTTTTCCGGGGAGTATCGAATACCCAATCCACCTTGTCGGAACCAGCGGCGGGGTGACAGTCCGCGCAGTCAAGTCCCAGGTCGGCTGAGATGACGCCCATGCTCGCAACGAAATCGCCGACGGTAAGCTCCTTGAGTGTGCTGGTGGTGACGTTCTTGAAGACTTCTCCTGCCTTCTGTGCCTTCGGTGTCGCGGCCTGGTTGGCTTGTGCTGCCGCCCGATCGACCAGCCCCACCCCGAGCAGCCCGACCGCCGACAGCGCAACTGCCGCGAGGATCGCGGGCCTGGACAAAAACATCATATTGTAGCCTCCCCAATAGTGCGTGAACGCCTATCGCACAACTTTACACCCAGATCCACCACTCTCGCTTGACTAAACACCAGGCGTCAACCCCCATGCGCTCCAGACCATTGTGCGGGGCTCAACGGCGCATACGGACACTAGAGTCCGCAGAAAGTAGTGGAAGTGTAGCCGACCATCCCTGGCGCAATCCAAACAACGCATGCCAAATGAGTCCATTGCAAGCAGTTCGCGAATATCCGGCTAAATTACTACGTTCGCAGTCGAACGATCATTTGCCATTCTTCGGCATCTTCCGCCGCAACTCGTCGAAGAGGTGGTCTCTCCCAGATCGCCGGACTTGCGAAATGAGCGCGCAGCGGCTTGTCAGCGTTGTGTGCTACTCACAGCAGGTCTCACGGGTTAATGCCGCCATGAGAGGGCCCTCGAAGGAAGCTTGAAGGAAAGCGTGAAGGAAAGAAGGAAGACCAGTTCGCAGACAGAAAAATCGAATCTTAGGCTGCCGTCGCGCGCTTCATACAGGACCTCACTTCGTAATACGCGACGTTTGTATCTTTGCGGTTCCCGAATTCCCCCAGGCAATCCACGTCTCACCGCCGGCATGCAGGAGCCGCGGATACCCTATGCTCAATCGCAAGCCTTGGGCAACTTGCGTTACAGCACCCCCAACCCCGGCGCTCGTGACGTGACGGACCAGAAGCCGGACTCCTTCGTCGCCGCTGCCTTCCTCAAGCCAGGAAACGAACACGCCGCCCTGCTCGTCCAGTGCTGCCGAGACGTGTCCGAAGGAATTGCCGGTGCTGACGCGAATTGGCTTTCCAAACGTCGCGCCGCCGTCACTGGACAAGACCAGCTGAGTGCGTGGAGTGTCCTGGGACTCCGTGTACCAGGCGATCGCGACCCTGATTGTCTCTTGCCGTCGCGGATGCGCCATTCACCGGGCATGCGTTGATCTCCCATTTGTCGGGATTTAGAATCCTCGACGGCAACCAACGGCCGTTCTCGAAACGAATAGTAGCGATATCGCGAATATCCTGCGGAGTGTGATCTCGGTAGGCAACCAGCAATCCCCGCGAAGTTTTCACAATACTCGTGGGACAACAGGTACAGACGTCGGAATCCAAACTCTCTTCCTTCACCACCTTGCCGTCGCTACTGACGACGGTCCGCTTCAAGGCGGATGGCGCATCCTCACCCTTCAGCGCCTCCAGCCAAACCAGTGAGGCTTCCCGTTCGCCGCTAGCAACCATGGAAGCGAGGGCATGCTGAACCGGACTGCGATCTTGATGCGCCATGACCGGTGACGTCCATCTAACGCCGTCTTTCGATGCCGAGACATACAAATATTCGGCCTCGCTTGAAGCCGGCGGTATCTCGACCCATTCTGCCAGCAACGACCCATCGGCAAAGGAAATCACCGACGGAGACTCCGCAGGCTGCCGGAAAAAGTGCCGATTGCTGGCGATCGTGCGCGGCTCGGACCACTGCGTCCCGCGGCGAATCGCGTAGCGCAGCGTGTAGGAGCCATCCTTCGATGTTTCCACCCAGCTCAACAGCGGGCTGCCATCATGTGCCGTGCCCCAGTGCGCTTGCAGGCTGGTTGCGCCGGAGGGATTCGCAATCGCCTCCACTTTAAGCATCTGCCCAAATCCTGGAGCCGCTGCTACCAGGAGATATACCGTGAAGAAAGATTCTAGTCGTTTCATTTGATTTTCTAATGTCTGTTTGGATGCCTGCGCCTGCGGCTCCACTCCGCATCATCTCCCGTTCTATGCAGCGCTTAGAGAATTTCTCTCTTGAAAATTGCATGGCTACGTCGCGTGGCACGGGCCTTGAAGCGTCGCCCATGCCCCCTGTACCGATAAGCGCGAGGATCTCATAGGGGCCGAGTTTGTCGCCGGGAGAGAGAGACATCTGTTTGTCAGAGCTCAGTTTACTGGATCGGGCAGCGGATAGCGCCTGCACTATGGCGCTCCCGAAATGTTATCGCACTTTGACGGATAACGCTAGAACTCCATCGGAAGTGCCCCGGCGGTAGGAGGCTGAGAGCGCGCGAAGCTGGGGCCAGAATGCCAAGAATCGGACCGGAGCGTAGGAAACTTCCGGATGCGCCGTGATTCAGGACTTATATGCTTTCTGATCGAGTAAAATAGGCTAAATCGCGCACATGCCGCTCTCCGTCGGCGACAAACTCGGTCAATACGAAATCCTCTCCCTACTGGGCAAAGGTGGCATGGGGGAGGCGTATCGTGGACGCGACACCAAGCTGAAGCGCGATGTAGCAATCAAAGATGGGAGAACGGTCTAACGAAATGAAAAATTATTGGGTTCTCTTACTGGCGCTTTTATCGATTCCCGGTGTAGCAGTGGCGCAGGATCTGGCGACGGGTAAGAAGCAGTTTGCCGCTCTTTGCTCGGGCTGCCATGGATCGGATGGCGGGGGCGGAGAGCATGGACCAAACATCGTGGACCTTGGCAGGCGCGGTCCTGGCCAAGGCGGACGTGAGAACCTGGCCCAAGTGATCAAGAACGGAACGGAAAGCGGAATGCCCGCATTTCCGCTTCCCGAAAACCAGATCGCCACGCTGGTTGCCTATATCCGGGATCTGCGCGCACCCGCCGCCGATCGTCCAGCGCAAGGCAACGCCGAGAACGGCGCGCGTTTCTTCGCAGGAAAAGGCAACTGCACGCGCTGCCACATGGTGAACGGGAGCGGCGGAACGCTGGGTCCGGATTTGTCGAATATCGGCCGCGAGCGGAGAGTGCAGCAGATTGAGCAGGCGCTGCGCAAGCCCGGTTCGTCTGGGGATCCCCGGGTATCAAGCTGTCTCCGTAAAATTGCTCGATGGAAGCACGGTGCGCGGCGTGGCACGGAACGAAAGCACATTCGATTTGCAGGTTCAGACGTTCGACGGCAAGCTGCGTTCGTTCGCCAAGAGCCAGATCGCGGGGCTCACGCGCGAGTCGAAATCGCTGATGCCCGCCGTTACCGCTCCGGATGAAGAGATGCGGGATTTGCTCGCGTATCTGAGCCGGCTCACTCGCGACAACAAGGGCACGGCGGAAATTGCTCAGGCCCCTTCAGCCGGCGGCGGCTTGATCGCTTCGAACAAGTCGTTCATCCCAAGCCGGGCGACTGGCCCACTTATCACGGAAACATCGGCGGCAACCGGCACTCTCCGTTGTCTGAGATCAACACATCGAACGTGGCGAACCTCGGCGCGAAATGGATGTTTCCCATTGCGGGCGGCCAACGTCTGGAGGTGACTCCGATCGTCGTGGACGGAGTGATGTACGTGACGATGGCGAACGAAGCTTACGCCGTAGATGCCAAGAACGGGCGGGAAATCTGGCACTATTCGCGCCCGCTCACGCCCGGCGTGATAGGCGACGCGGCGTCGAAAATCAACCGCGGCGTGGCGGTGCTGGGCGACAAAGTTTTCATGCTCACCGATGACGCCCATATGATTGCGCTCAACCGCACTGGCGGCCAACTGCTTTGGGACACGGAAATGGCCGACTATAAGCAGCACTACGGCGGGACTTCCGCGCCGTTGGTGGTGAAGGATCTGGTGCTGGCTGGAACTTCCGGCGGCGACGAAGGTGCTCGCGGATTCCTCGACGCCTTCAACGTCAACACCGGCAAGCGTGCCTGGCGATTCTGGATGATGCCCGCCAAGGGTGAGCCGCTTTCGGAGACATGGGTTGGCCGGGCGATCGAACATGGCTGCGTCACCGCGTGGCTCACCGGAACCTACGATCCGGAAACGGACCTCATCTATTGGCCCACTGGCAATCCTTGTCCCGGATTACAACGGCGACGAACGCAAAGGCGACAACCTTTACGCAAGCTCCGTGGTTGCGCTTGAACCGGCCACCGGCAAGCTCCGCTGGTATTTCCAGTTCTCCCCGCACGATCTGCACGATTGGGACGCCACTGAAACGCCGATGCTGGTCGATGCCGATTGGCACGGCACGCCGCGCAAGCTGTTGCTGCAGGCCAATCGCAATGGATTTTTCTACGTGCTCGACCGCGTAACCGGCGAATTTCTGCTCGGCCAACCGTTCGCGAAGAAGATCACCTGGGCGAGCGGCATTGACGCGAAGGGCCGGCCGATCCTCGTCCCAGGACAGGAACCATCGGTGGAGGGAACCAAGACGTGTCCTGCTACTTCGGGCGCGACCAACTGGATGTCGACGGCGTACAGTTCGGCGACTGGGCTGTTCTATGTGATGGTGCGCGAGTCTTGCGCGATTTTTACGAAGTCGGACGCGTGGTGGGAACCGGGCAAGTCGTTCTATGGGGGCGGCGCGCGGCTGGATCCGGCGGAACCGCCGGAGAAGTTCCTGCGGGCGATCGATATTCAGACGGGGAAGATTGCGTGGGAGATTCCGCAGATTGGCACGGGCTCAACGTGGGGCGGATTGATCAGCACCGCCGGCGGCCTGGTCTTCTATTGCGACGATAGCGGCGCATTCGCCGCGGTTGACGCCCGGAACGGGAAGCCGTTGTGGAACTTCCATACGAACCAGTCTTGGCACGCATCGCCCATGACTTATATGGTGGATGGAAAGCAGTACATGGCCGTGGCGGCCGGGTCGAATATTATCGCGTTTGCGTTGCCGTAAAGGCACGAAGACGCAAGCCGGCACGAATGTCGAATTGGCAGGATAAAGGCCTGCTCCACAACATCCGTTGTGTCACATAACGGTAGCCATCGTAGGCGCATTTTCACGCTGACTTCGCTATACATGACGCCACTGCCCGATACCGAGGCTGCCATCATTATGGGAGAGCCTGTCGCAATCTCATGAGCTGGCGCGAAAGCTATCCCTAACGGTCTCGCAGCGTTCGCGAATCAAAGCGGCAACAGCTTCCGCGACAGGATGATCGATACGTGCTTTGGCGCTAGAGGCAAGGACCGTTTCCGCGAGCTCCGGCACGCGGCGCTTGACGATGGGTTTCGTCAGGCGCGCCTCCTCCGCCAGTTGCTCGAAATCCGCCGGGGTTACTTTCTCGCACGAGTATTCACCGCCGATTTTCATGGCCATCGTCCGGCTGAGATCGGGGTAGTACATCGTGCTCACGAGATCGTAGAGAGGCGCGAGCCTGATCGTCTGGTTTTCCGTGCCGACCTGGTGATAGAGCAGCGAAAAATTCTTGCCGTGCGCGTCATTGTTGCCTACCAGGTAGTTGTAAATCACCGCGTCCAGGAGGCGCGCCAAGTCGATAACGGGCGCGCTTGAAACATCGCGCAGAAGGCCAAAACATTGCTTGAGCGACGGGCCGCCTTCCTTCTGATATTTCATCTCGGAAACAATGCCCTGCGCCTGGCAGAAGTCTTCCTGATGAAGCCGTTCAAGAACGGGGCCGCGTGGCCCCGGCCGGTGAGTCCGGTCGTAGCGCTCCACCAAGAGATAGTCCATGCCTTCGATGGTCCGCGTCTCGACTTTGGCAGTTGGCAGCCCGACGGCGGCCGCCAGATTCATGCAGAGCGCTTCGTTGAAAACGACACCTGCAAAGCGTTCGACGGCGGGCTTCAGGATATGCGTGCTCGGCGCGCCGCCGAGGGGGAGCGAGATCTCGTCGCCTTCGATGCGAAGGGCAACTTTGTCCTGCGCGCCGGCGAGCGAGAGGCGTATCCCCACGTCTCCTGCAAGCAGCGGACGGTTCGGCAACTCCTTCAGTATCGCGGCGAGCTCGTGTGGGGGGAGCTTTCGATAGGAATAGTTGCTCTCCGCCAGGGGCTGGCCGGCCGGAATGAAGGTTACGGCTCCTGCGCATTCGCCGCCGATCCGCTCCAGCATGGCGTAATCGTTGCGCGCGCTGATACCGAGATTGCCGGCGATGATCTCCCGTTTGCTTTCTTCCGGCAGGATACCGGCGAAAAAGCCCCGGCATTCATTGCGCGTGAAGCGTTCCCTCCGCAAGCGAAGCGATTGCGACAACGGCGTTGCGGCCGGCTTGTTCAGCCAGCCTTCCGAGTACTCAAAGACCATCTGCCCGCCATCATCCTGAATGAGCTGGCCGACATGGTCGTTGGGCAGGTAAACATCAAGGGTTCTTGGCATGGTTAACCTTCTGTCGCGGGAGCGGGCGGCGGCTTCAGGATCACTTTGATCCCTAGCGTGTTCAGGACTGTCAGCGCTTTCCCGATTTCGCAGGTTTCTTTGCCCTTTTCGAGATCGATGACGAACCGCAGCCCGGTTCCTGAAGTTAGCGCTAGCGCCCGTTGCGTCACGCCCAGACGTTTGCGCGTATTGCGGATTAGTTTGCCGATTTCCTGGGGCGTATATCTCAAGGCTGCCTCCATATGTTACCGTACGGGAATATTATAGCAGACTCAATACTTGGAGTTAATGAAAAGTTACCGTACGGGAATTAAATCCTCCAATACTCAACTAAAGTCAGCACGGTGCGCCGGCACCTGAACGTGTTCGTGAACTGGGACGACGTGCGCGACCTCGACGGGGTCGACACGAAATTGACGCCCGGGGCTGCGAATCCTTTTTTCTCCAAACCTAGCCGATCGGGCAGGGTGAGGCCACCCGTTCTACTGATGTACCGGGACGCCATAATGATTGACTCTGAAATCAGGAGATATCATCAACATGGCAAGTACCCTAGTTTCCCTTTCCAATGAACTCGCAACGCTGGTCGAGAATTCCGCGGCGCCGGTAGTCGCCGTCCATGGCCGGCCGCGCTTCAATTCGAGCGGCGTGCATTGGTCTCCTGGAGTGGTTGTAACTGCGGAGCATACACTGCGTCACGACGAGGAAATCTTTGTGACCACCGGCGCGGGTGACAAGCTTCCTGCGGAAGTTGCTGGCCGCGACGCCGGTACCGACCTGGCGGTTTTGCGGGTCAAAGATCTCAAGATCCCCACGGCTCATCAAGCGGAAGGTTCCGCACCTCGCCCCGGCAACTTGATTGTGTTGATCGGCCGCAACCAGCAGAGCGCCAATGCCGCTCTGGGGGTCATCAGCAGCCTTAGTGGACCATCGCAGACCTGGCGTGGTGGCAAACTCGACCAGGTCATCCGCTTGGATGTCGCGCTCCATCCGGTCGCATCCGGGAGTGCCGTAGTGGATTCTGCAGGTAAGCTCATCGGCATCGCCACTCCGGTTCTTTCCCGAGCCGCTGCGTTCGCAGTCTCCAACGCGACCGTGGAGGGCGTGGTGCAGGCCCTGTTGGCGCACGGACGGCTGCCGCAAGGGTATCTGGGCGCCGGCCTACAACCAATCCAGCTTCCCGAACATCTAACGAGGGGTCTGGGGTTGACTATTTCGGGTGGGCTGATGACGGTTAGTGTGGATCAGGATGCACCTGCCGGCAAGGCTGGCTTGACGATCGGCGATGTTTTATTGGAGTTGAATGGACAATCGGTCAATCGTCCCGAGGCGGTGAGGCCCCTACTGGCGGAAACCGTCGGCAAAACGGTGACGGCTCGAATTCTGCGGAGTGGCAAGCCGATGAATTTGGAGATCGCTGTCGCGGAGCGGCCTGGGAGAAAGTGACATGGGAATCGGCGAAGTCGGCGAATTGTTGCGCCGGTCGACAGTTTATATTCACAGCAGCGGCCGGCGTGAGCAGAGTGCCGGCTCCGGAGTGATTTGGGATAGCGAAGGCACCGTGATTACCAACTCCCACGTCCTCGGGAGTGAAGAACACTTGGTTGAGTTGTGGGACGGGCGATCCTTTCGAGCGGAGGTGAAAGCCAGAGACGATGTGCGCGACCTGGCGAAGCTAAAGCTGCCTGCGACGGGTCTGCCCATGGCGACTTTTCGGAAACACGCGATGAGGCCGGGCGAGTTGGTAATCGCGGTCGGAAATCCAATGGGCTTCACCGGTGCCCTCACCACCGGGATCGTGCATGCGGCGGGCCCGTTCCCGAGTCTCGGCCACCGGCCGTGGGTACAGGCAGCGATTCGCTTGGCGCCCGGAAACTCGGGCGGTCCGCTGGCGGACGCCGCGGGACACGTGGCTGGCATTAATACCATGATCGTTTCGGGCGGAATCGCGCTGGCCATACCAAGCGCTATCGTCGAAGAGTTCCTACGCAATGGGGCGACTCCGCGGCTCGGTGTCACCGTTCGGCCGGTGCGCTTAGATCATGGCTCTGTTGGCCTGCTGCTGCTTAACGTTGAGCCGAATAGTCCCGCTGCCCAAGCGTCGCTTTTGATTGGCGACGTTCTGATAGGGTTCACCAAGGCCGCGGACCTAGCCGACGCCATCTGGAAAGCCGGTTCCGGTGGTCTCAAGCTCCGATTCCTGCGGGGCGATCGCGCGCGGGAGCGCGAGGTCGTGCTCTCTCTCGCTGGCCGGTTCACGCGGGAGGCTGCTTGATTCGTGTGTGGATCGAAACGGCCTCCGCCGTCACGCGCGCCGGTTTTGAGTCCGTGCTCGAAGGCAGTCACGGCATCGAGCTGGTGGACTCGCTGGCGCAGGCGGATGTGATGTTACGCGATGATCCGCCGCAGACATCATCCTATGGACTCCCTATCGTGCCTACCGTCGTCTTATTGGATGAGCCGCCTACTGCTCGTCTGTTCCGCGGGGGTGTCCACGCCATTCTGCCAAACGACGCCACCCCGGAACAAATTGTCGCTGCACTGTATGCGGCGTCGGTTGGACTGATCGCTATTCCGGTCGAAGCCAGCGCGCCGATGATCCCCGCGGCCCTTGAGCCTGAAGTCGAGAATCTGACCCCCAGGGAGATGGAGACGTTGGAAATGTTAGCCGAAGGACTCAGCAATAAACAGATCGCCACACGCTTGCACATCTCCGAGCACACCGCCAAGTTCCACGTCAACTCCATCCTGGGTAAACTCGGTGCAGGAACTCGCACCGAAGCAGTCATGCGCGGACTTCGCAGCGGATTGTTAAAAGTGTGAGAAGAAAAGCACCCGATAAAGAACAACGGACGGGACGGTGCCATAATGCCGGAACCGGCTCGGTGCTCCAGAAGTTCGGCGATATGATGATGATGATGAATGCTACCTCTTGCCGACTTCGAACTCCTGGTCGAGAACGCCTTGCGCGGCATTCCGTGGCGCTTCCGTAGGCGCATGAAAAACGTTGCGATCGTCGTCGAGCAGGAACCACCCAGGCCCGGCCTACTCGGCCTGTACCAGGGTCGACCGCTGGCGAGTCGCTCGGTATTTGAAGGTTTCACCATGCCGGACAAGATCACAATTTTCCAAGGTCCACACGAACGCCTGTCGCGCACGCGAGCGGAGCTGGAGCAGATGGTAGCTGATACGGTATGGCATGAGATCGCGCACCACTTCGGGATGGATGAGGCGCGAGTGCGCCGGGCGGAACGGCGGAGGCGAAGTTAGCACGCGGGGCGGACGACTCTCTCGGGAAGGCCCGATGATTCGTATTATGGAAACCACTCGCGGCAAGAATGGCGACCAAAGAGTTCATCGAGGATTTTGAGCAGTGTTGCCGCGGACGACGCTTGCCAATTCCGCAGCGACACCGTGCCAGAACCTCCATCCGAAAATGCCGACGGCCAGAAGGCCCCCAAATACTGCCAACGCCTCGAAACTCTCACGACCTTCCCGTTCCCAATACACATCGCGGAGATTGAGCCATAGCGCAAACTCATCCAGCGTCAACGCCGCAGCCACTCCAAAGAGCATTGACGTGAATCGTCCGCTCCATTGCGAGGAGGAAGTGGCTCCCGTTCCCAGCTCGATCAGCCATACGTAGCCGACCAACAGGAGCAGAAGGATGCCCCATACGAGATGGTGGATGTGGCGACCATTCATTGAGACATCATGGAAGGGTCCGATATCGTAATGGATTGCAATTGTGATGGCCCGCACCACCAGCGCGGTGGTGAAAAAACCCAGAGAGGCCAAGAACAGCCGCTCGCGCCGCGATTCAGGAAACTTGCGCCGGTACACCTTCTTCAACCGGCTGTGGGAAACGATCGCGGTGAAGGCGCCGAGAATCGCGGCGACCAAGATCGGCAGAATCCAAAAACTCCGATGGGTCCAGAACATCCCTATCCGATATTGGCACGCCGGTGGCCAGTCCGGCGGCCTCACCTCCGATCTTGCGGCCAAGCAAACTTCCAAATGACGCCGCCGAAAGCGACCGCGCCAGACGTTTGGGTCGCGCATCTTTTGGTTGTCCGATTGCAGCCTAATGGGCATGAGTGCCGTAGAGCAGTCATGTTCGAAGCTTTTAAACGAGTACCGGAAACCCTGGCATCAGGATGGAAGGCACACTACTGGGAACCGCTCGCGAAGTCCTTAGCCTGAATTGGTGGCGCCAGAACGGCCACGCAAGGAATCGTCCCTCACCCCGTCGCAATCGTGGTTTCGAAATCTGGTGCAGAGTCCGATCCACATGGAAGTACAGCCGGTTAGCCGTAAAAGTGACGACCGCTTCACCGCCCGATAACCACCATTATCGGAATGTATGGTCCGCCGCAATCTGTAACTTCCCGCAAGCGCATTTTTACGGCAATCGGCTTGGATCGACGCAAGCGAAGTTGGCCGCCTCGTCGATGCTTCCGGAGCCCTTCCATTTTGCAATCTGAGGATAGGGGCAGAGCGGTCTTGTGCGATCCGTCACACCTTTGGCGACATGAGATGCAACGATTGTCTCCGGCGCCTTTCCGCGCTCGACCCATTGGTCGAGGGCGCCGACAGCGTCGAAAATATTCGGACCGGTACCTCCGCCGCAATGGGCCATGCCGGGTACCATGAAGAGGCGGAAGAAGTCTGCGGTCTTTTCGGGTCCCCCCATGGCGCGTTCGACTGCCTCGTAATATCTGACGCCGTCCTCTGGCGGCACGTCGGAGTCGGCCCAGCCGTGATACATCACCAGCTTCCCCTTTCGTGCCTTGAAAGGCTGCAAGTCCGGGGTATTCGAATTAACCGCTGCCATCTTCGTGTCAGCATAGGCCAAGTCCCGGTCAAAGTCGAACGTGCGCCAGTCCCAGTTGGGGTCGTTGAATACCCACAGTCGCCAGAATTCGTTCCGCCTCGCTTCCGCAGGCTCCACGAAGTAAGCGGTCCAGCTCGTCTCGGTACCGCGGGGCCATCCCGGGAAGATTTGCTCGCCCGTACGTGGATTCTTTGCCCCGCTGTATACCTTCCGTACCGATTCCACCTGAGCCGCCGTGAGACAGTTGTCACCATCCTCGCCCTCGCACAACAGTGTGCCGGGATCGAACTTGCAGCGGCGCGGGTCATCTATGATGCCATCCGCCAGGCCGTCAATCGCGTCACAGGCGGCCATGACGGCCTTGGTGATCATCGGCAGTTTGGCGGCCGGCAACGGATGGGCAGTGTCCTTGTGGACGGCTTCCCAGGACCACAGAAATCCTGCGATGAGATGTATCCGGTCGTTGCCCGGGTCGCCGGCGACGATGCCGTCGTAATCGGCCGGAAAGCGCTGCGCCTCCGAGAGCGCCTGGTGGCCCCCAGTGGAGCAGCCATTGAAGTAGGAGTATTGCGGCGAGCGGCCATAGTAGTCGCGAATGATCAGCTTCGAGATATCGGTCATCACGTGAACTGCTCGATAGGCCCAATCGTTGATCTTCTCGGGGTGATTGACGCCGAATCTCAAATCACCGCCTTCGTGTCCCGTGTCGGACCCGGCCGTGGCGTAGCCTTGATTCAGGGCGGCAGCCATAGTGTTAAAGCTCATCGAACTGGAGAATCCCCCGTTTCCAGTGCCTTCAAATTTCTCGTTCCAGTTCGCCCGAGGCGGCAACCAAAGTTCGAAGTGAATTTCAGAGTCGCTCACTGGACGCGACACAACCCGTACACGGCAGAAGGCGGGCACCTTCATAGAACCGGGCGCGCCAGAAGGATTGTACGGCCCAGCGGGGACATCATCGGCCGACGTGATGGTGGTGTTGGTGACGATCAGTCCGGTGAGGCTGGAACACGTGGGGGATGCTGCCATCGCTAGGGAGGCGAGAGCGGATAGCGCGAACGAGACACGCCAATTCATAACCAGCATCGTGACAAGTTTCATCCTGCTGCGCAATGGGCGTCGCTTCGTGGTGGCGACCAAGAAGGTGTCCACATCAAAACGCCGGGGCCGCGCAGGAATTTCTTTCGGCATTGCCAAACGCACATAATCATTGATGTGAACCACGCCGGCGTTCGAGGAATTGGATCGATTAGGAACGACAGATCGGCTTGCGGGAAGTAACCCACCCTGGTCGCAAGCGGCGTTTGTGTCGTCTTCGGCGGCGAGTTACGTTGTTTGCCGGCGCGTGCCACCGTCCGCACCGCGTCCCCACATCAGCTAGAGTATTGGCTATGCGACAGATTACCGTCGGCATGATACTGTGCCAGGATCCAAGATGAATCCAAATCGACGAACTTTTCTTCTCTTCACGGGAGCGGCCGCGCTAAGCCGTCTCGGGAGCGGACAGTACGTGCTTCCGCCTCAACCGCTGCCGAGCGAACGATTCCCTCCGTCACCCGGACAGCTCGCCGAGATCCGGCGAAAAACCACGCTTCTCGAAACGAGCCTCCAGGACCTTCGCAAGAAAAATATCCCGGATGAATTGTTGGTCGAAGCCGAGATTTTTCACAAGGCTTCGGTATGGATCGAGCGTTTCAACGAGTACTTCCGCAAAGAGGCGGCCGATCAGACGCTCGCCGTGCTGGACCTCGGCCTCGCCCGCGCGGCGGAGCTCGCTGCCGGCACATCGTCCTGGACCACCGCGACCGGACGGGTCACTCGCGCCTTCCGTTCGCGAGTGGATGGCAGCGCCCAGCCTTACATCGCAACCATTCCAGCCTCCTACAACCGAAGTCAGCCGGGACGCATGGACGTTCTTCTTCACGGCACCAATCGCAGAATGGTAGAAGTGCAATTTCTCTCGGCAACCCACATCACCAACGACGAACCGCAGCCCGTGCCCGCGCCCGACTTTCTCCAGATCGAAGTTTTCGGACGCACCAATGTTGCCTACCGATGGGCCGGTGAAACCGATGCGTTCGAATGCGTTGAAGCCGCCCGCAAAAATTATGCAGTGGATGAAAACCGGATCACCTTACGAGGCTTTTCGATGGGCGGCTCCGGGACATGGCATCTCGGCTTACAGCACCCCGATCGCTGGGCGGCGATTGAACCCGGCGCGGGCTTCAACGACACGCAGAATTACGGCCACATGCCCAACCTGCCGGCCCACGAATTGAAGGCTTTGCATATTTACGACTCGAAAGACTACGCGCTGAACTGCTTTCAACTTCCCACGGCCGCCTATACAGGCGAAATCGATGGCCAGCTTCCAAATCTCGCCAACGTTCGCGAGGAGTTGGCTAAATCGGGCATCACATTCCAACCCGCGGGGCTTGATTGGGTCACTAAAGACGTGCCTATGAGCATGATCGTGGGTCCGAAGACTCCGCACGCCTGGGAACCGGAGAGCAGAAAACGCTGTAACGCATTCATGGATGCGGCCGCGAAAAAGGGCCGCATCGAGCCGGATCACATCCGTTTTGTGACCTATACGACGCGCTTCCACCGCTGCTTCTGGGTGACTGTAGACGGCCTCGAACAACATTACGAGCGCGCCGAGGTGGATGCTACTCGCTCCCGGACGGCCGGAACCATGCAAGTACGCACCAAGAACGTAAACGTGCTGCTGCTGAATGCGTCGGGCATCAAGAAAATCGAGATCGACGGGCAGACTATTGCATCTTCCGGAGCAAACGACCTGCGCTTGACCCGGCGCGGAGGAGCATGGAAGCAGGCCGGCGACAAAAACGCGGACAACAGCGGCCTTCGCAAGCGCCACGGCTTGCAGGGACCCATCGACGACGCATTTATGGACTCTTTCCTGTGCGTTCGTCCCACGGGCCGCACCGGCAACGATCTTGTCGGCCGCTATGCGCAGGAAACCCTGGATCGCTTCAGCAACGATTTTGCGAAATATTTCCGCGGCCAGATCCGAATCAAAGACGATACGGAGGTGACGCCCGCGGATATGGCGCAAAGCCATCTGATCATTTTCGGAGATCCGCAAAGCAATCAAATCCTCAATCGCATGGCCGGCAGATTGCCGCTTCGATGGGACGCTGGTCAGCTTTCCGTGGGCCGCAAGACGTTCGATGCGGTGCAGCATACGTTGGTGATGGTCTACCCCAATCCGCTAGAGCCGCGCCGCTATGTGGTATTGAATAGCGGCCACTCCTTCCACGCGAACGAACTGGCGGCGACCAATGCTACGCTGTTTCCGCGATTCGGCGATTACGCGGTACTGCATCTGCGCCAGCCGATCGGCACGCCGGTCGAAAGCGAGGTTTTGATGACCGGCTATTTCGACGAGGAGTGGAAACTTCCAGACGCGTGAGACCAGCCTGCGTCCGGCTTGGAGGACTTCTCTGTCGGTCAATATCAGCAAGTAACTCGGCGCGCTACGAGCAATCCCAAACCGATCCTCTAGTTTGCTAAGCCGCCCATCGATGCTCTTCATCGCCTTTGGGCTCCATTTCCGGTGTCAACACCGGCCGGGGTTTCCCCGTCGAGTATTGCGACCCCCGCTTTTAACACCTTGGCCGCCCACATTGGTTACGGATGGGTGTATTCTGGGAAAACTTAGGAAACAAGAACGAGGAGGTAGGCTTCTGAGAACATCGCGAGCAATAGAGATCGCAGTTCTTATTTTGACGTTTTCAGCCGTCTCGGCTGCTCAAGATGCTACTTCCGGCGGCGTTGTGCCGGCCGGCATCTACGCCAATCACACAAAAGTGGCTGCGGCGCTGGCCAAAGGCGGGTCGTTAATCGACAATCCGAACACACCGGCTGCTATCAAGGTTTCGGGTTCCCACCGTGATAAAGCCGGGGTCGTTGAAGTTCATGAGAAAGAGACCGACATCTTCTATGTCTCCGATGGCGAGGCGACGCTGATCGCCGGTGGAACCAGAGTAAAAGCCAAGAACGCGGCGGCGAACCATCCATACGACATCGAAGGCGGAAAGACTTTTCACCTGACCAAAGGCGACATCATGGTTATTCCCGCAGGCTCGCCGCACTGGTTCAAGGAGGTACCGAAATCGATCAGCTATCACGTGGTCAAATTGACGACTCCCGCGGGGGGTACCGGCACGGACGTTGCATACGTCGATCATGACAAGGTTGCGGCCGCACTGAATAGCAAGGGAGAGATTTTCTCAGCTCCGAAATTGAGACTCTCCGGCGGCTATCGCACAGGCCCGGATCAGCCTGCCAACTACGGCGCCAATCCGGAAGTCCATCCGGCCGCTATCGATATTTTCTACTGTATCGACGGCGCCGCTACCGTAGTGACCGGCGGCAAGGTTGTTGGTATGAAGCAGAGCGGAGATAATCGGATGGCCGGCGCGAAAGTCGAACAAGGACGGGCCGACCATATGACGAAGGGAGACTGGCTGTTGGTTCCTTCGCGAACGCCCCACTGGCATACTGAATTCCCGAAGCCGTTCGGTTTTTACCGCTATTTATTGGTGAAAGTGCAGGAATAGCCGCTTCTCCGTGAAGCATAGAAGCGAAATCGTGTAGACTTGGCTGGCAGAGAGGTGTTCATGAGACGTTTGCTGACCGGAATCGGGCTAACCATCCTGCTGTTCGTGCCGGCGGTTGCCGATGCCCAGATTCTTGTTGCCGGAGAAGGTCCGGTCGTGTACGGGCACACCCATCTAAATACGACCGACATGGACGCACAGAAGAGGTTCTATGTCGACACGCTCGGCGGCACCCTGGCCAAGATCGGTTCCGGTGACCATCAGCAGGAGATCGTCAAGTTCCCGAATGTGCTGATCTTTTTTCATCCTATGCAGGCGCCGACCGGCGGCTCGATTGGCTCGACGGTTAACCACTTCGGCTTTTCGGTTCCCGATCTCAGCTTGCTCGTGCCTAAGATTAAGGCGAACGGCTTCAAAATGATCACTGCCGAACAGGTTGCTGCGAACGTGAAGGTCACCGATGATATCGCGACCGCTAATGCGACGACGAGGGTCGCGTTTGCGCTCGGTCCCGAGGATGTCAAAGTAGAGCTGGTCGAAGTCAAATCGCAGACGGTGCCGATTCAGCTTAATCACATCCACTTCTTCGGGCAGATGAACAAGGACATGCAGGCGTGGTACGCAAAGACGTTCGGCGCAACGATGGTTCCGCCTAATCCGGCCTCCGCGTTCGTGCAGGATCGGCTGCCCGGCGTGGCCCTGAATTTCACGCCGTCGCCGACACCGACTGTCGGCACGACCGGCCGAGCGATCGATCATATCGGCTTCGAGGTCAAGAACCTGGAGGCATTTACGAAGAAGCTCGAAGCGCAGGGCATCAAACTGGACCGTCCCTACACCAAAGTGCCGCAACTCGGCATCGCGATCGCGTTCATCAAAGATCCCTGGGGCACGAATATCGAAATGACGGAAGGACTCGCGGACATCAAGTAGGGTTGGTCATATAAGAACAGCTAGTCTCCCCGGGCGGCGCTGGAAGGATCAGCGAATCTTCTTTCGGTTCAGCGCTCCGACAGCTTGAGAATAGCCCCAGGAAGCCGAGCGCCCTGGATCGTAATCTTCGAGGCAGCACCTTCGATTTCGCGTAGATCATCAGGCGTGAGTGCAAATCGCGACGGCTCCCAGGTTCTCGTCAAGGCGCTCCAGCTTTCGCGTACCAGGGAACGGCACAATCCACGGTTTCTGAGCAAGCAGCCATGCGAGCGCAATCTGTGCCGGCGTCGTGTGGTTACTTTCGGCGACGCGCTTTAGGAGATCGACAAGAGCCATGTTGGCCACGCGGGCCTCGGGAGCGAAGCGCGGAGACCGATTACGGAAATCGGTGCTGACAAATTCTGTGCTCGTCCCATCTTTTAACGGTCCCAGCCACATCTTCAATCGGCACATGGGATCGACACGATGCTGATAGAGAAGACCGATCGCTTCGACCTTGAGGCGTCTGAGCGATGCGTCCGTGACCTGCCGGATGTGGTCAGACCGGCTGTCTCCACTTGTGCGCGCACGGTTGTAAGCTTCAAAATAAGAGGTTCTTATGCGCTTTCAGATTACGACGCCCAGCATTGTATTGCTTGCGGTTCTAGTTTCCTCGCCCGTTTTGGCACAGTGGCTCAATCAGCCGGACCCGCGCATTCCGCGCACCAAGGACGGCAAGCCGGACCTAATGGCGAAGGCGCCCCGTTCACCCGATGGCAAGCCGGATCTCTCGGGCGTCTGGATCCGTAAAGAAGGCGAGAGCACTCCGGTGGACAGCACTGACAAAGGGCTTGCCTATAGCCTCAGCTGGTTCATGCCGAAGAATGCGGAAATCCCTCTCCGTCCTGCAGCGGCAGCGGTCTTTAAGGAGCGTGCGGCGCGCAACGGAGGAGGCAGGCCATCGGAGCGCTGTCTTCCGCACGGTGTTCCTGCCGCGATGCTTTATCCGGGGCCGTTTAAAATCGTTCAGACGCCCGGGCTCACTCTCATTCTTTACGAAGACTTCGTAGATTTCCGCCAGATTTTCACCGATGGCCGCAGGCACCCGAAATCGATGAATCCAGCCTGGTACGGCTACTCCGTCGGAAAGTGGACCGGCGAAACGTTCGAGGTGGAAACCGTTGGCTTCAACGACGAATCGTGGCTCGATGGCCTGGGCTTGCCGCACTCCGACGAATTGCGCGTGACAGAGCGATTTCAGCGCCTCACGGCCGGCCATTTGCAACTCGTAGGGACAATCGACGATCCCAAAATGTACACGAGGCCTTGGACGTTCAAGGTTGACTTCAATTCGATTCCTGACGCCGACCTGATCGAAGCCATCTGCGAGGACGAGAAGGACGTAGCCCATCAGGTGGCGAAGTAGGCTTCCCCTTCGATAATAGTTCATAACGCAACATTTTGACCCGCGGTGTATCATGGCGGTAAGTGCGCGGAAACGCAAGATGAACTGAAAATCCATGCATCCATCGGGCGATGTCACAAGGCTTCTTGCGGCTTGGACCAGCGGTGACCAGCAGGCGCTGGACGGGTTGATGCCGCTGGTCTATGGTGAACTGCACCGGATTGCCCGCCGTTGCTGGGTCAGCCAGCCTGCCGGGCACACGCTGCAACCCACCGCGCTGATTCATGAGGCGTATCTGAAGCTGGTGAACCAGGGCCAGCGCACATTTCAAAGCCGGACACATTTTTTCGCGGTCGCCTCGATGGCGATGCGCCAAGTCCTGGTCAATCATGCCGAGGCCAACCTGGCGGAAAAGCGCGGAGGGGGGAAGGAAACAATTTCGATCGAAGATATCGACCCGGCTCTTCGTCAAGAAGCGAGGGAGGTACTGTCGCTGCATGAAGCCCTGAAGGAACTGGACCGGATCGACCCGCGCAAGAGCCGCGTGGTCGAACTGCGCTACTTCGGCGGACTGAGCATTGAGGAAACCGCAGAAGCGCTGGGCGTTTCCACGATCACAGTGACCCGGGACTTCCAGGCCGCCCGGGCATGGCTGGCCCGCGAACTTGGCGCCGGTAATGCTGCGGAACCATGACGGCAGACGACTGGCAGAAGATCGAGAGCGTCTATTTAGACGGCAGCGCCCTTAGTCCCGCTGGCCGAGGCGCCTACCTGGATCGGGCGTGCATGGGAGATCCCGAGCTACGAGCGGAAGTGGAGAGCCTGCTTGAAGCGGACCGCAAGCGAGGGCGGTTTTTGGAACTTCCGCCGTCGCTTCTCGCAGCGGACCTGCTGGCTCGCAATCCTACAGCGCTTTCGCCCGGCCTGCGGGTCGGCGAGTATGAGGTCCAATCTCTCATAAGCATCGGCGGCATGGGCGAATTGTATCTCGCCGAGGACACGCGCTCACGGGGGGCGGTGGTGCTGAAGATTCTGCGGCGCCACTTGACTGCCGACGCGAGCGCGGTCGAACGATTTGAGCGCGAAGCCCACGCGGCCGGGGCGCTCGATCACCCGAACATCGTCAAAATCTACGAATTCGGGAAGTCGGATACCGGCGCCTTCATTGCCATGGAATGGGTGGACGGACAGACCTGGCGTGCGCTTATGAGCGCCGGTGAAGTTCCGCTGACCATCGCGGGCGATTGGAGCGGCCAGGCAGCCCGCGCGCTTGCCGTCGCGCACGAGGCTGGGATTGTCCACCGCGACATCAAGCCGGACAATATTATGCTGAGCAAGACCGGCGCCGTGAAGATCCTGGACTTCGGTTTGGCACGGCTCGGCGAAAATGTCCTGCCCGACGTCGAAGCGTCCGGCGCGTCCGGCACGATTTCGGGAACCCTTTCGGGAACGCTGCCCTACATGTCCCCGGAGGTTCTGCGTGGCGAGCGCGCCTCCAGCGCCTCCGACGTGTTCTCATTCGCCTCGGTGTTGCATGAACTGTTCACCGGTCATCACCCCTTTGCGGGAGAAACACCGCTGGATGTGTTCGAGGCCATCGAGTGCCGCACGCCGGCTCCGCCCTCTTCGCGGCGGCCGGGCATTCCTCCGGCGCTGGATCGGCTGCTGCTGGCGATGCTCGCCGGCGAGCAAGAGAAACGTCCTTCGTCGTCGTCGGTGGCCGCCGAACTGGCTGCGATTGCTTTCGACGAGTGAGGCCGGTTAGAGGAGCTTCAAGGAGATCATCAGTTCTTCCGACCGGCGTCCATTGCGATCCTCGGCGGCGGCGGCGCCCACTGAGAACGTGGTGTTCAGATAGGACGAAATGACCACCCTAAAGTCCACTTGCATGCCCGCGTCGCCGTAGAACTGCCGGTCGACGGCCGAAGCCATATTGCCGACGATCACGCCTGAAAAGAGCGAGAGCCGCGCCCAATTGCAATATAAGTAGGGAGTGCCAAAGTGCCGGAAGTGTTTGGGCGGAAGATTCCACTCGACCAGGGTCTTCGCAAAATCCGTGGCCCCAATTTGATCCAAATCGACGCCCGGGAAACTGTAGTATTCGCGGTATCGGCTCACTTCCTGGTGGTCAATCCAATTGTTCCCGAAACCTCCGAAATAGAAGTTGGCGAAAGGCTGTGTACGGTCGCCGAAGGACTTGCCGGCGGAGCTGTGAATCCACACTGGTGAATTCCGCAGCGGTGTCAGGAGACCATAGTCGAACAAACCGTACACACGCGGATAAAAATCGCCGTTGACGGCATTGCCCTGCGTGGCCAGTTTCCAGCGAATTCCCTTTTCGTCGTCGACTGCTCCCAATGATCTTTCCAGCCGGGAATACGTAAGCGAAATTCTGCCGGTGAGAAACTTGTCGAAGGGTGCCGCGACATTCTGATAATCCGGCAGACGATCCAGGCCGACGTATCCGGCCACGTCCCAATCCAAATCCAGGCTACGGGGCGCTTTATAACGAAGCGTCTTCTTGCGGCCGATCTGGCCTGCGAAACCTTTGAGGCTTTCCTTGGTGGGGCCGAACAGATCGTAGAAATCCGCTTTGTTATACGCTGCGCTGACCTTCCAGCCCCAATCGTGGAAGTCCAGGCCCAGGTGGGCGCGCTTTTTGGCCTGAAGTACGGCGTCCGGCGAATAGCTCCCGGTCAGGCTGAGTCCCGCCAGACCAAGGCCGTCCGAAAAATCGATCCGCCCGCCGTAGGCGACTGAGTCCTTGTATCCTTGCACGATGGGATAGACAGCCATGAGCTGTAAATTGCGCAGAGGCTTAAATTCACCGGCCCTGGTGGTGAGGGCGGCCACGTCGATATCAGCCGGCGGTGGAAGTTTCCAGGCGCGGACCTGCGGGTATTTCTCGACAATTTGCTGGCCGAAATACCTCACGGCGCTCACGTCTTCGAGCGGCTTCGGGTCCTGCACCAGGACCGGATAGAATCCTTTCGCGGTGTACTCAAAGGCCAGCAAGCGGCCGTCGGGCAGCAGACGCGGCCAGAACAGGCCGGTCTCGGTGTTGCTCAGTACCTCCATTGCGTGAGTGGCGACATCGAAGCGAAAGATATTCGATACACCGGTGAAATACGACGTGCCGTACAGCTTGGCGCCATCAGGTGAGAAGGTGAAGGACGCCGCGCTGCTGAATTCAAACTCGTGGATGGTCTCCATCGTGGCATCGCCGGCGCGCAGCTTGTCGAGTTGGAAAGTAACCAGCTTCTGGCGCCCGCTGGAATCGCCGGCCATCGCGCTCATGGATTTCCCGTCGGGCGAGATGTCCAAATCGAACACGTCGATGCCGTAAGGGAACTGGAACCGGTCCGTCACCTCTTTATAAGGCGGAGGCGTTTCGGCCATGATCGACAGGCCGTTCACATGGCGCACGCCCCACACCGACCGGCTCACGCGGTCAAAGGCGAGATCGCCCGCGCGATATTTATCGATCAACTTGGTTGCCTTGCCGGTGGCGAGATCGTAGACGTTGAGGTCCCGCCAGTCGTTGTTGTTCGACGTGAAGAAGAGCTTGCGGTCCTGGGCATCGAACGCCAGCGAGGACACGTAGAACAGGGCCGCGCCCTCGATGTTATGCAGTCGCGTCTCGATCCCCGACTCCGGATCGATGGCCGCCAGATGGGCTATGGGACCGGGATAGCGCACCGCCGCGAGAATTTTATGCGAGGTCTCGTCGTAGAACGCGTTAGAGACCGAACCCAGCGCCAACCCGGAAAGACGCTTCAGCGGAGTGACGGGATACTTGCGGATCTCAGCCAGGTTCTGCCGCTGCCAAGCCCTCTCAGTCTCGATCCATCGCGACCATTCTTTGTCGATCCCGTCCCCGAACACTTTTCGGAACTGCGCGGTGAAGTAAGCCTTGCTTCCGTCGCCGCTGCCGGCCCATTGGATGACTTTATCGGGGCCGTATTGGATCGCGAGATAGCTCATGAATCTGGTCCCGTATAAGTAGGAGTTCACACCCACCTGGAAGTCGATGGTGGTTCCCTCGGATTCGAGCGCGACCAGGTCGTAAATGTGGCTGTTGTCGCGCACCATGGTGCGGAAGACCATCTCGTCGTATCCGCCCAGGGACCGCCCCAGGCCGCCCGACATCCAGGTTTCCATAAACACCGCCAGCCCCTCGTGGTACCAGCGCGGTGCGTAACGGCGCGGGACGGTCAGGTAGCCGAACAGCATGGAGATCGGATCTTCCGCCGCGGGTGTCACTTTACTCGAAGTGACGCCGGCTCCAAACAGGCGCCGGAAAAAACGGTCGCTCCCGCGCGTGCCGTCCATCTCCACCACATGGGTCAATTCGTGGCTCATCAACCAGCTCATGCGTTCGTTGGAGGGGGCGGTTTCGTAGATGTAGTTAAACGGCGCAACGCCGACGTCGACATGGTTCTGCGGGATCACATCCGCACCGCCGTGACCGTAGTCGCCGAAGTCTTCGAGCAGAATGGTTACTTTCCCGTCGGGTTGATAGTGGAAAGTGCGTTTGTGAAACTCAAAGGCGTTATCGAAGGCGCGCATTAATTGCGGCGCGAGGTAGGTATAGTGTGGATCGTAAAATAACAGCCGCAGGTCATTGGTGTCGATCTCGCGCAATTGCGCCGCAGCCGGTGTGGCTACGGCCGCAAAAAGCAGGAAGGCAACTAGGGGGCGCAATTTTCAGTATCTCTTACCGGGACGCGCACCCGCGATACCAGGCTGGCGCCTTTCGTCGTCGGCCAGCCTCTTGGAATCGATGCTGCTAAAGCAGGTTTTGGAACCAGCCCTACTGCTTGACGCTTTCGAATGTTGCGGAGCGCGCCGCGCTCTGGAACTCGGCCGATTGCAGCATGCTCTGGAATGTGGCCGACTGTACCATGCTCTGGAACGTGGCCGACTGCATCATGCTATTGAACGTGGCCGACTGCATCATGCTCTGGAAGGGGGCCGACTGCACCATGCTCTGGAACGCGGCCGATTGCAGCATGCTCTGAAACGTTGCCGACTGCATCATGCTCTGGAATCCAGCCGACTGCATCATGCTCTGGAACGCGGCCGAATGCACCATGTTATTGAACTCCGCTGAGTGCAACGCTTGCTGGAACGGGGCCGAAAAGAACATGTGCTGGAACTCGGCCGACTGCATCATGCTCTGGAACGCCGCCGACTGCATCATGCTTTGGAACGGGGCCGAAGAGACTAGGCTCTGGAAGTCTGCGCTCGCGAGCAACGCCGCGAAGCGCGGGTCCTTGGCCAATTGCCTGTAGCGCGGATCGTTGGCCAATGCCTTGAACTGCCCGATCCGGTACAGCGTTTCGAACTCCTGGTTCGATGCTGCATCCACCGCCGTCGCCGCCGCATTCGAGTCGCGATAGACATCGCGCTGGCCGATGGCGCCCTGGACCGAAGGAGTCGGAACCGGCGAGGAATGCCGGGACATGACCACCACTCCGATCGCCAATAGGCCGATGATCGACGCTCCGCCCGCCAGCAGGTAAGCCTTCTTGTTTCCCTGGGACATTCGAGCCTCCTAATTGAGAAGCGATGTTACCGCTTCTGCTAGTGATAACAGGAACTGGCGCCGGTTTGCGTCATCCTGTTTTAAAAAGTTGTAACCTTATTTTCATCTTTCGCGCCTCGTCCCGGCAACTTGACGCCCCAAGCCCGGTTGAACGATCCTGAAAACTACGTGACTATCGAATCGACTCAGAACGGCACCAGCGTAGTGTTGAAGGTGATCGGCCGCATGGACGCGGGGAATGCGCAAGCGTTCGAAGAAGCCTGTACAGCCTGGGTCAACCAGGGCGCCAAGAGCCTTATCATCGATATGAGCGAGTTGGCTTACGTCAGCAGCATGGGTCTTCGGGCCTTTGTTGTGGTTGGTAAGTCATTGCAAGAAAAGGGCGGTACGCTCCGGCTCTCGGCGCTCACGGGTTTGGTCAAGCAGGTTTTTGAAATCACCCGGCTGAGCGACGCTTTCCCAATGCACGATTCGGTGGACGCCGCTCTGGCGGATGTGTGAACCATGCCGGATGCCGACCCAACGTTGAGTTTGGCCGCGGATCTCGCCTCCTTAGAGTCAGCTATTGAATTCGCCCGCCGCGGGGCGGTGGCCGCCGGACTGCCGGAAGATTGCTGGGGCCACCTCGACCTGGTGGTGGAAGAAATCTTCGTGAATGTCGTCCGCTACGCCTACAGCGCCGGAAGCGCGGGCGTGATCGAGCTAACGTATTGCGTTCCCCAGCCCGGGTTGCTGAGCGTCGAGATTGCCGACCAGGGAGCCGAATACAATCCGCTAACATTGCGGGAGCCGAACCTGCCCGGTTCTCTAAATGAACGTTCGGTGGGCGGGCTGGGTGTCTTTCTGGTCCGGCAGTTGACGGAGTCTCTCGACTATCGGCGCGATGGAGAGTGGAACCGCTTGCGCTTCGGCATTTCGGCGGTGTCCTCAGCCTCCGCGGGCCAGTGATTCCTATGCAGCTTGAGGCCGTACTGAGCCACGCCATGGCCTTCATTCCGGTCCTGGTCTTCCTGTCGGCCCTGCGGCTGATGGACAGCTACAAGTTGGTTCCCGGCAACCGAATCCTGGTTGCCCTGGCCTTCGGCGGCGCGGCTGCGGGAATCTGCTACGCGATCAATTCGGCGGCTTTTCATTTCTTCCAGGCCCACGGTATTGACTATGCGCGGTTCGGCGCTCCCGTCATCGAAGAACTGGCCAAGGGCTCGTACTGGATGTTCCTGATCGCGACGGCCCGCGTCGCGTTCATGGTGGATGCTGGAATATGCGCGTTCGCAGTCGGCGCCGGATTCTCTTTGGTGGAGAATTTTTTCTATCTACAGGAGCAGGCCGGTCAAGGGATCGCCGTATCGACGCTGCGGGGGTTCGGAACGGCGCTCATGCACGGCGGCGTCGCCGCGATCGCCGCCATGGTGACGATCTTTCTCTTGGAACGCCAAGGCTGGCGAGGACTTCGACTCTTCGCGCCAGGGCTGCTGATCGCCATGACTATTCATTCGTTCTTCAACCAGGGCTTGCTGTCGCCGGTGGCATCGACGTTAGTAATGCTAGTGTCCATGCCGATCCTGATGGCGGCGGTTTTCCTGTGGAGCGAAGCCTCGCTACGGCATTGGCTGGGCGACAAACTGGATCGCGACATCGAGTTGCTGAACATGATCGCGACCGGCGAATTGCACCGCACGCGCTCCGGTACCTACCTGCAATCTTTACAGGATGTGTTTCCCCCGGCAATTCGCGGAGACATGCTGTGTATGCTGCAACTCACGATTGAACTCAGCGTGCGTGCCAAAGGCGATATGCTGATGCGCGAGGCCGGAATCGAGATCCCGCCGGACCCGGAGATCGAGGCGCAATTTCAGGAGCTGGCGTACCTCGAGAAGAGTATTGGCCGAACCGGGATGCTGGCGGTGGCGCCACTGCTGTCGCAAACTCCTCGCGATCTTTGGGAAATGCGCCGTCTTGCTCAGAACCGAAGCAAGGGTTGATCGCTCCCGCGATAGTGTCAAACGCCTCCGGCAAACCGACAGAAGTGCTCGCGTAGGGCAGCCCGTAAGCTACCGTTAATCTTCGTTACCAGGTACTGATGCTGGAGGACGTTGGGAGACGTTCACTTCGTCAGATTCTGAATATGTTCAGCGAGTTGGTCGAGTTGGGACACCACGAAATCGGGAGCAAAGTCCCAGAAATTTATTAGTCATCCTGGTAGCCCTTGTTCATTTAGGCGGGAAAACGACCGCCGGTCGCCGTGGTCATTTGTAAACGAGGCGGCTGAAGAGCGTCAGAATCACGGTAGCTCGCCGCGGTTTGGTGTTTATTTTTATTCCTTGTATTGCGGACGCACCCCGAAGCCGAGCACACCAGCGAAGCTAGTACCGCGATCTTCCAATAGCGCGCCATCAATCGCCACTCTCCATAAGCCCACCAGGAACCAGAAAACCGGGACGGTTGCTGTAATCCGGCTCCCGCCGCGAAAAACGCTTGCCCAAACGGTCCAGATACAGATAGACCACCGGCGTGGTGAACAAGGTCAACATCTGACTGACTAATAGGCCGCCCACAATCGCGATGCCGAGAGGCTTACGCAGCTCCCCGCCGGCCCCCCAGCCGAGCGCCATCGGCAAACCGCCCAGCAGCGCGCACATGGTGGTCATCATGATGGGCCGGAAACGCAACAGACACGCCTCGAAGATGGCCTCCCGCGAATTCATTCCTTTGTTGCGCTCGGCCGCGAGCGCGAAATCGATCATCATGATTGCGTTCTTCTTCACGATCCCGATCAGCAGGATAATTCCAATCATGCCGACGATGTCCAGGTTGCTCTTAAACAACACCATGGCCATCAGAGCTCCGACGCCCGCCGACGGCAAGGTCGAGATGATCGTCAAGGGATGGATCAGGCTCTCGTACAGCATTCCCAGCACGATATAGACCGCCAGCAGCGCCGTCGCGATCAGGATGGGCTGATTCCTCAGCGAGGCCTGATAGGCTTCTGCGGTTCCGGCGAACTTGCCGGTAATGTTGGCAGGCAAGCCCATCTCCACCTCGGCCTGGTTAATCGCCGTCACGGCGTCGCTCAGCGCAATTCCGGGGGCCAGGTTGAACGATAGCGTGGTCGCCGGAAACTGTCCCTGATGCGGCAGCGAAATGGGAGTGATCCCTTGCGTGAAGTGCGCGAAAGTGGAGAGAGGGACGTCCGTGCCTCGGGGGGTTTGCACGTAGATCGTTTTCAAAAAGTCCGGACTTTCCCACCACTGCTGCTGCAGCGCCAGCACCACGTGGTACTGATTGATCGACTTATACATCACCGAGACCTGGCGCTGTCCGAAAGCGTCATACAGCGCGGAATCGACCGCTTGCGCCGTGAGACCCAGGCGTGATGCAGTGTCGCGGTCGATAATCACGTTGGACGACAAGCCGGACGTCTGCTGGTCGGAGCTGACGTCGGCAATCTCCGGAAGCTGCGAGAACTGATCTAAAACTTTGGGCCCCCACACCGCCAGCGTCGCGAAATCCGGCGCCTGCAGGGTGTATTGGTATTGCGCGTTCCCCTGGCGCCCGCCGATGCGCACGTCCTGGGAGTTTTGCAGGAACATCACCGCCCCCGGCACGCCCGATGTCTGGCGCCGCAAACGGGCGATCACCTGGTCTGAGGTGGCCTTGCGAACTCCCGATGGCTTCAGCTGAACGTCAATCTCCGCGTTGTTCCCGCCGAATCCACCTCCGCTGGTGCCCGCCACCATGGTGACGGTTTGGACGTCCGGATCCATACGGACCTTCTCTTCAAACCATTTCGCCTTGTCGACCAGAGCCTGGTAGGAGATGTGTTGCTCGCCGACGATCGCGCCGCGTAGACGTCCGGTATCCTGCTGCGGGAAGAACCCTTTCGGCACCTTGATATACAGGAAGACTGTCACTCCCATGGTAAGCACCAGAACCATAAGGACGGGCGCTGGATGATCCAGCACCACCTGCAGCGCCGACGCATACGTGGAGATGATCCAGCGGTAGAATTTTTCGGTCTGATTGTAGAGATATCCGTGCTGGCGTTTTTCCTTAAGGAGCCACCCGCACATCATGGGCGTTGCCGTCAGCGAGATCACCATGGATATGAAGATGGCCACCGAAAGAATCACCGCGAATTCCCGGAATAGGCGCCCCACGATTCCACCCATCATCAGAATAGGAATGAAGACCGCGATGAGCGAGATGCTCATCGACACCACCGTAAATCCAATCTCTTCGGCGCCTTTGAGTGCGGCAGCCATCGGCTTCATGCCGCTTTCGAGATGGCGCGTAATGTTTTCGATGACGACAATGGCGTCGTCGACCACGAAGCCGGTGGCAATGGTCAGCGCCATCAGCGAAAGATTGTCCAGCGTGTACCCGATCAGATACATCGCGCCGAAGGTGGCGATGATGGATACCGGCACTGAAACACTGGGAATAAACGTAGACCAGCCGCTCCGCAGGAAAATGAAAACCACCAGAATAACCAGTCCAATGGAAAGGATCATGTTGCGCTGGGCGTCCCTGATCGAATCATGGGTACTGATGGTGCGGTCATTGGCGATTGTAAAGCGAACCGTAGGAGGGAGCTGGGCCTCAAACTGCGGCATCAAAGCTTTAATGCGTGCAACCGTTTCGACGATATTGGCATTCGGCTGGCGGTGGACCTCAATCTCAACCATGGGATTGCCGTTTACAATACCGAGGTTCCGGATATCTTCACTGCTATCCACGACGCGCCCCAGATCCGAAAGGCGGACCGGCGCCCCCTTCCGGTAAACCACTACCAGGTCCTTGTAGTCCTTGGCCGTAAAAAGCTGATCGCTGGCATAAATGGGCAGTCGAACTTCGGAGTTAGAAAGCTCGCCTTTGGGCTTATTTGCATTGGCGCTTTGCAGGAACGTGCCGATTTGATCCAGACCCACGTTGTACTTGGACAGAGGTTGTGGATTCACTTCAACGCGAACCGCGGGAAGCGAGCTGCCCCCCACGTAGACTTGCCCGACGCCCTGGACTTGCGACAGTTTCTGCGCGAAAACCGAAGAGGCAATATCGTACAACTGCGGCCGCGGGACTACATCCGATTCGAGCGTCATGGACAGGATCGGTGCGTCGGCCGGATTAATTTTTCGATATATGGGAGCCCGCGGAAGATTCGAAGGGAGAAATCCCGCCGACGCATTAATGGCTGCCTGCACATCGCGCGCCGCCGAATTAATGTCGCGGCTCAAATCGAATTGCAGGATGACAATCGCGGATCCCACTGAACTTCGGGAGGTCATTTCCGTGACACCCGCGATGCGCGTGAACTGCTTTTCGAGCGGAGTGGCGACCGCGGCCGCCATCACGTCGGGACTCGCGCCCGGCAGCCCGGCTTGCACAAAGATGGTGGGGAAGTCGACCTCGGGCAATGCCGATACCGGCAGCAGCCTGTAGGAGAGCGCGCCGCCCAGCGTCAGCGCTACGAGAAGGAGCGTGGTGGCAACCGGTCTCTCAATAAAGGGCTTTGAAATATTCATGGGCTTCAGCCGTGTTATGTCAAGGAAAGCACGGATAAGATATCCTGATCCATTTCAGGGCTGCGGGATCCGGTGATCCACGCCAAGCCGACGTGTGAGCAGTACATTACAACCTTCGATGCGAGTATAGTGGACCGATTGCGCTTCGGCAAGCACCTACTACAGCACCTACTACACGCCCGGCAGATGAGTATCCAACAACTCAGGTGTCGTGCCCACCTGAAGTGCCGCCGTTTTCGCAGCTGCTAAAGAATACACTCCCGCCGGCCATCAGCCGGGATTGAGGAGCGTGCGGCATTCCTCCCCGATGCTGACCGGATAAGCCGCCAATTCCGCCGTCTTCCTCTCGATCCAGACTCGCGTCTCGGCCACTTGCTCCGCACCCTGCGTCAGTGCCGACCGCATGGCCTCCGGAGCGGTTCCGCCCGGGATGCGCCTGACATCCACAAAGTGGCGAGCGTCGAGAGCCTGCAGAAGATCTGCGCGAGAAATCCGCAGTGCGCGGCCGAAGTGTGAAGGCGCGAGCGCCTCGACTGCCTGAGCCATTGCGGCATCGGAATACGTTCCATCCAGCAACTTCACCGCGGCTGAAACTAGGTGGTGCGCTTCCCGAAAACTGACGCCTTCGCGGCGGACCAGGGTGTCGGCCACTTCAGTCACCGTCAGAAAATCCGACCGGGCTCGTTCCTCCATACGCGCCGTATTCACTTCGCAACCGCCCATAACGCCGGCAAACAGCGCAAGTGCCCTGATGGCATCGCCGGCGGCGCCGAAGACCAGCGGCTGCAAGTCGTCTTCGGCGTCATTGATGTCGCCAAAAGGCGTGTTGTGGAGGCAAGTGAAGATTCCCTGCGCCTGCGCCATTGCCTTGCTCGCCAGCACGCGCACATGCTCAAAGGGCACCGGATTCCTCTTCTGGGGCATGATACTGCTGATCTGAACCCATGCATCCTGCAGGCGCAGGTACCCAAATTCGGCCGTGCACCATATGAGGAAGTCCTGTGTCACACGGCCCAGATTCAACATCGCCGTGGCGATCGCGCCGGCGGCCTCCGTCAGATAGTCGGTGGCGGCGATGGCGCCGTATGAGTTGAGTTGCAGCCCTTCGAACCCGAGGAGCGCTGCGGTGAATGCGCGGTCGATGGGAAAACCCGTTGTCGAAATCGCGCACGCTCCGAGTGGACAGCGATTCACGGTGGCATACGCGGCCTGCAACCGGCGCTCATCTCTTCCCATGAGTTCGACCACCGCCATCAGGTAGTGTCCGAACGTGATGGGCTGAGCTGGCTGCGTATGGGTGTAAGCCGGCATTAGTGTCGAGATGTGGCGGCGGGCGAGGTCCAGCAGCACTTCCCGCGCCGCGTTCAGATTGCGAACAATGCCCAGGATTTCCGCGCGCAGACCCATGCGGTACAGCGTGATGTCGATATCGTTCCGGCTCCGGGCCGTGTGCATGACGCCTGCGATTGTCCTGCCGCAGACTCGCGCAAGCGCCTCTTCGACAAAGAAGAAGAGGTCCTCGGAACGGCCGTCGTAAGGAACGCTGGAGAGTTCGGTCCGATTGAGCTCGTCCAGTCCGTGCACGCAGGCCCGCGCCGCCGATGGCGAGATAATCCCCTGGCGCGCAAGCATCAGCGTGTGCGCGTAATGTATTTCGATCAGCGAGTTGAGAAAGAGGCGTTGCGCATCTCGAAAATTGACCGACAGGACGGTCTCCGCATAAACGGCCGCGGGAAAACGCGGGCTATCGGGCATAATCGAATACTACCAGTCGGCTTTGACTCCCAGTTGTACGATACGGCCTTCGAGAAGCGACGATACCGGTGCCAGCGTTGGGTTCGCGACAATGGCCCCGGTAGTCGCGTTGAGGGTGGCCGTCGTGTTGATCGATGTTGCGCGGCCGGCCGGAAAGTTCCGGACGTTTGCCAGCGTCCGCTGCCATCAACTTCCACGAGAAGAGCGCGGCCATCACCAGTGAGGAGCCGCCCACGGCACCCGGGTGGCCCAGGAATCGACGTCCAGTCGGCGCTGAGCAAGAACGGGAGTAGAAGGACGAGCTCATGCTGTGCTCCGAATCTTCTCTCGAGATGGGATCCAGAGCCATCATCCTAGCGCATAGGCTGCCCCGCCCGCATTTCCCACGCTATAGGCGTTGTATTCCCCGAGCAGCGCCTGCTGTCGGGCGGTCACGTGGACAACGGCAGTCTGTTGGGGTTCGGCCCGTGATCATAATCTCTTGCGCCTTCGACGCCAGCCCGCGCATCACTTCGGTGCTGCCGGTCCACGATCCTGCGAGTATTCGTGGTGTAGATCTTCACGCATGAAGTATGCGCCTATTTCCTGACAACCGGTCGTCGGCACAGCTACCCTGGTCTCCTAACAGACTCAGTACCTAGTACCAAAGTTTTTTGGGTGGTTCTTCCGGGCTACCTAACATTGGAACCGAAGGTGGATTCCCTCAAAGAGCCATCGTTGATAGTTTGTGATCGACGGGCAGTTTAGCCTATCTCGGAGGGAAAAAGGTATGAAGAAGTTGATATTGAAGTTGTGTGCTTTGAAAAATACATCTGGTCAGGACCTCATCGAATACGCTCTGATGGCCGGCTTCGTAGCCGTGACCGCCGGCGCCATTATGCCGGGCGTAGCGTCCAGCATCAGCACCATCTTCTCGAAGGTCGCTTCGGTGATGGTGATCGCGTCCACGCAGGGCAGCTAGTTCGTCGCACGATTCCGGCGTCACTCAAGACGCGTGCGATAGCGGGGCCGGTTCTTTTTATCGGAGGGGAACAGGCCCAGCTAATCCATTCGCGATCGCCCTGCCCGTAGCTGCCGCGCATGTTCAGCCGCGAGTAACGCCGCAGTGTTTAGCAATCGCCGCTTGGAAGCCGGCAGTCCTTCGAAGTGGACCGTGAAAGCAACATCGGCCATTATCGAGACCTTCGCGGCTGCGCCGCTTCGAGAATTTCAAGGGTGGACGAGCTATTGTTTCGGCAATTTATTTTGCTGCCGCTAGCTCCTGCGCCGCGGCATCAAGGAGATCCGCTTCGCTCTTCAGCGCTTTCGCCACGCGGACCATCTGTTCATCGATTTCGGCCGGGCGCTTCTGCTCGATGGCTTCGCGCACGCCTGGAATTGTCTTCACGCCATATCCGGTATAAAACCCCGGCGCATAGATCAGATGCTCGTACCAGGGCCGGTTCGGCAAACCATCTGCGTTGGTTAATAGTCGTTCGCTTTGGATCAGCTTCGCATTTAGGCTGGCTGGTGCGCGATCCCCAGACGCCAATAAGGCTCTCTCGTAGCCCTCTGCAGCTCGGCTTAACTCGTCCGCCGCGTTATCGAGCGGCGCGAAATTTATGTACGGCGGTAGCGGTTCTTTCGGAGGCGGAACCATCTTTTGTTTGGGATTCATAAGCGCGATGAAGGTGCCGTCTTCTATCTCCGCATTCCGTTCTTTGATTTCGGCGCGCTGGTCCGTTGCCAGCTTCTTCAACTCCGTGATGTACGTATGGATGGTATCGGCGAGGCCGGTGAACTGGAAGGGCAACACTTCCGCATCGGCTAGACGCATCATCATGGTTCCGGCAGTTTCGGCCAGCATACGCCCGTAAGCAAAATCCGTGTCCATAAAATGCGTGTAGTAATAAAAATCGTCGTAGATCGAATGATATTGGCCACCGCCCTCGTCCTCGCCGTTGTAAGCCACATTGAGACTGGCGATGCCAAGGTGATCGAGAAACACCGTGTAGTCCGATCCGGACCCTAACGCGGCCATACGCAGGTCGGGACGCGACCGGATCTCGGAGCGCTTGTCCGCTGCCGCGCGGGATATATCCGTCAGACGACGGCGTTTCCAGACCGTCATTTCAGTCTCCGGATCGTCCATGTCCTTCATCACGCTGTTGACGAAGTTTTCTAGGGAATGCGACCCTTCCGCGCGAAACAAGCCCCGCCCATTGCCGTCGGAATTGATATAGGCGACAGCGTGTTGCTTCAACTCCGCGGCATGCGTCTCGGCCCACTCCGTCGATCCCAACAAGCCAGGTTCCTCGCCGTCCCAGAAGCAATAGATAATGGTCCGCTCCGGCTTCCACCCTTGCTTTCGCAGTTCCGCCAGCGCGCGTGCTTCCTCCAGTTCCGCGCTCGCGCCGGATATCGGGTCACCTGCTCCATTGACCCAGGCGTCGTGATGATTGCCGCGAATCACCCATTCGTCTGGATATCTGGAGCCTGGTATACGTGCAATTACGTCGTAGAGCGGCTTGCGATCCCAGCTGAACTTCAAATGCAGATGCGCCTTCGCGGGACCCGGCCCGACGTGATAAGTGAGCGGCAGATTGCCGCGCCAGGCCGCTGGAACGACATCGCCGCCCAGGTTCTGCAGGAAAGGCTCCGCATCCTCATATGAGATCGGCATCACGGGAATCTTCGATAGCGTCGTAACTTCGTTAAGAGGAATCTTCTTCGCATCGGGCGTCGCACCTACTCCGGGTGTCTGCGGATCACCGGGGTAAACCGGCATATCCATCACGCTGCCGCGTTGCGCACCAAATGATGGACGCATTGGGCCTTTCGGGAACTTGTCGCCGCGTAGGTACCCGTCATCATGCGGATCGGAATAGATCAGACATGCGATTGCCCCGTGCTCAGCCGCGAGCTTGGGTTTAATGCCGCGCCATGACTCTCCGTAGCGGGCCAGTACAATGGCTCCGCTGACGGAAACCCCCATGCGTTGGAGTTGTTCGTAATCGGCAGGCGTACCGTAGTTCACGTATACGATGGGCCCGGTGACATCGCCATCGATCGAGTACGCATTATATGTCGGAAGCTGCTCACTTTTCTGCTGACTCGTGGGGTCCTCCGGCAGTGAAGGCTCTTCCAGCTTCGCTTTATACGTGGCCGGCTCCAGCAACTCCAGGGAACGTTCCAGCGGCGTTGGAAAAAGCGTATCGAACACTTCGATCTTTGCGTCGAGCCCCCAGGATTTAAGCTGTGCCAGAATCCACTCGGCGTTGTCCTTGTCATAGGGTGAGCCGATATGATGCGGCCGCGCCGACAGCCGTCGCATGTACTCGCGCAAGCGATCCTGCTGCGGTATGGCTCGGAATTTCCTCTCCCATCCGAATTCGGAGCCCGCGGCCCGTTGAGAATAACCTCTCAGTGCAGCAGGAGTGTCAGCACCCTGGAGCGCGAGTGTGATCAGTATCATGCCAGCTGTGATCTGTCGCATAGCCAATACTCTATCTAATGTGCGGACGCGGTGCGAACGGCGGCACTCGACCTTCATGTAAAGCGACATCGGCGCGGGAATGACGCCCACGGGACTACCGATAATGTGACCTAACGGGACCAATAGTTCGGGCCTGCCACAGGGCGTGGCGGATGCGCGTGGTGGATGCTTGCCGCCGAGAAATCGGTCGACTATACTCGCTTCGAAGATACTGATGAGCTGCCCAAAAATTGGATTGCTCGGATTGGCATTCGCTGGTTTAGCGGCTGCACAAGGCACCGCGCCAGCCGGCCGTGCTGTAAGCGGTTCGTTTGCCGGTTCTATAAGCTTCGGCTCGCGGGATACTGGCGCGCCCGTTATAACAGGCGCTTCGTATTCGGGAGAGCAGGTGTCGGAATCCGTCCAGATTCTCGCCGACGGCACCCGCATCACGCGGAAAATGCCCGGCCAGAACCAGAAACTATATCGCGACTTCGCGGGTCGCACACGCACAGAACGCCCGATGTTTCCAGGCTTTCCGACAGCTGCTCCTAACCCCTTCCGCGATGCCATCGTCGCCGTTATCTATGACCCGGTCGCCGGTTTCCGCTACACGCTGGATAGCATTAATCATGTGGCCCACCGCCAGAAAGTGCAATCTGTCGTACAGCCGGCATCCAAGAATCTCGCAGGCGCACCCGTGTCTCCGCCCCGAGCCGCGCCGGTGGAAGCTAGTAGTGCAGGTCCGCCGCCCAGTGGAGATGGGCGACTGAGGCGCACGATCTCCCAAGATTCCGTGGGAACGCAATTGATTAACGGCGTCCAGGCCGAGGGACATAGGACGATCGAAACGATTCCCGCTGAGGCGGAAGGCAACGACCGTCCCATCACAGTTGTTTCAGAAACCTGGTTTTCGCCAGAACTGAAGATTACAGTTCTTACCAAAAGATCCGACCCGCGTTCTGGTGACAGCACAGTTCAGATTCTGAATCTCAGCCGAACGGAACCGGATCCGTCCCTGTTCACAGTGCCACCCGACTATACAATGGTGGATGAGGCCGGCCCGTTTACCATCAAATTCGGCGGAAGCCCGAGCGCCGCACAGTCCACGAATTGAAGCGCGACGATCGCCCTGACGCGCGGTGCTCGCCGCTACAAAAGGCGGCAGCGTGCGTCACGCCTTTTATCGTTCCTCGCTGACGTTTTCCATCCAGTCGATGACGCTGCCTTCGAGCCTTTCCTGCATCGCAATGTTGTAATGTGCGGGGATCCGTTCTGGCCCAATAGCACCGTCCCCGGTTCAGCACAGCCATTTAATGAAGCTACAGCTCATGTATTTTCAAATGCTTGGCTTTGGTGTTCCAAGTGCTATTGCAGGGCGGTAGGAGAGAAAAAAATGAAAACGAAACTGATTGCGGTCATGTTAGTGGTCGGCGGGTCGGTTTTTGCTCAAGGTCAATACGGGGGAGATGTCAATGGCGGCGCCCCAGGTTACAACGGCGAGCCGGGCGGCCCGGGTTATGGCGCTCCGGCCTACGACGGCACTCCGGGTTACAATGGCGCTCCGGCTTATGACGATTCCCAAACCTATGGCGGTGCGCCGGGCTACTACCCGCCAGGACCTGCCGATGCGTACTCGGCGCCTCCACTGTGCGCTCCCGGATCCGTGTGGATCGATGGTTATAACGGCGTCAACGGATACTGCGCCGTGCCTCCCTATAGCGGTGCTTACTGGATCGGTCCGGGCTATTATGGCGGCCGCTTCATCGCCGGGTACTGGGGTGGCCCACGCGGCTTCGTCGGTGGTTACGGATTCCGCGGTGGCGCGGGCTTCGCCGGCCACAGTGACTTTCGTGGCGGCGCGGTCGGTGGCCGAGCTTTCGCCGGAAACAATTTCCGGGGTGGAGCGGTCGGCGGACAGCGCTTTGCGGGAAACAATAGCTTCCACGGCGGAGCGCAAGGCGCGCGATCCTTCAACGGTGGGCCGAGTTTCCGCGGCGGAGCGCCGAGCGGGCGATCTTCCGGCGGGTTCTCTCACGGCGGCGGAGGACGGAGCTCAGGTAGGGGACAATCCGGTCGCGGACACCGATAGATAGCCCAGCGAGACAACGGCTGGACGAAGCGGGTTGAGAGCGAGGCGCAGGTCCTCGCTTTCAACCTGTTTTTTTGCTATGTGATCTCGCGTTCGAAAATGACTACCCATGATGGTGATATCCGGCGGGCACTTCTAGCTAGGTATTGCCGACTACACTAGCAAGGGCCGGTGTCTCCATTGGTTCCCGGGGGGCGATATCAATCATCGCCGCTATCGGAGCCGAGGGCGCGCGCTTCGCCGCTGCCTTCTTTACAGCTTTCTTGACCGGCGCGCGCTTCTTTGCTTTTCTTGCCGCCGCCTTCATTTCCACCTGTTTGCCAGTGCTCCTCTTCAATGCTGGTGGGGATATTTTAGCTGGTCGGCCTGCCTTCGGAGTCCCTGTTTTCTTCTTCGCGGTCTCCGCGGATGCTTGCAGAACGGCCTCTTTCGCCCGAATTACAGCAGCCTTCGCATCTTGAAGCACTTCTCGTATGTGGGGTGCGCTTGGTAGAAATCGCTTCGCCAAATCCGACATCGACGCCTCAATCTTGGCTAGTCGCTTGAGAGCCTTATTCGCTTTCATGACCACTCCTCTCAGTCACGTTTGGCGACGGCCCGAAAGAATGTCAGCAAAACCATGGCGTCGCTTTCAGAAGCGAAAACACCTTTTGTAAGATGCTAACGATTCTGGACGACGGAAGTATATCACAGCATGACCGCAAGGGCGCCGTTGCCACTGTTGCCACTGTTGCCACTGTGGTGCAGCAAGAGACTCTGCTGGCGCCGATTATGTCCCCATTCGCGTCGCATACGGCGACATAATGAGAGCGACCAAGCGGACTATCGCTGATTTGTGATTACCTGGTCCTGCGGCTAGGTTCCGTTAATGTTCGTTATCGGGTCTATTCGGAGTGGGCACGGCTTCAGAAGCGTGTTACGCCGCGAACCCACATCAATTCGCAAGCGCCACCGCCGATATCGGTACGACTTAGCGAACTGGTCCACTTCCCGCCGTCCGCGAGTCGAACCTCTACTAGAGAACCATCCAGTTCTGCAATGTCTCCTTCACGGAGACCGCGGAGCTGCTTCTTAATCTCCGGCGTTGACGGAATGGTGTGGATGTTGGCACTGTGCGATACGATCTCATCGGAGCACATCGCGTTAAAAAAAAGCCTTGGGGAACTCTGACCGGCGTCTGGGTGCCGCACGACGTGCGGGATCAGATCGTAGATTTCGTCCGGCGCTGGTCCGACAAGATCGAGATTGGCGCCGGGCGGTTCATCGAGTGGCTCGGCATCCGGGCCAGCAAGTTCTATGACTGGCGCGACCGGTATGGCCAGGTGAACGAGCACAACGGATGGGTTCCCCGGGACTTTTGGCTGGAGCAATGGGAGAAGCAGGCGATCATCGATTTTCATCTGAAGAATCCGCTGGAAGGCTACCGGCGGTTGACGTTCATGATGCTGGATCAAGACGTGGTGGCGGTCAGCCCGTCCAGCGTGTGGCGGGTGCTGGGACGAGCGGGGCTGTTGAGCAAATGGAAGGGCACTGGGATTTGCGTGAGTCGATGAGAGAGACCGACATCGAGATCATTCTGGAGCGGGCCAAGGAGCGGTACCCGGAAGCCAGGCCGCGGATCATTTCCGACAACGGGCCGCAGTTTCTGGCCAAGGACTTCAAGGAGTTCATCCGCATCTCTGGTATGACGCACGTGCGGACTTCGCCCTACTATCCGCAATCGAATGGGAAGTTGGAGCGCTGGCACAAATCGCTGAAAAGCGAATGTATTCGACCGGGAACGCCGCTCAGCCCGGAAGATGCGCGCCGCTTGATCCAGCACTATGTGGACCATTACAACCAGGTCCGGCTGCACAGCGCGATCGGGTTCGTGACTCCGGCGGACATGCTCGCCGGCCGGCAGGCTGAGATTCACGCCGCCAGAGACAGGAAGTTGGAAGCGGCGCGCGCACAGCGTCAACTGCGCCGCCAGCAGGTCGCATGAGACGCGGAGTTACAATGATTTTGCCAGGAGAAACAGAAGCGGGCTCTGCAGGGATGCAACCATGCCGAGGGATACCCTGGCGGGCTCATCGAGACGATGACCGGAAGCGCGGGAACCAGCTTCTCGCGCTTCGTTTTCCCATCATCGGATCGAAAGACCCAGATGCCTTGAAAATCCCCGCCCGAAGGGCGGAATTTACACTAACGGAAAACGCCTCTTCTCCATTTCACGCTGAACCGGTACAAAATTCAAAACGTCCGTCTTCACCCTCCGGCACGCGTTCGCATCGTGGTACATGATGAACGGTGGAGACCTGTACGAACTGGCGAAGATTCACGGTAATGCAAATATCAAGATGACCGAAAGAAACGCCAAGCTGGGCAAGACGCACATCGCGAATACCGGAAACACGGCGCGCGGAATGTGGAAGTTGATGGATGCAGAAAATGGGGTGCGGGAGGAAGCAGCCGTTTAGATGTTCCCGAATTGTTCCCACGAGTGAAACCTATGTTTTCGGCCACCGATAACGGCTTTATAAGGTGGTGGCCAGGGACGGACTTGGTCCCCCTACCGCCGTTGACGGCGCGCAAGTTACTGTTTCTTTGTCGTGCTAGATGCGCTAGAACGGCTAGTCCTGCAAATTTCTGGCACACAATTGGCACACTTTGGATTAGCGCCACGCGCGGCATCATCAATTTAGATCCGCGCCTTTTCAACTCTCAATCATTTCAAACACTAGTCGCTGGCATTTGCGCGCGAGCTTAGCTCTCTTCCTTCGAGGTTTAAGCTTCCGATGGCAGCGACAAGCTTGCTACAGCTTTCCCAATCTCGGCAGGAACTCGTCCGGTCGTGCCAGTCCGTGAACTTCGGACAGATCAACGACCTCAGCATCCGCAATGGTGAACCGGTCTGGCAGTGCCCAATCCCTGCCGTTCTCGTGGATCTCCGGCTGGACGTCGAGGCAAAGCCACGCGTAGAAATCGCTGCCGCGGACTTTGCACTTGGCGTCGAAGTCACTCGCCTGATGGCGCTGCTCGACAAGATCGAAAACGGCGAGATCACAAAGATCGAAGTGCGAGCGGGTCTCCCGCGGCGCGTGACGCTCGAATACCCATACGCGATGCCGGATCGAGCGACTTGACCGAATTGAGTTTGCCTGCCGCGAGGCAGGCCGGATCTAAAGATCCAGTGCGTCGCTGGTGGTTGACATAGACGGCAGCTCAGAAGGTTGCGGGCCACAAGCGGGATGCGCGGGGATGGCGGTGTTCGGAAGGACGCTTAGCCGATGGGAATACCCGGAAACCGGCGGCATTGGGGATTGCTTCGGTTCGTTAGGGCCGGCGGCCAGAAACGGCAGCTAATCCAGGCGAGGCAGAATCCGCACAGGTTGGCGTCACCGAAGAGCGAAGACGCCCGTGAAAGCGACCGACCGACGGGGCATTCATGAACGCGGAACCGACGGCTAAAGGTTCCGTGCGTTCGGCTCGCTCTCTCTGAAGCATCGCTCTTGTTCTTGGGCCGCCGGAGTGGAGCGAAGCAAAGCTGAGCGTAGCGGAGCGGAGGCGGGCCTGGTCGGGTCCCGACACAAGCCGGGCGTGAGAGAAATGCAGACGCGAAGAACAAATCTCAATCATCATCAAGAAGGGTTTGTAAACACAACGCGGACGCGTTCTGGTCCCGAGGCGGAATTGATTGTGCTAGCCCAGACCAAGGGTCAAGTTTTGACACAACACACGCTGCGCCTCATTCGCGACACCTTAGAACTTTGCGGAGTCACGCTCGACGCGTTTGTCGTGGATGTTCGGCCGCACTTCCGAAACAACATCTTCAATCCGAGCGGTTTCTTGATTAGTCGGGCTCGCCGCTTCCAAGAGTTGTCGCGACCGGCGGCTGTTGCTGTCGCTGCGACGCCAGTCCAGTCAACCGCGACCGTATGCGGCGCATGTAAAGGACAGCAATACCTCCTGACGGAAAAGGACTTTGGGCCCTGCCCGGAATGCTCGACCGCAGACTTCAGGAGAAATTGGGAGGCGAGAGAGGCGGCACCGGCAAACAGAATTGCAAGCGAGAAGGCCAGCCGGCTAAAAGCGGCGTCCGAAGGTCCCAAAACATTTTAGGCAGATTTTGTGAATTCTGTTATAAAATGTGATGGTAGGTTCAGTTCGCCAGCCCGGCGCCCAAGGCGCAGCTTCCGAAGGATCCCAAGATCACTTGCTGGAAGGAGAGCTATGCTCACGCCCCCCATGGCGCAGCGCATCGAGCACTGGCCGCTCGAAAAGCTGATCCCGTACGCACGCAATCCGCGAATGCATTCGGACGCTCAGGTTGCTCAGATCGCCGCCAGCATCGCGGAATTTGGTTTTAACAATCCAATCCTGGTGGACACCAAAGCCGGCATCATTGCTGGCCATGGCCGCCTTTTGGCAGCGCGGAAGTTACAGCTAGCTGAAGTTCCGGTGATTGTTTTGGATCATCTCACCGAGGCCCAGAAGCGCGCTTATATCTTGGCGGACAATCAACTCGCACTGAACGCCGGCTGGGACGACACACTACTGGCGGCAGAACTGGCTGCGCTGCAACAGGAGGACTTCGACGTTAGCTTAATTGGGTTCGAGGACGCAGAGCTCGCGCGTTTGCTGGCTGCGCAGGATGCCACCGAGGGGCTTACCGACGAAGATTCTGTTCCCGAACTTTCGGAAACCCCGATCTCAATGGCCGGGGATCTCTGGATACTTGGCGACCATAGGCTGCGCGTGGGCGGCGCAACAGACCCTGACGCTGTAGCGAAGCTGATGGACGGTGCGCGAGCCGACCTAGTCTTCACGGATCCACCATATAACGTCGATTACGAGGGCTACACCGAGGAGCGGCTGAAGATCAAAGGCGACCGCATGTCTGATGCGGACTTCAAGAAGTTTTTGGAGCGCGCGTTCCGCTCGTATCGGACCGTGGTCAAGCCCGGCGCCTCAATGTACCTGTGCCACTCGTCATCCTGGCAGCGGGAGTTTCAGAATGCTCTGGAAGCGGCCGGTTTCGAGGTTCGGTGCCAGATCATCTGGGCCAAAAACACGTTTGCCTGGGGCTTCGGAAGATACAAATTCCAGCACGAGCCGATGTTCTACTGCCACGTCGCCGGCAAAAAGGATCCCTGGTACGGTGATAAGTCGCAATCGACGCTCTGGCAGGAGAAGAAACCCGCGGCGAACCGGATTCACCCCACGGCTAAGCCCGTTGAGTTGGTCGAGCGCGCACTGCTGAATAGCAGCAAGTCGGGCGATGTCGTTGCTGACTTGTTCGGCGGTTCCGGCTCGACCCTCATCGGTTGCGAGCGCCGAGGGCGTCACGCACGCCTTATGGAGATCGATCCTAAATACGCCGACTGCATCGTTAGCCGCTATCAAGAGTACACGGGCAAACAGGGTGTGCTCGCCAGCGACGGACGGAGCTTTGAGGAGATCAAATCAGAGCGGGTTGGAGTCGCCGCGTGAATGGAACGGTGCAAGCGCGAGATCGCGGCTATCGAGGCGGAGATACTTGTGGGCAATCCCGATCTCCCTGGCTTGTGCTTGGCACTTTCAGATTGGTGGGCAGAATTGAGAATCCTCCAAGACGAGGAACGCCGCCAGGCAGAAACCCGGCGGCGCGAAGTGGAAGGGATAGGCGAGAATCAGGCCTTGACGGAGTAGGTTCGTTCGCCGTCCTCGACCTTGGTCGAAGTGACGGCCAAGCCCAGCTTCTTGCTGACGGTTCCCGAAAGGAAACCGCGCACGCTATGCGCCTGCCAGCCAGTAGTCTTCATAAGTTCGGCCAACGTCGCTCCGTCAGGGCGTTTCAGCAAATCAAGGATCTTAGCGGCCTTGCTGCCATCCCGTGTTTCCTTTTCCTTGGCGGCCTTGGGCGTTTTCTTCGCCGGGCTGGCCTTCTTGGCCGCCTTCCCCTTCTTGGGCGCAACGTGCGCGCCCTGTGCGCCAACACGAGCCTTTTTCCTGGCTTTCGGCTTCTCAGTGGTGGTCTCTTCGATAGCGGTATTCATGTGATCTCCTTTCGCGGTAATCGCCGCGTTGACGACATGAATCACTTGGGTGGGCCGAAGATGCAAGTCAATTTTGGAAGAATCGCGAATGAAAGTCATCGATAGCAGAATTCGCCGGCTTCAGGATAGATTGTGCCCCGACCAGGGACAGCCTCAGCGCCTTTGGTTTTTGATTCAGGCGGGTTGCGAGCTCGCATTTGATCTGGACAAGTGCACTGAGATCCTCGACGCATGCGGCTTTCTGCCCACGGGCCGTTTCGGCGTGCTGAGCTTCTTCGGGATTCCCCATGGCCTGAATGCAAAGGAATTGGAGCAGCATCTACGGAGGAACGGAGCGGAGATTTGCGGATTCGGCGGGAATCAACAAGATCTTAGCTTGTCAGCTCAGGCGCAGATTAGTGCAGGGTGGGGCAGATGAAGGGCCACGGCACAAAATTCGGGCGTAAGAAGGAGCTGGCGATCGCCGCTCTGCTAACGCATAGAAGCGTTGAAGACGCCGCGCGTGCGGTCGATATCAACCACAATACTTTGCTGAAGTGGCTTACCATCCCCGCTTTCGTGAAGGAGTATCGCGCGGCCCGCCGGGAAGTTGTGAATCAATCAGTGGCACGGCTGCAGCAGGCCACCGGTGCGGCTGGCACGGTAATGCTCAAGCTAATGGCGGACCCCAACGTACCCGCGGCTGTGAGGCTCAGGGCGGCCGAGTGCGTGTTTGATCGCGCCTTCAAGGGAGTCGAACTGGAGGATATCGAAGCGCGTGTTGCCGAGTTGGAAAGGGCCGGGGATGCTACAAAATCCGCTGGTGGGCGATGAGACCTTCGAAGTCGACGAACTCCATAGACGGGCAGCGAAAATGAGGACCATCAACGGCAGAGTTCGCCAGCTTGAGGATCAGCTTTGGATCGGGAACGGGCGGCAACGTATTCTTCTGATCCTGTGCCACGCAGGCTGGGGGCTCCGCCTGCTTGTTCACGGGGAGGCACGCGAGGAGCTTCCCGCGAACGTTGATCGAAGGCGATCCGTGGATCCGTTTTAGGTTCAGCATTCTTTTTCGCGGCTGCAATCTGGCATTATGAAAGTGGCCGCACTCATGGGTCGGAGGTCCCGGCGTCGTCCGTGGGCCGGTGGCGGGGCCTGCTAACGCCCCGTCGCTTTAGGTAGCTTGGATCGGAGTATCGTTTTCTGTTGAGTTTCCGATCCTGCTCACGCCTCTCCATCACTTCCATAATCCTTGCGTTGTTAGTAAGCATCATTGCACGAAGAGCCGGAAGATCCTTAGATGCGATCTTTTTGAAGATCCTCGGCAGGGCGGAGTCAATGGCGACGATGCACTCTGCGAAGCTGATTTTGCGGTGAATGAAGCGGTCCACGATCCTGCGAGTAGTCATGGTGTAGACCTTCACGCCTGAAGTATACGCCCATTTCGTCGGGTGGTAACGCCCCGTTAACCCACCGCTGGAATGTGCTCCTCTTCCGTCTGCCAGCAAACTACGTAGGAGTATACTGTCGAGGCTTTAGAACCCTCGCCGCCGCAGGTACATTTTGCGAGATGGCGCGTCAGAAATAGCCGAATTGCTCTTATTATAAGGAGGCAATTTAGCTTATTGGAGGGAGAAACCAATGAACAATCTGGTTCTGAAACTGAGGGAGCTTCATGATACACAAGGTCAGGACCTTATCGAATACGCACTGATGGCTGGGTTCGTGGCGGTCGCTGGTGCTGTCATGCCGGGCGTTGCCGACAGTATTAGCACGATCTTTTCCCAGGTCGCGTCCGTGATGTCCGTTGCTTCCACTCAGGGCTGAGGGTTGCCTGATCTGTCAAGCGGTGGAGATTCGTGGCGAGATCGGGTCGTGCGTTCTGTTTTCGGAACAAAGCACCGTAGCTTCTCCCTTTCTCCTTAGGGGACCAAATGCTAAAAACATTGGGATTCTAAATGTTTGTTACAAAAAACGAAAATTTACGCTTCACCATAGTGCTTGATGCCGATTGGCCTCAAAGTATAAAAAGGGGAGCTCTATGAAATCGGATAGCGTGGCGTTACACCCGGACGATCACGACCTCTCGCTCTACCTCATCGAACATCTCCCAGCGGATACGCTCTCCGCAATAGAAACGCACCTGGCCACTTGCGGATTGTGCGATCAGCGGTTGGTGCATGAGATCAATTCACTCTCATCATCGAGCGTGGCCCAGCTCGGGTACGCTCTCACCGGCGAGATGAGGAAAGAGCCTCGTTATAAGACCGAGGAGGCTGTATTGCTTCAATCCCTGAATCCATTTTCCGCGGATCGGTATTCGGGCCGCTTGGCCGACGTGTCTCGAAGCGGGATGAAGCTCCAGATTCCTCTACGAATGGCGCGTGGCACATTGATCAAAATTAGTCTTAAGAACATGATTGCATTCGGAGAAGTTCGTTACTGTGTGGAGATGGGTGACGAGTTTCACTTCGGTGTGCAGGTGTTCCAGACGGTCCCGATCAGGAGTCACGAGTAACGACGCCCGTACGTCGCATAGCTGCCGAAGGTAGCTGGTTCATGAGACATACCCCACCCCCTGACAACTTAGCTGCGCTGTTCTCAGGTGAAACACTCAGGCCGAGAGACGAACGTACCTTTGTAATATCGGTACATGGGTTCCATAGACAAAAGTAGGGCGGTGGAGTCCAATGGTTCATGGCAAGATGCAACTCGTGTTTCGGCATTCTTACAAAAACCGATTTGGCGTGTTACGTCTGTGGAGAGACCATAGCCGGGGCCGAACCAATGAAAGCGTGGTCCCTGATGTTGCGAGCCTGGGCTAAAATCACAGGGCCATCAGCGAGTAGCGTCGCTGGAGATAGGATTAGAGGCTTGAACCACGTCAAACGGGGCTCACCTGTGAAATAGCCGCATAAATATTGCGACGGCTAGCCCAGCGGTGATTGCAATGATCCGGCCCTTCCACGACGCCTGGAATGTCCGCACTTGGAGTGCTAACGAAAAGTCGCATCCGCAAGCATCACAATATCGAGCATCCGCGAGTGTTGTTGAACGACATTCTGAGCATTGCGTCTTCACGACCCTATTCTGTGTCGTGGCGGGCGTTCCGGGGAGGCCCATCCGTACCATCTAAGGGCACGAGAAGTACCAAAACCGACCCATCGAGTTTGACCCCTGACAATCGCCGAGCGATAAGGAACCGATAATGATGATTAACGGGACTTGTACGAGTGGACTGCGGGTGCGCCGTGATCAAGGCGCTATTCGCCGAATTTTGGAACACTTAACCACAAAACTGCGTATGTGACTTCATGAAGCAATCCCCCAAGTTGGCGGTGCTGGCTTTATTCTCTTGCGCTGTGAGTCTTGCGCAATCCGCAACGGAACCGAACCATGGTCTTGCGCTCATTGGCGGTCTTATATACACCGCCCCTGCTTTATCCCCCATTCGGGACGGTGTCGTCCTTGTCCAGGACGGCAAAATCTCAGCGGTCGGGCGGCGAGGCTCCGTGGTAATTCCCAGGGGGACTCGTACTATCGACTGCAGGGGGCTGACGATCACTGCAGGTTTTTGGAACAGCCATGTCCATTTTTTGGAGAGAAAATGGGCCAGTGCCGGGAAGATTCCAGCTTCGGAGCTAACCGCACAGCTCGAAGAGATGCTGACACGCTACGGCTTCACAAGCGTCTTCGATACTTGGTCCCCGTGGGAGAACACACGCCGGCTTCGCGAACGAATTGAATCAGGTGAGGTACCCGGACCAAGGATTCGCACGACTGGCGAGGCATTGGTTCCGAAAGGTGGCACGCCTCCTCCACTTGTAGCGGACATACTTGGTTTCACGCGTTACTCGGTGCCTGAAGTTTCCGACGCGGCGGAAGCCTCGGCGGCAGCAGTCAAGCTCCTGGACCAAGGCGTGGACGGCATCAAAATGTACGTACGAACATTTTCAGAACCAATCGCGTCAATGCCTGAGAGTGCAATAAAGGCCGCGACCGCAGAGGCGCATCAGCGCGGCAAGCCAGCTTTCGCGCATCCGACGAACGTGGAAGGGTTGCTCGCGGCCGTTCGCGCAGGAGTGGACGTCATTGTGCACACAACACCGGAGTCTGGCCCGTGGGATGAAACGACCGTGACTGCTATGAAGCAAAGGAATGTCGCTCTAATTCCCACACTTCAACTTTGGAGATACGAAACATGCCATGAGCGCCTTTCTTCCAGTGCACGGTTTGTCGAGAATGGCGTCGGGCAGCTACGGGCTTGGGTCGTGGCAGGGGGCGCCGTTCTTTTTGGAACGGATGTCGGCTATATGGCTGACTATAATCCCGCCGAAGAATACGATTTGATGGCAAGAGCAGGGATGGATTACAAGCAAATCCTTAACTCACTAACAACCGCCCCATCTGCGCAATTCTCCGCGAATCCAGGCGGGCGCGTTGCTGTAGGGTTGCCGGCGGACCTCGTTGTGCTGAATCAAGACCCGTCTCGAAACGTTCGAGCGTTTGTCAGTGTGCGCTACACCATTCGCGATGGGAATGTGATCTACATGCAGAAGTAGATTCCGTCGAAAGGTTTCGCAACGGCGTATCGCAGGGCAAAGTCACCCAACTCCCGGCCCAGGATTCCGATAATAGGAATTAACGGGGCTTGTACGCAGAGCACGCTTGGCGTCAACTCAACAGAACGCATATCTCAACGCTGAACAGTCACGCCAGGGAGCGATCGCAGTAGTCGTCATTTTCGAGATACTATGTGAGACTACGCGTGGCGCCCGGTCGATGATGATGACACATAAGAAACGGCAGATCTCGCCTACGCTTGTGCGATTTCTCGCCTACCTATTAGCTGTGAGTTGCGCGGTCGCTCAGACTGGGAAACTTTCAGCCGACAAGGAAGCCAAGATTAAACGCACCATTTCTACGTTCCTCGCGACCAGCAAGGCGCCCGGTATCTCTGCGGCCGTTGTACAGGATGGCGCATTCGTGTGGTCGGCGGGTTTCGGCATGGCCGATCTGGAGAATTCTGTTCCCGCGACATCGCAAACGCTATATCGCTTGGCCTCGATCTCGAAATCGATCACGGCCACTGCAGCGATGAAGTTGTGGGAACAGGGCAAATTGGATCTGGACTCCCCAGTTCAGAAGTACTGCCCGGCCTTCCCGCAGAAGCCCTGGCCCATCACCACGCGACAGCTCTTGGGACATCTGGCCGGAATCCGCTACTATCGCGTACCTGAACTTCCCTATTCCGAATCCCAGAGCGACCCCGAAGTGGGCAACACGCGTCACTTTGAAAATGGCATCGAAGCCGGCCTGAGGTTTTTCGCGGGCGATCCGCTGGTGACGCAGCCTGGAACACACTTCAACTACTCGACGCAAGGCTACACCCTGGTTGGATGCGCAATCGAAGGAGCGTCCGGCAAGAATTACGCCGACTTCATTCGCGATCAGGTTCTGGTTCCGGCCCGCATGCCGCAAACGCGTCCAGATGATCGCTTCGCTGTTATTCCGCTACGCACCCGCTTCTATTCAAAAGATAGATCCGGCGCCGTAGTGAACGCGGAATTTTTGGATTCGAGCTACAAAGTTCCCGGCGGGGGCTGGCTTTCCTCCGCGCCAGACATGGCACGATTCGAGGAGGCGATTCTCGCTGATCGTCTGGTAAAGCGGGCCACGCGTGACACCATGTGGACACCGCAGATGCCGTCGGATGGCCTCGGGCGCATGGTTTACGGGCTGGGATGGCAAGCTGGAACAACACAAGGCGTCGCAGATGTGGGCCACGGTGGGTCGCAGCAAGGCACCAGCACGATGATGCTGATTGCACCGGATGCTCGGGCAGGCGTGGTCGTGCTGATCAATTCCGACGCTGCTGGCGCGTCCGAATTGGCATCCCAGCTCTTGGCAATCGTGTTGGGACTTCCTCCCGGCGATCACAAAGAGATCGCTGTTGATCCGAAACTATATGACGGTTATCTCGGAAGTTACGAAGTGACTTCTGTCGTGATCGGCATTGTCCGGGAGGGCGATCATCTGTTCGCGCAAATGAGGGGCCAGAAGAATGAGATATTTCCGGCGAGCGTCCGCGATTATTTTTTTAAAGCTTTTGACGCTCAAATAACCTTTGTGGACGACAGCGAGGGTCGGGCGACGGAACTCATCTTTCACGAAGGGGGTACAGATCTGCGCGCGAAACGGATCAAGTGACTCCATTGTGATTGCGTGACCGATCTTAGCGAAAGCGAAAGATCAGCGCGAAGGTAGGCGCAGGCCAACTTCCCTTAATGTGACACACGATCCGTTCTTGTCGAACGCGATACCGCTGACTCTACGATGGCAGCGAAGCGCGGGACAGCAGATGCAAACCGCCAACGTCGAGCGTCAAGTTACACGTGATCCTGATCGGAGGCGTGAGCGATGAGATAACGCTCGATGAGGTTGAGCGGATCGCGATCTAAAACCCTATGTTGCGATCCGCTCAATGCTAGTTTTGAGTAGCTAATGGCGCGAATATTGATTCAACACTGTGACCAGCGGATTGGCGGCGTCTGGTGCATTTACTTCGCCGCGAACAATCTGTCGGTTGCTTACCTCTCGCCCATAGAGTTTGCGGTCTTCGGAATGATCAGGCGTGACGGTGGTGCCGTCCAGTGAGACGCCTGCAAAAACGCCGTGGGTGCGGGAATACGAAAGCATCTCGGCTGTAAGTTTGGCATCGGTGTCAGCTGCCGCGGTCCTTCCCAGTGGTCCTATCGCTGCCGACGCATCAGCTCCGATCGTAAATTTGTCTCCAGCTATTGAGTCTCGCATAATACAGTGACAGAGCACTCAAAAAGAAAGGCCAGCGTGCCGAAGGAAAGAGAATGGCAGGCGGCGAGTATGGCTGACGCGGCGTAGGCCTCGGCGGAACGCATCGGTAGCCTCCGCCATCAACTCCGGACAGAGGTTGGCCATTTCGCGGCTCTTGATATTGTTCCAGACGCCCTCGGTAGGATTGAGGTCGGGTGCGTATCCGGGGAGCCACTCGATTTGCAGCCAGTCGCGCTGGTCCCCAAGAAACTGCGACATTTCACGGCTCCGGTGAGCGGGCAGGTGGTCCCAGATGAGGATGGCGCTGTGGCCGCGTACGGAACGTTTGAGTTGCTTGAGGAAATCGATGAGGCTGGCGGTGTTGAAACTGTCTTTCTTGGTGCGGGCAAATAGACGGGTTTTCTGGCCATCCCAACGGAAACCCAACGCTGCCGCCACCGAAGTCTTATCCCAATGATTACCTCGCGCCTTCAGGACCGGTGTTTGGCCCCTCGGGGCCCAGGTAGTCCGGACCGAAGGCTGTTGGGTAAAGCCTGATTCATCTTGGAAATAGATCCAGGCTTGCCGCCGCCGAGCGTTTTTTTTACGGCCGGCCAACGCACCGCCACCCAGTATTGAACCTTGTCCTGACTCCGTTCTCTGGCCTGCTGCACAGGCTTCTGCACGCTCCAGTCCAGGGAACCCAGAATCTTCCAGACGTGTCCGGGATGGAATTTCTCTCCGGTGATCCGCTCGATCACAGCGGCTACCCGTGGTAGAGTCCACAGATCCGCAGGGAAGCCATGCTGACGGGCGCCTTGACGCAAGGCCGTGTCCACCTTCCGCAACTGGATCTCGCTGAGCCTCGGCTTGCGCCCCGCGCGGCCGGCTGCGCACAATCCTTTCAGGCCATCGGTCTTCCACTGCCGGTACCAGCGGCTGACGCTCTGCCGGCTGGCCTTGAGCTGGCGCGCGACCCAGGCTTGGGTGTCCCCTTTGGCGAATAGTTGAGCCGCTTGTTTGCGTCTCTGCTCCAAACCCCCAAAATCACGAGGCTGTGTCTTGTGAGCCACCATGGCCCAGTATGACATTGCCCCACCCGATTGTCACTGTATTATGCGAGACTCAATAGCCGGTCCATCCCTTTTTGGTTCATTACCAGAATCACGGCATCTGTGGATTCCACGCCGAGTTGGGCGCCAAAGCTTCCGCCGCCGATTCTGACGGCCGCTGGACCTCCCCAAGAGTCACCGGACCGGCAAACAGCAAAACCGCGCCCATAGTCCGCGCCTAAAACGACCGCGCCCTTCTTCAAACCTGGCACAACGATGACGCAGCGGGCTCGCTCAAAGAGACCATGGGGAATGCCTTTGTCAGGAGCCGACATTATTTCCTGCAATACATCCGCCGAATGACGCAGCCGCCTATCCGGCGTTTCCTCCTGCCCCCACACCGCTACTGCTGTCAAACCAAGAATTATGGATACCTTGAACATCTTCACTACCTCCTTCGGCACCAAATTTGGCGCGCGTACTACCTACCGTCCTCTGTTCGATCACAGTCGTGGCATTTCTGTTTCTATAAATCGAGACGCACAGGGTTTATCTCTCTGATTACAGTGAGGGATGCAGGGGAAAAAAAGCTCCCTCTTGCCTTGGCAAAGGGGAGCCGAATAAAAAAGAGGACACCAACACTAAGGAGAGTTCCGAAGGTTAACGAGCGGGCTGTTTCTCCCGATCGCGTTGACCCTGCTCGTGACCCTGTTCGTGACCCTGATCCCGCTGATTACGCTCGGTCTGGCGGTTTTGGGGATCGTTCGGGGTTTGTCCCTTCTTCGGCTCTTGGTTCTGATGACCGTGTTGATTCTCTTGCTTGTTCTGTTGGTTCTTGGTTTCGTTCATGGGAAACCTCCTTGCACTTTGGTGGACGATCACAGGCATGGAAACATTGCAGGAAAAGATTGCCGGTTCCTTCGCTTCCGCAATGAGCAACCTGGAAGTTAGCCACGTGGAGTTAGAAGTCGGCATTGCATACAAGTGTCAGATTGGATCGCTTGAAACGGCGTGAACGGAGGGGTAAATCCTGCCTAGAAATGGCATCCGATAATGGTGGACATCAGGCGCTGAATGCGGTCAGTCATTTCTGACTACGCTGCCGGCGGACGCTGGCATCGGGGACCGCCATCAGGCTATTTGTTGGTCAACACTCTGTGCGATTCGGTGAAAAGTGATAAATGGTGTGAGCGACGGAATGAATTTTGCTTAAAGAGCGTCCCGCCACTTCGGGAATTCTTTTACCGAACATCCGCGCGGCTTATTTGTTCAGCGCCACAACTATGCCCGGCGTTCACGTCCGCCGACTTGCCGAGTGCCTCAGGGACGAGTTGCATGACATCAGAGTCATGCAGTCGAGGGGACCAAGTTGGCAACCCGCTGCTGTTCGGATCACCCTTTCTTATGAAGTTTCCCCAATATTTGATCATCGCATCGGGAGAGAAAAGCGGAACCGCCCGTAAGGCTGGGCGAATTCGGCAAAGTACGAATCGCTGACAAAATTGAGCCAAAGGTATCTCAGTTCAGACGTGTGAACGTTGGGTGAAGCCGGATCATGAAATTCATAACCATACATCGGTGCCTTTTGGGACGGAGTATTCAACTCGAATGCCTTCAGCGTGCTGCAAATAATTTGGACCGGCTCGCTGAAGTTGAAGCCCATTAAAGAAGGATAAAGCCCGAGTGACTCAACCGGCTGTTTTGGCAGATCGCCGCCTCCCACAGTGGGCCGAAATCCCTGCGGGGCTTGGCTAACTTTGAGTGCCTTCTCCACCGAAAAATTCTCGGAACGAAGGCACGCGAGCACCTGCTCGTTTGTGCCGGAGCATCCCAACTGCTCAGGCACTGTCGCGTGAGTTTTGTACGTTTCTGCCATCGTCAATAAAGGTGATCCGCAGCTACCGCTTTCGATTATTCCGCGGACAAACAGACCCTTCGAATCGGGGGAGGCGAAAAGCTGACATACGCTCGATGCACCCGCCGACTCGCCGCCGATAGTCACATTGGTGGGGTCACCTCCAAACTTCGCGATATTTGATTTCACCCATCGGAGCGCCGCCTGCTGGTCTTCGAGTCCGTAATTGCCTGTCTTGCCGTCACCTGTATCGAGGATCGGCAAACCCAGATAACCCAAAAGGCCAAGCCGGTAATTGACGGTTACGACGATGACATTATTTCGCGTTGCCATGGCTGAAGCCGCTGGATCTACTAAGGCCGCGTCGCCGTTCTGAAACCCGCCACCGTGGAACCACACATATACTGGCATCTTCGGCACAGCGACGGCATAAGGAACTGTAACTCCAAGATTAAGGCAGTTTTCACCCATGGGCGTCTGCATGTTCCGTTGATTCGAAGGACAACGGTCGCCGGGCTTCGTCGCATCAAGGACTCCGCTCCAAACTGCGTGCGGTTGGGGTGGCTTGAATCGCAAGGAACCGGTTGGTGGCGCCGCATAGGGTACACCAAGAAACTGCACGACCGCGCCGTTTACTACGCCCCGGATGTTTCCTCGCTCCGTGGAAACGACTGTTGGATCCGCGTTCAATCTAGGGGCAAGTATGCCGAGGACTAACAATGTCAGAGCAAGCCTTGCGCTCACCGTTTGCGTCGGGTTTCCGTGAGTCATATCGTTGCCTCTCTCTGGGGTTACTCTCCGTCGTGCCTCTTGGGTCACCGCGGGGATATTTTCTACTAGCGAGTATATCGAGGAATTGACCTGGGATGGGGGTTGGGAGCAGGGGCTGGCATTTGAGGCTCTAAAAGCCCGAGGCTCGAGCGTCGCTCAACGCAAATTCGCACGAGCGGCCCACCCTGGCACAATGGAAGGATGCAGAGCGGTTCGACTCGAGTCTCCACGCCCTCTTCGTTTTTTGCAACGCCTTGGAGCATCAGCCGGGCCGCGAACTCGGCGGCATGGGTCATCAGCGTGTGGGGAATTCTTTACCCGCGCCCGTATACTTTGCTTGTCCTGCTTCTGCTAGCCATGCCGTGGGTGGCCGTGATTTGGGTGCGCCAGACGCACGGCGTTTTCCGTATCGATCAGCAACGGAGGCGTCCACGGCCCAACTTGTCGATTCCATTCGTGATGCCGGGGATGGCTCTGCTATTGCGCGGGGTCTTCGATTACCATGCGCTCGATTGGGCACGCCTGATCGTATACGGTTTTGGAATTGGCTCCGCGCTGTGTTTCGCTGGGTTGGGGGCGGACTCCTCGATACGCAAATGGAGGATCGGGCCGGTTTTCACGATGACGTTGATCTATGGCGTGGGGGCGGCCATGGTCACGAACGGCTTTTTCGACGTATTTGCGCCTACGACGTATCACGCGGAAATCCTGGATAAGCGCGTGGTGCACGGCAAAGCGATTTACTATCAGCTGACGGTTTCCCCGTGGGGCCCGGCTACCACGGAAAACCGGATCGAAGTTTCGCGGGATCTATACCAAGCAGTACGTGTCGGCGAGCCGGTGTGCGCCAACGTGAATCATGGAGCGCTAGGCGTGCCGTGGTATGACGTGACAGCGTGCCACGGACCGCGCTCGGGGGAGTAGTATTACCCCTCGTAGCCGTTAATAGTTCTTATCGGGCAGGCGAACGCGCTCTCAGTGTTTATTCTTACTGCCTGGCGGGCGGCCCCGTCTCTTTGGTGCGTCTTTCGGAGCGGACATCCAGGCCGGCGGACGGCCGCGCCGCTTGCCGTGCCCTTGCGCGAGGCGCTCCAGCGCGATGATTGCTTCGCCAATCTGATCCCGTTCCTGACGTAGATCGGAGAGTATTTTCAAAATGTCCATGTCGGGATAGCCCTTTGACGAGCTATGCAAGCGCTAGTTCATTAAAGGCGCCGCGTTCGTCAATCCAGCACCGATACTTGGTCCGCACCTGATTCATGTTCCTTGAGCAGGCATCGGCCCGAAGCATTATGGTTTTGTCGGATTCGAGCACACTCCGCTTGGCTTGGTCAATGGCTTGGTCGAGGTTAGAACACGCTAGCTCGGGATACGACCGCTTCAGAAGAGGTACTGAGCCGCTATGTCGGTTGTCTTTCCGTACATCGGTGGTGCGAACGAAGTATTGCACTTGAACCTCTATTTACCAGCATAGCGGGTCTGGTCATCCATCGCCACGAAGAATGCCGATAATGTTCGACATCGGGCAACGATGCAGATGGGCATGGAAGACGCTCACCGCGTCAGATTCGGAATACGTCCAGCGATCTGATGGAGTCTCGACACGATGAAATCAGGAGCAAAGCCAAAGTGATCCATTGTTATGTTTGACCGGTTGCACCAGCAAACTTGGTAGCCATACGCCTTTGCCCCGGCAGCGTCCCATGAGTTCGATGAAACAAAGAGAATGTTTTCGGGTGGAAGGTGAAGGATCTCGGGGCCGAGAGCGTAAACCTTGGGAGATGGTTTGTACGTTTTCACACGGTCTACTGAGATGATTTCTGTAAATTTGGACTTCAATCCATTGCTGCGCACGGCAGAGTCCAACATCTCCGGTGTGCCGTTCGAAAGGATTGCCAAGGGTATTCGATTGAAGGTTTCTAGCGCCGGCCTTACATCCACAAAAGTAGCCGGCGCGAGATACGCTTGCATTAGCATGCTGATCTGAGGATCGGTGATCTCGATCGAAAGTTGCTTGGCCGCCGAGCGAAGCGCCGCCTCAGTGACGTGCCAGAAATCTTCGTAGCGCTCCATGAGCGCGCGCAACCACGTGAACTCCAGTTGCTTCTGTCTCCATACCCGCGAAAGCGCCTCCCGATCGCCCGCAATGCCGTGACCGCTACTTAGGACTATCGAATGAACGTCAAACAAGGTTCCGTACGCATCGAATAGCAGGGCTTGGATTTCGCGGGCACGACTGGATAGTTGGTCATCGAAGTTTCGATTTCAGAGCCGCTTCGCGCGGATCGCGCCCGCTGCTTTCAAGCCACGCCTTCAGCTTGAACAACGGAACCTTATGCGAAGTAGTGGTCTTGATATCCACCGTGAGATCCTCAACGCCGTCATCGCAGACCATTTCTGTTTCGCGAATTTGCTTCAGCCCCGCCGCCGCGGCTTCCAGCACGCTCCCCGCGTAAACGGCGACTGAGTGCCGGATGCCTCGCTGGTCTACAAAGCTCACTTGGCATTCGCGAATCGGCATCAAAACAGTAGAATAACGCCTTCGCTCTTTCTTCGCTGCCGCGTCTTTGGCCAGAGGCGTGCAGCCCTTTTCTATAGGAGGCGGTATGTCCTTTGCACTTTATTTGATCGGTTTCATAGTGCTCATCGTAGGGCTGGCCTTTGGCGCCAATATGATGCACGTGGCCCCTCGATGGATCGCCGTCGGCGCCATTGTACTTACTGGGATAGGCATCGTGACCGGGGTCGCGCGGACCCGGCAGCGTGACCCCAATACATGAAGCTTACTCTCGCACTACACTCTTGGGCTTTTTATCGTCGCGAAGAGAGATAACGAAGAAGACTTCATGGAAAATAAACTGGGAGTGCCCCCGATCGTGGATCGCAGCGCCTTTGAGGTGGAAATCGAGGCCTTGCGCGTTCGGGAGAAAGCTCACACCAGAGAAGGCGACGCGATTGCGGTCGCGCGTCGGCGGCTGCCGATGGTCGAGGTGCCTGCGTCCACGCCGCTCATGGGCGAGAATGGCCCGGTCACACTGTTGGACACGTTTGAGGGACGCCGCTTGCTCATCGCGTATTACTTCATGTGGCACACCGGAAAGCCCGCGCCGGAGCAGTGCGAGGGCTGCACCTGGGTTACCTCGCAGGTGCGCGAGTTCTCCTATATTCATGCGCGAGATGTCACCTATGCTACGTTTTGCCAGGGCCCATACGAAGAGAGCAGGCGATATCGCGACTTTATGGGCTGGGAAATGCCGTGGTACTCAGCCCTAGGCTCGCTCGAAACTCTCTTGGTGGGACGGCGGGTCGGAAGAATGCATCTCGTTTGCTACCTGCGGCAAGGATCCAAAGTCTTCGAAACTTACTGGACGACTAGTCGCGGCGTCGAATACATGGATAACAGCTACCGGCTGCTCGACTTGACCGTCTACGGGCGGCAGGAGCGGTTTGAGGACTCGCCGGCCGGCTGTCCGCAACCGCCCCAAGGCACGGACACGATGCGTGCCGATGGGCGTCCACTTGCGCAATGGCCGCGTCTGAAGGCAGGATTTTCGGACGACCTGGGAACAAGCACACGTTGAACTGTTTTCACCCGACCCAATACGGGTACCGGGTGAGCTAAGTTCTTCTCCTAAGCGGCACGACTACGCTGATCAGCCTTCCGATAATGTTGCTTATCGGGCCATGAAATCTAGAGCGAAACCGTCACCCGCATAAAGGTCGCGGGGATAAGAGTGCCGGCGTCCTTACTCTTGTTCTGCGAGTTCGCCAGCTCCACAAGTTGATTGTGGAGTTCCTCTGCCTTCCCGTTTTTCTGGGCGGCTTCAACGGCGTTCATGGTCGGCCCATAGAAAGTTTCAAACAGCTCGATGAACTGTGCCGGGGTTTTGTCGGGCGAGGCAAAGTAGTACGTGTCCTTGACCATAGAGATGTTCTCCTTGGGCACTCCTGCCTGGCCAAAGCGCTCGATGATGTGGCTCTCCACACCCCACGTCATCGGGCTGATGAAGCCTTCCGGCGGCGGAGGCGTGAACGCCGAGCTGATCTTCAGCAGCTGCGATACGAAAGTCGGATCGCCCGGAATCCAGTTGCCCATGACAATGCGGCCGCCTGGCTTGGTAACCCGCACCATCTCCTTGGCGACGTCGAAGGGCTTGGGCGCAAACATGGCGCCGAAGATGGAAACGACCAGATCGAACGAATGATCGGCGACGCCTTCCAGATTGCACGCGTCTCCTTCCTGAAACCGCAGCCGAGTGAGACCCGCTTGCGCGGCGCGCTTGTTGCCGGCTTCCACCAGGTTCCTGGCAATGTCGATTCCAACCACGTCCGCTCCCGTTCGGGCGAGCGGAATAGCGGTAGTGCCATCTCCGCAGCCAAGGTCCAGAACCTTCAGCGGCGGCGCTATCGCCAGGGTCTGAACGACTGCCTCACCAGATTGCCGCATGAACGCGGCGATTTCGGTAAAGTCACCTTTTTCCCACAATGCCTTGTTCGGATTCATTGCTGTGCTCGGATTCATATGTTCTCCTTTTGTATCTTCGTCGGACACTGCAATTGTGCGATGCTTCTACTCGGACCGCCATGCCCGAGCGTCGCCATGACTTGCTCGAACGGCTTCCTGGGGCAGATCACTTTGCGCGGAGACCAGGAAACTTTGCCGACAGTCCATTTGGGGACAACATTGAGGATTGAATGGATGCATTCTCGGAGATCCTGAGCGGAGTAAAACTGAACGGCGCTGTGTTCTTCAGCGCGGAGTTTTCCGCACCCTGGGGATTTTTCACGCCCGCAGGCGACAAAATGGCGGCCACGCTCGCCCCCGGAGCGGCTCACCTTCTGCTTTACCATCTTGTCATCGACGGCGGAGCAGTCGTCGATTTAGAGGGTGGATCGTCCATTCAGCTTCAGCCCGGAGACGTAGTCATCTTTCCGCACGGACATGCGCACCACATGAGCAGCGGCCCTGGAGTGACACGGCCGTTTCCGAACTACGGGATCACGGCCAAGATCAAGGCGCGCGACCTGAGTCCTTTGCATGCGGGCGGCGGCGGAGAACCCTCGCGTTTTGTGTGCGGTTATATGACGTGCGACCCCTACCTGAGCCGGCCGATCCTCAGCGGACTGCCGCCCGTCTTCAAGGTCAATATCCGCACTGATCGTTCCGGGCACTGGCTGGAAAATTCCATCATGCATCTGGTCGAAGAAGCAGCTTCCGGAAAGGTCGGCAGTGAAGCCATGCTCGCCAAGCTCTCGGAAGCCTTGTTTGTCGATACCTTGCGGCGTTACGTTTCCGGTCTATCGGAACAAGAAATGGGCTGGCTTGCCGGAGCGCGCGATCCGATCGTGGGAAAAAGCCTCGGATTGCTGCATAGCCGCGTCGCCCACCCGTGGACGATTGCGGGTCTCGCCGACGAGGTGGGCATTTCGCGATCCGCGCTGGTGGAGCGCTTTACGAAATATCTGTCTGAGCCGCCTATGGCGTACTTGACCCGCTGGAGACTTCAAATGGCCGCACGGTTGCTGGAAAGCACATCGCGCGGTGTCGCTGAAATCGCCGCCGATGTCGGCTACGAATCGGAAGCGGCCTTCAATCGCGCATTCAAGCGGGAGTTTGGGCAGCCCCCAGGCCGGTACCGCAGTGATCGCAAAGCTCTGACGGCTCGCAGCCATCAAGACAACCGAGGACTCGATTAATCGTCTTGTGCCGCTAGATCGGTCCTGGACGGAGTATCCGGAAACTAACGGATCGAATCGCATTCTCCCCTTGATGTTCCCGCGACACCGGAGGTAATGTTCACATGACGATACGCTTCCGATAATGCCCATTATCGGCAGCTTTCACTGTAAACCAAGAGATTCACCGCCGGCGAGTTTGACGGCCACATAACCGATGTGCTTGTCGCTGGCTAGTTGCGGAAAGTTGAGTGGATTCTTCTTCACAGCCCTACCCATGAGCGTAATGGCCCGCACGGGATCGCCTCTGAAGTTCTGAAGCGGAGCCGCGTCAACTAAGATCAGTGGGGATACCGAAATGCGTCCTATGCCGGGTACGTTCCATTGATGTAGCTCTCGAGGTGATGAATGGTCTGCTCGTGCGAATGGATAATCCAGTTCACCAGATCGCCCATGGATATCATGCCGGTGACTCTTTCACCCGCCACCACAGGCAAGTGACGCACATGGTGCGACGTCATAAGGCGCATGCATTGATCGATACTCGTCTCGGGATTGACGTAGTAAACCGACTTACTCATGATCTCGTGCACGCGTGTTTCGCGGGAATTTCTGCCATTGAGAATAACTTTGCGGGCATGGTCGCGTACGGAAATAATTCCATCTAATCTCTGGGCACTCAGTACCACCAATGCCCCCACGTGATTTTGCACCATTTGCTCGATTGCCTCGTATGCCGTGGCCTCAGGCGAGATTGACCACTCGGCGCGGTCTTGGCGATTTGGCAGGAGCAGCGTGGCCGGCTCTTCAAAATGGATATCGGAATGGGCGATGAGTGTAGAGGCTTGCATAGGATCCACTCGGGAGATCGCGTGCTGCACTAATGACGTTTGAAGTATTGAATCTCCCGCTCGTGCTTTTCGGCAGCCTCCCGAGTTCGAAACGTCCCCAGATTCTTGCGTGTGCTGGTCTTGGGATCTACTTTGCGGGAGTAGAGTCTATATTCACCGGATTTTAGTTTGCGAATCATATTGAGTTCCTTGCTCGGCTCACGCCGGAAGGGGCACTGGATTCGGATCAATAACGTCCGGGCCGGGATCCTCAGGTTCCTTCCAGGGCACGGGTGCGGGGCCTGGCTCGTTCGGGTCGGGATCAGGTGGTGGAGGTTTCGGATCTGATTTTGCCCTCATACGCTGTAGATGATCCCGTCATGTGTGCTGTTTCTATTGGCGCCTGCGACTGGATGTGTAATTGCTTTAAGAGCGAACGGGAGGTTGTTCCGATGCCTGGTAAGAAGCACGTGTCCGGAGTGGGCTCGAAAGAGCAACGTATGTACGAACACATTAAGCAAAGGGCCGAGAAATCCGGGCGCTATGGCAAGCGCGCGAAAGAAGTAGCCGCACGTACCGTACTCAAGCACCATAGCGAGGAAGGGCACAAAAAAGGCGAGTGAAGAAAGCGGGCTGCCAAGTCTCGCACGGGCAGCCCCTACTTCTCGTCATGTTGGGTAGGCCGTCAGACAACGGGACGCTGGCCTTGTATGATGCCAAGGATGACTGCTACCAAGGCCAGCACCAACAGAATGTGAATAAATCCTGAGAGGGTGTAGGAAGTCACCAGCCCCAGCGCCCACATCACGAACAGAATCAGGGCAATCGTCCAGAGCATGTTTCACGCTCCTTGTTTAGTAGGTCGACGCAATGGTTTGTCCGTCACCATAAAATCCGCGGGGGCTTCACTCGCAGATGCCACATCTGTGGCGCCCGTATTGGCTAGGAGATTCTTCGCGCGCTTGACCCAGTCTGCAGTGTCGCAATGAACCGACAGGAGAATTCCGCCTTGCCGGATGCGGCCTTCAAACCGCTTGGCTTCATATTCCGGTAGCCCCATTCCGATCAACGCTCCGATCATGGAGCCGACAGTGCCGCCCACTCCTACGCCGGCGAGCAGAGCCATGATCGGGCCAGCGGCGATGAAGGGGCCGATACCAGGGATAGCTAAGATGCCGATCCCCGCTAGCCATCCCAGGGTTCCACCAATAGCAGCACCCGAGCCGCCACCTGCTACCGCGCCTTCCGGTGCTTTGGTGCTTTTTTCATGACCGAAATCTTTCGACCCCACATTCTCAGGGAGCAACACGGAAATGTCGGTATTTCTGAAACCGGCGTCTCTCAACACCTCCACAGCTTCCTCCACGCCGCTCTGGTCTTTGTAGAGGCCATAGACTGCCGTATTCGATCCCATTTTGCGTTCTCCTTCGTACTCGTTAAATGCACGCGCGTGGCCGTTCAGCAGAGTCCTTCTGATTCCATTGGGATACGAAATGGGGGGGCTTAAGCGAGCGGAAAAAGTTCCCTGAACCGTAAAAATGGCCTCGACAACGAGCTGCGCAACCATGCTTGCCGAAACAAATTCCTCCAAGAATGCTCTAACTTGCGTGAAAAGTTTAACTGGGAGGGTGAATCGATGAGTACTCTATTGATGATTCTTTTGGTCTTGCTCCTGGTAGGAAGTTTGCCCACCTGGCCTTACAGTTCGGGTTGGGGATACTATCCCGCTGGTGGATTGGGCGCGATTCTTCTCGTAATGGTGGTCCTGCTGCTCTTTAGTGGGCGCACAGTCTGACGGGATTGGCGATTTGGCGAGGACGGCGGTCCGCTGGGCAATCCGCCGCCTTCGCCAGTAATAAAAAAGGCGCCACGAACATCCGTGACGCCAAAAAGTTCCGAGGAACGGAACGAAAACTATCAGTGGGAATGAACTTCTGTGTCTACCCCGTGAGTGCTCACTGCCTTTTCTCCAGCCGATGCGATGTCTTCCGCACCAGTTACTTTCAGGAGCTCTTTCGCGCGTGAGATATCGTGGGAGCCGTTGCAATGAACCGACAACAGCACTCCACCATCCCTCACCCGGCCTTCATAACGCTTGGCTTCGTATTCCGGCATTCCCATTCCTACCAGTGCGCCGATCAGCCCGCCGACAGTTCCCCCGACTCCCAAGCCGGCAAGCGCACCCATGATCGGACCGGCGGCAATGAAGGGCCCGACACCCGGGATTGCTAACGAACCAATTCCCGCCAGGAGGCCGAGTGTTCCGCCAATCACTCCCCCGGCCGTTACGCCAGTGGTGGTGCCTTCCGGAACCTTGGTATTTTTCTCATGCGCGAATTCTTTGGAACTCTGGTTATCGGGCAACAACACCGAGATGTCGTTCTTCGAGAACCCCACGGACAATAAGCGATCCACGGCACGCTCTGCCGCCGCCGGACTCTTGTAAATACCAAACACTGCTGTATTGTTACCTGCCATAGTTAAGACTCCTTTTTTAGATAGAAACTACTGCTTCACCGACATTTGGTCGACGACCTTGTCCACGCTCCCTGCTACGGCAACTGCCTTTGAGAGGAGGGCCTTCTTCTCGTCGTCGGACTTGACCGGGCCCTTCAGCGTGACCGTCCCGTTCTGGCTGATCACCTTCACGTTATGCGCGTACGTAGAAAGCGATTTGTCGTCCATGATGGATTTGCGAATATTCTTCGTCAAATCCAGATCGGTACGATTGTTCTTCTGTTGATCGGCCGTGGGTTCATTCGTGGCGCGGTCCCGCTCATTGACTTTCGTGTTGTCGGGTTGTTGAGCGTAAACACCCAAGGAGGCCGCGCTGAATGCCAGGGCCAACACCGATCGTTGAATCTTCATCTTTTGACCTCCATAAGAATTGAGCGCCTGGCCGTTTTTGTACGAATACCAGGGCTCACCCGTTAGAGTGTGCTGTTGGGCAATTGTTTCGGAGGAACTTTCATTCCTGCTTCGCTTGGATTGGATATCGATCGAACGGATTCTGGCTCTATCGCGCGTCATGATGGCCGGCTGGTTTGACGCTTCGCTATTAGTCCTCCCCAGTCTCGGATACACTTCGCTTCCTGCGGTTCACGATGCCTGGCACAAATTCGGAAAACGTATTGCTCACAATCCGGTTAAGAAAGCTCATGCCTACCTGCCACGAGACATGACCTGCTGTGATCGGTGAATCGGGCCGCCAGGTATTGGAGACAATCAGGCCACTCGGGACAGCGATAAACCGTGCGTAGGTTGGGCGAAGTTCGCCCGCACGGTCGCGAGCCACAAAGGCCATCTTGAAAATGTGTCCCACTCGGCTCTTGACGGGTTGACCCGCCGCACGAATATAGGGCGGATCTTCGCCCCAAAGCGCGCCCACGCCCGCTTCCACCAATTAATTGTGTCTCCAGTTCCCAGGCGCGCGCCGTAGGCTTTGGCGAAGCCGTCCCAGTGGGGGCCATATTGTTGCGGATCGTTTCCCCATGTCTGGATCCCTACTACGACCAATCCCCCTCCAAGATTCTTGGGCCCAACCGTGGAAAGGACCACCCACTTGAATCGATCTTCCCCAGTGAGCGATGTATCACCCGGCTTGACCGGCAATGATGAAGTCGCATCCACAGTGGGCTGAGCGACTAGCAGAATCCAGCCAAAATACCCACGCTTGTCACCTCTAAGAGAGACATCGGACCTATCCTCCGTTAGATCCTGCCGACTGGACTGTGTTTCTTGCTATCGATCCGCCAATATATAGCTGGCACGCGTCCGGACCATTACCTTGCCCCTGTTGGGGCCAGTAACGAGAACTTTGATTTTCCGTGATGCAGTGTGTTCTTCCGGGTGGGGCGGCGTATATGCCACGGTGTAACTGGCGCGAAGGTCTTCAGCAATTCGCATGCACAGAGAACGAATTTCCGCTAGTTCTCTTGGCGCAAAGGCTTCGCCGCCGCTCATTTTGGAAAGACGATGGAGCGCTCCAAGATTATGCTCGGGTTCATCGGGATCGAAAAATGCGATGGCATAAACAGTGGCCCATGACTTCTGAACGGCGCGGATCGCCTCCGCCATGGTATGAATGCTGTTATTGTCACCGCCATCGCTGATGAGAAGCAGAGCCTTGTTCTCCCACTTGCCTTTGCCGAGATGATCCGCGGCAAGCACGAGCGCGTCGTACAGCGCTGTCTTGCCCTCGGGTTTCCGGCCCAACAGAGCAGCTCTAACTTCGTTGCTATTTTGTGAGAAAGAAACTTTTGACGGAAGCCCCAGAGATGCATGATCGTTGAAAGTGACAACGAACACTTCGTCATCTGGATTGCTCGAATGTACAAACGCTAAGGCTGCCCTGACTACTTCGGCCTGCTTCGTTCGCATGCTGCCGCTCGCGTCAAGAACGATGCCTACGGTTACTGGACGGTCCTCGGCGGCGAACTGCTTAACTGCTTGTGGATGGCCGTCCTCGTAGACTTTAAAATTTTCCGCCTTGAGACCTCTTATTTCTGTCCCGTGGACATCCTGTACGCCGACATTGAGCACAACCAATTGACTGGCGGTGCGCAGAGTAAATTCCGACTCGGCTGGCGGATCTTTTGCCTGACCAACCAGTGACGGAGCCAATGCAAACGTGAGTACTAACGCGGCGTTGAGCATGAGGAATTAAAAGTGGGGCAAGTAGCAGCCGCCGCCTGCCCCCTTTAACCTAGCTGCGATGGTATGCGAGATTCAGACCAAGTGCAGCAACCAGTGACAACAATCCCAGCAGAACGATGAGAGGCACATTGGATGCGGTCTGCGGGAGGCTCTGCGCCGTCGGGTTTGCCGCTACCGGAGCCGGTGCTGGCTCGCTAACCGCGACGGGAGGCGGCGGTGGTGCTTGCGGAGCTGCAGCGACTTCTACAGGCGCCGGAGCTGGGGTCGGTTCCGCGGTGGCAACTGGAGCGGCCGGGGCTGGTTCGGCCGGAGGTGGTTCCGCCGGTGCCGGTTCTACCGCGGCCGTAGTGGATAATTCCTCAGGCTTCGCGTCGTTTACAGGCACAGTCTCGCCACTGTTGGTGGCCGTGATCTGGGCCGCTTCTTCTTTGGGATACGCAAACTCTTGACCGAAGTTATCGCCGGGATAGAACCACGCGCGAAGAGCCTTGGGCTTTCCGGCCGGAACTTCCCAGAATGCAAATACGCTCTTCCCCGTGGGTCGAAGTCGCATATTCGGAATGGCGAGGATTGTGGTCACGATGTGCTTTTCGTCTTTGTCGAACACCTGAACGACGTGACGATTGGAAGGTGAGTCATGCAGTCTGATTACGTAGGTTCCCGGCTGCAGCGTTGCGTTAGGCAATTGCATCTGTTCATCAATGGTGATGACGGTCTTCTTGTCCCATTGATCTGCATTAACAATGCCCACACCGGCGATACCCACGATTGCCACTAGAGCAATTCTTAGCAGGTAATGTTTCATCGTAGATCTCCTTTTATATGCAGCCGGCATGTGCCGGGCCACGCCCTGAATGGGCAACTCAAGGGCCATCGAAATTCAGCGCCCATTTGCTTGATCTCAAAAAGGTTTAGCGGAGGGGGTCGGTACTTGAAGGCCTGATAGAACAAATAATGCGGCAAATACTTCTGCTCGCGTGAGGTTTTTGCACGGCAATTCTAACCCCAAGAGAAACCATGTTTTGGATCGAGATGTGCTAGAGACCAATTCTATATGACAGCCCCAACAAAACGAAGAATGAATGCGAATCCCATGATCTTAGGCAACATATCGTGGATCTGATGGATTGATCAGGATTCGAACCCTAGAGCGGCGGTTATGCGGAAGACTAAACTCCTCGACCCTGGAGAGCGGCGAATCACTCCTAAGTCGTCTGCAAGACTTGAATTTACGCGTCGATCGTCTTGACCGCGTTCTCGATAGTTAAGCCGTCTAGCAATCGCATGCAACTTCTGCTCACTTTGCAACGGTAAAAGTAAATCTTTCAAGTTCTGGCAGAAGAAGATGTTCGCACGATTCAGATCCTTGTGGGCTTTGAAATGCAAACCAAGCACAAGAGGAGCGCGAATAGCCATGACAGTAGAAGCATACGGACACGCGTACCAGCATGGATTTGATCGCACTATCCGGCTGTTACTTTCTCGCGGCGCCCGTATCGATTGCGCGCGGGAAGCCGCTCAGGCTGCCTGGGCCAAGGGCTGGGAGCGTATCGGCCAGCTTCGCAACGAAAGCGTAGTCACTACTTGGGTGAATACCATCGCACTGAATTTTTACCGCAACGTGATGCGGAGCGAGAATCACCAATTACCGCTCACCGATCTGGCGACTACCGCAGGTATAAACTTGGCCTTCATCGACTTGGAACGCTTCCTGGCTCAGTGCCGGCTGAGCGATCGGCAGTTGTTCGACGATTACCTGCAGGGCTATCCCATCGAGGAAATCGCCGGCAGACGTGGTATCAGTTATACGGCTGCTCGCATCAGGCTGCTGCGCGCGCGCCGCATGGTTCAATCGCGAATCAAGGAAAGAGAGTCGGCGGCCCGCGCCAATCGATCGAGGGTTCATGCGGAGTGTCAAGTTGCCGCCTGATGTCCAGCGCAATATCCAAAGACAATATGCGCAGGTTTTGCCGAAACAATACGGAATGCTTACGGGTCTACTTGGCTGAGGGAGTTTTTCAATATGCAACGTTTCACGTACACATTAGGTTTACTTGCGGCGAGTCTGATTGCCGGACAGGTCATGTCCGGGCAAGAGTTCTCGCGATTTTCGTTTGATGCAGGGGGCGGTTTCACGCAGCCAGTCGGCAACACCGGCCGGCACTTAGACGAAGGCTGGAATATTCGAGGCGGAGCCGGAGTCAACTTTTCGCAATATGTTGGCGCGATGGTTCAGGTCGATTACAATCGCTTCGGCATCAATGGCACGACGCTGAATGCCGCGGGATTTCCCGGCGGCGACGTGAGCGTCTTTTCGGCTACGCTGGATCCGATTGTTCATCTGACCTCGCGGGGACATTTCGATCTTTATCTGATCGGCGGCGGGGGCTTGTATCACCGCACGCAGGAATTTACCCAGCCCGGCCTGGCCGCCGTCACTGGATTTGATCCGTTCTTCGGGTTCTATCAGACCGCCATTCCAACCACTGAGGTCCTGTCGTCTTACACCGTCAATAAGCCAGGAGTCAACGGCGGCGCGGGTATCGCATTCGGAACCAAGTGGCACGGGAAGCTTTTCGCCGAGGCTCGCTATCATCGGATCTTCATGGGCAGCGGTTCACACACCGACTATATACCGGTGTCCTTCGGCTTCCGTTTTTAGAACCGGTTATTCCGACGGCGCGTAGTAGCCATGCCGGTACGTCACATTTGGAACCGGCACTGGCGGCGAAACATCGACAGTTACTTTGACTTGCCGATACTTGCCATCGCGAGATGGGTTGGAGGAAACGTAACCTAAGAGATACTCATTACGCAAAGCGGTTCCGATGGTTGCGCTGACAGTATCGAGATCGTCAATCCGGTCCACAGTAAACAGCCGTCCTCCACTTTGGACGGCAAGCTCATCGAGCAACTGTGGACCGTTTTTTTCTTCGCGCGTATGTTTCAGCGAATCGAATATTCCCATCGCATACATTTGTGTCTCGGATTCGAGCAGTGCGTTTTTGATCTCCCCGCGCGTCAACCGGCTGCGGTTATCGCCTCCATCCGAAAGTATCACGATGGCCTTCCTGGGATTTCGCGCGTGCGTCATTTGAACCAGCGCCAAATGGATAGCGTCGATCAGGGACGTGCGGCCGAAAGCTTTGGTTCGCGCGATCTTCCGATAGATCTGGTCTGAATCGGAAGTGAAGGGCATCATCAGCTTCGGTTTCTCCCCAAATTCCACCAGAAAAAACTCATCTCCGGAATTGGCGGTCTTGAAGAACGCAGCCGCAGCTTCCGCCGACTCGCGGATTTTGTTAGCCATGCTGCCACTGGAATCGAAGACCAGACCTACGGAGACCGGTGAGTCCTGTTTGGAGAAGTAGGAAACTTTCTGTTCCACGCCGTCTTCGTACAACCGAAAGTTTTCCTTCAGTAAGTCCGTGACGGATGTTCCGCGTTCGGACGTGGCGTGCGCAGGAACGAGAACCAAGGAGGAATCTACTCGCAGATGTACTTCGGGAGCGCCGGCCGCCGGCAATTCAGGACGCACTTGGGGAACAATAGAAACCGCTGGCTGCGAAGACGGCGTCTGAGCGCGGCCGATGAAGCAAACCGAAGATAGGATGAGCAAGCAGAAGACGCCGTGAGAAACGCGGGCCATGGGGGAAATTGTATCTCAGTTTGGCAGGCCGTGCCGAAGCGAAATAGTTTGGCAAACCACGTGCATATTTCGCGGCCAATGTATCCGGCAATTGAACATTGTGTCTCCGATCCGGCATACGTTGCGGCGCATGCTGCAGGATGGATCGGCGGCGGTCAGCCTTCATCGCGGGACGCCGACGAGGGGCTCATCGACTCTGTGCTGCAGGGCCGCACCGATGCGTTTGGTGCGCTGGTAGCGCCCTATCTGAGCTCGTTAACTCGCTTTGCCAGAATGAGGTTGCGGGACCACTCCGAAGCGGAAGACGTTGTTCAACAGGCGGTTCTGCAAGCTTTCTACAGCCTTGGACAGTTTCGCCGCGAAGCTAGTTTTAAGACATGGTTGAGTAGGATCGCGTCGAACGAAGTGATCCATTTGCGGCGCGGCCGGGCTAGTGCGCCCATTATGCCGCTGTATGAGGCCCTTGCTGGCAAGCTGGCCGATCCTACCAGCCTGCCGGATATGCAAATCCAGCAGAAAGAGGAGCGGGATCGGCTGCATCGAGCTCTCACGCGCCTCCCCGAGAAGTATCGCTTGGTCATCCAGTTACGCGACTTGCATGAACTCAGCACGGCCGCTACGGCACGCTCATTGTGCCTTTCGATAGGCGCTGTCAAGACCCGCCATCATCGTGCGCGGAAACTGTTGCTGCGCTCGCTCGGCGCCAGCAAATAATTGCGGCCCAACCTTAAGACGAACTAGACGGAGGACTTATGCGAATAGCTTTTGCTGGCGCGAAAAGTGGCTCGATTGCCCGGAGGAGGTCACTTCTCGCGCCTTGGAGGGGGCAATCAGCGGCATCGAAATATGCAGCGAAAACAGCAATTTTTACAGCACCCATGCAGATCCTGCACGGATGCTTAGCGCCGCACGACTTCGTACTAAGCTCTAAGATAGCTCCGATACAATAACGTCATGGCTTCCTCCCCAACGCTCGCCCGCGTTTTGGTTGTGGACGACGACCCGCAAGAGCGCCACGATCTCGCAAAAATTATCACCGCCCTGGGATATGCTCCAGAAACCGCCTGCGATGGTGAGGAGGCCCTCGAAAAGTTGGGCTCTGTTCCCGTCGACGCCATTGTCACTGACTTGATGATGCCGCGCATGGACGGGTACACCCTGCTGAAAACCTTGCTGGAACGTGGAGATCTGACCCCAGCGATCGTTTTGACCGGTCTCGGGAGCATCCGCGAAGCCCTGGGCATCGTTCATGACCTTCGTGCGTTTTGGTTTCTGGAAAAACCAGCCCAGCAGACGATTCTTGCGCCGCTGCTCGAGCGAGCCATCCGCCAAAAGACTCTCATGGTGGAGACGGAACGGCTACAGCGCCAACTGAGCCTCCACGGAGTTCTGGGCGATATGGTGGGGACATCCGAGCCCATGCGCCACGTGTTCTCGCTGATTCAACAGGTGGCTCCCAAGACCGCTTCCGTATTGATCAGCGGAGAAAGCGGAACTGGAAAGGAACGCGCCGCCGCCGCGATTCATAAGCTCAGTGCAAGGGCTACCGGACCGTTCATCGCGATCAATTGCGCCGCCATTCCGGAAAGTCTGATTGAAAGCGAGCTGTTTGGCCACGAAAAAGGAGCCTTTACAGGCGCCATCGGACGCCAGGCCGGCTGTTTTGAACATGCCAACGGCGGCACGCTGTTCTTGGATGAAATTGCGGAGATGCCGATGCCCATGCAAGCGAAGCTGCTACGGGTTTTGGAAGAATCCAAGGTCCGCCGCTTAGGGGGCCAAGGCGAAATTTCGGTTAATGTAAGGGTGCTTGCGGCAACCAACCGTTCCCTGGACGAAGCGCTGGACAAGAAACAATTGCGGGAAGACTTGTTCTACCGCCTCAACGTTTTTAACATTTTCTTGCCGCCCCTGCGCCACCGCAAAGAAGACATTCCGGCGATCTCGGAGGCTTTGATCCGCATTCTTAACCAGCGCAACGATTGCCGGGTAACTCATCTTGATTCGGAGGCCTTGGGAATCCTCATGGGTCATTCTTGGCCGGGAAACATCCGGGAACTGCGTAACATTTTGGAGCGGGCGGTGATCATCGCCCGTGAAGGCGCCCTTTCCGCTCACCATTTTCCGGCGGGCTTTAATCTCCCCAGGAAGCTGCCCTCGGCCGTGCTAGCTCCGGCGGCCGCCTCCACGCCTTCCTTTGGGTTCGAGCCTGGTAAATCTCTTCAGGAAATGGAAGAGGCCTATATCCGGCTGACCCTGGCTCATACCAATAACAACCGCCAGCGCACCGCTGAGATCCTGGGTATTAGCCTGCGAACTCTCTACAAGAGGCTCTCCGAATTTTCAAAGGCAGACCAGGAATCTTCCGTCAACTCCCGGGCGGCAATAGGAACTATGGGATAGTCGCGTCATGGTTATCCAGGTGCAAGCAGGACCACCATGAGTAGTAACTGTTTTCATATCGTTCTGGTTGAAGATGCCGAGCCCGACGTCATCCTGGTTCGCGAAGCCTTAGAACAATCCGGCCTGGAATTTGATTTACGGGTATTTGACGATGGTGAACAGGGTGTGGACTTCGTAGAAAACATGGATCGGGATGCTACCATCACTCGACCCCACTTGTTCCTGCTGGACCTGAACCTGCCCAAGAAGAGCGGTGGTCAAATCCTTGAGCGTGTGAGGCAAAGTACCACGTGCAGTGAGGTCCCGGTGGTCATTCTTACCTCATCCGACTCCCATAAAGACAAGGCGCAAGCTGCCAATTTGAAGGCTACCGGATATTTTCGAAAGCCGTCCCGGCTGGATGAGTTTATGAAGCTGGGACCCTATATCCGGGACCTTCTCACGAATCCGCCTGTGGCAATCTGAAGCTGATGGTAGTGCCTTGGCCAGGACGTGAGTCGGCCCAGATATCTCCACCATGCTGTTCAATGATTTTCTTCGCAAGCGTTAAGCCCAGTCCACTCCCTGAGAATTGCTTTCCATTGAGGCGTTCAAACGGCCTGAAGATTCGCTCCTTGTAGACCGGGTCGAAGCCCAGGCCGTTGTCCCTGACCGAAAGATTCCATTTCTGTCCCTCGCGCACGGCTCCTATGTGCACCGCTGGAGGGGCTTCTCCGTGGAACTTGCACGCATTCGCGATGAGACACCGCATGGCTATGGCGAGCGAAGCGAAGTTCCCTATCACGACAGGCAGTGGATCGTGAGTGATCGTGGCTCTGCAACTCTTGATCTCCGCCGCGAGCTCATTTCGCGCCTCGCGCAATACCATCTCCAGGTCGATCTCGGCAGAGCTGGGCGACCGCACTTCTTCATAACAGTACTCGGCGATATCGCGAATCAACGTCTCGATGCGATTTGCGCCCTCCACAACGTACTGGGTTCCGCGCGCCGCGTTCTCAGCGGAGGGACTTCCACCATCGGCCGCAAGCAAGTGTGAACCGAGACGAATGGCACGCAGGGGTTCCCGCAGATCGTGCACCGCCGTGGTGATGAAATCCCGAAGGACTTCAAGGTCCGGCGCCGGAATTCCCGGAGCAGTTGCCGGCGCATTGTCTTTCATACGGCTAGGAGTCATTGTTGTAGTAAGCTATCATTCCGGTCGGGCAACGTGAAATAGAAGGTAGATCCTTTATCTGGCGTGGACTCAACCCAGATCTGCCCCCCGTAGTTCTTTATAATGCGCTCACAAATAGCCAGACCGATCCCCGTTCCTGGGTACGAACTTCCATGAAGCCGCTTGAAAATCCCGAAGATCTGTAACGCATACTCGGGCTTGATTCCGATCCCATTGTCCTGCACCGAAAAAAGCCAGTTGCCGGGACGGCGCTGGGCATCGACGTGTATCTTAGGCGGCTCGGGGCTGCGATACTTAATGGCGTTGCCGATCAGGTTCTGTAACAGCTGGACCAGACGGATCTCATGTGCTTGAACCGTGGGAAGGCCGTTGAATGTCACGGCAGCCTGATTCTCATCGATACTGGCCTGCAGGTTGAGCAATACTTTGTCCAGCACTTCCGAACAAACCACTGGACCGACCGGTCCCTCTCCCGGAGCCGACGCCACTTGTGAGTAGTCCAGCAAGTCTCGCAGTAGAGTCTCCATGCGGTGCGCCCCACTGATGACGTAGGAAATGTATTGCTCCGCCTGCGGGTCGAGCCGGTCTATGTACTTTTGCTGGAGTATCTGGCTGTACAATGCCACCAGGCGGAGTGGCTCTTGCAGATCGTGACTGGCCGCGTAGGCAAACTGGTTTAGATCCTCATTCGACTTTCGAAGCGCTTCGTTGGATTCCAAGAGTGCGGCGGTACGCTCAGAAACGCGCTGCTCCAGGCTCGCATTTAGCTCCCGGATCTCCGAATCCGCTTTTTTGCGCTCGGTGACGTCGCGTATTGCAGCGGTTACCAGCAAACCCTCTTCCGTATCCAGCGGGCTAAGACTGATCTCCACTGGAAATTCCGTACCGTTCTTGCGGACGCCGAACAATTCCAGACCGGTTCCCATTGGCCGGCTTCTGGGTTCGTCAAAGAAACTAGCACGGTGCCTCAAGTGCCGTTCACGAAAACGCTCCGGGACGAGGATCCCGATCGGCTTCCCGAGCAGTTCTTGGCGGCGGTAGCCGAATACCTTCTCCACCTGCGCGTTCACCAGAACGATGTGGCCTTCGCCATCCACCACTGCCATTGCGTCGGGAGCAGCCTCCAGCAGCGCCCGAAATTTCTGTTCCGCTTTGCTTAGAACTTCCGCTTGCCGCTGCAGCAGCGCGGTATTCCTGCTCAATTCCACGAACACCTTGACTTTGGAGCGCAGGATCTCGGGAACAATGGGCTTGAAGAGAAAATCTACAGCTCCCAAGTCATAGCCGCGGAATAATTGTTCGTCGCTCTTGTAGCCTGTCAAGAACAAGATGGGAGTATGCCGCGAACGTTTGCGGGCCCGGATCAGTTCCGCCGTTTGAAAGCCGTCCATCTCCGGCATCTTCACATCCAGCAAGACGGCGGCGAAGTCATCTTCCAATAGATAGCGCAGAGCTTGGTACCGGATTTTGCCAGTACCAGATCCTGTCCTAATCCTTCGAGTGCCGCTTCCAGTGCAACCAGGTTGTGTGGCGTGTCGTCCACCAGCAGGATTTTCGCTCGAACCGGCGTGCGACGGTCCTGGTTGTCCGGAATCTCGGTTGGCATTGGACTCTTTAACATCATAAGATATCACGCGCCGGGAGCAACCATCTGGCTCGCTTCATGCACATCGCTGCCCATGCAAACACGCAGCACGGAGAATAGTTGTTCGATATCCACGGGCTTCGTGATGTAGTCCGAGGCTCCCGCTTCTAAGCACTTGGCGCGGTCCCCTTTCATGGCTTTGGCGGTCAACGCCACTATGGGAAGAGAGCGGAACTCGGGAATCTTCCGTATGGTGCTCATTGTTTCGTATCCGTCCATCTCGGGCATCATGATGTCCATGAGCACCAAATCGATATCCGGCCGGCTTTCGAGCAACTCGATTCCCGCGCGGCCATTCTCGGCGTGAACCACTTTCATGTTGTGTTCTTCCAGCAGGCTAGTCAGCGCGAAGATATTACGGACATCATCGTCGACGACAAGTATGGTCTTCCCGGAAAGCGTGGGGTCGGCCCGGCGCAGCTGTTCCAGGATGCGGCATTGATCCGCAGTGAGGTCAGTTTCCGCGCGGTGGAGCAGCAGAACCGTGTTATCAAGGACGCGTTCCAGAGTATGAGCTCGCTTCACCACGCTGATTCTCATCGCGCGCGCAAGGTCTTGCTCTTCCGGCGCCGTAAGAGCACGCGTTGCCACTAAGATCATCGGCGGCACATGCGGGCTGAGATGATCTTGGATCTCTTCCACTAACTGAAGTGGACCAATGTCTTCGAGATCCGGATGAATCACGATGCCGTCGAGATACTGGTGCTTGGTAACGGCCAGCGCCTCGCCAGCCGTTTGTACCTGAATGACTTCGAGATCCGGAGCTGCGATCAAACCGGCAACACTTTGCCGCTCCTCCTCATCCGGACACACTAATAACAACTTTTTCACGCGTTTCTGCGTGGACTCTTCAATGGCGGCAAAGGCGTCAACCAGCGAATCTTTGGCGACGGCCTTCTCCAGGTAGCTCATGGCGCCGAGGGCGAGCCCGCGGCGGCGATCCTCATCGCCGGAGATGATATGAACCGGTATGTGCCGAGTAACCGAATCGTGCTTCAGCCGATCGAGAATCGTCCACCCTGCAACGTCGGGAAGCGTGATGTCGAGCGTGATGGCGCCGGGCTTAAACTCGCGGGCTAGCGAAATCGCGCTGCTACCGCGCAAGGCCACCAGTGCCTTCAATTGGTGATCGTGGGCCAGGTCCACCAGAATTCTGGCGAAAGTAATATCGTCCTCAACGATTAGCAGGACAGAATCGCCCGGCTGGATCAAATTACGATCATCGTCGAGAACCAGTTCTTCCACCAATTCTTCATGTTCCAACGGGGACGAAAGAATCACGTCCACTTCGGAAAGCGGCGCACCCGCAACCTGATCGAGTTCGATCGGAGTAATCTTCAGGGCCTCGCTCTTGGGAGCCTGAGCTTGTGCGACATAAGTTTGCGGCAGATATAAGGTGAAAGTGCTGCCTACGCCGGGCGCGCTCTGCAGGCGAATTTCGCCCCCTAAGAGCCGCGCCAGTTCACGGCTGATGGAAAGCCCAAGTCCAGTACCACCGTATTTGCGGCTAGTGGTGCCGTCAGCCTGCTGGAACGCTTCGAAGATAATACGCTGTTTGTCCGCCTCGATCCCGATCCCGCTATCCATCACGGTGAAGGCAATCACCGATTTCGCACGGGATAGAATCGGGTGACCCATGCTCCAGCCGCTGTGGGCCTTGTCGATTGTGAGCTGAACGGAACCGTGCTCGGTGAACTTGAGGGCGTTGGACAAGAGGTTCTTCAACACCTGCTGCAACCGTTTGGCATCGGTATGCATGATTTCGTTGGTTACCGGGCCGCCAAGATTGATACCGAAGTCCAGTCCTTTGCCCTCGGCTACGTGGCGGAATGTCTTGCCGCAGTAATCTTGCAACTCGGCGAACCGCACGCCGCCAATATCCAAATCCACCTTCCCGGATTCGATCTTGCTCAGATCCAAAATGTCGCTGATCAGAGCTAACAGGTCCGTTCCGGATGTGTGGATTGTCTCGGCGAATTTCACCTGTTTCGTGGTTAAATTCTTGTCGGAGTTCTCGGATAGCATCCGCGCGAGAATCAGCAAGTTGTTCAGCGGAGTCCGCAGTTCGTGACTCATGTTTGCCAGGAACTCGCTCTTGTACTTGGAGGTGAGCGATAACTGTTCCGCCTTCTCCTCCAGTGCCTTCTTGGCTTGCTCGACCTCCAGGTTTTTGGTTTCGACTTCGGTCTTTTGTTCCGCCAGCAGTTGCGCTTTTTCCTGCAGTTCTGCGTTCGTGGTTCGCAGCTGTAGCTGCTGGCTGCGGAGTTCTTCGGCCAAAGCTTGGCTCTGTTGCAGGAGTTGCTCGGTCCGCATGGTCGCGGCAATGGTATTCAACACAATGCCGATCGATTGCGTCAGCTGGTCAAGGAATGCGAGATGAACGTCATTGAACTGCCCGAATGAAGCAAGCTCGATGGCCGCTTTCACATCGCCCTCGAACAGAACCGGCAAGACTACGATGCTCAAAGGCGTGCTTCCGCCCAAGCTTGAGTTGATTTTGACATAACCTCCGGGTACACCCGTAACCAGAATGCGCTCTTTTTCCCTGGCGCACTGGCCCACCAGGCCCTGCCCAATCTGGAAGCGCTTCGGCACGTCGTCCTCTTGCCCGATCGCGTATCCAGTCAAGAGCGACAGCACCGGCGTTTCATCCACGGTATCGGTGATGTAGAACGTCCCGTGCTGTGCGCCAATCAGCGGAGTCAGTTCGGAGAGCAGCAGTTGTGCAACCGTGAGCAGATCTCGCTGTCCCTGCATCATGCCCGTAAACTTGGCGATGTTGGTCTTCAGCCAATCCTGCTCGTTGTTCTTGCGAGTCGTTGCCGCCAGATTGACGATCATCTCATTCAGGTTGTCCTTCAGCGATGCGACTTCGCCTTGCGCTTCGACCGCGATTGACCGAGTGAGATCGCCCTTGGTCACGGCCGTCGCCACCTCGGCGATGGCGCGGACTTGCGTGGTGAGATTCGCGGCCAGCTGGTTGACGTTATCTGTCAAATCGCGCCAGATACCAGCCGCACCAGGTACACGGGCCTGGCCGCCTAGCTTGCCCTCGATACCGACTTCGCGCGCCACCGTGGTTACCTGATCGGCGAACGTTGCCAAGGTATCGATCATTCCGTTGATCGTGTCCGCCAGCTCCGCGATCTCGCCCTTCGTTTCGAGGATTAGTTTCCGTTTCAAATCGCCGTTTGCGACGGCGGTTACTACCTTCGCAATACCGCGCACCTGAGTAGTCAAGTTGGCCGCCATGAAGTTCACGTTATCGGTCAGATCTTTCCAGGTTCCGGCTACGCCCTTCACTTCAGCCTGGCCGCCCAGCTTGCCATCAGTACCCACTTCACGCGCCACGCGCGTCACCTCGCTGGCGAAGGAATTAAGCTGATCGACCATGGTGTTGATCGTGTCTTTCAATTCCAGAATCTCGCCTTGCACATCGACGGTGATCTTGCGCGAGAGATTGCCGTTCGCGACGGCCGTCGTAACTTGTGCAATGTTCCGGACCTGAGCCGTAAGGTTTCCGGCCATCGAGTTGACGCTGTCCGTCAAATCCTTCCAGGTACCGGCGACGCCGCGCACATCGGCCTGTCCACCGAGCTTGCCTTCGGTTCCCACTTCGCGCGCCACCCGCGTTACTTCCGAAGCAAACGAGCTAAGCTGATCCACCATCGTATTGATGGTGTTCTTCAGCTCTAGGATTTCGCCGCGCACGTCGACTGTGATTTTGCGCGACAAGTCGCCGCGCGCCACCGCTGTCGTAACCTCGGCAATGTTGCGGACCTGGTTGGTCAGGTTTCCAGCCATGAAATTGACGTTATCGGTGAGATCTTTCCAGGTGCCGGCGACGCCTTTCACTTCCGCCTGTCCGCCGAGTTTTCCTTCAGTGCCGACTTCGCGCGCCACGCGCGTGACTTCCGATGCGAAGGAGCTGAGCTGATCCACCATGGTGTTGATGGTGTTCTTCAGCGCCAGAATCTCGCCGCGAGCGTCGACCGTGATGATGGTAGTTAAATCTCCGCGCGCCACGGCCGTCGTCACGCCAGCAATATTTCTGACCTGATTCGTCAGGTTACTGGCCATGTAATTGACGCTATCGGTGAGATCTTTCCAAGTCCCGGCCACACCTCGAACATCAGCCTGCCCGCCAAGCTTGCCCTCGGTGCCGACCTCGCGTGCCACGCGCGTCACTTCGCTGGCGAATCCGTTGAGCTGATCCACCATTGTATTAATAGTGTTCTTTAGCTCCAGAATCTCGCCACGAGCGTCGACCGTGATCTTGGTCGAGAGATCGCCCTTCGCCACGCCGGTAGTCACCTGCGCGATGTTCCGAACCTGCGACGTCAAGTTTCCAGCCATGAAGTTCACGCTATCGGTAAGATCCTTCCAGACGCCGCCGACGCCTTTCACTTCCGCCTGGCCTCCGAGCTTCCCTTCGGTGCCGACTTCGCGCGCCACGCGTGTCACTTCGCCCGCGAACGCATTGAGCTGATCCACCATGGTGTTGATCGTATTTTTCAGCTCCAAAATTTCGCCGCGCACATCGACCGTGATTTTGCGGGACAAGTCGCCCTTCGCAACGGCTGTGGTCACTTCTGCAATGTTGCGAACCTGACTGGTCAGGTTGCTCGCCATGGAGTTGACCGAATCTGTGAGATCCTTCCAGGTCCCCGCCACGTCGTGCACGTCCGCCTGCCCGCCCAGCTTGCCTTCCGTGCCGACTTCGCGCGCCACGCGCGTCACTTCGCCCGCGAATGCGTTGAGCTGGTCGACCATGGTATTGATTGTGTTTTTCAACTCCAGAATTTCGCCGCGCGCGTCGACCGTAATCTTCGTCGATAAGTCGCCCTTCGCAACGGCTGTGGTCACCTGCGCGATATTGCGAACCTGAGAGGTCAGGTTGCCACCCATGAAGTTCACACTATCGGTGAGATCTTTCCAGACACCGCCAACGCCCTTCACCTCCGCTTGCCCCCCGAGTTTCCCTTCGGTACCCACCTCGCGCGCCACGCGCGTCACTTCGCCTGCGAACGCATTGAGCTGGTCCACCATGGTGTTGATGGTGTTCTTCAGCTCCAGAATTTCACCGCGCACGTCCACCGTAATCTTGCGTGACAAGTCGCCTGTCGCCACCGCCGTCGTAACCTCGGCGATGTTGCGGACCTGTGCCGTAAGATTTCCGGCCATCGAATTCACAGAGTCGGTCAGATCCTTCCACACGCCGCCGACGCCTTTTACTTGCGCCTGACCGCCGAGTTTACCGTCGGTACCCACCTCGCGCGCCACGCGCGTGACTTCGCTGGCGAACGAATTCAGCTGATCCACCATGGTGTTGATGGTGTTTTTCAATGCCAGAATTTCGCCCTGAACATCCACTGTGATCTTGGTCGAAAGATCGCCCCGGGCCACAGCCGTAGTGACTTCAGCGATATTACGAACCTGGTTGGTGAGGTTGCCCGCCATCGAGTTGACGGAGTCTGTCAGATCCTTCCAAACACCGCCTACGCCTTTCACTTGCGCTTGGCCGCCGAGCTTCCCTTCGGTTCCCACCTCGCGCGCCACGCGCGTCACTTCACTGGCGAACGAATTCAGCTGATCCACCATGGTGTTGATGGTGTTTTTCAGTTCCAGAATTTCACCGCGCGCGTCTACCGTGATCTTGGTTGACAAATCGCCCTTCGCCACGCCAGTGGTCACTTGAGCGATGTTGCGGACCTGAGATGTCAGGTTGCCGGCCATGAAGTTCACGCTATCCGTAAGATCGCGCCACGTACCGGCGACGCCTTCCACCTTCGCCTGGCCGCCGAGTTTACCTTCGGTTCCCACTTCACGCGCCACGCGTGTTACTTCGGAAGCGAACGAGCTGAGCTGATCCACCATGGTGTTGATGGTGTTCTTCAGCTCCAGGATTTCCCCGCGAACCGTAACCGTGATCTTGCGTGAGAGGTCGCCCTTAGCCACAGCGGTGGTCACCTCGGCGATGTTACGAACCTGCGCCGTAAGATTGCCCGCCATGGAATTAACGGAGTCTGTCAAATCCTTCCACGTGCCGCCGACCCCGGGCACGTCTGCCTCGCCTCCCAGCAAGCCTTCGGTTCCCACTTCGCGAGCCACGCGCGTCACTTCAGCGGCGAACGAACTAAGCTGATCCACCATGGTATTGATGGTGTTCTTTAACTGCAGGATTTCTCCGCGCGCGTCGACGGTAATGCGCGTCGAAAGGTCGCCCTTGGCCACGGCCGTTGTCACTTCCGCGATATTGCGCACTTGGTTGGTCAGGTTGCCGGCCATCGAATTGACGGAGTCGGTCAGATCCTTCCACACACCCGCGACGCCTTTTACTTCCGCCTGACCGCCCAATCTTCCGTCCGTGCCCACTTCGCGGGCGACACGTGTTACTTCAGCCGCGAAGGAACTCAGCTGATCCACCATGGTATTAATCGTGTTCTTCAGTTCCAGAATTTCGCCGCGGGCGTCCACCGTAATTCTGGTTGTCAAGTCACCTTTGGCCACGGCGGTCGTCACTCCGGCGATGTTGCGAACCTGATTCGTGAGGTTGCTCGCCATCGAGTTCACGCTTTCCGTCAGATCTTTCCAGGTGCCTGCGACACCCGTCACGACTGCCTGCCCGCCCAGCTTGCCTTCAGTACCAACTTCGCGTGCCACGCGAGTTGCCTCGGAAGCGAACGAGTTGAGTTGTTCCACCATGGTGTTGACCACACGCGCGGTGTGCAAGAACTCCCCGCGCAGGGGCCGCCCGTCTACAGCGAGCGACATCGTCTGCGATAGATCGCCTTTAGCGACCGCGCCAATCACGCGTGCAACCTCGGTCGATGGCTGCACCAGATCTCCGATCAGGCTGTTGACGGATTCAATGCAAGCGGCCCACCCGCCGCTCGCCGATCCAATAGATGCCCGTTGCGCGATCTTGCCCTCTTTCCCCACCGACCGGCTGATGCCGTCGAGCGCACCTGCCATCTTTTCGTTGAGCTCCAAAATATCGTTAAGGACGTCGGCAATCTTGCCATCCATACCGACCAGGTCCACTGGCATTCGAACCGAGAAGTCGCCCCGCTTAAAGGCAACCAGGGTCTCTAAGAGTACGTTTGCTTCGCGGCGCGCTGGAGTCTTCGAACGTTTGTTGGTGGTCGGTGCAGATGGCATGTTCTTCTCCCGGGTTTGGTAGACACTCAAGGTGTCAATACACCTTGAAACTGGAATAGAGCCATCGCGAGGCAAGAGGTTACAAGAAGTTACAGGAGGTGCACTCGCATGCAAGAAGCGCATGGTCCTCGAAGACATTCGTTCCAATGCCCCCAACCATTTCAGCCTCTAAATCTTTCATAATGCTTGGTTTATCGGCGCAGACGCATTTTATGTCCCGACGGACTTAGGATTGCATTACCTGAGGCCGGAGGTTCGAAATGAAATACTTTGGCGCTTGGATACTAGGTGTTCCAACTGGCCTGATCATTATCTGGTTCCTGGGTAATCATCTGCGTTAGTTGGCATCAACCCCTTTTAGAAAGGAATAAGAACAATGAAACACCTTTTAGTCTCGAAACGAGCTAGAGTCGTCGCAATCCTTGGAGTACTTTTGGCCGTCTTCACCGGGACAGGATGTTCCCGGCCATCTACGAAATCTCCCGACGTCTCGGCTGCGGTGCGCCAGTCGCTGGAGCAAGCCGGCTTCAAAGATGTTTCGGTCGACCAAGATCGTGACAAAGGCGTGGTCACTCTGGGTGGGCATGTGCCGAGTGAGGATGCCAAGACTCAAGCGGAAAGCATCGCCAAAACCATGGCGGCGGGCCAGGTCGTCGCCGATCAAGTCGCCGTCATTCCGCCGGGCAGCGAGCAGATCGCGAAAACCGTGAACTCGGACCTGGATAAGGGGATTGAGAAAAACTTGGACGCCGTTTTAGTAGCGAACCGACTTGACTTGCAATTGAAATACGACGTCAAGAATCGCGTGGTGGTATTGAAAGGCGAGGTGGATTCTCAAGCGAAGCGCGCGCGGGTAGCCACTTTAGCCGCCTCCGTTCCGAACGTTGATCTGTGGTGAACGAGGTTCAGGTCAAGAACCAGAAGGCCACGTCCTACTAAGGCCGAGAGCGGGCGGCCGTGTAAAATTGGCTGCCGGCTTAGACCGGATTCAGAGGCCGGTCTTCTTGGCAGCCTTTCGGGCTTGAGTCGCGACCCCTGCTCTTTTGGAAGCCGCGGTCCGCTTCTTCGGGGCCGCTTTTTTTGCTTTAGCCTTGGTGGGCGGCGTTGCAACTCCGGTTCGGACCGCCAACTTCCCAAGTGCCGTTCCAATTGCTTCGGCGGCGGTTTTCAAAAACGGGCTATCTTTGGACAACACTTTCTTCTGCGCCATTCGGTTCCCTTTCCATTAACAAGCTTCGCTCAAACGAAGCACGCGCGGGGCCGTTCCTGACAACAATGCGGTAAGTTTTACGCCTTCCTTCAATCGGCCACCGAACTGCAATCAAAGGAACATGCATGAAAACAGGCACATCCGTCAAGGTCTCGCGTGATCCGGCCCCGTAGCGCCCCGGGAATTCGAACTGCCGCTACTCTCATTGCAGTGGTCGCAGCACTGTATCTGGCGCGCGAGATCCTCATTCCGCTCGCTTTTGCCATCACCCTTGCATTGGTCCTATCTCCGGCGGTTAGCTGGGTGCAGAAACTCCATATCAGACGCCTTCCGGCGGTGTTTGGAATCGTGCTGGTTTTGGTTACGGCCACCGGCGCGGTTGGGTATGTGATCTTCAATCAACTGATACAGGTAGTAAGCGATCTGCCCGCCTATCGCGAGAACATCGATAACAAGATTAAGGCGCTGCGAGCTCCGCAAAAGGGTTCGTTGGGACAGGCGGCGCAAAGCGTCCAGGAGCTTGGAAAGGAACTCGCCACGGCTCAGGAACTGCCAGCTCCGCCGCCCGCTAAGGGCCGGGCGGGACCGAGCACCTCTCCGACAAGTCCACTTGCGGTTCAAGTAGTGGAAACACCCCCCAATGGCTTGCTCTATGTGCGCGACTTGCTTCGGCCATTCCTGGCGCCGCTGGTGACGCTGGGAATTGTTCTGGTCTTTACAGTTTTTCTGCTCGTGGAGGAAAGCGATCTGCGCAATCGGTTATTCCGGCTCGCAGGAGTGAATCGCGTCAACGTGATGACGCAGGCTCTGGATGATGCCACCCGGCGCGTCAGTCGTTATCTGATGCTCCAGTTCCTGGTGAATTCAGTGTTCGGGCTGCTTTTTGGTACCGGCTTGTTTTTGATAGGTGTCCCGTACGCCGCTCTTTTCGGAACCGTGGCCGCTCTCCTGCGCACAGTTCCCTACGTCGGATCTGTAGTGGCAGGCTTGCTGCCTGTTCTTCTCTCCCTCGCGGTTTTCAACACTTGGGCACCCCCGATAATGGTTTTCCTGCTACTGACTACTCTGGAGCTGATAACGGGGAATTTTCTGGAACCCTGGCTCTACGGCGCCCAGACTGGAATTTCTTCGCTGGCTCTGCTGGTGACGGCGGTCTTCTGGGCCGTCCTGTGGGGACCGGCTGGCTTAATCCTTTCCACGCCGCTCACGGTTTGCGTGGTGGTTCTGGGGCGCCACGTCCTACAGTTGTCCTTTCTGCACATCCTACTGGGAGATCAGCCCGTGTTGGCGGCCGAGGCGCACTTATATCAGCGGCTCCTGGCGATGGACGAAATCGAGGCGCGAACTGTCGCCGAAGAGTACCTAAAAGAACATTCGCTGCTGCAGTTGTACGATGCCGTCATTTTACCGGCGCTCACCATGGCGGAGCAGGATCGTCACAAAGGTGCGCTTGATCCGGAGCGTGAGGAATTTCTGTTCCTAAGTGTGCGTGAGATGTTAGCGGAGTTCTCCGAGAAGGCAAAGAATTCTGCGGACCACAATGCTCTGGAACACGACGCGGAGCCGCTGGAATTGGTCGCTACGGGGCGTATCCTCTGTTTGCCGGCTCAGGATGAAGCCGATGAAATCGCTGCCGCCATGTTGGCTCAATTGCTGGAGCAGGCGGGCCATGCCAGCATCGCATTTCCGATGGGTTTCTTTCCCGACAATCTTCCTGCTGCCCTGGCCCCGGCCCGGGACGACGTGATCTGCATTTCGGCTGTCCCGCCGTTCGCGTTTTCCCAAGCGAGGGCAATGAACCGGCAGCTCCGGGCAAAATTTCCTAAAACCAAAATTCTTATCGGCGTGTGGGGGTTTAACGGAGAGATCGACCGCGCGCGTCAGCGTTTTCAGCCCTCTCCGCCGGAGAAGTTAGTAGGAAGTATGGCGGATGCTTTGGAGTATCTGGGCGTTACTGCGCCAGCGGATGTGGTAGAAGCGGAGCCACAAGTGGCCCCTCATTTGCTCGTATAGAGCCATGATCGCCCGATTTCTCTTGATTCTAGCGAGTTTGGTTGCAATCGGAATTGTTGGAACGTTCCTTCTGTTCGTGTCCGCGCTATCTCTTTTAACCACGATAGCGGTGGGAATTGGATTGCTGGCCACGTTGGCCTTGGGTTATTGGGCCGGTTCTATTTCCGTGAATCCTGCGCCCGGAGCAAAGCGGCTGCAGAAACGTGCAGTAATAAATGCCCGCCCGGATATCATTTACTTTCCGGAGCTGCCCACGCTAAACAAGCAGTCTCAAAGGGCCCCCACAGAACAGTTATCCGAGGTCACGGCGATTCGATAGATCAAATGCTGACACCGCCCGGGAGGGCGGAATTCATGAATAGAACGCTCGGGATCATTCTGATTGTGGTGGGCCTGTTCGGGTTGGCATGGGGAGGGCTGACCTACACCACGCGAGAAAGGGTTGTGGACATCGGACCGATTCACGCCAGCCGCGATAAGAACCACACGATACCGCTTCCTCCCATGACGGGCTTTTTAGCTCTTATTGGCGGCGTGGCGCTTGTGGTAGCGGGAAAGAAGTAGCTGGGCGAGCCATGTAGAAATCCGCAGATTGGGACCTGACGCCAACTGCTCACGCCCAAGAGCGTGATTCTGGCAACTCGATTGCACTTCTGAGAAGCAGGAGGAACGAAGTCGTGAGTTGGTGAAATGGATCATGAATAGCGTGTTGTACTGTGAGGAAGCAAAAAACCTCCTGGGCGGGTTTGCCGAGGCGATACAAGACCTGGTACGTCTGCACGAAGAGCAATTCCAGTCAATTTTGAGCGGCGACTTGGACAGCACTCGCTTCGATGATTTGATCCATATGGCGAATGAGAAAAAACAGGAAGCAAAATACGCCTACTTGAAACACCTTGAGGCTCACGGCTGTTCTAAATACGATGGACCTGAGCAAAACTGATCGAACCAAAATTACCGACACTGTCCACAGCATTCAGTTGGCACAAGCGTCTCTGCATGATATCGATGACACCAAGGTTCCGGAAGTAGATGAGATTCAGGAATGTCTTGAAGGCGCGGACAAGAACCTCCGCCGAGCTTTGCGGCAGGCGCCGGCCAAGAAGAAGCCGCAGCGCTAAACGGCCAAGCGTCCCGCGGTAACATTGTTGAAGTCTATATGAATGCTAACGGTGCTTCGATTCTGGTGAATCCACATCCTTGTGGGCACATCGTGTATCCATATACGGATGAGGATTTGGTGGGGCAGGCGGTTGCCTTATTCGCCAGCGCAGGGCTGCGCAGCGGCGAGGGCGTGATCCTGATAACGTCTGCTGATCATTGCGAATCCATCAAGCTCCGGCTTCAACTGGAAGGCCTTACCTCTGAGGTCTACGAGCGTTCAGAGCAGCTTATCTGCATCACCGCTGAGGAGCTATTGGCACAGTTTCTCCGCGACGGAGTCTTGGACGAAGAAGTTTTCAGCCGCACGATTGCATCCCTTATCGATCGAGTCAGAAATAGTGCCACGACGGGCCACCACGGCAAGGTACGCGTTTTTGGCGAGATGGTGAGCCAGCTGCGGGGAACTGACCCGAAGGGAACGGCCCGATTGGAAGAGCTCTGGAACAAAGTGATCGAGCACCATTCCGTCGCCCGACTATGCACGTATGCCCTCCACGGCGATGGCGATCATATTCCCGACGAACTAATCTGCCTTCACTCCCATAGCCTTGAGCGCGATTCTCCGGTTACCTAGAAGAGTAGGCCGTCACTCCAACCGGAAACCACGGAGGAAGCAGCAGGCTTTCCACTCGCGCGCCTGACTCCTCGGTTTCTTTTTGGGGTTGGTCAGCGCTGCTGCTTGAGGTCTTCCGGCACAACCCCGTGCTCAATGAAATCATTCAGCCGGTTGTGGGCCCTCATCATCTCTGTTCGGGCAGTTTCCATCTCCCGTGATGCATTCTGGATGCGCTGGACACCATCTGGATGGGGAAGGCCGCTAGGGATGTTCCCGGTTATTTCAGTCCAGACCGCTGTCGCGGCGTCGGCCCGCATGGTCGCCTCATGGAGATCATGAACCAGCTTTACCCGCGCGGCCCGTCTGTCCGGCGACAGATCGGCGCACTGGACGCAAATGGGGATCGCACCAGCGTAAAGTTCGGTTTCAGTCTGACAGTAGGCACATCGCGCCATAACAAATCCTCCCAAATCGAAGATTTCCGGTCTCTCGGTGTGTGAACTCTTGAAGGAATGGCGGCCAGCGAATGGCGACCACGAGAAAACTTTATACTCGCTCAATTTTGCTGTCAAGTGGGTCTTGGCGCTGGTAGAACGCCCAAGCCGGTTACTTCGAAGCGGAAAGCTGGGCCAGAGAAATCAGTTTAAAGAAATCTTAATCTCGACGCCTGCTTACCGCGAAACCTTTCCGGCTGAGTAGGCTCTAATCTTCCGAATGACGGGTGTAGTTTATTGTCGGGATGCCAAAGATCTATTAGATGCGTTCGCCGAAAGTATCCGCGAACTAGTGAAATTACACGAGGAGCAATTCCAGGCGGTCATCGGTGGCGATCTGGATAGTGCTCGCTTCGATGACCTGATACACATGGCAAATGGCCGAAAGAGCCAAGCCAAGTACGCATATCTGCAACATCTGGAGCTTCACCGATGCTCCACGATCTCAGGCGCAGATGTCTAGTAGTTATCGGTCTTCTGGCTCGGACGGCTCCGGCGGCGAAGTGCAAGGCGTAAGCCTTCTCAATAAGGCGCCTCGCGCTGAACGGCACGCGGTGAGGAGAACTCACGTGCGGCCTCCATGTAGTCACTGCTGTGCCTCCGTTGTCGAGCCGACAGGTATTGGATTCCCACATAGGCGATCCAGCTCGGCTGGCCATTCGTAAGATTGGCCGCAACTAGGCTACGGCCGGCCATGCCCATCAGCCGGAGCGCGCCGCTGCGATCGATCGGCAGCCGGCCGCCGATGCCGACCGTTGATTCACGGGCTCGAGGTCTACCGTCGATTCCAGCGACGTCCTGCTGATCGTAGATCTCGAAATAAAGCTCCGTATCCTTTCTGAACTCATGGCCAATGATGATGCCGCGTATCCATGAATCTGATACGTCTCCGGTCGTAAACGAGTCCCCGGCATACGGTACCTCGGCTTGCATGGCTGGGAGGGGCGCGCCGCCGGGGCCATCACGGAAGAAGCGCGCGAAGCTGTGGCCTGCGTCAAGAGTTGGCTCGCCTGCCTGTTGTTGAGCGTCCCCGGCGTCTGGCTCGAAGACAAAGGGCTGACGCTGGCGATCCATTACCAGAGCGTGACCGAGGAAGGTGTTCGCAAGGCCCGCAAGTTTGTCGAGGGAGTCCTAGCTCCTTTCGACGACACGTTGCAGCTGATTCGCGGCAAGAAAGTTTGGGAGCTGGCGCCCCGCGAGCTAGGAGATAAGGGTGTGGCCGTGGCGAGCGAACTGTCCGCCGCGGGTTCCCGCGCCGTGCCAGTATTTATCGGTGACGACCTCATGGACGAGCCGGCCTTCTGCGCGCTCTCTGGTGGCGTTACAGTCCGCGTAGGGCGCCGTTGCCGGACGCACGCGCGCTATCGTTTGTCTTCGGTCAAGCAGGTCCATCAGTTTCTCGAAAGGCTGGAAGGAGAATTCGCGTGAGTGCCACGCTGAATCGGCCAGTGTGGGCGGAAAGACTGGCCAGTATCGATATCCGCGACTACGGTTCGATTCCCGAACTGGCAGAGCAATGAAGCGGTCACGTCGAAGCATGACTATTCATTCCACTAGATCTTATTCAGCCACCTATATTAGGAAAACATGCGGCTTGAAAACCTGGGTTTGATTGGAAATTGCCAATTTTCCGCGCTTATACATAATAGCGGCGATATCGTTTGGTGCTGTCTGCCCAGGTTTGATTCGGAGCCGACGTATTCGGCGCTCTTAGACAGTCAGGATGGCGGCCGCTTTCGTATTGGGCCCGCGGGTGGAGAGACCGGCGTCCAGCGCTACCTGCCCAACACAAACATTCTTGAAACAACTTTTCAAAGCCCGACGGGCTCGTTCCGCGTGATAGATTTTGCCCCTCGGTTCCTGCAATTTGGCCGTGCGTTCCGTCCGACGCAACTGCTCCGGATTGTCGAGCCGATTGAGGGGACACCCCGCATCGCCGTTACATGCGAACCGAGGCTCGGCTGGTCCAAGAAACGATCCTCGGTGGTGCATGGTTCGCACCATGTCGAATTCGAAGGATTCGCTAGCCAATTGCGCCTAACCACCGACTTGCCTCTTTCCTACTTGGGTGGCCAGCCGTTTACCCTAACCGGCCGCCAGCACCTTGTCCTAACCTGGGGGACTCCGGTGGAAGAGCCTCTCGTGCCGCTATGCGAACGCTTCTGGAGCGAAACTGCCCGCTACTGGCAACGCTGGGTGAAGCAATGCGACATTCCTCCCCTTTTCCAACAGGAGGTGATCCGGTCCGCACTGACGTTGAAGCTCCATTGCTTTGAAGACACCGGGGCGATCATTGCGGCGATGACGACATCGATTCCGGAGTCGTCCGGTAGCGGGCGCAGATGGGATTATCGCTATTGCTGGCTGCGGGACTCCTACTACGTGCTGAACGCTTTTGGACTGTTGGGTCAATTTGAAGAGCGCGAGCAGTTTGTTCAGTACCTGCTGAACGTGGCTGGTGGTGCGCCGGGGCTGACGCTGGCGCCCCTATACCGGGTGGACGGATCGAGCAACCTGGAGGAATCGATCCTGGAGAGCTGGCCTGGGTATAACGGTGAGCAGCCAGTGCGGATCGGAAATGGGGCGGCGCTCCATTCACAACACGATATCTACGGGGAAATGGTGCTGGCGCTGACTCCGATTTTCCTCGACGAACGCATGAGCGCGGAGCGTTCGCCGGCCGCCTTACGGCTGATTGAGGAACTGGCGCGGAAGGCTATCTCGCTCGCTGGCGTTCCAGACGCGGGTATCTGGGAGTATCGCACCGAATGGAAGCCGCAAACATTTTCGAGCCTGATGTGCTGGGCAGCCGCGGATCGCATGGCGGGGATCGCTGACCGGCATTCTCCAGGGCGCGCGGGCGAATTTCACTCGGCAGCCGATCGGATTCGTGCCGAAATCATCGCCCAGTCCTGGAGCGCGAGCAAAGCGAGTTTCGTGGGCCATTATGGAGGACAAGATCTGGACGCTTCGCTGCTTCAGATGGTCCGCTTGCGCTTTCTTCCCCCGGGCGATCCGAAACTGAGTAGTACCATTGACGCCATTCACAGAGATTTAGCGCGCGGAGCCTGGCTGCAACGCTATAGTCTGAATGATGGCTTCGGCAAGCCCTCTGTTGCTTTCGTTATCTGTACCTTCTGGCTGATCGAGGCATTGGCCTCCGCCGGACGACGAGACGAAGCGAAGGCGGCATTTGATCGGATCTATGGAGCGTTGTCGCCGTTAGGGCTTCTGTCTGAAGATTATGACCCTGTGGAGCCGCGCATGTGGGGGAATTTTCCGCAGACCTATTCTCACGTAGGACTGATTCATGCCGCCTTCGCAGCCTCGCCAACCTGGACGGAAGTGCTTTAAGGTGTCATGCCCGTGGCGGAAATGCCTCTATTGAGGAAGGTCCTGCCGGCCGGGGGCGGTGGTGATTTGTAGAAAAAGATCGCGAGCGGAGTTGTGCAACCAGTTTTGAGCGGCGCTGTATGCGTCCTGGACGACGGATACAGCGAATAGGAGTGCAGTCAATGCGATTCTCCGTCCCTGAGCTTGCCGCGGCTTGCCCCATCCGCTCAGCTTCCGCAGCAGCAATCCTATGTTGAACGCCGCCGCCTGCACCAGCACCCGCTTCAACACATTGTCGGAACCCCGCACATAGACCTGCCTCATGCCGCCCGTTTCGTAGCAGTGCGCGAAGCTCCGCTCGCACAACTCGCCCCGCAGTTTCTGTAATCGCTTCGACCGCGCCGCCCGTACCCGCTGCCGATTCGCGTACACACAACGTTGCTCTATGCGCTTGCCCGACCAGTGGCGCTGGCCGCGCTCCGGTTCCGGCACATAACTGCGAATCTCTCGCTCCGCTAAGTCCACCAACACCGCGCCGCTGTGATAGCCCTTGTCCATCACGACTTCCTCGATGCCCGCCGGATGCGCCTTCCCGGCTTCGCGCTGCGCGGCGTCGAGCGTCTCCACGTAACTCGCCGTATCGCCGCGATCGGCCGGCTGCACCGTCACCGCCAACACCGCGCCCGAGGCCAGATCCACCGCATGCTCGGCCTTGTGCGCCAGCTTCGTGCGTCCATCTTTCATCTTGGTAATGCGCGCCGACGGGTCGTTGGGATTGGTCCAATCGTCATTCGACGCCTTCTTCTTGCGCTTGCGGTCCAGCCGCGCCAACTGCTCTTTGCTGGCATTCTCCACGCCTTCGGCCGCGGCCAACTGCCGCAGGTAGTCGTCGTAGGTCTGGCCCGTATCGCGCCGCACCAGACTCTTCATCGACGCGTTGGCCTGCAAGGTGGTGGCGTCGATACACACGCTCTGCCCATCCGCCAGGCCGTGCTTACGCAGAATCTTCAGCACCCACTTCATCACCGCGCGATGCGTCTCAACCGAGTACAGACGCCTGGTCCGCGACACTGTCGAGTGGTCCGGTGTCGGCTCGCTCAGATCGTAACCCAGGAACTTGCGGTAGCTCAGCGAATCGGCTGCGCGCCACGCCATCCCGCGCTCGGATTCGATGCCTTCGAAGTAGCCCAACAGCAGCATCCGGAAATAGGTTCCCGGCGTGATCGATGGGCGCCCGGAGTTGCTCTTGTAATACTTCCGGCAGATCGCTTCGATGCGCTGGTCAAACTTCTCTGCGTTCAAGACCGTGTTCAGTTGCTCGTAAAACACGTGCCCCGGCGTAGTCGCAATCTCGCTCGCCGCCACCCACAACCCCTGATTGTTTTTCCCGATCCTTCTTCCGCCCCATCCCCATATATCTAAAGACGACGCAGGTAGATTCAAGGTCACTCGTTCACAAAAGATTTACCACGGGCTGCTAGGATACCTTTCACGGTCAACCGGAGCCGTCTTTTGGCTTGTAGGGACTAAGCACTTTGATCGGGTAGTAGACTATCCGAGACCACTTCTCTACGAGGACCTGGCGGGCAACGTTGCGGCTGCCTTTTGCAAAAGACCGCGCCTCGTATTGTTTCATTCGTTCGGCTACTTCGAACCCAGTCCAGGTCGCACCGGCCTTGCGTGAACGGGTTCGAATGCCGTGATGGTTGAGCGCCTTGGCCACATGTTCTCGAGCCCCATGGATGCCCGCGAACCGAAGCACGCAGTACCCCGCACAGATCCGCTCGGAAAGATCGTCCGAGTAGCGGCCCATGCCAGCGCCTAGTGTCACACTTTGGCCGGGCGACCGCAAAACCGTCGGATAGACGTGCCCTTTCAAAACCTTCGCGGAACTTACTGTTTTCACGGCCGCTTCTACGTTGTAGGTCGCCAAGTGCGTTCGACAAAAGTCTTCCAAGAAGTCAATCGCCTCTTTCTTGGTGGCAGTTTTGAACTTCGAGAACTGGAAGACTTTGCCCCAGATCACCTGAGAAAGCCGCAAGATCAGTTGACGGTCGGGACCGGGTGCTAGTTCATACACGAGATCATCCAGGTAGCGCGCAACTGCGGCTCCCTGCCGAAATGACACGGCTGGGGGTTTACGTGCCAGAGTCACACACAGAAAATTCAACACCTCAAAAGGAGATGGGGGCATTTCGTCACTTCCGGACACCGCCTTAACTCCCGATCATCTCGCAGGAACTCATGGCATAAGGGAACAGGTGCTAAATGATCCCAACCGATCAGAGACGAGTGCGGGTGCACTCTCGGGCCCAAATGCGCTCTAATGAGATCGTCGGTAAGCGGCTCCTGAACGTTCAGGAGGCTGCGGAGTACCTCGGTCTTGAAATAGACACCGTTTATAAGAAATCGAGGCTTCGCGAGCTTCCTAGCGTCAAGGTTGGTCGAGCGTTGCGGTTCGATGTGGTGGCGCTTCAGCGCTTCATTGAAGAACACACGATCGAAACCATTTGACCAAAGGAGACTGTTTACAAAATGTCGATTCACAAAGAACGCAACGGGATCTATAGAGTCCGTTGGCGCGAGGGAGGTCGCAATCGAAGCATTCGGGTGCACGGATCGCACGAGCTGGCGAAGAAGATCGAACGCAAGAAAATGTCAGCTCGGGATGAAAACCGGCACTTGGATGTGAGACGCGAAGTTAATTTTCGAATGTCTGCCTTGATCGCACGTTACCAGGATGAGTACGCAAGCAAAAAGAAATCCTGGAACCGCGAAAAAAGCATTCTTGAAGGCATCCGCCAAGATTTGGGCCATTTATTTGTTCGCGAAGTGGACGGAACCGCCGTCCAAGGATGGTACCGAGGATTGACGGAGGGAAAGGGGCTGTCGGCTGGGACTGCAGTGAGGCACTTCAATGTCATGCACCACATGATGGAGAAGGCGTCGGTGATTTGGTCGAAGGAAACCGGCGTCGACCGGAATCCGGCGGACCAAGTCGAGGTTTGCCGACCGGATGACCAGCGGGAACGCTACCTTTCAGCCGAAGAGGTCGGCTCTCTCAAACGTTCGCTCGATCAGAAAATGTATAGAGCCGACGCGCGGGAGATCAACCGCACGTTTTACCGGTTGCGCATGATCGTACTGATCGCGCTCACAACCGGAATGCGGATAGCTGAAATCTTTGGCTTGACCTGGAATGATCTCCACTACAGTGAGGGGCTGATAGCAGTTCGCTGCAAACTGAAGGGCGGGAAGATTCGGTATGTTCCGATGACTCCCGAACTGGCCGTTGAACTTCGGAAATATCCCGCTGTAATCGGAGGAGAACATTTGTTTCCGCCGAAACGGGGCTCGAAGGGTGAGCGGCAGCGTGTGGAGGGCAGCTTCGAGACCATCCTTGAGCTAGCGGAAATTCAAAACTTCCGTTTTCACGATCTCCGGCACACGTTCGCATCGTGGTACATGATGAACGGTGGAGACCTGTACGAACTGGCGAAGATCCTGGGTCATGCCAATATCAAGATGACCGAAAGATACGCCAAGCTGGGCAAGACGCACATCGCGAGTACCGGAAACACGGCGCGCCGAATGTGGAAGTTGATGGATGCAGAAAATGGGGAGCGGGAGGGAGCAGCCGTTTAGATGTTCCCGTATTGTTCCCACGAGTAGAAACCTATGTTTTTGGCCACCGATAACGGCTTTAGAATGTGGTGGCCAGGGACGGACTTGAACCGCCGACGCCAGCCTTTTCAGGGCCGCTAAGCCAACAGAGCAACATGTTTAGAATGTGTATAAGTGATTCAGTTCCAAACAATTAGCGAATTCAGTTTTGTGATGGTCTGTGACGGTGTAGGCTGTTTTGAGCTCGGCGATGTACGCTATTTGTACACCGGGCGTTGCGTGTGGAGGATATTCTGAGAGGAGTCCTCAAACGCCGAAGGAACTTTTATGTGTGCGAGAAAAATGAATCAGGCGGAAGCATGGGCCAAGGATTACTTGGTCTATCGAGGATTCAAAGAAGAAGATATCGATTTTGAACCCGATGGCAATATGACGCCTGATTTTCTCCTTGAGAATCGGATTGCAGTCGAGGTGCGCCGCCTGAATCAGCACTGGCAGGGCTCCTCGGAGGATGATCTCCGGGAGCCGGTTGAAAAGCTATCTATGCCATTACTCATTCGATTGAGAAGACTACTCGAAGCTTTTGGTTCTCCCGAAAACGGGGTGAGTTGGTACGTATCTCACAAATTTCAGCGTCCTCAGCTGACTACTAATTGGGAACCGATCCTGCGCAAAAGGTTGCAGCCTTTCCAGCAAGGTAAAATCCAGGATCGTGAGAATGTCATTCGTATCGACGACCACTTTAGCGTACGCTTACTTCGCTGCCCGGAGCCCGGAGCGTCTAATTTCGTATGGAGTGGCGTTAGTGACTTCAATCAGGGCGGATGGGTTATTCCAGAGCTAGAGAAGAATCTTGCTATCTGCATCGCGGAGAAATCTGGCAAGATCGCCCCCCACCGAAGGAAATACCCAGAATGGTGGCTTGTCCTCGTTGATTACATGATGGGAGGAAGCCCGGAGACCGTGTGCGTCGAACACGATTGGGATAAAGTGCTGGTCATTCATCCCAGCAATTACGGCTGGGCGTACGAAGTTCCCGGTTCAAAGTCTGCGGGACGGAATCAAGTGCTTACCACTCCTTAGGGCTTGAGCACTTGAAGGATCATGCTCTTCGCAATGTTCCAAAGCATTTCAGCATCGCCGGGCGTCAAACTTATACCATGTGAGAATTCTTTCTGCGGATGGATGTAGTTGCGATAATCACGTAAAACTTCACCGATGTCCTTTGCCGTGGTCGTGATCCACTTCAGCTCGTGCGCCACGTCTATGAAATTCTTCAGCATCCAATCCTTCAGCGGCAGCGTCTTTCCGGTTTTATCTCGGGGCGCAGCCGTGGCGGTATGCACAGGAGCCTGATTGGAAAGCTGATTGATTCTGGCTAGAAGAAGTCCTTCCAGAATTCCTCCCATCATCACCGTTGCCGCAAGCGGCGCACCTGCTTTTACGCAGATCACACATTCTTGCCAACGCTTCTGAAGAATGGTTTGCATCTTGGGATCTGATATCAGCGGTGTGAAGTGTGGCGGCGTATCGGCAGTGGCAGGAGGAGTCGCAGATGCGGCTGGCTGGGAAAGAACCAACACGTGATCAGCCTGCAAAGCGGAAAGCTGCTTCTTTATCGCCTTGAAAGTTTCGACGTACTTGCTTCGTAGCGTCCCACGCGCAGCGGCAGCAATCAGGCCTCGGTAGAGTGCATCGACAACCTTGAGATAATCACCACCTAGAACACCTTCGACATTTGCCCGATGGTTATTGAACCAAGCATGGGCCGTGGCCTTAATGATTTGCTTCTCTTCTTCGGACTGGACCTGTGCACTCCTCTGCTCTTTGATGTTCTTGCGGAGATTGTCAACCTCGGCAATGGCCGTGTCGATGCTCTGTTGTGCCTCGGTCACAGCTCACGCCTTAAGACCTTTCTTCAAAGCTTTCTTTTTCAGAGTTTTCTTTTTGGACGGCGCCTTCTTGCCAGAACCGCCATCCGGCAATGTCATCGCCACGAGGTTTTCACCGACCGAGTTAATGGTAAATGTGCCCTTCTCCGATCCCTTGTCCAAAAGTCCCAGCTTATGAGCGTTGCCAAGCGTGTTGAGAGGATTCGAGAAACGATCTCGACCTGACTTTCGCGTCGCTTCCTGAAGATCATCCTTGTTGATGGCATCTTTTCGCTCCGCTTGAGGCGCTTCAAACCGGTAAAAATAAGCTACCGCAGCCGCGTACTGCACGTCGTTACGCGGCTTCTTCTCCGCCATGAATGTCTTAATGTCCGTTGTGGCACCTTGATTGGCGGCAGGTGCTCCAGCGGAAGGTGAAGATGGCTGCGGTTTGCTGGGTGGTGCAGCGGTGGGGCCGGACGCTGCAGGCACTGACATACCTAGCTTTTCAGCAGCCCATCGGACAATGCGTTGCTGTTCATCCGGCTGAAAATCCTTGAGTGCCTCGACTACCGTACGGACAGCTTCGAGGTCATCCGGTTTTGGAGTGCTCATATTGGGAATTTAATCCATCATACTCCCCATCAAACATTTTCGGGGCGCTCTGTCTCGTTCCTAACCCTGCCTCGAATATTGCCTTGATGCGTAGTTGTCGCTGATTTCATTCCGCGCAAAAGCCTTTACGCAGCACCCGATGCTGAAGTTAGTTCCGAATGCAGTCGCGTCGGGCTCCAGAGTTCATCGGCAAGGAGACGGTAGAGTTGCTGTCGGGCATCAAGGTCTGCTTTCTTGAACTCGGCATGGGCTCTGAAAGGCAGTGTCCTCTCTTTCGCAAAGCGCAGAAACCCAGGATTACGCTCGTAGGAAATCTCATGAAGACTTTGAGCAAGCAGGTTCTCCTTGACGTAGTGCTCGCGCTTGGCAGCATAGGGTAGATCCCCACAACTCGCATTGATGCTCTTTGGCAGTAGGAGAAGGCCCCCGATGCGGTTCCGGTATTCCTGAAAATCGGCCTGCTGAGTGAACTCGTCCTCATGGAGCTCGGCGTGATTGGCCCAGATATGTTCAATCTCGTAACCGTTCTTCCCTTTCCGCTGAACGTATTCCGCATAGTGAGAAGATAGGCCGGAGCCCATCTCCACGTAGTCCGTGATTCTCGCGAGCAGACGATGTATTTGCCGGCCATTCATCGCATTAAGGCGAAAACGGTCTGTTGACGCAAAGGTTTCAGTCTCTCCCTGAAGTCGCTTTGAAAGAAGCTCAGAGACCTCCTGAGCAGTCTTTCTGCGTATCTCACGCATGACCAGGAACATGGCGTATTGCATCGTCGAATAGTCGATTGCCCGCGAGTTCCAAATGCGGCGCGCAATCAAGATGTCGATGTATGTCGCGGCTATCCGCAGCTTCCGAAGGATTTCAGTGTCGCTGTCACTGACACAGAGCGGGGCGAGGAGAACCGGGTACTGCAAAGTGAAATTGTTCTGGGCGTTGTAGTGGACGCATTCAAGGCCGGGCGTGAGTGCATCTGCCGCCCGCCGCAGCCGTTCATATTGTCGCGTGTAGAAAGCAAAATCCTTCTCAATGAAGCGGGCAAAGTCGGTGCTCGCTTTCAATCCGAGAGTCGTCTCATGCTCGCGCACCCAACGATGGAACTCAGTTCCAATAAGATCGAAATCCTGGGCCGCAGCCCCTCGCTTACGTTCTCGAATGGTCTCCGCATGCTGACTTCGGAGCCAAGCCTTAGTCCCGTCAGCGTCCTCGTCTTTACCAAGGCCTTGAAGCTTTCCAATCTGGCGCTTCCAGACCTCACTTGCTTCTGTGCGCAGATCAGAATCAGTGATGTTAGTTAATAAGTACCCTTTCAGCATGTCCGTCGGGGTTAGGTTGAGTCCCCGATCGTTCATCGTTTCAAAAATCGTATAGGCATCCTCATCCGAATATGCTGTGATTTCGACAAGGTGAACGTTTTCGATAAGCCAGTCGGCGAAATAGGGTAATGCTGCGCCACTGAGTTCGGCCGGAAACAGATCTTTAATATCTTGATATCGGCCGAGAATGTTGGTGACGGACTCAGGCTGGTCGTTGTCGTCAACGGTCTCGCCGGCATACAGTGCCTCCATACAAGCGGTGCGTTCGGGCACGTCGAGATTGAAAGAACGTTTCCCAAATTTTTGCGAAAAGATCAGCTCCGCAAGTTGGCCCTTTTGTTCGTGATCAGGGAGCAGATGATGAACGTAGATGAGCAGTAAAGAGAGCGTCGTGAGCCGCTGCTGACCGTCGATGATGAATTTCTTGGCATCCCTCTCGCTGATGATGATGGAGCCGAGGAAGTAATGGCCGTAGCTATCGACTGCAGAGCGCTCATGCATCGCGGCGTAGCTTCCAAGAAATTTCTCCGCGAGGTCGTTGATGAGCTCGCCTACATGCTTCTTCTGCCATCTAAACTCGCGTTGAAAGTAGTCAACGCCGTATTTGGCACCACTCAGAAGCGCCCGGATGTTCTTTGCAGTGCCGAGGATTTCCTTCATATGTAAGCTCTGGTGTTCCGCTTTCCTAATTCACAGTACCGAGTTGCCGCACGATTAATGCAAGATCGTCCATGACCGATTCCGGCAACTTCGCTAAATCAGCTTGCATCTGCTCGGCCTCAAGGCCAGAGAATAAACCAAAGATGACGTTAAACGCCGCTTGCCGTTGATCCGCCGAGAACGTTCGCCGTGCGACGAGAGGCACGTAACACCCCGCGATACGCTCCCACCATTGCAGCTCATGTTCGGGATTCGCGTCCCGCTGGAATGCATCCCGCCATTCTGCTTCGGCCATGGGACTTATCTCTACCAGGGCCGCCCGAACTGCGTCGATTCGCAGCACTAGTTCGGCTGAAAGTTGCGCGTGCCGGATTGGACCGGGCCTCAGGTCCTTAGGGTTCATGCGTCCCATTTTTTCGTCCGTCATCCTCGAAGCGTTCATTATCCGTCTAATAATCCCTTGAAAACAATCGGCTCCCCCAGGTCGTTGAGAACTTGTATCATGCCCGGTAGTTGTGACCTTCGCGGTGGGCTTGGCCGAGTGCCGCCAAAGTTTCGAGGATCGCAGAAACCTCGGGAATGCGGGCACGCACGAAGCGACGAGCGATTATTTCCGCCGGTGCTGTTTCCGGCACCTGGAGTAGACTGTCCCGAATGGCGCGGACGCGTTCCGGTAGCGTTGAAGGCCATGGAAGACGAACAACCCGTTTCGTCCCAGATTCGACCTCTTCCGTCTCCATTTCCATCCCGGTCTGGGTACTAGCCGTCTTCTGAAATTCAGGTCGTAGCCATCGGATCAGTCCAGACCGCTCTTCCGCCACCCGAGCTGCATTCAAATCAACGAGACGGAAAAGGATGTCTTCATCTGATAAATCACTCGGCCAACCGTAGGCTTCGAAGACCGCTTCGTCAAGGTCGTCGTGCAGATCGCGAAGCACTGAAACCAGACCTTCGTCATGAATTTTCTGGGCATGCGCATCCAGCGATTCATCAGACCGGATCAAGGAGAGGACATTGTAAATATCGGTGAGCGATACGTTCGGGAAAAGTTCCTGCTGGCGCTTGCGGTGGCGATCTAGCTCTTCGGCCAGCGCGCGAATACGGCGGCATATCAACTCAGGAGCATCAGGAAACGGGAACGGCTCGAAGCATGTTGTCTTGACGTATACGGGTCGATCCTCCAGCAGGCTCCCCGCTGCAGTAGCCCAGAGCCCGTGGATGCGACTGGAGAGAAGTCCAAGGAAGTATGCATCATCCAACGCAAAATTGATTAGCTTGTTGTCAGGAAGAACTGATGAATCCAGGAAAACAAAAAAACGGTGCTTGGCCGTTTCGACGGTCGCAATGTAACGAGACAGATTCTTGAGGGCGGGCCGAAAGTTTCCACGAGGCTCGCCAAGAATCCACCAAAGGTCACGGTAGCTCTGTCGATTGTTTTGATCCCGCTCCGGCTTTACATGATTGAAGATCCACTGATAGACCTCTGGAAATCGTGTACGAACGTCTTCGACTCTCACGCCGTAGAGATCAATGACCATGACGCCACGGGGTCGGGATGTGATGTCACGACCATTGCGGTATGCCCGAATGTGGTGGTCAAGGCCACGAATTCGTCCAAGGCCAAGGGAGTGAGCTTGTTCGGGAGTGACAATAAAGCCGGCACCGTGAAGCTTTACGCCAGGGCAACTCAAGCCTTCATTCGCACGGAGTGAAAGAGCAGCGGTGGTATCCGGCCCGATAGAAAGATCGGAATGGATTCGGCCTCTCCGCTCTATAAACTCCACTTTGGCCGCCCCTTCTCCATCCCCCGGCACTTCCGAATACACCCGAAGTAGTAGACCATCGCGGGTGCCCGCTTCAGCCACGGTCATGGCGATGCGGACGGCCGCGCCGTCATGGGAATCGACCCAAGGATGATCAGGGATGGCGAATACTAAGGACGCCGGATTATTTGGGTCAGTCAGATGAGGTACGAGAACCCGGCGTTGAAACGTTTGTCGGATACTGTTCGTGGTGATGAAGCCAAAGCGCCGAGCACTTTGTGAGCGAACGAGCTCAGCGGCGCGGTGCCACCAGTACATAACGTAGTCAGCGGTTTCTGGGACTTCATGATAAACCGCCCGTAAAGTCTCGACATACCCATCCCCGAGTTCGCCGCGCATCCTCCAATTACCAAGAAAGGGCGGATTCCCGACAATAAAGTCAGCCGATGGCCAGGATGCTCGCTGCACGTTGACGTAATTCAGAACGGGACGTTGGGCAGACTCATCAGGTACCTGCTCCCCTGTAATGGCATGTGTCTTATTAGTGATGCCATCCCAGTGCATGATGGGTTTGCCGTTTTCATCGAGAGCAGGTTCGACCGAGTCGTAACGGAGCAAAGCATCACGGCATTCAATGTTGTGGAAGCGCTTGATCACAGGCTCTGGCGGTGTTGACGAAGGTCCCCACGTTCGGAAATACCATTGCAGATAGCCAATCCACAGAACCAGATCGGTAATCGCCGCCGCGCGAGGATTCAACTCAATCCCCTTCAATTGGTGGGGATCGACGGTGAGCCCGGTTTCGTGGAGAGCTTGCTGCGTTTCGCCGAGTCCTTCGAGTGCATCATTGATTTCACCTTCAAGACGCTTTAGGTGTTCGAGGGTGACGTAGAGAAAGTTCCCGGAACCACAACCCGGATCGAGGATTTCGACGGAGCACAGTCGAACACGGAACTCCTTCAAGAGCTTGATGGCCTCGTCTGTCTTGCCCGACCGCTGGAGGCTCACCGCCGCCGTTTCAACATCACGCCACTCTTGCCGAAGGGGCTCAATCACCGTTGGAATAACGAGGCGTTCAACGTAGGCACGCGGAGTGTAGTGTGCGCCGAGGCGGTGACGTTCTCCAGGATCGAGGGCGCGTTCAAGGAGCGTTCCGAAAATGGCGGGTTCGACATCTTTCCATTCGGACAGGGCGGCGAGACATAGAAGGTCGAATTGCGGACGATTCAATGGCAACGCTTCGACGGATTCAAACAGACCACCGTTAAAGTGCCGAATGTGCTCACGCAATATCGGCGAGAAACCGCCGGAGTTCATGGTTTGCCAAAGGGATTCAACCATAGGTGGAACATTTGTGAGGTCGTCCTTGAGGCTCTGGAGAAGACGGCTGAAACTGTGCTCCGGCAAAAGATGGATGTCTTCGGCGAAGAACGTGAATATGCAGCGCATCAGAAATGATGCCACCCGTTCGGGAGAGAAAGTCTTTTCGAGATCGCGAGCGAGGTTGGCTAATTGGTACGCAACGTCGCGCGTGACTCGTGCAGAGATTCGACTCGGATCTAGTGAGAATGGATCTAGCCAGATCGAACGGAAGTAATCTCGCGTCGATTGGATTTCGATTTGTTCGAGGAAAACACGGTACGTGAGAGAGTCAGGGAAAGGAACATACGCCTTGCCTGTACCGGAGAAATCAGCGAAGATCTCGAAGGAATAGCCAACATCAGTAACAATAAGGAATGGTGGCCAACCATCCTCGACAGGAAGAGCCTTCGCATACTGCTCAGCCTGGTGACGAGCCCGAAGCATGGATTCGTCCCATCCAGCGGTACCGCGAACACCGGCTCCTCGGCGGCGTGGGACTTCAAAAAGTGTTTGAGACGTTGGTGCAGCGCCCCCTTGTTTGGCTTCAAGAACGAAGCAACCACGCTTGTAGAGATCGATGAAGCCAGAACTGGATAAACCGTTCGGGTGACGGAAGGTGACCGGGCGTTCAAAAACATATTGATCATAGCGATTGTCGCCAACCGCAGGGTTTGGCCGAGGAACGTCTAGAAAGTCACAGAGCTCGGAAAGAAAAAGTTGGTAGTTGGCGCGTTCGGCAGCAGCTGAATCCTGCCAGCGCTGGATGAAGGGATCGGTCGGCATGCGGCGCGCTCTTGTGAGTGTAGCTTGGGCTGAAGTCTTTTCACCACACAAGCGGCGGAGAAGTGCGCCACCGGAAGGCGAACAAAAGACGAAGATGGCGATATAATCGGGACGTGCCGATTTCTCGCTGTCGGGTCAGCTACACGGATACGGGCGGCGTGAGCCATGCCGTTGACGTTGATGCGGAATCCCTATATGAAGCCGTCGCACTGGCGGTCTCCGAATTCCGCCAGGATAGTCTAAACCGAGACGAACCGGGCGCAATGACGGAATTTTCCGTGCAGGTGCTCCGCCGACCCATTGAACACAAGATCACGCTGAAGCGGGTTGTTGAATGGGCGCAGCCCTCGACAAAGGGAGGCCCTGCCGAAATGGTAAAGCGGGAGAGGTTGAGAAAGATGCTCACCAGCCGTTGATGCAACGGATCTCTAGACATTCGGGCCGTAGTATTGTTGAACCATTTAACTCATTGACGCTTCATACGATCTTGCTATAATGGGCTTGAAATAGCAGCCGAACAACGTCCGTATGGCGAGTTTCCCGCAAGGGATAGGCTGTTCCACCCTCTGGCCAGTGACTTTCGAGTCACTGGCCACGGTGGTTTTTATTGGAGCTCTATGAGCCTTTTTTCCACCTTCAGTGTCCGATCTATCTCCAGCGTATAAGGCTCACCCTCGATAAAATCCCGGACAAATCCAGCAATCGCATCCGCAAGACGAATGAGTGAATTGCTTTCATCTTTCATACCCCTGACCTTTCGAACGGGAATGCGGAGACTACGGAGGACGTGCGTAAAGTGCCATACTTCGCTTTCATGAAGACCATCAACGATTACGGTCGCTGAATATTTCCCTTGTGCCTTTTGGAGAATTGCGCGGGCCGTAGAAAGTGCCATGAGATCAAGGTAGGCACCTTTCGTCTTGGTGTAGCGCGCGAAGAAGAGCTTTTCAGCAAATTGGGGTGAAGAGAGTATGGCTCGCAGGTACGCAGTTTTTCTGTCCAGGCGAGTCTTACGCCATTTTATAAGGTGCTTCCCACTTTTCTTCTCGATCTGCTCCGCTTCACGCACGAGTTCATCCCGTTCACTGCCTGTTACGACCAGAGCCACAAGGAACAAATCGCCTTTCGTATCCTGTCCCGTCTCATCGACGTAGCAGTACAGTTTTTGTTTGTGTTTTGGTGAATCAGTCATGCAAAAATTTAGAACATTGTGATGATGTTCTGTTGTACTTTGAATCCTATCAGTTCGGCATCATTCGTCAATGCTTCGCGGTGGGTTTGACGGGTATCACGGAAGGGTATACATTTGCTTATACCCCCCCAGAGATAGCATCTCTGGGTCGACGACCAGGCTGAAAAGCGTGGCCGTTTCTTTTTAGGGCACCGTTTCTAAAGAGCGACTCGGCTTACCCGTCCGATTACAGTAAGCACCGAAGAGGTGCTTTTTCATGATCCCGGCGCGGCCTCTCTTCATGGCCGCAGCACAGTACGCATCATCGTCGTGGATTTAGGAACCCTTCGTCGTGTGTCCCCTTCCCCACTTCGGTGGATCACACCGGAGATGGCAGGAACGAGGAAGCCGAGTCGCTCTTCATGCTTACGCAGTTCTTTTCAATGAGCTTTCCGGCTCGGGATGAGCGGATACGTGACATTATGCCCGTTGTCGCGTGGCGAAAGATAGATTTCCCCGAGGATCGGGTTAGGATCTTTGAGGGAGTAATTGTCCGCAGCGGCGAATAGAAAATGCTTTCGGGCGCCTTCTGGCAGCATCGCCGCAGCCAGGTCGCAGAGGTTTTTCGCCCGCGCGTCGGTCATGGTGACGGTCAGTACCCGGAAACTTTTAATTTTCAGCTTTTTAGCATGGCGCCCCTGCTCGCGGTAATGCCGGTAAGCTCTGATCTTTTCTCTAAAAGCAGTGTGGGGCATCGTTGATCGATCGATTTCCAGAAAGAAGTGAAAACGGTTGTTTCCATCCTCCCGGCGCGTATCTTCAATGGTGAAGAATGCGTCCGGCCTGAATGGAAGTTTTGTAAAGCCGCGATCGTCAGTAACGATCACTGAATCAAAGAGTTCCCTCCCCTCCTCCCAATGAACGAGCCGAAAGTCCCCTACCCTCTCCGCCAACCGCAACACCACATGTTGATCAACGATCATCATCTCGTGCTTGAGAAATAATTCCTTGAGTTCCGATGTGCGAATGCGCCTGAAGGCACTCTCGTCCTTAATCACCCCTTCCGCGACGAGCGCGGTCACACCAGCTCGGCCGAGCGAATAGATATGCTTTTGCTGCGGAAGTCGCGTCACTAGCAGGTAGCCGCTATCAACCAATCCGATCAGTCGTCGATGGAGACTTTTTGCGGGTCGGCCGGTCAAGGCGCTTATATGCTCCCGTCGCAGAAAACGAAATTCGTAGACCGCTTTGAGAACGGCCATATCCCCGTCCACGATCAAGAATCGTTTGCGTTTGTTTTGTACGTCCCGATTCATAGTTCCTGAACACTAGTCGTTCGCATGGCCTTCGTCAAGCTCTCTTCGCAAAAGAAAACCCCGCATTGCTGCGGGGCTATTCGTCAAACATGGGATCAAGAAGTTCGTGAATCTCCTCGTAAGGCAACTCGTCAGGCTGTATTCCATTATTCAACGAAACAATCCGCACCCAATGCGAGTGTGAAAGTCGCCCTGCAATTCCCTTCGCCGCTTCTCGTCCAGCGTCATCACCATCCAGAAGAATTACTACATCAGAAAAGTCACGCAACAACTCTTCTTGTTGCACGGAAAGTGAGGAACCCATCAGCGCAACAACTTCCGAGTAGCCCGCCTGATGCAAGTTGATGCAATCAAAAAATCCTTCAACGATAATTACCGGATCACCCGAGCGCATGCGATGCAGATTGAAAAGGACAGCTGACTTTTTGAAACCGGTCGGCAGTTTGTATTTCGGTTCGGTCTGATCAATCGCGCGACCGGCATACGCGATGAGCTCTCCCCTTTCGTTATGAATCGGAATGACCACGCGGCCACTCATCGATCCTTTTCCTGGAAAATATCCGATGCCAAAATATCGTGCGGATGTTTCTTGCACATCTCGCTCACGCAAGTATGCGTGCCCGTGATCGATTCCGTTGAGTGTAAACGTCAGTGGTTTATTTTCAACTTCGTCATCCGTTTTTAGAATCGGTTCCGGCGCGGATTCGATCCGCTTCGCGGGTTGCGACTTTCCGTTCGTCACCAAAAACCAATCGCGCAACTTCACCGCCGCATCGCGAACGGAACAGTCTTCCATGATCGCCACGAAGTCGAGGATGTTCCCTCCCTTCTTTCCACTTCGTCCGGCCACACACGAACTCGATTGGCACGTCCAAATATTTTTGCTGGTTTGGATTATAAAACTCTCTTTGCTCCTTTCCGAACTGTGCATCGGCAACGGACAGTGGCCACGCATCGATTGCTGATTCACGCGCCGCAGCTGAATGTTGTAATGTGCGAGCGCCGCTTCGATTGAAACGCGTTCTTTGATCTCTTTGAAATCCACAAACGTTTGTGACAAGGTACTCCCCTTTCTGCGCACACTCTACTCTTATCCACTTCCCTGTCAAGAAGTTACGGAGTATGATGTACGCAGATTGCATTCCTGACTCCCTTTCCAGGTCGCTCGGACGCTCGTCTTTCGCGATGATTTCGGCCGCCGGTTTTGCTTCTGTGTTTCATTTCCGGGCCGTGTCGTATCTTCGGGCAAGCGTGTCGGATCTCCTGGCAAAAGCGTGTCTGATCCGCTGGCAATCGCGTGTCGTATCTTCGGGCCTAAGCGTGTCGTATCTTCGGGCCGAATCTGCAAATCGTCTTTGGCTGTAAGGCTTTTAGGGAAACAGATTCTTATAAGAGCCTACGTTTGAAGACAACGACTAGAAGGGTAATGCCTGTTTCGATGGGGGAGGGGAATCGAGAAGAAGTTAATACACATTTCGATGAAGGAAGAAGAAACAACTCCAAAAGAAAATGAGTTCAAGTTGGTTCCATTGACGGACGACCAGCATGAAATTAGTCTCGTCGGAAAAGCGACCACCGATTTGCCTTTTTTCTATCTCACCAAACGCAAGGAGCGACTTTCAAAACCAATCGTTTTCGAAGGCACTGATTCTGAAGGACGACCCATGCGATGGGCAGCCACTCCGAACAGCGCGATTGGATCACCGGCGATTGACGCACATGAAGCATGGACGCGATTGATCAAACCAACGTGGGAAGCATATCGAACTCCTGATGATCGACTTCCAAATATTCTGCCACTTGGCGGAGTGCGGCAATGTCTTCGCGTTGTCGGTTGGGGAACCGGTGGATGGGAAGCTCGGCGACTTTTGGCGGCACTCAACCAAATCGGTGCGACTTGGTGCGCCGCGGATTTTTGGATTCCAACCCGCGAAAAAAGTGCGGATGGAAAACCAACCTTCCGCGCGATCAAAGGTAATTTTTCCCGCTTAACTATTTTTGCAATCGGCAACAAACATCTTACCGATGACGAACTTCAAAATGGAAAGTTTAGTTTTGACTTCGATCTTGAAGATACCATCTATCTCCAATTTCATCCGCTCGAAGTTGCGATCCAAGAAAGTCAACCGCAACGCTACCTCGATAATCTTTACATGTTTTCTGTCGGCCCCGCCGGTCGCCGATGGTACGAACTGATGGCCGCGAAAATTTTTGGTGTAGTGAAAAATGGCGGTGCTTACTGTGAAGTACTTTATTCGTGGTATGTCACCCATCACCACACGTTGAATCGTCGGACGACTCGTCGACGAATTACGCAACAGATCAATGAGATCATCCGCGAGCATCTTGATTCAAAATTTATTTCGAAGGTGGAGTTCCGCGCGATCAAAGAGCCGGGTAAAGAAATAGATTTTCTTATCCGATTCTATCCGGGTCGCGCAGCCAAAGAATCGATTGCGAGAGTGCTCTCTTCGATAAACAGAAAACGGTTTCCCACCGGTGAACCTCATCGGTTTTCGCGTCGACGCACCCCCCCGAACGATACAAAGATTTTGACAACTGATGATTCAGAAAAGGGAGAAGAGCAGTTGACTCGCGAGACTTCGGCGATGCCGCTAATTACTGAAACCCCATTCCTTGAGGAGCTAACTCAACGAGGAATTTTCCGTGTTCAAGCGATCAAACTGATTTCGGCGATTCCGCCCGAGCAGCATGAACGGGTAGGGGACTATATCGATTATTGGGACGACATTCCATCCGACAAGCGTGGACCTGGATTGTTGCACAGCTTGATTCAAAATGGTGATCCCTTGCCTGCAACATTCGAAAGCCGAAACCAGCGCATGGCACGGAGGGAAGCGGAAGAACGCCGCCAAAGAATACGGGCTGTGGAGGAGAGGATTTCGGCCGCCTATACGGAGCACCACCGGAACGTAATCGACAATTTCATCATCGCCGACCTCGGAACCGAGGAGTTCGACAAACGTGTGGATGGACGGAAGATGGAACTTTCCGTGCAAGGTGGCCTTTGGGAGCACCTAAGCCCCGCATTGGCCGATAACATGGCGCGATCTGCTGTCCGCGCTGAAATCGCCAACACCCTAGCAATCGTCTCATTCGAGGATTTTCGGCAACGCGAAATACCCCCTCTATTGGCCGATTTTGAACTGTCCCCAGCCGACTTTGGCCTAGCGGCGTTACCAACAACGTCAGATGACGCCACTATCGTCCCCCCAAACGCTCTATACGCCCCTCCATCGGACGTTCTACCACAAGATGAGGGAAACTCTACTTCAAAGGAATTCTCCTCACCTGGGGCGATATAGACCCTTACAGCCACATCGTCGCCGTGCTTACCCGGTTGACGGCGCCCCGCGATGCTATCCACACTGACTTCTACCGAGGTCTTTTTGCGACTCGAAATGAGTCCGCAAGGTGAGGATCAGGGTGTGGATATCAAATCCCCACTTCTAAAGGACACCTATCTGTGAAAAACCCTTGTGCTATCGCGTATAACGTGTGCGCCACCCGTGCCTGCTAACCGCCGGCTACCCCTTTTTTTTCGCCTATCGGCGCTTCGTATCCTTCGGGTCGCACTCCTGACCGGAGCACTGACCAAAACAAAGGGGTAGCCGCCGCTAACGCTCCTTCAGCCCGCCTACCGGCAGGCTTACGGCTCCGCTAAACGCTCCGGGCACGGGTGGCGCAAACTGGTGAGACGTGCCGAAAAAGGCGACAACTAAAAAGCCCGAGCATTGCTCGGACGACTAAAGCGGTAACACTCTGCTGTTTCGAATGGTTTCATTGCACGCGCCCGACACTTGACAGGACGCGTTCGGTGCGTAGACTTCACCCTGAGTAGTCCTTTCATTTCCTACCCAGGAAAAATCCATCACACTTTGGAGGTTCACATCATGAGCGAATCTACGCTTATCGCCTATGACCGCAAGATATCTCGGCAGGAATTGGCCTTAGTCCCGACTCCTGCCCGAACGGCAACTCACCAAACCATCCCACACCATGAAGTGGTGAACGCCCTGATCGAAACGCTCGGCTTCCGGCACATCGGAGTCGTGCGCGACGAGTACGCCGTTGATCGCACCGGTGCCAAGATGTTCGGCCTCATGGTGCTTGACGAAGGGATGCACGGGGCGAGTTTCGCCCTCGGCATCCGCAACTCCCACGACAAAAGCTTCCGGCTTTCGATCACCGTGGGCTACCAGGTATTTGTTTGCCAGAACATGGCATTCAAGGGCGATTTTGAGCCAGTTCTCGCGAAACACAGCAAGAACTTCTCCCTTCAAAACGCCTTGTCCATCGGCGTCGATTCCATCCAACGGAATTTCAAGCCGATGGTTGAATCGGTAGACCGGTGGCGGGAGACGCAGCTCTCCGATGTTTCAGCGAAACTCATGATCTACCGCGCGTTCGTGGAAGGGAAGCTGGAAGTTCCGCACAATCTCGACCGCCGCGTCCATGACTTGTACTTCAATCCCACAGTGGAGGAGTTCCAGCCGCGGACGATGTGGAGTTTGTCGAACGCCTTCACGAGTGCCTTCAAGGAACTCGATCCCATCCCGCAGTTCAAAGCCACGGGGAGGTTGGCCGGGTTTCTCCAATCAGCAAGTGGATAGTGGAATCGTTCAATTATATAGAGGCCCCGCACATGCGGGGCTTTCACTTAGCTGGATTGGAACCGTGGCTTAGATTCAACCTTCTTTTCAGGCCGACGCCACGGCCGACCAACTAATTCGTCTACGAGCCCAACGAAATCGCCAGGCGGTACATCAAGGGCCGAAGCCAAGCTGAGGATGGTGCTCAGCGACGGATTCATCAGACCGCGCTCCAACATTCCGATGTAGGTCCGGTGATAGCCGCTTTCAAATCCGAGTTTTTCTTGCGACAGGCCAGCCTTCTTTCGCAAGTCCCGAAGCACCTTGGCAAAGGCTAGCTCCGGCGTCAGGCATTGTTTGCCATGTCGCTGCATCTACTGGGATGCTCCGACACTTGCATAGGATAGTTCTACAGAGTATGCTGTGGCATACTATACTCTCGTTACTGCCGGAGTGCGCTAGGAGGAGCGCGACCAATGAAGCTCTCGACATTCTTCTCCCTTGTTTGTTTAGCTGTCAGCTTCGCGCTTGCGGCAGACATTGTCGACAATGCAGCCGTCATCAAGATGACCAAAGGGCATGTGCCCGAGCCGATCATCTTGAAAATGATCGCCACTCAACAGACTCAATTCGAATTCAGCGCGGAGAAGATGATCGAATTGACCCAGGCTGGTGTCTCTGAAAACGTGATCTCAGCCATGGTCAGTCACAGTGGCGAAGCGCAACCACAAGCCACCGCCGCCCCTACACTTCAAGCGACAAGCCCGTTCAGTTCTGGCCGTACGGGTTTTGGAGGAGCGGAACTCCGTTTGAAAGTGACCCATGAAATCAGTTCCAAAGATGCGCGAGAAGGCGATCTTGTCGAATTTACCTTGATCGAGGAGACCAAAGTCGGAAACCTCGTGCTGCCGGCAGGATCGAAAGCCTCTGGCCATGTCAGAAGAGCGATCCGTAAAGGAGCGGCGGGCGCCCCAGGGCGACTTATGGTTGCCGCCGACACCATCAAAGCGGCCGATGGTACGAGCATTCATCTCATGGGATTTGTGAATGGAGATTCGGGGCCGGTCGTTTCAGGCAAAGATACTGCCGTCAGAGTCTTCGATCCTCTTGCTCGCGGCAAGGACGCCACGATTAGGGAAGGGACTGAATTTACCGTCCGTACCCTTAACTCGCGAGAGTAACAGTCGCTCTCCCGGACTTCACGCCGAAAGAAACCGCGCCAATCCCTTCTCAACCCGTGCGCGATCCCGCCCGTATCGCTCTCCGCTCGTGCGCAGCACCCGCTCCACAGAGTTTTCTCTCTGCGTCTTCCCAAAGGGAGGAAAGCTTTGGAGGAGAAAGGGATCTTGCGGCCGTCCATCGACGAGCGTGCGGACGTACGCTTTATAATCTGGGAGATTTTGCAACTCGGTCGCGGGCACGATTAGATCAAACATCTGCTCTGCACTCCGCGGCCCTTCACCGCTAGCGGCGAATTCCCGCACGAGTGATTTGGCGTCATCGCCGCTCACTCGGAAGGAAATGATGGTCGCACAATTCCCGAAAACGGCCTCAATAGAGCCCTCTGGTAGCTGGGTGAGTGTCTGGGTGCCGACAGTCAAGGCTAGTGCGTACTTCCTGCTCTCACTTAATATGGACGGAAAATCCACGCCGTGAGTGAAGGTTTGGATTTCATCGGCGTAGAGGAAGTGTGGTCGGCGATCCGCCTTCGGGGTATCTTGCCGGGAGAGGGAAGCGAGAGAGAGCTTGCTGACGATGAGTGATCCCAAGAGCGAGCTGACATCTTCACCCAAGGCACCTTTCGACAGGTTGCATAAAAGAATCTTACCGGCGTCCATGAGCCAGCGGAAGTCAAAGCTCGATGTAGTTTGCCCGACGACAGCTCGGAGCAGGGGATTGCTTATGAACTTACTCACCTTATTCAGCAGGGGAGCGATGGACTCCTCCCGCAGCCGATCATTTTGCTGTTCGTAGAACTGAAAGAACGAACGAATGGCCGGATCAGTTACATTTTTGACGACCTTCCGGCGATAGTCGTGATCGACCAGAAGCTTGGGAAGGGCAGCTAGAGTGACCGGTTCGTTTTGCTCCAGCAGGGCATAGACGGCGTGTTCCAAGATGTATTCCGTTCGCGGCCCCCAGTTATTCGGATAGAGATTCCGCAGAATGCTGATAAGCGATGAGACGACGAGTGACCGCTGACTCGGGTCAACGGATTCCAGGACATTGAGACCCATGACCCGTTGCGGATCTCCCGGATTGAAGTAGATAACATCGTTGGTTCGATTCTTGGGAATCGCTTGAAGGAGGTCATCTATAAGGCCGCCGTGGGGGTCGACAACGGTCAGGCCGTTACCATTGAAAATATCGGCCACGATCATGTTCCGCATCAGCGTGGTTTTGCCCACACCAGACTTGCCAAAGATGGCACAATGTTTGCGCCGATCCGCACCAAATAGCGATGCGGTGCTTCCATCCTTTTCCTTTGTACCGAGAAAAACCTGCCCCGTGAGATAGTCATTCGTCATGTTTGATTCGGTTACGGATATACCGCTTACCCCACGCAGTCTTCAAATACTTCTCGCGAAGACGCGCGTCTTTTTCTGACCGGCAGGCTTCGTAATACACCAGACTCCACTCACCTCTGTTCTTGGTTGACAACACCTTGTTAGCTTTGTGCTCCGCAAGACGCCTTCGCAGATCAGTGGTTGATCCGGTGTACCCCATGAGATAGGCAACGCCGCCATCTAACGGGGTGTAGAACTGCGTGGGGGATTTCAGAACATAGACGTAATACATTGTGTTTTGGATTTATCTCACGGGCCGCGGCCATGTGCAGTGAAGTATACCCCATGAGATAGGCAAAGCCGCCATCTCACGGGGTATAACTCCCGCGATAGTTATCCACCTTGTGGATTGCGAAACCAGAACAGGAGCGTATACTTAACGCAACTCAGGGGAGTCTTTTAATAAATAATTTTTGAAATACATGAAGCACTTTTTTCGCGGACAGCGCCTCGCGGTGATGTCTGTCTTGTTGGGGATGTTGCTGGCCGGAGCTGTGAGCGTTTACGCAGCGACGACGATTGGGACGGATATAAGCACAGGAGGAAATTTGAGCGTTACTGGTAACGCGAGCATTGGGCTTACGGAACCGGATCTTTCGGCGCTCGATGGTCCGTCAAATTCCATTAGCATGGTTAAAAATGACGGTATGGTACTCAACTACGTAACGGCAGCAGATGAAGCGTTTGTGTACAACGACGTCTACGCCTCGGGCGGTACGGTGGACACGCCGAGCAATTTTCATACTGATGACATTTTCGCGATTAATGCGAATGCGTTTGAGTCAGGTTCTTATGTCTATCAGTCCGCGATTTATCTTCGGCGCATTGGCCCAGGTGGTGGTGTGGACCTACACGCCTACGACGACGATTCGAACAACACATTTACAGAGTTCGCGGTGCGTCCCGGCTCGCAATATATTTTTACGGATTCAACCAGTGGATCGCCCGGAACCAACACGGTAGGGGTGCACATCCCTGCCACGGGGGAAATTGAGTTTAACAACGGGACACCGATCTCTGATGGTGGATCACTTGCGAAGGTGGATTTGGGTAGTGCTTATGTATCCGGCAACGTCGGTATCGGCACAACCAGTCCAGCGACGAAACTTCAGGTGACGGCCGGAGCGAACGCCACGACGACAGTGACAGTAGGGGAGTTGGGTCTGAGCACGAGCAAGGGATGCGTGAATATAAACACCAGTGCCGGCACGCCGATGAGCTTCTATTTCAACGCTGCCAGAGTCATGGTCATCGAAGCCAATTATTGCAGATAGAAACGAATGGCTACAAAGAAAACCAAAGCTTCACAAGATATCTATCAAATCAAGGTTGTCCTTGTCGGTACCCAGCCTACAATCTGGCGTCAGTTGCTCGTGCCCGGGGAGTTCACTCTGGGGCAGTTGCATTACGTGCTGCAAGCTGCGATGGGATGGGAGAATAGTCACCTCCATGAGTTTCGTATTGGCGACGATCTGTTTGGTAGTCTTGATCCAGACCTCACGCCAACAGAGTCGGAGCCTTGCATTGATGAAAATGGAGTGCGCCTCTGTGATGTATTAAACAAGCCAGGCGCAACAGCTCAGTACACCTACGACCTCGGTGACGACTGGGAGCATAGCATTACTGTTGAACAGATCGTGCCCGCTGAACCTGGTCTAGACTATCCACGCTGCGTAGGCGGGGAACGACACTGTCCACCTGAAGACTGCGGAGGAGTCGGGGGCTTTTACGATTTCCTAAAAGCGATCCGCAATCCGAAGCACGAGGAGCATGAGGAAAAGCTAGACTGGGTCGGCGGTAGCTTTGACCCGGACTCGTTTTCGATAGACGCCGTCAACAAACGGATGCCAAAACCGTCTCTCTTGATTGACTGGAATTGAGAGGCATCGTTCCCGCAAGCGGTTTCTTCGGCCCGATCACGTGCCGCCTATGTCAATTAAAATAAGGAACCGATGACTGACAAACAATTCGGCTGGTACATGTTAGTGAATGTCCTCGTTGCCCTCGGCACGATCGGCAGCGTAGCCGCCGCTCTCTTTGGAAACATCCTGCGAGCGCGATTTCGTCCGCCGATACTTCGGGTGAGGTTGGTGGACGCAGCAGGGGAGAAAACAACATTTTCCAATTCTCAAACCGGGCAGTATATAGATGACGTTCGGTATTATCACCTTCATGTCACAAACGACAATCGCCGCTGGTCTCCGGCCACGAATTTAGATGTTCGTCTGATCCGCGTAGAAGAGCCGGGGCCAGATGGCCAACTTCAACTTACATGGCTGGGTGACGTACCAATCCACTGTCGGCATCAAGCGTTATACCCTTTGAAGCAAGAGATTGGAAGCCCAATCGATTATGACTTATGCAGCGTTCGCAAGTCGCGTGTTCTTTCTCTGCATCCGATAATTGCTCCCAACAATCTGGCCGTGCAAAGGAAAGGGCCGTGCCAGTTCGTTGCATCGTTCCAAGTAAAATCCACTCAAGCCGACTCCGACATCGTGCGAGTCCAGATCTCTTGGGACGGTCAATGGGAAGACGGTGACGCTGAGATGCAAAAGCACCTTAAAGTGAAATTGCTTCCTACATCGTCCGAGCGTAGGTAAGCCTCCCACCGGCCTACCATTAAATAACAATCCGCTCCACCTCATCCAAAGTAATCTCGTCTCCGGTTCTGTCGTATAGCTTCGTCGTCCGCGGCGATTCGTGTGCCGCGATGGCCGCTGCATTTTCAAGCGTTCCGCCGTTGGCCAAATAGGCGGTGATGCCCGTTGCGCGGAACGTGTGACAGCATGTCGAAGAGGGGAGTCCCGCTGCAACCGCCCTCCGTTTAATCATACGGAATACATCCGTGCGTGTCATCGCGTTCTCGGTAATCCTCCGATGTACATCCACGCTGCGAAATAGCGGACTCTTTTTCGCTTCTCGGATTCCAGCAGTATCCAGGTAGGCATCTAGATAAGCTTCAGCGTTATGGTGGGCGGGAACCTCATGGCGCTTGCCGCCTTTTTCATGCAGTCGAATCCACCACCGCTTTCCCTGCTGGTAGTAGTCGTCCGTCCTCATGTTCACCACTGCTGAGACACGCGCGAAGGTGTAGCACATGATTCCAAGCAGAGCGCGATCACGAAGACCAACAATGGAATCCGTTTTGATTGAATCCAATAACAACCGTGCTTCGTCAGCTTTCAACACCGGAGTCTTGCCACGCTTCACTACATACTTCGGCCCGCGAACGGAACTGGCCGGATTAACTTCGATAATCTGTCCCACGACGAGCCAATCAAAAAGCATTCGCACCGCAGCAAGATGTTGCTTGACGGTTGGAGCGGAGCGTGCGAGTTGCAGTTGTTCTATATATCCCGCGATGACGACCGGTCGTACTTGCGGCAACTCACGCACGCCGCGATTCTCACACCACAAGAAAAACTGTCCGATCGCTTGCGCGTACGCCGCACGGGTATTTTTATTTCTGATGTTGGCGAGGAAGAATTCAATGAAGCGCCAGGTGGCACGATCACCGGCACGCGAAATGATCGCCGGTACATTTTCAAAACCAGCCCGAAGAATTTCCCGTCGCGAAACCGGAACAAGACCAGATTCCATGAACGGTCAGAAGGCGATCCGCACGAGCTGTTTGAGCTCGGTGACTTTAGCCTCCAGTGTTCCGATATGTTGGCGAACGGAATCGACCACCTTCGTCAGATCACGATTGCGCACCGCGCGGGATTTTCGATCCGCTCCGCGGCGCGGATTGCTCCACCAAATCACCGGCAACGTATCGCCAGCAAAAACTTTTTGTGACTCTTCCCAGACCGGAATGATCGACAGATCACGCGATTTTTGTGCTCTTTTCATTTCCTTTTAAGTTACTGATAATGCGTATCATAACGTCCTTTATGTTACTCCGTTAGGGTATACAGTCAAGAGAGTTTATCCACACGTTTAGATGCCGGGACTGGTAGCATCAGACGACGGAGGAACCCGGGCATTATGATACCCAAACTCTTAGAACAGATTGGCGAAGACGATCTCAACAATCTCGTAGCAGGCGGCACGGCGGAGAGAAGAACACTTGACTACAAGCAACAGCTCCCTGATCCGAACGATGCATGGAAAAGAGAGCTGCTGGCCGATGTATCTTCATTTGCGAATACGACCGGCGGTGATCTTGTTTTTGGCATGACCGAGGTGGGAGGAGTGCCCACGGGAATACCAGGAGTTGTGATTGGAAACGTGGATCAGGAAATTTTACGGATCGATAGCATCATCCGCTCTGGACTGTCTCCCCGAATCCGGCACGCGACTCATCCCGTTCGCCTTGGAAATGGAAATTACGTGCTTGTTGTGCGTGCGGAACAAAGTTGGTACGGGCCACACCGTGTCGTTTTCAAGGGAGACAGCAGATTTCACGGACGGACATCGAATGGAAAATATGAATTAGATGTCACCGATCTTAAAAATGCGTTTCTCGCTACGAGCACTCTTTCAGAAAAGATATCGGCGTTTCGGACACAGCGCATCATCGCTTTGGAGAGCGGCCGCTCCCCTATTCCACTAGCGCCTAGCCCCAAGCTATTGGTGCACTGCATACCTTTCGCGTCCTTCGGCAACAGTCCGACTTATGATGTCTTTGGAGTAAACATTGAACCTATGTACCCGCGCGGCCTCACCGGGTACAGAAAGCGAATCAACTTCGAAGGCGGAATAGTGACAGATGTTGGGACGCCTCCGCTGGCCTACACCCAGGTTTACAGAAATGGGGTCATAGAAGCAGTTCGAGTCGGAGTCTTAAGCACTTCGCGAGATCCTGCTGTTATACCGAGCGGCGCTTACGAAGAAGCGATTTTAACTTACCTGCGAGATTGCTTCAGACTGCTTCGTGAGCTGGGCTGCACTCCCCCGGTTCTAATCGGGATCTCGCTTATTGGTGTACGCGGCTCGACCCTCAGTCTTACATTGAACGAACATACTGCTTACGGTGGCGCTATCCCTATTGATCGCGACGTTCTTGAGCTTCCTCTCGTAGTCGCGGAAGCCTTCGATGTTAACCCGAACCAGCTTCTACGACCAGTCATCGATATGGTCTGGAATGCTTGTGGCCTTCCGGCATCTTTGAACTTTAATCAGAATGGCGAATGGGCATCGAACGACCGCCGGTAGAAACAAATCTCTACCCGCGCCTCTGTTGATAAACGGTCTCTTACCGTACTGCCAGTAGAGCCGGAATTTGACTGTGGGTTATCTATGCCTTCTTCCGTCCGTCGTGCAGCCTAATCTCTCCGGGCTCCCAGATAAGGGAGCCATTTGCGTAAGTCTTGAGGGTGAAGTCTCTGATGAAGCCGTGTCCCTTTTCGTCCTCGTAATAAATAGCCGTAGTGGTGTCCGCATTGGGTGGAGTCTTGGTCCGTATAAAATCAAACATTGGTGAGCCATCGCCGTCGAATATAACCTCCTGGACAATTCTATTTTTGGCAGTTATAGGGGGATTGCCATAGGCGGTCGCGAGGCTTCGGTTGTATGCACATCTAAGTGGGTTAAGGTTCCAGCGGTACAAAGCCGTGTCCCCATCATTAATGAAGGTAAGATGATTTTTAACACCATCCGTAGAATATTCAACTAGCAGCCGTGGAGCGCTTTCCAGAAGTTTTCTATCCCTGCGAATCTGGTCTTCGCGGGCACCATCGGGTGGCTCCGGAAGTATCAGCCATTCATATTCGTCTTTGATGAGTTCACGCGGTACGTTATCCCCGTAGGAGTACGACAGCTTCAAAAACTTATCCGTGTCCTTGGCTCCAGGCAGTTCCCCTCCCAGGTTGGGGTTTTTCAGTTGAAAACTAACGGAATCCACCACGGCTTCCCGGATCTGATCCTGAATAAACCGTTCTACTCGCCTCGCAGACCCGCGTTGAATCGGAATCCATTCAGCCGCATGGATGGTTAGCGTTCCGTCGCGCTCTTTGTTTAGCTTTGTCGAATCAGGTTGGATCGCAGGCCTATGCACAGTGATGATTGAAGAGGTGACCGCGTCCTTTGGCAGATCTGCAATTTTGTCTGAAAGATTCTGCTTGGGGGATATGGCAACTACTCGGTAATCACCAGACTTGCTCCTGCTTCCTTCATCCCCGAATTGGCACTGTCCGCGCCATTTGGACCCCTCTATCTTAACTGGCCATTGGCGGTGCCAAACCCCGCCCGCAAACACACGAAGCTCGATTGTAAGTTTGGGGTCTGAAACCACGCCGATCACATCCTGCCTGAACGTGACAGTATCGCGATCCCACACGTTTATGATCTCGAGGCGTTTTGCCTTCCGCAAAAAACCATAGATCGACAATCCAATGCTGAACAGAAAGAGCCCAATGCCCCACAAAAGCGCACCTGTATCGTGTACCGGAATGGGCGGTACTGGCGAAGGCGTCATAACCCCCGCTCCGATGGGCTTGGTAAACGGGTTGATGCCTGCGTATTCAAGTATTTTCGTAAGGCCCGCCACGGCTCCGATAGCCGCAAACCCAAAAAGCCAATTATCTCTCCGCATGGTCCATTGTCCCATTTGGAAAGCGCTTTCAAGAGGGGCAGTTTTTCGAAAATGCCAACTACCAGAACGTGCCTATCATGGCATTTCGAGAATGAATAACTTACGTTCTATCAATACTAGGGAAGTGAATCAAGTCCATCTCCGGCACCATCTTGATCGACGTCGGCGGCATCTTGATCGACGTCGGCGGCATGCTTTCTACGATTCAACACATCGGATTGAACGCGCAGTAAGTAACAAGCATTCGCCACACTTTCCGAGTTTGATTTTTGGCGTCCTCTGGTAGAATTGAAATCGTAAGAAAGACATTATGTTTGAAACCATGATGATCGGAGAGATTTCATTTGCCCGTTTCGTTTTTGTCCACCGGAGGAACTCAGAGAACTCGGAGAACTCGGAGTTGGTGGACATGCCCCTTTGATGTGGTCGATGTTGGTCTTAAGAGGCTTGATTAGAGTCCGATGATGTGCAGAAAAACCGGCCAGAATTAATCCGGCCGGCGTAAGCCCTCGATGAATCCTTGAACCCGGGAAAGGTAAGTAAGGATATCGAGAGTTCCTTAAGTATATGAATATACAGTAGTTAGTAAAGTCTCTGCTAGGCCTCCTCTACCACAAGAGGGGGGACACATGAAGGGCAAGTCAGTCGATTGGAAAGCATGGGAAAGTACCACTTACAATTCCGCAACCGCTAGCGACTACCGCGATCGTTTTCCCGCGCGCGCCTCCCATGACGCGCTTTGGTACAAAGACGATCCGAGGCGGAAGCAGCGGAACCGAGAGTACGTCGCGCGGCACAGATACATCAAGAAGCTCAATCTCAAAGAACTGTTGATTGACATCGGTGCCTCACCCGAAGCCGCTCGACGTTTTCTTAAAGATCTGAATTTTCAGCAGCTCGACCGTATCGCAGTCTTCCTCGCATCCAGAGACGACGCTGGTCCCCTACCCCCGAGCGTCCTGCTCAAACTACTCCGTCAGAATAACCCGCCAAAACATGAGTCGCGTGAAAGTAGTGGGAAAGTAAACGCACCGACTCTGGACGCGATTCCCCTCTCGCCGTAGGTTGGAAATAGCAGTTGTGTTCCCTGAACAAGCTGACTTTTTTGATGACGGAGAGCCATGGAAATCCCTGAACCAAATTTGGAACGGTCAGGTCATGATGACCGCAGCCGGAGAAATGACGCGCCAGCCGATCCCCACCCGCTAGACCACGTTCTCGCCCCTTCGACCGACAGCTCGGACCTCACTATATATACAGGCCTGTTCAGTCTCGGCCGGAACCGGGCGCTCCAGAGCGGTACTACCGAGCCCCTTGCGGAAGACATCGCGGCTCTGGAGAATCATGCCCGCGCCGCCGCCCAAAAAACCCATCGTGACAAATTCGATCCAACCAAGATTGCCCATGATCGAATGAGGGAAGCCGAGTACAAGAAGTGGCTCGCCGACCGCAAGGACGCCGAGTCCGCCGAAGCCGAGGCTGCCGCCAATGCTCGCGATGCGGAGCAGCGGTTGGCCGAAACCCCCAAAGCCGGAGCCAAACCCATCACGCAATTACCCCTCGTCATCTTCGCTGCTTTCGTGATCACGCTTACTGTTGCTCCCACCTTGCACGACTTGATCTTTTTCAATTTGGAAGACGATCTGCTCGCGCATTTTTTCTCCTTCCTCAGTGCGGCATGTGTAGGGTCGTTTATTAGTTGGGCGATCCTGACTGGTCGGAGGACATCATGAGGACATCGTGGCGGCGTTGGATGGGGCTTATTGCCGGTATTGTGACAGGCCTCGGTCTCGGGATCGTGAGGCTTTCTGCGGCGAAAGGAACCGCTGAAGTTCTGTTCGCGATGGGCCTGACCGTCGTGGAGTTCAGCGTAGTCCTGCTGCTGGAATGGTACGCGCTAGGCTTTACCGCCAACGAAAATGAGTGGAAAGCGCGCCAAGACATCGAGCTGGTGGCCCTCGCTCTGACGGATGCAGCGCGATCGGAGCATTCCCGCCGGATCGAGCGGGTACAGAAAATCAACGAGGCTATTGCGGGTGCCATCTCCCATGTCGAAGACCGTCACCACCGAAACGATGTATCCCGCTTAGAGGCCTCAGCAATTAAGTCCGTCCTCGACGGCTACGGAGCCGGCATTTCCGAGAACCGCGGGCATGTTATCGGAGTCACGAGGAGGCGGAAATAAATGCGTGTCAATGTATTGATCGGAATTACGGCTGGTCTAGTAGTCTTCGCCGTCACTGCATGGCGGGTTCACGCGATGCATGCCCGCCCCCTCTCGCACGTGAGCATTATAGAGGACCTATCTGGTTCCCATCCCGGCGGGTGCTCCAGCGTGCTGGGCATCGCCGAGCAGATATTTGACAAGCACGCTGTGTTACCTGGATCTTCCCTAACCGTTCTGGCCGTTGGCGATGAGTCGACGGCCAACGAACCGAGGCTGCTGGCCAGGTATCCGATTCCGGTAACTAGACGAATCATAGAGGGAGCGGGAGCCGCCATCAAACAACAGCAGGAAATTCTCGATGACTTGAAACCGCGCTGCGGAAAATTGCAGCCGACCATGGTTTCGCCAATCTTTCAGGGGGTTAAACAGGCGGTAGCCGAACTACGAAGTCTGGGTTGTAGAAATGGTTCTGACTGCAAACTGTGGATCGATTCCGATCTCGAAGAAAATGCGATTACTGCAATCCAAGCGATCCTCACCGATCCAAAGAGTAAGCGGCAACCACTTCCGGCCTCATTAGCTAACGACGGAATCCATATCGCATTTTGCGGGTGGGCTTTAACCGCAGGACGCATTATTGACCCGTCCGGTCGCGAAATCCGCACAGTACGCCCCCGAGATCCAAATCATGACGACAATCTCCGCCGCACCTGGGCGAAGCTCTTCACCAACCCAGAGTTGCTGACATTTGATCCGTATTGTCCAGAGCCCCTGCGGTCACACATGCAGGACTTGAATCCCATCCCGTAGGCATCGACGTGAGAGACAAAATTCAACACTGGTTGCTGAAAGTGATGATGGTGCTCTTTGTGGCGGAGGTGTTGTTGTCGTGGGTCGCCCAAGTGTTCAGCAGCATCAGCACCATTCACTTGGTTCTTGTCATTCTCGTAGTTTCCGGCGTCGCGTACGTCGTTCGGAGCCACCGCAACCCCCGGCAAATAAGGCCCCGCAGTACATCGACCGGGGAACGCACGCCGATGATGCCCCGGAGCGGTCGATGATTCGTCCCCTACTCAATCTCATCCTCGCGCCCCGCCTCGCCCGGCAAACCAAAGCATATTGCGATCACATATCGTCATCACCAGTGCGAACTTCGCGCGCGACTGCGACGAAGCTAATCGATGAGTTGGCCACGCGGAAGGAGCCCAAAATAATTCTTGGTCGCACGGATTGGAATCAGGAACTTGCCGTCCCTATCTCCGATCTCACCGGCATGCATTCTCTGGTCACTGGAACCACCGGCGCGGGCAAGTCCCGGTTCGGGCTTCAGATTATCAAGGGATTACTTGACGCGACACCGCCGCGAGCGTTCGCCGTTTTCGATCCAAAAGGCGAGACTTACGCAGGTACTCTCGCGCTGCTGGCGCAGCGCGTGCGTAAACTGCGGACCAGTGATCCAGCAGCGGCGACGGCGCTTTGCTCACGGGTCGTAATCGTTAATTTCGCTTCAAGTGATCGTGAACCAGTTTCCGAATATAACGTCCTTGCGCGCGGTCATGGCGTCGATCCAGGATTCTTCGCGGAAACCCGAGCAAGTTTGCTAATTGATCTGCTTCCAGTCGGCGACTCCGTCAGTCTCGCAGGCACCGCCCTACTTCGTCATGCCGTTTCTCTTTGTTCAGAGCTGAAGCTGCCCATTACCTTTTTGAGCGAGCTCCTAAACGACGAATCGCAGCGAAGCATCTTTTTGAGCAAGTCCGAGGATTCCGACGTGAAGCAATACTTCCGTCGTCAGTTCGCGAACGTACCGAGACAAACGGTCGCGGCGCTCTCTCGCCGCATTGATGCCTTGCTCGCATCTAGCGCCGTCCGACTTTCGCTCGGTGGTGCGACTGCACCGGACATGCGAGCTATTCAGGATGATGGTCGAATCTTGCTTGTGAATTCCTTCGGAGCGAATGTGAGCCAAAGCGTTCGAAGACTGCTGCAGGCCATCGCGTTCGTAGATTTCTCAACGGCCGTTTTTTCACGGCGCCGCCCGGATCGTCCATTTTTTCTGCTGATTGATGAATCCGCGGATCTCTTCACTGGTGATCATCTTCGCGACTATTTACGAAACTGCGCAGCGAAGTCACGTTCGTTCGGCCTACACATGTGCCTTCTTGCACAGACTATCTCCCCCGCACTCAGCGATCCCCAAGTTTTCGAAAATATGGGCTGGACTTTCAGCATGCGGGGCGAACCCGCTGCCTTTTTAAAGTCGGTCTTGCCAGTGACGGGTAGCAGACTGCAGCCGCAGTCGAATCCGTTCGAGGAACCACGGACCTATTCCATCAACGAGGAACGGATCTTAGAGCTCAACTCTATCGCCAGTCTGCCGAATCGAACAGGTTTCTTCTGGTTGCGCCCAAAGTCCGCCGAAGCCATGAAGATTACCACTGCTCAGCTTGACCTTCCCCCCTGCTCGGAACTTGACGAGCTACAGGGCGATCCTCGCTTTGGAGAACGGATCTCGCGGGAGCAATACGAACAGGATGTCGCCACGAGGAATAAGAAGTGGAGGCAAGAGGACGAACCAATGCTCCCCGAGTCGCTCACTGAATCGTACCGACGTATGCGAGGAGGAGATCGATGAAGGCGTTCGTGGTGGACATCGTACTGTGGATAGCGGCCCTCCCCATTACGATCCTGGTGGGACTTCTGCGAGCCGCGCGGCGGATTCCCTTTTGGAAGGCCGCCTATTCAGCGACGATCCCCTGCCGGACCTGCCGAACTCCTATTTCGTTGCTGGGTCAGTGGAAGTGCGGTTGCGGTTATGTCTATCGGGGGCAGATGCTTCGCTCTTGCCCGATATGTCACTCGTTACCGCGTATCGCGCGGTGCCTGGCCTGCGGATGCACTACGCTCTTGCCCGAGGATCGATGAGACTCACGACGCGTGATCTACAACTGCTTCGGCTGCTGCGAACGGCTCGATGGCTGACCACAGGCCAGGTGCATGTCCGCTTTTTCTCACATGCCACATGCGACGCCGTGCGGAAGAGGTTACGAAAGCTCACGCGGGAAAAGTACCTAACCATGGTTAGGCGTGATCGCATGGGCTATGCCTACTTTGCATTGGGGCCTCACGGGAAAGCAGTTCTTGAAGACGAGAGCGCCGAGCCCGTGATCTTGGAGCGTAGGCCCCCGGCGAATGTGGGGCACCTGACGGGTGTGAATGACTGCCGCGTCTCATCGGAGCTGGCGGGATGCGCCTATTTTTTCGCTCACTGGGAGCTACCGCAAATAAATTGGCGCCACAAGTTGATTCCCGACGCGATCTTTTCTCTTCAGGATCAGCCGTTCGCCATAGAATTTGATCGTGGATTTGAGGGCGCCGCGTTCTTCGCTAGGACGAAACTTTCTCATTACGAAAAGGGGTTCCCAAATCTCCCCTGCTGCCGACTGTTGGTTGTTACCGAATCCGAAGTCCGAATGAAAGCCCTCGCCCGCGCCATCGGCAACACAAGCGCGACCATCTTCTTCACTACCATCGAACTCATCCGCACCCACGGACTACTTGCCCCAATATTTTATCGTGAGCCTTTCACAGAATGTGAGGCGGAGGTTCTCTTGTCCCCCTCTCTTGACGAGAAGAGAGTTTTCGCCGTGCAACGATTTGGATATCAGCAACTTGAGGTTTCTCAGGCGGGGCCTATTAAGGCAGGAAAAAATAGTGAGTGACCCAGGTACGAAAAATGCGGTCTAATGATCATGTTGGCAACAAGCGGCTCCTGAAACGCCGAGGAAGCTGCGGAGTACCTTGGTCTTCAAGTAGACACCGTCTACAAGAAGTCGAGGCTTCGCGAACTCCCCTCGGTCAAGGTTGGTCGAGCGTTGCGGTTCGACGTTGAAGCGCTCCAACGCTTCATCGTAGAACACACGATCGAAACCATTGATTGAAAGGAGCTGTAATGTCTATTTGTAAAAAACGCGACGGAGTTTGGTTGATCCGTTGGTGGGAAAGTGGACGTAATCGAAGCCTCCAGGTGATCGGATCGCACGAGCTGGCTAAGAAGATTGAACGGAAAAAGATGTCAGCGCGGGATGAAAACCGGCACCTGGATGTTCGGCGCGAGGTTAACTTTCGGATGTCATCGCTTATCGCACGGTACCGGGACGAGTACGGAACAAAGAAGAAATCCTGGAGCCGCGAGAAAAGTGTGCTTGACGGTATCCAGCAGGAACTCGGAACCCTGTTTGTTCGCGAGGTGGACGGCCCGGCCGTTCAACGTTGGTACCAAGAGCTAACCGGAAGGAAAGAGCTTTCGGCCGGCACCGCCGTTCGGCACTTCAACGTCATGCACCATTTGATGACGAAGGCATGCACGATTTGGTCGAAGGAAACCGGCATCGACCGGAATCCGGCTGATCAGATTGAGGTGGTACGGCCGGATGATGCGCGGGAGCGCTATCTATCAACCGAAGAGATTAGATCTCTCAAGACTGTACTCGATTCCAAGATGTATCGAGTAGGTACGCGAGAGATCAACCAGACGTTTTTCCGGCTGCGCCTGATCATCCTGATTGCGCTCACGACCGGTATGCGAATGGCCGAAATCTTCGGACTGACGTGGGGCGATCTTCGGTATTCCGAAGGCCTCATAGCCGTGCGAGCGAAGCTCAAGGCCGGGAAAATTCGGTATGTCCCGATGACTCCCGAGCTGGCCGCAGAGCTCCGCAAATATCCGATCACGATCGGCGCAGGAACAATTGTTCCCGCCGAAGCGTGAGGCGAAGGGCGAACGGCAGCGCGTCGAAAGTAGCTTTGAAACCATCCTCACGCTTGCGGGAATTCAAAACTTTCGTTTTCATGATCTCCGGCACACGTTTGCTTCGTGGTACATGATGAACGGCGGAGATCTGTATGAATTGGCGAAGATCCTAGGTCACGCAAATATCAAAATGACTGAACGATACGCCAAGCTTGGGAAAGGCACATATTGCGCGGACTGGGAACACAGCGCGCGAGATGTGGAAACTGATGTGCGGCAAAGGAAGACGGGACAGGTGGCGGCATCCGTGTAGAATGTACGCTATTTGTACCTCGGGTTGAAAACGTATGTTCCTGGTCGCAACGAAGTCTTTTAGAATGTGGTGGCCAGGGACGGACTTGAACCGCCGACGCCAGCCTTTTCAGGGCTGCGCTCTACCAACTGAGCTACCTGGCCAAGGATCTTTGAAGCGAATTCACTTATTGTAACACCGGCCGGCGGCGGTCCACTTATTTTTCGGCTCCGGCCACCGCCGCGCTTTCACGAAAGCCGCGCGCCTTGCGGCGCCAAACCCACAGCAGGATGAGACCGATCACGATCAGCCCGGCCGACAAGCCCATCCACAGTCCCACTGCTCCCAGCGACTCGTGAAAACACAGGAATGCGCCCAGCGGCAGGCCCAGTATCCAATACCCGGCGAAGTGGCACAGCATCGGCGTGCGCGTATCGCCCGCGCCGCGCAACGCTCCGGTAGCGGTAATCTGCAAGTCCATCGAAGAGCTGAAAGAATGCGGCCACGCGCAGCAGCGGAACCGCAGCCGCGATGATCGCAGCTCTCCGGCGTGAACAGGCGCGCGATCGCATGCGGGAAGCCGAGCAGCACCAGCGCCGCCAGCGACATCGCGCTCGCGCCAAAGCGCCAGCGCCATCCAGCCGGATCGCGACGCACCTTCGGGATCGCCTCTTCCAATGGCATGGCCCACGCGCACCGCCGCGGCCGAACTAATGCCCAGCGGCATCATGAAAGTGGTCGAGGCGACGGTCAATGCGATCTGGTGCCCGGCAAGAATATCGGCACTGAGCTTGCCGATCAGCACCGTCACGGTGGCAAACACCGACATCTCCAGACCAATTTGCCCGGCGGCGGGAAGGCCCAGTTTCAGCAGCCTGCCCGATGCGGCGCCAAGTCCGGCCGCCAGCTCACCAGAGAAGGCCTTGGGATCGCGCAGCCAGACGACGAAAACCATGCGCCGCCAGCATGTAGACGCGCGCAACACATGTGGACCAGCCGGATCCTTCCGCGCCCATGCCGCGGAGCGCCGAGATTACCGAATACGAAGACCCAGTTGCCGGCGGCGTTGACCAGGTTCGCCGTGATCAGGACGATCAGAATCGGGCGCACGATGCCGACCGATTGCAGATAGCGCCGCAGGCAGAAAAACAACAGCAGCGGAGCGGCGCTCCAGTTCAGCGCGCGAATGTAGGGAGTGGTATCGCGCAGCACGCTCGCGTTGATGCCAAACCGCGCCATCAGCGGAACGAACAGCCAGACCGCGCCCATCACGCCGGGAATCAAAAGCAGCGCCAGCCAGATGCCGCTGACCAGCGAATGATGACAATCGTCCAGATCGCCCGCGCCGAAGGACTGCGAGACCAGCGTGTCGAGTCCCAGCAACAGCCCGCTGGCGAAAATCGCAATCGCGTAGAAAACGGAGGTGCCGAGGCTGACCGCGCCGATCGCGTCCGCGCTGACGCGGCCGACGAACATGGTATCGACGATCCCCATGGCCATCCAGCCGAGTTCGGTCAGCACCAGGGGAGCGGCCAGCGCAAACATGGCGCGCAGCTCGGATTCGCGTCGGGTCATGCTTCACCGCGCATTATTTTCCTATGCAGAAGGTGGAAAAAATCCGGTTCAGGATATCGTCCGCCGTGGTGGCGCCGGTGATGCCGTCGATGGGACGCAGCGCGGCGTACAGATCCAGCAGCAGCATCTCGTGCGGAATGCCGAGCGTGGTCGCGGTGCGCGCCTGCTCCAGCGCCTCGCGGGTTTCCTGCAATAGCTGTTCGTGGCGGAGGCTGGTGATGAATCCGCCTTCCTGCTCCAGCCGGCCGCCGGGAGCGATGGCGTCGATGATGGCGCGGCGCAGTTCTGCGAGGCCTTCGCCGGTGAGCGCGGAAACGCGCAGCGCGCCAGCCGCGTCCGCCTGCGTCGGCAAATCGCACTTGTTCCCGGCGACGATGCTTTTCCCCTGCTGCTGCGCTTTTTCGATCAACTGCCGATCCGCCGCGTCGAGTGGCGCTGAGAGATCCACGACTACCACCGTCAAGTCGGCGTCCGCCATCGCCTGATAGCTGCGCTCGATGCCAAGCTTCTCGACCACGTCTTGCCCCGAGCGGATGCCCGCCGTATCCACGAACTTGACCGGAATTCCTTCGATCACCGCCGTCTCCGACACCAGATCGCGCGTGGTGCCGGGAATATCGGTGACGATGGCGCGATCCTGCTCCAGCAGCCGGTTGAACAAACTGCTCTTGCCGACGTTCGGACGGCCGACGATCGCCAGCGTGAATCCCTGGTGCACCAGTTTGCCGTAGGCGAAGCTTGCGATCAGCGCGCGCACCGCGGCCAGCACCGGATCGATCCGCCGCAAGATCTCTTCCGGCGGCGCGACGCTGATGTCGTCCTCGGCGAAATCGATGCCGGCTTCGAGCAGTGCGATCAGTTCCAGCAGTTGCTCCTTCACCGGCTTCAGACGCAGCGAAACCGATCCGCCGATTTGCTGCGCCGCGATGCGGGCCTGATAGAGCGTGGTCGCGTCGATCAGATCGCGAACCGCTTCGGCTCGCGGCAGATCGATGCGGCCGTTGAGATACGCCCGCAAGGTAAATTCGCCGGGCTCGGCCAGGCGCGCTCCCGAAGCGCAGGCGCGCTCCAGCGCAAAACGCAGAACCACGGGAGCGCCGTGGCAGGAGATCTCGATCACGTCTTCGGCGGTGTAGGAGCGCGGAGCGGCGAAATAGGTGACTACGACCTGATCCACCGCATGGCCCGCCGCATCGGGAAGCTCGGCCAGTACAGCCGACCATGATTTCCAAGCGGCGCTGCTTCGTGCCCAGCGAAACCGCAGCATGGCTTCGGCAATCGCGCGTGCCTCCGGTCCGGAGATGCGCACGATGCCGATGCCGCCCCGCCCCGGCGGCGTCGATACCGCGGCGATCGTGTCGTGGAGCTTCACTTACACTAGCGATGATCGCGGCGCGGACCGCGCGGACCACCGCGTGATGGCGGACCACCGCGGCGATCGCCATCGCGTCCGCCCCGGCCGCGGAATCCGCCCGGCCTGCCGCCCGTCGAATCCAGTTCCGGACGCGGCTTCGGCGGGATCACCGGCTCGGGCAGCGTCTTCATCTCCGCGGGCACAATCACCACCTGGCGGATCGGGCCCTCGCCCACGCTTTCGCTGCGCACATCGGTTTCATCGCGCAAAGCCAGGTGCAGGATGCGCCGCTCGCGGCTGTTCATGGGGCTGAAGTGAAACGGCTGGCGCGATTTCTTGACGCGCTCGGAGGCGGCCTGCGCGCTCATCCGCAGCTCTTCGATGCGCAGAATGCGGCGATCGTTGGCGTCGAAGCAGATCCGCGAATGTTCCTCGGGAGCCATGCCGATGGCTTCCATGGTCAACTGCTCCAGCGCCAGCAGCAGTTCGGCTTTGTTCGCCAGCAGCAAGTCCACGTCGGCGCCGGTGAAGCGGACCATCAAGTCCGGGATTTTCGAAATCCGGATGCGGCGTCTCGCCTTCGGCCACCGTAAAGGCCAGTTGAAATCCCGCCAGTTTAAAGACGTTCTTGAGGAATTCCTCAATGCGCGGTCCGGTTTCGGCGACCGTATATTTCTTTTGGGCCAAAATTTATTTCCTGCCCTTCTTCATAGGAACCGGCGCCGTCACGGGCGGCAGCGGGCATGGTCCGGTTCAAGAGCCACTGCTGAACGATGCCCACCACGTTGCCGGTTAACCAGTATAGTACCAGTCCCGCCGACGCAAAGTAGAACATATAGCCGAACATCAGCGGCATGAACATCATCATTTTCGCCTGCGCGGGATCCACGCCCGGCTGCGGCGTCATCCGCTGCATCGCGAACTGCGTGATCACCAGCAGGACCGGCAATATGTGAATCGCCAGGGATTCCGGCTGCGAAAGATCGGTCACCCACAGCCAATGCGACCCGCGCATCTCAATCGCAACGCCCAGCACCTTGTAAAACGCCCACAGGAATGGGAGCTGCAGCACCATCGGCAGACATCCGCCCACCGGATTCACGCCGTTCTTCTTGTACAGATCCATGACTTCCTGGTTCTGTTCGGTCTTGCGCGGGTCCTTCATGGAGATGCCCTTGTACTTATCGTTGATAGCCTTGATCTGGGGCTGCAACGCCTGCATCTTTTTCGAGGACTTCATGCTGGTGATCTTCAACGGGAACAGGATCATGTTGATCGCCAGCGTGACCAGCACGATGGACCAGCCGTAGTTGTGCGCCAAATGATCCGACGTCCAATTGAGAACCAGGAACAACGGTTTCGCGATGACGCCGAAGAAGCCCCAATCGACCACCTGAGTCGAGCTTCGGATTCACTTTGCTCAGCAGGTCCGTGTCCTTGGGCCCGACGAATAGCGAAAGAGCATTGAGGCCTTCGCCGCCCACGCCCACGCCCACGCGCTTCTCGTCCTTGCCGGCCGCGTCGGGAACCGGATCGGCAAAGGTGGTTTCCTCTACCGAGGTTTTGTTATCGCCCGGCAGGAATACGGCGGTGAAGTAGCTGTCTTCGATTCCGACAAACGAAAACTGTCCGCTGACTGAAGTAGGACCGTTCTTCGCATCGCTGGCGGATTTCTGATACAGCTTGCTGTTGGACAGATCGTAGTAGAGCGCGTGCTGGACGGACACCGGATTGCGCACCGTGGGGTCGCCAAAGCCGCCGCGCCAGGTGAGTTGATGCGGGACTGCCGTGCCATTCTGCGTGATCTCGGAAGTGACCCCCACCAGGTAACTCTTTTGCGTGAAGTGGAAAGTCTTCTTCGTAAGCGCCCGTCCGTCGGAAAACTCGAAGGAAATTTCGAGTCCGTCGCCCGAGCGGGTGGTCTTAAACAGAGCCGTGTTGGGATCCGTCGCCAGCGTCTGTCCCTTGAGGTCAATCGCGAACGGCGCGGGAACGTGCGCCAAGCGCAGGCTGGTACACCAGTTCGAGCGGCTTGCCCACTTGATCCCGATAGTATCCTTGAGAACCCAGCTTCGCACCACCGCGCCGCGATTCGAAAACACCACGCGGTAGACGTCGGTGTCCACCGCAAGCGTCTCTTCGCCGGCTGCCTGCACGGAGTTCAGGGTCTCCGCGGCTTTCTGCTTGGCGGTTGAAGGAATGACCGCTTCTGGCTTCTCGACCGCAGCCGCAGTCACCGGCTGCGCGCTCTTCGCCGCACCCTCTTTAGTAGCAGTGGGCGCAGGCGCCGGCTTGATGAAATACTGGCTGACCAGCAGCACCAGTCCCACCAGCACCAGAGCGATCAGCAGCCGCACTTCCATGGTCATTTCTTTTTTCATACCGATTGCATACCCGGGGCAGCCCTAGCGGACGGGATCGAATCCTCCTTGATGAAACGGATGGCAGCGCAGCAGGCGCATGACGCCCAGCCAGACTCCCCGCACCACGCCGTGCTTTTCCACCGCCTGCAGCATGTATTCAGAGCAGGTCGGGTGGAACCGGCAAGCCGAAGGCAGCGACGGCGAGACCCATCGCTTATATAAACGTAATATCCCCACCACTAAGGTCCGCATTTTTCGATCACCTTCCGCAGCGCCCGCTCGATCTCCGGAAAGGACGCGCCGAGCGCCGCGCGGCGGGGATTGACCACGATATCCCACTGCGGTCCGATTTCCGCGCGGTGCAGCCGGAAGGCTTCGCGAATGCGCCGCTTGATGCGGTTGCGGACCACCGCTCCGCCGATCGCGCGCGGCACGGTAAGCCCCAGTCGAGCCGTTCGTCGGGACGGGTCCGGATTTGCCAGGCAAAAGGCCGCGAACAAGGGACCGGAAATGCGGATACCGTTATCATAGACGGCTCGAAATTCGGCAGAGCGCAGAATCCGCGAAGCTTGCGGAAACTTCAGCGCGCCGCCGGAGGCGGGTTTAGCTGCTGGCCTTAGCGTACCGGACAGCTCTCTCGTCGCTGACAGTCAGTTTATGGCGGCCGCGCGCGCGGCGGCGGCTGAGCACGGCGCGTCCGTTCTTGGTTTTCATGCGCTCACGGAACCCGTGTACTTTGGCGCGCTTGCGATTGTTCGGCTGAAATGTGCGTTTCGGCATCTTATTCCTTCTTAGACGCGCGCAACGCAAGCAGCGAAGGCGCAAGGGCTAGGAATCTAAAGTAAAAGTATAGCAGACCCGCGAAGGGGTAGTGATCTTATGAAAGCGCCGCAGCGGGGTTCTGACGTAAGGTAGACAGAACCCAGCCTTGGAAGGAGCTGCGGCGAACTATGGAACAGTTTATCGGATGTGACGCGCACAAGAAGTTTTCGTTGTTTGTGGTGATGAACGAAGATGGCGAATATGGGCGAGCGATCCGAGTCGGGCATGATCGAGAAGTGTTCCGGGCATTTCTCAAGGATCTGCCGCCCGGCTCGCAAATCGCCTTGGAAACCAGCGGGAGTTACTACTGGCTGGTGGATGAGATGGAGCGTGCCGGGCATCGGCCGCAGTTGGCGCATGCGTTAACGGCGAAGCGGCGGATGGAAGGACGGCACAAAACCGATGAGCGGGATGCGCGCGGGCTGGCGATGCTGTTGCGCAATGGGACGCTGCCGCGGGTATGGATTCCGCCGGCAGAGCTGCGGGATCAGCGGGAGATGCTGCGCTTGCGGATGAGTCTGGTGCGGATGAAGACGCAACTGAAGAACCGCATCCACGGAGTCTTGTTGCGTTATAACCTGTGCATCCAGGCGTCGGATTTGTACGGCGATCAGGGGAGAGCGGAACTCCTTTCACGACAGGGAGAGTTGCCGACGTGGAGTCGCGAGAGCGTGCTGGAGCAGTTGCAGATGGTGGATTCGGTCCAGTCGCAAATCGTGGATTGCGAGAAGCAGTTGGAGGCGATCCTATACCCGAACGCGGAGCGAGATCTGCTGAAAACACTTCCCTGCGTGGGCAAGGTCCTGAGCGCGGTCATCGCTCTTGAGATCGGAGACGTGCGACGCTTTGGCGAAGCGAAGTACTTGGTGAGTTATGCCGGACTGGTGCCGAGCGCCCGGGAGAGCGCCGAGCGGAAGCGTCAGGGCCGGTGCCCTCGGGACTGCAACGTGTACTTGAAATGGGCGTTCGTGGAAGCCGCCAACCTGATCGCGAGCAAGCAAAAGGCATGGTCAGGGCGTCATGCCGTGCGGCTCTACCAGCGCGTAAAACAAAACACCAAGATGCATGGCAAGGCAACCATGGCGGTAGCGCGGCACTTAGCCGAGGCATCCTATTGGACTCTGACCAAGCAAGAGGTGTATCGAGAGCCGAAGTCAAAGGACGGCAAGTTCTTTCGTCGACGCACGGGTAAGCGCGAACTGGACCCATGGCCTTCGAGGCTGAGTAGTGAATGCGAAACCCAGTGGCGGGGTCAAAGATCATGCAGATGGAAAAGGCGCATGTATGGATCTGACGAAAGAGCAGCAACCGATCATCTTCGACGAACGACTTGACTTCGGGCTCACCATCGCCCGGAAAGGAAGGAACAAAGTTTGAAATGGGGGCCTGCCCCCAAACCCCCGGGATTTAGCGCGCTTCTGCCGTCCCAGGTTGATCTCTTCCTGTCGCGGAGGCTGAGGATGGCGGTCACCCTCAGCCTGGTCCGGCCCCTGAGTCGGCGCTCGGGTTGCGTCCCCGCATTGCCCTATCCTCCGCTCAGGTCGCTTGAAGTGTATCGCAACATGGACAAACAGGCCCCTACGGTAGGCGCCTGAAGAGAAATAACGTGCTTGACGGGAGCGGCGCTTTCATATATGGGTCAGTTTGAAATTTGGCAACCATGTTCTGATTCGTGATGTTCCATGGCGGCTCGGGCCACATCGCAAAGCGTAAGGGTAACTTTTATTCTGATGTGAGCACGGTTGAAAGCTGGGTTTTCGGCAGATTGGTCAACAAGCACGACGAGGTCATGAATGGCCGCAATATAGTTTTTGACGGCTGCTCGATGCTCCTGCCAAAACGCATCGTATTCCGCACACTGCATGCCGGGGCACCCGCAATGCCCTCAATCCTATCACGGACCGAGGAATACTCGCTGATTTTTCAATCTTCAGGCAGTGAAGATTGGGAGTAGCTTGAATTTATTGGACTCGATTGAAGTCGGTCAGTCCGAAGGAGATCGACGGATGCGTCGGTTGAGTACCATTGGACAAGCGGGCGCCGAATGAGGCATACGTGAAAAGCAATTACAGTCAGTTGGTGGCGAGCACGCTGCTGGTAGTGGGCGCGCTGTTCCCGATCGTCAATCCGCTGGGCAACGCCCCCATCTTCCTCATGCTCACCCGCGGGCTCTCCTACCAGGGTCGCGCCAAACTCGCGCGAGCAATTGCCGTGAACGGCTTGGTGCTCATGCTGGTGTCGCTTTTCATCGGCACTCACATTCTTGGGTTCTTCGGGATTTCGCTCCCTGTGGTGCAAGTGAGCGGCGGCCTGGTGGTGGCGGCAACCGGGTGGTCGTTGCTCCGCCATTCCGATGACGACGACGCGACCGTGGACGCGAAAAGGCCTTGCAACGAGGCGAATTATATGCGACAGGCCTTCTATCCCCTGACGCTGCCCCTGACCGTGGGCCCGGGTTCGATATCGACGGCCATCACTGTGGGCGCCAACCGGACGGAGGGTGCGGAGTGGCGCTGGCCGCTGACCGTAGGGCTGTTGCTCGGGGCCATTCTGATCGCTCTATCGATCTATCTGAGCTATCGTTTCGCCGAGCGGATTGCCGCGGCGCTGGGCGATGCGGCGATGAACGTTGTCATCCGCCTGTCGTCCTTCATCCTGGTGTGCATCGGCGTGCAGATCTTATGGAACGGGCTGAGCACGCTGCTGCGCTCCGCTCTGGCCCGGTAATGATAAACTAGTCGATGACTAGTCGAATCGAGGAGTTCCCATGACCACCGTCAGCGCATTCGAGGCCAAGACCCGCTTCGGAGATCTGCTCGAAAGAGTCAGCCGCGGGGAGGAAATCGTCATTACCAAGCACCAGAAGCCGGTAGCGCGGCTGGTCCCGGAAGGCCGCCCGGCTTTGAGTGAAGTGCGCGACGCCGTCAACGAACTCGCGAGCCTGCGCAACGAAATGGCGAGCCGCCGAGGGGCGCGGCCGCTCCAGAACAAAGACATTCGGGACGCCATCCAGAAGGGCCGCCGTTGAGTCCGGCCTTCCGTCATTCCATCGGGAACGAGGGATTCGTAGTGGACGCATCGGTGGGAGTCTCGTGGGCCGTCTCCTCGCAGTTCAGCCCCGCCGCCGCAACGCTCCTGGAAGAGGTCGCCGCCGGAAAACCTTTCGTGGTGCCCGGCCTGTGGATGTTTGAAGTCGCGAACGCCCTGCTGGTGCTCATGCGCCGAAAAAAGATTCAGCCGCTGCAGTGTGCTCGCGCGCGCGGGGCACTCGGCCGCTTGCATCCCGCTGTCGATGACGATGGGCCGCGGCTGGCGCTGCATCGGATCTGGGAATTCGCGGACGAATTTGCGCTATCGATATACGACGCAGTCTATCTGGAATTGGCCCAGCGAAAAGGTTTGCCGCTGGCCTCCAGGGATGCAGCGCTCTGTCGAGCCGCGGCAAAATGCGGCGTCCCACTCTTGCTCTGACGGTCGCGCCCCCGTCTCCAGCTTGCTCGGACGCAATTGTTTAGGATACTGAACAGGTGGATCCACTTTTCGAAGCACGGCAGTTACCTCAGAGCGCTCAGGAAATCATCGATAGCCGCTATGAATTCTCGAAGCTGTTGGCGGCTGCCAAAAAAGAGCCGCTGCCGTCGTCTCAGGCCTGGTACCCCTACGACAGCATGGCATCCATCGATCATTTGGCGCCCTTGTTTCGCCAGTACTTCCCTGACTTCCAGCGAGCTCTTCAATCGGGTCCCGTCATCGACGTGGGCTGCGGCGATGGCGATATTCCGTTGTTCTTCGCAAGCCTCGGGTGCGATGTCGTGGCCGCCGACAATCCTCCCAACAACCACAACTGGATGACTGGCGTGCGAGCGCTGCGCGAGCGCCTCCATCTTCCGCTACAGATCTTTGAGGTGAATGCGGATTCGGCCACGGAGTTGCCAAGAGGGTCCTACGGGTTGGCGATCTCGCTGGGAGTTCTGTATCACCTGAAGAATCCGTACTTGGCGCTGGAGACTCTCGCGAAACAGGCGCGATACTGCATTCTCAGCACGCGCGTTGCTGACGTTACGAAATCCGGCGTGCCCATCAGGGATGAACCGCTGGCGTATTTGCTGGATCACCGCGAAACCAACAACGACCCGACCAACCAATGGATCTGTTCTCCCGCCGGCCTCGAACGGCTCGCGAAGCGAAGCGGGTGGCGGATCATCGATCGGTTGCGAGTTGGTTGTGCCGAAGGCGCCAATCCGACGGATCTCGATAAAGACGCCCGCATGTTTGTCTTCATGCGCAGCCAGCTGCTCTCCGCTCCCGCCACTGTCAGATTGCTGGATGGATGGACCGATCAAGCGGACCGCCAATGGGCCTGGACGCTGAAGCGCTTCAGCTTCGAAGTCACCTTGCTGGATGCGTTAAGACCACCCAAATTCCTGCTCCAATTCAACGTCACCGACGACATGGCCGCAGTCTCGCCGGTGCAGATGTCATGTACGATAAACGGCGAGCCTGCCGGCACGCAAACATTCTCCGGCCCCAATGAGCATCTCTTTGAGGCGGACCTGCCGCCGAGCGTAGATTCCACCAAGCCGATGCGTTTTGAATTCGCCGTGCATCGCAACTTCAAACCCGCCGACCCCAGGGACTTAGGAATCGTGATGCCATTTAGCGGAGCGATCCGCGGCACATCGGAAAAGTTGCACTTCTGGCTGTATTGACTCTCGCTGACGACCGCACCTACATCTCCAGCTTGCCATCCACCATCATGTCTTTGATCTTGAACGTGACGGTCCGGTAAGGTGCCGGCACGCCCGGCAAGTACAATCCGAAGCTGAGATCCTTGTCGGCGGACGCGACCGGCTCGCGAAGGAACGCCAGATACACATGCGGATCGGTTTGCGTGGGTGGGAAAGTGGCGCTCACCTTGACCTGAGTACGCCCCGACTCCATCACGCTCTCGCGTTCCATCCGGCTGGTTTCCTTGTCGATCGAGAACGCGTCATTGTTTCCGACGCGCGCGGCGATGATGATGTACGCGGCCCGATGGTCTGCGAACCAGGCGGCGCGCTCTTCGGACAAAGGATCCTCTGCCAGCGCTTTGGTGATGCCCGGACGCCTCAGTTCCAGACGCCGGTCGCGTTCGGCAAGAGCTTTCACCACCGGCCCCGCCGTCGCCAGATAGACCTGCACCAACCTGCCTTCGCCCATGTTCTTACCGACCTGCGGTTTGCCTGGCTGCGCGGCCATCTGGGCCCACGGCGAATCCGCCAGAAACTGCGAGAGCTCGGGGTCCGTCCATTCCTTCGCCGGCTTGGTCTGCCAAAACGGATCGACGAACAGAAGCGCTGCGATGATCAACCAAGTCATCTTTCAATCTTTTCACGAACGCTGCTGCGTTGGGGGTTGATGTCCGCCTGCGCGCCGAATCGGCGGCCTGCACATGAGGATCGCTTCCTGGCCGCTGCGCCGGTAGTCCGCGACTCTTTCGGCAAGAAAGACCGGCGCGGCGGAAGGGCTCAAGTACAGCGAATCCGATCTGCCCGTAGAATCCCACCAAGTGCGGATAGGGGACGCAATAACATTCGCGATCGCCGAGCCACTCCGCGATCGCTTCCAGCATCCTTGTGCCGAGGCGCTGCCGCCGCGCGTGTTCCGCGATCCGCATCCCTCTCAGCACCAGTGTTCCCTGCTCCGCGGCCACTCTAACGATGCCGACCGCGTCTTCTGCGCTCTCCGCGAGCCAAACGGTATCGGCGGGATCGATCGTCCGGCGATAGCCTAGCGCGGCGTATACCGAGAGCACGCGGCTATGTTCATCGGGTCGGGCGATGCGGATTTGGGTATCAGAGACTGGCAAGCAGTTCGTAATCCACGTTGCCGCCCGAGAGCACCACGCCCACGCGTCCCAGGCCCGGCGGCAGCTTCTTGAAAAGCACCGGCGCGGCCGAGACCGCACCGCTCGGCTCGGTAAGAATCTTCAGACGCGTGAGCAGAAACTTCATCGTCCGGCGAATCTCGTCTTCGCTCACCAGAACGATTTCGTCCACCAGCCGCTGCATAATCGGGAACGTCAGCTCGCCCGGAATTTGCGAGCGCAAGCCGTCGGCGATGGTAGCGGGCGGCGGAATTTCGACCCGCTTCCCTGCCTCGATCGACAGTTTTGTATCGTTCGCATCCGCTGGCTCCACGCCGATCACGCGGATTTTCGGACGTGAGGCTCTTGGCCGCAATCGCGCTCCCCGCCATCAGCCCCCCGCCGCCGATGCACACCACGATCGCGTCGAGATCCGGAACCTCTTCGAGCAGTTCTAGCACCGCCGTGCCCTGGCCTGCGATGGTCCAGGGATGGTCGTAAGGCGGCACCAGCGTCGCCCCGGTTTCCTCCGCCAGTTTCTTCCCGACCGCAACGCGATCCTCGCGAAACCGGTCGTAGGTAACGATTCGCGCACCGCGCGCCCGCGTCGCCTCCACTTTGGCGCGAGGCGCATCCTGCGCCATCGCCAGCGTCGCCGGGATTCCCAGTGACTGCGCCGCGATCGCCACCGCCTGCGCATGATTGCCGGAAGAGAACGCCACCACGCCGCGCGCCCGATCCGCCGCCGGAATCGAATAGATGAAATTCGCCGCGCCGCGAATCTTGAACGCGCCGCCCTTCTGCATGTTTTCGCACTTGAAAAAAACCTTCGCGCCGGCTTCGCGATCGAAGCTGTGCGAATTCAGCACCGGAGTCCGCCGCGCGATGGGCTTTATGCGCTGCGGCCGCCGCTCGGATGTCGTCGATGGTAACCGGGCTGGCCAGGGTGGGGGGCATCGCAAGTCTCAGCATAACGTGGCACACTGGAGGCGTGCCTGACGTTTGTACCTGCGGCGCAAAGCTTCCCCCCGACGCGCGATTCTGCCACAAGTGCGGCAAGCCGCAGCGCGACGAACCCGTGTTCGTCGAGGAAGTGGAGGAGCCGCCTCCGCCGCCTATCGAACTCGCGCCGCCGCCCCCGGCCCGCATCGGCTTTCATAACCGCCTCGCGCTGCGCGTAGGTCTGATGGCCGGGGCATTGGGTCTGTGCCTGTTTGTGCTGTTGGGCCAGTTGCCGGGATTGCAGGTCATCGCGATCCTTGCTCCCATCGCTTCGGGCGCTTTTGCTGTGCACCTTTATAAACGCAAGACCGGGCAACGGCTGTCGATGGCGAACGGAGCGCATCTGGGATGGATATCCGGCATTTTTGGCTTCCTGATCACCACACTCCTGTTCACCGCATTCGCCGCGATGCTGACCAACCCGGAGTTGGCGAACGCCGTCCGCCAACAAGCCGGAAGCACGCGCCCTGAGGTAGTGGAAGCGCTGAAAGAAATCCAAACTGCCGCCGGAATCACCAAAGCCTTGCTGGAGTCGTTCGTATTCCTGACCCTGCTGCCGACGTTCGGTGGCTCACTCGGCGCGAAGCTACTCGATCGGGACTGATTCTTCTTCCGGCCGCAGGCTGCGGCGCGTCGTCAATTTCACGATCGCGACTCCTGCGAAGATCACCACCATCGCCACTGTTTCACGCCAGCCGAATGGTTCGCGATAGAACCACCAGCCCAGCGCGACCGCCACGATCGGATTGATATACGTGTAGATCGAGACCAGGGCCACCGGAAGATGATGCATCGAATAAATGAATGCGCTGTAGCCGACGATGCCGCCGAAAACCGCTAGATACGTGATGGCGAGCAGGCCTTTGGTGTTCCACTCCTCATGCCGCCCGTCGAGAACCGCGGGCAGCGCGAAGGCAATTCCGGTGGCGAGCTGTTGCACTCCTCCGCTCACGAAGGGATGCGTGCGGCCTCCCATGCGCCGCTGTTCGATGGAGCCGATCGCCCAACTCAACCCACCGAACTGCATCAGGAAAAAACCGCCCAGCATGGCTTGGGTCGTCACCCCACCCGATCCCGGCGTCATCAGCAAACCCACGCCCGCCATCCCCACCAGCATTCCGCCAATGGAAGGCCAGTGCAGCCGTTCGCCCTCGGGCGACAGCGCCTCCACGCCCACCAGCCAGAACGGTTGCAGGCTGGCGAACAAGGACGCCATCCCGCTGGGTACCCATTGCTCGCTGTAAGCCAAAGCTCCGGTGCCGATCGCGATCGTCAGCAATCCGTAAAAGGCCGTGCGCACCGCCTCGCGGCCGCGGGGAAGATGCGCGCCGCTTACCTTTGCTCCGATCAGCAGAGCGCTTCCGGAAAAGCTGTAGCGCAGGCACATCAGCATGGCCGGCGAAAAAGATTCCAGCGCGACGCGGATCCCCAGATACGTCGTGCCCCAGAAAAAACACACGCAGGCCAGCGCTACCAGTGCGCGGAATTGGGGAGGGGATTGAACTTGCCCGGTCAGGGTACCATGTTAACTTGATCCTCACCTTAACCATCAATCCAGCCTTAGATCGCATTATTACGGCGGATCGCCTTGTATTTGAGGACCGCGGTTACATCCTGGACCGCAGCGAAGCCGCCGGCGGACGCGGCCTAAACGCCTCCCAGGTGATCCACGCTTTCGGAGGCAAAACCACCGCCGTACTCACTGCCGGAGGCGCGGCCGGCGAACGCCTCGAAAAGCTGCTAACCAGCTTGGGATTTCCTTATGATGCGGTGCACGTGCACGCCGAGAGCCGCACGAACCTGACGATTTCAGACAAATTTGGACTCACCGTGAAGCTGAATGAGCGCGGGCTGCCGCTGGAGGCCAGCGAACTCCAGGAGATCAAAAAAAAGGTAGAGGCGCGTCTTCCTAGAACGCAATGGCTCATGATCTGCGGGAGCATTCAGCCGGGCGTGGCGCCCCATTACTATTGCGAGATTATCGAAATGGCCAAGCATCACGGCGTGAAAACCCTGCTCGACACGGATGGCGCGGCGATGCAGCACGCGCTCGAAGCCAAGCCTACCGTCATCATGCAGAATCAGCACGAAGCCGAGCGCCTGCTCAGCCGCGCTCTCATCACACGCGGGCAATGCCTCGAAGCAGTGGACGTCATGCAGGCCATGGGACCGGAGATGCGTGATCCTTTCGCTGGGCGCGCGCGGAGCCATCGGTTCGTCTCCCGAAGGAGTGTTTGAAGCGCTGCCGCCGCACATCGAAGCCTTGAGCCCGATTGGCGCCGGCGACGCGCTGGTCGCGGCCTTCGCCTGGAGCATGGAAAAGAAAAAGTCATTTTCCGAAGCGCTGCGCTGGGGTGTGGCTACCGGAACGGCCGCGGCCAAGCTCCCCGGCATGGCGTTCCCGACCTTTGCCGACTCCCGCGCAGTTTATAAGCAAGTGGAATTGCGCAAAGCGCGTTGACCGCGCCGCACTTCAAGAGCACGACGGCGTCCGCCGTGCGCCGGGGCGCCTACGGCCTCTTCTTACGCCGCTTGAAAAATACGCTGGAGGCCTTCCCGGAGGTCGCGATCAGAATCACGAACAGCAACAGCAGCGACACCATCGTGGATACCGAGCCGATGATCAAATAGTCGCTGTCCCTGAGCGGCACAGGCATCACCTTCAGCATGATCCCGGCCACCGCCGCGAAGACAAACACCACAGCTAGCGCCAATAAGAATGTGCGAGCCATCAGTCGTATTTCTCGTAGCGGATTTGCTTGCGATCGAATCCCATGCCCTTCAGTATCTGCCGCACATCGTCCACCATGGGCTGCAACCCGCAAAGATAGATGTCGATGTCGCTTCGCTCGCCGATGGCTTCGGATAAGTGCGTCTGCACTCGTCCTGCCCGTCCAGTCCAGTCAGGGCCCGGCTGCGTTAAAGTCGGCCAAAAGCGGAAATGTGGAAACTCGCGGGCCATTTGCTGGAACTCATCACGATATAACAGGTGCGATTCGTAGCGCACGCCGAACAACAGCGTAAGGGCCGGCGAATGTTCTTGGAGCACCGCCTTCAGCATCGAACGAAAAGGCGCGATGCCGGTTCCCGTGGCGACCAGCAATGAATGCCGCAGCGGCTCGCGCAACGTAAACGTGCCGAGCGGCGGCTGCATGTTCACCACGTCCCCCGCCGAAAGGTCGAAAAGATGCGGCGAGAAAGCGCCGTCGTCGACGCGGTTCAGGCACAGCTCAAAGCGATTGCCACTACCGGGCGCAGAAGCGATGGAGTAAGCCCGCGTGATGTTCCGCGACGCCACCGAATCGGTGAGCGAGACGAATTGCCCCGGCACGAATTCCACCCGCTCCAGTTGCGGCGCCTCAAACACAAAGTGCCGCACCCCAGGCGCGATCTCCACCCACTCAATCAGTTTCGCCTGCACCCGGTTTCCCTTCGGTGGCCTCGCGCGCCCGCCCCAGCAGCGCGTCGATCAGAGCCGGATGCCCGTCGAGCGGCGGTGTCACTTGTATCTCGAGTCCGGTATGCACGGCGCGAATCTCCTCCACCAGACGCGGCAAATCGCGCTGCAGGTGCATCCCCAGCGTGAGGAAGTAGGGGATCACGATCACATGCTCGACGCCCTGACCTGCCAGATGATCAATCGCCACGCGCAAATCGGGCTGCCCGCCTTCGAGAAACGCCGTTTCCACCGCTCCATAGCCATTCCGGCGCTGTAATTCCGCAGCCATCGCGCGCACCGCATCGTTAGCCGATTCCACGCTGGAACCATGCCCAAACACAACGTAGCCTTTACGTTTCAGACCGGCAGGTTTCAAACCCATACTTTTCAAACCAGCACCGCCGGCGCCGGAGCCTCCGGCAAGTAGCCGGTCAGGAAATCTCGAAACGCCCGCCCGCGCCGGCGCCCGTTGTTGTATCGCATTTCCAGCCGCTGCAGAAAAACCAGGACCCCCAGCACATCGGCATCGCGCACCGTGTGCATGCCACTTTCTTGGATCAGTTCCTTGCGAAATTCTTCCACCGCCTCCCGCAGCTTCTGCTGAATCGCCGCCGCGTAAGGATTCGGCGCGCGAGTGTCATAAATCAAGCCCGTCTGCATCGTCCGATACGTGCGGATCTCCGCCTCCAGCGCCTCCCGTGCATCGAAATCCACGGCGCCGCCCGCTTCCATCGCGCGCTTCAGCGCCACCGCCAGCGTGAACACCAGCGGCTCGCGTATCGCGCAGAAACTTTTCGCTCAAGCCGGATGTCCGGATTCGGCACCTGATCTTCCGCCACCGCCGGAGGCTGCTCATGAAAGCGCGCTTCCTTCAGATACTCGCAAGACGCCGGGCACTCAATCGTAATCTCGCGTTGCGAGCCGCAGCACTGCGGGCAGATCTCGCCTTCGACGCCCGGACAGTGCCTGCGCGCTCTCCGTTTTTCGCATAATTTGCAGGGAATATTCACCGCGTGGACACCTCTATCGTATCATCGGGAAATGGCGCGGACCCATGTTTATCTGAAGGTCGAGCTGGACCTTCCTGAATCGCAAAAAGACAAAGAGCGGCCGGAGCGCGTGGCCGCCGAAATTTGCCGCCTGATCCGGCGAGTCTACGGCGTGCGCTCCGCCGAAGTCTCCAGCATCATGGAGAGAGAAAACTGAAAGAGCGGCCTGAGAAGGCTGAAACGCGATCCCCCGAACTGGCATCACTAGATCTGGCATCATAAAACGAGTAGCAATCCATTACGGAGGTTGTTTCATGAAATTGAGAATGTTCGCCGCCCTGACGGCCACCCTGCTGCCATTCACGGCTTCCGCCGCGTCCGAAACGGACAAGCGTCTGCAAAACGCCGCCGAGGCCTTCAAGGAAGTGATGGGAATCCCCGACAAGGCGATCCCGCAGGAGCTCCTCGAGAAAGCGGAGTGCATTGTGATCATTCCCGATCTGAAGAAGGGAGCGTTCATTGTCGGCGGCAAATACGGCAAGGGTTTCGTTTCCTGCCGCAAGAAGGACGGCGTGGGCTGGTCGGCTCCGGGCTCGGTTCGCATCGAAGGCGGCAGTGTGGGCTTCCAGATCGGCGGGTCCGAGATGGATGTGTTTATGCTGGTGATGAACGATAGAGGCATGCAGCGCTTGCTCGGCGACAAGTTCACACTGGGCGCTGATGCGACGGTGGCCGCCGGCCCCGTGGGCCGAGTCGCACAAGCCGAAACGGATGCCCGGATGACCGCCGAAATCCTCGCCTGGTCGCGCGCGCGTGGCCTGTTCGCCGGCATCGCACTCAACGGCGCAACTCTGCGCGAAGATGACGACTCGAATGAAGATCTCTATGGCAAAGCTTTGAAGAACCGTGATATCGTCGACGGTTCGGTCGCTGCGCCCAAGGCGGCTTCCTCGCTGCTGCGGGAACTCGACCGCTATTCCAGCCGCAAGTAGCCGCCGTGCCCGATTCCGACTTTCCGGAACCGACAATCGATACCAGTTACTACGTCGCCTATGGGCGGCGCGGCCAGAGCGTTGCTGAGTTTCTGGCCGCCGCCACCGGCGTGGTCAATGAACTGGAAGCCGAACTGGGCCGCCTGAAAGCGGAGGAGCGCGGTAACGGGCGCGCCCTTGAAATCGGCTGCGGATCCGGGCGCCTGATGCGGCCGATGAGCCGCCACTTTCTCGAAATCCACGGCGTGGATGTTTCGGCCGATGCGATCCGGCAGGCGCGCGAAAATCTTCAGGACCTTCCCCACGCCCATCCGCGCGAGATCCATGGAACCAGCCTGGAGGATTTCGCCGACCAGTCCTTTGATTTCGTCTACTCGTTCGCGCTGTTCCCTTTTATCCCGAGCCGGGAACTGGTGCTCGCGTTTTTGCGCGAGATCCATCGGGTATTGCGTCCCGGCGGCTTGGCTCGTTTGCAGTTCAACGGTTCGGCCGGCGGTTCGGCCGGTGGGTCCAGCACCGGCTTCTCGTCGCACGAGCTTTTGGAGTTCGCTGAGTCGCACGATTTTCAGGTGCTGGCGCTGGAGGGCGTATCCACGCAATCCATGTGGACCACCTGGCGCAAACAGCCTGCCGGTTGGTCTGCCGGTCTGGAGCAACAGGTTGCGGCTCTCGGGCGACACCCTCCCGGTGAAGATTCACAAAATCACCAACGCCTACAGCTTTGAGCCGGTAGCGCCCTGCCGTGGACGATTCGCCGTCATCTCCATTCGCGCGGGGAACCTTCCGGCGGACGCAGGCCTGAATCACTTGCGCGCCACCATCGGCAATTCATTCGGGACGGTCACCTCCATCGGCGCAGCGATTCGCAACGGCTGGCAGCGGATTCGCGTCGATCTGCCGCAGTTGGAGGCGACGGGCCTGCTCCCGGTTCAACTCTTCTGGCTGGATCGCCCGTTATCCGAACCGGCAACGCTTCGCGTGATCCCTCCCGGACCTTCCATCCCGCGCATCGTAGCCGCGCCCCAGCGGGTCGAGAATCGCAGCGTGGCGCTGACGCTTGGAAGAGATCGCGCGTCCCTTCGATATCGAAGTCTGGATGGGCGGGCATCCGGTGGAAGACGTGGAGAAGATCTGCATCGACCCGCGCCCGCAGCGTTATCAAGTGAACTTTCGCTTGCCTGAGTACATCGGGCCAGGGCTACACCACATCAAATTGAACATCGGCCGCCGCAAGCTGCCGCCGGTGCCGGTTGAGGTAGTGGTTTAGGCGGAGCAATCGCAGCCCGCGCAACACACTCCGCAAGCCCCCTGGCAGCGCCCGCCGCAGCTCCCGCAACCCCGGCCCCCCTAAAGCGTCGGCGAATCGTTGCCCAGCATCGCCTTGCGCACGATCTTGATGGGCGGGAATCCCTGCTGCAGAAAACGGTTGTGAAACTCCTCCAGCGAGAATTGGCTGCCGCGCATTTTCTTGTAGTCTTCGCGCAGCTTCAGGATTTGCAGCTTGCCCAGCGTGTAGTAAAGATAAGTCGGCGTCGGCCGTGCCGCGCTTGGTTTCGACCACGCCCACTTCATGCGGCTGATAGCCTTCCTGTACGAAGAATTCGATGGCTTGATCGAAAGTGCGCTTGCCGGTATGCATTTCGATTCCGACGATGTAGCGGGCATCGCGCAGCAGCGCATCCTGCAACTGGCCCAGGCGCATCTTGGGATCTTTCGAGTAACCTTCATCGAGCATCATTTGCTCGCAGTAATGCGCCCAGCCCTCGGCGTTCGAGCTCGCGCCCAGCAGTTTGCGGACTCGCGACTGGATGCGCGGCATCCACAGAAACTGGACGTAGTGGCCGGGATAGGCTTCATGAATCGCAGTGGAAAGAATAGTGCCGCGGTTGAATTGACCCATGAAGCTCTCAGTATGTTCCGGCGTCCAGCTCTTTTCCGGAAGCGTCACGTTGAAGAACGCTTCTTTGGCGACCGTTTCGTAGGGCCCGGGCGTATCCATGGAAGCGAACGTGGTCGCGCGCATAAACGGCGGCGTCTCTTCGAGTATCGGCAGCACCGGCGAAGGAATCGTCACGAGCTGGTGGCTGATGATGAAGTCCCGCAATCCGCCTAGTGTGTTGCGAAATGTCTGCAGCAGCTTGATCCGGCGCCGGGTGGTCCTTGTCCGGCTTCCGCCAGAATCTGTTGCGGAGTCTTGGTTTTGTCGATCAGCAGCGCGGTTTCGCGATATTTCTCCTGATTCCGCGCGCAGATCGGCGTAGCCGATCTTGAGCAAGCGGTCGAGCGGAATATCCACCATTTCCTCGTACAGAAGTTTCTTGGCGTAAGTGTCCGCGCCCAGCCGGAAGTCGCCGTTCGAGCGCGGCAGCAGGTCTGTCTTCAGATAAGTCTGGTATTCGCTGCAGCGCCTTGATCACGGCGTCGTTGGCGGCATGGAAATCCGCCAGCAGCTTCGGGTCGGTCACGCTCTTGAACGCCAGCGGAACGTCTTTCTCGAAAGAAGTCGATGATGCCGGGAACCTGTTCGATCGCGATCTCGGTATAAATCTTCGGCGGATTCTTCAGATTCGCCCGCGCCGCGGCCAGCACCTGCGGCATCTGCCGCTCGCGCTCGATCAGCGAACGCAGCCGCGCTTCCGGCGGCGCGAACGTCCGGCTCATGATGGTGAATGCGCTGCCCGTAATGCCGCTCGAATAAATGTCGGGATTGCGCTCCCAACTGCGCACCGTCTGGTACTCCAGCAGCCCCGCGCGGATGGTGGAGAGCACCAGGTCGCGGTCGGGATCCGCCGGAAGTTTGGCGAACTCGGCCTCGAACTGCTTGAGCTTGGCGACGCGCGCGTCCACGCCGGCCTTGGAATAATCCTCCAGTTGGCCGTCGTATTTATGGATTCCAGCGGAAGTCGCCGCCGTCGGATTGAACGGGAAAGTAGTATTCGTCGAAAAACCGGTCGGTGAGGGATTGGGCGCCGGCGGTGGAGATCAGAAAGGTCATGAGTAGAGATCGCCTTCATGTTTACAATTGTAAAGTGTCCTTTGCCCCCGTCCCCGAACAGCTTGCCTACCTGAAAAAGGGCTTCGCGGAGATCATCCGCGAAGAAGATCTGAAGGCGCGTCTTACGGAAGCCGCCAAGACCGGCCGTCCGCTGCGCGTGAAAGCCGGTTTCGACCCCACCGCTCCGGATCTGCACCTGGGCCACACCGTGCTGCTGCGCAAGATGAAGCACTTTCAGGACCTGGGGCACACCGTCATTTTCCTGATCGGCGATATGAACCGGCCTGATCGGCGACCCCACCGGCCGCAACATCACGCGCCCTCCCATGACGCGCGACGACATCGATCGCAACGCGGAGACCTACAAGGCGCAGGTCTTCAAAATTCTTGACCCTGAAAAAACCGAGATCCGCTTCAACAGCGAGTGGCTGGACCCGCTGAAGTTCGAGGACATGATCCGTCTGTGCGCGAAATACACCGTGGCGCGCATTCTGGAGCGCGACGATTTCGCGAAACGCTTGAAAGAAGGCACGCCGATTTCGATGCATGAACTCCTGTATCCGCTGGCGCAGGGCTACGATTCGGTGATGCTCGAATGCGACGTGGAGCTGGGCGGCACCGATCAGAGATTCAATCTGCTGGTGGGGCGCGAGTTGCAGCGCGACTTCGGCCAGCCGCCGCAGATCGTCGCCACCACGCCGCTGCTCGAAGGCACCGACGGCGTCGAGAAGATGTCGAAGTCGAAGGGCAACTACATCGGCATCACCGAGCCGCCGAAGGTGATGTTCCGCAAAGTCATGGGCATCAGCGACGAACTGATGTGGCGCTACTGGGAGTTGCTGACGGATTTGTCGCTGCCCGAGATCGCGGCGCTGAAGCAGCGCGAGCCGATGGGGGTGAAGATGGAACTGGCAGGACGCATCGTCGCCGATTTTCATTCGCAGGCCGACGCCGCGCAGGCCCTCGACGATTTCAACCGCGAAGTGCGGCAAGGGCGCCGAGCCGGCGGACATCGAGACAGTCGAATTACGGCGCGGCCGGCGATCTTCGCGTCCCGCAGATGCTGCACGCGATCGAACTCGCGGGAACGCGCACCGAAGCGGAGCGCCTGATCAAAGCCGGCGCTGTGGAAATCGACGGCGTGCGAGCCGGCATCGTGTTCCACGCCGAGCCGGGAACTTACACCGTTCGCGCCGGCAAAAAGTGGAAGCGCATTATTGTGCCAGAGTGAAGTTACACGTCGATGGGCGCGATCACTTCCACTGGTTTGTTGTTAAGCATGGTCGGCCGGTAGATCCACTGGCGCACCGCGTCGAGCGCGGCTTCGACCAGAAGGGCCGGTCCGCTGACCACACGAATCTGCTGGACCGTACCGTCCTTCGCGACCACTCCAGTCAGCCGGACCGTTCCAGAGATGTGGGCGGCGATAGCCAGCCTTGGATAAACCGGAATCACTTTTCGAATTAGCTTCGCGGCTTGAACGTCGCTGGTGACTGTGATCGGCTTGCTCGGCTCAATCTCGGTCACGTGAGGCGGCGGCGGGAGCACTCGGCTAAAGATCGTGCCCAACGTCGGTGGCAGGAACGCTCCTGTATCAATGGTGGTAAGCGTAGCCTGCGTATCGTCAATAATCTCTGGCTGCGTATTGAGCGGCGGAATTGTGGTGGGAGAGGCTAGTGGATTCCATATCCTCGGCACCTTCCGCAAGTGCGGGATTACCTGCGGCTTCACGGGCTCCGGAGCCGGCGTTGGCGGCAGAAACGTAGGTAACTGGAGTTGCGCGAACGGGAGTCGATCCGTGTAAAGCAACGGGATCAGCAGCAGCGTCCCGACTGCGAAAGTTTGTGCCGCGAGCGAAGCGGCGAGCGCTCCGGCTTTCTTGCCCGGTGCCGAAGGGAGCAGCATGGATTGCTCAAACATGCCCTCATAGACACCGCGCGCAAAGAAAGGTTCCCGGCGTACTCTGACGACTTCAGTCGACCACGCGCCCGTCGCGCATCTTCACGATGCGATCCGCGTAGGCCGCGGCTTCCGGGTTGTGCGTGATCATCAGTATGGTCTGGCCGAGACGCTTGTTCAGATCGCGCAGGAGTCCCAGCACCGCTTCCGAATTCGCCGTGTCCAGGTTGCCGGTGGGTTCGTCCGCCAGCAGCAGAGCCGGATGATTCACGATAGCGCGTGCGATCGCGACCCGCTGCTGTTCGCCGCCGGAAAGAGCGCGCGGCTTGTGATGCAGGCGGCCTTTGAGTCCCAGCAATCCCAGAATCTCATCGAATTGCGGATCGAGCGGCCCTTTCCGCTGAGCGATGTCGCGAGCGATCTCGATGTTGTCGGCCGCGGTCAAAGTCGGCAGCAGATTATATTTCTGGAACACAAAGCCGACACCGGTCTTGCGCAGATTGGTGCGCTCGGCCTCGGTCATGCCCAGCAGGTCGCGGCCGTCGATGTGAATGCTGCCGGAGGTCGGCGGCGTGAGCCCGCCCAGAATGTGAAACAGCGTCGATTTCCCGGAACCGCTGGGACCCACGATGGCGACAAACTCGCCGCGCTCCACCGACAGATTCACGCCGCGCAGCGCGTGCACGTCGATCTCGCCGACACGATAGGTCTTCTGCAGATCGCGAATTTCAATCATGAAGTCTTAGTCGTAGGCCAGCGCTTCGATGGCGTCCTGGCGCGCTGCCTTGAGGCCGGGATAAATCGCGCCGATCATCGACCCGGTGAGCGCAATCAATGCCGACCACGGCCACCAGGCATGTGCGATCAGCATCGGCATGGTGGGCACCGTGACACGCAGGATGGCTTGCGTGCCGTAACTCATCAGGATTCCTGCAATGGCGCCCACCACCGCCAGCAGGAAGGTTTCGCGCAACAGAATCGTCATGATGTAACCCGGCGACGCGCCCAGCGCCTTCAAAATTCCGATTTCGCGGGTGCGTTCCAGCACCGCCGTATACATCGACAGAAACACCACCAGGAAGCCAACAACCACGGCCAGCCCGATCACCACGCTCGTGAAGCGCTTGAGGATGGGTATGCTGTCCACCGAAATCAAGGAGACGAATTCGTCCATCGAGAAGACCTTGTAATCTTCCAGCTTCATTCTGAGCTCATCCAGTACCAGTTCAAGGTTTTTCGGGTCGTCGATCTTCACATAGACGACGCTCACCTTCCCCACCGCCGAATACTTTTCCTGCAGCGTAATCCAACTTCGCAAACATGTGCGAAAGCTTGCCCGACTGCACCACGCCCGCAATGTGCCACTTCAAACCGAGTTCCCAGGTATCGCCGGCATGGAGCTTGTGCGCGCCCGCGTAGACGTCGTCGATCAACAGGTCATCCGGCCGGACGAATGGTCCGCCCTCGAGATAGTGAAATCCTCCGCTCATACGATTGAACTCGTCAAGGTTGATGCCGGTAATGGAATCGAAATTCCCAACCGATTGAACCTTCGTGCCGGTGGCTTGCACCACGTGCGGCTGCTTGCGAATCAGGCCCACAATGCCTTCCGGCATGTCGCCCGAAAACGCCAGCACCGAGCTGCCGGGGGGCCGCACCAAGATATCCGCGCCGGTGCCCCGCGAATGGGCGGCGATATCCCCAAGCACGCCCTCGCTCACGCCCACCAGCGTGAGGATCATGGTGACTTGGACCCCAATGGCGATGGCGCTGAGCAGAGTTCGCACCGGCCGGTGCTTGAGATTTTCTAAAACCAGGCGGTGAATCAATGCTTCAGTGTAGCAACCCCGGCCGGCAACCACGCCGCGCTGACGATGGCGAGTGCGGCCAGCGCTGCGGTTTCCGCGCGCAGAATGGAAGGACCCAGGGACACGGCAGCCCAACTCGCGGCGATAAATTCGGAGCGCTCTTCATCAGTCCAGCCGCCCTCGGGACCGATCAGAAGCGCGACTGAATCGTCGGCTCGACGTTCCACGGGGAACGCAGCCGGCAGCGGGTCAGTGCTATTTTCGTCCAACGCGTAACGATAACTTCCCGCCGTTGCCAGCACATCCTGCCATGCGGCCGGCTCCGCGATCTCCGGAAGATGCGCGCGCCGGGATTGCTGGCTGGCTTCGAGCCCGATTCGTCGCCACCGCTCCAGACGCTTGGGTGCTGCCTTATCGAGGCCGCGCTCGGTGCGGACGCTCACCAGCGGAATGATCGCGGCCGCGCCCAGCTCGGTGGCTTTCTCGATCATCCACTCGAAATGGTCGAACTTCACGATCGCGGCGCACAGAATCATGCGCACCGGCGGCTCCATCATTGGCAATTTCTCTAAGGTCTTGAAGACCACGTGTTCTTTGCGGGCGGTCTCGATCTCGGCCAAATAGACAGTGCGATTGTCGGAGATCTCGTAGCGCTGGCCCACCTCGACGCGCAGCACGCGTGTCAAGTGCCGGGCATCGTCGCCCGCAATCTCCGCATGCCCGTTCCGGACTTGGTCGACAAAAAAGCGTCTTCGCATGATGAAAGGGGGAAACGTGTGTCGAGCCGGCGGGCTCGATTGAAGGATAGCAAACCGGTTTTCCGCGTTCGCGTTCCGCCTGCCCTTAGTCCGCGGCCATTACGACCGCGCTTGCATAATGCCCCCCATTTGCGAGACACTAGCAGGTTTTCCACTGGACATTTTTCGCAGAGCTATGCGGGTACGAATTCTATATCACGATCACTGCTTCGACGGCGCGGCCTCCGCCGCCTTTTTCAGCCGTTTCGTGGAAGAAAAGTTCTATCCCGGGGCCGAGTTCTCCTTCACCGGTCTGGCCCACAAGGCTTCGCAATTGTTTGAGCCGGGCATGTTCGACGGCGACATCAATGCCATCGTCGATTTCAAATACTCCACTGACCCGCATCTCACCTGGTGGTTCGATCACCACCAGAGCGCCTTCCTATCGCCCGAGGACGGCGAACATTTCCGCCGCGATACGAGCGGCCACAAGTTCTTCGATCCCGCTTTCCGCTCCTGCACCAAGTACATCGCCACGGTGGCGCGCGAAAAATTCGGCTATGATTCCGCCGGCCTCAAGGAGCTGGTGGGCTGGGCCGACATCATCGACGGTGCTCTATACAAAGACGCTCAGGAAGCGGTCGATCTGGGCACGCCCGCGACGCAGCTTACCTTGACCATCGAAGGCTCCCAGGGATCGGAGACGGTGCAAAAAATCATTCGCATGATGCGCCACCGGACGCTGGCTGAAATCGCCGCCGATCCCGAAATTCAGGCGGTCTACCAGCCGCTCTATCAAAACCATCTGCGCTCGATCGGCATCATCCGCGAATACTCGCACTGTAACGATGGCGTGGTGTACTTCGATCTCGTCGAGCAAGGCATCGAAGGCTACAACAAATTCATTCCGTACTATTTGTTCCCGGAATCGCTGTATACGGTTTCGGTCACCACCTCGCCGTTCCGCACCAAGGTCTCAGTGGGATCGAATCCCTGGGCCAAAGGTCCGCTGAAATATAACCTGGCCACGATTTGCGAGCGTTATGGTGGCGGCGGCCACCCCGGCGTCGGCGCCATCAGCTTTGAGATCGGCGCGGTCGAGCAGGCGCGCCGCGCGGCTCAGGAAATCGCCGCCGAACTTCGCAGCTTGAAGCTTGCGCTTCGGTTCCCGACTCTTATTGTTGATCGTATTCGGTAGGCACATCGTCCTCCAGGAATTGCCTGGTGTGCACCTCGGATACGTCCGGATCGGGCGCATTTTCGACACCGCTAATTGCTTCGGCCTCGAAGGATTGCCCCTCTTCCAACAGCTCCTCGACACTTTCGGAGTCTGCCTCAGCCACATCCGATAGACCTTGCGTGTCGCCGGATTGGCCGGCTGAATCGGGGCCGAGCCCTTCCTTAGTCGTCGGAACGATGTCGTATGTTCGGATTCCTTCGTCGTCGTGTTTCTTCATGCGTTTATTACAGCACGTCACTCGCCAATCGTCGCACGCGATTAGGTCGCAGCGTCGTAATGAGCGTGCAATCACCGCCTGCTAAAAAGATTTAAACGTATGCCAATCAGCCACTTCTCAGGCGAAGACCTGAACGGCGGCGCGTATCGGGCGGATAAACAATATCGATTGGACCAGACGCTACATCAACGGTATTCTGAGCATGACAGCAGTACGCCCCCCGTCGGTTGCAACTCAGTCGTTAGGAATATCCCGTCCATATTTCACCTCGCGGTGAAATCCCAAATTTTTCGCCCAAATTTTTTCGCCCAAATTTTTCGCCCAAATTTTTCGGAGGATGCATGCCTAACGTGTCTCTGGCCGCCGGCTTTCGGGTAGCGGCCTTGATATCTTTTTATTTGATTGCCAATGCCCCTGCCTGCGGGACAGGCATTTTCGGGCAGTCCCTACGACCAGAGCCGGGTCTTCGGCTATTCGTCGCGAGGGCTGATCGAACTCGAGGAATCCATGTCGAGTATCCCGGATCCTCGGGAGCACGTCCCATCCGGTCCGCCCACCGTCTCCGCCGACGTTCTTCGGCACCCGCTCTCTTCCAAAGCACGCCGGCGCATGGAGAAAGCGCTGCACCTTGCAGATCTCGGCAACCACGTGGCTGCCATCAAGGAATTGCGCGAAATGCTGGTCAAGGAACCCTCTTCGGCGCCCTACGCGCAGAATCTTCTGGGTGTGGAGTATGCCCAAAACCAGCAATTCGCCGAAGCACAGACTTCGTTTGAAGAGGCTGTCCGGCTGATGCCTCACGAGTCTATCAACCACTCGAATCTCGGATTTGCGCTGGCGGTCGCCGGTGACTTCAAGTCGGCCGAGCAGGAAGCGCGCACCGCGATTCAGCTCGACCCGGCCAACACCAGAGCGAAGACATTGCTCGACATCTTGCTCCACGCACGCCGGACCAAAAAGCGTTAGCGGAACTGGTCCGGACGGCGCTTCAGCGTCGGACGGTCATCGTCGCTTCCGCTCTTGTCGTCTTTGTCACTGCCGCTGCTGGAGCCGGGCGCTTTGCGCAGCGTAGGACGGTTCAGATCCTGATTGTCCACTTTGCGCTTGTTGTGCATCGCCATCAGCCGGGCCTTCACGTCGTTGAATTCGGAAGTGGTGACCACGTATTCGGGCCGCTCCTTCAGATATTCCTGAATGTTCTTCTGCGCGACTTTAATGCGATCGTCGGTCATCGGATGCGTTGAGAACACCTTGGCCATGGTGCCCGGCTTCTTCTTTTCCAGCGACTGGATCTTTTCGAAGAAGTCGACGAACGCTTCCGGATCGTAGCCGCTCTTGTACATGTACTCCAGGCCCAGCATATCCGCCTCGGATTCAAATCCGCGCGAGAACGCAAGGAAGCCCATCGGGATCGCCACGCTGGCCGCCTGGTGGATTCCGTAACCCGTCCAGCCGCCCATGAAGATCAGCGGGATGGTGGCGAACTGCGCGATTTCGCCGCGGGTCGCCTGCCGCGTGCCGTGCCGCGCCGCCACGTGGGCGATCTCATGCGCCATCACGCCCGCCAGCTCGGCTTCCGAATCGGCCTTCAGGATCAAGCCCGAGTTCACGAAGAAGAATCCGCCGGGCAGCGCGAACGCGTTCACTTCTTCGGTGTCGATCACTTTGATGGTGAAGGGAACCTTGGCGTCGGAGTTGCGCACCAGATTCTGGCCCAGGCGGTTGACGTACTCGGCGATCACCGGATCGTCGATGATCTTGGCCTGCCGCTCCACCTCCTGTCGCCAGCCCTTTGCCCGAGCGCGATTTCTTTCTCGATCGAGTAGAAGTTCACGCCCTTGCCGACGTCGCGATTGCCGATCTCATCCGGGTCCTTTTTCTTGTCCGCCGCGAGAAGGGAGAAAGCCAGTAAAGAAGCCGCAGTGAGGGTGACGAGGCGATGCATAGTGTTCCTCTTACTTCCGAGTATACGCCCTTTGACGCCCCTGGAGACCAAAAGATTACTCTATATTCATGTATCGCGATTTCTTCCCCGTCACCCGGAATTTGATCTATCTAAACCACGCCGCAGTGACTCCCTTGTGCCGCCCGGCGGCCGAGGCGATGCAGGGCGTGGCGCAGGACGCGCTCGATTGGGGATCGCTGCACTACGACCGGTGGCTCGAATGTTATGAAGGACTTCGCCGGAGCGCGGCGCGCCTGGTGAACGGCACCCCCGAGGAAATCGCCATCGTCAAGAATACCTCCGAGGGCATCGCCACCGTGGCGATGGGACTCGACTGGCGCGCCGGGCGACAAAATCGTGGCCTTCGAGGGCGAGTTTCCCGCCAACCAATACCCTTGGCAGCGCCTTGAATCCAAAGGCGTTAAGATCGAATGGCTGCCTCCCACGGCAGCCGCTCGACCGCATCGACCAAGCAGCCCGCGGAGCGCGCCTGCTGTCCATCAGTTTCGTCCAGTTTCTGACTGGCTTTCGTGCCGATATCACGGGGATCGGCGAGATCTGCCAGCGCCATGGCGTGGTTTACCTGGTGGACGCGATCCAGGGCCTGGGCGCGTTTCCGGTGGATGTCCAGGCCGCCCACATCGACGCGCTGGCCGCCGACGGTCACAAATGGCTGGTGGGGCCGGAGGGTTGCGGCGTCCTCTACATCTCGCGGCGGCTGCAAGAGCAGGTTGAGCCGATGGAGTTCGGCTGGACCAACGTCGCCGGCTATAACGATTACGCCAGCCGCGACATGACGCTGCGCCCCGATGCCGGACGCTACGAGTGCGGCACGCTCAATACCATCGGCTGCTACGGCCTGCGCGCGGCCATCGATTTTCTGCTGGGAATCGGCATCGATAAGATTTCGCCCGTGGTGCGCGGCCTGGCCGCTCAGATCGTCGAAGGCGTCCGCAAGCGGGGTTATGAGGTGCTGGGCGAGCCCAACGCCGGTATCGTAAGTTTCCGCAAGCCGGGAAGTCGACAGCGCGGCCATCTGCGCCCGCCTGCGGGACCGCTCCATCATCACCGCCCAGCGCGCCGGCTGGGTGCGCGCCTCGCCGCACTTCTACATTGAGCCCGAGGACATCGAAAAGATGCTGGATCTGCTGCCGTGAACGTGACACCCGCGCGAACGCGTCTATCCGTAAATAAACAGCAGCATCTCGCGCGTCGAGCGGTCGAGTTTCGGGCCAGGGTTCCGGGTCAGCGTAGCTCAAGTGAAACAAGTGGCCGTCGGCGGCGAAAGTCCATTCGAAGGTAACCTTCGCGTCCTGAGCGCAGGGCGACGCCGGCGCGGCTGAGCCGGTCTTCGCGGCGCCGCAGTCCGGCCGCATGTTCGCCGGGAGGAGTCCCGTGAAGGTCACCATACGCGCGCCCCCCTTTGGCTGTCGACTGCTCCAATGTGCGTCTCTGAAAGCAGATTCAAAGGCGTGGCCAATCGTGGCCTGCGGGTACCCGCTTATCGTGGAGGCGCGAACGGCGGCGACAAAGGGATCTGACTGGGCACCGGGATCGGAATCGGCGAGGCATTCGGACGCCCCGCCACTTCGACGACGGCCGGCCCGGGCTTGGCCGCCGGGACTGCGGCCGTTTTCGGCGATGAGCACCCCGCAAATCAGGATCATTGCCGGCAACACCAGGCCCGAGAACTTTGGAAAGTAGACCTGCGCTAAAGACATCTATAGAGCCTATCGGCACAACCCCACGATTTCTTGCGGGGTTGATTCGGCGTTGCGGCTTAGCCGTGGCCCAGATACATCAGCCAGCTCAAACTGAAGATCGCCGCCAGGAAATAAACGAAGCAGCGGACCGCGTAGCGCAGCCTCTCGCGATCGGTGCGCTTGGTGATCACGCCCAGTACGGCGGAAGTAAACAAGGCGAACAGGAGCGACGCTTCGAAGTGCGACAGGTTCATTTTTGGCATCGGTCAGTCCTTCTTGCCGGTGGCGATTTCCCAAACGTCCACCATGGCCAGCAGATTCAGCAGCCCGGCGGCCACCAGGAACTTGGTGCCGTAGTCGTGGACATGCCCAGCCATATCCGGCTGCGAATAACCCAGCCATATCGTCAGGAAATACAGGACGCCCGACAGCAGGTCGCCGATGAACCCGCCGTAATAGATCACCATGGTCAACAGGTCGCCGCCCTGCGGTTGAAACAGGGTACCGCGCATCATCAATCCCAGCAGGAACATCAGGGTCACGGAAATCGACAACACCGCGCCGCGGCCGGGACGCTTCAGAAGGAAATGGCCGCCGCCGGGGATCAGCCACGCCAACACTACCGCCGGGGCCCACTGGCCCACCGTAGGAGCTTGCAATTTTAAGGTTTCCGCCACAGGTTTTATTTTATCGCATGATGACGAGGAAGCCGCCGCCAGGCCGAAGTTGGTAGTCGTGGCCGCGGGGCGGCGCCCGCCAGTAGTCGCCACGGAGGGGCCGCACGGGGAGCGCCACTGGAGGCCGGCTACCCGATCAATGGGAGTGATTCGCGCACAGCACCGGCAGATGATGGCTCGCGAGCTGCTTGCGGCTCAGTTGCTCAAAGTGGGCTTTGGAACGCCACTTTAACAGGCGATATTGCGTATGCGTCAAGTCCATTTCCGAGCGGATCTGCATCTCGGTCTGTTCCCGCAAGTAAAAACGCGACAGTATTTCCGCTTCTCGTTCCGACAAACGAGCCAAAGTTAGCCGCACCAATTCCCTCTGTTCCTGGGAAACCATCTCCTGTTCGGGAGTCGCCCCCGGGCTGGCAAGTCCAAACAACGATCCAATTTCCACTTGATTGCGGCGATCCGAGGCGGCCGCATCGATATAGCAGGATACTTTCCGCCGCGCGATAGTTCGTGCGAACCCCATCAGCCGCTCGGGATCGCGCAATTGTCCCTGCTGGATGGCCATCACCACGTCCACAAAAATACTGTGAATCTTGTCGCGATAATCCTGCGGTCGCAACTGGCGCGCCAGGTACGGGCGCAATCCAGCCAGGATGTATTCGTACAAATCCAGCATTCCGGCGGCATCGCCCAGCTGAACTCTTCGGACCAAATTGTCGAGCTGGAGCGGCGGGTCCACGCGGGGTTCGGATTGGGAAGTGGCCGCAAAGATCCCGGCAGCCGGGCTTGTGAGAGGGCAGAAGCGTGAAGTCATCAAGTTCTCCGTTACCTAACGCCCTTAATAGGCAGGTATATGCCCAAACTGGATAAACGCGAGGAAACGACGCCAAATCCCGCTATTTTGGCCCTATTCGCGAGGCCGGAGATTATCGGCGACTTCTTAGGGGCGTATTTTGCGCGAATGTTTGACGCCGTTTCCACGAACAAGTACGCATTAGTGCGTAAACATTCGCGGTCGTTCCGTGATATACTTCTGCATTCCGAACATGGAAGTGCAGAATTCGAAGGCGGAACCTTTAGGACGGCGGAGCCCTTCTAAAGTAAACCGGCCGGTATCGGCACCGGATATCCTGGATCAAACCAATCCTTTTGCCAGGATTTTGGACTTGGCCGCTGACGCCGTCATCGCGGTCAACGTCCTGAAATCCATTGTCTTTTTTAACCGGAGCGCGGAAGCGGCGTTTGGATACTCGGCGAAGGAAGTCCGAGCCAAGCCCGTTAATTTTCTATTTCGCGGCGGCTTGGCGGGATTCCACCCGGAGCAGATTGCGCCTCTGGGGACCTTCGACGAGCACGCATTGGCGCGGTCCGAGGAGCGGGAAATCGTGTGCCGGCGCAAGGACGGAAGCGAGTTTTCAGCCAAAGTATCGCTGTCCAAGATTGAATTCGGCGGCACGACCATCCTGAGCTTGATGTTGCAGGATGTAACGTCCCTCGCTCTCACCGAGGAGCGCCTGCGTGCCGCACTGCGCGAAAAAGAAGTGCTGCTCGAAGAAGTGCATCATCGCGTCAAGAACAATCTTCAGGTGATTACCAGCTTATTAGGACTACAGGCGCGCTCGATTAAAGACCCCGCCACGCGCATTAAATTCGACGAAAGCCGTTATCGGATTCAAGCCATGGCGATCCTGCACGAGATCCTGGACGAATCCTCCAGCCTCGCCGAGATCGATTTCGCCAATTATATCCAGAGACTGGTGGCGCACCTGGTCAGATCTTATGGCGCTATCGGCCGGATTAGCACGCGGCTTCATTTAGAACCACTGTCCTGCCATCGGGATGTAGCCATGCCTTGCGGCTTAATCGTAAATGAAATACTCTCCAATGCGCTCAAATATGCGTTTCCCGGGGGAAAGGCAGGTGAGGTTCAGATCGAACTGCGGAGGGAGGCAAGCGGAAGGGTTCATCTGCTCATCGCGGATAACGGAATAGGGCTGCCGCGCGGCTGCGATTGGGAAACATCGCCGACTCTGGGACTTCGGCTGGTGCGCACGCTAGCCCGGCAAATCGAAGCCAATATGCAGATTGCGGGCGACAATGGAACCGCTTTTTCGATTGTATTTCGCGACGGATTGCACTGCAGCGCCAAATGAGTGCGAGGATCCCTTGGCAGACAGAATTTTAATCGTGGAGGATGAACGCATCACCGCCGAAGACCTGGCGGAAGTTCTTAAGGATCTGGGGTATCAGGTCAGCGCCGTGGTTTCCAGCGGCGAAGAAGCGATCCGCGACGCCGAAAAGAATCGGCCCGACTTGGTGCTGATGGACATCCGCATCAAGGGCGAGATGGACGGAACGGAGGCAGCGCGGATTCTGCGGGAACGTTTTGACGTTCCGGTGGTTTATCTGACCGCCCACGCGGACCGCGATACCTTGGACCGCGCCAAACATTCCCGGCCGTTGGGCTACATCGTGAAGCCATTTCACGAGGCGGAATTGCATGCCAGCGTCGAAATGGCTTTGTATAAGCACTGGCACGATCTCCGCTCGCGGGACCGGCACCAGCACGTGACGGATGTGCTGAGCGCTCTTATTCTGGGCGTTACTTCGGTGGACCAAACCGAGGCCGTCCGGACCATGAACCGGGCGGCCGAGGACTTGACCGGCTGGAGTATGGAAGAAGCGAACGGCACTCCCGTGAGGCAGGTTTTGCGGCTGGCCGATGCGGCCACCGGCCGGGCTTTGGAACTGCCTCTGAAGCAGGCGCTAGAGCAACGCTCGGTGGTGGAGATCCGCGACCGGGTTCTGATCACCAAAAACGGCAGCTCAGAAACGCGTATCGGGCAACATCGCTCCGCTGCGCGGCTCCGACGGCGGCCCTGGCGGGGCGGTGATCATGTTCGAGGGTGAGCAGGCAGAAACCGAAACTCTTGCTCTCCGTTTGAAAAGCACGCTGGACGGCAAGACCCACGCGGTCGAATTCGGGAGCTTCCATATCGTGGCTGCGTCGGAACCCATGAAACGTCTGCTCTCTTTCACGTTACGCGTCGCCAAGAGCGAGGCTTCTACGGTTTTGATAGAAGGGGAAAGCGGAACCGGCAAGGATCTAATGGCTCAGTTCCTGCATTATTCCAGCAACCGCCGCACCGGACCGTTTATCTCGCTCAACTGTTCAGCCATTCCCGAGGCGCTGCTCGAAAGCGAATTGTTCGGGCGCGAACCGGGAGCCTACACCGATGCCCGCAACCAGAAGAAGGGTCTGCTCGAAGTTGCCCACGGCGGAACTTTATTTTTGGATGAGATCGGCGACCTATCGCCGGCGGTGCAGGCTAAGTTCCTGCGCGTTCTGGAGCAGCAATCTTTTCGCCGGCTGGGCGGCTTAAAAGACATCAATGTCGATTTACGGGTAGTCGCCGCCACCAACCGCGATCTTGCCGGCGCGGTGCAGAACGGGACGTTCCGGCTGGATCTATTTCACCGCTTGAGCGTGATCCAGATTGCGCCGCCGCCTTTGCGGGATCACCCCGAAGATATTCTTCCCCTGGCCAGCCATTTCGTGCAGGAACACAACCGCAGATACAAGGCGGCGATTCAAGGAATCTCCCCGGACGCGGCAAAGATCCTGGAAACTTACCGCTGGCCGGGTAATGTGCGCGAACTGCGGAATGTCATCGAGAGGGCGATTTTGCTGGAGGAAACCAATCTGCTCCAGGCCGCCAGCATTCAGTTCGTATCTTCGCGCGCCCGCTCCGAGCCGGCCACTGGCGGCCACGCGTCCGGGCAGGCGCGCGCGCAGCCTGCGCCGGCAAGTCTGTCGTTGAAGAACTCAGAGCGCACTTTGATTGTTCAGGCGCTGGAGAAAACCGGCGGGAACAAGACCAAGGCCGCGGGGTTGCTCGGCATTAGCCGCGACGTGCTGCGCTACCGGATGAAAAAGCTCAATCTCGACGAATATTGAAACGGTTCACCCGGCGCTCCGCGCGGGCTGCGCGAGCCAGCGCTTTCCACCAGTCCAGTTTTTCAGGAACGAACTGGCTTCGCGCATAACTCTGCAGTACGGCTTTGCGCTGGCGCAGCAGTTTGCCCACGGCGGCCAGCGCACGGCGGTCACGTCCGAGGATAACGATGGTGGTGGCGCAATCGTTGATCGCACCCAGCCGGTCTTGCAATTCTTTCAGGATCCCCGCGCCGCTCGCCATTTCGCTTCCGTAGAAGCGCTCGAACAGCTCCAAAGTGTAGCGGAACCGCTTGGCCTGGAGGCGGAACTGATGCAGCTTCCGGTAGCTCGCGTGGGCCGAGAGCGCGGCTGTGCCCGAGTCGAAAAATTCTTCCGCAAGGACGGGGAGGGCGCGGGACAGATTGGCTTCCAGGCTCTGGTCCATCTTCCAGTCGCGCTCTTTTGGATGAGCACGACGGTCCGGAGCAGGATGGTGTTTCCTTCGCTCCGCCCTGAGGCGGCGATGCAGTTTGTCGCCAGCGTCGCCGCGTGTTTTTTTCAGCCGCGATACGGATGCGCCCGTGGTGACGCCCACCTGATCGAGAAGAGTCAAAGCGACGTCGCAATTCCGGACGGCGGCGCAAAGGTCCATCAATTTATGAAGGCGCCGCCGCAGCTTCTTGACGGGCGCGGGATCGAGCAACTCGCCAAAAGTCTTGCAGGCTTGTACCACGCGGCGGATAGAGACGCGCAAATCGTGAATGGCTTCGGGATCCTCGGGATGTTTCGCGGCATGCCGCAGGTTCTTGGAGAAACGCTTGAGACGGAGCTTGGTTTCCTTGACCGCGTACTTCGAAATGGGGTCGGATTTCATCGCTTACGTCCGCTTCATCGCTTCGCGCGCACGGTCAGCGGCAAGCCGTAGGTTTCGCGGAACACTGGCGCCACCTGCTCGGCGTGCCATTGTTCCACGTCCAGATCCCGCGGCGATCGCAACTGCAGTTCGACCGTCTTTTCCTGGATCGCCACGTGAACGTCTTCGACCAACTGCTCCTGGCTCTGATCGAGGGCCACGGCGATGCGCAGCAACGGCGCCAGCAGCACTACCGCGCGGCGTCCTTCGGCGTCCAGCGCCTGAAACTCCAGATGGGTCGGCTGCGGCATCGACTTGCGATGATAGCGGCACAAGTTGGCGATCACCAGCCGCTCCCATTCCGAGAAACCCGCCAGATCGGAGTTGGCCACCAGGTACAACGAATGCTTGTGGTGCCGCGATTCGTTCACCCAGTGACCGATGTTATAGAGATACGCCGCGGCTTCGATCACCTGGCCGTGCGGCGCGGGCAAGCCATGCAGGGACCGCAACTGCTCGAACAAAATTCCGGCGATCTGCGCCACCTTGCGCACGTGAGGCGCGGAGAGTCCGTAACGGCGGGAGAGCGCAACCACCACGCGCCGCCGGTCCGCATTAAGCCGCGCTTCGGCGAGGCCGACCTTGCGGCGAGCCAGATCCGCGACGATTCCCTCCCGCACGCCGGCCGTCGAATAGTAGAGCCGCGGGAGCCGAAACTCTTCGACAATCTCGTGCAGCACGGCGGCGCCGGCGACGATGATCTCCGCCCGCCGGGGACCGATCCCGGTAATGCCACGGCGTCCTTCCAGGTTGGCGGCGCTGACCTGGCCGTACAAGCGGCGAATCTGAGCGGCGGTGGCGGGTAGGCGGTCCGCCAGATCGCGCCGCGAACGCCGCACGCGGTTTACCGCGCAAACCACGGCGGCGGCGGTGGAGGAAGTGGCAATCATGCGGTCGATCTTCACCGGACCAAAGCGAGCAGCCGGTCCCGCGACCCGCTCCTGAATATACTTCCGCATGCGCAGCAGCTCGCGGGGATCGGCAGGATCGCTCTTCATAAACATTTCGGTGAGGCGAACCGCGCCCAGCGGCTTCGAGAAAGACTCGACGATGCGTCCGGCATCGCTCAGGACCAGCTCCGTGCTGCCGCCGCCGATATCCGCCACCAGCAGGCGCTGTTTGAGGTGCGGCCACTGGCTTTGCACGCCCAGATGCACCAGGCGCGCTTCTTCCAGACCGGAAATGACCTCCACCGGCGTCCCCAAAATGGTGGATGCGCGCGCCAGGAATTCCGGCTGATTGCGGGCGTCGCGCAAGGCGGCGGTTCCGACGACTCTAACCGCCAGCACATCCAGCTTGCGATAAGTGGCCGCCATTCCAGCCAGGACATTGCACGCCAGATTCATGGTGGCTTCGTTTAAGCGGCCTTCGCGAAAAACGCTGGTGCCCAGGCGCACCACCTGGCGTTCGGATGCCAGCACCTGCATCTTGCCGTTGGCGTCCACCTCCGCCGCGAGCATGCGGATGGAGTTGCTGCCGATATCGATGGCCGCGTATTGGGACATGACTAATGAGCGATCTTTTGTAACACAACGTTAACCCAAGCCTGCCGCCTCACTCGTTATGATAAAGGAGCTTATGAGCGTGTTCCTACAAAATCGCTTGCCTGGGCGATTAATTGTGGTGGAAGGGATCGATGGCTCCGGCAAGTCCACGCAGATGTCGCTGCTTTCGCAGTGGCTTCGCAGGCGCGGATATGCGGTGACTTTCAGCGAATGGAATTCTTCTCCGCTGGTGCATGAGACGACGCGCCGCGGCAAGAAGAAGGAAATGTTCACGCCGACTTCCTTCAGCTTGATCCATGCCACCGACTTCGCGGATCGCCTGGAACAATACATCATTCCGCTGCTGAAGGCGGGCGCGGTGGTGTGCGCGGACCGTTACGCCTACACTGCTTTTGCGCGCGACGTGGTGCGCGGAGTAGATCGGGCATGGGTTCGCAACCTGTACCGCTTTGCCCTCAAGCCGTCGCTGGCGTTCTATTTCAAAGTTCCGCTGGACGTGGCGTTGGGCCGCATTCTGGGAGGCCGCGACGCTTTGAAATATTACGAAGCGGGAATGGATCTGGGGCTCAGCCGGAATATCGAAGAAAGTTTTCGCCTGTTTCAGGGACGGATTCTCGAAGAGTATGAGTCGATGATCGACGAGATGGGCTTTCATGTGATCGACGCCACCAAGAGCATCGAAGCGCAGCAGAAGGAAATGCGCCGGATCGTTTTGCAGGAGTTCGGCCGGGTGCGCCCGCCGGGAGTCCTGGGAACGGAGGTCCGGGTTGCGCGAGTTATCGCAATAAGCCGCCGTTGTCCTACTATCGGACGGCGCTGCCGGGCGTCGATTATTCCGAACTGCAAGGCAAGCTGATCGTGATTGAAGGGCCGGACGCGGTGGGCCGCAGCACGCAGGTGCGGCGCCTGAAGCCATGGCTGGAGGAATACGGGCACGCGGTCTTGGATACCGGCATGGCGCGGTCGGCGCTGGCGGGAAAGGGAATCAAGGAAGCGAAGGAGGGGAATACGCTGGGTCCGATCACCATGACCCTGTATTACGCCACCGACTTCGCGGACCGGCTGGAGAATGAAATCATTCCGGCGCTGCGAGCCGGCTTCGTGGTGCTCACCGACCGCTACATCTTCTCCGATCATGGCGCGCGCCATCGCCCGCGGCGAGAATCGCACTTGGATTGAACGCACCGCGGGATTCGCGCTGGTGCCGCATGTGGTGCTGTATATGCGCGCCGAGGTGAAGGACTTGATCTCGCGCGTGGTGGTGGGCCGCGGGGCCTTCGATTATTGGGAGAGCGGACTGGATCTGCACTTCGGCAAAGATATGTATGAAAGTTTTGTGCGCTACCAGTCGCGCCTGATCCAGGTGTTTGACAATATGGCCGAGCCGTACGACTTCCAGACCATCGACGCCTCGCAATCTCCGGATCGCGTATTCGCCTCGCTGCAGCGGGCGATCTCAAAAGTGGTGGAGATGGAATCGCCCGCCAAGCGGGCAGCGCGGCTCAAGGCAGCGCGCGCGGCGAGAATCCGCGCTTAAAGTGGTGCCCGCGGTGAAATCCGATGCCCAAGGCCGTGCCAGGGGCGAAAACCGCGCACAAAGCCGTCCGCGCCGTGGGCGCCAAGTAGCCCTTCGATTTCCGTGATCGCAAATCAAGAGGAACGAACGCGTTTTGGCAAGAGCCGCCGCGAAACCGTGAGCCGCGCGGCGCAAGCGGAGTTGCGGCCGAAAGAGCGCCGGTTCGATCCCCTGGATGTCTTGCGGGCCGCCGCGGAAGGGCGCGTTCGCCAGCTCCTGCCCATCAAATACGGGCGCATGAAGGTTTCGCCCTTCGCTTTTTTCCGCGGCGCGGTTTCGATCATGGCGGCCGACCTGGGACGGCTGCCGCATTCCGGTCTGAACGTGCAATTGTGCGGAGACGCGCATGTGCAGAACCTGGGATCTTTCGCCGCGCCCGACGGGTCGCTGGTATTCGATCTGAACGATTTCGACGAGTCCATTCGCGGGCCCTGGGAATGGGACGTGAAAAGGATGGCGGCGAGTATCGTGCTCGCGGGCGCGGCGTCGGGCCACGTGCGTGCGCGCGTCCAAAGCGGCGGCGGAGATGTTCGCGGAGAGTTACTGCCGCGTCGATTCAGGAATTCGCGAACTTGCCGATCTTGCAGGTGGCGCGGCGTCAGATTCACCGCCAGCAGCGCATTCAGCCGGTTCACGCGGCGCTGCGCCAGTCGCAGCGGGCGCGGCCGACCGATCTGTTGCGGAAGTTTATCGAGCCCGGTGGCCGAGGACACGCGCGCTTCCGGAATCTGCGGCCCGGGTGCTGGCGAGTTTCCGGCCAGACTGCGCGGACGGTGCTGGATTCGCTCGCGGCGTATCGCGAGATTCTTTCTCCGGACCGGCGTCATCTGTTCGACCTGTTCCGGCCCATCGACGTGGGTTTCAAGGTGGTGGGAACCGGGAAGCGTGGGGTTGCGCGATTACGTGGTGCTGTTCGAAGGGAACGGCCCGCAGGACCCCATGTTCCTGCAGATCAAGCAGGAGATGCCGTCGGCTTACGCGCAATGGCTGCCGGACTCGGTTTATCCCCATCAAGGCCGCCGCGCCGCGGAAGGGCAACGGGCGGTGCAGCCGATCTCCGACCTGCTGCTTGGGCTGGACTTCCATCGGAGAGCATCAATACCTGGTGCGCCAGTTGAACGATCACAAAGGCAGCATCGACCTGGAGAAGTTGCGCGGCGGCGGGCTGGAAAGCCTGGCGCAGGTGGCGGGCGAACTGCTGGCGCGGGGACATGCGCGGTCGGGAGACGCCTGCGAAATCGGCGGCTACTGCGGCGCTGGGCGCAAAGCTGATCAAAGCCCTGCGCGATTTCGCCTGCCAGTACGCCGACCAGACCGAAGCCGACTACGCAAAGTTCATGGCCGCGATCAAGCGGGGAAAAATCAAAGTGGCGGAAGGAAGGGAAGTCAGAGCTAACTCAGCAGCAGCGCCGCGGCGTAGCCCAGCGCACTGCCGATAGCCGCGCCGGCCAGCACGTCGCTGAGGAAGTGCATGCCCAACAGGATGCGGGAGAGCGCGACGCTGAACGCGCAGAACAGCAGCCCGAGCAGCATCACCGGATAAAATGCGCTCAGCGAAACCGCCATCGCGAACGCCGTGATGGTGTGGCCGGAGGGGAAAGAGAATTGATCCGGCGGAAGCAGCGTGGCCCAGGAATGCGGCTCCATTGCGCAGGGGCGCTTGCGCCCGCAGGCTCGCTTCAAGCTCAGGAACAGCGCGATGCCCACGCTCACTGCCAGCACCGCCGCCAGCAGCGCCCGGAAACGCTCGGGGCCGCCGTCCAGCGCCACCGCCGCCCCGATGCCGTACCACAGCCAGCCGTCGCCGCCTCGCGTGGCCGCCACCATCCACAGGCGCATCCAGCGGGGAGGCGTCCAGCGGTTCACGCGGCGCATCAGGCGATGGTCGCGAGCGGAGAGCCAGTGTAAAACCGAGGCTGCCATGCTATCGTTTTAGACCTCTGGTATAACAGCCGTGTGACACTGGTATAAAACAATAGTGAAGAAAATTGATTTTATCTATTTCGACGCCGGCGGAGGCCATCGCTCCGCGGCCATGGCGCTGAAATCGGTGATCGATTCGCAAAACCGGGCGACGGCGCGGTGAGCCGTGGGAGGTCCGCCTGGTCAATCTTGCAGGAAGTCCTCGATTCGCTGGACATCTTTCGCAAAATCACCGGCCTGCGGCTGGAAGACGTTTACAACAAAATGCTGGCGAAGGGCTGGACCCTCGGCTCGGCGCAAGGGTTGCAGTTCATGCATGGCGTGATCCGGCTGTATCATGAACCTACCGTTCGCCTCCTGACTGCTCATTGGAAAGATACCCAACCGGACCTGGTCGTTTCACTGGTGCCCAATTTCAACCGCGCCATGTACCAAAGTCTGCGCAGCCGCGCTGCCGAAAGTTCCCTATGTCACGATCCTGACCGATTTCGCGGATTACCCCCCGCACTTCTGGATGGAGGCGGGGCAAGACCAATACCTTGTTTGCGGCACCGAAAAAGCCGTGGAACAGGCGCGTTCTCTGGGGTATACGGATGATCGTATTTATTCCGCGTCGGGCATGATCCTGCGCCCGCGCTTTTACGAACCGGTAAATGTCGACCGCGAGCGCGAGCGCGAACGTCTGGGCCTGGACCCGTCGCTCGCGACCGGACTGGTGCTGTTCGGCGGGCAGGGCTCGAAAGTCATGCTGGAGATCTCCAGACGGCTCGCCGATACGCAGCTCATCTTCATCTGCGGCCGCAATGCAAAGCTGGCCGAGCGGCTCAAAGCCCTGCCGGCGAAGGCGCCGCGCTTCATCGAAGGATTCACGCAGGAGGTGCCTTACTACATGGCGCTTTCCGATTTCTTCATCGGCAAGCCGGGGCCGGGAAGCATCAGCGAGGCGGTGGCGATGAAGCTGCCGGTGATCGTCGAACGCAATGCCTGGACGCTGCCGCAGGAGCGCTACAACGCCGAGTGGGTGCGGGAGCGGCACGCCGGCATGGTGGTCGGGAGTTTTAGCGGAATTGAGCAATCGGTAAAGGAATTGCTGGCTTCGCTCGATTCTTATCGCGAGAGCGTGGCGCGCATCGAGAATCGCGCGGTGTTTGAAATTCCCAGAGATGCTGGCGGAGATCCTGGAGAAAAACGCTACACTCTAAAGAGAGGTGCCTCCATCATGATTCGCGCAATGTTGCAGGTGCTGGTTGTGTTCGCGGCGGCGGCCGCGCTCTCCGCGCAATCGAAGAATTACACGGTGGAAACGGGGACGCATGTCCCGCTCAGCCTGATCAACAGCGTTAGTACCAAGAACGCTGTCCCGGGCGACCGCGTGTATCTCGAGAGCGTATTTCCGATTCTGGTCGACGGCCGCATTGTCATCCCTCCGGGGAGCTATGTGATGGGCACCATTACCGAAATCCGGCGGCCCGGAAAGATTAAGGGTCGGGGAGAATTCCATCTGCGCTTTGATTCGCTGACGCTTCCGAACGGCACTACGCGCGATTTTCGGGCCCACGTGACGGGCCTTGACGGCCGCGCCAGTGAGGAACTGGATCATAAGGAAGGAACCATCCGCAGCGAGGGCAATAAGGCCGGGGATGTGCGCACGGTCGGGGAAACCGCGGCGGCCGGGGCCAGCATCGGAGCGCTCGCCGGGAGTGCCGCTGGCGCTACCGGGATGGGGGCGGCCATTGGGGCAGGAGCCGGAGCAGCCGCGGCCTTGGCCGGGGTGCTGTTTACTCGCGGACCTGAGGCGGTATTGGCGAAAGGGACCACGATTGAGATGATTCTGGACCGCCAAGTGCAATTCAACGAGGGAGAGCTGGATTTCAGCAATTCGCTGGCGCGCCGCTCCGCCGCGAGCGACGCCGGCGGACCGTTGCCCAGCCATAAGAGCCGGCAGTCTTATCCCAGCCCGATTCCCCGTTTTTAGTGGTGTTTAGCCGGGCTTCCCTAAAGTTCATCCCCCGGCAGGCCGAATTTAGAGTTAGGTACCTCTCTTGCTGCCAGCGCAAACTCTCAGTCATCCGGCCCATCAGGCGGCCACGGCAGGCACGATTAAAGCCTTTCGGGTGTTCGGCGTACCAGTGCGCCTGCACTTCACCTTCATTCTGCTGGTGGTGTTCATTTTCGTCTCCGTGCTGGGCAGCGCTCAATCCAGCAGCACCTACGCGATCTTCTTGCTCGGCAGCCTTGTAAGCGTGCTGCTGCATGAGCTGGGACACGCGCTGGTCGCTTCCCGCTTCGGCGTTCGGACCACCGAGATCGTCATGTTTCCCATCGGGGGACTGTCGCGGATGGAACGTCCGCTTGCCGCCGACGGCGGAAATCTGCGTGGCGCTGGCCGGTCCTCTGGTGAATATTCTGTTGGCGGCGGGGATTTTCTGCTACATGATTTCGATCCACGAAGCCGCCGCTATCAAGGTCGCGGATTTGATGCACCCGAATAGCAAGAGTCCGCTGGCGCTGTTGTTGTACGGCAATATTCTGCTGGCCGGGTTTAACCTGCTGCCAGCGTTCCCCATGGATGGCGGACGCATTCTGCGCGCTCTGCTCAGCTACATCCGGCCGGAACAGGAAGCGACGCGTACGGCGGCTTGGATGGGCAGGATGTTGGCCATCAGCATGGGCTTGTACGGGCTTCTCGCGCCGCAGTTTATGCTGGTGTTCTTCGCGCTGTTCATCTATCTGGGCGCGGCGCAAGAAAGCGTGGCTGCGCTGGGCCGCTCGCTGACGCACGGGATTCCGATCCGCGCCGCGATGATCACCGAATTCCACACCTTGGAACATCACTGCACGATTCGCGATGCTGCCAATCTGCTCCTTTCCACATCGCAGCAGGATTTCCCGGTGGCGCACGGCACTCAGATTGTCGGTCTGCTGGGACGGAATCTGCTGATTCGCGCGATCGCATCCGACGGGCCGGACGCTTATGTGGCGGGTTCGATGGACCGCGACTTCCTGGCACTGGAACCCAACGCCGATCTGGCCGAGGTTCTGCCGCTGATGGCCCAGGCGGGCCGCTGCGCTCTGGTCATGGAGAGCGGGCAACTGCTGGGCCTGCTCACAACCGACAACCTGTCGGAGTTCCTGCTGCTGCGCCGCTTCGGGATGGAACCCGTCGTCTAATTCGTTCTCAGCGCCTTAGAACAGTTGCCGCGCGACGCTGAAGACCCACATCCCTGCCAGCACCAATGTCATCGTCAGCGCGGCATAGCCAATCTTCTTGCTATAAGAGTCGAGCTTGTAGATGCGCTTCATGACTTCCCGCTGCTCGGCCGCGAGCCTCTCTTCGCCCACGCTCAAATAGAGCGTATCTTCCTCTTTCATGCCGACCACCGAGCGGTATAAGAACAATGCAAAATACGCAATGGTGATCACGCCCCAAATCACGGCCACAATCTCAATCGGAGACGACAAAGACATGGACGAACCTCCTGAGCCTGTCTGCCGGCTACTGTATTACGCCCGTTGAGGGGCGGTGTCAAGGGTGCGGTTAAGCGGACACACTGCGGCCATACGGTTTGAATTTCTCGATCGTCTCGCGGCGGGCTGCTTATATAAACAACCCACCGGAGCGGTGCTGGGAACAGGCGGCTGCTTATTTTTTCAGCCCGCACAAGCGACTAGCTCCTGTGCGGGCTCCGGTCTCAGAAAAGTGTCCGAATCAACCGTCAATGCCCTCTCCTATTTCCTTTTACGGTTACCTCCCGCCGCTCTCGCGACGTTCGTATCAACCAGAGAATCGATTCTCTTCCGTGTCCCGCCCTCTTCTCAATGTTTCCGGGGCGGCTAGCCCGCTTCACCCAGGGATCGCTTTTGCGAGCGAAGCCCAAGTTCCACGGACGCGGATTCCACCAATTAACAACGATCGGCCTGCGCAGGCTCGAACTACGTCTGGATTATGCGGGAGAGGGTGGCGGGTGGTGCGCGGTTGAAAGCGGAAGTAATTGAGTACGGACGGAATGGAGTGGAGGGAGCGTGTGTGATTGCGCGCGCCGAACATTTTGGCTCGCAGATGGGAACCGATGGACACAGAGAGCGAAAGATGCGATCACGTTTTTCTTATCCGTGTCCATCTGTGCTCATCTGCGAGCCCAATTCTTAGGTGGGTAAACCCTGGCGTGAGGCTCAACGCGTTCAGACTACCGCAGACGTGCATTGCGAGCAGCGCTTGGCGCCAGCGGGGATGGTGCTGAGGCACTCGGGGCACTCTTTGGTCGGCGGGGCGGGGGGCGGCGGCGCCGGCTTCGGCATGAAGCGGTTCACCTGTTTGACAACCAGGAAGATCACGAAGGCCACGATCAAAAACTCGATGACGGTGTTGATGAAGATGCCGTAATTGATCGTCGGCGCACCGGCTTTCTTGGCGTCCGCGATAGTGGCGTAGCTTTGCCCGTTGAGCGCAATAAAAAGGTTAGAGAAATCGATTCTGCCCAACGCCAACCCAATGATGGGATTGAGAATGTCTCCCACCAGCGAAGCGACGATCTTGCCAAAGGCCACGCCGATGATCACCCCGATGGCGAGATCGAGGACGTTGCCGCGCATGATGAAGGTCTTGAATTCTTTAAACACGTTGGCCGGTCTCCAGTCAGGTCAGTATACACTGGGAGCATGGCGAAAAACACGCCACTCATCAAAGTCACTTGCCCGTGCTGCGAGGCGGAACTGCACATCGATCCGGAAACCAGCGCCGTGATCCGGCATGTGGAGCACGTCAAGCCGCCGACCTTCGCCGACCTCGAAAGCGCCGTCCAACGGCAGCGCGGCGAAGCCAGCCGGCGCGAGGATGCGTTTCTGAAATCGGTACAGAGCCACAAGACGCATCACGGATATGCTCAGCAAGAAGTTCGACGAGATGCTCAAGATCGCCAAAGAGAATCCGGACGAGCCGCCTCCCAAGCGCGACATCGATTTTGATTAAGGTCCGGACTCCGTGAAGGCACGAATTGCCAGGCCGAAAACCGCCGCGGAACGGAAGGCGCGCGTCGCGAAGATTCTAGCCCGCTTGGATGAAATGTATCCGGCGGTCACCTGCGCGCTGCATCACTCGAATGCCTGGGAGCTGCTGGTGGCCACCATTCTCTCAGCGCAGTGCACCGACAAGCGCGTCAACGAAGTGACGCCCGGCTTGTTTCGCAAGTACCCCACCATCCGGGATTTCGCCGCTGCCAGCCAGGAGGAGATGGCGCAGGATATCCGCTCGACGGGATTCTTCAACAACAAGGCCAAGTCGGTGATCGGCGCGGCGCGTAAGATTCTGGCGGATTATAACGGCGAGGTGCCGCGCGAGATGGATGCACTGCTCACGGTGCCAGGCGCGGCGCGCAAGACCGCCAACGTGGTGCTGGGGACAGCGTTCGGCATCGCCTCGGGCGTAGTGGTGGATACGCATGTGCAGCGCATCTCGCGACGCCTGGACCTAACCAAGGAAACCGAACCCATCAAGATCGAAATGGATTTGATGAGGATCATCCCGAAGGAGAAGTGGATCCTGTTTTCGCACCAGATCATTCATCACGGCCGCGCGTTGTGCGTGGCGCGGAATCCGAAGTGCGCCGAGTGCAAGCTCGCGCCGCTGTGCTACGCGAAGGACAAGACCGTCTGACCCACGTTTGGTTGGTGGGCTTGGCCGCCGGACCTGGCTGCTGGTCCTGGCTGCTGGGCGCGAGGACCTGCGAGCCGGTTAACGGACGGGCTGCTCGCCGTTCAGATGCAGACCCTTGTGGATGGCGTAGAGGGCCAGCTCCAGGCGGTCCGAGACGCCCAGCTTATCGAAGATGTTATGCAGATGGTTCTTCACCGTCTGCTCGCTGATGAACATCTTCTCGGCCATTTCCTTGTTCTTGTAGCCCTGCGCGACCAGCGCCACGATCTCGCGCTCGCGCGCCGAGAGCGGACTGCGCTCGCGGCCTTTGCCCGAGCCGGATGCCGATGGATGGCCTCCTTCGAGCGCGGTTGAAAACTGGCGCATGACGGCGGCGGTGGTGTGCGAATCCAGCCAGATCTCGCCGGAATGAACCTTGCGGATGCTCTTGACGATCAAATCCGGCGCGGTCTGCTTCAGCACGATGCCGCTGCAGCCGAGCTTCATGGCCTGGACGAATTCGTTCTTGTCCTCGGACGCGGTGAGAATGATCACGCGGGTTCGCGGGTTGATCTGCTGCAGCGCCTGCAAGGCGCCGAGACCGTCCAGGTTGGGCATGCGGAGGTCGAGCAAAAGCACGTCGGGATCGAGCTCACGGACCTTGTCCAGCACCTCGCGGCCGTCGCCGGCCTCGCCAACTACTTCGAAATCGTCCTCCAAAAGCAACAGCTTTTTCAGCCCGTCGCGCACAATGGGATGGTCGTCGGCGATGACGATTCGCACTGTGCCTTTTCGGTTTTCTCTTGCCTCAGGGCTCTGATTCATTGGCGCTGTCATGATGTCCATAAGCTCCCGTACTGGTACTCCGTCCCGATGATAGGCGGTTCTAGTACTGGAGCAAATCAGGACCCTCTTACGAATTCGGGCAAGATGTCACTTAGAACGTACCTAAGGTTACCCTATATTGGAGCGGCGTCTTTGCGGGGTTTGTGGGCGAAAAATCCCTCGTGCCCTGCTCTCGCAGGATCAGAAAAACAGCATAACATGGAGGCGGAGAGCAACTTGGGCGGACTCTACCACCTGAGCGACAGCGCGGGCTACGACGCTATTATTGCGGGCGGCGGTCCGGCGGGGCTGGCGGCAGCGGAAGTACTGGCGAGGCGCGGATGCTCGGCGCTGGTCTTGGAACAGAACCACGAAATCGGCTCGCCCATTCGCACCAGCGGCGGCAGTTTTATCGATGAACTAGAGGCACTGTCGATCCCAGCCGCTTTCTATCATCCGATATCGCGCGTGCGATTCCTGTCGGCCCGCAATGCGGCGGTTTACGATTACTCCCAGCCGCGGATGTGCGTGATCGATGTGCGCGGCGTGTTCCAGTTTCTGGCGGGGAGAGCGGTGGATGCGGGGGCCGCGGTGCGCGTGGCGAGTAAGGTGGAAGGTCCAGTACTCCAGGACGATTGGGTGGTGGGCGTGCGGACGCGGAGCGAGCTGCTGCGCGCGCGAGTGGTCATCGACGCGACCGGCTACCGGTCGGCGCTGTTGAAACAGGCGGGGCTCGATCCGGGTATGCGGCGCTTTGGCGTGGGTGCGGAATACGACATGTACGCTCCGCATTGCGACGAGCGGGAAGCGGTGCTTTTGGTGGGGAGCCGTCTTGCGCCTTCCGGCTACGCCTGGGTGTTTCCGTGGGGGCGGCACCGGGTGCGGGTAGGGGTCGGCATCATTCATCCGGATTCGGACGCGAAGCCGGATGCTTATCTGGACGCACTGGTCTCGGGCGCCGCGGGCTATGGCGTGAATCTAAGCGGTGCTCAGCCACTGGAACACCACTCGGGATTGATCCCATCGGAATGTTTCGCCCAGCGGTTCGCAGGCAACGGAATTCTGGGCGTGGGGGATGCGGCCGGGCAAGCGTCGTCACTGCTGGGCGAAGGCATACGCTGGGCGATACACGCCGGGAAGATGGCCGGCGAAGTGGCGGCCGCGGCGATCGAGAAGAACGACGTTTCGCGCGCGTCCCTGAGCGCCTTCGAGCGGGAATGGGGCAAGCGCTATGGCGCCAACTTGCGGCTGGCTCATAAGATCAACCAGAGGATCGCGCGCTGGGACGACGGCAAGTGGGACGAACGCCTGGAGGTGCTGAAACTGCTGACGCCGGATCAGTTCGTCGAGGCGCTCAAGACCAATCTGACTGGCAGTTGGCTGCTGCGTTTTCTGGTTCGCAACATGTTACACAACCCGCGTGCGCTCGCGGAGGCATCTGGGATATTATAGGAGCCACCTATGAAAAAACTACTCTTACTGTTGACTTTGGTTCCGCTGTTCGCTGCCGATCCGGCGGGATTCTTCGTGTGGAAGTCGGGCGATTTGAAGTCCATAAAGGCTTCCGCGAAGCTGGAAGATTTCGGCAATCACAGCGGGCGTCCGACGTTTCGCAATAAGAGCGGGCTATCGGAAGTCCACCAGGGCTGGACTGACATTCTCATCATTGAATCCGGCAACGCAACGATTGCGATTGGCGGCACACAGGTGAACCCGAAGACCACGGGTCCCGGCGAAACCCGTTCCGACACCACCACGGGCGCCCACAAGATTCCCGTCGCACCCGGCGACATTCTGAACATTCCAGCCGGCGTGTCCCACCAGTTCCTGTTGGCTCCAGGGACGACCGTGGCGTATTTCGCGATTAAGGTGCCGGCGAAATAGGCGCTGGCGCAAATCCTATCGCGAGAACATTGCTGGGAATTTTGCACTATCCCAACAATGCCTCTTCGGGTGCGCGAAGTTATTCAGCTGCTGGAGCGCAATGGTTGGAAAGAATTGCGCTCCAAGGGAAGTCACAGGCACTTCAAACATCCTGACCGGGCGAGTTTGGTTACTGTTCTGGGCAATCCGGGGAAGGAACTGGCACCCGGAACGCTCAACGCTATACTCAAGAAGGCAGGGTTGAAATGAGCGAGAAGCGTTACCCGATCGTAATCGAGCGCACGACTACAGGTTTCTCAGCCTATTCCCCGGACGTTCCGGGATGCGCGGCCGTGGGCGACACCGAAGAAGAAACGCGCCGAAGCTTTTGCGAGGCGCTGGCGGCACATTTCGAGCTGATGCGCGAGATCGGCGATCCGATTCCCGAACCCAGTTCCTCCGTAGATTACGTCGAAGTGGGCGCGTAGTCTCTGCCCTGCCCCGATTGTACCGCCCTACTTCTTTTCCGGCAGCAAACCGGACCGGGCGAGAAATCCGGTGTCGATCTTACCGGCGATGAAGTCGGGATGCGCGAGGATCTTCTGGTGCAGCGGGATGGACGTGTAGATCCCTTCCACCACGAACATATCCAGCGCCCGCCGCATGCGTGCGATGGCTTCGTCGCGGTTCGCGCCGAAGGTGATCAGCTTCGCCACCAGTGAATCGTAATAGGGCGGAATCACGCCGTCCTGATAGGCCGCGGTATCCACGCGCACGCCCACGCCGCCGGGCAGATTCAGTCCGGTGATACGGCCGGGAGACGGAGTGAATGTTTCCGGGTGCTCGGCGTTGATGCGGCATTCGAGCGCGTGCCCGTGCGGGTGAATGAATTCGCCGGGCGGGAACGGCAGAATCTCGCGCAGGCGCTCGCCGGCGGCGATGCGGATCTGGCTCTTCACCAGATCGACGCCGGTGACCATTTCGGTGACCGGATGCTCCACCTGGATGCGCGCGTTGACTTCGATGAAATACAGGTTCCCGTTCGCGTCCATCAGAAATTCCACGGTGCCCGCATTGGTGTAGCCGATGGCCTTGAGCGCTACCCGCAGAGACTCCGATATGCGTTTACGCAAGTCCGCGCTCACTGCCACCGACGGCGATTCCTCGATCAGTTTCTGGTGACGGCGCTGGATGGAGCATTCGCGCTCGCCCAGAACTTCGCACATTGCCGTGGTTGTCGGCGAGAATCTGGAACTCGATGTGGCGCGGATTCTCGACCAGCTTCTCCATGTACATGTCGCCGTTGGAGAACGCGGCCGTCGCTTCGGCCTGGGCTTGCGCCATCAGGTTCGGCAGTTCCTCGGCGCTGCGCACTACGCGCATGCCGCGTCCGCCGCCTCCGGCCGAGGCCTTCATCATCACCGGATAACCGATGCCGGCCGCCACCTCCAGAGCTTCTTCGACGCCTCCAAGGACGCCCTTCGACCCCGGCAGGATCGGCACGCCGGCTTGGTCCATCGCGGTGCGCGCTTCCTGCTTCAGCCCCATGCGGCGGATCACTTCTGGCTTGGGTCCGATGAAGGTGAGCCGGGAGGTCTCGCACACTTCGGCGAAATCGGCATTCTCGGAAAGGAAACCGTAGCCGGGATGAACGGCTTCGGCGTTGGTGATTTCGGCGGCGCTGATTACCGCCGGAATGTCGAGATAGCTGCGCGAACTCTTGGCCGGGCCGATGCAGATGGCCTCATCCGCGAAACGCGTGTGGAGGCTGTGGCGATCGGCTTCGGAGTATACCGCTACCGTGCGGATGCCGAGATCTTTGCAGGCGCAAATGACGCGCAGGGCGATCTCGCCGCGGTTGGCGATCAGAATTTTTTTAAACATGCGGGCGCGGCCTAGCGCGGGCGGATGGCGAACAGAGCTTCGCCATACTCCACCGGCCGCCCGTTCTCCACCAGTTTGTGAACCAGGGTCCCGGCGATCTCCGCCTCGATTTCATTCATCAGTTTCATGGACTCGATGATGCATAGCACCTGGCCGGGCTCGACGCTATCGCCTACCTTCACGAATGGTCCGGCTTCGGGCGAGGCCGCATCGTAATAGGTCCCGACGATGGGCGATTTGATCAGGGTGTGGCTCGGGTCCGCACCCGACCCTTTGGGCGCTGCGGCCGCGGGGGCCGGTACCGGCGCGGGGGCGTGAGTGTGCGCAACGGGCGGGGCGGCCGGGACCGTCAACTCATGGGCCGTTGGCGCTCGCCGCATGCGCAAACGATTCTCGCCGCGCTGGACTTCCATTTCCGCGACGCCGCTCTCGTCAAATATCTGAAGCAGCTCTTTGATTTCTTTATTGGTCATTTATAAAAAGTTGAATTAAAGATGTACAAATTCTTTGGAGGTAGGCGTCAGGACTTCGCAACCATTCTTGGTGACCAGCACCGTGTCTTCGATTCGAATTCCGGCCAGCCCTTCGATGTAAGCTCCGGGCTCGACGGTGATGGCCATGCCGGCCTGAAGCCGGGTCTTGTCTTTCTTGCCGAGACGCGGCGGCTCGTGGATTTCCAGGCCTAAGCCGTGGCCGGTGGAGTGGACGAAGGCTTTATCCAGCTTGTACTTTTTCAAAACATTCCGGGTGGCGGCATCGACTTTACCGGCGGTGGTCCCTTCGCGAACGGCGGCGATTCCGGCCAGTTGAGCTTCCAGCACCGCGCGATACATTTCACGAATCTTCTTGGGCGGAGGGCCGAGGTGGATTACGCGGGTCATGTCGCTGGCATAGCCTTCGAGGCTCGCGCCCATATCGATTAATAGTAGTTCATTGGCGCCGATTTGGTGAGCCGTCGGATGCGAGTGCGGCAGCGCGGAATGGGGTCCGGCGGCGATGATGGTGTCGAAGGACGGCTTCTCGGCGCCCAACATCTTCATCTGAAATTCGATCTCGGCGGCGACATCGAGTTCGCGCACGCCCGGCCGGATACGCTTGAGCACGCGGGCGAAGGCTTCCGAGTTCAGGTTGACGCTGCGGCGGATAGTGTCGATCTCGGCGGGCGACTTCACCATGCGGCGTTCTTCGATGATGCGGCCCACTGGCACCAGCGAGACACCCAACGGAAGGCCTTCCTTGAGGCGCTGGTAGGCGTCGAATTGGGTCCAGCCGCTTTCGAAGCCAATCTTTTTCAGGCGCTTGCGCTTGATCACCTGGATGACACCGGCGATCAGAGGGCCTTTGACGATATGCACGTGGCCCGCGATGTTCTGCCGGGCGCTGATCTCGTAACGGGGATCGGTGAAGAAGTGCGTTTCCGTGGGAAGCACGAGTACCAGGCCGTTGGAACCGGTGTAATCCGACAAGTAGCGAACATTCGCGGGGGCGCTCACCAACAATGCGTCGGCCTTGAGTTGCGGCAGCCGCGCGGCAATGTCGCGGCGGCGCTGGCCGATCTCGACGCTGACGTTTTTAACCAAACTGTTATTCTAGCGCGGCGGGGCGGTTGCGAAGCATACGATGACCGGACTAGAGCGCGCGATAGCAGTCCCCGGCGGCGGGCGCTTTCTGAATATCACCCAGCTCTTTCAGTTGTGCAATGAGCGTCTCCCAGCGTTCCTTGGTCATGCTGCCCAGGCCGTTGCGCCGTGTCTCCTCGGTTTCGATGAAGGGCTTCTGGGCTTCGGCCACTTCCGCGAACACCTCCGGCGCCATCGACGGATTCAGTTGGTTCATGCGCTGGTCAGTGGGTTTCGGGTCGTCCAGATAGGAGCGCCATCCTTCGCGAACCGCGGCTACCATGGCTTTGGTGCGATCCGGGTCTTTGCGGAGAAAATCGCCCGACGTGGTCAACACGGTTGTGTAAGGGTTGTAGCCGGCATCCGACACCGGGAACACTTGCACGTCGGCGCCGCGATGGCTGGCGGTCAGCGGCTCCGACATGATGAAGCACTGCTGGGCGAAGTTTTTGTCCGCCAGGAACGCACTGATGTCGCCGCCCGGCGAGGGCACGATCTTCACTTTGCCGAAGCCGTATTTCTTTTCGAGCAGGCGCGCGTAGGGAAGTCCGCGCTGCAGCGCCACCGTGCCGCCGGCCTTGAACAGATCCGCCAGGCTCGCGAGTTTGCGCGAGGCGTGCACCATGATCCCCTGCGGGTTGTTCTGAAACACCGCGAATAGCGCGACCACATCGTTGCCTTGCGAGCGGGCCACCACCAACTCGTCCGCGGAAACCACGCCGAACTCTGCCGATCCTGCGCCGACCATTTGGATGGTGGGCGTGCCCGCGCCTCCGGGGAGGATTTCAACGTCCAAGCCATGCGCCTGATAGGGAGCCGCATAGAATCCGCCGAACTCCGGATCGGGCTTCCAGTTCAATGCCAGCCGGATCTTGCCTGGGGATTTTCCGCATCCTGAAAGTAGGGCAATCGCCGGCGCGATCCGCAAAAAGCTTCTTCGATGCACGTATTGATTCTCCCAGATCGCCCATTGCATCTGGACGTGAATTCCTATAGGCTTCGCTTAAAGATGCGCCTTTCGTCGATGATCGCCGCCGCGGTGACGCTGGCCGTGGTTGCGTCCGCGCAGGCGGCTAAGCCGAGTCCTCCTGAGATGGTACGGCCGGTTTCCCGCGGGCCGTTATCGGTCGAGACGATTGCGGAGTTCGTTACCAGGGACCCGGACGGAACTTCCACAAGCAGGATCGACAAGAATAAGGTTTATCGCGATGCTGCCGGCAGGTTGCGGAGCGAGATGGAAGTACGGGACGCTTTTGGCGGCCCTGTCCTGGTGATTATTCTGGTTGATCCCGTCGAGAACAGCATTACCGTTCTCGAGACTTCGAAGAAGATTGCGCACCGACTGAAAGGCGAGCCCGGTGGCGGGAACGGCGAAAGCAGCGGCCCCACTGGATTGATCACAGTGTCAGGCAAGAAGACGCAGAAGACTGAGAACCTCGGCACACAAACCATTGAGGGAATCGAATTCGAGGGTACCCGCACGACTACGACGTCCGACGAACAGCCGTCGCTGGTTGCGGTGGACGAGAGTTGGAGATCGAAGGAGCTTGGTTTGTTCGGCTTGGTGAAACATTCGGGGCCGGACGGTGAGATGACATCCCGAATACAGAACGTGGATCGCTCGGCGCCCGATCCCGCGCTCTTTGTCATTCCGGCGGATTATCGTATCCGCGACATGGGGCCGGCGGGGCCGCCTCAGTAGCGGCTATTGTTCGCTCGCGTGCCAGCGCCGCAGGGTGACGTAGCTCACCAGATTGACGAGTCCGAAGAGCGCCAGCCCCAGCACGGATGCCAGCAATACGGCGGCGAATACTTTGTCCACGCGCTGCTGGGTGCGTGCCACATCTACTACCGATCCCAGACCCTGCCCACCGATGAACTCGCCGACAATCGCGCCGATCACTGCCAGGCCCGAGGCCACTCGCAGTCCGGTCAGGATTTGCGGCAATGCGGCGGGAAAGCGCAGTTTGAAAAGTGTGACCAGAGTGGATGCTCCGTAGAGGCGGAACAGATCGCGCAGCGCGGGTTCGGTGGAAAGAATGCCGCTGAGCGTGTTCGCGATCACCGGGAAGATCGACACCACAAACGCCGAAGCGATCACCGTACGCGTCCCGTACCCGAACCAGATCACCAGCAGCGGGGCGATGGCGATGATCGGCACGGTCTGGAAAAACACTGCGTAGGGATAAAAGGCCCGCTGAATCGCGCGCGAGGATGACAGGAAAACCGCGATCGCGATTCCGGCCACGGTGCTCAACAGGAACCCTACCAGGGCGCTCACCGAAGTGGTGAGCAGGGCGCCGAACAGTTCCGCGCGGCTGTCGATCATAGCTCGCAAAACCGAGCTGGGAGCCGGGACCAGATACGACTTCACCAGGCCATAGCGCACGGCGAGTTCAGCCGCCGCAGTCACCACCAGCAACGGAATCAGAGCCGGAATCACCGAGCGCAGACGGCGCATGGTTACTCTTCCTCCATCGCGCTCAACAGCATTTTCATTTCCTGCCCCAACCGCGGGTCCGTGCGGAGGTCGTCGTTGCGCTGCAGTGGAAGATCGAGCCGGCGATCCAGCTTGATTCCGCCGCCGCGCTTGGTGAGAACTACGGCTCGGTTCGCCAGGAATGCAGCTTCGGATATGGAGTGCGTCACGAAGACCACGGTGATCCCGCGCTTCCGCCACAATTCGCGCAGTTGAGTATCCAGGCGAAAGCGCGTGATCTCATCCAGCGCGGCGAACGGCTCATCCAGCAGCAGCAGCCGCGGCTGGGTGATTAAGGCGCGCGCGAGCGAAACGCGCATCCGCATGCCGCCCGATAGCTGCGCCGGGTAACGGTCCTCGGCTTCGTAGAGAGCTCACCTGCTGGAGCGCCGTTCGCGCCGTCGCGTATCGCGCTTCCCGGGCGACGCCCATCAGCTCCAGCGGCAGCGCCGCGTTATCCAGTACGGTTCGCCACGGCAGCAGATGCGCGTCCTGAAATACGAACGAGGTTTGGAACCGCTCTTCGGGCTGAATCGCGATGCGACCCGCCGTCGGCTCGGCCAGCCGCGCGATCATGCGCAGCAGCGTGGATTTGCCGCATCCCGATGGTCCCAGGATGGCGATGAATTCGCCCGCGGCGATTTCGAGGTCCATACCCTTGATCACGACTAGCTGGTCAAAGACCTTGCGCACGCCTTGGAGCTGCAAAGCGACGCCGCCGGAGGGTTGCAGGGCGCGCCCCTATTTGACTACCGTCTTGGCGACGGCCTGGTTGTCGTAAGCGTCGGACACGCGCACCGCGATGGTGGCTTCGCCGGCGCCACCATCCACCTGGAAGCGATAATCGTGTTCCTCGGAATCGGTCAGGCGCGTAGTCGGCTCCACCACTTTCCAATCGCCGCCGTTCACCGAATACTCCGCCTTGTCGAGCAGGTTCAGCGCATCCTTGGCATGGAAGTGCACGTCGATCTTGCCGCCTTGCGCCGATCGCAGTCAGCGCGCTGATTTCGGGCGCTGTGTTGTCGATCAGAAACAGGTCGCTCTCGCGCGAACTGGTGAGAGTTTGCTCGGGTGTATTGGACGGCGCATCGCTGGCCGTCACGCGCACGCGGTATTTGCCATCCGGATATGCGGTTGAATCCCAACTGTAGTAACGCTCCTGCAAATTATCATGCAGCGGTTTCCAGGCGGTCTCATGCTCGCCGCGGATTTCAATGTTGAACGTGAGCGTGTCGCCATTTTCATCGGTAGCCAGCCAGCGCGCGCCGATGTATCCCTTCGCATAGGTAAGCGCCGGTGACGCCCCAGTGTCCGACCCGCGTGCCGGCGCGGGCACGGGGGTCGTACGGCCCAGCAGCGGCAGCGTCAGACCAAGCGGAGCCGCCGGAGACGCAGCCACCGGCGGCGGGAACTTGTAATTGGCGGGCGTGCTCTCCAGTGCCTCGATCACAGGCGCTACGTTCTTCATCTCGTAGGCGGCGGTTACGTCGTACAACTCGGCCGTGCCCGATACTGTCGCGCGATACTGCAGGAAGCGCGCGGCGGGCGACGCCACACGATCGCCCGAAAGCTTGGCCCATGGGCTCCAGTCCTTCTGCGCGCGGCTGACATTGCCGCTGCGGGTTTCAAACACCACCGCGCCGGAGCCGGCGTGCAGCGACGTCATCCGTCCCCAATACGAAAACGCGCCGGCATCCATGACGTCGCTTTCAAACGTCCCTGAGGGCTCGCGCTCCGGGCCAATCGAAAAGATTTCGCCGATGTTGCCGGTCACCGCGTAGAGCCGGCCGTTCGCGCCGGCCGCGAAGCCGGTCACCTGCGCCGCCTCGAGGTTCACCAGCCGGGTGTAGGACTGATCCGAATCCAGCCGGTAGATGTTGCCACGATTGCCCGTGCCTGCGATCACCTTTCCTTGCGCATCGAATGCCAGCGCGTAGACCACATCCAGCGGATTCGTCCAGATGCGGCGCGCGTAGCCATCGGGCTGCACGCGATAAATCTCGGAGCCGCCCGGGACCGCGCTGGGCGCACTACCTCCCACCGTCATCGGGGGCGCAGCATTCGCGGCAGGCGCGGAATCGGCGTTTTGGATCACAAACGTCATTGCCCCGCCCCGCGGTCTGAGTCTTCCGCTGTGGCGGGGGCGGAGCGGTCGCCGGAGCTTTGGTCCCCGTGCCCGCCGCGTAGACCGTTCCGTCTGCCGCGACTGCGACCGTCGTGATCTCGCGCTTAGGCGTTTCGTACAGCACGAAGCCCTGGCCCGCGGGCGTAATGCGCAAAATCAGGCCGCTCGGGATCCGTGCCCGCGATCAGGTTGTCTTTCGCGTCCACGGCGAGCGAGCGCACATGCACTTCCTCGGTCCGGTAGAACACGGAGCCGGTCCCGTTCGCGGTGACGCGATGGATCTCGCCCTGGTCTCCGGTGGCGACGAACAAATCGCCATTGCTCGAAAACGCCAGCGCCCAAATATATTTCGAATGCGGATCGTAGAACACTTCGGCACGGCCGGCCGGCATCGACGCGGTAGACCTTGCCGTCCGGCGACGTGGCGGCGTAGACCCGATCCTGCTTATCGATGGCGATGGCCTGGATGGCCATCCCGTCGAGTTCCGCTAAGGTCTTGGCCTGGCCCGCAGGGTTCACCACGATTAGCTTCGATTTCGAACTGCCCACGCTGCCGCCGCCCGCGTAGAGATTGCCTTTTGAGTCGCGCGCGATGGCCCACAGAAACGATACCGAGGGATCGTAAATCTCGCGCACCACGGGCGCCGGCGTCAAGCGGCCTTCGCTCGAAAGCGATAGTTTGCGCAGTGTGCCTTTCTCGAAGTCCGCCGCCTCGGAGTGTTCCCACATCTGCGTCTCCACAGCCGAGAGCGGCAACAAAACGCACAACACTGGCGCTAGAACGCGCAAAAATCGCATGAACGTGACCTTCTTTAATCTTATTTGACCTTGATCCGCAGCGAGTAGTTGCCGCTCACCACTTGATCGAACGGAATCGACTGCTGCACTTCGGTGCTTTCCGGCGTGCCCACCAAGGACCGGCTGCTATTCCGCTCGGTCTGCATGACGTTCACCACCGAGGACGGCAGGTTAGGCAGGGTCTTGTCGTCGGAGTAGAACGTCGCCCGGCTCTGCACCAGCGAAACGTACAGACGGTTGTTGTCGCGCTCCTGGTTCAGCAGCGAGACGGTGGAAGGGATGTCCATGTTCTTGTCGTTCTTGACCGCGCCGTCCTGCGAACGGTCCAAGGTATCGGCGTCGCTGAAGAGCAAGCGGTGCTCGCCTTTGGGCATCCCTGCCGGAATCTTCACCGTGAGCGAGCGCTCGATTCTTTCGCCGCGATAAGGGCGCAGGTAAACCTTCACCGGGATCTCGGCGCCGGCTTCCACTTCGGTGGTGGGCGTCCACGCGGTCTCGATGGTGGCCACGCGCCGCGCCGGCAGCAGATCGACGACCGCGTCCACGCTTTTCAGTTTCGGCATCGCCACGTTATTCAGGAACAGGCGATTGAACTTATCGCCCCACCATCCGGCCAGCACGGTAGGCATGGGAACCGGGAATTCGCCGGGAGCGAGCATGGTCGAGACATGAATGTTGTCGGAGCCGTCCATCTGAACGTCGCCGCTGAACCGATAAGTCATCTCGTCGGCGTACAGATTCATCTGCTGCAGCGAATTGCTGAGGGTCGCCGACATCAGGAATGGCGTCCATTTTTGCTGCACGAAGACGCTGAAGTTAAGATCCTTCTCCTTCACCACGCTCCCTTTGTCGTCATACGCCCGCACCTTCACATGCACCGGAATCACCGGCGCTTCGGCGCCCAGCTCGCCCATGATGCCGGTGAAGCGATCCTGCCGCAGAGCACCCACCACTTCGGTGGCGTTGCCCACTTTATTCGGCTGATACGACGAACTCAGCACCGTCAGAATTTCACTCTTGGCAATCGGCATGTCCACCGGACCCAGATCGAAGAACTGGTGGCCGAAAGCGAGGATGCGCTTGCCGTCGTTATACGTGACGGTGCCCATGCCGGTGGTCGACATATCGCCCGACACCAGAATGCCGCTGACTGCTTCGCCCGGATTGAGAGCATGCTCCCAGCCCGGCGCCGGCTTCGCGGTGAGAGTGCCGGCGCGTCGCGCCGCCTTGCACCGCGGTGATGCCCATCTGCCGCAGCAGAGGTTCATAAGTGTTCAGCGTTTCGGCCGTGAAGCCGGAAAACACCAGCGGGGTTTCGATGGGAGTCATCAAGGGCGAGCGCGAAGGCAGCGGAGCCGTCCCGCCGGCAGCCACCAGTTGGGCCACCAGTTCGCTGGGCATCTCGTAGGCCGCTACCGGTTGTGGCGCGGGCAATTTGTTGGGAGTGCGCGCGTCGCTCGGCCGCGACTTATCCAGATCCTGGATCTCCAGCATCGATTCGATGGGGGTGATGCCGCAGATGGCATCCGGCGAAAACTGGCTGAGGCGCAGCGCCACAGCGCCGATCAGTTTGCCGTCCACATAGACCGGGCTGCCGCTCATGCCGCCGGCGACGCCGGTGCGCTCGGCCTTGCCGCCCATCTTCGCCATAATGACATCCTGGCGCGGACCCATGGCGTTTTTCCAAACACCGATGATCTCGACCGGCACTGGTTCCGGGGTCATGCCGCTGAAAACCGTCCAGGCGATGCCGTGCATCCCGGGCTTGACGTCTTTCAGGGGAAGGATTTCCGGCTTACCGGCTTTGGGCGGCGTGAGTTCGGCCGCAGACGCGTTCCCGCCGATTTGCAGAACAATCACGGCAATGGCCGACAGCCAGATTCTCATGGGGCCGAATACCTCTTTACCTGCACTTCTCCGCCTGCACGTCCTACCTGTACGACGATGCGACCACTTTACCACGCGCGCGAGGCCGTGGGCTTCGCCCTGTTCATAGGCAGTTTATAGACGCGGCGGAGGCGCGGGAAGTTCCCTGACCGTCTTGCTAGGCGCTAACGCGCTGCTGTTCGCCGATGCCGATCAGACGTTCCAGTTTAGATCCCGGGCGGATGATGGTTTCGTTGCGCTCCGGGCCAGTGGAGACGCCGCCGACTTCAACGCCGGTGCGGTCTTCCAGGAACTTCAGATATGCCTGCGCATTCTTCGGAAGTTCTTCGTAGCGGGTGATGCCGCGGGTTACGGTTTGCCAGCCGGGGAGGTTTTGATAAACGGGTTCCAGGGCTTCGAGCGCGCGGTAGGTCGCCGGCATCTCGGTGAGGTCCTGGCCCTTGCAGGCGGTAGCCGGTGCACACCGGAATTTCCGCCAGCTGATCCATCACGTCCAGCTTGGTGATCAGCAGGGTGTCGAACCCGTTGATCATCGCCGTGTAGCGCAGCAGCGGCACGTCGAACCAGCCGCAGCGGCGCGGACGCCCGGTGACGGCGCCGAATTCGTTACCCTCGCGGCGGAGTAGCTCGCCGCCGCCATCATTGCTCTCTGTCGGAAACGGACCCGAGCCCACGCGCGTGATATACGCTTTCGAGACGCCGACCACGCCATGGATTTTGGTCGGCGGCACGCCGGTGCCGATCGACGCTCCGCCCGCGGTCGCACTGGACGACGTCACAAAAGGATAGGTGCCGTGATCCACATCCAGCATGGTTCCCTGCGCGCCCTCGAACAAGATGCGTTTCCCTTTAGCGATCGCCGCAGCCAGGAGCGCTGCCGTGTCGCAGACCAGCGGACGGATGCGCTCGGCGAGATCTTCATACTGCTGGCGGATCTGCGCGTAGTCGATGGTGTCGTGAAGATTGAAAGTGGCCGCCAGGGTCTTCTTGTCCTCGGCCAAGGTATCGTACATGATCCGGAAACTCTCGGGATCGAACAAGTCGGCCATGCGGATGCCGCGGCGGCCGATCTTGTCTTCATAGCATGGCCCGATGCCGCGCGAAGTAGTGCCGATGGGAATCCGATTCTCGCGGGCTTCCGACATCTTTTCCACCAGCCGGTGAAACGGGAAAATCACGTGCGCGCGATTGCTGATCCGTAGCTGACTGCGGACATCGATGCCGGCGGCTTCCAGCACGCCAATCTCATCCAGCAAGGCGGCGAGATCGACCACCACGCCGTTGCCGATGACGGCCTGGACTCCCGGCCGCAGGATGCCGCTCGGAATCAGCTTCAAAACAAACTTCTTTTCCCCGATAAAAACCGTGTGGCCGGCGTTGTGGCCACCCTGATAGCGCGCCACGATGTCGAAGCGCTCGGCAAACAGGTCGACCACTTTGCCTTTGCCTTCGTCGCCCCACTGCGCGCCGAGAACGATGATATTTTGCATTTGGTGTAAGAGTCGCGCCGCAAGGACCGCTGGCGGGCGCACAAACTCTTATTGTAGCAGCCAGGCAATGCGTTAACCCACGTAATTGGGTGTATATTGGTTGGCGATCCGATGTCAATCCATCTAGTTAGATCGTACATTTGCCGCCGAGCGCTCAGGAAGCGGCTGGCAATCTTCATCGCGGCCGCGCTGGCAAGCGGCCCGGTCATTGCAAAAGACCCGGCGAAAGACCTGGGCTGCGAAGTCCCCAAGCTGGTTTCAACCGGCGGAGCTTTTCCTCGGAACCCGCACACGCTGGCGATCCGCTGGACCGGCTATTCCAATTTCGAGCTGGCTTACGGCGGTCAAATCCTGCTTCTGGACGCCTACTTCGATCGCGGCAGTATGTTCGCTCCCCTGGGGTTTAAGGCGGCTGACGTGAAGAAGGCGAATGCCATCCTGATCGGTCACGGGCACTTCGATCATATGTCGGATGCGGCATCCGTCGCCGCCAGAACCGGTGCAATCGTGGTGGGCGCTCCGCTCACAGTGGCGAAGCTCCAAACCCAGAACCTCGACGCTAAACAGATTCGAACCGTAACCGGGAAAGGCGGGGAGGTGCTGAAGTTCGGCAAATTTCAAGTTGAGCCAATTTTGGGCCGTCACGGGCAGCCGCCAGCCAACGTGACGAGAGCCTTCAACCAGGCTCTGCAGTCGGTGGCGACTCCGCTTACTCCAGAGCAAACCGCCGAACAAGCCATTATCCGAAGCCGCGGCACCTCGGACCCGCGAATCGTCACGGAAGGCACCATCACCTACTTGATTACGCTCGATGACGGTTTCCGTATTATGTACCGCGATAGTGGCGGAGCCATTACAGATTACGAAAAGGCCGCCATGCAGCGAATCGGACGCGTGGATATCGCTATAGCTGCGGTAGCGGCGGATTTCCTCCCCAGCCTCACAGTCCCGCAAGGGTTGGAGTATCTGCGGCTCTATAAGCCCCACGTCTATATTCCTGCCCATTACGATGCGCCCCTCAACGGTCTGTGGCGGACTACGGAACCGATCTTCCAGGCGATGAAAGACGAGAAACCAAGCCTCATCACTTATTCGAAGCAATATCGCGAGCCGGTGTGCTTCAACACGGCGAAGAAGTCTAAGCCGTAGGCTGGCGCTACCGTTGGCTCGCTTCGCCAGCACTTACCCGGCGATTGAATTCGGCGGATTGCTTGCGCGGAACGCTCAGCGGTTTCCAGGCATCGTGTCTGAAGTGCTTGGCGAGGAGCACAATCTGTCCGCAGTGGTAGGAATAATGCGCCATCTGACGATTGATGGCCTGCATCACCGAATGGGCTTCGCCGCGAATGGTAACGGTCCGCTGCAGATCTGTCTCGGAGAGCGGCTCGAGTGCTTTGAATAAACACTGCCAGCCTTCTTCCCATAGCGCCAGCACCGCTTCGCGCGCCGCCGGCGCATCTTCGAATTCAGTGTCCCGATTGCGGTCCGGCTTCTCTCCATCGCTGGTGAGAAAGTCGGTCCAGCGCGACCGCATGTTGCCCGCCATATGCTTCACGATGACGGCAATCGAATTCGCTTCACGATCCAAGGCGGTGAGGAGTTCTTCGTCCGATACTTGTGCTATCGCGCGCTCCGCCAAGTTTTTGTAATAGCGGAAAAGGTCGAGTGAATCCGTCAGATATGAAGTCGTGGAGCGGAGTGCCATATCCGCCATCTTTGCGCGTCCGATGGGAGACCGCAAGGCTCTCCGTGATATACTCGGCTCTCAAAAAGGAGTCCCAGCATGCGTCTGATGTGTTTGACGTTGTTCGTTGCGCTGACGGCGATGGCACAGGTGGATCCGGAATACGTCATCCCCAAGAAAAACCCCTTCGCAACGGCCGCCGACTTGAAAAATGGCCAGCAGTTGTTCATGGGGCAATGCGCGCGCTGCCACGGCTCCAAAGGCGAAGGCGGCAGAGGCGCAGTGCTGGCGCAGCCTCGCTTGCGGCACGCTCCCGACGACGAATCTCTTTTCATGGTGATCCGCGACGGCATCAAAGGTACAGAGATGCCGGGCGGTTACGCGCTCGATACCCGCGAAACCTGGCAGCTTGCGGCGTACGTTCGCAGTCTGGGGCGCATGGCTCCCGAGACGATTGCGGGAGATCCGAAACATGGTGAAGAGGTGTACCGGACCAAGGGACGCTGCGCCCAATGTCACATCAATGGCGGCCAAGGCGGGAGCCTTGGACCCGAGCTCACGGAGATCGGCTGCGCGCCGCAGCGCCGCGCACTTGCGCGCAGCGGTCCTCGACCCGGGGTCCACTTTGCCGGAAGACTTTTTAGAAGTGCGAGCGGTAACGAAGGATGGCCAAACCATCACGGGCGTGCGGCTCAACGAAGACATCTTCAGTATCCAGATCCGCGATCTAAGTGGCGGGATTCATTCTTTCCAGAAAGACGACCTGAAGGAGTTGCAGAGAGAAACTGGCAAGTCTCCCATGCCAAGTTTCCGTGGAGTGTTGTCAGCCTCCGAAGTGGATGATCTGGTGGCTTATCTGGTTTCGCTGCGAGGTAATCAATGAAACGCAAAATTTATTCGTCGGCCGCGGCCCTGTCGTTGTGGGTCCTGGCTATGTGGGCCGTTTCCCTGCCCGTTGCCGCGCAGGTTTCCTTTGACCGCTTGCGCCAATCGGATGCCGAGCCCGGCAATTGGCTCACGTACTCGGGCAACTATAGTTCGCACCGCTATTCGGGTTTGGATCAGATCAACGGCGCGAATGTGGCACATCTGCGGCCCGCCTGGGTGTATCAGATCAATACCACTGAGCGTGTCGAGGCGTCACCGTTGGTGGCCGACGGCATCATGTACTTGAGCGAGCCCGGCGGCAGCGTGACTGCGCTCGATACCTTGACTGGCCGTCCGCTATGGAAGTACACGCGCACCATGCCCAAGGGTGTTCGCGGCTGCTGCGGCCCGGTGAATCGCGGCGTGGCGATTCTGAACGACACGGTATATGTCGGCACTTATGACGCGCACCTGGTGGCGCTGGATATCAAGTCCGGCATCGTGCGCTGGGATTCCGAAGTAGCCGACCCGAAGTTGGGCTACTCGATCACCGGCGCGCCGCTGGCGCTGCGGGACAAGATCGTGGTGGGGATGGCGGGCGGCGAGTACGGCGTCCGCGGCTTCATCGACGCTTACGATTCGAAGACCGGCAAGCGGGCTTGGCGATTCTGGACGGTGCCCGCTGCGGGTGAACCGGGTATCGAGACCTGGGCCGGCGACACTGCGAAGACCGGCTCCGCCACCACTTGGGTGACCGGCTCGTATGACCCCGATCAGAACACGGTCTTCTGGGGCACCGGCAATCCGGGGCCGGACTGGAATGGCGATGCGCGCGGCGGCGATAATCTTTACTCCGATTCCTTGGTCGCGCTGGATGGCGACACCGGAAAGCTCAAATGGTATTTCCAGTTCACGCCGCACGATCTGCACGATTGGGATTCGACGGAAGTCCCAGTGCTGGCCGACGCGGTAGTGCGCGGCGAGAAGCACAAGGTAGTGCTGTTCGGCAATCGCAATGCGTTCTATTACGTTCTGGATCGCAACAGCGGCAAGTTTCTAACCGGCCGCCAGTTTGCCAAACAGAGCTGGGCTAAGGGGCTCGACGATTCGGGCAAGCCGGTGGTGCTTCCGGGCTCCTCGCCCACCACCGAGGGAGCGAAGATCTATCCCGACTTGAGTGGGGGAACAAACTGGTTCAGCCCATCGTTTAGTCCACGAGCGAACCTCTTTTTTGTGGCGGCACGGGACTCGGGCGGAATCTACCTGAAAGGCAATGCCGAGTACAAGCCGGGCGCCCAATTTAACGGCGGCGGGCAAAGCCCCATCGTCGGCGACCCGCCTATTGGCTTCATCCGCGCACTGAATCCGGACACGGGCGAATTGAAGTGGGAGTTCAGGCTCAACTCGGATGCCAACGCCGGTGTGCTCTCGACGGCTGGCAATCTGGCATTCGCTGGAACCAACGAAGGCGACTTCTTCGCGCTCGACGCCCTGACGGGCCGCGCGGTTTGGCACTTCCAAACTGGCGCCCCCATCAACGCAAACCCGGTCAGCTATCTGAGCGGAGGCAAGCAGCAGGTGGCGATCGCGTCGGGCAATTCGATCTTCGCGTTCGCGCTTGACCAGTAGAGTGGAGCGCTACACTTGGGAACAGTGGAGCGCGAGATCTTCTGGATCACTTTTACGATGCTAGGATTGGTCGCCGATCTGGTGCTGCCGCTGTGGTGGGCGCTGGGAGCCACGATTCCCATTTGCTTTGTGAGCTGGTGGGTGGCTTACCGTAGCGATTGGTTCTAGCCAGGAAAACATTTCTTGAAAGATATGCCTATGACACGCCGTGATCTGAATTTATTTCTGCCCTTGCTGGCCAGTGCCGCTGCCGTCGCTCAGGACAAGAAGAAGCTGCCGTCGGGCACTTTCAAATTCGAAGAACTGCCTGTGAAAGTCAGCGGAGAGAATCGAACCCGCGCGGTGTTGAACGGCACCACCCACAAAGGTTCCGCGGTGGAGGTGCACCTGACAGAGTTGGGTCCCGGTATGGCTCCGCATGCGCCGCATAAGCACCCGCACGAAGAGATGGTGCTGGTTCAGTATGGAGAGCTGGACGTGACGATCAGCGGCAGCACAACGCGCCTGACGCCTGGGTCGGTAGCGTTCGTGGCCTCCAACGAAGAACACGGATGGAAGAATCCGACGACTGGACGGACACAATACTTCGTGATCGCGCTGGGGGAGAATCAGGGATAGATCATCCCGCAAAATCTCAAGGAAGCAAGTATCCGTTCTTGGCGAGAATAGCGCGTCCTTTGGGGCCCAGCAAGAATGATCGAAACTGCTGCGCCTCTTGCAGGTGCGAAGTGGAAGCCACAATCGCGAGGGCCTGCTCGATCGGATGGTAGAGATCGGGGTCGACCTTTAAAACCGTTCCCCGCTCGCGCAGCACCAGCGAATATGCCGTGAAGGCCGCGTCGGCATTTCCCGATGCCGCCAATTGCTTGGCCATGCTGATGCTGTTCGCATAGACAATTTTGCTCTGCAACGGTTCCCAGAGATGGGCATTCTTCATTGCTTCGACGGCGGCTTGCCCGTAGGGCGCTAGTTTCGGCTGGGCGACGGCGATGAAGTGGATGTTCGGCGCCGTTAAATCCTTCAATCCCCGAATTCCGCTCGACTCGCCGCTGGGAATCCACAAGGCGAGTTGCCCCTTTGCATAAATCGCGCGGCTGTCAGCAGTGAGCTTTTGCTGGGCAACCAGAGAATCTATATGTTCGGTATCGGCCGCGGCAAAGACGTCGAACGGCGCGCCGTTCGCGATCTGCTGGGCGAGTTCGACCGTGGCGCCGTAACTAAAAACCACGTCGATTCCTTTTTGGACCTTGAAAGCTGGCCCAACCTCGCCGAAAACATCCGTAAGGTTAGCGGCGGCGGCGACAGTGAGTTTGCCGGCCGCTTCGGGAGTTCGCTGGGGTGATCCGCAAGATGCGATGAGCGCGGCCGCGCAAAAAAGCCATCCTGCCTGCCGGGAGAGCATAGGGTGTTGCTTTTATTGTATGCCGTCTTGCAAAGACGACTTCACCACAATCATGACTACGGCCTAAATGCGGTCTGACTCGCCGCGGAGCCGCTCTGCCTGTCTAGCCTGCAAACGGCTGCATGCGTCTCTGCCATCCGGTTCGTTTCACGTTAGGCGGCCTCCCTCCGCGCCATTCCGGCGAGCACGTGGGTGTTTATGCGCTACGTTATCGTGTATACTTTACACATGCCAAAAGACATTATTTGCCGGCTCGCCTTCTCTTTAGCGCTCTGCCTGCTTTCGGCAGCTCCGGTTCGGGCGCAGGTAGGTGCGGCGCTCTCTGGGACAGTCACCGATCCGAGCCACGCCCTGGTTTCCGCCGCCACGGTAACGGTGAAAAATGTAAATACGGGGGCAGTCCGTAGCACCACGACCGATAGCGCAGGCCGCTATCAAGTAGTCTCCTTGCCTGTCGGCGCTTATGAGATTGATGTCATGAAGAGCGGTTTTACCGAAGCCATCCGGACGGGAGTCCACTTAGTTGTCGGGCAGGACGCGACTGTGGACTTCACGCTCAGCCTGGGAGAGGTCAGCCAGCATGTGAGAGTCGATGCGGACGCTCCTCCCGTGAACGTTAGCACCGTAGATATATCTGGCCTGGTCGGCCAACAGCAGGTGGAGAATCTGCCTCTCAATGGGCGGAGTTTCGACCTTCTGCTCACGCTGAATCCCGGCGTGGTCAATTTTACATCCCAGAAGTTCGGCGGCATCGGCGGTTCCAACTCGACCGTCGGCAATAACTTTGCGGTGTCCGGCAATCGTCCGCAACAGAATCTGTTCTTAATGAACGGCATCGAATTTACCGGCGCGGCGGAAAACAACATGCAACCCGGGGGCACCAGTCAGTTATTGCTGGGCGTTGATGCAGTTCAGGAATTCAATCTGCTCCGTGATTCCTACGGAGCGGAATATGGCAAGCGTCCAGGTGCGCAGGTCTTGATTGTCACCCGATCCGGCACCAATCAGTTTCACGGGTCTGCCTATGAGTTCATCCGAAACAATATCTTTGACGCTCGCAATTTTTTTGACGGAAATTCAGTGCCGGGATTTACGCAGAATCAGTACGGAGCCTCCGTGGGTGGTCCCCTCCAGAAAGACCAGACATTTTTCTTTGTCAATTTCGAAGGGTTTCGCAAGAATTTGCATCAAACCGGCGTAGACCTGGTTCCCGATACCAATATGCGAAACGGGTTTGTGCCCTGTAATCTGGTTTCACCCGCCCCCACCACCTGCGCGTCGGGATTGGCGTTCGTAAAAGTCTCGCCCTTGATCAACGCCTGGCCGGCGCCCAGCCCCGGGGCTCCCGATTTCGGCGGAATTTCGGAAGCCTTCAACAATCCGCTGCAAATCATTCGCGATAATTTCGGAACAGCGCGGCTAGACCACAGCTTTTCCGAGAAAGATACCCTAGGCGTTATCTACACCATCGACGATAGCAATGACTTCACACCCCTCAGCACGAATGCTTATAGCACCAATGCCGAAGACCTTCGCGAGCAGGTCGCGAGCATCGAGGAAACACATATTTTCTCGCCCACGCTGCTGAACACCGCCCGCGCCGGCTTCTCACGAGCGTTCTATTTCTTCACAGGTGAACCAACGCCCGGCGCGCCGGCGGTGAGCCTTCCGGGCTTCCTCTCGGGGGATCCGATTGGCGCGTTGTCGGTGGGGGGCAGCGCGGCATCGAACCCCGCCGCGGTCATCGCTCTCGCCGGCAGTAACAATGGAAGCAATCTGCATATCGCGCGAAATCTATTTACCTACGAGGACCGAGTTTCGCTAACCAAGGGACGCCATCAGTTCAGCGCGGGTGTGTGGTTTCAGCGGCTGCGATCCAACGAAAATCTCGCTCTAAGCCAATTCGGTCAAGCGACTTTCACCGGCCTGCAGACCTTCCTGCAAGGAACGGCGAGTCTTCTGTTTGATCCTTCGTCCACCCCGTTAGGCTGGCGTTCGTGGATGGGAGCATGGTACGTCGAGGACTCCATACGCCTGGGTCAGAACCTCAAGGTGTCTCTCGGATTCCGCGACGAGTTTAGCGGCGGCTGGAACGAAGTGGATGGGCGGGCATCGAATTACACGTTCACTAACGGAGTGATCAACACCAATCCCCAGATCGGCTCCTCGGTCTTTACAGTAAACCATGCCAAATTCCTGCCGCAACCGCGGATAGGGGCCGCCTGGAGCCCGTTCGGGTCAACCAAAACTGTGCTGCGCGCCGGGTTCGGCATGTACAACGATCTCCAGGATGCATTGGGCTATCGCACGGATCAGAACGCTCCATTCAATCCTACCTACAGCGTGAGCACCAACGTTTCCACCTTTCCTATTTCCGCGGTGCCATCTGGCTCGAGGCTCGTGCCGGGCGGAGTTCAGCCGGACCTCCAGACTCCGACTCTGGTCTCCTGGTCGTTCCGAGTGGAACAGGAATTAACTGCGAACACGACCTTGACCGTCGGGTACGTGGGCTCGCACGGCTATCACGAAATTACTGGCGTGGATGCGAATGAGCCTTATCCCGTGATCTGTCCCGCAGCTCCCTGCCCGGCGACGTACGGGCCCAATTTCCCGGCTGGCATCGCCGGCACCCCGGTGGCGCCAGGTACCTATTACGTCCCTACCGCAGTAAGGGCGAATCCCGCGCTCAACAATACTTGGACGTACTTCTCAATAGCAGACAGCTCCTATAACGCTCTGCAGGTCGATCTGAACCGGCGTTTCAACAGTGGCCTGGTAGTGCGCGGCGTTTATACCTGGTCGAAGACCCTCGACGACGGGGATTCGCTGAACGCTACCACTTCGGGAAATCAGCCAGCTCTACTTTCGAATCCGTTTAACCCGCGCGCGGATTGGGGACTGGCGAGTTTTGACGTCCGCAATGCGGCCGTAATCAGCGCATCCTATGCACTGCCGTTTGGAAGCGGAAAACGATTCCTCAACGGGCACGCGTTCGGAAACACACTCGCCGGCGGATGGACCATCAACTCGATTGTCACTCTGCAGGGCGGATTTCCGTTCTCGCCGCTGCTTAGCTACAACCCTTCGAACAACGGCGACACGCGCAATCCTGTTCGCCCGTTCGTGAATCCAGCCTTCACCGGCCCGGTGATTCTGGGCAACCCGAACGAGTGGTTCAACCCCGCCGCATTTCTGGCGCCTCCGGCTGCCAGCGGTTTTTACGGCAATCTGGGACGGAATACGCTCGTCGGCCCCGGTCTTGTCACTTGGGACCTATCGCTGATCAAAGACACTAAGCTCGGCGAACGCCTGTCGCTGCAATTCCGCGCGGAAGTCTACAATCTGTTAAACCGCGCGAATTTTAATACGCCGAATCCGGTGACGTTCACTCCAGCGCTTTCCCCGACCGCGGGGTTGATCACCAGCACGTCAACGCCTTCGCGGCAGATGCAATTCGGCCTGAAGCTGATATGGTAGGCTGCGCGACGGCAACGTCCAGGCGGAAGCGCTCTCGTTGCGGCAGCGGGCGGCATCTTACAATGTGAGGTAGTCATGTATACACGACGCTGTTTGGTGTTAGGTCTTCTTGCTGCAAGCTGTCTCGCCGCGCAGGACGCGCCGCCCACCGTCCAAGTCACGGGCGCGGTCAAGCAGGCGCTGACGCTGTCCGCCGACGATCTCGCAAAGATGCCTCGGGCGACGGTAAAGACCACCAGCGGCGGAATGGAGACGGTCTACGAAGGCGTCTGGCTCCATGATGTACTGAAAGCAGGCGGGTGTTCCGCAGGGCAGCGAACTTCGCGGCAAGGCTCTTTCCAGCTATGTGATCGCCGAAGCACAGGACGGATACCAGGTGGTATTCTCGCTCGGCGAACTGGACCCCTCCTTCATCGACAATGAAATTCTGCTGGCGGATACCGCGAATGGCAAGCCGCTGTTCGGCGCGCAGGGCCGGTTCCGGCTGGTCGTGCCGAAGGACAAACCGGGAGCGCGCTCGATCCGCATGCTCACCAAGATCGAGGTCGTTCAGGTGAGGAAGTAGCCGCTGTGAAGTCGCGCGTCGAGAGCCGGCTGGGCCAGATTCGAAAGAGCAGGGGCGTGGGCGCGTCAGACCTGGCGCGCCGCGTCAATGTGAGCCGGCAGACAATTTACGCCATCGAGGCCGGGACCTATGTCCCCAACACCGAGGTTGCGCTGAATCTTGCCCGCGAGCTGGAAGTGACTGTCGACGAGCTTTTTTCGCTTCAAGCGGCGGATCTGAAATCGCCGGGATCTCTGGCCACCGAAATTCTGAGCGCGGAAGCGCCCGCGAAGGGACAACCCGTCCGTGTCTGCCAGATGGGATCGCGCTGGGTTAGCGTCCCGGTGAGCGCCTCTCCCTACTACATGCCGGAAGCGGACGGCATCATCAAGCGAACCAATCGGGCCAACGGCCGCGCGGACCTGGTGGTATTCGCCAAGGACGAGGCGGCGCAGAAACGGCTGGTGCTGGCGGGGTGCGACCCGGCCACCGGCCTGCTTTCCCGAATGGTGGAGAAGATCAGCGGCGTGGAGGTCGTCTCCGCGGCGGCTTCCAGCAAACTGGCGCTTACCTGGCTCGCCGAAGGGAAAGTGCACATCGCCGGCTCTCATCTGGAAGACGCGAAGACGGGAGAATTCAATCTGCCTTATCTCCGCAAGCAGTTTCCGGGTGAAGAATTCAGTGTGGTCACGTTTGCGCGCTGGGAAGAGGGACTGATCCTCGCGTCTGGAAATCCCAAGAGCATACGTAAGATCGAGGATCTGGCGCGGAAGAACGTCAGGTTTGTGAATCGCGAGCCCGGCTCGGGAAGCCGCGGTCTGCTGGACAAGCTTTTGGAGAAGGCGGGGATGGATGCGCAGAAGGTGCAAGGGTATGACCGCATCGCGTTCGGACATCTTGCGGCCGCGTATTGCGTGCTCTCGCGGGACGCCGATGCGTGCCTGGCGACCCGTTCCGCCGCGCAAACCTTCGGACTGGATTTCATTCCACTGCGCAGTGAGCGCTACGATCTGGTGATGCGCAAGCGGACCGCGGATCTTCCGGCGGTGAAGTCTTTCCTGGATGTCTTGCAGCGGGCCACGCTGCGCCGCAAGTTAGAAGTACTCGCCGGATATGACACCTCGGAAACAGGCACGCTGGTTGCTTAGAAGCGTCGCCGTCGGATTCGCTATCGCAGCGAACTTGATGGGCGCCGATTTCGAATGGATCCTTGCCCAAAGGGTTCCCTAGGCCCGTGGTCCCTGCCGACAATCCGATGAGCGCCGCGAAAGTCGAGCTCGGCCGCTACCTGTTCTACGACAAACGAATGTCGGTGAACGGGAAAGAGTCGTGTGGAAGCTGTCACCGGCAGGAATTGGCGTTCACGGATGGGCGCGCCCGCGCGGAAGGCGCCACCGGCCAAGCTCATCCAAGAAGCAGCATGAGTCTCGTGAATGTCGCCTACGCACCTTACCTGACGTGGGCAAACGCGACCATGACTTCTCTCGAAGAACAGGCCTTGACGCCGATGCTGGGAGAGGTTCCCATTGAACTCGGATTGAAAGGCCATGAGAGCGGTTTTCTCGCGGCGGCGAAAAGAACGCCTGTCTACCAGAGATTGTTCGCAGCGGCTTTCCCCGGCGAGGGCGACCCTTACACACTCAAGAATGTGACGAAAGCCATCGCGGCGTTCGAGCGGTCAATTGTCTCCGTTCGCTCGCCGTATGACCGCTATCGCTATGGCGGCGACCCTTCCGCGATTTCCGCGGCCGCGAAGCGCGGCGAAATCGTCTTCGCATCCGGAGAACGTGGCGGCTGCTTCCAGTGCCACGGGGGATGGAACTTCAGCGGCGGAATCCGTTATGCGGCGCCCGGAGGCTCGGCACGAGAAACAGAGCCGGGCGGAAGCTTCTTCAATACGGGAGTCGCTCTTTACGCAGCCCCGAATCGCGGCCTTTATGAGCAGACGCAAAAAGAAGAAGATCTGGGCAGGTTCAAGGTGCCGACATTGAGAAACATAGCGGTCACCGCCCCGTATATGCACGACGGAAGCATGGCGACCCTCGATGAAGTTATCGACCATTACAGCGCAGGCGGAAAGTACGACGATCCCAACAAGTCGCGCATGGTTCACCAGCGTTCGCTAACCAAAGAAGACCGGAGCGATCTCATCGAATTTCTTAAGACGCTAACGGACGAGGAAATGCTTCACGACGCGCGCTGGAGTGACCCCTGGATTCAAACCAGGGTTCCGGCCACTAGGAGGTAGACCGCTTAGCGGACGACGGGTGCAGCCGGTTTAGGCCAGCAGGTCTCGGAGCGGCCTTATCGGTATCCTAAAAGGGCTCGCCCACTGCCGCAATGTTATTCTTTAATGAACAGCCATGAGGGAATCGGCATGAAGTATAGCGTCGTCGTTCCGTTCTACAACGAGCAGGAGAGCGTCATTCAACTCTATCGCGACGTCAAAGACGTGATGGAGGCGACCTGCGACGATTTTGAGTTCATCTTTGTGGATGACGGAAGCGGGGACGAAACGTTCTCGCTGCTTAGCAAAGTCGCGGATAACGATGACCGCGTCACGGTCGTCCGGCTGCAGCGGAATTACGGCAAGACCGAGGCGCTGGTTGCCGGATTCGATCACGCAAGCGGCGACTACATCATCGTCATGGATGGCGACCTTCAGCACAATCCCAATGAAATTCCGCTGTTCATGCAGAAGCTTGAAGAGGGCTACGATGTGGTTTGCGGATGCCGCGTGGATCGCCCCGGCGATAGCCTTCTGTTCAAACGCGTCCCTTCGCGGATCGGCAACACGCTCATGGCGAGGCTCACGGGCGTGCCGATCCACGATTTCGTCAGTGGGTTCAAGGCTTACCGCACTAAGCTGATTCGTGAGATCCCCCTATACGGCGAGTTGCAGCGGTTCATTCCGGCGCTGGCTGTCGCATATGGCGCGCGTATCTGTGAGATACCCATTCGCATCGTGGAGCGGCCGCACGGGAAGTCCCACTTTGGTTTCAAGCGCGCGATTCCGTTCGTGTTCGATGTCGTCACGATCCCGTTCCTTCTGCGCTTCGTCTCGCGCCCGATGCATTTTTTCGGCGGCATCGGAATGACCGGAATGGCGCTCGGCGGGGGACTTGCGGCGTGGCTAGTGGTGAGTATGCTCCGCGGCGTCAACATCTTGAACGAGCATGGCCCTCTGCTGTTCTTCACGACCGTTCTCTTGCTGGCCGGGCTCCTGTTGGTGTGCTTCGGTCTGATCGGTGAAATGCTGGTTCGCCATCATCATCAAAGGTCAGAAGCTCTGCGCGACTCGGAAGTCCTGCGGATCACCAGGCGCAACCGAGATCGCTGAATTCAACCGTGTGTGGAATTGCTGGTTTTACAAGTAAGACTTTTCGCGCGGACGACGATCGAATTCGCCGCGCGGTTTCCTGCCTGATTCATCGCGGCCCGGACCAACAGGGTACTTTCCGTTCGGATGCTTTGTCTCTGGGTGCGGTTCGTCTCCGCGTCATCGACATCGAGGGTGGGGACCAGCCCATCACCAGCGAAGACGGCGACACCACCATCGTCTTCAACGGCGAAATTTACAACTACCCGGAATTGCGTGACGAACTGGTCTCGCTTGGCCACCGATTCCGCACGCATTGCGATACGGAAGTGCTGCTGGAGGCTTTCCGGGAATGGGATACCGAGTGTTTTAATCGGCTGCGGGGCATGTTCGCGGTGGCGCTATGGTCCGAATCGCGCAAGCGGCTGGTACTCGCGCGTGACCGCATGGGGATCAAGCCGCTCTACTACTATCGCCTGGGGGACGATCTGCTCTTTGGTTCGGAACTGAAAGGCGATCCTGGTTCATCCGGAAGTCCCGCGGCGGTTGAACTTGACGGGACTCGGATTCTATTTGTCTTTGAACTATGTGCCGTGTCCGCACACTTTGGTGGAAGGCGTCGAACAAGCTGCCGCCTGGGCATTGGATGGAGTGGGTCGACGGCCGCGTGGATTCCGGTGCTTACTGGCAGCTTCATTTGGACCCGCAACGCGATTGGACTTTGGAATCGGCGAAGGAAGCGCTGGAAGGCCACCTGCGGCGGTCGGTCAAGGAACATCTCATTTCGGATGTTCCGCTTGGAGTTTGGGCCAGCGGCGGTCTCGATTCCTCGACGCTGCTGCACTACGCCGCGGAGCAATCCTCCACGCGTCTGAAAACATTCTCGGTGTCATTCCAGGGACACAGCTTCGATGAAACGCGATTTTTCCGGGAAGTTGCTCAAGGCTTACGATACAGACCACTGCGAGCTGGATCTGAACCCCACGCTCGCGCTCACCGACGCCATCGAAGAGTCGGCTTACTATTCCGACGAACCGACCGCCGATGCGGGATCCGTGCCGTTGTGGTTCTTGTCGAAGGCAACGCGGGAACACGTCACGGTTGTCCTGAGTGGCGAAGGCGCAGACGAACTGTTTGGCGGCTACCTGACCTGTCGAGCCGACCGCATCGCGACCTGGTTGAGGCTTATTCCCGCGCCGCTACGCCGTCTCATGATGGGAGCGCTTGGACTGTGGCCGATCTCGAACGACAAAATCAGCCTGGAATACAAGGTCAAGCGATTAATGCGGGGATCGCTGCTCACGGCCGATGAAGCGCACTGCTACTGGAACGGGACGTTCTCCAGTGCAGAACAGACCGCGCTATGCGGTGCCAGGCCCGGCGGCCGCATCAGTGATCTTTACAAAATGGGCCAAGGTTCCAAGTTGAGCGGGCTCAGCCGCTATCTTTGGTTCGACCAGCAGTATTTCCTGACCGACGACATTCTGATGAAGTCCGACCGCATGAGCATGGCGCACGCTCTGGAACTGCGGCCCGCATTCCTCGACCATCGCATCGTCGAGTTCGCCGCTTCGCTGCCGGACCATTTGAAAATCCATGGGTCGAGTCAAAAGTATGTGCTGCGCGAGCTGATGCGCGGAAAGCTGCCTGATTCCGTCCTGGATCGTAAGAAAGAGGGTTTCGATATTCCCGCTCACGCTTGGCTGCGCGGCCCGCTGCGCTCGTTGCTGCTCGACACTTTGAGTCCCGATGCTGTCTCTCGCTCGCATCTGTTCTCGCCGGGAGCCGTTCAGCACCTCATCGACGCCCATCTGGAACGGCGCGAAAATTTTGGCTATCATCTATGGGGCCTGATGACACTCTTCCTGTGGATGAAACGTTGGAACGTCTCCGTCGAAAGCGCGGAGCCTAGAGAGGCGGCGCTGCTAGCTTGAGAAAAACTTCAGAGGTGCTGGGCAGGCACGCCGAGCTTGTAGTTCTTCTCATAGCGAGTGTGGTTTTCCTTTCCGCGATCGTCAGCCCGCCGTCTCTCATGGACGACGTGGATGCGTTCCAGGCGCAGATGGCCAGCAACATGTACCACTCGGGCGATTGGGTGACGGCCCGCATGGACGGCGTTCTCTATTTCGATAAAGCTCCGTTCAAGTATTGGATGACCGTCATACTTTATTACCTGCTCGGCGTGCATGACTGGGTTGCCCGCATACCTTCCGCACTCTCGGCGATTCTTCTCACCTGGCTTGTGATGCGCTTCGGCCGCTGGGCGATTAATGGGGAAACCGGAATCTATTCCGGTCTCGTCATCGCCACTTGCATCGGGCTGTTCTTATTCACCCGCATCATTATTCCAGACGTCATGTTGACGCTCATGATCGCCCTCGGACTGTGGGCCTTCCTGCGGGCACAAGACGAAGAGGAGCCGCGATCCCTGCTATGGGCCTCGATCATGGCGGCTTCACTGGCAGTCGGCGTGTTAGTCAAAGGGTTCGTTGCGCTGGTGCTCCCCTGCGTTACGGTCTTTTTCTATTTGTTGGTCTCCCGGCGCCTGCTTCGGCGCGAGACATGGCGGCGGATGCACTTGCTAACCGGCTCACTTTTGTTTTTGCTGATCGCCGCTCCCTGGCACATTCTCGCGACTCTCCACAATCCGCCTTACTTCGACTTTACGATGCACGGCGGCCCAGGACAATACCACGGGTTCTTCTGGTTTTTCTTCATCAACGAACAGGTCCTTCGCTTTCTCAATATGCGCTATCCGAGGGACTACGACACCGTCCCTCGATTCCTTTTTTGGACTCTGCATCTGGTCTGGCTCTTTCCGTGGAGTGTTTATATCCCTAACATCGTCCGCCTGAACTTCCGGCCGGTCGATCGCGCGGGGCGTGCAACGCTGTTCGCGCTCTGCTGGTGCGCGGGAGTTCTGTTGTTCTTCACATTTTCGACTACGCAGGAATATTATTCCATGCCGCTTTACCCGGCCGCCGCATTCCTGATCGGCGCGGGCATGGCGCTTCAGGGAGGCCCAATCCGCATCGGCACCAAAATCGTCTCCGTGGTCGCCGCTCTGGGTGCTGTCACGATCATTGCGGTCCTGTTGTTGACGTGGAACCTGCCTGCGCCGGGAGACATATCGGTTGCCCTCACGCAGAATCGCTCGCTGTATAAGCTGTCGATGGGTCACATCGGCGATCTGACGCTCGGCGCCTGCGCCTACCTGCGTCTTCCCTTGGTGGTGGCCGGTATTGCCTGTCTGGTGGGAGCCATCGGAGCCTGGCGTCTGCACGGCGCACAAGCATTTCTCGCGATAGCGGCGATGATGGTGATTTTCTTTCAGGCCGCTCGACTGGCGCTGGTGGTCTTCGACCCCTATATGTCTTCGCGGCCCATCGCCGAAGCCCTGAATCGCCTGCCGCAGGGCGACGTGATCATCGAAGGCGATTACAATTCGCGCTCTTCGATCGCCTTCTACCATCAAGACCATGCTCTGATTCTCAACGGCCGTTATTTTGTTCTGGAATACGGTTCGTATGCTCCTGACGCTCCCAAAGTTTTCATTGACGACCAGGATTTTCTGGGGATCTGGAAGCAGCCCGGCCGCTATTATCTGGTGACAACCAACGAGTTGGTGCCGCGAATTAAGACTTTGACGAAAGACTTGCCGTTGTATGAGATTAAGTCCGCGGGCGGCAAAACTCTCCTGTCGAATCAGCCGGTCCGGCCGTGATTTAGGCCGCCAGCTCGGCCAGTGCCTCTGCCAATATGAGTGCGCCGCGCGCGATCGCCTCGGGAGACGAATACTCGTCTGGGCGATGGCTGACGCCGCCGCGGCAGGGGATGAAGATCATGGCGGTCGGCGCGATCGCCGACATAAACAGCGAGTCGTGATAAGCGCGGCTGATCATGACTTCATAGGACGCCTGATGCGTTTTGCAGGCGCGCTCCAGTACCTCTACCACGTGCGGCGCGCACACCGCGGGAGCGTCCGCGTTCACGACTTCTGTCCGCACCGTGACGCGGCGGCGCTCGGCGATTTCTTCGATGGCGGCGGCAATCGCCCGCAACACGCCATCGCGGCGCCCCAGGTCGATATCACGCACGTCCACTTCCAAGCGGACGCGGCTGGGAATGCTGTTCACGGCACCGGGGAAAACATCGCAGACTCCACAGGTCGCTACCGTATCGCGGCTGCCGGTCGCCTTCGCGGCGGCTTCAACGGCGAGCGCAATCTCCGCCGCCGCCTAGAAATGCGTCTCGGCGATCCGGCATCAGCACCGCTCCGGCATGGCCGCCTTCACCTTCGATCTCAATTCGCAGGCTGGCTGGCGCGGCAATCGCCTTCACCACGCCGATCTCAAGCTGCTTCTTTTCGAGCAGCGGACCCTGTTCGATATGCAGTTCGACGAAAGCGGAATAGTGGCCCGGCGATAACGCCACCTCCGACAGCGGGCCCACAAACCGCGCGGCCCGGCGAATTTCGTTGAGCGTCTGCCCTTCTTTGTCGACCAGCAACTCTCCCGCCGAAGCATTGAGCACGCTCGCCATCAGGCGGCTTCCTAAGCATCCGATGCCGAAGCGCGTGGGCTCTTCCGAGGTGAAGGTGATCAGATCGATTGACCGCCGCGGCCGGTAACCGCTGCGCGCCAGCGCGCGAATAGCCTCTAATCCGCCCAAAACGCCCACCGTTCCATCGTACATGCCAGCGTTGGGAATCGCGTCGATGTGCGATCCGGTGGCCACCGGCGCCAGATCCGGGTTCGTCCCGGGCCAGCGCGCAAAGGTGTTGCCCACCGGGTCTTCGCGCACCGAAAGGGCCGCCTGCACGCATAAGTGCTTTACGAAATCGCGTCCGTGCAGATCGGTGCCGCTGAAGACGACGCGAGTGACCGCGGGCGCGGGCGCCGCGGAAATGACGCTCAAAGTCTGTAAATCGTGGCTTAGAAGATTCTGATCGATCTTGATGTTCATCGCTCGAGGTTCGCCGGATGCCGGTTCCAATCCTTGTAGATAAGATATTTCGCCGGAGTCTTGCCCAGCGCTCCAAACCACTGCGGGCAGTACGGAGCCATCCATATAAAATCGCCGGCTGCCACCGGGTACCAATGCTCGCCCAGCCGGTAAATGCCGCCACCCTCCAGCATTAGCAGGCCGTGCTCCATGTAGTGAATCTCCACCATCGGCAGCGTGGCACCGGGCTGGTAAGTCATAGTGTTGACTGCGAAATCGAAGGCCGCATCGGCGGGGACCAGCGCTCGAACTACCAGCGCGGGGTCGCCCAGAGAGGCTGCGGCGAAACCTCGCTTTCGCGGCCACGGAAATACGCTGGGGATGCGATTCCGGCGAGTGGCTGATAAGCTTTTTCAATTACTGCAGCGCGCGCCGGCGCGGCCGCCCGCAAACTGTGTCCGTGGCCCGGAGGGCAGTAGAGGAAGCCGCCCGGGCTCAGCGTCTTCCCGGAAGCTTCGAGTTCGCCTTCGAGCACATATACGAACCGTTGCAGCGGCCCGGGCTCGAGCACTCCGCCAGCCTCGAATTCAGCGGTGTATTGCGTGAATGCCGCGCCCGCCGGAGGCGCCACATGGACGACGGCCGTGACTTTATCCATGCCGGGCAGCGGCGCGCGCACAAAAGTGTCGGGCGTCTGCAACAGATGGTCGCGATGATGCGCGCTACGGGTGTGACCGAGTTGATTCATGGTTTCCTTAACGATTACCTTAGCTGGGACGGACCAGGGCGCCTTGGGTGCGCGCCGTAATAGCTCCGTTCGCAAAAATAGTTTCGCCGCGGCGCATCGTTCGCCGTACGACGCCTCGGAACTGGGCTCCGATGTAAGGACTGATCGCGTGGCGCTGCTTCAGATCTCCAGCTTCAAGCGTGTACGATCCGCGCAAGTCGATCAACGTTAAGTCGGCGTCGTTGCCCGGCGCGAGCCCTCCCTTGTGCGGGATACGAAATCGCTTTGCTGGTGTCGCGGAAGTCATCTTGGCAATGCGCTCGAGCGGCAGACCGCGGTGGAAATGCCCCTGCTCAAGCAACACGGCCAATGTCGATTGCACGCCCGCGATCCCTCCCCAAGCCTGCATAATCGCGCCGGTTTTCATGTCGGGGGGCGCGGGTGAATGGTCGGAAGCAACGATCTCGATTGTCCCATCGAGCAGCGTCTTCCACAATGCGTCGTGTTGCTCCGCATCGCGCAATGGCGGCGCACACTTGGCGATGGCGCCGAGGCGCTCCAGATCCTCTTCGGTGAAGAACAGATAGTGCGCGCAGGTTTCGATCGAAACATCCACGCCGCGGGCTTTGGCCTCCGCCGCTGCCACCACGCCGCGCCCTGAGCTGATGTGGACGATGTGCAGTTTCGCGCCTGCCTCGCCGGCCAGCCGCGTGGCGCGCTCGATCGCTTCCACTTCGGCCACCACCGGTCGCGACGCCAGAAAATCGCGAGCCCCGGTTCGCCCCTGCTCCGCCATCTTTCGTGACAAGCCCTGCGTCAATTCGTGACTCTCTGCGTGAACTGCAACCGGCAGCCCCAGTCGCGCGGCCTCCGCGAGTCCTTCGAACAATGTGAAATCGTCGGCGCGTGGGAACTCCGGCAGGCCAGAGTCGCACATGAAGGCCTTGAATCCCACGACTCCGCGATCAGCAAGCTCTTCCATTTCGCCGACATTTCCCGGGACCAGTCCGCCCCACAGGCCGAAATCGGTAATCGACGAAGCTTCGAGCGCGGCGCGTTTGCGGTCAAATTCGCGCGCGTTCACTGTGCAGGGCGTCGAGTTGAGCGGCATGTCGAAGAATACTGCTCCGCCTCCCGCAGCCAGCGCACGGCTGCCGGTGGCCGCACCCTCCCATTCAGTGCGCCCCGGTTCGTTGAAATGCAGATGGACGTCGATCACGGCGGGGAACACTTGCAGCCCGCGAGCGTCGATTTCTTCGGCGCCGCCAGGAAGCTCGCGGACCGACCGCCTGGATCCTGCCGGCTTCGATGGCTACATCCGCGCGCAGCAGGCCCTCTGGCGTCACCAGCGTGCCGCCTCTGATGACCAGATCAGCCATGCGCGCGCTCCAGTTGATCGACGAAATTCAAGCCTGTCGCGAGCGCGGCCGCAACGTCCGCTTCGAGCACCGCTTCATCCGGATGATGACTGATGCCTCCCGGACTCCGCAGGAACAGCATTGCCGCCGGCATGCGTTCGGCCATAATCATGGCATCGTGGCCCGCACCGCTGTGCATTCGATGATCCACGTAGCCGCTTTTCCGCACTGCGCAGCCAAGCATTTCGATCATCCGCGCATGCATGGCCACGGCCGTTTGATCGAGCTGAAGCTCCGACGACACCATTAGGCCACGCCGCGCCGCGATCTGCTGCGCGGAGTCGAGAAGGTGTTTCACCGCTCTCGCGCGCAGCTCATCGTTCGTATGGCGTACATCTAGACTCATGCGGACAGAACCCGCGATAACATTGGCTGCCCCCGGCTGCGCCTCAATTTTCCCGACCGTCGCAACCAGCGATGGAACCGTCACGGCTTCGCGCTCGACGGCGCCGATCCATTCTGCTGCTCCTGCCAGTGCGTCGTGGCGCAAGTGCATCGGCGTGGTGCCCGCGTGGTTGGCGTTGCCCTCGAACCTCACTTCGAGCCGGCTCTGCCCGGCAATCGAAGTAACGACACCTAGTGGAAGATTCAAACTCTCCAGCACCGGGCCTTGCTCTATATGAAACTCCAGGTAACCGAGCGTCGCGCCGGTAACTTGCGCCTCGCCGATTGCCGATGGATTCAGACCGAATGCACGAATCGCATCAGCGACGGACGCGCCTGCGGCATCGCGCCTTGCGAGCAGAGCGTCGTCGAGGTTGCCCGTCAGCGCGCGGCTTCCAATGAAAGGCACAGCCGAAGCGCACGCCCTCTTCTTCGGAAAATCCCACGACTTCAATGCCAAATCCCAAACGCCGTCCGTCCAGCGCCTTCACGAGCGCAACGCCCAGCACCACACCCAGGATTCCATCGAAGGCTCCCGCGTGCGGCACGGTATCCAGATGCGAGCCGACGATCAGCGTCGGCGCATCCGCCTGTGCGCCGCCGTAATATCCACGCAGATTACCGGCGGTATCGACATGCACGCTCATGCCGGCCTGTTCCATCCACGCGCGCAGATCGGCGTGGACGCGGTGCATGGGCTCGGAAAGAAAGGTACGCGTGATGAAGCCCGGCTCCTCAGTGTACGTGGCGAGCTGGCGGCAGCGCTCGATGACTTCGTGACCAATCCCCATCACGATCCCCGATACGTGCTGTAGCCGAACGGCGAAAGCAGCAGCGGCACGTGATAGTTGCGATCGGGCTCAGCCACTCCAAATCGCACGACGATCTGATCCAGGAAAGCCGGTTCTTTCACGTGCAGGCCCGCGCTCCGCAAATAGTCGCCAGCGTGAAATACCAGTTCGTACACGCCGATTTCGAGAAGGTCCCCTGAGATCAGCGGCGCGGCAATTCTCCCGTCGGCATTGGTCACGCCGGTTGCCACACGGCGGCGCGTACTGTTCTCAATCCGGTGAAGTTCGATCCTCAAACCTTTCGCTGGGATGCCGCGGGCGGTATCGAGAACGTGCGTAGACAAGTGAGCCATCGTCTTCTATCTTCTCAAGCGCAGGCCCAGACAGCCATACGGAGGGCGTGCTTCGGTGTAGATTCCCAATTCATCGCCGCGTTCCGCGACGGTATCCCAGGTGTGATTTTCACCCTCCAGATGAATCTCGGCGATCTCGGGAATCTCGGCCAGCATCTTGGTGCCGATCTGATAGATCACCTCCTGAATACTGCCCGACTCGAAGCCTTCAAACACGTGACGAACCATGGCGCGCACCGCCGCTGGAATCTTGCCGGCACTGAAGGCGGCGGCATGCGACGTGTAAGTCCATTCGAGATCCAGCCCCATGCGCAGCGGGCGGTTCTTGATGTCCGGCAGCGTCGTGTATTGGTCGCGCACGAATCCATGAAAAGCGCTGCCGCCCAGGCGCAGCAGGCGGAATCCGCGAATGCCGGAGGCGATCTCCACCGTTCCGCCTCGGTTCAATTCGACGCGGCTGGTGAAGCACTCGGGACCCGCTGGTGCGAACGCGGGGCTATGCGGCTGCAATGCAGTGAAGGGCACTTCGGACGCCGAAACCTGCGCGCCCTCCACCTGCGGATATGTATCCAGAAATTTCGCGGCCAGAAAGCGGCAATAATCTTCCAGATCGGGCCCCGCGTAATTCAGCGTCTCGCGCTGGATGAAATTCTTCATGGAATCGGTAGCCACCAGGCCGGTATTGTCACCGATCGTGTAGGTGGGCCAAAACGCGTCGCCATAGACCAGCAACTTCACGTTCGCGCCGAACACCGGACTCTGATCGCCAGGCGTGACGCCGTCCCGATTCAACCGGTACGCGGTGACGTCGCCCTTACCGTAATAACTCCGTTTCCAACCGCTCGCAAACTGCTCCACGCTTTTCTCCCTCAACCCAAAATATCTTCCAGCCGGAATCTCGCGATCCGGTAAACCTGATCGAGCGCCACTCGGTACTCTTCTTCCCGCGACGACCGCACGCGCCGCTCCAGCGCGTCCAGAATATCGTGCTTGGTGCTGCCCTTAACCGCAAACAAAAACGGAAACCCGAACTTATCGCGATAAGCTTCATTCAATCCCCGCAGGCGTTCGAACTCCGCTTGCGTGAGCTGATCGAGTCCCGCGCCCGCCTGTTCCGCGCTCGACGCTTCACTCACCCGAGCCCGCGTCGCCCAGGTCGGGATGCGCCCGCAACAGCGCCAGTTGCTCTTCCGGCAGCGACCGCTCCACTTGCTCCACCATGGCCCGATGCAGCGCTTCCACGTTCGCAAAAGGGCGCGCGCTCCCAGGCTCGCTCGGCCACCCACGGCGAGTGCTCGAATACCCAGCCGATCGCCGAAACAAACTGCGCGCGCTCCAGAGAATTCAGATCCTCGATGGTCATGCCCGCAGATGGTCATGCTTCCGGCGCGCGATACGATATCGACCGACCCTTCCACGCGAACTTCGCGCACGCTTTCCGGGCCGGCCAGCGTGAACAGCGCAGCCAGAATTCGATCCATGCTGTCCGCCTGCTCCACTACTGCCTCGAGCGGGCTGCCCTGCGGAGGCCGCAGGTAAACCAAGTCCGCGCTCTTGCCGGGGCTGAAGTCGCCGATTTCGTCTTCCATGCCCAACGCCACCGCTCCCGCGCGCGTCGCCAGATACAGCAGATGCGCGGGGATCAGCAGCGCGCCGTCCACCGCGAGCCGCTGCACGAGGTACGCCTGCAGACCTTCCTTGAGCATGCCGAATCCGGTGCCGCCGCCCACATCGGTTCCCAACGCGCACTTCACGCCTGCCGCCATGTGCCGCCGCAGCGGGAACATGCCGCTGCCGAGCGCGGCATTGCTGCAGGGGCAGTGCGAAATCGAAGTGCCGCTTGCCGCAAGCCGCTCCAGTTCGGAATCGGAGGGATGAACATTGTGGGCCATCACCGAGCGGCTGCCGGCCAGCTCGAATCGCTCATACACGTTCAAATAATCGGAGGCCCACGGGAACAGCCGCGCGACTTCCGAGATCTCCTGCCGGTTCTCGTTGAGATGCGTCTGAAAGCGCACGCCGGGATTTTCGCGCAGCAGGGTCTGGCACACTTCCAGCATCGCTTCGGAGGTCGACAGCGCGAAGCGCGGAGTCACAGCGTAGCGCAAACGCCCCTGCCCGTGGAACCGGCGAATCAAGTTGGTCGAATCGCGATACGCGGCTTCGGGAAGCTGATGCAGTTCAGGACGCAGCCGCCGGTCGGAGAGCACCATGCCGCTGACAACGCGCAGGCCGGACGCCGCCGCGGCTTCAAACAGTGACGCGGTCGCGTTCGCGAAATGCGCGCCGAAGACCAAGGCGGTAGTGGTGCCGTGCGCCGCCAGTGCGCGAACGAATCCTTGCGCCGTCTTGCAAGCGTAAGCATCGTCGGCCATGCGCGCTTCTTCCGGCAACGCGATATATTCCAGCCAGTCGAGCAACTCGCGCCCCAGCCCGCCCAGCACGCTCAACTGGGGAAAATGCATGTGCGTGTCGATGAACCCCGGCAGCAGAAATCCACCGCGCAGATCGGTGACTGGAACATTCGGGTGGGCGGCGTGAATGGCGCCGTACTCGCCGCACGCCGCGATTTTTCCGGCGCGGATCAGCAGTCCGCCATCCTCGTGGGATTCCAGGCCCTGCCCGTTCAGGAAGGGATTTCGCGGAGTGTGAAACAGCGGAGCCCGCAGGATTTCGCCGCGTTCGGCAGCACTCATGGACGCAGGATTCCTCTGGTCTTTTCTGCCGCAACTCCATTCGCCGGAACCTGGCTCTCGCGCCGCGCGTGGCGGATGGCGAAGAAGATTCGCTCGGGCGTGGCCGGAAGCGCCAGTGCCACCGGTCCTCCGTTTCCGAAGGCGGCTACCGCATCGCGAATCGCCTCGCGCACCGAGATCGCGAGCATCAGCGGCGGCTCGCCCACGGCCTTGCTTCCGAAGACCACGCCCGGTTCGGCGGCGCGCTCCAGGAAATCGACGTGAAACTCCGCCGGCATCTCGGACCACGATGGCAGTTTGTAAGTGGACGCTCCGGCAGTCGCCACGCGGCCCTGTGCGTCCCACAAAAGTTCCTCGATCGTCATCCAGCCGGCGCCCTGGATGAAGCCGCCTTCGATCTGGCCGCGGTCGACGATAGGAGAAAGCGATGTACCCGCGTCTTCGAGGATATCCACTCGCAACAGCCGCGAGTCGCCGGTGAACCCATCCAATTCGACTTCGGAAACGGCCGCGCCATAGACGTAATAGTAGAAGGGACGGCCGCGCAGCGTCGCCGCGTCGTAATGGATCTCCGGCGTTCGGTAGTAGCCTTGCGCGAACAGCGCGATCCTCTGTCGATACGCCGCTTCACAAACCGCGCGAAACGGCACGAGCTCTGCGCCGGCACTCTCGGCATAAACCTGGCCATCCGAAAAATCGCACCGCAGCCGCGTCGCACTTGAGCATCTCCGGCCGCGACGGCCGTGCAGCCGCTCCTGAAGTTGCGAGCACGCGTCGAGCACCGCGGCGCCATTCAAATCCGCGCCCGCCGACGCCGCCGTAGCCGACGTGTTGGGAACTTTGTCGGTGCGCGTGGGCATCACCCGGATTGCCTCAGGCCTCACTCCCAGACACTGCGCCGCGATCTGCCCGATCTTGGTGTGCAGCCCCTGACCCATCTCCGTGCCGCCGTGATTGACCTGCACGCTGCCGTCGCGATAAATCATCACTAGCGCGCCGGCCTGATTGAACAACGTCGCGGTGAACGAGATCCCGAACTTCACCGGCGTGATCGCGAGCCCGCGTTTGCGATGCGCCTGTTCGGCATTGAAGCGCTGGATCGCTTCGCGTCGCTCGGCGAAAGCGCTGGATTGCAGAAGCTGAGTCCAGATGGTTTGGATGCGATCCGCGTCCTTGACGGTTTGCCCGTAGTGCGTGACATCGCCCTCGCGATAAAAATTCCGCTCGCGAACTACTTCCGGCGGCAGCCCCAGGCGGCGCGCCGCCTGATCCATGATGTCTTCGATCACCAGCATCCCCTGCGGTCCGCCGAATCCGCGGAATGCCGTTTGCGAGGTCTTGTGGGTGCGGCACACGTAGCCCGGTCAGATCGGCCGCCGGCAGCAGATAAGCGTTGTCGGCATGAAAAATGGCGCGCGCCAGAACCGGATCGGATAGATCCAGGCTCCAGCCGCCATCCGAATAAAACTCAATGCGGACGCCTTCGAGCCGCCCATCGCTGGTAAATCCCGCGCGTATAGCGCGTTAAAAATGGATGGCGTTTGCCGGTCAGCGCCATATCCAGCGCCCGCGTCAGACGCACGCGCACCGGACGCTTGGTCTTCCATGTCCCCAACGCGGCGATCGCCGCCCACGCATTCGCCTGCACTTCCTTGCCGCCGAACGCCCCGCCCATGCGCAGACATTCCACCATCACCTGATTCCGCGGGATGCCCAGCACTCGCGCCACGATATCCTGCGTTTCGGCAGGATGTTGCGTGGAGCATTCCACTGCCACGCCGCCGGTCTCATCCAGCCATGAAATCGCGCACTGCGTTTCCAGATAGAAGTGTTCCTGGCCGCCGATGAACAGCTCGCCCGAAAACTGCAGCGCGCTTTTCTCGATCACAGCTGGATCGCCGCGCGTCACGCGCATCGGCCCCGGAATGAAAACTCGACGCTGCTATGGCGTCTTCGATGGTCAGTATCGCGGGCAGAAGTTCGTACTCGGCAATCACGCGAGCCGCGCCTTTGCGCGCCGCTTCCAGCGTTTCGCCCAGCACCCAGGCCACCGGCTGCGAGTGATACATCACTTCGGCGGGAAACAGTGGCTCATCGTGGCGCGTGCAGCCGGAGTCGCCTTCGCCGGGCACATCGTCGGCCGTCAATACGGTGACATACCCCCGGCTCATCCAGCGCCGGCGTCGCATCCAGCCGCGTGACCAGCGCGTGCGCATGCGGAGCCATCACCGGCCACGCATGCAGGATTCCCGGGAACCGCCCGCACAAATCATCGGTATAAAGCGCGTCACCTGAAACGTGCCCTGCTGCGCTTTCATGTGGAACCGGCTGGCCGGCGATCTTCATGCCGCTGCCTCCTGCCGCTCCCACCAGAATTTTTCCACCAGACTCTTGGCCACTTCGACGCGATATTCGGCCGACCCGCGGTGATCGCTGATCGGCTTGAGCGTCCGCTCCAGCACGGACTGCACGCGTTCCACGGCCGCCTGATTCCAGCGCCGCCCCAACGCGGCCTCTTCCGCCGCATACACGCGCAGTGGGACCGCCGCCACGCCGCCGAATGCGAACACGGCGCGCGTGACACGGCCCACGCTATCGAGATCCATTGAGATCCCCGCCGCCACCGTGCTGATATCGTCCACGCGCCTCTTCGCGGCTTTATAGAAGCGAATCGATGACGCAAACGGCTTGGGAATTTCAATCGCCGTCAGCAGCTCGCCGGGTTCGAGCGCGGTGCGCCGGTAGCCCGTGAAGAACGATGCCACCGGAATCGTGCGGCGTCCGCGCGCGCCCGCGACATGCACCACCGCATCCAGCGCCATCAGCAGCGGCGCCGAATCGCCGATGGGTGAGGCGGTAGCCAGATTTCCGCCCAGCGTGGCGCGGTTACGGATCGGCGGCGAAGCAAACAGCAGCAGCCACTCGCGAAATGCCGGCGGCGCGCTGCCCCAGCGCAGCGCGATTTCGGTCAGCGGAAGACCTGCGCCGATACGCACGAAGTCGCGCGTCTCCTCGAACTCGCGCAGCTCCGCCACGCCTTCCAGGCTCACCAGGTAAGGCCAGCGTCGAAATTTTAGATTCGCTTCGACGCTCATATCGGTCGCGCCCGCAATCCAGCATGTTTCCGGATGTTCCGCCGCGATTGCAAAGCATTCATCCAGCGTCGCGGGTCTTTCGAAGGTTGAATCGCCGGCGGTGTAAGTCACCGGCTCGGTTCTCGGCGCGGGCAAAGACAAGCGGTCGCGAAATGCGCCTTCAGGCGCAGGACCCAGCGACAGAGCAGCGTCTCGGATAGGCCGATAACCAGTGCAGCGGCACAGATTGCCTCCCAGCGCGGCGGTCTCGCACGGGCCCGCGCGACCGGGACGGTATTGCTCCGCGAACAGGCTCATGACGAAGCCCGGAGTGCAGTATCCGCACTGCGATCCGCCGGCCGCGGCCATGGCTTTCTGCGCTGCGCAGAGTTCACCGCGCGTCGCCAACGCTTCCACGGTAAAAATTTCGCAGCCCGCCGCCATTGGCGCAAGCATCAGGCAACTGTTGACCGCGCGATACGCGCTGCCGCCGGCTGCGTCGGCCACCATCACCACGGTGCACGCGCCGCATTCGCCCTCAGCGCAGCCTTCCTTGGCGCCCGTCAGTCCCTGCTCGCGCAACAGGTCGAGCAGCGTGGTGTGAACGCCGCACTCGCGTGGTTCAACCGTCACACTCCCGCCGTTCAGATTGAACGAAAACGATTTATTGGAAGTGCTGTTGGTCATAAACCCACCCCCTGCGAGCCTACGCTCAAGGTGCGCCGCGCGGAGGAAACCGCGGGTGGGCGACGTGGACCCACGAAGGGAACTTTCCCGACTGGAACCCGGACGTTAGCAGTTTATCATATACAGTCCGCCGTCCTACAGCCGGCTGCCCATATAGATGAAGCGAATCAGCAGTAAAAACGCCAGTGGATACGCGGCTTTCGGCACTTCTTTGCCGCGCCCGCAGGCGAGGTGAATCAGCACATAAGACGTCAGGCCGAAGGCCAGCCCGTTGGCGATGCTGAAGGTGAGCGGAATCATGACCAGCGTGAGAAACGCAGGGAACGCGATGCACACGTCGTCCCAGGGGATCTCTCCAATCGAGGACAGCATCAATCCCGCCCACAACCACCAGCGCGGGTGCGGTGGCGGCAGCGGGCACCGCTCCGATCAGAGGCGCCGCGAAGAGCGCCACGATGAACAGAAGTCCCGTCACCACCGACGTCACTCCGCTTCTGCCGCCCGCGGCGACACCAGCCGCGCTTTCCACATAGCTCACTACGGTGGTGGTGCCGGAGAGCGAGCCTGCAATGGTGGCAATGGCGTCGGAATACAGAATTCGATTCACTCGCGGAATCGTGCCATCCGGCGCCTGCAGATTGGCTTTCTTGCTGATCGCCACCAGCGTCCCCACGTTATCGAACAGATCGACGAACAGAAATACGAAGACGATTTCCAGCAATCCTATACCGAGCGCCGATTTTATGTCCAGCTTAAACATGGTCGCGCTCATGTCTTCCCAGCGAAACGCTTGCGGATGCCATTGCACCAGTCCAAACAGCGCCCCCACTAATGTGGTTCCAAGAATGCCAGCGAGAATCGCCGCGCGCACTTTCCAGGCCTGCAATATTACGATCAGCAGGATGCCGAACGCCGCCAGCGCAGCATTGGGATTGCTCAAGTTCCCGATGGTCACCATCGTCGCCGCGCTGGGCTGAATGAGGCCGGCATTGCGCAGTCCGATGAAGGCGATGAACAGTCCGATGCCGGCGCTCAATGCGGCGTAGAGCTCGGCCGGAATTGCGGAGATGATCCATTGCCGGATCCCCAGTGCGGTCAAGAGCAGAAACGCCACGCCGGAGATGAACACCGCCCCGAGCGCGGTCGGCCACGGGACGCCCATGCCCTTCACCACGCTGTAAGTGAAGTAGGCGTTCAAGCCCATTCCGGGCGCAAGCGCAATCGGATAGCGCGCGAACACGCCCATCAGCAGCGTGCCCAGCGCGGCGGCGATACAGGTGGCGGCCGACACTGCGGCCAGCGGCATCCCGGCGTCCTTCAAAATCGAGGGATTCACGAAGACGATATACGCCATCGTGATAAACGTTGTGAAGCCCGCGAGGACTTCGGTTTTCCAGTCTGTATTCAGCCGGGGAAACTCGAAATAGTTCTCCAGCGAGCTTTTGATTTGCCCGAACAGGCTGGACCTCCGGCTTGTGATAACAGGCGCTGGCATTGCGTTAGGATACGCGTATCGGAGACGGAGATCAACGGAATCGGGCGCGTAGGGCCAAGACGTGGGCCGTCACCAACCGCGATCAGAGTTGATTCTAGCACGAGGCCGCTACACACAGCAGAAAAATCCGTTGCAAGCATTGTAAGGCGCGATGCCTTCCGATATACTGGGCGTGTCGAGCGGCGTCCGCTTGGTTCTACCCTCCACGCAGAGTTCTCCGGGTTATGTCTGACTAGAGCACTGCATGCGGCCTTTTCTAAGAAAATCACCTGTCGCTGGTACTTTGGCTGTTGTTCTGGCCGCGGCGCGAATCTCATCCGCCGCACCGGACCCGGCAGCCGCGAATTGGCGCGCGATGCTCGACAAATATTGCGTAACCTGCCATAACGAGCGTTCGAAAACCGGGGGATTAGCGCTGGACCACATCGACTTGGCGCGCGTGCCGGATCACGCGGAAACCTGGGAAAAAGTAGTGCGAAAGCTGCACGCCGGAGCCATGCCTCCCCAGGGGCTTCCTCGGCCCGACCGTACGGTGTCCGACGGACTCGCGACATGGCTCGAAACCAAGCTGGATGCGGCTGCAATTGGCGATCCTGGGCCTGGTGGGCTGCGGCGGCTCAACCGCAGCGAGTACGCCGCAGCGGTTCGCGATCTGCTCGCGCTCGACGTGGATGCCGCCGCGCTGCTGCCCGCGGATGACGCCAACCACGGCTTCGACAACATGAGCGACGCTCTGCGGGTTTCACCGGCGCTGCTCGAGGGCTACATGTCTGCTGCCCGCAAGATCAGCCGGCTGGCGGTCGGCGATCCGAACGTCACTCCCGCGTTTTCCACCTATCGGGTTCGCGCGGATCTGGGCCAGGACCACCACATCGAAGGACTTCCCCTGGGGACACGCGGCGGCCTTGCCGTTGAAGTCAATTTCCCGCTCACTGGAGAATATGTTTTCCAGCCCAAACTCGCGGTCGACACCTCGGCGAAGGTTCGAGGCCTGGACTTTGAGCACCAAGTCGTCATTACCGTCGACGGTAAAACGGTGCATCATGCCGTCATCGGAGGCGGCAAGGATGAAGAGGCCGCCGCGATCAGCCCGCCCGATTCTGAAGTCGACATTCGCTCTCGCCTGGAAGCCCGTGTTCCGGTGAGTGCGGGGCCGCATACGGTTGGAGTCGCCTTCGCCCAGAAGACTTCGGCTCTTCCCGACGGCCTCCTGCAACCTTTTCAGCGAACCAACTTCGACACGCAGGAGCAGCGCGGCGTGCCGTTTCTCGAATCTCTCGACCATCGGCGGGCCCTTCAACGCCACCGGTCCCGGCGATACTCCTTCGCGGCGCAAGATTTTCGTATGCCGTCCGCAGCGTTCGGACGAAGAAACGATTTGCGCCAAGAAGATCCTGACCGAGCTGACCAAGCGCGCATACCGGAGGCCGGTGACGGATGCCGATATCGAGACGCTCGCTCAGCTTTTATCAAACCGCGCTGAACGCCGCGCCGCCGGGCTCGCGTTCCGACGCTGGCTTCGACGCGGGCATCGAAAGCGCCCTCAGCTTCATCTTGACCAGTCCGGAATTTCTATTCCGCGTCGAACCGGCGACGCCCGAGTGACAAGCCCGGCTCGTTCACGCAGGGTCGGCGATCTGGAATTGGCCTCGCGCCTCTCGTTCTTCTTATGGAGCAGCATTCCCGATGACGAGCTGCTGCAACTCGCGGCGCATGGAAAGCTCAGCGATCCAGTCGATCCTTGAAAAACAGGTCCGCCGAATGTTGGTCGGACGCGCGCTCCCAGGCACTGGCAACGAATTTCGCCGCGCAGTGGCTGTATCTGCGCAACCTGCGAGGAATGAGCCGGGATTTCGCGACGTTTCCGAATTTCGACGACAATCTCCGGCAAGGCTTTGAGCGGGAGACCGAGTTGTTCTTTGAAAGTATCGTCCGCGAAGATCGCAGCGTGCTCGACCTGCTGCGTGCCGATTACACGTACGTGAATGAACGCCTTGCGAAGCATTACGGGATTCCCGATGTCTATGGAAGCGAGTTCCGGCGGGTGACTCTTCCCGGCGATGAACGGCGCGGTCTGCTCGGGCAAGGAAGTGTTCTGGCCGTGACGTCCTACGCCACGCGAACCTCGCCCGTGCTGCGCGGCAAATGGCTGCTCGAAAATATTCTGGGCACGCCGGTGCCTCCGCCGCCTCCCGGCGTTCCCGCGCTCGCAGAAAATCACAGTGGCCTACGTCCGCGCTCCGTACGCGAACGCATGGAAGAGCATCGCAAGAATCCGGCCTGCGCCGGCTGCCACAACATCATGGACCCGCTGGGATTCTCGCTGGAAAATTTCGACGCAGTCGGAGCTTGGCGCGTGCGCAGCGAATCCGGCGCCCCTATCGATGCCTCCGGGAAACTGGTCGACGGCACCATCGGTCGACGGCCCCGTGAGCTTGCGAAACGCGCTACTGGCACGGTCCGGAGTGTTCGCGCAAACGCTCACGGAGAAGCTGTTGACTTACGCCATCGGCCGCGGTGTCGAGTATTACGATATGCCGGCCTTACGATCCATCGTGCGCGCGTCCGCGCCCAGCGATTATCGTTTTTCATCATTGATTCTCGGCATCGTGCGCAGCGCCCCCTTTCAGATGCGGCGGACCGAGATAGCCGAAACGCCGGCCGTCCGGCAACAAGTAGCCAGAAAGTGAGGAAGTAAAGCCCATGAGCATTGTCACGAAGAAGCACCTGTCCCGCCGTGCGCTGCTGAGAGCCGCGGGGGCGTCGGTCGCACTCCCACTGCTGGATTCGATGGTCCCGGCGCTGACTGCGCAAAGCCAGACGGCCGCCCGCGCCGTGCGGCGTTTGGGTTTCGTTTATGTGCCTCACGGAGCGATCATGCAGCGCTTCACTCCGGCCAGTGAGGGCGCGAACTTCGCGTTCAGCCCGATCCTGAGCCCTCTCGAGCCGCTTCGCGACCGCATCGTCGTGGTCAGCAACCTGGCGCATCATACTGCTGATAACGCGGGCGTCCACTCGCTCAGTCCTCCAACGTGGTTGAGTGGCGTGCGTCCCGCCGAGAAAGAAGGCAACATTCGCGGCGGCACCACGGCGGACCAGATTGCCGCCGAAACCTTCGGCCAGGATACGCAGTTTCCCTCGCTCGAACTCGCCACCGAAGATCACTCCAACCTGATTGGCGCTTGCGATGGCGGCTACAGTTGCACCTACATAAACACGCTTTCCTGGCGGACGCCCACCACTCCGCTGCCCATGGAAATCAATCCCCGCGTGGTCTTCGAGCGCCTGTTCGGCGACGGCGGTACCCGCGAAGAGCGGCTCGCCCGCATCCAGCAGAACCGCAGTATTCTCGACGCGGTGACGCAGCAGGCCAAGCGGCTCAACATGCGCCTGGGCGCTCCCGATCGGAACGCGCTGAACGATTATCTGGAAAACGTGCGCGAGATCGAGCGCCGCCTCGCCAAATCCTCAACGCAGGAAGCCTCGCCTGAGAGCTTCCATGCCGGCTCCTCTTGGAATACCGGAATCTTTCGAAGAGCACATCAAGCTGATGTTCGATCTCCAGGTGCTCGCGTATCAAGCCGACCTCACGCGCGTTTCAACGTTCATGCTGGCGCGCGAGCTTAGCCAGCGGACCTATCCAAAAATGAAGGCCTTCGATCCGCATCACTCCGTGTCGCACCACCAGGATGATCCAGTGAAGATCGACACGCTGACGCGGATTCAAACCTATCACGCGAGTATGTTCGCGTATTATCTGGAGAAGCTGCGCTCGACCCCGGACGGCGACGGATCGCTGCTCGATCACTCGCTGATTCTCTACGGCAGCAACATGAGCAGCAGCAATCTGCACAATCATTATCCGCTGCCGGTGGTGCTGGCGGGCGGCGCGGCCGGGCACCTCGCCGGAAACCGTCATTTGAAGTCTGCCGAAGAGACTCCCATGACGAACCTCTTGGTATCGCTTCTCGACAAGTCGGGAGTTCCGATTGAACGCCTCGGCGATAGCACCGGAACCATCGTGGATTTGTAGAGAGTCGCAGTATGCCGCGATATATCTCGATAGTCCTTCTGCTGCGCTGGGGCTTGTTTCGCCGCGTCCAGCAGCTCAGACCTGCAATTGATTGAGGCCGCGAAGCAAGGCGATGTGGCGACCATCGCTTCCTTGCTCAAGAAACACTTGGATGTGAACGCTTCCGAGCCCGATGGCAGCTAGCTGCCCTGGTGTGGGCCGCGAATCGCGATCATGCCGCCGCAGTCGCGCTCTTGATCAAATCCGGCGCCAAAGCCACCGCCGCCAATTCGTTTGGCATTACGCCGCTATCCGAAGCAGCTGCCAACGGAAACGCCTCGATCATTGAAATGCTGCTCAACGCCGGAGCCGATGCCAACGCCCTCTCCGCACAGGGCGAGCCCACGCTGATGACGGCCGCGCGCGCGGGAAATCCCGCAGCGGTCCGCGTTCTGCTCAAGCATGGCGCAGCTGTCGACGCGCGCGAGTCGTGGAAAGGTCAAACCGCGCTCATGTGGGCCGCCGCCGAAAACCGCGCCGAGGTCATGAAGGTGCTCATCGAATCCGGCGCGGATGTGAATGCGCGCTCCACCGAATGGCCGGAAGAGAAGAAGCGGCCGAGCAACGGCAATCTCGTGTCCGTCCGTCCACGCGGCGGCTTGACGCCGCTCCTGTTCGCCGCGCGCGAAGGCGCTTTGGCTTCGATTCAGGTCTTGGCCAAAGTCCGGAGCCGACCTCAACCTGACGGAGCCCGACGGGACCAACGCACTGGTGATGGCGCTAATTAACGCGCATTACGACGCAGCGGCTTTTCTGCTCGACGCGGGAGCCGACCCCAACGTCGCCGATAAATACGGCCGCACCGCGCTTTACGCGGCGATCGATATGAACTCGATGGAGCCTTCAGTGACTCGGCCTGCCCCGCAGAGATTCCGACAAGACTCGCCCTCTGGATGTCGCGCGCTCTGCCTTGGCCCACGGCGCGAAAGCCGACCCCTTACTGCTCAAGCCGACTCCCGGCCGCGGCTTGTCGGATGATCCCGATCTCATTTTGCGAGCCGGCGCCACGCCCTTTATACGAGCCGCCAAGACCGGTGACGTCGCCGCGATGCAGTTGCTGCTCGACCACGGGGCAGACCCGCGTGCCGCCACCAAAGACGGTGTAACCGCGCTCATGGCCGCGGCCGGTTTGGGCTGGAGATACGGCCAGAGCCAGGTTCCCGAGAGCGACTCGGTGAAAGCCGTGCAGTTCTGCCTGGAGCACGGCGCTGACGTCAACGCCGTGAATGTCACCGGCGAAACGGCGTTACACGGCGCAACTTCGCACGGCGCGAATGACATCATTCGATTGCTCGCCGAGCGCGGAGCCAAGCTGGATGTCAAAGACAAACGCAACCGCACGCCGCTCGACGTCGCAGAAGGGGGCCGGGAGCGGGGTGCCGTCGCTTATCCCACCGCTGCTTCACTGCTGAAGCAATTGATCGCCGACGCCAGCGCTTCGGCTTCGCGTTAATTCTTAAGTTCCGCCATCATTCCGTCCAGGCCGCCCATATTGATTGGCTTAAAATCGAATTTACTGACCAATAATTGGCTGATTTCGTCCTTCGATTTCCCCTCGTGTACCAAGCCGCTGATCTGATCGCGAATGGAAGCGATCTTATTCCTATGCGCCAACAGGCCATCCCTAGTGCTGATTTCACCGTGGCCCGGAATCACAGTGTCGATATCCAGCTTCAGTACGCCGTCGAGCGTTGCCGGCCAGTCTCGCAGGCATCCGCCGTTCTTGTAATCCACCACCGGATTTGTCACTCCTCGAGTTCCGGCCATTAAATCGCCTAAATGAACCACGCGTTCCGCGGGAAAATACACCGCAATATCGCCATCTGTGTGTCCCCGTCCATAATAAATGGCGCGCACTTCCTTGCCGCCCAGGAATACCGATGTCTGGTTGGTGAAAGTAATCTGCGGTGGACCGGGCATATTTCCCTCCAGCATGTGCTTGCGCGCGTTGGCGTGCGCGATCAGTTCTCTGGTTGCGAGAAAGCGCAAATTGCTGCCGGTATGGTCGCCGTGATGATGCGTGTTGATCACATAGCGGATGGGCTGACTCGTGACGCGCTTCACCGCCGCGACGATCTGGTCGTAATCCTGCGCGAAGCGGTCGTCCACCAGGATCACGCCTTCGCTGGTGACATACACCGCCACATTGCCGACATCGCCCGAGCCGTTGGATGTTCCGTCAATGACGTAGAGTTCGTTCTTAAGTTTTTTGATGTTGAGATCCGCGCTTTGGCCGTGGGATGTTTGGGTGTACGCAATCCACCCGATCGACAAAACCAAAAATGCGCGTGAAAGATTTACGACGATTCGATTCATGCTGGGAATATAGCAGAAGATTGCACTCGATCCCACAGTTTTTTAGGGGTGCTGAAGCTCAGCGCTCGTGCGATGCCGGTATTGACAAACGATTCCGGTTAACCGCATACTTCTTTATGAGAGTGCTTGCTCTCGCAGCCGAAGCCCAGTAGTCTTCCCGCCCAGTAGCCATTTCGCCCCGCTTGCGCCCTAACTTTTCGCAATTTTGCGGCGTTCTGCGTCTGGAGGAATTCTGGCGATGGCTTTTGCTTTGCCCTGTGGTTTCGCGCGGCGTCTAAGTTTTCTGGCGTCAACATTGGTCATCCTGCTGCCGGCTGCGCAAGCGCAGGCTCCAGCGGTGGACCCGGAAGCGTCCTTTCAAAATAGAGTTCAGCCCATCGTCTTCAAGAATTGCAACGGCTGCCATACTTTTGGCGGCCACGCCGGCGAGTTGCGCATGGATTCTCTCGCGACGCTCATGAAGGGCGGCGATCGCGGACCCGTAGTGGTTCCCGGCCATCCCGAGAGCAGTTTGCTGTTAAAGGCGGTGCAGTACGGCGATTCCGATCTCCAGATGCCTCCGCGGGGGAAACTCGCGGATTCGGATATCGCGGCAATCGAGAAATGGATTCTTGAGTTGCCTGCCGACGCCGCGTCAGTGATCTCGCGGCCGGTCCCCGAAGCAGTTGCAGCCAAGACTGCCGGCGCTCCGGTTGTGGCGCCCAAAACGACAACTACCGAGGCGCCGCCTATCGCGACTCCTCCAACGGCGCCGGTTGCCGATGGAGCCGCGTCGAAGATCACTCCCGAACAGGAGCAGTTCTTCGAGAGTAAAGTACGGCCTCTGCTGGCCAAGAATTGTTATAGCTGCCACACGCGGGGCGCGAGCGGCGGTCTCCGGCTCGATTCGCGCGAAGCAGTTCTCAAAGGCGGCAAGGACGGCGTTGTAGTGGTCCCCGGGCATCCCGAATCCAGCCTGCTGATTTCGGCGCTCAACTACAAGGCAGCGATCCAGATGCCCCCTAGCGGCCAGCTCAAGGCTGACGAGGTCGCCGTAGTTGAGCAATGGATCAAGGACGGCGTCGCCTTGGCCAAAGGAATCGCCCCCCGCGCCCGCAAGGCAAGTTACCGAAGCCGACCGGACCTTCTGGGCTTTCCACGTCGCTGACCGTCCGGCGGTGCCGGCGGCGAAATCGACTTGGGTGCATAACGATATCGACCGCTTCATCCTTGCGAAGCTGGAGGAAAAACATCTCAAGCCGGTTGCCGACGCCGACAAGCGGACTTTGATCCGCCGCGTGACCTACGATCTTACGGGCCTGCCCCCCACGCCGGCCGAAGTTCAGGCGTTCCTCGACGACAAGTCTCCGAAAGCTTACGAGCAGCTGATTGAGCGCCTGCTCACGTCGAAAGCTTACGGCGAGCGCTGGGGCCGCATGTGGCTGGATGTCGTGCGCTATGCCGACACCAGCGGAGGCGGCGGGGATTATCCGATTGCACAAGCCGCGAAATACCGCGACTACGTAATTCAGTCTTTCGTTGACGATAAGCCCTACGATCGTTTCATCCGTGAACAACTCGCCGGTGATCTGTTGCCGGCACAATCGGAACCCGAGCACTGGCAGAACATCATCGCCACCGGCTATCTGGCGGGCACGAATCGCTACGAGAATAAAGCAACCTTCGTTTCCGATGCCGTCGACAATCTGGGTTCGGCGTTCCTCGGCGTGACGATTGGTTGCGCACGTTGCCACGATCACAAGTTCGACCCCATTCCAACCGCCGATTACTATGCCCTCTACGGCATTCTCCACAGCACCAAGTATCCCGATCCCGGTGAAGACCGGATCCGCTATCAGAAAGACTTCACGTATCGCGATCCTGAAGCCCTGAAGCGCGAAGACTGGAAGATTTTTCAGCAGCAGCTAAAGCCGATTCAGGGCGCGATTGACGCAGTCCTGCAACTTCCCGGCACATATGACGATTTGCTTCCCCAGTTGGAAGCGCGCCGCATGCACTTGTTCCAGCACATGCCGGATCTTGGCGAATCCGCCTACGCAGTCAGCGAAGGAACGCCCGAGGACGCTAAGATTCAGCACTATGGCGATCCGAAAAATCTAGGGGACCAGGTCCGCCGCGGCTTTCTGCAGGTCTTGGGAGGTCCGCTCTTCCGCCCGACGTCAAAGGCAGCGGCCGTCTGGAACTCGCGAACTGGATTGCGAGCAAGGATAATCCGCTCACCAGCCGCGTCATGGTGAATCGCATCTGGCAGGGGCATTTCGGACGCGGGATCGTCGCCACGCCCAACGATTTCGGAAGCCGGGGCATGGCTCCCAGCAATCAGGCGCTGCTCGACTACTTGGCTTGGAAATTGATCGACAGCGGTTGGTCGATCAAAGCGATTCACCGCGAAATCTTACTCTCCCACGCGTATCAGTTATCAGCGGCGGACTCCCCTGCTAACGAGGAAATTGATCCTGAGAATGCCTTTGTGTGGAGGCATTCGCGCACCCGGCTCGACGCCGAAGAGATTCGCGATTCCCTGCTGGCCGACGCGCAATTGCTGGATCGCACGCCCGCCGGCATGCACCCGTTCCCGCCCCAGGCGGAGTGGAATTGGGAAGATCAAAATCATTTTTCGCCGGACATGTCCAAATACGAGACCGACCGGCGCACCGTTTACATGATGATCCAGCGCAGCGTGCGGCTCACGTACTTCACGCTTTTCGATGGCCCCAACACCAACGTCAGCACCGAGCAGCGCAGCAGCAGCCTTACGCCGCTACAGGCGTTGTATTTCATGAATGGCAAACTGCCGCAGCGCTGCGCCGCCAATTTGGTGGAGCATTTGCCATCCAGCTCCGCGGCCGACAAGGCGGACATCGAGCAGGCGTTCTTGATCCTCTACGGGCGCCCTCCGACTCCCCCAGAGATCGAGCGAAGCACCAGTTTTTTGCGAACTGCGTCTGACGCCTACGCCACGCACGGTATCGCCACCGCGGATGCCCGAAAAAAGGCGCTCGACGAATTCGTCCGGGCGCTGTTCGCCAGCAATGAATTCATGTTTATAGATTAGGGCCGTTTGTAAATTAGGGAGGAAACAACACCAAATGTCCAAGCCATTCAACCCCTCGCGCCGCACCGCGATACGCTCGCTCGCCAGCGCTTCCATGCTGCTGCCTGGAATGTTGCACGAAATGCTGGCGGAGGATGCGCCGCAGGCCGCCGCCATCGATCCGCTCGCCCCAAAAGCGCCCATGTTTCCGGCGAAAGCCAAGCGCGTTATCTTTCTTTACATGAGCGGGGGCGTGTCGCACGTCGATACCTTCGATCCCAAGCCCAAGCTCACCGCCGACCACCACAAGAAATATAAGGACGACTTCCTCCACGCCAGCCCGTGGACTTCAAAGGCGTACTCGCAGAACGGTGTTCGGGTCACCGAACTGTTTCCGCATGTCGGCGCCTGCATGGACGATATTTGCCTGGTTCGTTCCATGTACAACGACATTCCGAACCATCCCCAGGCGATCCTGCAAGTGCACGGCGGCTCGACCGTGCAGCCCCGGCCCAGCATCGGATCGTGGGTGAGCTATGGCCTGGGGACCATGAGCAAGAATCTGCCCTCCTACGTTGTGCTCGCACCCGAAATTCCTTACGCCGGCAGCGCCGCCTGGGATTCCGGGTTCCTTCCGGCGTTCCATCAGGGCGTTCGCGTGATCCCCGGGCAGGAAGCGATTCCGAATATCGCGCGCTCGGGTTACGCCGACATTCAGGACATGGATCTGGGGCTGATCAGTTTTTTCAATAAGCGCCACGCGGAGACGCACGATTCCGATCCCGCGCTCGCCGCCCGCATCAAGACTTTCGAAACTGCGTACGGTATGCAGAAGGAAGCGCCCGAGGTCTTCGATATCTCGAAGGAATCCGACGCTACACTGGATCTTTACGGCCTCCAGCGCGATACCAAGAAAGGATTCGGCTGGATGTGTCTGGCCGCGCGCCGTCTCGCCGAGAGCGGCGTCCGCTTTATCGAAATCATCGACGGCGGCTACGACAAATACACTAACTGGGACGCGCATCTCGATATCCGCATGCATGAGCCGCTGGCGAAGAAGGCCGACAAGCCAATCGCCGGCCTGCTGAAAGATCTGAAGTCCCGCGGCATGCTCGAGGACACACTCGTGGTTTGGACCACTGAGTTTGGCCGTAAGCCGGGCGATGCCTCGCCCGACGAAGAGGGCCGCACTCACTGGTCTACTGCGTATTCATCGTGGATGGCCGGGGGCGGAGTCAAGGCCGGAATGGTTTACGGCGCTACCGACGAATATGGGATGACCATTGCATCCAATCCGGTCCACATCCATGATTTCCAGGCGACGATTTTGAACCAGCTCGGCCTGGACCACACCAAGCTCACCTTCCGCCACGCCGGCCGCGACTATCGGCTCACGGATGTCTCGGGTCACGTGGTGAAAGACATCGTGAGTTGATGCGGCCGTCGCGACAACGTCTGTTCTGGGCACTGGCCTTCGCCGCCGCGATAGTGACCGCGCAGCAACCCGGCAAGTATCCCGATCACTGGTGGACTCCGGTGCCCGAGGCCGGCAAGCCCGATTGGGAAATCCTTCCGCAGGCCGCCAAGCCCGGCCAGGTGATTCTCTCAAAGCGCAACGAACTCGGCATCCTGTCGAACTTTGCGCCGACGCCCTTCGTCTATCGCGGCAAGAGCTATGCGAGTGTCGAAGGCTTTTGGCAGATGATGCTGTATCCCGAGGGCCCCGACGATCCGCGCGCCAAAGCTCCCGGCATTCATTGGCTGCACTCGCGCGAAGAAGTGGGCCAGATGACGGCCTGGGACGCCAAGAACGCCGGCGACGCCGCTTACGAAAACATGAAGAAAATGGGAATCGACTGGGTCACGTTCGAAGGCGTCATGATGCCCTATTGGTCGAAGACCAAGGGCGAGCACTACCGCATCATTGTGGAAGCGATGCGCGCGAAACTGGAGCAGAATCCCAAAGTTCGCGAAATTCTGCTGTCCACCGGCGATCTGAATCTGCTCCCGGACCACTATCAGGAGACCGATCCCCCCGCTGAATGGTTTTATTTCAACATTTGGATGGACTTGCGGGCTGAGCTGCAGCACAGCCATTAAAGTTTTTGATTCGTCCCATTAGAGCTGCGATGTTGACACGCGGTTGGCAACGCAGCATACTAATTTCAGCCCGCGAATTGAATTAACGCCTCCTTCAGGGTGAGAGGTATTCCTGCCATTCAGTTCCCTTCCGGGCGATAGCCATCTGCGGTGTCCCGGGTGACCGTCGGCGCGCTGCTTCCTCCACGAAGAGATCGTTTCGCGGCCGGTCTTTCTTGACCAAAACATTTTTTGACCGATCGTTTTTGATGGTGAGGCTTCGGGCTTCGCGGTCGGCGCCATTTTACAGGAGGGAACATTTCAATGGATCTTGCAACCACCACAGGGACAACCTTTCCGCTTCAGAGCATCCACCGCCGCGCTCAGTTCGTGAGACGAACATTGGGCGGATTACTCGCAGGAACCCTGTTGCTTTTCGGAATACTGCTGGCGGCGGCTCCCGCTCACGGCCAGTCGCTCGCGGGCCTCGCCGCGCTGAGCGGCACCGTTCGCGATAGCACGGGCGCGCTCATCACGGATGCGGAAGTCGAGATCTCGAATCCTAATCTTGGGATCGACCGCAAAATCACTACCAATTCCGACGGTTACTTCATCGCGTCATCGCTGCCTCCCGCCATGGGATATGAGGTCACGGTGACGAAGACCGGCTTCACCGGGTTCAGCGCAAAGAACGTGCAGCTCATGGTGGGTCAGAACATCACCGTCCCAGTGCAGTTAAACGTGGCGCAACAGGCGGAATCGGTCACTGTGAGCGCGGAGGTGCCGCTGATTGAGGAGACTAAATCCGGCGTTTCCACTGCGGTCGAAAACACCCAGATCCAGAACTTACCCATCAACGGGCGGCGGGTGGATCAATTCGCTCTTCTGACGCCCGGCGCGGTGACCGATGGCTCCAGCGGCGCGGTTTCCTTCCGCGGCATCCCCGGAGGCAACGCGTTCCTGCAGGACGGCAACGACGTCACCCAGCAGTGGGGCATCGATATCGCCGGCGGGGCGACGGTTCCCTCCAGCATCAGCCAAGACGCGGTGCTGGAATTCCAGGTTCAAACCTCCGGCTACAGCGCCGAATTCGGGCGCGCGGTTGGCGGCGTCATCAATACCGTCACCAAGAGCGGCTCAAATCAATTTCATGGCACGGGATACTGGTTCTTCCGCAATCGCACGCTCGACGCAACCGATCCCTACGCTCGCCAAAACCCTCCGGAGTCTCGTCATCAGGCGGGTGGTAGTTTGGGAGGACCCATTTTCAAGGACAAGTTGTTCTTCTTCGCTAACGGCGAGATCATGCGGCGCGATTTCCCATTGGTCGATTCCATCGTGAATCCACAGTTCTATTCGAACGGAGCCTACATCGGGCAATGCGGGGCCCCGGCGACGCCGGCCCAATGCGCGGCGGTTCAGTCTTATTTCGGCCGGTTCTTCCAGACCGTTCCGCGAACCGCGAATCAGAATCTTGGCTTGGCCAAGCTCGACTGGCGTCCCAATGACAAGAACAGCATGGCGGCAAGTTTCAACCTGCTGAATTTCGTTTCTCCCAACGGATTGACCTCGAACGTCGCCGCCACCGACGGCAGCGGGATCGGCTCCAACGGAAATATCAATACGAAGACCCGAACCGCTCGTTTGTCGGATACTTATATCCTCTCGAATTCGATGCTGAATGAGGCGCGTTTTGGCTGGTTCAAGGATCGCCGCGAGCAAGACATTAACCCGCTGCTGGCGCCGCCCGACGGCCTTCTTTCTGGACTTACGGTTCAAGGGCAAGGAAATCTGGGCGTGAGCACCAACCTGCCCAACGTCCAGCCCAGCGAGGATCGCTTTCAATACGCCGACAGTCTTTCCTGGACCAAAGGCGCGCACCAGTTTAAGTTCGGCGTGGATATCGCCGATCTGCGCGACACGGAAAACGCGCTCTTCAATGGCCCCGGTTCCTACAACTATGGAAGTATTACCGCGTTTGCCCAGGATTTCTCCGGCGTCACCACGGGCAAGCATTGGAATACCTTTACCGAGTCCTTCGGGCCACTGCTGACGCATGCTTCGGTCGTGAACTATGCGCTCTTCGCGCAGGACCAATGGCGCCTTACTTCGCATTTGACGCTGAATTATGGACTGCGTTACGAGTACAGCACCTACACCCAGCCGCCTCTGAATCCGGACTATCCGGAAACCGCCCACTTGAATGAACCGGGCAAGGATTTCGCTCCGCGCATTGGGCTGGCGTATTCGTTCAACAATAACAAGACGGTCGTTCGTGCCGGATACGGAATCTTCTACGCGCGGCTGCCTTCCGCCAGCGTCATCCGTCTCCAGCAGCGCAACGGCGTGATCCAGAAAACCGGAACGCTCAATGGCAGTAATGCGGCTCAGCAGGCTGCGGGCCCGACGTTCCCATTTCGTCTCACCGGTCTCGCAGGCTCCGTTGGACTCACCAATGTGACTTATGCGGCGCCGAACCTTGCGACCCCGTACACCGAACAGATGGATCTTTCGGTGGAGCACCAGTTCGGCGCCAGCACCGCGCTGAACGTTTCTTACATGCACAGCCGTGGATATCAGTTCATCTCCCGCGAAGATCTAAACCTCGGTCAGGCAACCGGTACCGCGACCTACATCGTGGAAAACACCGCGGGCGTTCAAACCGGGACTTATACCACTCCCACTTACTTGGCCGCCAACAAACTCGATCCGCGCTATGCGAGCATCATCTATCTGAGCAATCGCGGCCGCCTCTGGTATGACGGTATGGCGGTGTCGCTGCGCCAGCGCGCCTCCAAGTGGTTCACCGGAACTCTGGCGTACACCTGGTCGCATGCCATCGATGAAGGCCAGGGCAACGCGTCTGCGAATATCTACTTCACCGATCCGCCCGACGGCACCTATAACGGCAACTATCAGGCTGACAAGGGAAGCTCGGTCCTCGATCAGCGCCAACGCCTGGTAGTGTCGGGCATTATTTCGCCGCCGAAGATGAACTTCGGCTCGAGGTTTGCGAACGCTGCAGTAAACGGATGGCAGCTCTCGTTGATTGAAACCGCTACCTCGCCGCAGTACGTCGATCCCGAGCTGATTGTTTCCAGCGGTCTGGCTGGCCTCGCCTCGAATACCACCATCAACGGAATGGTGACTCCCTTCGGCGCTCCGGGCCGGGTGCCGTTCTTGTCGCGGTCGAGTATCCCAGTGGACACCACCAATCACTTGGATGCGCGCCTCACGAAGATGTTCTTCATCAAGGAGTCTATGAATGTGGCGCTGAGTTTTGAAGCCTTTAACGTCTTCAATATCATCAGCAATACGTCCGTGGTTCAGAACGCTTACTTCGCGACGGGCAATGTAATCAAGGCCGGCGTAGGCGTAGGGACCGGCACCGCCTCCAGCGGATTCCCGGATGGCACTAACGCGAGACGCGCCCAGGTTTCCGCGCGCTTTACGTTCTAAGCACTATTGCCCGAGCTTGATACGAGCTGCCGAATCCACGCACTTCCGGATTCGGCGGTTCGGTCGAGCAACATACGATCAGGCCCACCCGAATGAGTCCCCCGCACAACTAAATACCCTCAAACAGCGTTTTGATCTCGACTTTGAGGCCTGGGCCGATTTGCGTTCTGCCACGGATTTCGCGACTATTGCTGTGAGGATGAAGCCGATCATCAAGATTTCTGTCGTCACCCTGCTTGCCGCCCGCAGCGTGATTGCGCAGGCACCTGCCGGTCAGGCGCAGGCAAAAGTTCCCGCCCCCGGAAAGAGTCCGGCCTCGCTGCCTCCGCCGCAAACGGTGACGCCGCAGACCTATCCGGTCGAGCAGATTCAGGCCGGCGAGGGGCGCTTTACCTCGCAGTGTGGTTTCTGCCACGGCCGCGATGCCGCGGGAGGGGAAACCGGACCCGACCTCACGCGCTCAGCGCTGGTCGCCCAAGACACGCGTGGCGACAAAATCGGACCTCTGCTCAACGCAGGCCGGCCGGACCGCGGCATGCCCTCCTTTGAGTTGACCGCTGCGGATGTGGACGCGCTCGTCGCCTTCATCCACGCTCAGAAAACCAAGTTCGAGGCGCTTGGCGGGGGGCGCCGCGCCGTGGATGCCGCGGACCTGGCAGACCGGAAAAGCCGACGCCGGCCGACGCTATTTCAATCGTAAGGGTGGCTGCGCCGGTTGCCATTCCGCCAACTGGCGATCTCGCCGGCATTGCCTCGCGCTATCAGGGATTGCAGCTCCTGCAGCGTATGCTTTATCCCAGCGGCCAACCCGCCCCGGCGCCGCCGAAAGTTATCGTTTACGCTTCCGGAAGGTCAGACCGTCGTCGCGCCGCTGGCTGGCCAGGATGAGTTTACGATCACGGTCCTCGATCCGGCGGGAGCGCGGCAGACGTATGCAAAAAGTGCAGTGAAATTCAAAATCGACGATCCGATGTCGGCCCACTTCGATCAATTGGGAAAATACACCGACAAGGACATGCACGATGTCTTCGCCTATTTGGAAACGTTGAAATAGAGGAGAAACATGCGCTCTCTGGCGAGTCTGGCAATAGGAATGGGAATGGGAATAGGAATTGGTTTCTCCGTCGCAGCGGTAGCCCAAGGCGTCGATCCGAAAGACCTGCTCCACCCGCCGGCCGGATAGCTGGCTCACCTATCACGGCGATTACTCCGGCCGGCGCCACTCCGCCCTCGCCGAAATCACTCCGGAAAATGTCGGCCAGCTGAAACAAGTGTGGCGCTTCCAGACCGGCCAGAATCCGTCGATCAAGGCCACGCCGATCCTGGCGAACGGCATCCTCTACGTGACCACGCCGGACAACCTCTGGGCCATCGATGCCCGCACGGCGAAGGAGCTCTGGCATTACACAGAATCCGCGCAACGACGCATTCCACATCGGCCATCGCGGCGCCGCTGTTTACAAAGACACCGTCTACTTGACCACTCCCGACTGCCACCTGATCGCGCTGAACGCCAAGGACGGGAAGGTCAAATGGAACGTCGTGATTGCCGATTCGAGCAAGGGTTACTGGTCTAGCAACGCTCCGCTTATCGTGGGGAATCACGTTTTGGTCGGCGTCTCGGGCGATTTCGATAACCTGCCGGGCCAGTTGAAATCGATCGATGCCGATACCGGCAAGACGCAGTGGATTTTTTACACCACGCCTCCTCCCGGCGGAACGGAGCCGGAAAGCGGCGGGCGCCACCGGCGGCCAGATGTGGATGACCGGCACCTACGATCCGCTGCTCAACCTGGTTTATGTGGGCAGCGGGAATCCCACGCCGGTGCTGAATGGGAAGGTCCGGCCAGGCGACAATCCCTGGACGTGCAGCATCGTCGCGCTCAATCCCGACACCGGGAAACTGGTTTGGGGCTTCCAGGTGTCGCCGCACGATACCCACGATTGGGATGCTTCCGAAGTCCCCGTGCTGGTGGATGCCGATTTCAACGGCAAGCCGCGCAAACTGCTGATGCAGGCGTCGCGCAACGGCTACTTTTTTGTGCTCGACCGGACCAACGGCAAGAGCCTGCTTGACTGCACCCTACGCCACGGTGAACTGGGCGAAGGGAATCGATAAGAGTGGACGCCCCATTCCGGATCCGGCCAAGGAGCCTGCGAAAGACGGCGTCCTGATCGCGCCGAATGAGAGCGGCGCCACTAACTACCGTTCGCCCAGCTTCGATCCCAAGACCGGCCTGCTGATCGTGAGCGTCCAGGATGGCTACGGCATCTATTTCTTCAAGCCCGAACACGGAGCCTATGGCTGGGCCGGCGCGGACTATGGCGTTGCGGGCAAGGCCTTTCTTCGCGCCATCGATTACAAGACCGGAAAGATTGTTTGGGACCATCCCATCGGCGATGGCGCAGGCACGGCCGGCGTGCTGACGACCGAAACCGGTCTGACGTTCAGCGGCGACGTTCCAGGCAACGTGATGGCATTCCGGACCAGCGACGGCGCCACGCTTTGGCACCAGGCCATCGGCAAAGTGGGGAACGGCCCCATTACGTATGAGCTCGACGGCAAGCAGTATCTGGTAGTGGGCGGCGGCAGTTCGCTATACGCATTCGCGCTACCATAAGAACTAACCAGCAGCTTGAATCTTTGCGGTTAATGGTGCGCCCGGCACGACTCGAACGTGCGACCTTCTGGTTCGTAGCTAGAAACCAACCTATTTTCTATCACCTAAGAACAATGGTTGGGCCTGTGCCGAAAAGGTTTTTAGGCGGCTTTGTGGCTTGATTTCCTCGACGCACGCCGTCGGCCGGAGCCAATAGGTGCGGCTCCCGGGGGCGCCCCCGATTTCAGGCTGCGCTTGAGTGCTTCCATGAGGTCAATTACGGGGGCCTTGCGGGGTTGCTTGACTGCGGTGATCTTCTGACCCTTCTTCTTTTGCTCAATCAGGCGCTCGACATTCTCCCGATAACTATCGTGAAACGCGGTCGCTTTGAAGGGCGCTTGCATACGGCTAACCAGGCTTTTGGCCAGCCCAAGTTCCTTGGGACCGAATGACGTTTTCGGCATCTCGGCCTTATTCGCCTTGTGCAGTTCGTCAGGGTAATAGAGGGTATGGAGGACGAGTCCCCCTTCGGCAGGGCGGATGATGGCGACGTGTTCGCGGTTGTGCATCGCAATCCTGGCGATGGCGTCGGACTTTGTCTCTGTCAGCGCCGCCAGGAAGAGCGCATAGGGCTTGCTGACCTTTTCATCCGGGGCAACGTAGTATGAACTCTGGAACAGAATCGGATCAACCTCATTGCTCCCGACGAATTGGAGGATTTCCATCGTGCTCGCGGTGGCGGGTGCGATCTTCTTGATTTCGTCGTCATCGACCACCACATAATCGCCCTTGGCGACTTCGTAACCTTTGACGATTTCGGAACGTTCGATGGGTTTGTTCTCTTCCACGCAGTACCAGACCTCCTTCACCCGCGAGAGATCCTTCTTATGGAGCATGTGAAAATGCACGGCCTCGGCCCGCGCCGCCGCGAACAACCGGACCGGGAAAGACACCAGCCCGAAACTAAGATAGCCCTTCCAAACTGTCGCTGGCATCTATTCCCCCCTTAGACTAGATCGCTGCCGGGCGATTTTGTTGCACGTTTCTGCCAAGCAGACTACTGATGAATTCACGATATAACTGCGGATTGAAGTCCGCGAAAACGTGGATGCGCGGCGGGGTCGTCGAAGGGCCAAAATTCCCCGATAACGAACATTGTCGGAACCTTATGAATTTTGGATCAAACGCTGCGGCTACTCTGCTGCACCGTCACCTGAAAATTCGCGTGGTCTTGGATGCTTTGCTGCAAAGGACCCGTTGCCGCGAATGTGCGATTACCGGATACGTGCAATTCGTATACACCGGCTCCCGCCAATGAAAAATCGAGTGAGCCACCATTCGGATTAACTTTCTTCTCGACTGAACGTCCATTCCAGTCATGCAGCTCTGCATCCGCAGATGACAGATTCGTGAACTGTGCGTGCAGGGTCGAGGCAGAGTCGGAGCGAACAATTGTTCTAACTGTGCTGGTAAACGACACTTCAGCGTTGACACTTTCTGGTCTCTGGGCAGGGTTTGCCAGGTATCGCAGGGGCTGGTTTCTCGCTCCTCCGACGGGAACCCGCCCCTCTTTCCGCACAACAATTGGAATGGACAAAAAAACCGCGGCCCCGCACCTATTGGCGCGGCAGCAGAGTCGGCTTGCCATTTCCGCTGATGCTGTACCTCCGGTGAGGGTGCTCGCTCTTGTCTATAACGATTACTGTGCAACCGTTACAGTTTTGCAAAGCACGTCCGATGGTCATGGCTGCCTCAAAGGAATCGGGCTTGTAGTGGCTAGTATCCACAGCCGTGCCGTTACCGTCGCGGACTACTACCAGGAACCGCTGTTCGCGGAAAAACATATGCGACGCTCATTTCTACCGGGAAGGAAGAGGAGCGCCTAGCACTTGCGGAAACGACGGGGCTCTTGGATCTGGGCAGTTCAAGGGTCGCACGTTATTGACGAAGAGACAAGCATCAGTGGAGAGCGGGAGTTGTCGGCGCGGCTAGCATTCCAAGCCCGCTTCACAACAGGGCCTGACCGCCTGGCCGTTCAGCGATCATGGTTCCGTGCGGCTGTTGGGATGGTGGTACATCTGCATCGGACTCGCGTTCGTAGCGCTGGCTGGGCGCGCGTTTGTGTCAGGCGGACCGGGTGTTTGGCTGCGGCTAGTGGTGGCGGTGGGATTTGTGCTGCTTGGCATTGCGGAATTGCGGCGGCGCAGAGCGTAAACGGGAGGTGCTTCGCCCGTCTCATTGCCGCGCAGGTATGGCTGGGGCAAGCATGAGCGCGTTTCGCGCTTTCACATCGACGGTTTGCCAGTGATCGCCCAAGTGAAATGTAGCCAGGGTGCGAGTTCGCATATGCCGAGGAGCGATGAATATCACGCACTATAATTATTTTGATGCTTTACCGTTGTGGGGCATCTTTGTTGGTTATGGCCTTCCTTTTCGCCTTCGCTTGCGGGAAGGACGGTATGGCCCCGGCCTGGATTTGAGCCGTAGGGTAAGGTTTTTGAGCATCGAAAGGAGGATGATGTGATTCTTGTTAGGAACCTGTTTAGGGTGAAATTCGGTCAAGCCAAGCCGGCGGTGGCGGCTTTTCAGGAGGTTCGGGCGATCATGAGGCAGTCGGGACTCAAGTCGTCGCGCCTTCTCACCGATCTTGTGGGCACGTCCTACACCCTCGTGCACGAGATTGAGTTCGAGAGTTTGACTGCATTCGAACAGGAGATGAAGAAGATCACGAGCTCATCGGAATGGCGCAGTCACTACGAGCGATTTATGCCGTATTGCGAATCAGGGTCCCGAGAAATATTCAACGTTGTTGATTGAGACGTCCTCGCAGTCTCAGAAGATTCTCAGTATTTTCAACGCGGCCTGAGAATCACCTGCATAATCGCTTCCAGCCGCTGTTCCGCCGATTCGATCTGTGTCTCCAGAAAGTCGAGCGTCGCGAGCTCTTGCTCGACGGCTTCACGGCTGTGCTCTGGCAACTCAGGCAGTCGCCTGCTGAGTTCCAACCGCGCTGCAACGCCGAATAGGTCTGCGCCCGGCACTTGGACGTTATGACGAGATAACGTTCCGAATGCGATTCTTCACGCGCGTGCGCAGCCTCACCAGAAAGATGCGCCGCGGGAGGCGGTAAACCCACTGCGTCTACCGGCGTGTGCGGCGAGGCAACTCGCGCTGATCCCGCAATTCGCTCGGCGGAATCCACACTTCCAGAAGAGTTCCGTTGCGCAGCAGGGGCCAACCAATCCCCTCAGAGCGGACAAATTGTTCGGCCACAACTCGCCGCTTGTGCTGGCTAGCATTTTCTCCTAGGCGACTCAACAGCATCCCGTCATTGCGTCGTCGGTCGGCAACCAATCGATTGCAGAGGCAGTTTCCGCGGGCCTGCCGCAAGCATACATGATCACCGTCGGATTGAAGCACGCGGAATTGTCCCCGCGAGCGAACACTATGACTGGTCCGCCGACATCGCGACGTTGCTCGATGCCGGCTAATCTCCGCGGACAACGACTCTGCCTCGCATTGTGATTTTCATCAGCCTGAATATTCCTGGCGCGAAGTGATGGGTTGCCTCGCGGCGTGTTCACCGCAAAGTTCGACCCGGCACACTCGCCTAACGCGACGGGTGCTGGTGTAGGTCCTGGAATTCCTTCAAACGCCGTAAGTCGTCCCCTAACACCGTGCGATCACTCGCCGAAAGACGGTTGTCGTTGGATGACTTCGCGATGGAATCGATGACATCGTTCAGCAGGCCATTATCCCAACGGGTTTCATCCAGATCGGCTTGCATTTTTGTCAACTCATTTTCCGTTTTCGCGAGACGCTTGAGTTCCTTGTCCTTTGCCACGCCGGTCCAAACGTGCGCTAGATCGTCTCGCACGTGTGCGAAAAGATGCAGCCGCCACTGCTCTTCGCTGATCCGTTCTTGGCGCTGGTGATACCAATCCTGTGCGGCCGCGCTGAATGCGAACGCCGCTAAAATGACGCCGGAAGTAAGAAATCGTCGCATACTAACCCTCCGAAGTAAAGTTGTGCAATCGCCGTGCCATTTCTGCCTCCCACCGGACCTGGTGTAATCATTAGGGAAACCGCCTATCGACCGGCTCCGTTTTGCTGCGGATGGTGCAGTTTTTCTCCTCGGGGGACACCCAAAACCGGCCATACGTGGACACCTGAAAACCGGCCAACGAGATAGCTGAATCGGGACATTGAACTGACGGGGAGTTACGCTCCGTCACGTGAGCAATGTCTTGAGCGAAGAAAAGAAACAGCAGGTCGTCGCGCTGGGACGGCTGGGATGGTCGTTGCGGCGCATTGAGAGAGCGGCGCACATTCGCCGCGAAACCGCCGGAGCATATCTCCGGGCTGCGGGAATCGCGGTGCGGGCGCCAGGTACGGTATCGCGAAACGCACATCCTGCTTGATGAATTCCCTGACGCGGTTGCCGGCGGCACGCGCAAAGAGTATATGGAATCGGTGGCCACCGTGCCGCTGCTCATCATCGACGACTTCGGCATGCGCAAACTCCCGCACACCGCTGCCGAGGATCTGCTGGAAATCATCATGCGCCGCTACGAACGCTTCAGCACGCTTCTAACTTCCAACCGACCCGTCGAAGACTGGGGCAAGTTACTCGGCGATGTCGCGGCCGTCAGCGCCATGCTCGATCGGCTGCTGCATCATGGCCACGTGCTAAAGTGCGGCCCCCGGAGTTGGCGAACCAAGGCGGCAGTGGGAACTGGCCAATGACAATCCTGAACAAATTTGCGAGTTGCGGTAGTCATGTCGAGTTGGATGTGATGCAATCTGATTGTGAGGGCGTTATTCACTTGGGCTCTTTGCGCATGGGTATGTGGCGCTCAGCCGCCGGCTCGCAGAGCACGTCTGCCAAGATTCGAGGACTTCAAAGTCCAGCTACAGTTCAAGGGCACTCCAGCTAAGCCTCAGTTCACCGCCCCCACAGAGTTGCCCGAGAACCATCAGTCCTCAGACCGCGATTTGCTGCCAGACTCGGACGAGAGGTATCGCGGATCGGTGACCCTCGATGCGCAGCAAGGTCCCAACTTCGCTGGGCATTACACTATTGCGCAATGGAGCTGTGGTACGGGCTGCAGTTCAAGTGTTGTGGTGGACGCCGAAACGGGACAACTCCACAGAGATACGCCATACGGAACGCTCGATACAAGCGGGACCCAGTATACCGGCTTGTCGTTTCGCATAAACAGCAGCTTACTCATCGCGGAGGGCTGTATCGATACGGACCAACGGGAACAACCCGACTGCAGCCGAAGCTACTATCGCTGGGCTCCGCCCCGATTCGTGCTCCTACACAAGGTGCGGCTGCCTGTTCCGCAATGGCTCAAACACTGATTGGGCAGTCGGAACGCAACCACTGAGGAAGGCGTTCTACTTAACTTGGGGACTCTGTAGAGTAGGAGACAGGCGCGCCGCGCGAACGCACGTTTCCTGCCTCCCCTCATCGAACCGGACGTGCGGATTTCCCGCATCTTATGTGGTCCACCACATAAGATGCGGAATGTGGCCTTCAAAATTATGTGGCGCCCAGTGGGCAACCCTTTTGTCGTGATCATATGCGCCTCGGGGGCGTCACATAAGTAAATCGTTGAGACTGGTCGGGCCTCCCCTATTCAAAAGGAGAACCGACCATGTTCGAAATTCTGTTTCAATATCCTGCTGTCGCAGCTCGGCATCGCAGTGGCCCGTTTGCAGAAGCCCGAGAACGATTCGTTAACCATTGCGCCAGCCAAGGTTTGTCTCGCGCGACGTTGCAACACTACGCCCAAGAACTTTTGGTTGTCGCCGAGCGAATCGACATCGCCAGTGGCGAGGTGATTGGGTCATCAGCCATCGAGGCGGCCGCTGATCGATGGGCTCGTGAGCAACACCAACATCATCGGACGCACGGCCTGCGGTGGTCGCGAGAACTCTTCATTCAAACGGCCAGGACCACGTTAGCCAGCTCCGATGGAAGCGTCGACGGCAAGATCAAGATTTCGATTCGTCGCCACAGAGAGGACATAGGTCATCCGTGGATACTCCCCGACGCTGATCTGGCTTCGACCGCCCAAAGCACTCTTGCGGCTCGTCACTTCACGCAGCGCGGTCTCCTCTTCGAGGCTCGCATAGACCGCTCTCACACCTACCGGCACAAAGCGGCCGCCGTGCAACCGAGTCCCTTCGCCACTGATCACATCGTCGGGATGAAAATACCGGAATGCTACCGACCGGAAGAAATCGCCTTGGAGAGAAGTGGCCCCCGCGATCAACTCCGCGAGCTGCTTGCGCGCAGCACGTCCTAGCCTCAAGCCGGTTCACCGGCCTGAAGGCGCCGAAATTCGACGATGATGTCGCGGGCTTTCCCTTCTTTCAGAAGTTCGATCGGACGCTGTCCTGCGAAGGCATCGCTTTCCGATCGCAGCCAAGCCGGAATATCCGAGTCCTTAATCGACTCCTTCAGAATGGTCCATAGCTCTTCAAGATCCCGGAGCTGACGCGGGCTCCCAGCAACTCCGGCCCGCTCCCAGTTCTGCACCGTTCGCAAACTGACACCGAGGGCATGAGCCAGTTCCGTTTGGGTCAGTCCGAAGTGTTCACGCAACTGCCGGGTGCGATTAGCCGAAGACGCGTTGCCATTTCCTGGACCGGAAGATCGCGAATGGCCCAGCACCGAGGCCGCCGCGGCTTTCGCCTCAAACACGACGCTCGTGTGATTGGGACGCGTCTCGCCGACGAGTTTACCGAGCTGCGCGGCTTCCTCCGGCGCAAGACGATTTGCATAATAGATCACCACATCGGGACTGGCGGGCTTCAGAGTCCGTAGAAGCGAGCGGAGACGATGATAGTCCGTGTTGGTCAAGAACACGAGCAGAGGGTTGAACCGGCGCTCGCCGCCGGAGGTCCTCAAAGCTTTTCAGTTCAGCATCGCCGAGCACCTTCTCCGCAAAACGGCTCGCCTGCTGCCAACTGCCGGGTTCAGCGCACACGACAATGCTTGCCATAATCTCCTCCGATTTCATTATACGCAATATTGCGTATGTAAAGCGCAGAATTGCGGTGGACCGATGCGCACGCATGTCGGACCAAGCAGTTAAATTGACAAGCCGACTTCCCGGTACGCCGTTTATGGGCCGCCGCTGACGATTTCGGCGACGGCGAACACTAATCCCGGACGGAGCAACATTGACTCCGCGTTTCTCGGCCAGGGTTGCTTGTAATTGCCGAAAGAACGGCTTAGCCGTCTCCAACTCACAGATTCAATTTGTCTTGTCGAACAACGATTGTTGCTTAATAGCCGTGTATCTTTTCATTATTTTATTTAATGGACGGATGCCGGACCACTCGGGCGCTATCCAAACAACACATTTCTAATGAATTGCTTGCGAGTGCTTTCCCCCATTAGCGGCGTGTGACGCTATTTGCCGAGGGGGACTTTTCGCCCTACTTCGTCGGCGAAGTTTTCGAGGAAGATCGCGTGGCTTTGGGGATGCTGCGCTTCAGGGGAATCTACGCGGATGAGCGCAATGATGCTCTTGCCGTCTGGCGCGAGATCCGGCAGACTTCGTGCGCGACAGTATGCCCGGATCGACTGGCCGTTCGTTTCTTGCCGTGTGATTCTCTGGCGCCATAGCTTGCGCCCTCTGCGCCGCTTTATTCACTCCTCCACTACGCCGGCCCAGCGGCGGCTCAGTTAGTGGCGTTCATTGTGATGGGATACTCACACTACGGAGCTAATTATGAATACCCGCAAACACGTGGCCACCAGTTTTTTGACAATTGGACTTCTCGCCGTATTCGCAACCAGTTTAGAGGCAGACGATTTGGCGTACATGATCGGAGCACAGTATGGGGGGAACACGAGTCCCTTCGGGACCGTCGACCTCAACTCTGGCGTGTTTACTTTGATCGGCAATATGGGACCCAGCTCGTATGTGGGCCTGGGGATTGCGAACGGCATTGTCTATACCGAACAAAATGGCATTCTTTTTTCCGTCAATACGAGCAACGGAAGTGTCACGCAGATCGGAGGCATCGTCGGCAACAATTTGGCCACGTTCGGCTCAACCACCACCGGGCTGTACGGCTTGACCGGAACCGGTAGCCAAAACGTAGCCACCCTATTCTCGATAAATCCCCAGACGGGCGCCCTTACGGCGATTGGGCCAATCGGCTCCAACGTCATCGGCAACGGCCAGTATTTCTATGCTCGGCTTTCGGTCGGCACCAGCACGCTGTACATGGAAAACGGAGGCAATCTTTATACGATCAACACCGCGACTGGCGCGGGAACTCAGGTGGGAACGACGGACAGTAACGGCTATCTTACCTCCGTGCTGCTCTTCGAAAACGGCACTTATTACGATGGCGCTGGTTCCGTGTTTGGCACGATCAACACTGCCACTGGCCAGATCACTCCTCACTCCTCGGTTTTCGGAGGACCGGGTTCTATCATCGCTCTCGCGCCATTGAGTTCGTCGTCGCCGCCCTATTACTTTTCCCACTTCGTCTTCGCCGAAAATTGGGAAAGTACTCTCACGTATATCAACTATTCGCCGCAGCCGGTGACCTGCTCGACGAATTTCTATGACAGCAATGGCGCGCCGCTGGCGGTTCCGTTCGCTGAGGGGACCGTCACCATGCGTACCGATGTGCTCGCCCCGGGCGGGTCAATTCATGACCAGACTACTGCTCCTCATACGGGGACCGTGGTGCCAGGTTGGGCGCAGGCCAATTGCACAGGGCCGGTGCAGGCCAGCATGCTTTTCCGCGAGTATGCGAATGGAGTGCCGCTCGACGAGGCCGGCGTGAATGCGGCGACGGCTCCCACCACCGAGTTCGCCACGTTCGCGCAAACGAACACGGGAGTCGCATATGCGAATCCTTCGACGACCCAGTCGGCTACCATCACGTTTACCGTGTACAACAATGCCGGGACTCTGCTGGGGAGCCGTAGCATCGTGCTGGGGCCGCTGGCGCATTCGCAGTCGAACATCGGTCCGTTGCTGGGGTTGTCCAGCTTTACGGGAATGGTGAAGATCACTTCGACGATTCCGATTATCAGCTTGTCGCTGAATTTCGAGGCGGCGCCGATATTCTCTTCGCTGCCGCCGGGGGATCTGCCCAGCAATACGCAGCTAGTTACGCCGTAGAGGAACCGGCGGTCAACACTTGCCCGAGCTAGCGGGCCAAGGAGGAGAACAACCAGATCTCCGGCCGCCCGGCGATGGCGGCGTGCAGCGACCAGAATTCGAGCGGGGTCATGCGCTCATAGAATCCCCCGATTCGGCTAATCACGTGTTGGGAGACGAACAGGCTCATGTAGGCGATTCTTAGCGTCCTCGCGTTCACTTTCGCCGGTGCGGCGCGACTTGGGAATTCGGGTTCGAATCGCTAGCCTGAAAACTTGAATCTGATTTCATGATCAAGTCCGTCTTTAGAATTGTTCTTGCTTCCGTGTTCGCCACCATGGGAGCGTATGCCGCAAATAAGCCGGTGAACCTGGCTGATGGAAAGGGGCAAAGCGTCATGCGAGAGACATGAATAACTTCACGGTCGACTCCAAGGGCACGGCGAAGGTGACCATCGTGAACTCCATAGTCAACCTGGGTGCGGGGAGCATTTCACTTTTCGCCAACGGCGGCGCCGCCCTGATGATTCATGCCAAAGCAGACGATTACAAGACGGATCCTACTGGCAACGCAGGTGACCGAATGGCTTCCGGCACCATTACAAAGTTGCCTCCGGTCAGAAAAATGGTAACCTCCTGAATCACGCGCTATACGGAAGTTTTTTTTGCCAGCCGGCTCGTTTGGCACCGAATTTGGGTTATGATAGCTCGTCAAATCTGGCGAAGCTGGTAGCTAACGGTGCCGCCATGCATTGGCACGAATAAGGCAGAAATCATGACGCGGGTTCTGTTAGTAGGCTACGATCCAGAGACTGTGGATTTTTCTGACCCTGCTTTGCCACCAGGTATGACCGTTGAAAGGGTTCACGCCGGTATCACGCTTGCGATGAAGCAATTCGCCGAACGCGGATGGGAGGGCGACGTTGGTTTGATCCGGCCAGATGAAACCGCTGGGCCGACAGTGGAGCGTCTGTTAGCTTCGAAGAGCTACGATTGTGTGGTAATCGGAGCCGGCGTTCGCCTGCCGCCCCGGGGCCTTGCATTATTCGAAGCCGTCATCAACGCTGTTCACAAAGCTGCCCCAGGCGCGGCGATTGCCTTCAATAGCCTGCCCCATGACAGCGCCGATGCTGCCGCACGATGGTTGGCGGTTGAAAGCCCGCTGCGCCTTATCGTCTGTGCGACGACAAAGGTAGTGGAGGGGTGAGGGTACATTCTTGTACGGCTCGGAAGAATTCCCCCGAGTCGTGATTTTAATCATGGCCTTGGATCTTGCGGGCGAACCCGCTATAAGAAAGCGTGGTGGATTGTGCGAAGCGGAAGGTAAAGTTATCGGCCACTGTGTGTAGAAAAAGCATTTTCCAAAATGCTATGGAAAAGACCACCGGCGCTATGCCGCGCAGGCAATCCACTGAAAGACCGGAGCGGGCGCACATAGAAACCAGGTCTTCGGGTTTGATGAAAAGACGCAGAACATGCATGTGCGGTGGCGTATTGGGCACGAACCACTCCACTCCTTTGATGACCACCAGCCAAGCCAACCAGTTGCGGCTGAAGTTATGAAAGATAAACAAACCGTTGGGCGCGACCAGGCGCGCGGCTTCACGGATGGCGAGTTCCGGCTCCTCCACGTGCTCAAGGAAGTTCATGGAGCAAACCGCATCGAAGCTGGCATCCGCGAAAGGAAGCCGATAGGCATCTCCTTCGACATATTTCGCCCGCCCGCTGGCGTCATGCAGGCGGCCGACCTTCAATGCGTCCGCAGCAAAATCTATGCCGATGACGTTGTGTCCCTGGGCGGCCAGATAATTGGAAAGGAAACTGCCTCCACAGCCTACGTCAAGGATGCGGAGACCGCGTCCGGCGAAACGTGCGCGGAGTTCTTCTGCGACCCAAGGATTACGCAGCCGTGACTCCGCGCGCAGCAGCGCTATGGGATCATCCTGCGCTTTATACCAGCGATCGCCAAGGGCGTGATAGATGTCGTTATTGACAGATGGTTGTGAGGCGGTCTTCACCGGCGTGCCTTGAACTCGGTGACAGGAGCCTTCCAAATGAGATTCCAATACACCGCCTGATAGATCATGTACAGAGTCAGAATTGAGGACTGGATCGGTAACGCCGATTCCAGGCCGCGAAACTGTTCGAGCCACACGATCGCTCCGGCGGGCGCGTGATAAAAAGGCCAGAGCAGGGCCAGCGCGGCAAACACCAGTGGATACAAGACGAACATCAGGGCATAGTTCACGTGCTCGGCCGGCGCGGAAACATCGGTATGTGCGAATTTATTCTTGATGACGAACAAGCACGAGAATGCGGCGGCGACAATGGAGACGGTTAGATTGTCCTGCGACCGCAGGCTAAAGCCCTGCCACAATATGGGGGCCAAGACGGTAAATGTGTCCAGCGGATGTCCGAGGTGCTCCCAGCGCGGCAACCCGCGAGCGAAGTGGAAGTAGAACTCACCCACAAGGCTGGCGAGACCCTGCGCTACCAGCGGCGAGAGTAGCAGGTACTTCATGACCGTATTAAATTCCGGAGTGCTCATATGAGCTGCAGGCCGTCGGAGCGTGAGGTCAATGATACCCAAATTTCCCAAGTTCTGCGGTTTCATTGTTCAACCTGGAACAATCCGCCGCATATCGTCAAGCCGGGACCAAAAGCGACACTTGCCACGAGTTGCCCTGGGTGGGCCGCGCCCGATTTCAGAATCTCGTTCCAAACGTGGGGCAAAGTTGCCGAGGACATGTTTCCATAATTGCGCAGTACCTTGCGACTAGCCGCGGATTGTTCCGGGCGCAGGCCCAGCGCGTCCGAGACTCGTTCGATGATCTTTGGTCCGCCGGGGTGGATCGCAAAAATGGCAGAATCCCTCTCGGCTTCGTAATCGAGATCAGCCCGTGCGAACAATCGCATCAGAAATGTGCGTAACGCAGTGCTGATCTTTTCCGGCACTTCCTGCGTGAGGGTCATACGAAATCCCCACTCACCGATACTCCATCGCATGTCGTCGGCCGAATCAGCCACCATCTCGTCCGCCAGGGCAAGGATGCGGTAGCCGGGCGGAGCCGTGTTTGGCGTGGTTGCGGAAGTTGGGCCAGGCCCGCGGCTTAGCGTGTAACGGACGTGACCGTCCGCAAACAGGCTCTGCACCACAAGTTGTTCTGGCCTGTGGTCCGACGGGTCGAGATGCAAGGTGCAGAGTTCGGTGTGCGCAATGTCCACCCGGTGCGCTTGATCGGTTGTCGAGGCCAGAAAGCCGCTTGCGACGCGAATCGCGGGCAGGGCTGCATAACAGCCCATGTGATAAGCATGGGTGACGCGTGTTTGCTGTTGCCAGCCTTTTCTTCCGACAAGTTCACCAGCGGGTGGCATGGGATTTGAAGCGCTTTATGAGAGGTGTTTGTGTTCAAGATGTTGTAGAGGGAGTCAAAACAGCTCGCTTCGAACATAAGCGGATCGGGATGACACGAAGGTAGAGAAGCAGGTTGCCTCTGCGATTGAAGACACGCGAACCGCACTGGCGGATTATTGCCGAATGCGCCCGGAGCTCAGAGTTTTTCTGCTATGCGGCACAAGCTTCCTTTGGGGTCGAACGGCGGCCTTGGCTTCTTCCGCGAGTGCTAGGAGCCGCGTAGCATATAGGTAAACGCGCCTGCCCGCGTCTGTTAGGACGATCTTATGGGCGAAGCGGAAACGATTGAAAAGCCGCACGCCCAACTCGCGTTCCAACTGTTTAATATGGATCGTCACACTGGATTGTGAATAGTCGAGTTCATCTGCGGCGCGGGTAAAGTTCATGGTGGCCACCACTGCCATAAACGTCTTGAGGTGTAGCAGGTCGAGCATACATCAACTCCATGGTTATTTGCGTTCGAAAACCCCCTTCAGCAGGGGAGGTGTAACGAAGGTTGTAAGCATAATCATCAGCACCAAAGCGGAAAAAATCGTCGGAGATAGAATGGGCTTCCCGGCCAGCATCAACGTGGCGCCCATCCCGGCGAAGATCAGTCCGACTTCTCCTCGTGGAATCATCCCGACGCCGATGGCCAAACGGTCTATGCCGCGCTCCAGCACGCCCAGACCGCAAATCTGCTTTCCTATGATCGCGACTAGGGTGATCAGCGTCGCGAAGCCCAACACCGCGGGAGAGGCAAAACTCTTGAGGTTCACGCGAAACCCCATCATCACGAAGAATACCGGAACGATCAGCGTGGTGATGGGGAACAGCAACTCCTGCACCTTACGCTCACCCCGCTCGCGGAACGGATGGTAATGGACTTCTTCCAGCACAATGCCGGCGGCAAACGCTCCTACAATGGGAGCCAAGCCCACGAAACCGGAAATTGCGGAGACGACGAAACAAAAACACAGGCACACGCCCACTAAGACGCCAGGCACTTGCAGCTTGGCCGCATGCACGAACACGCGTTGTGACCAAAAGCGGCCTACGACGACGGCGAGAGTCAGGAACAAGGAGGCCTTTAAAACGATCCATAGGACTGCACCTAAACTGACACCGCCGGCCTCGGAACTTGCCGTCGCCGCTGTTACCAACCCGCTGACCACCGCCAGCACCACCAGACCGATTACGTCGTCGGCGACGGCCGCACCAAGTATGATCCTGGCTTCCTTGGTATTGGCTTTGCCTAGATCCTTCAAGACGCGCGCCGTGATGCCAACGCTGGTAGCTGTGAGCGTTCCACCCACAAATAGGTGGGTCAACCAACTGGCGTTCGGCAAAAGTTGCGACGAAACAATATAGCCCAGAACCATAGGTGCGATGACACCCAGAGTCGCCACCAGTAGCGAGGACCATCCAACCGCGAGCAATTGGATCAGGTCCGACTCGACACCAACTTCAAAAAGGAGCAGAATCGCTCCGATTTCGGCCAGCACCCGAAGCATGGCGCTTTCGCGTAGGGGCTCCAGAGCCGTGATCCCGAATAGACTGAGATTGCCCAGCAAGACACCCATTAATAATTCCCCTAGAACGGGAGGCTGCCCAAGACGCCCGAGCACCTCCCCTCCGAGCTTGGCGGCGACGATGATCAGCGCCAGGACCAAAATAGCCTGACGCACCAGTTCCCCGATATCGGTCGCCGGTGTCAGATGGCGGTTTCTCCCCGATCGCCGTTGCGAATGCGCACGATTTCATCAATGGATGAGACGAAGATCTTGCCGTCCCCAATCTTTCCAGTCCGAGCCGCGGCAGTCAGCGTTTCGAGCACCAGGTTCACATTGGCCGTGGGCACGATCATTTCCAGTTTCACCTTGGGGAGGAGGTCTATCTTATACTCAGCCCCGCGATAAACCTCGGTGTGGCCCTTCTGGCGGCCGTGACCGCGGACTTCGGATATCGTCATTCCGCTGATGCCGATTCCGATCAAGGCATCCTTCACCTCGTCCAGTTTGTGGGGCTGAATGATGGCTTCAATTTTTTTCATAAGTGCTCGCTCCTCGTTTCTTCCAGGCGTTCCAGGCCGCGGCTAAGCAGATGCCAGCAATTACGGTGAAGAGTGGGGCGCCCATCGCAAACATGACATATCCCACCATCACGGCACATCCGGCAAACAACGTCCATCTCATTTTGTCACCATCATTAGAAGGCTGAAGAAAGCGGCCATCGCCACCAGCGCGAGCACTGGCATCTTTAGCGATTTGGTCCATGCCGGTTTTTGCGTGCCTTCGCAGATCAGTCTACGGATCTCCTGGAGCTGCTTGCGGGCGAGCGATAACTCCCACCCATTCTGCGCCAGATGGACTGCCTTCAGGGTCTCTTCTTCGGCCCTGGGCAAAGCGCGCAAGCGATAGAAGAGTTCCGACAACTTCAATTGAGCGAAAAAGTGCGTCTTATCCAGCTTCACAGCTGTCTCAAGCGTATCCATGCTCTTGTAAACTTCGAAGTTCATGGCGTAAGCCATACCCAGACAGATGCGGACGTCAACCGACCGGGGGTTCTCCCGGCAGGTTTTTTCCAGAGCCGCAATGTGGACGGCCAGTTCCTCCTTCGACACCGACTGCGGGTCGCGCCACGGAACCCGCAGGACCCGTACGGGCGCGGAGCTCTCGAGAGGTTCGAGGGCTTCCGGCCGGAGAACTTCCAATGCAGTGGACATCGGCTTACGCTCCCACCGACTGCGTCTTTATTTCGAACTCGGGGTAGCAGAGAGCGCCCATTTCCGGCAGGTCCAAACCGGCCAATTCCGACGCGGCGCTAACGCGCTGGCCGACAAAGAGGTCGATGATCCAGTTCACCACGAAGCTGAAGGTAAACACGAAACCGACAAGCGTCGCGCAGCCGATCAATTGAGCCACCAACTGGCCGGGATCGCCGTAGAACAGGCCTTTTACGGAACCGTCCACGCCGTTCCAGGAGCCGCCATAGTTGCTCTTGCCATCGGCAAACAAGCCGACCGAGATGACACCCCATAGACCGCATGTTCCGTGGACTGAGATGGCGCCCACAGGATCGTCGACTCGCATCACCCTCTCGATGAATTCAACCGAGAGACACACCAGCACGCCGGCAATCAGCCCCAGGATGACAGCGCCGACACTGTTCACAAAGCCGCTAGGGGCGGTAATCGCTACCAAGCCGGCCAGCAAACCGTTGCCGGCCATAGAGGCGTCCGGCTTGCCGTAGCGCAGCCACATATAAAGCATGGCGCCGAAGGAGCCGGCCATGCCCGCCAGCATCGTGTTCACAGCGATGCTGCCGATGCGCAGATTGCCGTTGCCTGAAGCGCCTAGCGTGGAACCGGGATTGAATCCGAACCAACCGAAAGCGAGAATGAAGCAACCGGTAAGGACGATCACGAGGTCGTGACCTGGCATTGCCAGGGCCTTGCCCTGCCGTGTATATTTTCCGATGCGGGGTCCTATGATCATCGACACGGCGAGTGCCGTGATGCCCCCCACCGCATGTACCACTCCGGATCCGGCGAAATCGGCGTAACCGTGGCCCAATCCATAGTTAGCACCGAGGGTCGAAAGCCATCCGCCGCCCCAAGCCCAGTTGGCATAGAGCGGATAGGTGAACGCGCCCATCACGAACGAGGAAACCACGAACGCCGCATACTTCCAGCGTTCCGCCGCCCCGCCGGTTACGATGGTGAGGGCCGTATCCATGAACACCATCTGGAAGAGGAACAGCACCATCGCGAACACGTCGTAGGCGCCGGCATGCGTGAGGAAATAGCCGCCCTGGCCCCAGAGTCCCCAGGATTTACCGAACAAGGTAATCGCGAACTCATGGCTGAGCACGGGCGAGTTACCGAGATTGGCCACCCCACCAACGCCGCCTTCTTGTATGGCGAATCCGATCAACCAATAGGCCAGCATTCCAACGCCGTAAACCATGAAGTTCATCATCATGGTATGGTTGGCGTTCTTCGCGCGGGTCAGGCCGGTCTCAACGAGAGCGAACCCGGCCTGCATGAACATGACCAGATAGCCGGTAACCAACGTCCACACGAAGTTGACGGCGATCTTATTCTGGCCTACCGCATTGGCGATGTCAGCTATCGTGAGACCCTTGGCCTTGGGGGTTTTGTCCGTGACCGGGTCGGCGATGGTAATGTCATTAATCGTACCAGTGAGGCTCCCATCAGGGTCGCCGTTGGCGCGTGCTTTCGCATCCGGACCGGAGAGGTTCTTAATGTCCTGATCGGTGATCGGCACCGGAGCGGCAGCCGGAGCCGCGGGCGGGGCCGCCGCTGGAGGTGCGGCAGCGGGAGGGGGCGGCGCCTGCGCAAACCCTAGCGGCGGGAGACACAAAATCACTGCAAGCAGCAAGCGTGTGGTTTTCATGGTTATTTTCTCCATATAGCCTTCTTCATATACGCCGGGTTGAGTACACCAATGATGCCGCCCAGACTGACGGCCAGACCAACGAGCACAATGATCAGGCGGCCCGACGTACTCGAAGATACGCTGACGCTAAAAACGCTGATCAGGAAGCCCAGCAGCGTGATGACGATTCCAGCAATAGCCATATCGTTAATCTCCTCAGTTAAAATCCTTTCGCTCCCGATGGCCTACTCTTTCTGGTTCTCCAACGGTTTGCACTTCAGGAACATAGCGATCGAGATGCCCAGCAAGACCAGGGATCCCAGAAGATACAGGATGCCGCCGCCGGCCATGGCGCCCGCGAGCAAGACGAATGCAATCAAGAACAAAACGATTCCAACTGCTTGTGTGGAATTTGCTCCCATGGGGTTCACCTCCAAGGTTGAATGAAGAATACAAATACAGAATTGCGGCCTTCGATACACTAATAGCCGAATCGGACTGGCGCCGATCCATAAGAGTTTTGAGATATGTTCGACTAGAGTGCGAACTAGCGGAACAAGGCCAGTACGCGACAGGACTCAGTTGAGACAAATCAACGTACACCCGCAGTCAAGCAATGTCCAATTGATATTTTCAATCGTGTGGCAAAATAATTTTGATACGGCGAAACATATTTGGCAAGATGCTTCAGGGTGGGCCCAAATCGGAGCGCCACACGGACCGTGAACCAGGGAAAGGGCGCTAGGCTGACGCGCGAGCAAGAGGTATGGGCGAATACTTATCGTCCGGAGCAAACAGCGGGGCGGTTAGAGATGAGTCCATCCCGCCGGGTCCAAACCGGTCTTTGGTGGTGACCCGGTTCATCCCTTGGACGCGAGGTGGTGAAGTCCGCCGTCACTGGAAACCCTTCTTCGTCAAGGGCGAGAGAGACGAGTCATGAGCAACAGCAAGCTACCGGCGGACGAGCCGGTCGATCGCGTGGGCGAGGCGTCCCGAGAGTCATTCCCCGCGAGCGATTCGCCCGCCTGGGCCATGGGCATAGAGCCTGACCCGAGCCTCGATATCTCGAACGACCAAGTGACCAACCGGTTCGAGGCGCACATTGGCGGCAAGACTGCATTCCTCGCATATTGGCGCATGCCGGGCAAGCTCGTCCTGGTCCACACGGAAGTCCCCAGCGAATTCGCGGGGCACGGAATCGGCAGTAAGCTGGTGCGCGCCGGAATCGAATTCGCGCGCGAGCAGCGGCTCACGGTGGTTCCGCTGTGCCCGTTCGCCACCGATTACATCCGGCGGCACCAGGAATATCTGGATCTGGTCCATCCAGATTATCGAGCTCGCGTCACAAGTGGGGCGTGAGGCAGAGTCAAGTTTGAAACCCGCGAATCTTGAACGTGTACTGAGCCTCGCATAACTGGGCACACCTTACGGTCCCACCCAAACCGTATACGTTAGTGTGTAGCTCTTATCGCCTGCTGGCGTGTAGTGCGCCGTGATTTCCCAGCAACCCACAGTTGGAATCGGCAAGCTTGTGACCATAAAACCGTGGTCGTTCGGATCTATCGGGCGAGGATCTGGTGGCCTGAAAGATGGGCCGCCGCCGTTTACCCAATTCGACCAGACCAGCGGCGTGGGAGTGTCAATGCGCCGCCTGCGACCCTCGCGCTCGAGTCGCCTCGCCACAACCGCTAGGCGTGGATTGAAATCACTCTTTCCGAAAATGTAATCTTCACTAAAAAAGGGAATCTTGTTCGTCGTGTAGTTAAGTTTCCAGTTCGGATTCAGATCCACCCAAAGTCCTGGAGTCCCAAACGCAAAGCTACCGTTCGACAAGTGATACCCCCGCGGCGGAACAAAGGGCTGAGCGGGTGCCTGGGTGACGGCGCATTTGGCCTCGGTGCCATCGGCGAATACGCTAGGGATGTGCGCCGCAAAGGTGAGGACCAGAAGGAGTAAGGAAGAGCATCGCATAACGATTTTCTCCTTGCCAGATTCAATCTCATGCTACTGCCCGCGATTGGGACTTCTCCTAACTCCCAACCGACCGTGCAGGCCGCTTAGTTTCGCTGACCGCTGCGTCGAGTCGTGCGGCGACCTCATCCAAGCCGGGCGTCGGGCCATTCGTCAGCATCCCGGACTTCTGAACGGCGGCCCGGCTCTGTTGCTCCCCAAGAGCAGAATGGCCCCTGGGCTCCGGCCTCTACGTGACGAGCGCCACCGGCCATTCTGACGTGATCGCTCCGTCACGTCACTAAAGGGGAGTACCCGGCTCTTCTGAATCTGCCATACAATATTGGTCGAAAGGAGCAGCCGTGGATAAGCAGCGTCATCCGAACGTGGTCCGTACCTGGACCGTCGAACGCACCAAGGTTCGCTGCCCATCACCCCCGCAGGCGAAGCTGAGGTCTAGATCGCAGAAGGATCTGTTCCCTGGGCAAAAGAGCAGTCCGATCCGCCCTCTCTGGCCACCCAAGGGGGGCCAATAGACGCTGCACCCATCGGCATGGTCCATCGCTAGAGTGAAAAATGATCACAGCATCCCAACTGCGGGCCGGGATGGTCGTAAAGTACGAGGGGCAGAATTACAAGGTGCTTGCCGCGGATTACCATCCCGGCCAGGGCCAGATGGGTGGTGCGACGCACGTACGCCTGCAGAATCTTTCCACCGCAACATTTTGGGAACACAGCTTTCGCTCCGATTTGAAGCTTGAAGTAATAACCTTGGACAGGCACACGCTCGATTTTCTATACGCGGATGCGGATCAATGCTATTTCATGAATCCCGAGTCCTACGAACAAACCGAGATCGAAAAGAGCGTAGTCGGGCCGCAGGCCGAGTTCTTGCTGCCGGGCATGACGTTGGGCGTCGAATTCGTGGAAGGACGACCCACGCGGGTGCTGTTTCCCGAGTTTGTGCAAATAAGTGTCGCGGATACGGCCCCACCGATTCACCAGCAGCAGGACAGCACGTTCAAGCCCGCCAGGCTTGAAAATGGTGTAAAGATAATGGTGCCGCTGTTCGTTAGGACAGGCGATATAATCCGTATTGACCCCCATGCGATGAAATACATGGATCGGGTCAAGATGGATCGCTAGGCTCTTCTCAGCGTAGCGTGACGTGGCTTCCCTCCTATGGGGGATTCTGGAACCTGAGGCTCAGAACATCACGAGTTGGCACTCGTTACTCAAGTTACGCCTTCCTGTTGATCATCTCGCGACTGGCTTGAATCACTACATCCGGGCGGTCTACTTGGATCCAATGGCCGCTGCCGAGTACAACTTCGATCTTGCCGCATGAAGAGCGCCGCGCCAAAATCTCGTGCTCAGCTCGCTGGATTGGACTCGCGTTGCCGGCCGAGAGGACGGTCATCGGCACATCGCGGAGCGCGTCCATCAGCGCCAGTTCCTGAGCGACTGCGGCCGCGCTTTGGGGCAGGGCCTCTAAATAACGGGCCATTCCTTCAAAGCACTTCGGATCGCACCAGTGCGATTGGATGATAGGCCACAATTCGCTCGGCAGCTTACGGACCTGCCCCACAAATTGATCCGTGATGGCCGCGCTACGGCCGCTGCTGGCGCGGGCGATCATTTTCGGCAGCCGCTGCGATCCTGCGGCCAATAGACTGAGCGCGAGCCGCACCACGCCAAGCCGGGCTAGCAATGCACCGCGCCTCGAAAGCAGAATGCCACGCCGCAAGGTTTTCAGATGAGACTCCGATGGTTCGCCCCACTCGCTGGTTGCCACGGGGTCCACCAGAACCATACCGGCGATTTCGGAGGGATGGCGCACGGCGTAGGCGATCGCAACCAAAGCGCCGTAGGAATGCGCGACCAAAATACGAGGTTTCGGTATATCGGCGCGATCCATCAGGGTCCGCAACTCATCGGCCACCTCCCAGACAGTTCGTGGCTGAAGGCTGGCGCCGCTCCAGCCCAGTCCAGCGCGATCGTAGCTTGCGGTCTGCGCGAATTTGGCGAGCTCCGGCTGCACTAATTGCCAACTCAGCGACGTGGCTGCGATACCGGCCTCGAAGACCACGGGTGGGGTTCCTTCGCCGATGGTGTAGACGTGCAGGCTGGCACCGCCAATGTCGATCAGGCAGCCGAACGGAGGAAATCGGCGCGCGTCGTTTGTGCGGCCGACTCGTTGATAGATTGTGCCTACCAGCACAAGAAGAGCGGCAGTTCCTAGCGCGGCCAGAAGAAGGTTCAAGTTCAGTCCGAGATGGCCCACTCGCCGGGCACAATCGGGCGCGTTCGGGGTAGAAGGCCGCGCTTCGCCCAATAACCCATAAACGTCAGGATACCGACGAATACCGCCAGCTTCAGCACATCTCCGACGCGTGAACGAGGCAGCACTTTCCACAGCAAACCCAGCGTGGGTTCGGCGGCACATATCGCCCAAACCGCGCCATAAAAGTAGCGGCGCTCGGTTCCTTCTCCTTTAGTCGATGAGCCGACCCGCGGCAGCCGGCCCAGCGCACCGCAAATCCACACCGCAATGACCAGCGGGAAGTACGCATACTCGTAGATTTGACGTAACCGCCAATGGCCCGTGGCGACTGCGTAGGTGAGACCGACCAGATTCAGCAAGGCGAAGCAGATCAGATCACCCCACGCCGCCGTGTAGCAGATCCGCCGGTAGGGCGGATTCGCCTTGTCTTCAGTGAAACGCAAGATGTAGGGTCTGGGCTCACCGGGCAGTGATCCGTGCAGGCCGGCGATCCCGGTCACCAATAAGACCGCTCCGAGCCACAGGGCCGTGCGTTGATCGAAACCGCGTTCGAATAGATCGAATGTCAGCGGTCCAGGAGCGATGAAGAACACGAAGATCCAAATCGGCCAGTGGGCAAGGCGATACAGTACGGTATTGCATTCGCGAAACCGTCGTGCGTGCTCAGACCCGAGTCTGGCTTCAGGGGTGGCCACGTATCCTTTTATATCAACTGCGTAGGCACAGGTGAACCCGCTAGCGAGATCAGTCTTGGTTTTTCGTTACCTAGTTGACACTTCATCGGGCTGGCCGTTCTTCGCAGCGATTTTAGCCACCATTGCGGTGCCCTGAGTGACACCGCAGGATCCTACGCTTCCTTTACGTCACTAAAAAGCTAGCATCACCCGACTCCGCGGTGCGCGTGTGGTTCAGTGTTAGGACGACGGCGGCCGAGCGATATCGACTTCGCCCTTGAAATTCGCGCCGTCCTCGATCACGATTCCGGCGGCCTTAACGTCGCCTTCAAGGCTGGCACCTGCGCGAAGCACAAGGCGTCCAATGGTCTCTACGTTGCCTTTCGCCGAGCCTGCCACGATCAGATCACTGGCCTTGATGTTCGCATTGGCCGTCCCGCCCGCGCCGATGGTTAGACGGCCACCCACTTCCATTTGGCCTTCCAAATGCCCGTTCACTGGACCTCCGCGCAGCTCGTCAAAGTGCCTTGAATCCGCATGGTTTCACCGATGATGGTAACGCCCGCAGCGGGTCCAATTCCCCCAGCACGGGAAGGATTCTGGTCGTTGCTCATAAGCACCTCAGCCAAGTCGGCAGCCGACTATTCGTAACTCAATGTACCTCATTGGCGCCATCGCGCCGGAAGTGGCAAGTGCGGCAGCTTCCGAATCTTCGCCAGCGCAGGTCCTACTCGGCGGGTCCGGTTGCCCCTTGCTTGCTCAGGCGCAGGTTGCTGGTTTGTGATGTGACCGGTCCGTCACATCACTTAACTCGGCGTGACTGGCACGTATGTTGCAAAGCAGCAACGTCGCGCCGGCCGGAATCTGGGTGTGACCGCCTATGGTTAGCCTGACCGTGTAGGGTCACGTGCCCTTGGGGCGTCCGCTTGGCGGGTGCACCCGTGCCACACTTGCACGAACGGCCATGGGAGTGCTCGTCCAAACTGGCTGCGGGTTCGCTTCGGCGGGAACTTCGAAGCGATACTGGCCCGGGCAAAACGGAGTTCCAGCCTCAAGACGAAAGACCGAAGGGATGAATTTTTATGAGAATGAATCTGAAACACTGTGTCTGCATTGTCGCGGTAGCAGTGGGTATTGGTATAAGTGGGGTCGCGGTACAGGCAGTGGCCGCTCCATTTTTCCAGGATCACGAGCAGGATTATTCAAAAAACAAGACATACAAGCAAGGTGTGCGCGACGGCCAAGATGACAAGGCGCATAACAAGGATCACTCGAAAAAGAGGCACTTCACGAAAGACGAAGACCAGAAATCGTACGAAGCCGGGTACCAGAAAGGCCGTGGCAATTGAAATAATTGTCCTCCGCTGACGACCTGAACCCACGAAGCTTGATAATTTCGGCTGGGACATCCCCCCACAAAGCGGGCATTCGCCGGTCCGTGAATGGAGCACTTGGTTCCTCACATCCCAACTCCTGATTTCCATACTTCAGACTTCGCCGTTTCTCCGTTTCTGGAACTGTAATCAACTACCAGTTCGCTTGGCCGATCCAGTTACAGGCACCCTGGACCGCATTCCCGATTTTCGGGAGGCGATTTCCAACGAAAACAGCTGCACTTGCCGGGTTCCACCTGTACAGCCAGCTGAGACCGGCTGTAGCGGGTATGCCAGATGTCGCGGCGGTCGCGACGGCCTTACGGAGTGATGACGTCGGTTCAGCAGACCATGTATTCTGTGCTACCGGGACCTGTATAAGAGATCGTGAATGGCGATAAGATTGCCCGCGTTCGTCGGGTGTGCCGTGATCTATTGCGGACGATTGCGGACGGAACAGATTCCATCCCCCCCACTCAAGCATATTCCTACCACTGTCATAATCAGATTGCCGGTTTGAAAGACTGGTCAGACTCACCAAGCAGGCTAACGGGCGTATACTTGTCGTGCACCAAGGGTGCGCCTAATGTTGTGCATAGAACGCGAGTCGTTGCGGCATGAGCATCAAGCAACCGTTCAGCAGTATCGTGCGTCCATCCGCGACCTAGTCGTACTTGTTGACAACTCAGTCGCAGACGCGCACTCAGACTTCAATCTCGCTCATCTGCGAATAAGAGCCGCTCGCGGCGCTTGCGAACTGGCACTCGCCACCCTAGAACATCACCGAGCAGAACACGCGTGCTGAAATTCAGCCCAGCCCAGGCTTGACGAATTGATCGCAAATATGAGGGCAAGAGAATATGAGCAGCAGTACAGTGAAGCCCTGGCGGAACTTCGCTCGCGAGGGTGTAAGATCACCTCTCCTTACACGAGTCCCGATGGAGTTCGCAGGGTCCAGATAGACAACTTCCCGCCGTGTATAGATCGACTAGTGTTTGAAAAGGCATGGGGTCAATTGATCGCGGACCAAATCATGCGCAAGAAAACATCTCCCCATTAAGACCCACACTTTACGGGCCGGCACCCGCAGCCGGTGATCCGCCGATCCAGCATGATGTATGCTGATCGTCGAGTGAAAGGGGCCAGAGACCCGCGAGTCGATCCACAACCCGGCGACACCCTTCTCCCGGTGAACGGCGACTCGCGAAGCGTCGTCGCGCGCAACGGTGACCGAGTGGAAATTCACATGGGCACTGTGGTGCGCACATGGATGACGTTGGAGTCATGGCAACGATGGGCCTCGCAACCGATGCGGGCCGTCACGCAACTGCGCCGACCGGCGTAAAAACCCGCTCGCACCGGTTTTGGGTAGTGTATTCGTTTGAATTAGAATTCTTCCCCAAGTTGTCCAAGGCGGCTTTTCAATTCCTCTAATTTGTCCTGCACATTCTGCCGTTCGGCAACGGTTAATGCGGGGATGGATCTTGGCAAGAACCGCAGAACCGAATCATACGCTTCGCGCGCATTTTCTTGGTTGCGACAGGCAGTATCCGCGACCCTTGAAGTACTCGCAATATCGAGGAAAGGTAAATGCTAACTCAAGGTCCGCCAATATAAATTCAGCGCCGGAGCGCCTGAAGCGGGCTTGCTGAGCCTCATGGTCTTTATCCTTGTCCATCGGGTGTGTCAAGAAGGGCCATATTTTACCCGCCCAATGTTATCCCATTGCCCGCTTGGCTGTGGATCGGTACGGGGATCGCGAGCGACTAGCGACGGCCGCGGGTCGGGCTTCGGGTTATCGCCGTTAGCCTCGGGCGGAGCATCTGGTTCAGGAAGCGGGAACGGCGGAGGCGGGAAAGGATACGGAGGATCTTGCGGCGTGCTCATTTCGAGCTTTTCTGTAAAGCCTTCTTCTCGCGGCGCGGAAGCTTATTCTTGTTCTTTTTCGAGAGCTTTGGAATTTTCTGAGATTTGGCCGCTTCAAACTTCGCCGGTTCCAATGGTTCAGGCTTGGCCCCAGCATCGGGCGTTTCGGTGGTTTCTTTTTTCTTCGGCATTGCGCTAGTTCCCCTTCTTTCTTTTGCCAGCGCCTTCTTCGGAGTATCCAGGCGGGTCACCGTGCACCTTCAGCGATTCGGGCTGAAGTTTTGAGACTAAGCGCGAATCGGCCTTGGCTTGCGTTACCGATTTCCGACGCTTGCCCTTGCTGTCTCGCAGCACTATGAACCAATTACATCACTTTCGGCCAGCTTCGCGTCCAGCACCTCACCGCCTTCGCTTTCGCCTTCGCGCTCCGAACCTTCGCGGAAGCTGCAGCACTCTTATACCCAGCACTCTTATACCCAGGGCCAACGGTGCGGTTTTGTGATAGCGTGGGCCGCGTGGGAGGTGTTCCGAGCAGACGGAGGATCCCGGAAATGATGCTCAACGAGGCCGCGATCACAAACGCTTTGAATCAAACGGTGGAAAAGATTAGGGAGGGGGATCTAGAACAGGCGCAGGCTGGCCTCGCCGTCCTCGAATTCCATCGGCTTATGCGTCCGCTGAAAGACTCCAGTAAAGGGCTACGGCAGTTCTTCGACCCGGGGAGAGAATTCGGACCTGAGCGGGTGCATGAGACCGGAGATCACATCTCACGGTGCATCGCGGCCTTGGGGCTCGGAGATGGTGAAAACGCCTTGACTGAAGCGGAAGCGGCGGCGGCGCGGTGGAGGAAAGAAGACGGGGAAGTGCGGATGCCGAAAATTCAGGAATGATCCGGGCAATGGGGAAGCAGGGATAGTCCGGGGGCCGCTGCCGGGCATCCTTGACACCGCAGCGCGGTCGGAGTGGATTTCGGCCGCGGTTCAGGCAGGTGAATTGTCCATGGCCCAGTGCATGTACTGCAAAGCCGAAACCGAGATGTACGCTGGCGGCGACGTGCCGATCTGTGTTGAGTGCTCGGATGCGCTGGAGGCCAGGCGTAAGCCACCGGCGAACGTTCGCGATGCCTTAGTTCAGAGCGTCGCAAAGACGACGGCGCGAGCGAACGCAGCCTCCGAAGCGTTCAGCTCAATCATGGGTCAATTCCCTGGAGGCCTGCCATACGCGGACAGCGCCCAACGTATCCACAGCGCCTCCCGCGAACTGTCTGTCGCTCGGAAAGAAATGATGAAGGCGCACTCGCGACTCGATGACTTTCTCAGCCGCAGAGTCGTTCCAAAAGACCTGAAGCGGAGCGGGCGAAACTTCGGGGACACTTAAGCCCACCACCCAAAGCCGGAGATTCTTTCTGACAATATGGCACGATAGAAGTGGCCGCACTCATGGGTCGGAGGTCCTGGCGTCGTCCGTGGGCCGGTGGCGGGGCCTGCTACGCCCCGCTGCTCAATCATCCGCCGCTGACCAAATTCGGTTAAGATTCATTTAATCGTCATGGCTCATTCGCAGAAGCCCAGTGATCCCTTCGCGTGGTAGTGGGTCTTAGATTGCTGAAAACGCGCATGCCGCCTACGCCGAGCCGACCAACGATCTCGTAGTTGCCTAAGCACGTACCCGCGGCCAGTGGCATAGGTTGATGATCGAGTTTAGCCCAAACAATGAAATAAGTCCTGTATGACGGCGCATCCGGACATTATTTTTTCTTCGGTGTAGCGCCGGACGATCAAAAAAGTTTATGGACGGATGCCGGACAATCCAGGAGCTATCCGGCCAACATGTTTCCAATGAGTAGGCTAAAGGAAATTCCTGCGGTTATTGACAACTTACATCATCGCCTAACCACGTGGCGGCGCAGCTCGTTGGAGAAGTTCAGCAACTGAAGATCACGTCGCCAGTGAGCGCCACTTCAAAGACATGCGCGTTTCTCGTCCGAGTGCTGCGAGACCTCCGGCGAACTGGCGGATGCGGGTCCTCAAGCTGTCAAAACTCAAGCCGGGCCTGAAACGCGATCATGCGTGGAGAGCTATCGCCGCCCAACCCGACCCCGAGCAGACCTGTTGGCGGCGATGTGGTGTATGTCAGGGCGCCGAAACCTGTCTGGGTGGAAGGCTTACCGGGAATTCCGGCGTACCCGAGTACTGGCAGTCCGAAGTTCGGATGATTGAATAGATTGAAGAACTGGCCATCAATGCGCAGCTTAACCCGCTCGCTCAAAATGAACCATTTGCTCAGGTACAGGTCGCTCCATGTGAAATTGGGACCTCGCAGGGCATTGCGTCCCAGATTGCCGAACTGACAGTTCTGCGGTGTATCGCCGCTCACGCAGGCGCCGGTACTGGGATCAACGCTTGAAACGAAGGCATTCGGGTTCAGCCACTGAATCGTCCCGGGTTGCGTGACGCCCGGGATGGCATCGTGCTCGTACAGCGGCACGCCAGGAACAACGCTCGCAAATTGCGGGCCGCTGCCATTCACGATGCCATTTCCATTGGCTGTGTAGGGCGCGCTCAGGACCGAGAATGGAATGCCACTGTGCCAAAAAACCGATCCAGATACTTGCCAGCCGTTCAGCGCGCGCCCAAGGCGGCCGCGGAGCTTAATCGGTAGTTCATAGACATAGCTAGCTGTGAAGTTGTGCCGCACATCATAATCACACGGGCCACGATCCCTCTGAAGATCGCCGGGAATCGGCGAAAGTATTCCTCCCGCGGAGAACGGCAGGAATCCTCCGTTTGACACCGTATCGATGCAATGGCTCCAAGTGTAGTTGGCCTGAACTTGCAACCCATGTCCGAGTCGCTTCTCGGCGGTCGTTTGAAGGCCGTTGTAGTGGCTATTCGCGCCGGTATTCAGTTGCGTCACCGTTCCGAATCTAGGATCGGCCGGTCCGTTATAAGGGAACGGCGCAAAGCAACCCTGACACGTTGTCTGATAACCGTTCACCTGAGTCGTGTAAGGTTGGTTCACCGCGCGCGTGCCAACATACTGAGCCCGCAGATTGATCGTGTTGCCGATCTGGTGTTCCAGAGCGAAGCTCCACTGCATGAAATAGGGCGCATGCAACTTTCCATCCGGCACGGCCGTAATCGCCACTGGCTGCAAACAGGTACTCGGATTCGAGAGTGGCGATGCGCAGGAGAGTTGGCTTCTGGCGAAGCCCGCGTTGAATATCTGATTTGCGGCGATGGTCGCATCGACGGCGCTGCCGGGCGCTCCCGGCGCGATCGCCGTTCCCCCTACTGTGCCCAGAAGACCTCCTTGGAAGGTCTGGGAGTATGGAGGATTCACGCCCACCAGATCGACAACGCTTCCAGGCAGCAGGTCGCTGAACAGGCCGAATCCGCTCCGCAGGACCGTCTTGGGCGCGATTTGAAATGCAACGCCTGTTCTCGGTTGAAGAATCGCGAGCGGCGTCGACTCAAAGATCTTTCCGAGGCCGGTCTGAACAGTGGTGTCCAGTGGTTGATTTACATCATGAGAAATCGAGGCGAAGGAACCCGAGAGTCGAGCAATCGCATCGTGCGGGTTCAGTGGATTGGAATTGTGAGTAGCGCGGATGCCGAAGGTCCAGGTGAGCCTCGAAGTCACTTTCCATGTGTCTTGCACGTACAGATCCAGATTCAGGAAGTTGTACGGCTGAGAGTTCGCCAGCGGAAACGTCTTGGACGCAGTCGAAGCGACACCATGGATGAATTGCGGCAGAGTCGTGTAGGTGACCAGGGGAACGGCTCCTTCCCCGAAGTCATAGTCATTCAGCCGGAAGACTCGGGTGTTGGTTCCAAACCGAAGCTCATGGGCGCCAATGGTCCACGCCAGGTTGTCATTGATGAACAAGCGGGCGGCCTTTCGTCCCTGAACCCACGTGTTGTCCAGACCACCGATGGTCGTAAAGGGCGCGTTCACACCATTGCCCTGTAGCACGATTGGGAATGCCGATAGGGTCTTCTGAAGATCGCTCGGCCCGAAGAGACTCTCGTACCAGGAGAACGCCGGATTGAAATAGTTCACCAGCTTCGAGGAAAAGATATGTGTGTAGCCAGCCGCGAATGAGTAGAGCGGTTGCGGAGACACGGCATCGAACAGTGGATTGATCGGGTCTGTATAGGCGGCCTGTAAACCTGTGTCAGCCTGAAACCGGTACCAGGTGATGCTTTTCTCGTTGATGTTGTAATCGATACGGGCAGTTTGGACCTGTTCATGATCGTCGCTGGAATGAGAGATGCTCTTGCGGTTGGCGCAACCATTGCCATTGGGGGGAAGACCCTGCGCCGGACTTCCGTCGCTGTTGAATGGGCAGCCCAGAACGGCCAGCGGTGTTCCGGCGGTACTTCCATACAAGCCGAACATCTTCTGGTAGAACGGCACCATTTGCGGCGCAGGCCGGTAGGTGGAACCGGTAACCGTGTCTGTGCCGCCCAACGGCAACTGCTGTAGGACGTAGTTCTGAAAAGCGGGAGTCGGAACCGTTGTGGCGGACACGATCGGCAGAGCGATCCGAACCCATTCGCTGTCGACGAAGAAAAATAGCTTGTTGTGCAGAATCGGCCCTCCCACACTGCCGCCGAAATGGTTCACGGTTGAGCCCGGCTTGTGACTGCCTGGAGTGGAGTTCGTGAAGAAATCAGCGGAATTGAGTCTCGATCCGTTCCAAAGCTCGTACAGGTTTCCGTGAAACTGATTCGTGCCTGATTTGGTGACGTAATCGATTTGCGAGGCCCCATATCTGCCCTGGTCGACAGCATACGAGAGCGTATTCACCGTGACCTCGGCGGTCGAATTGAGACCCAACACCAGATTCGTCGACAGGCCGCTGTTGAGATTTGTGAGCGGGTCATTCGTTTCCAGGCCGTCAACAATGTAGCCGTTTGCGAGCGATGGCAGGCCATTGAATTGAACGTTGCCGTAGCCATTCGTACCGCCGACGAAATCGTTGCCGCTACCGGCGGTATTGATCAAAGCGCCCGGCGCAAACTGCAATGGATATGTCATGTCGCCGCCGGGGTTCGGCAGGTTCTCCAGCGCTCGCGCATTCAGCGTCGTCGCAGTGTTCGGGTTGTCGGGATTGACCAGCGGTGCCTCGCCGGTCACAGTTACCTCTCCTTTTGCCGTAGCGAGTTTCAGTATGAAGTTGACCGTTTGTTTTTGCCCCAGGTCCGAGAAGACTGACGCATTGATCTGCGCCTCGAAACCCTCCGCCTCGACACTGACGGAGTACGAGCCTGGCTGCAACTGCGGGAAATTGAACCGGCCGGCATTGTCGGTTAGTGCGCTGCGCTTCGATCCGGTCTCAGTTCTGAATATCGTTACAGTGGCGCCTGCGATGGCGGCTCCGCTGGGATCGGCCACGGTGCCCACAATGGCGCTGGTGGTCTCTCCCTGCGCTGAAACGCGATCGGTGAACTGCGCCAGGCAGGCGACTACGGCGAGAATACGAGTTAGCCGCGCGACTACGTTGTTAACCATGGTTAGCTATTACGTGATAATTCAGGCTAACACGTTCCATGACGGCGGCATCGAGATTCCGCACGACGTGCCTCACGGTCAGCAAGGAGCCCGACGCGCGCACCTCTAAGTGCAAATTAGGCACTTCTAATTTGCACGGGGTTCACTGACCGTTCAGTAAAGGAACAAGGTGGGCTCGTTTTTTAGAAACGTTTTTGCCGCCGGCATTCCACTTGGACGAAACGTCCGGAAACCTTCGAAGTGACTAAAGCCGCCATCGACTGGCGATCAACTCCTGTATTACGGCGCACACGGAAGGTATCTTTCAAGAAAAGTAGGTGACGACTGGCCGAACCGGGAGCTATCTGGGAAGCTTCACTTCAACGAGTCGCGCGTTTCTGCGCCAAGCGGATGCCCGCGACCCGGCCGGAATAGAGAACTTGATTCGTCGTTCGGCGAAGCTTTTCTGGTATGCTGTCGGAGCCGAGGGACTGAATGGCGCACCGCATCTTCGCAATGTGGGTGGCTGGGATGCTGCCAATACTCGGCCAGACCGGCCAACCCTTTCGGCCTGAAATTCCTAAAGTGTGGGACGACGAAGCGATGCACGGAGTCGAACTTCCGCTCGCGGCGCGAATCCCTGTTCATCACATGCCGTCGGAATACTACTACCGTATTCCGGTGCGACCGAATGTGAAGACCTATCCCATATATGTTCCGGGTAAAGAGCCGCGAGGCTATTGGGAGTGGCTGCAGCAGCAGGAACCTCAGCCTGCATTCGATATCACTTCCCTGCGCACCAAGGAGGATTGGATCAACGCGGGCGAATTGATATTCGAAACGCCGAAAGACTTCACTTCCTTCAATGACCCGTTTACCGACGTCCGAAACGCCAAGTGGTACGAGTATACGGGAATCCAGGGCGACAAGAACGGAGTTGTGCCGTTCTACCGGTATGTCATCCGCAAGAAAGGAACAGTCGAAGTTAATCTCGACTCCTGCGCGGAATGCCACACCCGTTTGATGAATGACGGAACGGTACTAAAGGGCGCACAGGGCAACGTGCCTTTTGGTCGCATTTGGGGATACCGTCTCGCCAACGACAGAAGTATCAACCCGGAGTCACCCGCCAAACGGATTTCGCAGCATTTCTTCGGCGCGCCCTGGATACAACCCGACCCCACCGCACCTTTGTCGGAGAAGACCATGGGCGATTTCGTGGAACATGTAAGTTCGATTCCAGCGGGAGTCAACGTTCGTCAGGGGACGAGTGCCATCTATCCTGTGCAGATTCCTGACCTAATTGGCGTTCAGGACCGGCTCTACCTGGATCATACAGGCCTCCAGCAGCATCGTTCGATCGCCGATCTGATGCGCTATGACGCTATCAACAACTTTATTGATGAGGTGACGGATTACGACGGTTTCCGGCCCACATCGGGCCCGGACGGCAAGCTGCCCGACGTGAGCCGGTTAGCGCGGGAAAGCGATCAGGAACTTTACGCTTTGGCGATGTTCATCTACTCGCTCAAGCCGCCCCCGAACCCGAACCGCGTCGATGCGTTCGCCGCCAATGGCAAGAAGATTTTTGAACGGGAGGGATGCGGTGGCTGCCATACGCCGCCGCTCTATACGAACAACATGCTAACGTTGGCCCCAGGGTTCAAAGTTCCAGAAGAAGACCGAAGCAGGTACCGGATTCTGAATGTTTCCGTCGGCACCGATCCGTTTCTGGCTACCAAGACCCGGCGCGGCACCGGATACTACAAAGTCCCATCGCTTAAGGGCGTCTGGTATCGCGGGCCCTTCGAGCACAATGGATCGGTTGCAACGCTGGAGGACTGGTTCGATTCCCGCCGTCTACGGGATGACTATGTTCCTACCGGGTACCGGGGCTATGCCGTGCAGACCCGCGCCATCAAGGGACACGAGTTCGGGCTGAAGCTGAAGCCCGAAGACAAGCGGGCGCTCATCGCATTTCTGAAGACTCTATAGAGCGAAGAGGCTCAGTGCGCCTATCGCCTAAGATGAGCGGCTTCCCCGCGGCAAATCGCGACTCGCGTCAGCCTGGCCCTGGGCCGTTTCCGTCGAAGTGACCCGCGAAGACATCATCCGTCGATAGCCCCATCCGGTCACCAAGGTGTACTAATCGACATTTGGCGCACGTTTATGGATTACTCCTGAGTGACGGCGAACCCGTACACTATCTATCGCCGACGATCCGCAAGACAGCAGCGGAAGGGTGCCTGACCAACAGTCCACAATCTGCACCGAACCAGGCGATGAAGCAGGTCTGCTTTTCTTAGAGCCGTTGCTTCCGCAAGACCCATGTGGTCATCGAGCGCTGATTTTGCACCACCGTGGTCTTCACGGGCTCGACCATTTGGGCGTCTAACCGTTCGGTGAGCGAGCCGAGCAGGGCTTCGTCTACGAGATACTGCTCCGAACCATCCGGCGATTTGTAGCGCCGTCCCTCGATGTGTTCTATCTGGCTCTCCATGCCAATCGAGGATCCGAGACGGCAGAAGAAGAGCCCGCCGGGCTTCAGGACCCGCCACGCGCCGTGCAGCATGGACTCGAAGTGCGCGTCGTCGCGCGCAAAATGGAGAACGGTGTTGCAGATGACCACATCCCCGCACGCATCGTCGAAGGACATATGTTCGACGGCTTCGACTCGGAAATTCGACTCCGGAAGCGCGGGCGCGAACATGCGGGCGAGGGCGCGGACCCTCTCCACGGCCTGCGCGTCTGGGTCAACGGCGTAAACTTCGCACCCTTCCCGCAGGAAGTAAACGAGGTTTCGACCCGAACCGCATCCGGCGTCCAAGATTCGCATTCCGGGTGAGATGCGGCCTTTTAGAAGTTGGTCGAAAAGATAGATGTCGATCTGGCCGAATTGCTCCTGGATCGTGGGCACGGACATTCTTACAAACCTAGCCCAGCGGCGCGGTCGCGCCAAGTGCCTTGTGTAAGCCCCGCGCTGATGGGTGTGAGAATTTCATATGGGCTGAATTTGTCGCCAGCAGATAGCGGCATGTGCTTGATCTAGCCTAGCTTACCCGATCAGAAAGAAATAGGTCCTGGATGACGCGCTATCCGTCCACTATTTTTCCCAACGATCCTACCAGAACAGCAGGCAAAGGCGAAGCGCTTTAGGGCAGTTTCCCCTTCGCTGCTTCCTTGAACCGGTTCGCCGCGTTGCTGATCGCACCGGCTGCGTCGGAGGGAAGCATCATGTGATCGGCCACTAACGCGTTCACGGCCGTCGTCACCGCCTTTACGTACCCGTCCGTATCGGTGTAACGTTCCTGCAAGGAGAGACGTGGATCGCCCTTCGCCTGGCGATCGCTTGCCAGAATCGAGAATGGGATATAGGCACCAACCAAATCGCACGAATCACCCTGGCTAAAGCCCGCGACGCGAACGTTCCAACCGGTATACGTGCCGAGCGGAGCCTGCAGAACGTGCGAGCGGACGCCCGCGACATCGTTGCCATCGGCATCGACGCGCGGAACGAGCGACGGATACTGCTTGCCGCGCACTGGAGGCTCTTTATCCACGAAGCCCGCCGCCTCCATTGCGTTGAAGCGCGGCCCGCGGTCATAAAGGAAGCGAGTGTTGAAGATTCCCTCCGGTCCGCTCACGCCCGGCACGCCGAGCGGCCCCGATGCGTTGGGTATCTTCGGAAATGTCAGGTCTTTGAGTGGTACCAGTGAGTTGTCAGATACGCGGGAATAGCGGCTAGGCGGCGGTGTAGTACCATCGGCCACCCATTGCTCCAGTGCAAGTAAGAGCGCGCGGAGGTTGTAGGTGTAGGTATTCGCATTCGGGAGCTGTTCGCAGCCTTTCTGCGGGGCACTCGTCAGCGCCAGCTCCGGGCTTCGTCCGCCGTGTTGGTTGCTCGAAAGCTGATAGATGCGGACGTTCGCGGGAATCTACGATATCGCGGCTGCCCAGCGCATCTGTGGTAACGGCTCTTCCAGACGATTGCCAATACTCCGTGTCTGTCATCGTGTGGATGATTTTCGGGCAGGAGTTGGTTTTCGCGCAGCGATCCAGAATGCCGCTCGTCTTTCCGGTCAGAGAATCGGTCACTCGGCCGTACGTCAATGGGAATTCGGCCCCAGGATACTGCGTTTCCATATGCTGCGCTCCGGCCAGCCGCGCAGGCTGGGCGAAGCGGAAGTTGATGAAGTTGCCTCCCACCGCGATGTGTGGATTCGCTCCCTCGTAAACCATGCGGCCCTGCTCATCCTCGTTGAAGCCAAGTTGAAGGAACGTCCGCAGCACGCGGCCGCTTTGCGAAACGCCGTTGACCAGAGTGTGCCGGATCTCGCCGGCCACAGGGTTGGCCGTGCCGCTGTCGTCCTTCACCGCGGTGTGGAAAAATGCGCCCACGTCCCGAATCGCCGCCAACCCAAGACCCATGACGATCGGATTCTTCCCCACATACACCAGCTCGTAAATATGGTTCGTGTCGAATCCATTCTTCATGCAGACCTTGCGCGCGTCCGGGTTTCCAGGAAACGGCTTTGTCGTGCAATCGGCAAAGGCCCATTGATCGTTGGGAATCGCAGAGCGCGAGCCGTACTGCGTCGTGCGCTGCGTCATCATGAGCCCTTTGTTGTCGAGCGTCGCCGTGGGATATCCCGGCGTGATTAGGTTGGTGTCCGGCGCCGAAATGTTCTGCGTCGAGTTCGGTTCGCTCAAAATCCATTCAGCGCGCACAGGGCCGGTGATGACCTGACCCTTGTTGGTGGCCACAGGGGCGGTCATGCCGAGCAGAGCTCCCGGCCGGCCAGGAGCCGGTGGTGCGGCGGGAATCACCATATCCGCCTGCCAACCCGCCCAGAGAATCGTGAATCCCTGACTCTCAAGGAACCCATCGCCTGCGGGCGCGGTGTTCGAGACTCCTACGTTGAAGAAATTGAGATCGAGCAGACGTCCGCGATTCACGATTTCAAAGAGTAGTGTTCGATTGCCTTTGCTTCCATCGGCCGGCATCAGTAATTGGAACGGTGTGGAGTACTCCACCATCCCCTTCGCGTTGCGCGGCGCGAGCTCGATGTCCTGAATGAGCGCGTTGCGGCCGTCTTTGGGATCCACCTCGCCATAGGCGATGCCGGTCACGAAGCGGTAGGCGCCCACCGCGCCGAAGGACACGCCGCCGTACGCCGGCTCGTTGCTTGTGATCGTAATCCGGCTGATCCGAGCCTGCGCCGTGGGTGCGAGTACGGCGATCGCCGCAAAGAACAACGAAAGAGCGAAAATCCAATTCTTACTGCGCGTGAAAGGAACTACCATGGTCCAGCCCTCCTGATGACCGCTTCGATGAGCCGGCCTAGTGTGCCTGCGCGTCTTGCGATTCATGTAGATTCGAGAGAGCGCCATTTGATTGATTCAGCTAAGTGTAGCCAATCAAAAAGCGGATCGCTCCTGGATGACGCGCCATCCGGAAGCTATCTTTTTTGCAAGACCGCTCGTCGTGGAATTTCAGGGTCAACGAGCCCACACGTGGTGCCGAAACGAATGAATCACTCTGGAATTCGTCGCCTACTTCTGGTACAACCATTGCAGGAGGCGCTATGCCCGCGTTCTGCGCTCGCTGGCCAGACGGCAGTTTCTCAATCGTCGAGGCCGACGACGAAACTCACGCCCTGATACAACTCGATGAACTCGGCGACGAGCCGGCGGAATTATGGCAGATGGAGTCGTGCTTGCTGGACTTCGAACTGACGGAACGTGGAACGTTTCGGATAAGGCAGTTCGGAGAGCAGACTGGTCCAGAGATCATGGAGAGAGCTTATCCATTGCTCAGTGAGGCACTGGCCGACGAAATGTTTGCCGAACACCCGATGGAAGATCAAGGTGAACCCTTGAAATACGGACCAGAAGCGACGAGTGTAATCCGGAAGGCCGTGGATGCAGAGCGCGGACGCGCGAAGGACTTTCAGCGCACCTTGGCAACCACAGAGCAAGGCAAGGCTCTTCAGCGGGAACTTGGTGGTTCGCGGGTGTATATCGACGCGATCGTCGAACAAGCCGCCGCTAAGCGCCTCCGCCGATACAGGCCTGCCCGGAATGCCAAACCAAGCTGAATCACCTCAGCAAGCGATCGACTCAACCGACCGGCGCCCTCTCTCCCGGGACTGATTTCCCAGAACGCCGTTTCTGAGTCATTTGTCCGATATGGCTTGGTGATGGTCCTCGCTCATTCCTATCACTCGCAGCCGCTACAACTCGCGCCGTGCGATAGACTGAGGCGATCCAGGCCAGCGGCCTGCAGTGCCTGAGATTTCTGGCAGGCCAGATTTCCAGAAGGCGGAGAATGGGGCTCGACGTGAACCAAAACAAACTCAACCGGCGGCAAGCCGTGACCATGATTGGAGCCGGCGCCATTCTCCCGCTCACAGCGTGCAACGGACGGTCTTCCTCCTCGACTGTGACGACAAGCAACGCCAGCGGCGATGTTTACTTCATGAGCCTCCGGGAAGTCGCTCGGCGAATTCAGTCGCACGATCTATCTCCTGTGGATTTAACCCGGCTGATGCTCGATCGCATCGGGAAAATCGATTCCCGCCTGAAGAGTTATGCCACAGTAACGAGCGATCAGGCTCTAGCGGACGCTCGCGCCGCTCTTCAGGAAATTGAGGCTGGCCATTATCGAGGGCCTCTCCACGGCGTTCCGATCGGGATCAAAGACCTGTGCTATACGAAAGGCGTTCGTACAATGGGCGGAACTGCCGTTCTTAAGGATTTCGCTCCAACCTTCGATGCCACAGTGGTGTCGAAACTGCGATTTACGGGCGCCGTGGTACTCGGAAAACTCAACCTCTCGGAAGGAGCAGCCGCCGGGTACAACCCGTCCTTTGACGTCCCTATCAACCCCTGGCGGGCGGACCGCTGGCCTGGCATGTCGTCGAGCGGTTCGGGCGTAGCGACAGCGGCGGGCCTATGTTTCGCCTCGATCGGGACAGACACCGGAGGATCGATTCGGATGCCATCGTCGGCCAACGGAGTCGTGGGCCTGAAGCCGACCTATGGCCGGGTCAGTCGTTATGGGGTGTTAGCCATGGCGCCTTCACTCGACCACGTCGGGCCCATGGCACGTAGCGTGGCTGATGCCGCGATCATGTTCGATGCGATCGCGGGCTTTGATCCGCAGGACCCAACGTCCTTGAACGAGCCGCAATCGAACGTACTTGGCCAGATCGGCCAGGGCATCAAGAATCTGCGAATTGGCCTGGATCGAACCTATGCACTGAAAGGTATTGATAGCGGTCAGGCCGCAGCGCTCGAAAACGCAGTCAAGGTCCTGGAGAGCCTCGGTGCACGGATTGTCGAGGTAAAGATACCGAGTGTCGCGGATGTTGTGGATACCTGGATGCCGATCTGTTCTTCGGAGATGGCGGCAGCACACGCGGCCAACTACCCATCTCGCGCGAGTGAGTATGGACCTTACCTGCGCGAGTTCCTGGCATCCGGTCTGCGTGTCACGCCGCAACAATTGTCAGCCGCTCGAAAACGGCGGGCCGAACTGACAACCCAATTCGTGGCATTACTGAATTCGGTAGATGCAATGGCCGGACCGGCGGGCGGCGATCCGGCGTGGCCTATTACCCACGAGTTGCAAGTGGGACCAATGGCAGCCTACCACGCCGCCTGGTCCGCCGCCGCGCCGCGTAGTTCAGAGTTCACCATGCCGATGGACCTCGCCGGCGTGCCGGCTATCTGCTTACCGTGTGGGTTCGCGCCGGAGGGCGTGCCCTACAGCATCCAGTTCACCGGCCGGCGGCTGAGTGAGGGTACGTTATGCTGCATCGCTCACGCCTTCGAGCAGGCAACAAGCTGGCACGACCACCATCCGGAAGTTTGAGACCTTGCGGCAACTCGCGCGATCACATGCATCTCGCACACAGAAACGACCCCATCCGATCTGGCTAGCGGATCGTTCTGAGCCGGAAGTCCGGTCTGGGAAGTTAGCCATACTGCCATCTGCCATCGCTAGGTCCTGGATGACGGCGCACACGGAAGGCTATCCACGCCCAATTGGGCAAGGAGCGATGTTAACTTAATCGTAAGAATGATGCGAACTTCATCCATGGCTCGGCGAGAGTTTCTGGCTTCGGGTGCGATCCTCCTGTCCGCTAAGGCCTTCGCCCAGCGATCGCCACAGCGCGTCGTCGTGGTGATGTGCGACGGATTTGGCATCCAATATATGGAGCAAAGCCACATGCCAGTGTTGGCTCAGTGGCGGGAACGAGGTCTCTTCCGCCGCGTCAAGGACACGATGCCTTCGGTCACGAATACCAACAACGCATCCATTTGTTGCGGCGTGTTGCCCGATCAGCACGGTATCACTGGTAATTCGTACTTCGACGAACGCTCCGGGCGGGAAGAGTACATGGAGACCGCCGATCTGCTGCTCTCGCCGACGCTTTTTCAGCGCGCGAAAAAGCAAGGCGTGAAGTCCGCTCTGCTCTCAAGCAAAAAGAAAACGACCACGCTGCTGGCGCCCGGCGCCGATCTGATTCTATCCGCGGAAACCCCTAACGAATATTGGGTAAAGCGGATGGGACCCGCCCCAGACATCTACAGTCGCGAGATAAATTACTGGCTGTTGACGGCGGCAATTGATCTGCTCAAGAATCGCCGCGACCTCGGGTGCCTATACGTCCACACCACGGATTACCCTATGCACACTTGGCCTCCTGAGGCAGAGGAGTCGCAGGAGCACCTGAGGCGATTGGACCAACTGCTCGGCGAAGCGGCCGCCGCCGCGCCGGACGCTGCGTTCCTATTGACCGCGGATCACGGGATGAATTATAAGACGCGCTGCTGGGACCTGGAGAAAGCCTGCGCCCGGCGTGGTACTCCGATTCGCATCGCAATCTCGGTCGAGCGAGACAGGTATCCCAAACACCATCGTGGCCACGGAGGCGTTGCATGGGTCTACTGCAACCGCCCAAACGACATCGATTCCGTATCGAAGACGATATCTGGGCTTAAAGGCGTGGAGGCGATCCTGTCTAGAAGTGAGGCATCGAAACGCTATCACTTGATGGCCTCGCGAATTGGGGATCTGGTTGTGCTTGGCGACCGCGATACGGTTTTCGGCCAACTGGAAGGCGAGTCTGAACCGCTTCCACCGGAGTACCGTGCCCATGGTTCCCTCTATGAAATGGATGTTCCACTGATCATCCACAACGCAACGGCCCGGCTTTCGGCAGAGGACTTTCAATACAATTGGCACCTTGCCCGCTGGTTATACAGTAAAGCTTAAATGCCGTATTGCTTCGTTGGTAGTTTGTCGCCCGCGGAGAGCGGCATCTGGGTGTCAGAGCCAAGTTTAGCCGATCAGAAAGCACATCCGGATAGAACTGGGGTTGGAGGGTGGGCGACGATCCGAGGAGAACCAAACTCATAACGGCTCTCCATCGGATGTCGCTCCTGAGGCGATGATATTTGCTGGTCAGCCTTACTTGGCGGAACCTGGACCCTTGTATCCCACTTTCTTAGCGAGGGCCTTGTCCATTTCCTCGACAGTAAGAAGTGGGGTTGTTCTGGCGCGAACCAGTCCGCTGGCCCCAACGGCCGTAACCAGGCTGGCTGCAGCGACGTTGTCGGGCAGATCCATGATCACCACAACGTCATCTTTGCCAAAACAGTAATACATGCTTTCAAGCTTTCCTCCAACGGCCTTGACGCCGGCCTTTACGGCAGCCCTGCGGCCCGAGGCCGTGTCTTTTATCAAACCTTTTACGCCTTCGGCCGTGTAGCTGGCCTGCAACATATACTTTGGCATTGCTGTTCTCCTGTTTGATGGAATGTACCAGGCGACAAGCGACTTGACAGGATGCCAGTGCCATCAGGCTCTGCAAGTCAGTCCTGCTCCCGGGTTCAGTTAGAGCCTAACTCAATCAAGAAGGCGAAAGGTCCCGGACGGTGGATCTGGAGTTTGTTTTTGCCAACCGGGTCGTTTAAGACCCAGATTTCGGGCCGGGCGACCTCAATTCCCAACCGCAAGACCCAGTGAAGGTAGGGCGCAAAGCCGGCCTCAACGTTTCGGACCCGCACCGCTGGCGCAGCAGCGGGCCGCTACGCCAGTCCGGGTCCGCTAATCGCTTCTATCACCCGCCGCGACCGGGCGGGCGCCTCAGTCGTTTTATCCAATGTTGGACACGTTGGGGAAGGCCTCTGATTCATCGCCCTATTGGGTCGAAGTCAACTGAAACCGAGCACCGGATGGGGCCTATGCACCGGAGTCGAGGGCGTGGTTCAGCAGGGTGACTGGCCGCAGGCAACGCAAGAGGTTGAGTCTCGGCGTAGGGGCCGTGTCTCGGCGTGAGAAGCGTATCGAGGCACGGGCCCCGGTTTACTGAACCAGAGCGAAAGTGAAAATGCCGCCGGCACCAGCCAGCTCGACATACTGTTTGCCGCCCACCATATAGGTCATAGGGGACGCTCTCCATGCCTGACCAGTCTCGAAGTGCCAGATGGGTATTCCGGTTTTCGCGTCCACGGCAGTGAATACGCCGCCATTTTCGCCGAAGAATACTAGACCGCCTGCCGTAGCTAGGGTAAAGGTCGGAGCTATAGGAGACAAGCGTATCCCAGACGTGGGACCACTGCCGCACCAGCTTGCCCCGGAACAGGGACGCGAAGTAGCTTACGATCTCATCACGGCTCTTCTGTCCAGCGGCAACCAACGTCACAAGACTGCTCAGAGCCGCACCCCGAGCCCATTCGTCGGCGTCCTCATTCTCGATTAAGGACTGAATCCCTGCCAGTTCGCCGCCACACACCGACGCCAGGACCTGGCCGAGGTCTTCCGTGATGAAGTCGCCGCAGAGAGAATCCAGGAGGTCGCCCGGAAGCGAAGCAAAGCGGACCACCAGCGGGTAAGCGCGAGTCTCGCGGAACTGTGCCAGCAGAAACATGGCATACAGATGGGCCATGTAATCGCCCTCGGCATCGAGTTGCGCTGCCCGGTCCACGGTGTCCTCCAGGATGCGGAGGAGCTCCGGCGTGACCTCTTCGCGGCGTGCCACAGCCGCTTCGACAGCAGTCCGCGCGAACCTTCCGGTAGCTCTTTCGAACTGGTGCAGGATTTCGGCTGTTTCCATGCAAGGTATCCCATCACGCTGCTTTTGGGCGGCGCCGGAGCCTCAGTGGCGCCTTCGTTGGCAACGCCCATTGTCCTACGATCAGCGATATCTCCGTATGCCAAAATTCTCTGAGTCGATGGCAGCGAAACACACTTGGACGTTCAAGGCCCGGCTTCGTGCCCGGGCATTCGGATGGAGGGGTTCGCATCTCGCCTGCCAGCGCTTGAAGGAAGCCGTCACGGAAATCAAGAAGGTCGCCAGAAAAGATCCCGTGACCGCCGGTGACGGCGTCGTGAGTCTGATGGAGAGGATCTGGCCGGCCTTCCAAGACATCGATACTTCATCCGGCGCTCTCGGCGGCGCGGTGTACTGGGCGCAGGACGAATTGTTGCCGATCGCGATCGAGGCTCCTGCGGACCGAAAGACCCGGGACAAATGGCTGGACCGCCTCTGGCAGGCAATCGAGGATGATGGCGTCGATTACCTTTCCCTGGTCGAGAGACCGGTGGGGCGAGCTGTGCGGTTCCCGTGAAGTCGCCTCTTACTGGGCGGACCGATTCCTCGGCTTGCTGCGGACTGCCTGGTCCGATCCACGGCCCGGGAACTATGTCCGCGGAACCAGCGTCTGCCTCTCCAGCCTGCTAGCGGCGGGCCGCCACCAGGAACTGCTTGAGGTGCTGGCGCTTCAGCGATTTCCATTCTGGCATGACCGCAAGTTCGGCATGCAGGCGTTGGTGTCGCGAGGGCCGCATGGATGAAGCGCTGGCTTATGCAGAAGCTTCCCGCGGCCTGAATCAGCCGGATGCGGCCATCGATGCCGCGTGCGAGAAAATCCTGCTGGATCGTCGGCCGAGTGGATGAGGCGTATGAGAAGTATGCTCTGACCGCGAATGGCTCATCAACTGGCCTCGCCACGTTCCGGGCGATCGTCAAGAAATATCCCGGCCGCGACCCGAAGAAGATCCTCTTGGATTTGGCCACATCGAGCGGCGAGCCCGGCCGGTGGTTTGCCGCGGCGAAAGACGCCGGCTTCCTCGATCTCGCCCTGGAATTTGCCAACACGGGCCGCACCGATCCGCGCACGCTCAGCCGCGCATCGCGCGACTTGCTCAAGAAAGACGCCCGGTTCTGTCTGGAGGTGGGGCGCCTCGCCATCCAGCGAATCCTCGAAGGGTACGGCTACGAACTGACCGGCATGGATGTCATCGATGCCTACAACCACTTCATGGCTGCGGCGCAGACCCTCGGGATCGCTTCCCAGGCCCGCGCCGACGTGCTGGCCATCGCGACGAAACAACCCGGAGCGGCTCAGCGATATTCTCATCCGCCAGTGCTCGGTTGATCCACAGGCACGTGAGGCACCAGGGAAGGCAATCACAACAGAGCAACGAACATGGACAAGACGAAGCCCGACGCAGGCATTGAGCGGCAGACCCATCGCCAAGAGGATCGTTGCCAAGATGAAGCTGCATTGGCAGCGGAAGGTCGTGAACATCAAGAATGTCATCGCCGGCCGCGCCATGGCGGAGGAGCTACAGAAGACGGTCGTGAGCCAGAAAGAGCTTGCCGGCTTCGATCCGGCTCACGCCGCCTACGTCTACGCCCAGAACCAGGTGTCGGTCATGTCGGAGCAGCTCACGGCCTTGAAGGAGATGGCGCCGTTCGCGGACATCATCTCCAAGGCCGAGGACCTCTACATGCCGAGTGCGCCGCCGATGAGCCCGTTGACCACATCCTACTTCACCTGCTGGGCATTTTTCGATGCTTGTGCAGGACCGGCCAACGAGACCATCGGCACGACCATTTTGGAGGTCGGTGCAGCCTTCGGAATGCACCCCGAGCTGTTGCGCCTGATCCGGCTGATGCAGGATTCGCGAATGGGCTTCTACATCCACCACGGCAGAGAAGGCAACGCTGAGCGTTCTTGAGGACCTCGTCACCAGTGCCGTGTACCGGGCAATCGTTCCGGCCGGCTATAGCGGCAGGAAGAACGAAAACTGGTACGTCCGTTTACTCCCACCGCCATTCCCCGGGGAGCACAGGAACATGTCGTCTTCACGACGCCATACATCGTGGTGCACCCGGACTTCGCCGACTGGTTGGCGTACTTCCGGCGTACTTTCCCCGCCACGGCGGGCTTCGACGACTACGAGCGCCACATGAAGTACGGGCCAACCAGGGAATACTGGAACGATTACGTTTTCGAGGCCTACGTGAACCACCAGGCAGACGCGATCTATCTCGCCGGCCTTCCCGACATCCCCGAGAGCCGCCCTCATTCCGAGATTTCCGAGGCGAATGGCTGGAAGGCCCCTGCCTTCATAATTCAGCGTTAGCACGCGGGAGACACTCCTATTCGGGCCATCTGCTCGCGGAATATCGCCGCATCAGAGAGGAGGCGCGGTCTACGAAAGAACCCGACCGCCGAGCGCGCGTCAATGAGCGTGATCACGCGGCCCAAGCATGTGACAATCATGCGGAAGCGCGCATCCTAGAAAATGATGCGCCGCTCGGAGCCCGTCTGCAAACGTTTGACCGTCTTGCCGACTCGATTCAGTTTTGGCGACGTGCGCCGCAAGGCTGTGCTGGGCGGGCTGCATCACGAATACCGGTTGGAAGAAGTCGCGGCATGAAAGTACGCAGTTTTTGCGGATTACAGCCAGGGCAGGGCGGGAGGAAACAAAAACCAGGTTTCAGGAGAATAGACAGTCTTGACAGATTTCTTGTAAACTGGCGCCACGAGATTACGACCAGGGAAACGGGTTAATCTGAAAGTAGGATCGCCATGAACCTAACGATCAAACTTCCCGATGAGGACGTGCAGGCGCTGAAGGCCAAGGCGACTGCGCGAGGAGTCTCAGCCGAGGAATACGCTTTGCAAGTTCTGGAGCAGGACCTGGCTCCTGAATGGCTTCGCAAGTCATGGGCGACTGCCAAGGATGCCGGATTGGACCAGCTTTCCATGGATGAGATCGACGCAGAGATTACCGCGGCGCGAAGAGCCCGGCGCGAAGCAAAGCCTCAGCCGGGCGCATGATCCGGGTCGTCCTCGACACAAACATCATCGTCTCGGCGCTCTTACAACCTCTCGGACCTCCGGCCCAGGTATTCTTGCTCGCCATCGGCGGATCAATTCAGCTTTGCATCACCGGGGATGTCTATGCCGAATACGAGGAAGTTATCCGCCGGCCGCGATTTCGCCGCGATGAAGATGTGATTGCCGCAATCCTTCAGGCCATTCGTGAGAGAAGTTTTTGGGTCAAGTCCACGGAAACTATTCGGGTATGCGTCGATCCCGACGACGATATCTTCCTCGAATGTGCACAAGCGGCCCGCGCAACCTATTTAGTGACCGGCAACACCAAAGACTTTCCTGCTTCATGGCTTGATACCCGGATCGTCAGGCCACGTCGCTTCTTGGAAATCATGCCCGGCGAAACCGAAGAGGTGCCAAGCTAGGCGTGTGCTCCATTTGTGCTCCGTTTTGATCCGTGAAGGAAGCACGGAGTGAAAACGCGGTATTCTTAATCGTCAGAACGAGGTGCCAGGAAACGCGATTGTCTTTGTTTCCAATTTACTGTCGTCTTCCGAATCTGGACATCATCCCTCGAGTCCTGCGCTCTGCCAACTGATCCTGCGCGATGCACACTGACCGCAAAAATTCAATCCGGCATCATGCGGCCTCCTTTTCCAAGCGATATTCGTGTTGCAAGCCGCCGAGAACCGGTGTCGATTTGACGCGGTGTACGTTGGGCAGCTTGTGTCGGTGTGGACATGCCGGAACTTTGGCTTGGGGTGGTTCCGGGATGCCAGGTCCTAAAGAGGAGGTCGTCCGCGATTGTAATGGCCAACCCATTCACGAAGTATCCTCTTTAAATGGCCTTCGCCGAGTGGGATCAGGAAATCCAGGCATTCCCTCCGAATCGTGCCGATCGCCAATCGAAGAACTTCGCGAGCGCCACCATCGCGAGACGAAATGAGGCTGTTGTCCGGCGTGGCTTCACCTCTCGCTCTTGGAACCAGGCAAGCTGTTTTCGGAGGAACAGATTCTCGGCGATCAGGGCAACACGAGAGGTAAGGAATAACCGAATGAACGTCAGCAACTCCATATTCTACAATAGCCTGTGAACCTTTCTGCTGTTCGGACCGAATTTTTGCGGAGGACAACCTGATCCGGATTATCATTTCGGAACAAACGGTTGCACCAAGGATCTTGACTTGTACGGTAAAATGACGTACATTAGGGTGTCGTCAACAACCCAGGTTTAGCCATGCCAGAGCACCACACCAGCCGGACCGCCCGCCTTGAGGCGCGCATCGCACCCGAGGCGCTTGCTGTCGTCCGCCGCGCCGCGGAAATCCAGGGGCGTTCGGTGAGCGATTTCGTCGTCGCCGCTGCGCAGGAAGCGGCGCAGAAGACCGTATCCGAGGTCGAAGTCATCCGGCTCTCACGAGCGGCGCAAGAGCAATTCGTGAAGCTCCTCACGAAACCTCGGGCTCCCGTCCCGGCCCTGAAAAAGGCTTTCGCACGCCACCGCACGCTCGTCAGGAAATAGGCGTGAGCGAGACCTATCGGATCGAGCCGCTCTCTGACGAGCACGTCCGGACAGGATTCACGAGCGGCTCAGCAGCGCTCGACCGATACCTTCAAACGCAAGCATCGCAGGATGTAAGGCGCCGCATCACCGCATGCTTTGTCGCGGTCAGCCGTGAAACGGACGAGATCGCCGGTTACTACACGTTGACGGCAACGAATATTGCACTGTCGGATTTGTCGTCGGCCATTGTCAGGAAACTTCCGCGTTATCCGGTCGTTCCGGCGGCTTTACTCGGGCGTCTCGCCGTAGCCCGATCTCACCAAGGGCGCGGCCTCGGCGGCGTCCTCCTCGCCGACGCCTTGAAGCGCTCGGCACGGGCTGAGCTTGGCGTCTTCGCCATGGTCGTCGATGCGAAGGATGAAGCGGCGCGGCGGTTTTACGAGCATCATGGCTTTACGGTCTTGCCCGGAGAGGGCCGCCGGCTTTACCTGGCGATTAACGAAGCACTACGGCGCTTCGCTTCGCGCTGAATTCTTCCACTCCATTTCCACTCCATTAAGGACCGGCCGGAGTAAGGAGTTTCGGAAGTTGCTGAATCCAATAGACCTGGATTCACCTCTGTGGACGCCATTGCTCTTTAGTTTCAATCGACGCTCACATTCCCAAGCTGGACATCATCCATCGAGTCCTGCGCTCTGCCCACCGATCCTGCGCGATGCACACTGACTGGTGGTCAGCGACAGCCATGGGTACGCACAGAGAGAAAGGTTTTTGGCTAAAGGCTATGCGCGCTGACAGCGTGCCGCAGCGGGCGGAGTCAGTGGCGCAACACGGTGCACACGAGAGCTCGTAGTTGCAACGGATGTACGAAGAAGACGCGTTGGATCCCGAGGTCGACCACAGATCGAGCGAATCAGCGGTAGTGGTCTTGCCCTCTCAAACTGAATTGATCTTGGGTCTCCGCGCTGAATAAGTGCGGTTGTTTTGGGGAATAGCGCTGCTCGCCGGCCCGGTCTTGAAGATCTTTTTAAAACCGCCCAGCAGTTTGCCCATCCACAGACGCGTTCTTGGTACCTAAATTGAGTTTTCTTGCAAAAATATTCGCTGTGTAATCATAGTGTTAGGAAATCATGCCTGATTCGGGACTAGGAAGTCGCAGGTTCGAATCCTGCCGCCCCGACCACCATCAAATAAGATGGTGGAACTGAATACTATGGGTACGAATACTGGGTGGGTAGTTGGGTGGGCGGACCGAACAGGGCAGCGGATTTCAGACTTGGACGTGTTCATATTTGCTTCCCTTTACACGGCTGTCCCTTCATCAAGAACGTCTTTGGAATGGGACCTTCACCGGCCACTGTGAACGTACCAAAATCTTTACACCATTCGCCGTCTGGTACTTCTTGATTCGTCTTGATCCAGTTGGTCAAGTGGATCATATCGTCCTCGGTCAGGGACCGATCCTTCAGTCGGACTTCAAGGTGTATTCTGACGGCCTGTGGCAACTGCTTCCAGTCGATATGCGGCATGGATCAGTCGTTATAATCCACGCCGAATATTTCCTTTTCTAGATGTTTCCATTGCTTATGCGATTCGCTGTTGTCTCTCTCTTTCTGAAAGGTGCGAATCATCTGTCGTAGTTTGCGCTCTCTGGCCTCGATGACCAGTTGCACAAGAGCTTCGCCGGATCGGAGCATTGAAGCCATCTGTTCGTTGTTAATGCTCTCCGCCGCTTCGATAAGGGCTTGCGTTCTAAGTGATAGGACGGCATCAAGAATGCAATCCACGGGAACGAGCATCGAGCCGTCTTCCTCAAGGTGCCCCATCTGAAGAACCTTGTCACCGAAGCGTGCAGTCATCTCCTGAACCTCGGCGGGGGAGAGCATCACGTCCTCTCTCGCCAATTCGCTTACGAACTGCTTGAATGTCAGCATTGCGATCTCCACTCGGCCTGATGGCTTTCAGGCCCCGTCAATTCAAATCTAGCACTAGAGCGTGTCTAGAGCGTTGCCCTTCAGTTCAGAGAGTTGTTCGTCGGTCGCTTCTCAGCAGGCGCTTGCTCCGCAAAAAACTCCGAACAGCCAAGCAGTAGTCGCCGCGACGGTGGTTGGGGCGTGCGATCCTGGACGTTCATGTGCCTCTTGGATGGCTGGCTGAAGGCGCTCCGCCATTTGCTTCGGACAGGGTTCCGCGTGCTTCTGGATTTTCTCCGATTGGTCCTGACGACGTGCCGGTCCCGGAGCGCTGTGGAGGCTGAGAACCTATTTCTGCGCAAGCAACTGGCCCTGTTTCAGGAGCGCAAGACCAAACCCCGCCGGGCCGACGATTCCACCCGCTGGCTCATGAGCTTCCTAAGCCGGCGGTTCGACTGGCGCAACGCTTTGGTTGTGGTTAGGCCCGAGACACTAATCCGATGGCATCGCAAAGGATTCCGTTGGTTCTGGCGGTGGAAATCCCGGCCCGTGGGAAGGCCCCGTCTGCCGAAAGACCTCCAAGTGTTGATCCGCCAGATGGCTCGAGAGAACTCGACCTGGGGACAGGAACGCATCGCCAACGAGTTGAAACTGAAACTGGGCATCCGAGTTTCGCCGCGCACAGTCGGCAAGTATCTGGCCCAGGGTCCCCGCCGAATACCCGACCCCAGTCAGCGCTGGCTGACCTTCGTACGCAATCACGCTCAGGCGATTGTGGCTTGTGACTTCCTGGTGGTGGTGACGGCCAGATTCCGTATCCTTTATGTATTCGTTCTCCTGGAGCTGGGCCGGCGACGAATCCTGCACGTCAACGTCACCGATCATCCCAGTGCAGACTGGACCCAGCAGCAATTGCGCGAAGCACTCCCTGGGGATCATTCGTTCCGCTTCCTCATCCACGACCGGGACAGCATCTTCTCCCAGCAATTGGATCAGGGCGTAGCCGCCATGGGCGTGCGCGTGCTGCGGACGCCGCCGCAAGCGCCCCAAGCAAATGCGGTTTGCGAACGTCTGGTCGGAACGATCCGCCGGGAGTGTCTGGATTCTCTCATACCGCTGGGACAGCGACATCTCAAGCACATTCTCAATCGATGGGTACGCCATTACAATCACGGCCGTGTTCACATGAGCCTGGGACCGGGTATTCCGGCGCCGCTTTACCCCTCGCCGCCCCAAACGGAGCATCGACACCGCCTTCCGCAAGGCCATCGAGTGCGCCGCAAGGCTGTGCTGGGCGGACTGCATCACGAATACCGGTTGGAAGAAGTCGCGGCATGAACGTATGCAGTTTTTGCGGACTACAGGTAGGACCGTGGGCAAAATAGTTTAGCTCAACATGCCCACGCGGTCGATAATGGTAACGCTCTTGGGAGATCCCGAGCGCGCTCAAAATCGCCGCTGGTCGAGAAGAGAAAGGATGGATTGTGCCTCCGCTCCGCAAGCTCGATGCGACACCGCGATCACGTCTAGCTGACAATTTCTAGGAGCGTACGGTAAGAGTTCGCATTGCGAAGCACTTGCAGTCGATCTCCCCACCCCCGGTCGCCGAATCACTGTCACAAACGGAAACGTGGCGGTTGCTCTGGTCCAGATCAGGGCCAGGAACTAGTCGCCCGCTCCAACCATCGGAGCTAACGTGGGCACTTCGACGTCCTTGAACACAGCCGTGCTATCCGATGTTTCCGCCATCACCGGGAATTGGAACCCACACTTTGGGCAAGGCTCCGCCAGCGCTTGCTGCTCTTGGTGAAGGTCGTAGGGTTTGTCTGTGATTAGGGCGCAACAGGGACACACTCGGATCAGCCGGGTATTCTTCAGTTCGAAGTTGGTGATGATGTCCTCCATGATGGCGCCGCTGCGAACGGCCCACTCCTTGGCTTGCTTGTGGTAGGTGTTCATGTGCCAATCTTTGAGGGCTTCAAAGCCAGTCCAGAGGCTGATCTCGTTGTACCAGGAGGGATCCCTGGGATGTACCCACCAGGTCAGGTGCAAAAACCCTGGGAGGGTCTTTAGCTGATTGCGCGTTTCTCCAAACAGCAACTTAAATTTTTCGTATCCGTCGGGGCTCGAGAACCGCACCCTTTGCATACTTTGATAAATAGCCATCTGATCTCCTTTTCCCATTAAAAACGAAACAATGATCTCACATCACACGACGATGTTCAGAAATCCAACCGGAGGGAGACCTGTCCGGTCCGGTTCCCTCCCTGCCCCGCGGTCTGAGCGGACTGCAAAACTCCGAAGGTCGACGGGCTGCTGATGTCGGTGGCTGGTGGAGCAAAATTCGTATGATTCAAGACGTTCGTGAAGGTCGATTCAAACCTGAGCCGCATGCGCTCCTTGATTTGAAAGGTCTTTGACAACCCCGCCGAGACAGAGATTGTTCCTGGACCCTCCAGAATGCCGACACCGGCATTCCCGATCCGCCCGGCGCCTGCAGGCGTGGGCGCAAACGCGTTGAGGTTCCACTCGATATCGGGAGAAAGGCCCGAGGTCGGATCTCCGACGGCATCCGGGCGCGCAGTGATGCCGCCACGCCCTACGATGCCGGTATTGGACTGATCCAATGTCGGGCTGATGGTAGGCGTGAGGAAGGGCCCGGTCTGCAACAGGGTGACTGTGCTTATATTCCAACCGCCCAACACCGCGTTTGCGATGGCCGAGTTGCTGTGGAAGGTGCGGCCGGGGCCGAACGGCAACTGGTACATGCCGGTCAAAAGGAACCGCTGCCGTGGCATACCGGCGACGTTCCCGCGAGCCGCGCGGAGGTCGAATTGATCGTAGGAAGGCGTGAACAAGAGGTTTTCCGAAGTGAATCCCCCGGGGGCGTCGCCCTGCGCATCACTGATGTTATGGGCCCACGTGTAGTTGGCCTGGAACGATAGTCCGTGCGACGTCCTTTGAGTGGCTTCGACGGAGAGCCCCTGATAGTTGGAAAATCCCGCGTTCGCGCTGTAGTTGATCTCGTCCCAATTCTGATAGGGAGCGCGCGGATCGACGAAGGGACTAGATACGTACGCCTGCTTGCTTGGAGGGATTGCGTTGTAATCCTCTTTCACGTTCATCCGATAGGAATTCATTCCGGAATAAGTGACTCGCGCGGCCAGGGAGGATGTCAACTGGCGTTCGATCGTTACGCTCCATTGCGCGGTTTGAGGATCCTTGAAATTCGGGCTCATCCCATCGTAAAGCCCGGTTCCTCCGTACTGCGCGGTGGTGGATGCGGGAGAGGTTTGCGGAAATGTGAACAGCGGCACACCGCCGTTGTTGTTCGAATAGGTGTAGGGCGCGCCCAGCGGGATGCCGAGAAAATCGTAGGCTAACTGCCCCAAGGGGGTTTGAGTGAAAATCCCAAACCCCGCGCGAAAGACGGTCTTATTATCTCGAAATGGGCGGAAAGCGATTCCGATCCGGGGATCGTAATCGCCCCAATAGGTGTTCCGCAGGCTCTGCGACAGGTGATCCTGGCTCGCCGTCACAACATTAGTGCAAGGAAGCGTCATGTCCCTCGTGGCCAAGCTGCAGGCGTTGAAAGAGATCAGAAAGGCGTTGTAGTTGGCTTGCAACAAGGGGCTGGAGGGCACGGTCTTGCTGAGAAGGATGTTCGGAACCACAATGTCGCCGTTTCGCGGATCGAAATTGGCGATGTCGCCTTGATTTTCTGTGAATTCCGGAAGCAGCTCCCACCGCATTCCGAAGTTCACCGTGAGGCGGTCGTTCACCTGCCATTGATCTTGGGCGTAAATCCCCCACTGAACGCTTGGCTCATTGGTGTTGGGACTGCTCGCCACAATAAAATCCGTATTGGGCGCGCCCAGCAGGAAATCGCCGAATGAACTACCCGTGAAGACGCCCTGGTTGAACGTAAACGCGCCAAAGTCGTCCGATTGGCCCCACCGGACCACAGTTTCGTAGAAGACCCGGCGGGCGTCTATACCGAAACGGAGTGTGTGCTTGCCCATGGTACGGCTAAGGTTATCGGTGAACTGCATGGTCTTTGACTGGCCGGGCCCGTCCTTGTCCCGGCCGATCGGCGTAAAGCCGCTGCCGTCGGAGAAGTTGAAGGTCGGGAACGCTCCGGCATTCGGGTGATTCGCGAAGCTAATACCGGTCAAGCCGAGTTGGTTGTCGGCCGTGGCGCCCTGGATAGGAAAGGTGGTGTTCACGAGACTATTGGTAAAACCGAAGCGAAACTCGTTCACCATCTTGGGAGTGATGGCGTAGTTATAGGAAACGATCAAACTCCGGTCATGTTCCACATTCACGTCGTTCGGCAACAGAGGATTCGCGGGGAGGCCCAATTGACCTGTATCCGAAAGGAAGTTTTTCCAACTGAAACGGGCATAAATCTGCTGGTCGGAAGTGATGACGTGATCCAGCCTGGCATCAAAGCCGTTGGTATTGGAAGGCGTGGGCTGGAGCGTTTCATAGTTGTAGCCGCTCCCGGCGCCACTGACATTGGGCAGCGGGTAATATTCGTTGAGCAACTTTAGGGACACCGGGTTCAGCATGGACGTCGGAATCGTGTTGTTCGCGAAAGGCAGTCCGCTATAGGGATTGATCAAGGCATTGGAGGGCAGACCCGTTTGCGGATTGACGATGGGAAGCCCATTCAGATTTCCGTTTCGCTCCGCCTGAGTCGGCACCAGATATTGCTCCGGAGTCGACGTCCTGCGTCGATTGCCTTCGTAGTCGACGTAGAAAAATGTCTTGTCGTGGCCGTTGTAGAAATGGGGAATGGTGAGTGGGCCGCCGAGACTGCCGCCAAAGGTATTGAACCGCTTGGGCGCCTTTGACGTGAAGTTGAGAATGGTGGCGTCCAGCGCGTCATTCTGCAAATATTCAAACAGACTGCCGTGAAACTGGTTGGTTCCGCTCTTGGTGATGAACGTCACATCCGCCACTTGCGAAAACTCGGCGCTGTTGTTGAAGGCTGTGACTTTGAGTTCGGACAGCCCTTCCGACGACGGGTAGGCGTTTTGTAGAGAGCCGTTGGCGGTGACATTGGCCGTGGAAATTCCATCGACGGAATAACCCGTCATCGAATAAGTGGCGCCTCCGACTTGTATGTTGCCCTGGCTGTCCGTGATGACGTTCGGAGATAAGGCCAGCGAGGCGAGCGGGCTGGTAGTCTGGGCTCTGAAGTTGAGCGGCATCTGTTCCAGTTGCTCGTTGCCCCGCGTATCGCCGACGGTGCCGTTCTCGGTATTGATCTGCTCCGCGGTAGCCTCGACGCTCACGCTCTGTTGCACCTGCTGGATGGAAAACGCGATATCCACTCTGGCGCTTTGGCGGGCGACCAGTTCAATCGCGACCGTGGGGGATTTCGCAAATCCCGGGCTGTCACCAGAGACCTGATAGTGTCCCGGCTTTAAGTTCTCGAACAAGTACGTACCGCTATTGTCGGTGGTGGCGGCGCGGTTCGTGTTCTCATCGACATTGTGAAGCGTAACCGCGGCCTGGGACACCGGGAGACCTCCGGGGTCGCGCGCGGTGCCGCGGATGTCGCCAAAGGTCGATTGTCCGCAACAGATTACGGGCAATAGCAGATACGCGAAAAGCGCAAAGCGCGCGGAGAGAAAACGAGTCTGTCGTTGGGCCATGATGGTGCTCCTCGATCGATTCGTAACGTCCGGAATTCGCAGACTTTGCGAGTGGGTGGAGAGAGCCAGCGAGCCAGCTAACGTAGCAGTTTAGCTCAACTGGCAACTATCGTTGATTTTCTAACTCTAAGCTCGGGGGGGAAAGGATTCAATGACCACTCTGCGTCTGCCCACGATAGCCACTTTCATCGCGGATGATCTTTCGCAAGCGCCGCACTTGGGCAGGCATTTCATCGGTCTTCGTACCGCCAAAACCCAGAATGAACCCCTGGCGCACATTGGTGCCCACGTAAGCGGAAGAGAGGGGCCAGAGCCAAAGAGCTTCTTGCGCCGCGCGCCGCGATATCTTCTGATCTGACAGACCTGGCGGAAGCGTGATTACCAGGTGCATGCCGGCTTCCGCGCCTAGGATATCGATTTCGGATCCGAACTCCTTCCGCAGCGCTTGCGTGAGCGCACTGCGGCGCTCCGCGTACAACTGCTTGGTCCTGCGGACGTGGCGCGTGAAGTGACCGGCGCTTATGAAATCGGCGAGCGCTGCCTGATAAAGATGTGACGGGCAGAGATCATTCGCTTGCCGCACCGCAAGAAAGCGGCCTACAAGAGCCGCGGGAATTACCATGTAGCCGATCCGAAGCGATGGAAAAAGTGTCTTGCTGAATGTTCCGATGTAGATTACGCGAGCGCCGGAATCCAGCCCTTGCATGGACGCGACCGGCATGCTTTCATAGCGGTACTCGCTGTCATAGTCGTCCTCGACGATCCACGCATTGGCCTCATGCGCCCATTCCAGTAGTTGCAAGCGGCGCGCGGCACTCATCGTGGTCCCGAGTGGATACTGGTGCGAGGGTGTGACATAGGCCACGCGCGCGTCCGGGCACATCCTGATGCCGGTCGCGACATCCAATCCTTCGCTGTCAACTGGAACCGGAACCAGTCGGCAACCGGAAAGCGTCAGCGTGTGCCGCAGGAATACGTAGCCTGGCTCCTCGATCCAGACTGGGCAATCCGGGTCGAGCAGCACGCGCGCCGACAGATCCAGCGCATGTTGCGAACCATTCACCACCATGATCTGAGAGGCTTCGCAATGAACGGCACGCGCCGTTCGAAGATAGAGTGCGATCACCTCGCGAAAGTCCTCCGAACCCATTGGATCCGAATAATTCATCGAGCTGGCGCGCACCTTTCGCGCATGGTGCGTCACCAGGTCAGACCAGACGCGAAACGGAAAATGGTCGTATGCGATCTGCCCAACGCTGAATGCGCCCGACCCGCGGAACCACGGGGTTCCCTCCACAGGCAGAAGTCTGGAGACGCGTGAAATAGCATCGGATTCTAGATCGCTCGCAACGTTCGCCATTGCGGGACGCGCGCTAAGGATCTGGTCGGACAGTAGACGCGTTACAAACGTGCCCGCGCCCGAACGACTTTCGATAAACCCTTCGGCGAGAAGTTGAGCATAAGCGCCGAGTACGGGAATCCGCGAAATTCGTAGCTCGGCGGCTAAAGCTCGCGACGAGGGAATCTGCTGACCTGGTTGCAACCTGCGTTCGAGAATCATCGCGCGGAACGCGTCATAGATCTGCCGGTGGAGCGGCTTTTCGCCTTCACGGTCTACAGCGATCATCGGCACCGCAGCGCCATGCGGAGTTTTTCTCATCGGTGGATTTCGGCGGCGGTCAATCGCTCTGCCCGTTCCGCGCAACCTGCTTACAGCCGCACGGCCGGGTTTCCCCTCCCGCGCAGGTCATCGAGTGCGTCAAACTAACGTCCATTGTGAGTAGGACGAATCGAGGGCAGCAACGCGACCGCTGCGACTTGGGAGATCAGCGAGCGTCTGGATGCACCCACAAGGTCTCCTCGTCGATGTGTGTCTTCCGCGATCAGAAGCGATAACTTAGACTTTTCACAGGACTTGGCAGGAGGAGTCCGACAGGGACTTGCAGCGCCGAACGCAATTATAATGAACAGCTTAACACGAAAGATCTGAAAAAGGCATGAAAATCTATCAAGCCCGGGTTCCAAAGCAATCGAAGGAGGACGCTCCGCAAAAACGGGCCGCCAGTCACGACCTTGCTAAAAAGCGGCGGCACCCGCCTCGGCCACGGCGTTATCCTGGTCCCCTGACCCGCCGCTCACACCGATCGCTCCCACGACTTTCCCATTTTGTTTCAAAGGAATTCCACCAGCGAAGATCATGATCTTGCCGTCATTGGAGGCATGGATGCCGAAGAACTGATTGCCGGATTGGGAATGCGCCGCCAAGTCTTTGGTCGAAATGTCGAAGGCGCGGGACGTATAAGCCTTCTTCTGAGAGATATCGATACTGCCGATCCAGGCACCGTCCATCCGTATGTGCGCCACGATGTTACCGCCTTCGTCGGCCACGGCGACATTCATCGGCTGCCCAATTTCACCCGCTTTCTTTTCAGCTGCTGCGATCACTCTGCGTGCGTCTGCTAACGTAACCATCGGGTCGTCTCCTTATGAAGTCTTGAATTAGGTTCCAGGAACTCAGACTCAGGCGGCGGCTTTCCTGGCCGTCCCGTGCGGGTCGATAACAAATTTCTTGGCGGCGCCATGGTCGAAATCCTTGTAGCCAGTGGGCGCATCGTCAAGGGATATCAGGGTGGCATTCACGGCCTTGGCGATCTGGATCTTGTCGTGTAAAATCGCTTGCATGAGTTGTCGGTTGTAGCGCAGCACTGGACACTGACCGGTGTGGAACGAATGCGATTTGGCCCAGCCGAGTCCAATACGGATGCTCAAGGAACCAATCTTGGCCGCCGCATCCACGCCCCCCGGGTCACCGGTCACATACAATCCGGGGATACCGAGTGATCCACCCGCGCGGGTGATTTCCATGATCGAATTCAGCACCGTCGCCGGTTGTTCCACGTTGGCGGCGCGTCCATGCCCGTGGGCCTCGAAGCCTACGCAATCGATGGCGGAGTCCACCAGCGGCTCGCCGGTAATCTGGGCGATCTGGTCCGCCAGCGAAGCCTCCTTGCGGAGGTCGATGGTTTCGCAGCCAAAGCTCTTAGCTTGTGCCAGACGCTCCTGAATCATATCCCCGACAATGACCACGGCCGCGCCCAGCAGATGGCAGGAGGCTGCGCACGCAAGGCCAACGGGGCCCGCCCCCGCAACATATACGATGGACCCGGTGGTCACTCCCGCTTGAATTGCGCCATGGTAGCCCGTGGGGAAGATGTCGGATAGTAGCGTCAGATCCTTGATCTTCGCCATGGCTTTTTCTCTGTCGGGGAACTTGATCAGGTTGAAATCTGCGTACGGGACCAGGACGTACTCCGCCTGACCGCCCACCCAGCCACCCATATCGACGTAGCCGTAAGCCGCGCCGGGGCGCGCCGGATTCACGGTGAGGCAGATTCCGGTCTTCCTTTCGCGGCAATTGCGGCAGCGGCCGCACGCGATGTTGAACGGAACAGTGACGAGATCGCCAACGTTCAACATTTCTACATCGCTTCCCTTTTCGACAATTTCACCGGTGATCTCGTGGCCTAAGATAAGTCCCGCAGGCGCTGTTGTCCGGCCGCGGACCATGTGCTGATCCGATCCGCAGATGTTGGTGGTCACGATCTTCAGAATCACGCCGTGTGGGGCGTCTTTGCCGCCGAACGGGTCGGACTCGCTCTTGGGCATCCTCAACTTCGGATAGTCGATGGATTTTACTTCGACCGTACCCGGACCGACATAAGCCACTCCTCGATTGCTGGCCATCGTGATCTCCTTAACACTGGCTCCATTAAGTACGGCACTGCTGGTTGGTTTCGAAACACGAACGCACGCTCACAATACGACCTCACCCGCAGACGTTGCGTCGTGGCGCCGGTCACGTTTTTCTGTACTAGGGGTTGAGCGCTGAGGCACCCGGAAGCACCTGAGCGCCACGTCCCCTGGAGCCGGTCTCAGTTGGTAACGGGACCACGTCGCAAGTCCGCCTGGCGATGATCCCCATGAACCCCTCAATCGTAGGGTGAGGAGTGTCCTAACTCAATGACCACTCTGCGTCGTATCCCCATAACCACTTTCAGCGCGCACGGCCTTTCGGTTAGCGCTGTATTATGGCGTATACGGAACCGCTTGATTGCAGGCCTTCGCCGGAGTTTTCAACAGATCCGTAACGAGAAACGCCCTCACGGTAGGCGTGGAGCAACCTAGAACCGAGAGACTCAAAAATGATTGAGGCCTACTCCCCGGAGGCCTGTATATGCTTCGGTGCCTTGGCTGCCGCCCGAAATGTGGTTGCGCTTAACTGGCAGTTGAAGCCATATCGATATGACCACTATGATTGAACTACAGCGCGTCTATGATCCGGATGCGCTGCTGGAAAGAGGTATATGGAAACGGGCCGGGGGACCGCACACTGGCAACTCACCGAAATCCACCGATGAGAAAGACTCCGCATGGCACTGCGGGTGCCGATGATCGCTGTAGACCGTGAAGGCGAAAAGCCGCTCCACCGGCAGATCGTGGTTCTCAGTATCCGATCACCTGTTGTTTGGACAGGTGACCTATCTGTAAGTTATTGAAACTAATAATGCGACCCCCTGCGCCCAAGGCAGTTTCGGAACTTCCCGGAAATCACTCATTTTTAAGGCATTCTGTTTCAAGCTGATGCCAGGACCTTATTGAAGACTGTTGGCCTTTGTGGAGGCGTTAGGCTTTCGGCAGCTACAAAATCATCTACAGTTGCCAAATGACGGTTGGCTCTAGCACGAGGGCTAGCCGGGAGCAATCGCGATCAATTCCCACAAACCGGTCGGGTCGAGGACTGGCGCGGTGTTCCGAAGGTCTAGCCTAGTGTAGTGTCTGCAAAATAACTAGACAGTGACCTGCTTGCGTTTTCTGGACTTGGGGCTGGTGGAGCCCGGTTGGATCTGCTCCAAAGTTCGGCGGCAGCGGGCGAGTTTTTCCTGGATGGATTCGACGGTCGCGGTCCATACGAAGGGTTTAGGGTGCTGGTTCCAAGCCTTGAGAAACGACTGAATGGACGCCTGTAGGTCGGCCACGCTGAGGAAGACGCCGCGCCGGATGGCCTTATTGTCCAGGTGTCCGAACCATCTCTCGACCAGATTCATCCAACTGGAACTGGTGGGGACGAAGTGAGCCACGAAGCGGGGGTGACGTTTCAGCCACCCCTTTACGTTGGCGTGCTTGTGCGTTCCGTAGTTGTCCATGATCAGATGTAACGGGACATCGCCGGGGAACTCGGTGTCGAGGAGGCGCAGGAATCGCAGAAACTCCTGATGCCGGTGTCGGGCATGGCATTCTCCGACGACTTTGCCTTGCAGTGTTTCCAGAGCGGCAAACAGAGTGGTGGTGCCGTTGCGTTTGTAATCGTGAGTCATCGTGCCGCAGCGCCCCTTCTTGATCGGCAACCCAGGCTGGGTGCGATCCAACGCCTGAATCTGGCTCTTTTCGTCCACGCAGAGCACCAGCGCCTGTTGCGGCGGATTCAAGTATAGGCCTACCACATCCGTCATCTTTTCCAAAAACTTCGGATCGCGCGAAAGCTTAAATGTCTTGGTGCGATGGGGCTGTAGCTTGTGTGCGCGCCAGATATTGTTGACCGTGGATTTACTGACGCCCTGGCTCTGCGCCATAGTCCGGCAACTCCAGTGCGTCATCCCCGCCGGCTTGGTTTGCAAGGTTGCATCCACGATAGCGGCGATCTTGTCGATTTCATACTTGGGTTTTCGTCCCCGGCCGGGAGCGATATCCCACAGGCCGTCCAGTCCCTCGGAGGCAAAGCGCTTGCGCCACAAAATCACCGTGTTGCGGTTCACCAAGAGCCGCTGGGCAATCGCGACATTGGACTCACCCGCAGCCGCCGCCAGAACGATCCGGCACCGCAATGCCACCTGCTGTGGCGTGCCGTGCGCCGAAACCCACTGCTCAATCTTCTGCTGCTCCACGGTGGAAAGCGCACTCGATTTTCCCATGCACCAGTGTAAGGCGAATCGGCACCCACTGTCTAGCTATTTGTTGGACACTACACTAGCTTGTTGCTCCCCGTTTCCTCTGGGAGTGCCTCAATAGCCGAACCGTGAATCCGTTTCCAGCCCCCGCCACATCGCACCCAGCGTGCGGATTTCCCGCACTGGGCGCACCTGTTTGCTTGGTGCCAAGATTTATGGGGCCTATCGTGCCGGGGCGACTTTCACGCCTGACCATCGACGGAGCTGGTAGTTGTTAAACAAACGCAGCTTGTCATAAAGCCATTCGCTACTCCACCGCTTCCAGCCATAACCTTTGCGCCCCCGGGCTCGCATCAGATGTTGCCTGACCTTCTTTTCCACCCAGCGTTTGACCATGAAAAAACAAGTACTCGAATGGCCGATCCGAAAGTAGTTCACCCAGCCGCGCAGAATCGGATTGATTTTCTCAATCACTTTCTCTACAGGCCAGCTGATACGTTGCTGGAAGATCTCCCTGAGCTTTTCAAACAGCGCTGTCCGCTTCTTCAGCTTGGGCGCATAGTATGGCCGCCACTTCCGCTGAAGGCTCAGCACACGCCGATACTCAAAGCCCAGGAAGGTAAAGCTCTCTCCCTTTTTCAGATCCACCATCCGACTCTTGTCCTCGTTGATCGCAACGCGCAGCTTCGCGAACTCCTCGCGCAGCCGCCTGTCTACCGCCTTCACCAGCCAGTCACTCCGCCGTTCAGCGTCGATCAAGATCACCATATCGTCCGCAAATCGTGCATATTGGACGTTGGTTGACCTGCCCCTCCGCGTTGTGGACACCGCGTTTTCCAGCATCCGGTCTACCTCATTGAGATAGAGGTTGCTGAGCAACGGTGAAATCACCCCGCCTTGGGGAACGCCTTTCTTCCCGTTCGCTTTCAGAATCATCTTGAGCAAATGCATGACCGCATCATCTTGGACCCGCCGGGCCACTTTCTCTAACAGCAGACAGTGCTGCACGCTATCGAAATAGGCGGTTAGATCCAAATCAATGATGCGTGTCTTCTCTTCGACGATCGCTTGGGCTACTCGGGCTACGGCTTCATGCGCTGTCCGCTTCGGTCGATATCCATACGACCCTGCTTGGAAATCAGCTTCGAAGATCGGCTCCAGGATGAGCTTTAACGCCCCCTGGACCACGCGATCACGGATTGCAGGAATCGACAGGACGCGGACTTTCTTGCCCCCATCCTTTGGAATCTCCTTCCTCCGTACCCGCATGGGCCGATACGTGTTGTTAACTAATTCGTCCCGAATCTGCCCGAGAAAACTCTCCGTTCCGCCTTCTTCAATGGCTTCGAACGTGACCCCATCAATACCGGGTGCCCCGTCATTCCTTCTCGCCATCTGGTAGGCCTCCTGCAAAGTCTCCATCTTGCAGACGTGGACGTATAGTCCCCAGAAACGCCAAGGCGGTTCTGCCTTCGCCTTGACATATAGACTCCTTCTCAGGTCCTGCAAACTGACGGGCGCTTTTGTCATCTCACCCTTGCCTCCCTTTTTGTTAGAGCCATTACAAACAGCAGGGCCTCTTCGCTCCACGGACATTACTCCGCTTCCTCACTACTACAGACCCAGCCGAATCCCTCTCGCCGTCCACCGACTTCCCGGTGTTGCCGGTTATACGGTTTCCCTGCTCCGCCGATTTCTCGACGGGACGAGGAGGGTTTCTCCAGTTGCTTAGCATGACCTTGTCACCGTGCTGTCCCTACCAACCCCGCCGAAGTGTTTCGCCGCGTCAGTCCTTGCGGCGCTCCATGCTGCCTTCGCCCGAAAAGTGAGGGCTCGGCCTTCGGGGTGCAGTACTTTCGAGGCCATATGGGTTCACTTGCGTTACGGCCCGGTGATTCGCTCACCATCCTTTTAGATGGCTTTGTCAATAGGCTTCAGGATTTTCAGTTGTTGGGATAGAGATCAGGCGCGCCAACTTTAGGTGGGAGGTTACCAGTCTCGCTCTTTCGATTGCGAGGTGGGTGCACAGTTCCACCATGGCCGCGTTTCCCGAAGCCCCCCTATAATCCCGGACGGCCAGATTTCCCGGGTCCGGTTTGAAACCTTGGCATGTCCGTTGTGAGCCTTCCCCTCTTCCGCGAGGTTTAAGCGCTGGTTCGCGTACGCCCCTACGTCTGTGGTTTGCCCACAACCTCGTTTCCAGACCAGCACCGGCGTTGCGCCGGTTTTATCAAGCCGGCCACCTCACTGGCGATGAAAACCACCAAGTGTCCTGAGTCCCTTTGCCCAGTTTTGCGTTACCTCCACTGGAGAGGCGTGTCCCACCTCTTAGGAAGGCGTTGCCCCTCCCTCATCGCTCCTACGGACTCATGCGCCAAACCCGCCTGGCTCTCCCCTCCTTCGGTTGTTAGCCTCGTTCGAGGAGTCTTTGCAGGTCGCTTCCAGCCCCTGCTGCCAACGGGTTCTTCCCGACGTTATCTCTGTGAATCTTTCCTTGGATGCTTGATCCCATACCCCGGCGGTTCCACAAAGTGCTTTTACCTGTTTCTTCTTCTGTGGCATCGGCCTTCCCCCAAGAAGGAAACGGGTCGGCTTCCGCAGTTTCTCGCGAACACGACTTTCCGCGAGGCAGGATTTCGGGGCTGCAGATATTTCTTTATGTTCAGGCCTCCAAGTTTGCTTGTCTCCCAGATCGTTCCTACCGCTGCAATACTGCCGCAGGGCAGCCGAGACTTTTACTTCCGGGCAGAACGCGCTTCGTTACCTCCACACGCACCGGATATGCTAACCGTCCGAATACAGGCAATTGACGGCACAGGGACTTTCACCCTGCTAGATTCTCAGCCTTGTCGGCTGCTCATCCTTCCTTCCTGCTATTCAAGCTACGGGGCTTCGAACTTTTACCCCGGTGGGACTTTCACCCACTGTTCATGCCAGCCTTCGCTGGACGCCCACTTATCGTTCCTAATCCAACCAACTTCCTCGAACCGCGTTTTGCGGGAGCAGTTCTGGGAGGGCAGTGGCTGCGTTCTTCACCTCTACGAGTTGGGCGTGACGCGGCGATCTGAATTGCTTTGTGACTTATCGACCGTCCAACGAGAAAGCTCTGGCGCAAGTTGAATCCGGCGCGCCAGAGCTCACGGTTGCGGCAAGCGAATTTACCAGTGAAGGAAATGACGGGCCTTTTCCGGGCAGGGTACGCGCGGACGGTCGAATATCGGATGCGTGCAGAACTCGCATGGCGAAGCCAGAAACGCATGGATATCGCCTTCGTTAGTGACGCCGAAGCCCACGATCTCTTCGGAATCATTAATCCCGAAGGCGGTCAACAGATACATCGGCGCGTCTGCCGGAAGCAGAGAATTGAGATCGTACATCTGGCCGTTCTTCCACAGGAACGCTCGTGGGTTTCCGCTGGCCGGGCCGGGCGCACTGATCGATGGGCCAACTACATCGTCCCGGTTATTGATGGCCAGGCCGGCGCCCACTAAATCTCCGGAAAGTACACCCAGATCCCGCATTCCTTTTTCCTTGGTCCAAAAGTACGGATGAAACGTGGTACTGCCAGGCAGGGACGAACCACCGGCCACGTGGCCCAGATCATTAATGAAGTTGGCGGCATTGCCCACGGCTAATAGCGCGGGATTCGCGGTTCCGCCCAGATTGCCGAGGTCATGGATCGAACCGTCGCTATCCCACAGCACGGCGTGCGGGCCGGCGGCGAATCCAGGAACGATGGTGTTCGCGCAATTGCCGGAAATGCCCACGGCCTGGCCGAAATCGTTGATCGAGAGGGCGAGCCCCACCGTGTCGCCCAGAAGCACAGGAAGCTTTCGGATGGTGCCCGGTTTGGGCCCCCAAACTACCGGCTCAAAATCGAGAACGAAGGGGCCAGTGCCATTCACCGCCGGCACGCCGGGACAGGCGGCGTCGTGAACACTGGTTTCCGCGTAACCGGCCACTTGACCGAGATTGTTGATGCCCCCCCAACTGGCATTGTTGCCTCCCAGCGTGGGCAATGGCTGAATCGCGCCGTAGCGCCACACGTATGGCCGGCAAATCAGGCCGTCGAAATAGCCGCAGAAGTTTTCATTGTTGGGATCGTTGCCGGCCGTCTCGCCGCCGAGAACGATCTGTCCAAATAGGTTCGCGCCACCAGCCCCGCTGTTCGGTCCTCCGAGTCCGGGTTGGGAAACGTCAACGATGTGTCCTCCGAGCCAAACCACCGCGTGCGAGGTGCCGTCCGCGGCAGTCGATAGCCCGGTGACCAAACTGCCGTCGCTTATGGAAGTGGCTTGACTAAACGTGCCACCGGGAAGAGTTCCCAGGTCGGTGACAGTGTAGTGGGGTTGCGCGCTTGCGAATGCGGCCAGAAGGCTGCTCATGATGATCGAAATCAGGGTTGATTTCATATATTTTGCTCCTTGTATGAATAAGCGCAAACGGCCTGCCGGAACTATCATTAGCCTTGGGGCGTACTTTTTCGGCCGCGCTGGAAACGATATAATTCTGGCCAGACGCGATGCCGAGGGCGAGACAACCAAATGCGACTGAAGGTGACATCAGCGTGCTGCTCCGCGCCTGGAGCGGAGGAGATCAGACCGCGCTCGAACGGCTTACTCCCATCGTCTACGATCAATTGCATCGTTTGGCGCGTCGCTATATGAAAGATGAACGGCCGGACCACAGCCTCCAGGCCACGGCTTTGCTCAACGAAGCGTATCTGCGGCTGATCGATTGCAACCGGCTGCAGTGGCAGAATCGAGCGCATTTTTTCGCGGTTTCGGCGCAAATCATGCGGCGCATTTTGGTCGACTACGCGCGCCGCCACAATCTGAAGCGTGGACGGGATTTTAAAGAGGTATCTTTGGACGATGCAGCCGTGGTCGCTGTCGACCAGCCCACGGATTTGGTGGCGCTCGACGACGCCATGAATGCGTTGTCGCGGATCGACCCCCGAAAAATTCAGGTGGTCGAAATGCGCTTCTTTGGAGGGCTCAGCGTGGAAGAAACCGCTGAAGTGCTCAAGGTCTCTTCCATCACTGTGATGCGCGATTGGAGCACTGCAAAAGCGTGGCTCTACCGCGAACTGACGGGTGCGGGTACCGATGGATCCTCAACGCTGGAAGCTGGTTGAAGACATATTCCAGTCGGCGCTCGAACGCTCCCCACATGAGCGCGAGGCGTTTGTGCGCGACGCTTGCTCGGGCGATCAGCCGCTGGAGCGCGAAGTCCGCTCGCTGCTGAACGGGCAGGCCGATGCGGGAAGTTTCCTGGAAAACCAGGCGATGGAAGTGGCCGCGCAGGCGATCTTTCTCCGGCGTGACGCGGGCTCGCTCAGCGGCCAGACTGTCTCCCATTACCGTGTCGTCGAGAAGGTGGGCTCGGGCGGAATGGGCGTGGTCTACAAGGCTGAGGACCTCCTGCTGCGCCGCTTCGTGGCGCTTAAGTTTCTGCCCGACGAAATCGCGGAAGACCCCAAGGCGCTCAGCCGCTTTCAGCGCGAAGCCCGGGCCGCCTCCGCTTTAAACCATCCCAACATTTGCACGATTTATGAAGTGACGGAACACAATCGGCAGCCGGTGATTGTCATGGAGCTGCTGGAGGGGGAAATCTTAAAGCAGAAAATCCGCCGGGGACCGATCCCAACCGGCGAGCTCCTGGATATTTGCATCCAGTTAGCGGATGCCTTGGAAGCGGCCCACTCCAAAGGAATCGTGCACCGGGATATCAAGCCCGCGAACATCTTCGTCACCCGGCGCGGCCACGCGAAGATTCTGGACTTTGGCCTGGCGAAAGTAAGCTCCGTCCTGGACACGGGCAACCGCACTGGCGAGGCCGCCGGACCCACCGTTACCATGGACGAACAACTGACCGGCACCGGGAGCGCGCTGGGAACGGTGTCGTACATGTCGCCGGAGCAAGTCCGCGCGCAACCCTTGGACGCACGCACGGATTTGTTTTCGTTTGGGGTGGTGCTATACGAGATGGCCACCGGCAAGCTGCCGTTCCGCGGGGAAAGCCAGGGGACCATTTTCGACTGCATCCTCAACCGCCCTCCGATACCCGCGGTGAGCCTGAATCCCGGCTTGCCGGAGGATCTAGAGCGGATCATCGACAAGTGCCTGGAAAAAGACCGCGACCTGCGATATCAGCACGCCTCGGAAATTCGTGCCGACCTCCAGCGCTTGAAGCGGGATACCGATCCGGACCGCGCAATCACCCGTACAAAGCCGCCAAAGGCGACATCTATAAAACGGTGGAAAGTGATGGTTCCTGCGGCCGCGGCGGCGCTTGCGCTGGCAGCCGGGACATATTTCTATTTGCACCGTCCTCCAAAACTCGCGGACACGGACAAGATCGTCCTGGCGGACTTCACCAATACTACGGGCGACTCTGTATTCGACGAAACCCTGCGGCGCGGAATGGTTGTGCAACTGGAGCAATCGCCATTTCTCAGTCTGGTTTCAGACCAGCGCATCCGCAAGACATTGGGCCTGATGGGCCAGCCAACCGATGCGCGCCTGACGCCCCAGGTGAGCCGGGAGGTTTGTGAGCGAACGGCCAGCGCGGCGGTCCTCGACGGATCCATCGGAATCCTCGGCAGTCAATATGTGTTAGGGCTACGCGCCACGAATTGCCGCACGGGGGACATCCTGGACGAAGAACTCGTGCAGGTTCCCGCAAAAGAAGATGTGTTGAACGGTCTTAGCCGGATCGCCGGCAACTTCCGAATGCGCGCCGGAGAATCCATGGCCACCCTCGAAAAGTACGATACTCCGTTGGCCGAGGCGACGACGCCATCGCTGGACGCCTTGAAAGTATATAGCGACGCCTGGAAGGTTCTCTCCTCAGGCGAGCCCGCCAAAGCCATAGCTTTTTTCAAACGGGCGGCCGAGATCGATCCCCAATTCGTGATGGCGTATGCGTTTCTGGGCCGCACCTACGGGGATATTGGAGAGACCGATCTCTCGGCGGAGAATACTACCAGAGCCTATCAACTGCGCGATCGCGTCACCGACGCGGAGCGGTTCTTCATCACCGCCACCTACGATCAACAGGTGTCCGGAAACATCGAGAAGGCGCAACAGGCCTTCGAGTTGTGGGAACAGGCTTATCCCCGTGAGATCCGGCCACCCTCGCTTCTGTCGGGAGCCATTTACCCGATTTTTGGGAAGTACGAGAAAGCCATCGTGGAAGCGAAGAAGGCCATTGCGCTTGATCCGGATTTCGTCTTCTCGTACGGGGATCTCTCCACGGCCTATCAGTTCCTGGAACGTTACTCCGAAGCCAAGACCGCCTTGCAGCAGGCAACCGGCCGCAAACTCCCGGAGGAGGCCTTCCTTCCGCAGCCGTACGTGCTCGCGTTTTTGCGAGGTGATCGCCCGGAAATGGATCGCCAGGCGGCTCTGGGTGACGCGGCGCCAGAAACGGCGGGCTCGGTCGCACTCCAGCAAAGCCTGGCCTTCGCGTACTCAGGTCACTTGCAGCAGGCAAGGAGGATGTCACAGCAGGCTGTCACCCTGGCACAGCAGGTGATGCAGCCGGAAACAGTAGCTCTATACCATGCGGGAGCCGCAATTCGCGAGGCGCTATTCGGCAACGCTGCCGAGGCAAAGCGGAAAGTAATGGCCGCGCTTGAGCTCTCAAAAGCCCGAGACGTGGATTATGGCGCTGCGCTCGCGCTGGCTTTGGCGGGAGAGGCCGCCCGCTCGGAAGGCCTGATGAGTGATCTCGCCAAGCGCTTTCCCGACGACACCAACGTCCGCAGCAGTTACCTGCCGGAACTGCGCGCTCTCGCCGCTGTGAACCGTGGTGAAGCCGCAAAAGCTGTCGAATTTCTCGAAGTTTCGCGACCCTATGAATTGGGCGTGCCGCAGAGCTGGTACACGGGATCATACGGAGCACTCTACCCGATCTACGTGCGGGGCATGGCGCATCTGGCCGCGCACCAAGGCTCCCAGGCCGCCCTGGAATTCCAGAAACTTCTGGATCACAGGGGCATTGTTGCGATTGATCCCATTGGCGCGACGGCGCGTCTGCAATTGGGCAGGGCATACGCCATGTCGGGCGAAAATACCAAGGCCAAAGCCGCCTATGAAGATTTCCTCAAGCTTTGGCGAGACGCGGACCCCGACATCCCGATTCTGAGACAGGCGAAGAACGAATACGCCAAGCTGAACTGATTTCCCTCCTATGGAGCGAAGACGGTTACAGATTGCTCCTGAGAAGTCGGCTTCACGGAGGGATTAGTCTCCACAAACGCGCGTGTGATCGGCGATACCTCGCGATTAGACCGAGCCATTTTTCCATCGGGGCACTCGCTTACAGCCGTACCAACCGACAGGCCGCCAGTTGGAATCGCACCCCTGCTGCAATGACAGGTTCGCTGGGCTGGCTCCAGCAGAGGTACGCAATGTATTTCTAATAACTTGAGAATTAGCGCTCGAGGTGTGGAGAAGAATTGTAGTCGAAACTGTAGCTTACGATTCCTCACGTTTCAACAAGCTCAGTTTCTAAGTTGTTGAATCTTTGGTCGGGGCGGGGCGATTCGAACGCCCGACACCCTGCGCCCAAGGCAGATTCCGGGCTTCCGCTGAATGCGCCTGTTTTCTGACGCTTACGTTTCAAGCAGATGCGCCGAGGCTGTTGAAACTTGTTGAATGATTTGGAATCTGGAGGCTTTGGGCAGCTACAAAATCAACTACACTTCGTTGGGGTGGACGGTTGTCAAACGGGGAGCACCGTCCTTCGATCCAACCGACGAACCGACTTGGTTCACTTGCCTGCAGGTGCGATTTTCGTGACCGTGATAGTTCTTCCGTCCTTATCTACATCTGAACGCTTGCACCGGCGTTTGCTGCGACCGCTGCAAACGTCTGATTCTTAATTTCATAGACTTTATCACCACTCACGAACACGAACTTGCCTCCGCCCTTAACACAACCGAGCGTGCATTCCTTGGGATTCTTTCCCATGTCGCCCATCCCGGAGCGGCTTTTGCCGCACATACTGTCACTGATCTGCCCGTTCAGCGTTTGTGGGGCGGCTCAGACTGAGAGCCCGCTGAGGGAACAGAATGTTATGGGTCGCCGTAATTGCGCTCTTCGTAATGGCCGGTGCTCGGAAATTGCTCGGTCACGTCAGTGGCATAGCTCTGGTGACCGCCGGAGTCACGCTAATTGCGCGTTAACGAATTTGGTCAAAGCAGTTTTCCATAGCTGATTTGAATTGCATGAAAACATATAAAAAATCGAAGAACCTTCTCGCCAGCGAGGACCACCACCATCGCCTTGTGCCGAGCATATTCTCTATCGAACTGCTAGAAAATAACGTTCTGGTCAGCAGGCGCGCCAATTACCTGGATGTAGAACTGCCCGAAGCCCCAATTCACGTTTAAAGGTGGCTCCGGAGGGCCGCTTGAACAAGTCAAAATATCCCCGGCGCTTAACGGCGTCTCGCGAGCGGTTCGGGCGACAAAGCGTCCGGGCCGGTGATCGCGCTGGGCCTGTCGGTGGCCCAAAACTCAGCTCTTATTCTTATTCTCTTCTGCGAGTGGCAGGACGCTAGGTGAAACCGAGGTTCCGCTCTCGTGCTCCAGAGCGATGCCGAAAGCGTCCAGCTTGTACCTTAACTTCTCTCGCAGCTCGAACCAGGGAAACTGCTGGCAGAACCCACGGTTGGAATCATCATACCTCAGCACAGCATACTTTCGCCGCGCTGCGAAATTGGCGAGCGATGCTGTGATTTCGTGCGTCGCGCTGGCCATTCGATCGCGATATTTCCTGGCAGCCGCCGCACGTCGGGCAGCGAATGCTGGTTGGGGACGTGTCTCAGCTTTCTGATCTTCCGCGAGCCGCTGCACCAGCCTGACATGCTCGGCCGACCATCGTCGGACGTGATCAGCATTGTAGGTCCAGAGACGGTCGCCCTTAGTGTCGACTGCCACTAGCAGCGCGTCGTTGGATGAGCGCACTGATAGTACGCCTTCCAGAGCAATCGCAGGCAGCCGAGGTAGCCAAGCCACCATCTTGCAGATAATCTCACCGTCGTGATGCCTGAATAGCGATAGTTCACCGCGTTTGGCCGATCCTTCCGCCATGCGCCGGAAACCGTCCAACTGCCGCCCGTAGCGTGGCCCACCCCGCAACCGGAGTTCCCACCACTTAACCCCCAGCTGCACGCTTACGATAGGCCGGTTGCCCGCATCAAACCAGAGTTTCCAAGCTTGGTTATGAATACGGAAAGGACATGGATAACGAACGGTAGGCAGTGCAGCGGAGCGCGTCCAGACAATCTCATACCTTTTAGCGCGGTAAGTATGTTGGATAGCCTGCTCTAGCGCTACGATCGATTTCGGGGGGAGTGCCGGAAATAACTGCCGGACGTCCGGGTAGAGATAGGCCCGCGGCATTGGAGGTATCTTCTGCTCTTGCTCTTTACGTCGAACGTCGCGTGCATACAATTCGGTCATGAGCCAGTTTGATGCCTGGGTCATTAGCCGCCACATTTCGGCCAAAGCTCCGCGGAAGTCCGCCCAGCCGCCGCTGAGCGGCTCTACCACCGGCAAGGCGATTGCTCGCAACACCCAGGCCTCAGGCCAGCACTTGCCACAGTACGGTAGATCGTTTTGGGTTTTCCATCCGCGTGGGGCATGTTTCGTTTTCCCCTCCGTCTCCCTTTTGGTTCCACAGATAGAACAAATCCAGATCATTTGCTCCGAACCTTCCTTCTAGCGGTCGCTTTCCGGAGCCCAGAAATTCGTCCGACCTTTACGAACTAACCATTTTAAATGCCAGCGGTATGGTGAATTCAAAAACTCTGAAGTCCAAGCAACCATGTCAAATTGGTTTCTCCTCGACAATTTACCTTGCAAGCGCGAATGCGGATGCCCTTGAAAGAGGTGCGCGCTTCGTAAGGGAGCAACTTCTCCAGATTTTTCGACGTTGCTCCCCTTTTTCCATTCTCTTGGCTCAGGCTTTAGTATCCCGCAACCCTAGACCGCGACAATGAAAACTCTGTATAAGGTCAATCGAAATTATCTATATCAATGCCATTGCCCCCCCAGGGATTTAAGGGCTATCGGGTCCATCCAAATTATCTATTAGCCAAGCTCGAAGGTGCCCATTACAATCGGTTTATTCGCACTTCAGTCAGGACGCAAGCCGCGCCGCTTGTAGCCCTTGTTCCAGCTTAGTTTCAGCTTAAATTTTTGGGAGGTTTCACATTGAAGAATACAAGACTATTCATGGGCAGTTGCTTAGTGGCCATCGCGTCTTTGGCTTACGCGCAGGATCAACCGGCGCCGGCTCAAGCCCCAGCTCCGGCAGGCGCGCCAGCTGCTCCCGCTGCGCCTGCTGCCCCGACACCGCTTCCCACTCCTGCCATAACCGGCCCGCTGTCGGGACTCCCGCCGGCCATTTTCGATGCCGGTCCTTTCGGCAAAATCGCCGTGAACGGATTTCTCACTGGCTGGGGCCTGCTGCAGAACAATCACATCCCGGGGGATGACGTCAAGCAAGCGGATCTGAGCAACGGGCAGATCGTGATTCAGAAGACCGATGGAGTATTTCAGTTCTACCTGCAGGCGGGGGCTTACGCTATCCCAGACCTGGGTGCGCCGTTTGTAAAGACTAAAGATACCATCAGCAGCCTCTATGGCCCGCTGCCCGTCGCTTTTGTGAAGCTGCAGGCGGGGAAGAATACTTCTTTCCTGATCGGCTCCCTGCCAACCCTGATCGGCGCCGAATACACCTTCAGCTTCGAGAATATGAACGTCGAGCGTGGGCTTGTCTGGAATCAGGAGAATGCGATCACCCGTGGAATCCAAGTGAACCAGACCATGGGCAAATTCAGCGCCTCGCTGAGTTGGAACGACGGTTTCTATTCCAACCGCTATAGCTGGCTGAGCGGTTCCTTAGCCTATACCAATGGGCCCCATGCCCTGTCGTTTGTGGCCGGTGGGAACCTGGGTCAGACAAAGTTTCAGACCTTTGCCACGCCGGTGCAAAACGACGGCAGCATTTACAATGTCATCTACACATATACGAAGGGGGCCTGGATCGTTCAACCCTACTTCCAATACAGCGATGTGCCGACGAACAAGACGATCGGCGTGATCAATGGTGCGTCGACCACCGGCGGCGCGATCCTGGCGAGTTACGCCTTTAAACACGGCTTCTCGCTCCCCGTGCGCTGGGAATACATTGCGAGTTCGGGAAGCGCTGCGCAGAATTCGGTCAATCTAATGTATGGTCCCGGCAGCGATGGAACGACGTTCACCGTGACGCCCACCTTTCAACAGGGAGGGTTTTTCGTCCGCGGGGACGTTGCTTGGACTCACATTGGAAGCTTTACCAAGGGCGACGTCTTCGGTCCCAACGGTTTGAACAACAATCAATTCCGGGTGGCGGGCGAAATCGGCTTCATCTTTGGCGACAATATCATGAAGAAATAGACGGCCGCCCAACCAACAAAGGGCGCCGCAAGGCATCGAGTTCGTCGGAGGGGACTCCACCAAGCCGCTATTGCGGCTTGGTGGAGGTTTTGTTTTTGGGGTCCCGCGGGGTATCACGACAGGAGCAGCCCCTCGCGGTCGATAACGGCAGAGCTCTTGGGAGATTCCGCAAGCTCGATGCGACACCGCGCTCACGTCTAGCTGACAATTTCTTGGAGCGTACGGTAAGAGTTCGCATTGCGAAGCACTGCCGAATCACTGTCACAACCGGAAACGTGCCGGTTGCTGTGGTCCAGATCAGGGGCTGAAACCTAGTCGCCCGCCCCGACCATCGGAGCTAACTTCGGCACTTCCACGTCCTTGAACACCGCTGTGCTATCGGACGTTTCCGGCATCACCGGGAACTGGAACCCACATTTTGGGCAGCGCTCCGCCAGCGCTTGCTGCTCCTGATGAAGGTCGTAGGGCTTGTCGTGATCAGGGCGCAACACGGACACACCCGGATCAGGCGGGTATTCTTCAATTCGAAGTTCGTGATGATATCTTCCATGATGGCCCCGCTGCGAACGGCCCACTACAGCTCTCTGACGCTCGTCACCACACCGGAACGAACCAGTTCTTCTAGCCTGTGCGCGAGTGCCACTAGGCGCGCGACCCGGGGCGCCCGGCCTTGAGGTGGATTCGCGGGATCGATGTGGAACGTTTTCCCCCGGTATTTTCCCGGGATCGGCAGATTGTATTTGAGGGTGATTTCGCTTGCTCGCTCAGTTCGCATCATAGGTCCCTAGCTGAAGGGCTACATCCCCTGTGATTCCGTCATAGCTGACCTTCGTGACCACTCCCCGCAGCAGGCCTGTCGTGTTCACGGGACCTGGCAGGTCTTCCACCAAATTTGGTTTAAGAAGAATCGACCGTCCCAGCACGTTTAGCGGGAACAGCCGCAATCCCTCCAGAAGCAGCGCCTCTATCCGCTCCGAGTACTCGGCCGCATTCAGCACCGCCTCAGCCGAATGAGGTCGCCGGTACGAGACAGAGTGCTTCGGCCAAACCCATTCGGTCGTCACCGCTGTTGCCGCGGCCACACCTACTGACGAGCCAAGGAATCGTCGTCGATCGAGTTTCATCGCAGCACTTCAAAGGGATGAATCATCTCGCCGCACTTTAGCGCGAGAATCGCGGTGGCGAGAGTTGCATTATTCCGGATGTCGCGGCCGTCTCCGACGATGGTTGCCAACCTGTTCTTTAGTCCTCCGATAGGCTCTTGGTACACGAACAAGGTGAGAATGCACCAGGAAAGACTGGAAACAGAATCCACGCTGGCTGCGTTCTGTCGCAGCCATGACAAGCTCTTTTGAACCATTTCGGTTCGCTGTTCGTCCTGGAGAGCCAGCAGCGCGATCGCTGTCGCCTCAACATGCGGGCGCAGCGGCACTCCGTAAACAACGCTGTTTCCGGAGTTCCACCCTCCGTCAACACATGCGCGGTCCAGAAGCATCTCGACACCCAAATGGATGCGTTTCTCCGATGCTTCTGAGCGATTGCAGACCGTGAATTGCTTGATGGCGATGACGCTAAAAGCCGTGGGGATGACCCAGCTGCCCGCGCCGGGAGTCCAGGGCCAGCCGTACTTGTCGGGGTTGAAACGGACATTGCGATCTCCAGTTTTGAACTTCCACCGCCAAAACCAGTGCCCCTCCTTGCCTCGTTCTTCGAGCAGCCACCTCAGGGCTCTGGTTCCGGAGTCGGACGGTTCATTCAACGCAATGAGCGTGCTCAACGCAAGAGCAGTTGTCCAAGAACCCTCCGAATCTCCCTGAAACGCCGGCCAACTCCCGTTAGGAAGCTGCCACTTGAGCAAAAGCCTCATGACCGAACTCGTCTCGTCCTCCGTTGCCGACGCCGGGACGAGAGCGGCCAAACATGTGGCTTCGAGGCTTCCTTGGCGTGATTCGAAATAGCTCCATCCACCCGACGCCAGTTGACGGGTCGCGAGGATCCGAAGCAAAACTGAACATTGCTCGGGCATTTGGGTTATTTCCGAAACGTCGCCTCGATCACAAGTTCGAATAGTGTTGAAACTCCAGCGAATACGAGGGAACTCCGGGAACCGTGACGCTTACCAAATGTCGTCTTCATCAGTCGCTCGCAAGAGTTCCATCCCCTCCGGTCGGCTGTGAGGAGAGCCATTGTTGGAGATCCGCTAATCGATATCGAACCATGGAACCGATCTTGATGAAGCGTGGGCCGCGCTTTTCGACTCTCCATTTCCGAAGCCTCGCCAAGCTGACTTGCAGCAATCGCGACACTTCCGACTCTGTGACTAAAATGAGCCCGGCACTGTTCGAGCCGTCTTCGAGGTCTGAACTCAAGCCGATTTTGGCGTCGACGCGTGGAGACCTAGCACTTGCCGGCCTTTGAACCTTAGGGGAGGCGATGCTCAACATTGCTACTCCTTGAGAAGTACTGCCCTTTTGTAGGACAGATGGGAATTTTCGTCAAACAGATTGCTCCCCGTTTCCGGTTCCTCTACCGTTCCGCGATTCCAATCGGGGCGTCTCACCAAGAGCGCTTTTGCTCGATAATAGGGTTGATCCGTCGACGGAGTGTGAGCGGGGGCCCACTTTTCGATGTACGGGTTTCGTCAGGAAGACCAAACTGGCTAACGCTGAGGTCGGGCCTTGAAGGAGGTTGGTAACCGACCTGCAAGAATCCTGCGTCATCTCTTGAAGGGATCTTCTGCGCAGCGCCCCGGCGACGACTAGCCCCTGAGCGCTCTCTTGGGGGTGTGGTGGCCAGCGCACGAAGGACGTACTTGAAATGGAGCTGGATTGTTTGTCTAATAGGCCTAAAAGTATCGAAGGCAAAAACCCATGGCGGTATACAAGCAACCCAAGAGCAAGTATTGGTGGTACAAATTCGTCTGGAACGGAAAGCCGATCCGCGAAAGCACCAAGCAGACCAATATGCGCATCGCAGAACAGATGGAGGCGGCTCGCCGAACGCAACTCGCTAAAGGTGAAGTTGGGATCCGTGACATGGCGCACATTCCGACGCTCGCCGAGTTCGCCGAGGAAAGGTTTCGACCCTTTGTGACGGCGACATTTGCTGGCAAACCCAAGACGCAGGTCTACTACGAAAACGGTCTGAACAATCTTCTCGCATTTGACAGGCTGGCTGGCCAGAGGATCGATGAAATCACCGGTGAACTCATTGCCGCATACGTCGCGACGCGCCACGCCGCAAAGCTTGAGGTATCGAGCATCAATCGAGAGCTCCAGGTTCTCCGGCGCATGTTCAATCTCGCCTACGAGTGGAAGGTCGTGGAACGCCCGCTAGATCGCGTACGCATGCTCAAAGGTGAGAACAAACGCGACCGCGTGCTCACATCCCAGGAGGAGAAGCGGTATCTGGGCCACGCGGCACCGCTTCTACACGACGTGGCGACCGTCCTAGTCGATTGTTCGCTACGTCCAGAAGAGTGCTTCAGGCTGAAGCCGGTGCATGTACAGCATGGAAACATCGAGATCCCTTGGGGAAAGACAGAGAATGCCGTCCGCAAAATCCCGATGACACCTCGTGTTGACGCCACCATCAAGGCTCGCGATCGAAGCCGCGATGGTTCGCCGTGGTTGTTTCCGGCTCCGACCGCGAGTGGGCACATCGAGCCGTCGAGTGTTAAGAAGCAGCACGCAAAGGCGTGTAGGCTGGCGAAGGTCGAACCCTTCGACCTTTACACCTTTCGGCACACGTGCTTGACCCGTTGGGCGCCGCACATGGATGTCTTTACGCTCCAGTATTTGGCCGGCCACAGTGATATCAGGACCACCAGACGTTATGTTCATCCCCAGCAACAGGAACACGCTCCAGGCCATGGCGAGGGCGAGAAAGGCCCAGCGTGGGCATACTTCTAGGCATACCGCGAAGAAGGCAACAAAAAAGCAAAGAGGCCGAAGACCCCGTAAATGATTGAATTTTAGTTATTTAGTATGGTGCGCCCGGCACGACTCGAACGTGCGACCTTCTGGTTCGTAGCCAGACGCTCTATCCAACTGAGCTACGGGCGCTTTTGCGGTGGGACATAGCGATTTTAGCATGATCCAGTCGGGTCACGCTGATTTTGAAGCTAGTCCGACTGAATTCTACCATCCCGATCCAGCAGCAACCGCTGGCCGCGCCACACCACTGAATCTCCGAACAGTCCAGCGACCCAAACCGCGAATCCGAAAAAATCGCGCGCCGGGACCAGCCACCACAGGTACAATACGTCGCGGCTGTGCAGCACGCCCCATCCGGATGCGAAAGCCATCACCAGCCGGATCGCCAACAGCGCGATGCCCACATCCCAGCGTCCACACGCCGCCGTAACCGCGGCCCACAGCGTCGCGTTGGTAATCGGAAGACCGAGATAACCGCCGAAGCGCGACACGCGTATGGTCCGTGCCCAGCGCACCTGATGCTGCCACACCTGGCGCCATCCTCCGCCGAGATGCGTCTCCACCACTACGTCGCTCAGCACGCATTTCAACCCCAACGCGTGAATACGGTGGCCCACTTGGTAATCGTCGGCCAGGTAATCCGCCACGGCGGCAAATCCCCCGATGCGGTCGAGATCCTCGCGGCGAAACGCCAGGGTGGAACCCATGGCGAATTCGTCCACTCCCAGCAAGCGTGCGACCAGTGCCGACGGCGCAAAATCCGTTGCCACCCCTAGTCCTTCAAAGCGCGCGGCAAAGCTATCGCCGACCGGCCGGTAGAGGCACGTAACCAGGCCCACGCTCGGATCGTCCAGGGGCGCCGTGACCCGCGTCAGATAATCCGGCGCCACTCGAATATCGGCGTCGTTGACCACCAGGATGGGATAGCGAGCGGCCGCCGCTAAATCGATCAGCACTCCCACTTTCGCGTTGGCGGCACGAGTGTCGCTATCCACTACACTGACGCGAAAGAACTCCCGCAGAACCGGCAGCGCGGGGTCGTTCGTCTGGCTCACACCGCACAGAAATTCGTAATCCCCTTGCAGTACGGTGTGCGACCGAATCGCCTCGCGAAAACCGGGATCCACGCCGTGCACCGGCTTCAACACCGATATCGGCCCTAAGGGCTTCGCCGGGGCCTTGGGACGTCCGCGAAACACGCAACCAAGGATGGCTAGGATCTGGTAAGCGGCAGCGATCGCGGCTAGTGCAAGCAATATCACTCGGCGATTATATCGGGGATGCCGAAAGCGTAGTTCCGCGTGCCGTGTTGCTTGGCCCTGCGCCGCCTCAGACCCGATCTTGAGTCGAGGCAGTCGCGGCAGCCGCCTGGCTCAGAGCATTGGCTTTGTGATCCGCCACGTACTGCTTACGCTTGGTGCGCAGGCTCATATACTCTCTGGCTTCTTTGTACAGGCGCTTGCGCTCGGGGCCGTCGAAGATGGCCTTGCGCACGATGCGCCAGGCGGCTTTCGGGCGGAAGTAATATTCGTCGTAGAAGCGCTCCACCCACTCCATCATCTCGCCCTCGTCGAGAATGCCGGGGTAGATCACTTGCGGCAACTGATGGCCGCCGGCGTCCGACATGCCGATATTGATCAGCGCGTTTTCCTTGGCGAAGCTGTAGAACTCCGTGCCGGGATAAGCGTGAGCGATTGAAACCTGAATGGTTTCGGCGTCGATGCGCTTGGCGAAATCGATGGTATTGCGTAGCGTCTCGCGAGTCTCGCCCGGCAGCCCCACGATGAAATCGGCGTGGATGATGAGTCCCAGTTTGTGGCAATTCTCCGTGAAGCGCAGCGCCATATCGGTAGTGGCGCCCTTCTTGATGTTGCGCAGGATCTGCTCGTCGCCACTCTCATAGCCCACAATCAGCAGGCGGCAGCCGGCGTCCTTCATGGCCTTAAGGGTTTCGTAGTCGGTGGTGACGCGCGAGGTGCAGGACCAGGTAAACTTCAACTTCTTCAATTCCGCGCACAGTTCGATGGTGCGGGCCTTGCGGTAGTTGAAGGTATCGTCGTCGAAGAATATCTCTTTGAGGCCGGGAAAATTCTCCAGCACGAAACGGCATTCGTTGGCGATGTCCTGGACCGAACGCAGTCTCCAGCGATGGCCCGAATGCGTTTGCGGCCACAAACAGAAAGTGCACTGCGCGGGACAGCCGCGCGAAGTGTAGAACGACAAGTACGGGTTCAGCAGGAACGGGACGTTATACTTGCGGAAGTCCAGATCGCGCTTATAGGTCTTGGTCACCCACGGCAGCTCATCCAGGTTCTCGATGTAAGGAGCTTCCGGATTGTGAACGTTCACGCCGTTCGCGCCGGTAGCTCACGCCGGGCAGTTCCGTGAGCGGTGTCCCCTTGGCGTAATTGGCGATCTGGTAGTCGAACTCGCGGCGCACGATGAAATCGATGGCCTTGGTGGAGTCCAGAACCTTGTCCGGCTCCATGGTGACAGGCGGTCCTACGAACACCACTTCGAGCTTGGCATTCGAATCCTTCATCATCTCAGCGATTTTGACGTCGACGTGAAAACCGGGAGACGAAGTGAACAAGACCAGCAGTTCGAAATCCTTGGCCATCGCTACCGTCTGTTCAATCGAAACCCCGTGGGGCGGAGCGTCGAGAACCTTGCTATTTTCAAGCATGCCGGCGGGATAGCACAGCCAAACGGGATACCAGTAGGATTCGATCTCGCGCGTGGACGGCCAGCGTGAACTGGCACCTCCGTCAAAACCCTCAAACGAAGGCGGATTTAGAAACAGCGTTCTCTTGGGCAATGCTCGCGATCTCCTTATAACTCGGGCCCGTCTGCCGTTCCAGGGGTATTGATTTCTTGGAGGGCGCCGACTGGTTGCGGCGCTTGCGGGTGCTGCACGGGAATTGCTGGGGCGTTAGATTGAGAACCGGCGTCTATTGCGGGCTCGTCATCGGCGTCATCCTCGCGGGTGAAGTTGCTGAAATTGATCTCCAGTTCAGCTCGGCCCACGATCCGCGTGTCCACGGTGCTCTGAATATGACTGGGGAAAGCAATACCATTCCGTATCTCGTAATCGCGCACAAAAGCAATTTTTTTCAAAAAAACGGATGGCGTTTTGACAAACTGGCCGACCTCGCGGACCGGCATACCGCTGGCGGCATCAATCCAAATCTGTCCTTTGAACAGGCCCACTGCCTTCTTTCTGGGAGTAATATCCAGTATCTGGGTTGTGACACCATTCTGGACCAGACGCCCGGCATACCGAAACTTGTAATTGGCCGGGGTGATGGCGATGGTACCGTTCTCCCGCGCGGCGCTTTCGGCGGCCAGATAGCGCGTGATCACTTCCTGTTTAACGGTGTTATCCCCGGAAAAACCCAAGGCTTTATAGGTGATCTTTCCCAGAAGGGAGATCTTGCGCAGCGCACGCAGCTTGCCATGTTTCTCGAGCTTGGGCAACTGGGCGTCTATGTTCACTTCCATCTGAAGCCCACGCAGGCTCTCCTCCTGGACATGGGTCGCGTCCACGTATTTGTCGATGATCGCCGAACGGATGTCGGAGTCAGACTCGCTGCTTGCCGCGTACATGCGGGGACTTGAGAGTGCCCCAATGCACAAGCTAAACCCAAGAGTAGCAGTGAGGAAGCGCAATGACATAATCCTTATCTGGCCCTGACGTGGTACGCTTTCACTTCATTATATCAGGATTCGTCCGTCATCTATTCGACGATTACAGTCTGGTTAAGGATTCAGGCCGGCGGCAAGCGCCCAATTGAACACGTCGGCCGGCGACTGAGGATGCCATAACATGCTGTCAAACCAGAGCTTATGGCCGTCGGATCGAACCGTGACCAGCCCGTCTTCGTCGGTGCGGAGGATGGCGGTATGGCGTTTCACAAGCCGTGCCAGGACACTGGGGTGCGGATGGCCGAACGAATTCTCGAAGCCTACGGAGATTAGGCGATCAAAGGCGCGACGGCGTCGAGAAAATCGGGCGAGGTGGAGGTCTTCGATCCATGGTGGCCCACCTTGAGGATGTCGGCGTGCAAGGCACGCCCATCGGCCAGCAGCAGCCGCTCCATGGGGCTCTCCAGATCCCCGGTGAGCAGGAAAGAGTTTGCCCCGTAGGTGATGCGCAGCGCCAGCGAGTCGTTGTTGCCGGATTTGGCCGGCGAGAAGCCGGGAGGCGGAGATAAGACCTCCAGGCGCGCGCCCCCGTAGTCGGCAGGCGGAGCGGACGCATCCGGCGTCCTGACGGGAATTCTCAGCTCAGCCGCCCGCTGGAGCACGGCAGCGGAGGGGTTCGCGCCGACCCAGAGTTCGTGCGGCCGGAAATTTTCGAGCAGCGCCGGCAGCCCTCCGCTGTGATCCTGATGCGCATGGGTGGCCACCAGGATGTCGATGCGGCGGATCCCGCGGCTCCAGAGGTATGGCGAGACCACATCTTCGCCGGTATCCAGATTGGAGCGGCGCGTGACGTGTCCAAATTGCAAAACGCCCCCACCATCGATGACCATGCTGCGCCCCTCCGGAAAAATCACCAGTAAGCTGTCGCCTTGGCCCACATCGATGGCCGTGAGTTCGAGCGAGTGGGTGGCGACCGGCGCGGTCCATGGCTGCCACAACACCAATCCGAACAACCCCGCAACGACTGCCCCTGCAGGAACCGCCGTGCACCTGCGCCAACGAGCGCTGCGCATCGCTGCTGCGAACACGATCAAGGACGCCGCAAAGCTGAGCGCCAGCCACAGCGGGGGGGCTGGAAACGCAGCAATACGTAGTCTAGTCAGGCGTCCGGAGGCGACGTATTGCT
>CAWCER010000012.1:0-122154 GCA_963794595.1 Bryobacterales bacterium | reverse complement strand
CAAGAGAATTCCTGCGGTCGGAGTAATGACGAAGATGCCGCTGCTGTTCATCTTCGATCGTGTGACCGGAAAGCCCATCTATGGGGTGGAAGAGCGTCCGGTACCCCAGGGGGACCTGCCGGGCGAGTACTACTCTGCCACGCAGCCATTTCCTGTCAAGCCCCCGCCGCTGGGCCGCTTCAGCTTCACCATGGATGACGTCGCGAAGGTCACGCCGGAGCACGAGGCAGCCTGCCGAGAGTTGCTTTTGAAAGAGGATGGCGGACGTAACCGCGGCCCTTATACCCCGCCATCCGAGGCCGGTGCGCTGGTGATGCCCGGGCCAGAAGGAGGTGCCGAGTTCACGGGGGGTACGTTTGATCCGCGCCTGGGTTACTACATAATTAACACCGCAGATACTGGTCAGATCAGTATCATACAGCGGAGGGACGTAGACTTGGACAAGCTACCAGTGTACCGAAGACCCTTTTTCACCGGCCCTCCTGAGTCGCCCCTTCTCTACTTTCATCCCGCAGGCCCACCCGTAGCGGTGAAGGGATGGCCTTGTTGGCAACCGCCATGGTCCAGGTTGACCGCCGTGAACGTCAACACCGGCGAGATCGCCTGGCAGATTCCCTTTGGCACGGTCGAGGATGGGCCTGCCGGAATGAAGACCGGCGCTACTACTTCCCAAGTTGGAGGCCCTACGACCACAGCCGGAGGACTGATCTTTATAGGAGGAGCCACGGATCGCCTGTTTCGCGCGTTCGCCACCAAGACCGGTCAGGAGTTATGGAGCGTGAAGACCGCAGAGTTGATTCGCGGCGCCAATCCCATCACCTACATGGGGAAGGATGGCAAGCAATACATTGCCGTTGCCGCCGGCACCACATTATTGACCTACAAGTTGCCCTGACCTGCCGCGCCCCGACGTCCATACGACTGACCCATCCACGAGTCGGCCGGTGCTTGACCTGGGTGCTTCAGGAAGACATTCCGGTAGCCGCAAACCGATTTTCAAAGTTCTTCTTCCTCCCTCCACAACACCCTGCGCGACCGCCTCGGTAGCGAGTGCGCCCAGAACAGGCAGTACTCCAGCCCGAGCCTCATGCGCTTCGATGTCCCAATTGGCGCTATTCATGGCCTGCCAGATCCCGATCAGATCTGGCTTCCCGTCAGTGGAACACTGTATCCTAACTTGGGCTATGGCGACCGTCCCGGTTAGCGCGAGAAACATTGCGGTACCAACCATGGCGATCACTGGACACTTTCTCCTGTGAATCGATCCCCCTTGACTATGTTGGTCTTTAGCCACGCGGGCAGGTCATGCCTAGGTGGCGCGGCGCTCTCGCCGCTGCCGGCCGCCACAGTTATTCTAGCGCTTCTACCTGCGACCTTCGAGCACGACGCGGAAGGAAGCTCTTTTCAAATTTCGCCGGGTTTAAGCGACACAGGCTTTCATCCTCCAAATATTTCCTCTAGGCAGCCAGCTATCGCTAGAGCGATGTCCTCGCGCCACGGGCGGCCCCCAATCTGGAGATCGATCGGAAGCCCTTCCCCGGACTCGCCACAGCGGACCACAGCCGCTGGCCAGCCGGTCACGTTGTACGTCATGGTGTAGCTGAAGCCGCACTCGGGAACTGAGCGAGCGCCTTCACATGTACGATGGAGCGGATGGCGATCAATATGGAACGCGGCCATACGAGACGCTGCGCTCAACTCGGGAGCGGTATGCAACACTGAAACATCACGCTTGAGGAGGCGGCGCATTCGGGAGAAGAAGATGGTCTTACCGTACACGATCGACATATCCGATGAACGGCTCGCCACCATTAGGGCGAAGGTCGAGGCGTACGATTGGAGCCAGCTTCCCGACGCAGGGGGCTGGACGGCGGGGGTCGGGGTCGATGACCTGAAGCGCCTCGTCGCGTACTGGCGAGACGCCTACGATTGGCGCAAGGTAGAGCACCGCCTCAACCAGCTTCCTAACTTCAGAACCGACGTCGAGGGTGAGCGGTTACACTTCGTCCATATACGGGGCGATGGCTCCAAACCACCGCTTCTTCTTCTCCACGGCTGGCCGGGCTCATATCTTGAATTTGAACGTCTGCTCGATCCGCTTGCGGCAGATGGGCACGATGTCGTGGTCCCCTCGCTTCCAGGCTTTGCCTTCTCCAGGCCGATCACCGGCATCATAGGCCCGCGTCGGACCGCCGAACTAATGCACGCGCTGATGGTCCAGCTGTTCGGGCAATCGCGCTACTTCGTCCAAGGCGGGGACTGGGGAGCCGCAATTGCGAGCTGGATGGCGTACAAGCAACCCGACGCGTTGCTTGGCTTCCATATCAACATGATCAACGTCCTCGCCGAGGATGCGACTCCGACGACCCCCGAGGAAAAGGATTTGATCTCTAGGCGGGGTGCAATCCTCGATTGGGAAACCGGGTACAACCACGAGCAGGAGACCCGTCCGAAGACCCTCGGGGTAGCGATGGCCGACAGTCCGGTTGGGGCGGCCGGCTGGATACTCGAAAAGTTCGGCAAGTGGACGGATCTACCGACGACTGCCGACGGGAGCCCGGACGTTTGGAACAAGTTTTCGGAGGAGGAGCTGCTCACCAATATCATGCTGTACGTTGCACCATCGTCGGTTGTGACCGCGACCTGGATTTATCACGGCAAGCGTCTGGAGAGCTCGCAGACATTTCCCGCTGGTACCCGCATCCGGGTGCCGGCCGGCGTCGCGGCTTTTCCCGATCCCGTGTTTCTGCCACCGCCGCGCTCGTTTGCCGAGAAGACCTACAACATTGTTCATTGGAGTGAGATGTCGTCGGGTGGGCACTTCGCTGCCTTGGAACAGCCCGACCTGATGCTCGCCGACCTGCGCGCGTTCGTCTCCACCATAGCGGGAGGCGGCTTCCATGAATGAGCACGCGGTGAGAAGTGTCGAGACCGACGTTCTCCGGATAGCCTATGTCGAGTGCGGGCCAACCGATGGCTGGCCGGTGATCTTGTCGCACGGATTCCCGTACGACGTGCATTCTTATGATGAAGTCGCTTCGATCCTGGCGCGATCAGGAGCGAGAGTCATCACCCCATATACACGCGGGTTCGGCCCAACCCGCTTCGTTTCCGATGATGTCATGCGAAGCGGGCAGCAGGCTGCCCGCGGCCGCGACATCATACAGCTGTCCGACGCTCTGGGGCTGGAACGCCCGATCCTCGGTGGTTTCGATTGGGGAGGCAACGCGTCCTGCGTGGCAGCAGCGCTGTGGCCAGAACGCGTTGGCGGCCTTGTATCATACGCGGGCTACGACGTGATCGACGTGAGTCGACAACGGCATCCGGTCGCACCATCGCTTGAGCGCGTGTTCTGGTATCAACATCTCTTCCAGACCGAACGTGGGCGTGAATGCTTGACAGAACACCGGCGCGAACTGTGCCGGATGCTGTGGAGCGAATGGTCCCCCGGCTGGCAATTTGATGAAGCGACGTTCGCTCAGTCCGCGGTTGCCTTCGAAAATCCTGATTTCGTGGAAGTCGTGATCCACTGTTATCGCAGCGTCTTTGGCCTGGAGGCAGGCGACCCTGCGCTGCAACACTTCGAAGACCGCCTGGCGCATAAGCCCGCGGTGAAGGTGCCGACGGTGACGATCGACGGCGCGACCGACCCGCTCAAGCCGGGGGGGACCGCAGAGCACGCCCGCATGTTCGTCGGGCTGCATGAACACCGCGTCGTCGATGCGGGACATAATCTTCCGCAGCAGGCACCCGAGCCATTCGCCGACGCGGTATTCAAGGTTCGTGATTGGTTCCTTCTGGAAAGACACACCGATGATGAACTCGGGCAGCGCTAGCGTTTCGCGTGTAATCAGCGTCGGCGAGCACGCCTTCAGTGACGTTCTCCTCCAAGAAAGCATTCTTGAAGCTATGGCGAATCTTGTCGTAAACGACCGTCTTTGTCCAGCTGCGGCGACTCGCCTGACCGGGCTCACAGCCGAAACGATGCAGACGGCTCATGAACTCCTTGAGTCGTCTCGGACGATTGGCAAGGTCGTTACCGGAACGGAATGAACTCTAGAAAGCGATGGACTTTAGTCGCTTGCGACTCGGGTTAGTCCCATAAAACGCGCTTCCCGTCATTCACGCCTGGGCCGTGGGCTTCAGGTGTAGGCACTCTCTAAAGAGTCGTCAAAATCGTTAGCGTACGATTCTCGACGTTTGGTGTGGTGACCTCAAATTGCCAGTTTCAAGCCGCGCCACGATTACTCTGAATCATGTGATCATTCATACCTGGGTTTAACCGCGCGTAAGCCATAGATTACGCTTAGTTTGCGCCTGGGCCTTGTGCGAGAAGCGGTACGGCCACAAGGGAAATAACCACTGGAATCACGGCGAGGGCGGGAAGTTGGGGATTCATCATTGACCTGCGTAACCAAAAATAACCGGCTTGGAGAGTCTTGCGAAAGGCGCCGCAAAATCAATTCGGCTATCCCAGCCCGTTGGCATGTCAATAAACCCGCGCTGGGTTAAACCGACACAGGCTTCCACCCTCCAAAGATTTCCTCCAGGCAGCCGGCTATCGCCAGCGCGATATCCTCGCGCCAAGGGCGCGCCGCAATCTGGACGTCAATGGGAAGGCCATCCCCGGAGTCGCCACAGCGGACCACAGCCGCCGGCCAGCCGGTCACGTTGTACGTCATGGTGTAGCTGAAGCCGCGAAAATTGCCATCCTGGATTGAGGTTCCATGGGGCAGCGCGGGACTCGCGGATACCGGAGAGAGAATCGCATCGTAATTCTGTAAAAAGGCGAACATTCCGGCGCGGAACTGGTGCAGTTCGGCCCAGTATTTCGCGAAGCCACCTACAGTTGTGCGGTACGGCTCAAGCTTGGCAAGCCATCCTTCGAGCAACGGATGGGTTCGGTTGCTGCCTATACTCGCAAGGAACTGTCGCAGCCCGTCTCCGCCGTCGGGACCAATCAACTTCATCTCCAAATCGTAACTTTGCTCGATTCCCGGCGGCGTACGCTCCTCGACCCTCAATCCGCCGCCGCACAGCGACCGAGCCGCCCTTTGGACAATCCCTGCAGTTTCCGCGTCTACCTCGGCGATGCCGTTCGCGGTGAAAAACGCGACTCGTAGCCCGCGGAGGTCGACGCTTTGGGGATCGCGGTGCGGCATCTCCACGCAAGTATGATCCTCCGCATCGCAACCCGTCAGGATCGGCATCAGCGTCCAAAGGTCTTCAACCCGGCGCGCCATGGGACCAATCTGCCACAGTGTTTCGAGCCAGCCACCGGCGGGTGGTACATGACCCGTGCGCGGCAGACGGCCCGAGGTCGGCTTCAAACTAGCGATACCGCAGAAATGTGCCGGCAGGCGGACGCTTCCGGCGGCGTCGCTCCCCAATCCGAAAGATGATCCGCACGCTGCGATCAACGCCGCCTCTCCGCCGCTCGATCCGCCCGAAGTCCGAGAAGGATCGTAAGGGTTGTTGGTTCGGCCGTGGATCAGGTTGTCGCTTTCAAACGCGAAGAGAAGATCCGGAAGATTGGTCCGGGCAAGTGGAATCGCTCCCGCGGCCCGCAGTCGCGCTACTAGAGTAGCGTCACGTCGCGAAGCAGGTGCGTTGCGAAGACCGATGGTTCCGGCGGTGCAGACCGTTCCGGCAACTTCGATGGAACTCTTGATCGAGAACGGAACTCCGTCAAGCGGGCCCAATAACGCGCCTTCTGCACGCCGCCGGTCGGCCCTTCGAGCTGCATCGCGCGCGGGGTTTCGCAGGACTTCGATCACTGCATTCAGCTCCGGATTTACTTTCTCAATGCGCCTTATATGGGCGTCAAGCAACTCCGTCGAGGAGATGGAACCCTCGCGAATGTGACGGCCCTGCGCTGTGCCGGAAAGCGTTAGTAGGTCGGTCATGGTTCCTCGATCACCAGACGCTCGTCCGCAGCCACGTCTGGTGAACTTTCAGCGTTCCGCTGGGCCGTTCTATTTCAATCGAGGCCGCGGACATGTCTTTCCCAAGCGGCCGTTAGCAATCCGCGAATCGTCCTGGTTTCGGTCCCTTACTAACTCCAACCTCACTTTTTTAGCGTTCCCCCTCTTCCCGTAATATCTCTATTGCTTAGCCAAAAACGGTCGTCCTTGCTCTGCCTCCAAGGCGCGGGGATTTTCCCGGCGGAGCCGCAGAGACAGTTCCTTCTCTTGGCGTGCGTGTTCCTCCTGGCCCATGCGGAAATAGATCTGTGACAGCAGGAGATGCGGCTGCGGGTGCCGAGGATCGACCGTGATGGCCTGATCCAGTTCTGCAATCGCGGCCTGAAACTGCCGCAACTGCATCAACGCGCGGGCGAGCAGAACCCGCGCAGTCATATAGTCGCTTCGGATCTTGACCGCTTTTCTTAGATACGGAATGGCGTCCTCATACCGCCCATCGTCCACTAGTAGATTGCCATAGAAAAAAAAGGGCTCCTCGTAAGAGGGGTCGGTCGCCATCGCCTTCTCTAGCAGCCGCATAGCCTCGGACACTCGACCGAGGTTCTGCAGCGCGAAAGCGTACTCAAAATTAACCCGAGCGGAATCTGGAAACCGTTTCAGGGCACGACCGGACAGGTCAAATGCCTCCTCGTTTTCGCCGGCATCCTGGCACGCCTTGATGGCGATGAGATAGAGACTAAGATCGTCGTTTTTGAGCTTCAAGGCGCGTCGCGCAATGGCCGCCGCTTCCTGGAAGTAACGCCCCTGGGAATATTCGACCGCCATCACCTGCATCAGTCGCACATTTTCCGGTTGAATCTCCAGCGCCGCCCGCCACTGTAGCAATGCGTCTTCGGTCTTCTTCAGGCGCGCCAGCGTCGCGCCCAAAACGTAGCGGGCTCCGTAGTCCCTGGGCGAGACCTCGACCGCGCGGCGCAATACCGGTTCGGCGCGCTCGGGTTCGCCGATCGAGGAATACATGTAGCCGAGATTGAACAGGGCCGGAAAGAATTTGGGAGAAAGCTGAAGGGCCTCCAGCCACAACTTCTCCGCTTCCGCGTAGTGTTTTTCGATCGCGAGCTTTTGTGCGGCATCCGACAACTCTTCTGGGCCAGTTGCTGCGACGGCGAGGCCGCCGAATACCAAAAGCGCGAGAAAGGGTTTCATTTTGGCATTGGCACCAATTGCGCCTTGCGGCTGCCCTCGACCAACAGCACCAACCCTCCCGCGGCAGCGCCGGGAAACTGCTCGACGGCCCCGCTTGGCCAGCGTACCGTGAAGCGGTCCACATGATCCGCGGCGCCCAATCCGAAATGCAGCCGCGAGTCGTTATGCGAAATGTAGCTGGATTGGCTGAGCACAGCGTCGGTCTGCGTCATTCCTCCCGCTGTGAGGCTGACGATGGCTCCGATGGCGCTGCGGTTGGATTTCGTTCCCTCCAACTTGACTTTAATCCAGTGGTTTTGGCTCTTAAGGTCGTTCCGCAGGAGCGAAGGCGCCTGGCCCATATTCATCACCAGCACGTCAATGTCGCCGTCATTGTCGAAATCGCCGAAGGCAGCGCTGCGACTGGACATTTTCTCCGCTACGCCGGGGCCCGCCATCGCGCTCACGTCTTCGAAAATTCCTTTGCCCAAATTCCGGTAGACCAGCCGCGGATTGCGGTACGTCTCGCTCCCGCCGCGCGCGTCCAGTTCCGGGTAGACGTGGCCGTTTACCTGGAAGACATCTTTCCACCCGTCATTGTCCAGATCTACCAAGCCGATGCCCCAACCCACATATTGCGGATTCACCGCCAGCCCGGCTTTGACGACGATGTCTTCGAAGATGCCATCGCCGATGTTGTGATAGACGTTTGGATGGTCGCCCGCGAAATTCGTCTTGATCAGGTCCAGCAAGCCGTCATTGTCGATGTCACCCACCGCTACACCCATTCCGCCCTGTTCGAAGCCGTCCTCATTAAAAGCCACTCCGCTTTCAGTTCCTACCTCGCTAAAGGTTCCATTGCGGTTGTTACGGAACAGAAGGCTGGGCGTTGAATCGCAGGCGATAAAGACGTCAGGCCAGCCGTCACCGTTGAGGTCCACTGCAACCGGTGTAAAAGCGTAGAAGCCATGGGGGGCGGACATTCCGCTCTGGCGTGTTACATCTTCGAAGGTCCCATCCCGGCGATTGTGGTACAGCGTGACCTTTCCGTAGGGCAGCCCGCGCGGGCCGCAGAACACGGGCATGCCCTTCCACTCGCAGTTCGCTCCGTTCCCCGGAGCCGGGGTGTGGGCGAGATCAATGGCCATGTAACTGGTGACAAGCAGATCCAGATATCCATCGCGGTCATAGTCGATAAAGGTGCAACCCGAGCTCCATTCCTGTCGCCCGACAGAGATGCCGCTACGCCGGGTAACATCGTCGAACCCGCCGTGACCGTTGTTGCGGTAGAGTACGTTGGGTCCCCAGTAGGTCACGAACATGTCATCGAAACCGTCGTTGTCGAAGTCGCCCACGCAAACACCATTGCCCCAGCCGGAGCGGGCCAGCCCCGTCTCCCTTGTGACATCCGTAAACTTCCCGCCGCCGTTATTGCGGTATAGGTGATTGGTGGGCGCGGCATTCCCCTCGAAGCCTTCCATGCGGGAGCCGTTTATGAGAAAAATATCTTGCCGGCCATCGTTGTTGTAGTCGATGAACGCCACACCTGATCCGTTGGTTTCAGTGATGTACTTTTTTGTAGTTTCGCCCCCGGATGTGAAGCGCATGGTGAGGCCCGCTTCGCGGGCAACGTCTACGAAACTAACAGGAAACGGTTTTCCTGAAAGCGCCCGCCGCGGCTCTGGATTTACTCCGTGTGTAGCGATACCCTGTGCGGTGAGGGGCACCGGCTGCCGCGTCCAAAGAGCGGCTGCCGCCACAGCGATGAGGAGAATCGGATAACGAATTTTTAACACCTTGGTGCTTAGCGCGCCATTCTGCGCGTTTGTCCGTTTCCTGACAAATTTGAACAATCCCACATGGAGCCAACCCATTATAGGGCAAGACGTGTTCTATCAGGCCATAACTTTTTCAGCTGTTCACACCTGCGTGATTTTGGCTTTTATGAAAATTCCAAAAAATCAATAGAGCCTTCATGGCGCTTGCCGGCTTGGGCCGGACAACGAACCTGCCAATTCCACCGGACAACTAATGTGCTAACGACACAGCTATACACTTAAGCTATACACTTAAGTCTATACACTTAAGTCTTGACACCCAGAAAAAATTAGCATAGAATCGCTTTGTTTTATTCGTTACCTAGTTGAAATCTATTAGGTACTGGGGTGGACCAAGACGTCTCTCGTTGGGAGGTAAGGCTATGCCTCGTCTATTGCATACGGCCCTCGCAGTTGCCATGTTGGCCGTTGTCGTTTCCTCTTTCGCGCCGCTTCGGGCGCAAACCACTAACGGAACGCTGGTTGGAACTGTTACGGATTCACAGGGCGCAGTAATCCCCAAAGCGTCAGTCACGGTCAAGAACACCGGCACAGGCATCGAACGCAAGGTGGAGACCAATAATGCCGGGGAATACACTGTATACCCGTTGCCGCCCGGCGCCTATGACGTCACGGCTACCGCGGGTGGTTTCCAGGCCAAGGTCGTCTCGAATGTGGTTCTTGAGGTCGCTGCCAACGTCAAGGTCGATTTTCAACTTGCCGTCGGAAACATAAGCGAATCAGTCAGCGTTGCGGCCAACGCTGCCTTGCTGCAAACCCAGGATGCGTCAGTTGGCGGCACGATTACGAGTACCCAGATCGACGCCTTACCTGTCAATGGCCGGAATTACACAAACCTGGTTCTGCTCCTGCCGGGCACCAGTGACGAGAATAAAAACGCGCGGCGCGGCGCGGAATCCGGAAGCAATACTTACTCGGTAAACGGCCAGCGGGGTCAGGACAACAATTACACGATCGACGGTGTGGACAGCAACTTCCTGATGGGGAATTCGCCGGGCGCTTCACCTCCGATGGACGCGATCCAGGAATTCCGCATCCTGAACAACACTTCCGCGGAGTACGGGCGTTCGGCTGGTTCCAACGTGAACATCGTGATCAAGTCCGGCACGCGCAACCTGCATGGGTCGGCCTATGAGTATATCCGCAATAACGATCTTGATGCCGCTAACTTCTTCTCTAACCGGGAATCGCAGCCGAAATCCGAATACCGGCAGAACCAGTATGGCTTTTCGCTAGGCGGCCCGGTGGTGATTCCGAAGCTCTATCATGGCCGCGACAAGACCTTCTGGTTTGTTGACTGGGAAGGCTTCCGCGAAGTCCAGGGTCAGACGCAGATCAACACTAGCCCCACCCAGGCCGAGCGTAACGGCAACTTCTCCGCACTTACGAACACCCTCTACGACCCGCTGACCTCGACTGTGATCACTAGCGGGCCGAACGCAGGCTCACTCAACCGGATGCCCTTCGCGGGCAATATTATTCCAATGAATCGGATCCTTCCCGGAATAACGTTTTTGGTCAACAACCAGGTTCCACTGCCCAACTTGCCAGGAACGTCAAATAATTATGTCAACAACCAGGCCCTAACCAACGATCGCGACCAGTGGGACCTCCGCTTCGACCACTATTTCACCGAGAAGGACACAGTCTTTTTCCGTTATATCCACCAGAACGTAGGCCAGGGAACACCCGCACCCTACCCCACTGAGGCCGGGGTTGACCGCTATGATGTTCGCAATATTGCGGCTGGCTGGAACCACATCTTCAGCGCGACATCGGTGGTGGAAGTCAAGTTCGGATACAACTTTCCCGCTAACCCCCTATATACGGTGAATCAACTCTCGCGCGCCAATTTCATCACTCAGACAGGGATCACGATGTTCGAGCCCACTATTGCCGGCGGCAATCTCCCGAATTTCAATAATGGCGATTTCTCGATCGGTCCGACGGTTGGAGAGGGTGGCTTCTCCGATACCCATGACCATATTAGTCAGGAGATGGCTAGCTACTCAAAGATCAAGGGCAAGCATACCATTAAGTTCGGCGGCGTATACAGCGACCGCCACTTCTATCAGAATACGGGCAATCCTCAGAATGGCATCGCCGTGTTTAACAACGCGCTCACATCCCTGTTTTCCAACAACAATTCCGGGGACGGTTATGCGAGTATGGAACTCGGCTATCCCGCTAATATCACGCGCGCCCTGGGCAGCACAGAGCTTCAGGGGCGTCAGCACATCTTTAATTTTTTCGTGCAGGATGACTGGCGTGTTTCAAGCAAGCTGACCATAAACGTGGGTCTGCGCTGGGAGCCCGAGCCCACGCCGTACGACGCCGGTAGCCAGTTGGGCAATCTCTGGATCCAGCGCAATCCGACAACCGGCGCCTATTACTACACCTTGATGTGGTCTGGTATCAATCCACAAATCAACCCCGCAGACGGGAAGACCGGTGACCCAGCCTTCACAGACGGCTTCGGACCGGGCCTGCAGCGGAACAATTACATGGACTTTGCGCCGCGCTTTGGTTTTGCTTACCAAATCAATCAGAAGACTGTGATCCGCAGCGCCTATGGGATCTTCTACAACTCTTCCTTCTTCCAGGAGTTGCAGGATCGTCGCAAGTTCTGGCCGTACAACGTGCAGCAAGTATTTTCGCCTAACACGGGTACGCTGCCGGATCTGTCGATTACTGGTTCCGGCCCGTCATTTGGTTCAACGGCCTCCATCGGCGGCTGGCCACAGAATCCCACGAATCGCACGCCGTACTCGCAGCAGTGGAATCTGACGATCCAGCGCCAGTTGATGTCGGACCTCACGCTCGACGTTGGCTACGTTGGTTCTCATAATGTTCACCAACTCGGCTATGACCCGATAAATGACGCGAACCCGCCCGGCCCCGGCCCTGTGGACCCGCGGCGCCTAATACCCTCCTTGGGCGATCTGGATGGCGGCGCAAACGACTTTAATTCCAACTACAATGCACTCCAGGTCAAGGCCGTCAAGCGCTACAACAAGGGCCTCCAGGTGGACGCAAGTTATACCTGGTCACGCTGCATGGACACCAACGACTCGTTGAACGAATACAATATGCAGGACATGTACAACCTGAAAGGCGAATACGGACGATGCAGTCTCGATATCCGTCAGCTCTTCCAGGGGGACTTCGTGTACGATTTACCCTTCGGTAAAGGCCGTCGCTTCGGCAGCAACTGGAACCGCGCAGTCAATGGGTTGGCCGGCGGATGGACCATGCAGTCAATTCTGCGCTTCAATACCGGGCCACCCATAAACGTCCAAAGCGGTGAGGATCGCGCAAATGTTGGGCGCAGTTACCAGCGGCCCAGCGTCATTTCGAATCCTTGCGATGGCCCGCAGACGCCGGATGCGTGGTTCGCTCCCGGGTCAATCGTTCGCGCGACCATATACACGTACGGGAACATGGGCAGAGATTCCGGCTGCGGCGCCGGCCTCCAGAACATCGATTTCGCCGTACACAAGCTCTTTCCGATCAAGGAGTCGCAGCGCATCGAATTCCGCGCCGAGTTCTTCAACCTGCTGAATCACACCAATCTGGACCCTCAGAATCATAATGGCCCAGGGGACATGACCTTCTTGTCCAGCAGCTTCAACACCGTAACCGCGGCTCGACCTAACCGCCAGATCCAATTCAGTCTTCGGTACGGGTTTTAAGGGAGACGCAGGACAGGTTCGGAGGCCTGTCCTATGTCAATTCTTAGCGTTCGCATAAAGTCCAGCATCAGGATCGCCCAAGGCGTTGCCCGATGACTAGAGAGTTGCGGTGTGTGTCAAAAGGGCGTTCGTGTTAGCGTCTATTGGGCCGAAATTTATTACCTGCGGCCGACTTCGCGCCGGATTACTCTAGGTATATGTCTCGAAGGCGCACCCGCATCAGTCTGGTCTTGATTTCGGCTTTGGCGGCGAGCGGATTGGCGTGGGTGCTGCTGGAGAAAACACCACGGCCAGATCAGAGCCAACTCTGGCATCACCGGAATCTGGGGAAGGCGTTTTATGAGAATCCGACCACGCAGCAGGAAGCCGTGGATGAGTTCCGCAAGGCGCTGGCGTTAGCTCCCCGTTCAGTTCGGGAACAGATCAACTACGGACTGGCGTTGCTGCGTGCGGGCGATGTGACGGCAGGGGTGACCGAACTTCAAGAAGCTCAGAAACTCGATCCCAAGATCCCGCATACTTGGTTCAACCTTGGGATTGCGCTTAAGAAACAAGGCGATTTGAATGCCGCGCAGTCCCAGTTCGAAGGGATGGCGCGGCTAGTTCCTGACGAGCCCATCACCCATTACCAGATTGGCTCGATTTTAAAATATCGCGGAGATCCGACGGCCGCCGCCAGGGAGTTCGAGATGGCGCGCCGCCTGAACCCGCGGCTGGCGGGACCGCACTATCAACTCTACGGGCTGTACCGCCAACTGAAACGGCCGAAAGATTCCGCCGCGGAGCTCCGCATCTTTCAAGACCTCAAGAAACAGCAGGAGGGTGCCGCTGTTCCCGAAGATATGGATTGGAGCTTCTACGCCGAGATTTACGACCCAATTAATGCGCCTCCCATGCGACCATTGGCGCCGCCGGCGTATCGCAGCGAGCGGATTACCGGCTTCGATTTGGGCACGCCGGGCTTGGCCGCGATCGCACTCAATGGCGGGACCCGTCCGAGCCTTTTAGCATGGTCGGGCGGCAGAGTAGCACTTTTTCGGAACGGTACTACGCTGGTGGCCGACTCTGGCCTCGAAGCGCTGCGCGATGTGGTGTGGGTTGCGCCGGGCGATTTTGATAACGACGGACTGCCGGATCTTTGCGTCATCACGCGGCATGGTGCGGCGCTGTACCGTAACGTCAACGGCAAATTCCGTAAGCAAACTGACCTTGTCAAAGGCTCGTTCCGGCAGGCCATCTGGTTGGACTACGATCACGACTACGATCTCGACTTGTTTCTGATTGGCGACGATTCCAGGCTGATGCGGAACAATGGCGAGGCCGGGTTCAGCGATGAGACGAAGCGTTTTCCATTTGCGGTCGGCCACGCCCTGAGCGCGACGCGCTTCGATCTGGAGCCCGATACTCCAGGGTTTGATCTGGTGGTTTCCTACCAGGATCGTCCCGGTGTCCTCTATCGGGACCGGCTGGCCGGCTCTTACGAGGCCGTTACTCTCGACAAACTGCCAGCGGGCGCCGCTAACTTGGCGGCCCACGATCTTGATCACGACGGGCGGACAGACCTTACGGTAGAGCCGGGACTTCTTCTACTCAACCGCCCAGGCCAATTCGACTCGGCAGGGCGCGCGGCGACGGATATCGGGCCGTATACACTTGCGGATTTCGATAGCGACGGACGCCTGGGACGCGCGCGCATTGACAAGGACGGCACACTTTTTTTTGAACACGACATGGCTAGCAACTATGGCAACTGGATAGAAGTAGCGCTAACGGGCGTGAAGAACCTGAAATCTGCGATCGGGGCCAAAGTCGAGGTGAAAGCAGGCACAGCGTATGAGAAGCAGACGTATGAAGGAGTGCCGCTTGTGTTTCGGCTAGGTCCGCAGAGAGAAGTGGAGACAGTAAGGATCACGTGGCCGAACGGCCTCGTTCAGAACGAGCTGAATCAGCCCATCAACAAGTTAGTAGCGATAAATGAGGCCCCGCGCCTTTCCGGCTCCTGCCCAATGATCTTCACGTGGAACGGCGACCGCTTCGTGTTCATTACCGATGTCCTCGGTGTCGCTCCTCTGGGAGCTGGCTCGGGCAACGGGCAGTTCTTCCCCGTCGACCACCAGGAATATGTGTCGATACCCGACGAGTTACTGAAGGAGCGCGACGAAGCATACGAGGTTCGTATCACGGAGGAGTTGCACGAGGTCTCATATCTCGATCAGATCAAATTGCAGGTTCTGGATCATCCGGCGGGAACGAATGTCATTACGAATGAGAAGTTCAAATCGCCGCCTTTCCCGGAGTTCCGGCTCTTTGGAGCGGGTCGGCGTGTGCACCCGGTCCAGGCACGTGATGGTAATGGGGCCGATGTACTGGCTACCCTCCTGCGACGTGATTTCACATACCCAGATTCCTTCAAGCGAAACGCAGCTGGCGTGGCGGAACTGCACCATTTGGATATGGATTTCGGCAGTGCTGCGGCATCCAATCACGCGGTACTGGTTCTGCATGGATGGGTCGACTGGGCCGATGGCAGCACTTTTGTCTCCGCCGAGCAGGAGCACAAGACTCTGATCTTTCCCTATCTGCGGGTAAAGGATGCGTCTGGCAACTGGAAAACAGTGGTGGAGGACATGGGGATCCCGTCCGGTAAGCCCAAAACCATGGCGGTGGATTTGACCGGGAAGTTTCTCTCGGCTGCGCGCGAAGTGCGCATCGTTACGAATCTCTGCGTCTACTGGGACGAGATTTACCTGCTGGAAAGCAATGCGCCCCCCACCGCTCGTCTAAGCACCGCCACCCTGCTCTCGGCCGATCTCCACTTTCGCGGATTCTCCAAAGCCACGATCCACCCACAGCGCAAACAGCCGGAGATGTTTGACTATCAGAGCGTGAGCGGAACATCCATGTGGAACCCGACTGCGGGGAACTATACTCGGTACGGCGCCGTTGAGAGATTGTTGCAGGACCCGGATGATCGCATGGTGATCATGGGTTCGGGCGACGAGGTGCGACTTCGCTTCAGTGCTACAGGATTGCCGCAGCTACCCGTTGGCTGGAAACGGGACTTCCTACTGCTTGTCGACGGGTGGGCAAAGGACGCCGATGCCAACACCGCATTCTCGCAGACGGTTAAGCCGCTGCCATTCCACGGAATGAGTAGATATCCATATCCCGCCAGCGAACACTATCCTCTGGACCAAATCCATCAAAACTATTTGCGAGAATACAATACGCGGCCTGCGCTACGGCTCAACCAGCCGCTTCGGCAGAACCATTTAAAATGGGTTGCGCCAAAGCCTGCATTCAACAAGCAGTCGAGCAGTTCCTTGGTGGGCGACGGGGAGTTCGTCGCCACCGGTGATCCGGCCATTAAGGTCCCACGCGGGTTATTTGCCCGGTCGTGCTGTGTTAGGGCAGTTTGTAAGTTACAAAGGTAGAACCTGCCGCAAGGGCGATATATTGCTTGCCGTCTTTGCCCAAGTACGAAATTGGATTCGCGTGGGCGACCTCGGGGGTCTTTACGCTCCATAACTCTTGACCTGTTTTCGTGTCGAAGGCGCGGAACATGCCGTCCCGAGCTGCTCCAATGAATATGAGTCCGCCAGCCGTCGTCATTGGGCCACCGCCCAAGCTTGGAGCGCCGGTCTTAATCCCACCGGGCACTCCCTCCATCGTGCCAAACGGAATCTGCCAGGCGATGTCGCCTGTGTTCACATTGATTGCCGACAGCCTTCCCCAAGGCGGCCGCCAGCAAGGCCAACCTTTCACACTCAGCGAACCTCCGGTAAAAGGGGACACGCTAACGGGATGGTCGAATAATCTCGGCGACTCGGGAGGGGCGCCGGGGTCCGAGTCCTGAGGCCGGACAATGCCCATGTCACCCGAATCCGTCGTATTGATGATGTAATATCCAAGGGTCGGATCAAACGCTCCGCCGCTCCAAGTCGCGCCACCCAATATATACGGCATGACGAGAGCCCCCTCCGCGGAGTACGGCGTGAACGGGCCGCGGTTGCGCCCGCCATCAACTTTTTCGAGTAGCTCACGGCACGCCGCTTCGTGCTCCGGAGTGATTTTCGCGATATCATCTGGATACTTAAAGCTCATCCGCACCAATGGCGGAGGCTTGACCGGGAATGGCTGGGTCGGAGAATACCATTCGCCAGGCACGTCCCCTTTGGGAACTGGACGCTCTTCGATTGGGTAGAGCGCATCGCCTGTCACGCGGTCAAACATGAAGAGCAGAGTATTTTTGGTCATCACTCCGATCGCTGGAATCTTTTTGCCGTTCCTGACCACATCAAAAATCATCGGAGGTATCGGCATATCGTAATCCCAAAGGTCGTGATGGATCGCCTGGAAGTACCACTTCAGCTTCCCGGTTTCGGCGTCGACCGCCACTAGTGAATTGGCGAAAAGGTTAGGCCCCGGGCGATCAATCCCGTAGTAATCATTGTTGACCGAACCCAATGGCATGTAGAGAATTCCACGCTCCGCGTCTACGCTGAAAAAACTCCATACGTTCGCGCCGGACATCTTTTCCCAGGAATTCCCTAACCAGGATTCATGACCCATCTCGCCCGGCCGTGGCACGGTGTGGAAGGTCCACACTAGCTTACCGGTGCGCAGGTCCCAAGCACGCACATCGCCTGCGGGCCCCTTGGATCCCGTTTCGTCTACCACGTGCGCACCGGTGAACACCAGATTTTTGTAGACAAACGGCGCAGACGTCATCCCATACTGGAAATTTGTGAAGCCGTTCATGATCTCCGGCGTCTTCAAGTTCACAACACCCTCATTGCCGAATCCAGGATTGGGCTTGCCGGTCTTGGCGTTGATTGAATACAGTTCGCCATCCTCGGTGCCAAACAGAATCTGTGCAGACGTTTGCTTGTCGCCCGGCCAGTACGCCAAGCTTCGCATTGACCCGAGTGTGGTTCGATTCTCTGCCTTTCCGGCGAACTCCCAGAGGACCTTGCCCGTCTCAGGCTCCAGCGCGACAACGCGGTTATAGGGATAGCCCAAATACAATACGCCATTGACCATGATCGGTATCGACTGGCTCAGGCGGAACGGCTGACCCTCCTTCTTCATCTGATAACTCCATGCGGGGGCCAGCTTCGCTACGTTACTCGCATTAATCTGTTTCAGTGGTGAATAGCGCTGACCGCCCGGGTCATGCCCATACGTCGGCCAATCGTTTTGCGCATAGAGGGCCGGTAGCACTACGCTCACAACCCCTAGTGCCAATGCAGTTCGCATCCGATTTCGTCCTTCCCTTCTTCATTAACCTTGGGCCTGCCCCAGGCAGATGGATCAGTAGACCACGCGAGCGGCCGACACGTGAAAGATCGACTTGCTCCCAGCGACCGGGTTATATTACATCAGTGAGGAATCGAAGTCAACGCCGAGCCATTCGCTTTGAAAGGGACCATCTGATATGCTGGCGGCGACGTGGAGCGCTACGGAAATAAAATTCAATCGCCGACGCCGCGGCTCTTGGTTGGATCGCTAGTTATTCTCCTGGCGGTCGTGACCTACTCCGCCTATATTGTGCGCCAGATGCGCGTCGTACGGGAGCTACAGCAACAAATGGTCGACCGGAACCGGCGTGACTCCCTCCAACTGCTGCGGATTGAGAGCAATCTCAACGCGCTAGGCCTCGCCATGCGCGATCTGCTGGATCAAAGCGAGCCGTACCCGCTGACCGCCTGGTCTCCCCAGTTCAACAGAATTCGGCGCGATCTGGACGACGCAGTGAAGCAAGAAGCCCAACTCGCTGCGGGGCGGAATCGGGAGCAAACAGAATATCTATTGAACTCAATCACGCAGTTCTGGGGCGCCGTGGACCGCATGTTTGAGGAAGCCAAGGCGAGCGGGGAGGTGCCGGCGCGGGCCATGGTTCGCGATTCCCTGCAATCCCGGCAGGCCGCGCTCACCACCAGCGTGGCGCGGCTTTTGGTGCAAAACAATGAGAATGACCAACAGGTTGCAGTGCAGATTGCCCGCATCTACTCGGTAGTCGAGCGGGACGCTTACATATTCCTCTTGGTGACGGTTTGCACGGTGGTATTCATCAGCTTTATCCTCATCCGCTTCAATCGCAATTTATTTCAGCGGCTCTCCGCTCTTTCGGTCCAGAGAAGCGATCTTGCGCAAAGACTGATCTCGACGCAAGAAGAGACGCTACGCCACATTTCACGCGACCTTCATGATGAGTTCGGGCAGATTCTCACTGCCATGGGCGCCATGCTGCGGCGCGCAGAAGGAAGGGCCGTGGGCGATCCCCTGGTGACTGAGCTGAAAGAGGTAAAGCAGATCGCGCAGGACACTCTTGAGAAAGTCCGCAGCCTGTCGCAGGCCTTGCAGCCGGTGATTCTTCAGGAGGAGGGTTTACTGGCCGCGATCGACTGGTATCTGCCGCTGGTGGAGCAGCAAACCGGTCTTCCAATCGTCTACGAAAAACCGCAAGGCGTCATCACGGTCGGAAACAAGAATGCGATTCATATGTTTCGTGTGCTGCAGGAAGCATTGAATAATGTCGTCCGTCACTCCGGCGCCGACGCCGCGTTCGTGCGTCTGAAAGCGTCCTCCTCGAGTCTTGTTTTGGAGGTGGAGGACCGCGGACGAGGCCTGGAACGGTCAAAGGGAAAGCGGGGAATCGGCCTGGTAGCCATGCGGGAGCGAGCCTTCTTAATGCAGGGTCGTCTAGATCTGGAGAGGGGAGTAAACGGCGGTACGCTGGTACGCTTGACCGTTCCGTATGTGGCTGGGATGGATTTATGACGGCCGGCCTCTCCGTTCTGTTGGTCGACGATCACGCGCTTGTGCGTCGCGGCTTCCGACGCATGCTCGAGGATGAGGCCGATTTGATCGTGATCGGCGAAGCCAGCAACGGTCAGCAGGCGGTGGAGATAACCAAACAACTGGAGCCCCATGTGGTGGTTCTCGATTACGCGTTGCCCAAGACTAACGGCGCAGTGGTCGCGCGGCAGATTCTGGCCGCGAAGCCGCAAACAGCGGTGCTGATGCTTAGCATGCATGCGGAGCCAGCCTACGTCCAGAACAGTTTCGCCGCCGGCGCGCGCGGCTATCTTCTCAAGAACGCGCTGGATCTTGAGCTCGTCGATGCCATCCGGCAGGTGGCCGACGGGAAACGCGTTGTCGACCCGCGGCTGCCTGTAGGGTCCGAAGCTCCGGCCAGCCCGCCTAAGCTGACGATCCGAGAGCTAGAGGTTCTGCAGCACATCGTCGCCGGCAAATCCAACAAGGAGATCGCGGCCGTTCTCGATCTCAGCGTAAATACGGTTTCGGTGCACCGGGCCAACATAATGGACGAAATGAAGCTTCATAATACAGCGGAGCTGGTGGTGTATGCGATCAGAAACGGCCTTGTGACTTTGCTATGAATCGCCGGACTTTTTTGCTTGGCTCCGTGTCTTATGCGGCTGCCGATTCCGGCCTTGGCTTCGCTCTGGCCGATATCACCTCCGCATCGGGCATCCATTTTCAGCACCACACAGGTGCATTCGGCGCCAAGTATCTTCCGGAGACGCTTGGATCGGGCTGTGCGTTCATTGACTATGACAGCGACGGCTGGCCCGACATCCTGTTCGTGAACGGAACGGACTGGCCAGGACACCGCCGCGAGCGATCCACGATGCGCCTGTTCAGAAACAACCGGAATGGAACCTTCACCGAAGTGACCAAGGCCGCCGGACTCGACCTGGAACTTTACGGCATAGGCGTGGCCGTGGGCGATTATGACAACGACGGATACCCCGACCTCTATATCACCTGCGTTGGACAAAGCCGTCTCCTGCGGAACAACCGCCAAGGAGGCTTTGTCGACGTCACCGCGCGCAGCGGGCTAGGCGGGCGTGAGGCGTTTAGCACCTCCGCGCTGTGGTTTGATTACGATCGCGACGGGCTTCTGGACCTCTTCGTCTGCAACTATGTGCGGTGGACGCCGGAGAAGGACGTCTTCTGCAGCTTGGATGGTAAGAACAAGTCGTATTGCACGCCTGAGGCCTATCGCGGGTCCACTTGCTGGCTCTTCAGAAACCGCGGCGACGGAACTTTCGAGGACGTCACAGCCAAGAGTCTCATCTTCGACTCGACCTCGAAAGCGCTCGGCGTTGCGATGCTCGATTATGACGAAGACGGCTGGCCCGATCTCCTGGTGGCTAACGATACCCAGCCCAACAAGCTCTATCGCAATCAACACGACGGAACCTTTCAGGAAGTGGGTCTTTCGGCTGGCGTCGCCCTCAGCGAAGACGGCAAAGCCCGCGCGGGCATGGGCGTAGATACCGGTGATTTCGACGGCAGCGGGCACGCCGGACTGGTAATAACCAACTTTGACAACGAAATGACCGGTCTATACCGTCGCGCGAAGAACGGACGCTATGAGGACATAGCAGTTCCCGCCGGTTTGGGGGTCGCGACCCGCGACACTCTGGGTTTTGGATGTCTTTTCCTCGACATCAACCTGGACGGCGCGCTCGATTTGCTGATTGCCAACGGCCATATCGACGACACGGTGCGCAACATCCGCCGCAGCGTCGCTTACGCCCAGCCGCCACAACTTTTCCTGAACGACGGCAGCGGACGGTTCCGCAATGTGGCTGCGCAAGCCGGTGCTTCTTTCGTGTCGCCGAAAGTGGCTCGAAGGACTGGCCTGCGCCGACGTAGATCGCGATGGTGATCTGGACATCGTCATGACCGCCAACGGTGGAGATGCCAGGCTGTATCGAACGGACATCACCAACGGGAATCGAAGTATTCGTTTTCGACTGCGGGGAACCAAGTCGAACCGCGACGCCATCGGTGCAACGGTTCGTTTGTTTGATCGCTCGGGTAACCAATCGCGAATGGTGCGAAGCGGTTCCAGCTATTTGTCGCAGTCGGAGCTTCCCGTGACTTTTGGCGTGGGCAAACGCACCGAAATCGACCGGCTGGTCATCGAATGGCCTAGCGGCCGCACTGACGAGCACAAGAACCTGGCGGCGGCCCGATCCTACGAGTGCGTCGAGGGCCAGCAAGCTCGCGAGATGGATCGCTTCAAATAGTTTTGGGTTGTCGATAGGGCAGTCGATCAAAGACTTGCCTCTTGCCCGATGACAGAGTCCTATTGTTTAGGAGCCTAATATAAAAAGACTATGGACGAACCTCCGACTGAACGTCCATCATTGAACAATGTCGAGTGAACTGTGCTGGACTGCCTTGGTTCTCGTCATTGGGATCGGGTCATCCCTGGAAGCTCAGGACACGTTTACCCCCGTCCAACTGGGTCCGGTAACTTTCGCAGGCAGCGTTCGCGACCGTGTGGAGAACTGGGGCTGGTTCACGCCTGGCTCCGGTAATCCAAAATACACGTTTGATGACGCCACGATTCGATTGGGAATCAGTGAGAATCTCAAACCCTTCGACTGGATGTTCGAGATCGAGACCCCGATCCTCCTGGACTTGCCCACTAATGCCGTTGCCCCCGGAACGCAGGGTCAACTCGGCCTGGGCGCCAGCTATTATGTCGCGAACGGCAAAGCGTCGAATGCGGGCATGGTTTTCCCGAAGCAGGTTTTCATTCGTTTTCATCACCTGTTCGGACTGGAAGGCAGCGGTCTTGAACTCGGCCGTTTCGAATTTTTCGACGGTGCCGAGGTCAAGTCGACGGATTCGACGGTCGCGGCAATCAAGCGCGACCGGATACAGCAGCGATTGATCGGCACTTTTGCGTTTACCGACGCCCTGCGCGCCTTCGACGGCTTCCACTACGCGTACGACAAGCCGTCGGTGAACTTTACGCTCGTCGGTGCGGTACCAACACGCGGGGTCTTTCAAGTAGACGGGTGGGGATGGAACGATGTCGCATTCGGTTACGGGTCCGTGACGCGGCAGTTGCACACCGCGTCCACAACTGGCGAATTCCGCCTCTTCGCCATTTATTACGACGACTTCCGCTCCGTCACTAAAACCGACAACCGCCCGCCAGCGGTCAGGGCCGCCGATCACGCCAACATTCGCCTCTGGACTGTCGGCGGGCACTATGTCAGCGCCTTGAAAACGGGGGCGGGGATCTTCGATGTCATGGGTGAGGGTGCGCTCCAGTTTGGCGATTGGGGCATCCAGCAGCAGCGCGCCGGCATGTCAGACATCGAAGCGGGCTTTCAGCCGAAAATGCCGGGCCGCCTCAATCCGTGGATTCAAGGCGGGTATTACTATGGCTCGGGCGACAAGAACCCGAAGGACAATATACATGGCACGTTCTTTCAGCTCATGCCCACGACTCGCGCCTATGCACGCTTTCCCTTCTTCGACATGGAGAACAACATCGACCGGTTCGGAATCATCACCCTGCATCCGCACCCGCGCTTTACTGTTCACACGGAAGCTCATTCTCTGCGCCTGGCCAGTGGCGCCGACCTCTGGTACACGGGCGGGGGAGTCTTTCAGCCGTGGACGTTCGGCTACCAGGGCCGCGCCGGCAATGGATCCACCAGTCTCGCCAACTTGTACGACGTGAATGTCGACGTCACCATTAACTCGCACCTTTCCATTACGCCATATTACGGCTACGCTCAGGGCAAATCGGTCATCCAGTCGATTTATCCCAACGGGAAAGATGGCCACTTCGCATTCCTCGAAACCAATCTCCGGTTCTGAAGCGGCTGCCCGGAGCATCAATCGATCAGGTCTGACAGCGGGCCCTTCCGGATATGATCGGCGGGGGCCTTACTTCACAATGCCACGAGTTTCGTCGATCGTGATGAATTGATTCGCGGCCACGTTGGCGAACTTCTGCTTCGTTCCGCTCGGCCACGCTGACTTCGATCGAATTAACCACCGGATCCTGCCCCAAGCCGAATACCAGGGCAAGATCGCTCTGCGAAGCGTAACTGGAACCGCTGCGCACCACGTTCCATTGCTTGCCGGAGGCCGAAGCGATCGCGACGGACGCGCCGATCCCATCCCTGTTGGATTTCGTCCCGATTGTGCGAATCGAAATCCACTTGTTCTTGTTTCCGCCATCGTTGCGATAAAGGTGTGCGGGGCCGTTGTTGGAAGTCAGCAGAACGTCCAGATCGCCGTCATGATCGAAGTCGCCGTAGATCGCGCCGCGTGCTACCAGTGGTTTCGTGAAGTCCGCGCCCACTGCGTTCGACACGTTCTCGAATTTCTTCGCACCAAGATTGCGAAACAGCAGAGGCGGCTCCTGATATTTGATCTTCGGCTGCACGCGCCCGATCTCTTCCTCGATATGTCCGTTCGCGGTGAGGATGTCCGGGATAGCCGTCCAGATCGTAATCGAAGAAGAACACGCCGAATGCTCAGCGATAGCAGGCTTTCGCGGCCCACGCTGGACATGGGAGCTTCATCCACGAACAAGCCGTTGCCCTCATTGTGATAAAGCCCCAGCATCTGGTTCGAAAAGTTGCCGACGAGCAGGTGCGCGACGGCCGCTACGGTCGTAATCGGCCCAATCGACGCCCATGGCTCCGCGCGCCACGCCGTCTTCGCCATAAGCGACTCCGGCCGACATCCCTTGTTCGCCGAATGTGCCGTTACGATTGTTGTGGTAAAGCTTGTTCGGCTGCGTATCGTTGGAGACGAAGATATCGGGCCATCCGTCGTTGTCGAAATCGATGATCGTCACGCCGAGAGACTTGCTGTTTGGATCGCCCAGCCCGGCTTTGTTGGTTACATCTTCGAAACGGCCGCCGCCGAGGTTATGAAACAGCCTGCTCGAAGTGCCTTTGTAGGATTCGGGCGTGCAGTAAGACTTAACGTTGCCGTCCAGCGAACACCACAGATCGCCCTTCTGCGTCCATTGAACATAGTTGGCGACGAACAAGTCGAGCTTGCCGTCGCGATCGTAATCCAGCCACGCGGCGCTGGTGCCGAAACTGGCGTTCCTGATTCCAGATGCCGCGGTCACGTCTTTGAACTTGCCGTTGCCTTCGTTGTGAAAAAGGCGGTCGCCTTCGAGAGCAGTAATGTAGACATCGTCGCGTCCGTCGTTGTCGAAGTCGGCCACGGCCACGCCGATGCCGTACATTTCCACATCGAGGCCGCTGCCCCGCGTAATGTCGGTGAACGTCCCGTTATGGTTGTTGCGGTAGAGCGCGCGCGGTGGTATGCCGCCCGCGGGGAGTCCAGTCTTTGCCGTTCACCAGGAGGACATCGATCCAGCCGTCGCCGTCGGCATCGAAAAAGGCAGCGCCGGAGCCGAGGGTTTCCGGCAGATATTTCTTGCCGGACTTTCCGGCGTTATGGACGAACTTAATCCCGGCCTGAGCCGTCACATCGGTAAACTGCACTTTGTTCGCGGGCGGCGGCGCAGCCGCTATCCCCAACCATGCGAGAATCGCAACAACACGCCGCCGCGATGATTCCTGACTTCACTTAGTTTCCTCCCCTGGCCTGAATAACGCCTCCGTACGCGTGTTTGACGAAACCGGCTTCGACACGCGCTGGACGGGCACGACCTTTTTCGCGGTAGGACCCGAATCCGACGCCTTAATGGCCTTGAGATCGATGCTCTCATGATCGTGAATTGCCTGCCTCTCATTGTTATCTTCCGGACTGATGCAGACGGGGCTTGGCCGTAATCGCCTGAGCGGATTCCTCGGCCTTGAAGCGCTGGAAAAGTTTCTGCTCCCGCTCGCGCTGACGCAGTATCGCCAATCCCGCGGTAGGCCAGCATGGCAGTGTAGTGCATCTGCAGGTCCTCCGGATCGACATCCGCGACCTTCTTCAGGGCTTCGATCGACTCTTTGTAATTTCGCTTCAGGAACTGGAGCCGCGCTACCTGGTTCCAAACCACGCGGTCGCGCGGATATTTGGCACTCACGATCGCGAGATCCTTCAACGCGGCATCGTAATCGCCATCCGCCTTCTCGATCAGCGCACGGAAGTAGTAGGTGCGTCCCAGATTTGGATTCACGGCGAGCGATTTCTGAATAAAGGGCTTGGCGCGTTCCGTCTCGCCTTCCTGGATCAACGCCCGCGCGACATTCAGCCAACCATCGGCATAGCCCGGCTCGGCTTCGGTGACTTTAGTAAAAGCGTATTCTGCGCCTTTTACGTCGCCCTGCAGCAGCAGCCCGATGCCCCAGTCGTTCCAGCGTTCGCGCGTCTTTTGTGTTTGTGACCTGACTCCATTTTGTTTCAGCGGGATTGTTGGTCAGATCGATGGTGGCTTGCGGCCTGTGCCAGAACGGTGATCGGAGTCACCGGAACCTCGCCCTTTACCTCGCCCGAAACGTTGGCCGGAATATTGGCCTTATCGAAGCTGTATTCGGCGGCGTTGTGATTGATATCGATCTTCGCCTCTTCACCCGGCTTGGGTTTTCCGGCATAAGCAAACTGCGTGTAATACCAGGAGAACTTGCGATGATTGAGTTTCGCCGTCAGTTGAATCGGCCCCTTCGCGTCTTTCGGAATGTTCAGCAGGTAGTGGACCGTGTCGGCCGCGCCGGGCTGAATGGCATGGACATAAAGCACGCTGCGCGCCTGCCAGGCATTGCGCTTGTCGATCTGATTGCCGTCGGCGTCCAGCTGATACGCCTTATAAAAATGTGCGCCCGGGCTCGACCGGGCCCTTGCCGCCGTCTTCCACCTGGCCGCTCCAGAAGATCACTTTGCCAGTGGCGTCCGTGGCCTGAAGTTCCAGCCAGATATCGAAGGAATCGAGCGTGCCGCCCGGGAAGAAGTGTCCGATCTTGCGCGTCCTGACCACGACATCGACGCGAGCCGTCGAACCGGGCATGAGCTTCGGCTGTGCCTGATCGAGGGGCGCCGCTACCTTGCCCACTTCGCGGATGAAAGTGTCGCCCTGCTGTTCGGCCTCTTCTCCCACGGCCGAACCCGAACTCAGCGTCGGACCGGTAGCCGCGCGGCGGATCATATCCGTCTGCTTTGCCGGCATTCTCCACCGGCGAAGCGGCGAAAATATCGACCGAGATGAAACCGGACGTGAGGAACTTTTGCTCGCCGGCGACCTGCTCGGTGTCCTTGTTCGCGTTGGCGAGCGCGGTATTCGCCGCCGGGAAGCGGTGCGAGTGAATCTGGCCGCCCTGATTGCCAGCTTCCTTCGAAGGTTCGAGCGGCATGTGGCAATCCGAACACGTCTGGCCTTTGGGCGGATAGTAGAACGAGCGCGCGCCCTCGCCAAATCCCGAAGCCTGCCAGTTATCGTAATCGTTAAAGCCGCGGAACCAGCGATAGTTGTTGACCGGAATGTCGAGGTGAACTTTGTGGCACGTCGAGCAGAACTCGGACGACTGCTGCCGCATGAACGGCTTCATGAAAGTCCTCGCGGTGCGGTTCCGGATTCAGATAGGTCATGAAGTCGACCAGACTTCGGATCACTCTGTTCTTGCTGGTCATCAACTGATGCAACGCCGGGTACTCGATGGTGAATCCGTTGTTGCCCATGGTGCTGTCGACGTGCACGATGGCATGGCAACTGGTGCAGGCCAGGCCCGCGTGAGCCTCCGGCGTATCGATCTGCGTCTTGATCGGCTTCTCGAATCGCCCATTGAAAAACACCGCATGGTCGTGACAGCCGGCGCACCACTTGCTGCCTTGCGGCGAGCCCTGCGTGTCCTGCATGTATTCGATGGCCTTCCGGTAAAACTGGTTATTGAAAGAGCGAAATGATGGGACGATGCGTTCCATTCGTCGTAAATCTTCTTATGGCACTCTCCGCAGGTTTCCGAATCCATGAAGAAGTTCGACGGAATGATGCCGCCGACGTTCGTTTGGGCTGACGCGGGGAAGAATGGCGATTTCGGGCCGCCGCCTTCGCCCTCCATGGAGAGCGGAGGACTGGCTGGATTCACGATGCGATGATTGGGATCCGGAAAAAGCCTCTTGTAGCCATGGCCCAGGATCGGCAGCGCGACGAGTATGATGAGCGAGACCTCGAAGCCCTTTCTGAATTTTGCCCATCCGACATCATGCGAAGCTCTCTTCCAGACGAACGGTATCAGCGCCGCGACCCCGAGCCCTGCCGCCGCGATATGCGACCACAGTATCCACGCGTTGTCGCGAACATTCCCCGCGTAGGTCAGAATGGCGCCAAATATGAATGCGAGCAGCAGGAAGCCGGCGGCCGCCGGCGCATCCGAGAGCACCCTGCTCCTTCGTAGAACGAAGAGTGAGGCGATAGCGAGAACGGCCCCGACGACGACGTGCCCCAGCACGTTGGTCATGTAGAAGACCGTGGGCGAAGAGAACGCGGCAACATAGCCCGTGTTCGCCAGGAGCGCGAGAAATAGCACGGCTAAAAAATACTCGAGACTCCTATTCCTCATTCATGAATCCTCCCGTTGCGAAGGAACCCTCGCTATAGTAGCCGTCCGAGCTTACATCCATCGGAGCCAGAATGCCCAGCGGCCGTTTTCAGTAGGCGCAAGTTTGGCGCGTGTGTCCTCCATGTGGAGAACTCCAATGTTAAACCCGTTCGGTAGTCTTCTCAATAACCTAAAAGCTATTAGATAGAACCGATTTTGTCGGCTGCCGAAGTAGCAGACAACGGTAATCTGATCGGGTGTCCCATGGGACCGCGACGCCCGGCCGTCGGCGACGACCTTGGCCGATGCGACGAACGTTCGAGGGTTTGAAATGAAGGCGCTCAACACGCGGACTTTCCCTTCACTCTACTGCGATTTCTTTCGCTCAGCCTCCGCGGCGGCTTTCTCATCGGCTCGTGCCCCGCCGAGGATTAGCTTTATTCCCTGATTTCCCTCATGGCATGCATACTCTATAATCGGACCCTTCAGCGACTGCATCTCAATCTCTCCAGACCATGACTTTGTGTAGGTACCCGGGTCATTAACTGTGAACTGGTATAGGAGGATGTCCGGAGCGGTCCGCGTGAAGCGCTCGATCACGCTCATCTGCTCGTCATGGCGCTTTAGGTCGTCCCCGTTAAACAGAATTGGCCCAAAATAGCCCCGCTTCCCGTTAAAGTTCGTCGTTTCCACCACCAGTTTGTCACCTTCCCAGTGACCCCGTGAATCGCCCATCCATTGACGGATACCATCATGCGGGCGCCCGTCCAAAGGAATGATACGAACATCGTGCATCATCTCGGTCATGATCATGACATGATCGTGAGTTTGAATGATCTGGTAGTTATTATTGTAGGCCGTGGGCAGCATTGGAGGCCCGCTGGTAACCACCGCGAGACACCGCTCAAAAGTAGTCATCTCCTCCGGGCCGTTGAGATAATGAAGGCGATGGTACTCTCGGTCGGCTTCATATTTCCTTTGGGCTTCCGTAGTGAGAGTTGGAATTTTTCCATCCGGAGGGTCCGTGATGATGGAAGTGCGCCGCATAACAAATCTGACATCCGCCCCTCCCGCTGCAATTCCAAACAGGTCTGGAAAGGGCCGATTCCCGTTAGGAGCTGCTTGGCCGCCCCGGCCTGCGTCAGCCTTGACCTCATCAGGCGTTAGAAACTCCCCGGCGCCGTCGGGGCGTTGCAAAGGTGTGGCCGTGTTGTTCGTCCAATATCCTTGTAGATCCGGGTGTCCATCAGGCAAGCGGGATGGCTTCCAGGCCGCCGCCTTCGCGTTTCCATTGGGCGCGGGGGCCTGACCGATCGCCTGGGTGGATGCCCAGCAGTAAAAAGCGATTGCGAGAGCGAAAAGCCTAGCGTTCAACATGTCATCTTCCGTCCTTCCTCGCCTAAGTTTATCTTGCAAAGGCGGCCATGCACCCTAGTTCGTGCGCACAGCGGATTTCGAAGATCAATTCTATATCATCAGAACTAGAGGGGGCGCCGCAAAATTGAAGAATACGCGGTGGGCGCGCGGCTTACGCCCGCCCCAACTGCGAGTTGACCTGATTTCCACTGGCATCAACCGGGATTTGCTTGACTCCCCTTGAGCGAGCAGTGCCAATCCTTGCCGTTCGGCCTGCAAGCCGTCGGATCTCTGCCAGAGTGCGCATCTTTATCGAGCACCTGGAGAAGACTTTCGCGCTCTCTGGAGACCGCCACCTGGCAATCGTCCTCATCGCCTCCCGGGCGCGCGACTGGCGGCTACTCGCGAGGCAGCAGGTTATCGCATGCAATTGCGAGGCTCACAAAAGAAAGTAGCTATTGCAGCCAATGCTGCCGTGACGCGAGTAGCACTGTGGGACTGTCCTGCAATTACGGGCCATCCAGGTTGTGACGAGGGACTTGCTCACAAGCGATACATCGCCCAAATTCAGACTACGGCGGCATATGCGAAGCCCCAAGGAATCGTGCGTGAGGAGAAGGCGCCTGGGGACTGAACAGGATTTTTTTATCCGCGTTTGGCCCGCCAGGTCGTTAGTAATTCTTGCGCAGGTCCATAGAGGCATACAGGCTCGCAACTTCGGTATAGCCGTTGAACATGAGTGTCTTCCGCTTGAACAATTCACCGAGGCGCCGTTCCTGGGACTGGGTCCAGCGCGGATGGTCGACGGTTGGGTTCACGTTCGAGTAGAACCCGTACTCGCGCGCGTTGGTGATGTTCCAAGTGCTGGGCGGCTGCTTTTCGGTAAGCGTGGTCCATCGTCGTTCCCTGGATCGGATTCCCGCTGGCCCCTCTGCTTAATGAAGTGGAACCCAACGCGAAGGCCAAGTACGTGGCGTTTCAGACGCTGTACGATCGCAGGCAAATGCCGCTCGGCGACCGCGCCGGTACACGATCGACTTGATGCTCTTGAAACCATACTTCCAAGGCACCACAAGCCGGAAAGGCGCGCCGTTCTGGTTCGGCAGCGTCTCGCCATAAAGGCCGACTACCAGCAATGCCAACGGGTGCATGGCTTCGTCCAGCCGAAGACCCTCCACATAAGGCAGCTCGATCGCCTCGACGCAGCGATGCCGGTAAATGCGCTCCTCCAGGGGAGCGATTTTCATGATCGAATCAAGATCGTAGGTCTTAGGCTTGTTGACCAACCCGCCCACCACCACGTGCCAGGGAGACGGGCGCAAGGTGTTGGCGTAGTGCGACGGATCCCCTTTGTCGGTTCCGAATTCGTAATAGTTGTTGTAGCTGGTGATATCGTCCTTCGGCGTGATTTTTTCGTTTACCGTGTAGGCGCTCTTCGTCACATTGTTGAGTTTCATGGTGGCACTCGCCGGAATAGGCAGCGCCCATGCGCCCGCGATGGCGGAGCCCGCGGCCAGAAACCGGCGGCGGTTCAGGTAGAACTGCTTCGGCGTGACATCGGAGTGGCGAAGATCGGCGGGTTTACGGATCAGCATGAGTTGCCTCTAACCAAATATTACTCCTAGCCGAGGAAGCGAGAGGGCGGCTGCTCGCCCTCTTATGCAATATACGTATGCCGTTACCCCCAATGGCGTCGCGCGGGAGTCCGGACCCAACAAAGCAATCCCACCACAAGACCGTCCCCATTTCGCAAGTCAAAAAGTTCGCCGGGCGGACCACTGCAGCCTGGCTGTACGACTTGCCGGCCTCGCTCGTCAAGCCGTTGGTGCATCATTAAGAAGTGATCTATGCTTGGAAAGAAGATGTTTCCACCACACGTGCCCCACATCCCGAACCGAAACGGTCCGTAGGAACTGGGCCTATAGAAGCGCAACGGGCGCGTGCCAGCGGACTTCCACTGGTTATTTGAGGTGAGCGTGGAAATGAAGGAGATGTAGCGAAGTTGGATTATCCCCCACTGTCGGCGGAGTGGTGACAGCGACGAAGGAGACACGCCATCCCCGAAGAGGGCCGATCATAATACAGTTCAGTTCACGTTAACTGGAAGGTCGCGGGGGTATGAAATCTGCAAGACCAAGGCTATCGCATTCGTTCCATCGGGAGCTATCATGCATTCCTCCCTCTGTAGATGAGTTCCCAACTCCAGTCATCTTTCGCTTGCGAATACAAATCCCAAAAGGCTCGCGCCACATCGGCCGCTTCGTCCGAGCCGGCCGAAACGAGTACACTCACCGTAACCAGCCCCACGTGAATATTTAGTGCGCGAAGTGGTTCAAACAGAGCCAGTGCGGACGCGCGCAGCCCCGCCTTCCCTGCGCTCAGAGTCAAGAGATCAGGGTGGGGTTAGTTGCCAGGGAGCCGCCCGTCAGGAGGATGGTACCTCCGCCTTTGGCTTTCATCCCCGGTATTGCCGCTTGGATCGCAACCAGGGCGCTTGATAGATTCACCTGAATGTCAGCGGTGATGTCTTCCGTCGGAAAATCGATCAGGGAGGTCATCCTGAACGTCCCGTCAGCGTTATATCGCACTGCACCGACGTTATAGTGAAGTACATCGGCGTTTGTGCGCGCGACAAGCTGAGCGATTTGGGGGGGCTCCTTTGCGTCGACAACCTGGATTGAATACGCGTCGCTCGTCCCGAGCATCTCATCAGCATGACGAGCCAATTTGCCTCGATTCGTGGACGCGAGCACCCCACGAAACCCTTGGTCTAGAAAAGTGCGGGCAGTTGCAAGTCCTATACCCGGGCCCGCACCTATAATGAGAATGGTCTTCATGGCCGACATCCATTGTGTTGATCCATTGTGTCCATGTCAAGGAACCAATCGTGCTCGAACTCAAATCACAAGCAACCCGACCCGAGCGAAAACCCGTCGGTGACGGCCTCGATGACTAACGACACAGAGTTTCGGTTTCTCGCATCGGCAGATCTTCGATGGCACGCTCGCCGAAGATGCGGGCCAGGACGCCCGTGTTTCTCGTCGGGTCGATCGTTTTCCGCACCGAGTTAGCGTTAACCCTACTGCGTCTTCCACTTCCATAGTGCCTTGCCTCTCGGACATGCGTAGTAGCCACTCAATCACTTGGCAAGTGTCGCCGTCCGGCATGTTCAAGTCGCCAACGCGCTGGAAGCGATGCCGGCCCGGGAGCAGCTTCACGTTGTATGCCAGAGAGCAAATCGTTGTGTACCGATTGAACTTGAAGACACGGGGCCTAGAATTCCACGCGGGATTCGCGAACGCCTTTGCTTGGTGGGGACGATGACTGCGCGAACAACTTCTGGGGAACAAACCGCATCTCGGGCCGGCTGATGGCCTCACAAATCGCTGCGGCAACGCGCGCTCGGATTCAGTCTTATTCCGACCACGACGCCATCTCATTCGTGAGGGTAAGAGTTCCTTAGGGGCAGAGGCTTGTCCTCGCTCCGGTCGCTTGCAGTGTATCCGCAGCAACCGTTTTGAGCAATCGTGGAACGAAGAAATAGCTTGATTATCGCAGCGCTTTCAGACAGGGCTGTTATCACGCGACGAAAAGCCCGCATCTCGACGGTTTGCAGACTATACGTTATGAATAATTGCGGCGTGGCAACGTCCTTATTCCATCGGTTCGAGCCCCTGCTTACTGCACCTTGACTGCTCGACGGGGGTCTACCCGGATAGCGAGGTACGCGATCGATCCGTCGATTTTGCTAAACCAATGGGGCGTGCCGACGGGAATAATGATGACGTCGCCTGCTTTGAGCCGATGGGTTACCGCCACCCTGGATGGCCGTACCGCTAGAGCCGGGACCGTCATTTACCTCCATGCTTCCAACCTCCCTTGTCTTCGCATTGACCAATGTACCGCCCGTCACGAACGTCGCCCCTTGTAGTGCAAGGCGGCGGTTTGTTTGTCGCTCTCAGCCCGGTAGAACACGCCGACTCCGATGTTATGCCCACCAGCGTCGACAACGCGAAGATTGGGAACCTCTTCCGGCTTGCGCGGCCTTAGGCGCTCCCGCTGGGACGATTTCTGCGGCATAAGCTTCTCGGCAGGATCAATCGAGAATTGAGCAGGCTTTAATGCCACCCGTCGTCACCGTGACGCACGTAAAGCGCCGGTTTAGGTGATTGAATGGGTAAGTTTTGCTGGAGTTTACCGTATAATAAGCGAAGTCGGAAATATGAAATGGAAGATCCCAATAGGGCTTGCGAAGTATTTTCCCAAGAGCGGTGCTTTGGAATGTTAAAGAGAATCACAGTTTTTTCTAACGTGTTGATTATCGCTAGCCCACTCTTCCTTGGAGTTGCCTTCTCTCAAAAGTTTTCAAAGGCTTCGCCTGTCACTGGCCTTGTACCCGACCATGCCACGATTTCGGTAGAAAATCTCGACGTGGAAGCTGAATGGTACGAGCGTGTCCTCGGATTCAAGGTCTGGCGGAAGATGGATTCCGATCCTGATCACATCAATCAGCAGATGTCAATTCCTGGTTATCGGATCGATCTGGTCAAACACAAGGGATCGAAACGGCCCGCTAACACGGATCCGCTCTTCCTCCAGCAGGGCTGGATTCATGTTGTCTTTCATGTGAAGAGCGTTCCTAATGCCTTGGGTCGGTTGCAGGCGCTCCACGTGGAGCCGGAGTCGATTAGGAAGGATGATCATGGCAATCCAATCGCGATCCTGCTGCGTGACCCAGAGAACAATGAAATAGAAGTTCGCATAAAAGAGCGATGGTAGCGGTCGAACATGCCCAAAAATGCGAAGTATCAATTGTTGGCATCTCGTAACGATGTTGTAAGCCAGTGCTACGCTTCTCTCATGAACCTTCCGTTTGAACCCAAACGATTTCGAGCCTATAAAATCGAATTCGGTGCAGGCGGACAACGGCTCGGATGCAAGTTCCTTCTGGACGACGGATCACTGTTGTTTGTTCCCGAGTCTGAGATCACATCTGAGATCGATTCGCTAATTTCGAGTCTCGGATCGCCAACGGAAGGACTGCAAAGCGGCGCCCTTTGACCGCCAACAACAACGCCTTGCAACTGAATCGACTGCCCGAACTGCTTCTTCCACTGTGTCCTTCCGGCAAGGCTGCGTAAGTTAGGATTTCTTTGGGGACAGGATGCGGCGGACGGAGGTTCGGCTGATGTTGAGCGTGCGTGCAATCTCGGATTTGCTGATGCGTTGCCGGTATAGTTTCCGGGTTTCGATGGCTTTGTGAACCACCGAGGGAGGGCGGCCGAGGCGTTTTCCGTTCAGCCGTGCATGGGCCAAGCCGGCGCGGACACGCTCGCGGAGGATTTCGCGTTCGAACTCAGCGAACACCGCGAGCAGTCCGGCCATGGCTCGACCGGCGGGCGTGGTCAGATCGAGCGCTTCGGTCAGCGAAACGAAACCGACTCCGAGGTGCTGCAGTTCCTGGAGCGTCGAAACAAGATCCGCCACGGAGCGGCCCCAACGATCCAAGCGCCACACCAGCACAACATCGATTTCGCGCCGTCGTGCGGCCGCAATCAGTGCTTCGCGCAACTCGCGTTGCGAAGCGCCGGAGCCGACCTCTTTCACCTGCGTGACGATGGTCCAGCTGCGCTTGGAAGCGTATTCGCGCATGGTGCGAATCTGCAGAGGCAGTGTCTGTTGGTCGTGGGTGGAAACGCGGGCATAAAGGCCGACGCGGTAGGGGTGGCCAAAAACCCTGCGAGATTGCGTTTGCTGGAAAGCCTGTTTTGTGGGCATTTCCGCAGGGTAGCGGAGAGTGGCCGGAAACTAAATGATTGTGGCCGGCATAGTTCCACGGCATCCACGCCGCAGGATTCGCCACCAACTCACCGGCGTGCCGTTGGAGCTGGGTGAGGTAGTCGAACGCATTGGCGTCCGCCAGCTCACAGGTATGGATCAGGCTCATGAACAGGTCGCCCACTTCGGAGCCATGCAGCGTGCGATAGAACAGAGCATTCTTGCGATGCAGCACGGCACGCTTCAGCGCGCGTTCGCAGACATTGTTATCCAACGGTGCGACGGCTTCCCGCAGGAACGCGGTCAGCCCGTTCCAGTGACGTAATAAATAGGTGGCAGCTCTGCCCAGGCCCGAGTTCGGCTCCACTTCCTTGAGCGCGAACTGCGCTTCGAGCCACTGATGCAGTTGCTGCATCACCGGGCCGCTCTGTTGCTGATGAAAGACGAGGCGCTCCGAGGGAGAAAGGCGGCGCGCGCGCGCCTCCGCATCATATCTATATACGTCTCCCAGCGTCTCCAGAACATAACGGCATGGTTCCGGGAAGTTTGCGGCGACCTCTACAAACTGCCGTCTTCCGTGCGCGAGACAGTGGGCCAGCAGGATCTCCGCGCCGTCGGTGAGCTTGGGCGTATTGCGCGACAGCGCATCACACATCTGAAGGGGCCGGGCGAGATCCGCGGTGCGGTGTTGGAGCACATCACGCAGATTTTCGCCCGCGTGCTGGCGGCCCGTGAAGTACAAGGCGATCCTGCGTCCTTCTTGTGTGGACACGATGCCGGAGGTGAACACACCGGTGCGCTCGTCGGATGGCTCGCGCGCTAGGCGCAGCACGCGCATGCTGGTATCGTCGTTGTGCAGCACTTCGCCTTGCGCCGCCTGCCGGATGAGTTCATCGCGCGCCGCTTTGATCACCTCCGCCGCTTCTTCCACGATCTCCCACTGCGTCGAAGCGGGCAGGGGAATCCCCAGTAAATGTTCCAGCTTTTCTAAACGGTAAAACGGCATTCCGCTGCCGTACTTCAGCAGTGCGATCATCGCCGCCGTGGTCTCGTCGCATTTTTCGGGGCCGATGCCTTCCGGCTCTTCGGCCGTGAACACTTCGCCGCACAGATTGCAGCGCAGACGATCCAGCTCATACACCGTGGCTGCCAGCGGAGCTTGTCCCACCATGCGCACCAGCGTCTTGGGCTCTTTCTGCGGATAGACTTTGCCTTTCCCGCAGCCCGGGCAAGGATCGCCGGTGTGCAAGCTGGGATGCGGAACCGCAACCTTGTTCGCGCCCGTGTAGGATCGAGCGCCGTTGCGCCCGTGACCCTGTGGAGCAGGAGGGCTTTGCTCGGGCGGGGCTTCCGGCGGCTCCAGCACCGCGCTGGTCTTCTCGGTGCTGCGTGGTTTCGTCAGCATTCCCGCCAGCGCGTGCAGTGCACCCTTGAGCTTTTCGCCTTCCGATTCGCTCAAGGGCGCGTGGGTGCCGCGATCGATGATCTGGTCCAGCTCTTCCAGATTCACGTCCATTCGCGGGCGCTTCATCGCTGGAGCATCTCCCGGAACTTGGCGTTCAAGGGCAAACCCAGCATCTTCTTCACGGAACGTGTTTGCTCCAACGTCGGCGCGCGATGGCCGCGTCCCTGCGTCGTGCCGATCTCCTGCCAGTTGGCGGCGCGATAGCACGTGCCCGCGAACCGCGAGGTGTCGACGAACGTCTCCAACCAGTAAATCGGATGCGCGTAGAGACGTTGCCAGTCTGCCGGAACGATCTTCGCCATGCGCCCCAGAATGTGCGACGCCAAGTGCGGCACCTCGACCCACGGCAGAATCAGAAAGCGCGTGTTGTAGGCCAGCAAGTGTATATTGCGACGGCGCGCTTCCTCGCTCCAGCCCAGGTAACGGTCGCGCAGCTTTAAGTGCCGTGGTGCGCTCGACCACGCCAGACACGCGATCACCTGGCCGCTGGCCTTTATCAGATACTTCAGATGCTCGCCCACCGGCCGCTCGTAGCCTAAATAATGATGCTGTTCGAGCAGACTATTAAACAGCGCCTCTTCCGGCGAACGCCGCACCTGTACGAACTCCAGAGGCTGGCCTGCACCGGCATCTCCAGTTCCTGTGCCCAGCGCAAGGCCTGAATGGTGCGGTCGAACGTGCCTGGTATGCCACGAATGGAGTCGTGACGCTCCGCGTTCGAGCCATCGAGACTCAATCCCAGGCCTTCCACTCCGTGTTGCTTCAGGCGCAGCATCACGTCGCGTGTTAAAGCTGGGGTGGCTGCAGGGGTGATCGACACACCGATACGCAACTTGCGCGCCTCATCGATCAAGTCATACAGATCTATCCTTGCCAGTGGATCGCCGCCCGTAAGAATCAACTGTGGTGGCGACTCCCCGAATTCGGGGATTTGCTGGAGAAAGGCCACGCTCTCTTTGAAGTTGAGCTCCCTCGGGTGGGCTGTCGAAATCGCCTCCGCCCGGCAATGACGGCACGCCAAAGCGCAAGCCTGGGTCATCTCCCAATAAATGTTCATGGGGGACTTTGCGTAATCACGAGCAGCGTGGTGAAAACTTCCCATATTGTCAAGCTGTTTCTGCTATGGCGATCGCAGCCGCTTTCTCTTTCCCCCCAAACTTCCTCAAAAACCACATCGTCCATCCATGGGAAGCTATCGAACCGAACCGTACGCACGCCGTATAGGGGAACAGAGGGACTTCCTGCGATGAGAATGCCCTGGAAGGTTCCCGCGATAAAGATGCGTCAGGTGGCGTTACGCCCCAATTGGAATCGCACGACAATCTCCGTCTTCACCTCCACGGGAATGCCATTCAGGAGGGTGGGCTGGTAAGTCCAGTGCCGGATGGCGTCCAGGGCAGCGTCAACCAACAGCGGGTTGCCGCTGACTGCAGTTAGACTCTTAATCTTGCCGTCGACGCCGATGATGGCCTTCAACTGAACAGCGCCCTGGATACGGGCTTGACGGGCCAGGCCGGGGTAAATCGGCTGGATCTTTTGCAAGATCAGCCCAGCCTGTACGTCCCCTCCCACCGTTATTTGTGTTAGCGCGATCGCCGCATTCTGAGCAGCCTTGGGTGGTGGAGGAGGCGGGGCCACCGAGAGTGCGCTACTGAAAAAGCCGGTCCCAGTGCCCGTCAACACCGGGCCGGGGATGCCGCCGGGCACTCCTCCCGCCATAGCTTCCATCTCGACAGCAGGGGCCTCACTGATGATCGCTACAATTTTCGGCACGACCACCGGGCTTACCAAGGCATCGGCGTTGAACCTCCGGGGCGGTGGCGCTGAGTGGGGAATCCTCTTGACTAACATTGGCGGCGGTGGGGCCGGAGGCGCTGTGGGAACCGGCGCTAGCATCAGCGCCCTCAACAACCCGCGCGTCGGCAGTTCTTCTACGAAGAACATTGGAACCAGGACCAGGCTGGTGATCAGAATCGCCTCGCCGAGCGCGGCAACGACAACCGTGAGTGGGCGGCGAGTCTTACCAGTGGGAACGAAACTGTATTCGAACATGGGTCACTTCCCTTTTTGGGGCGCGGCGTCTGCTTGCGCTTCAATCGATGGGTTACGCCAAGAAGCGGGATTGCGCCCAAAGCGCCGGGCTACGCAAGGGCGCCGATTTGGGCGAAAAGCGCCAAACGGGCTAACAGAATTGGGTGCTACGACGCAGGCGCTAGACAGCAACCGCGCGCGCGGCCCGAATCCTGACTTCGCAACTGCAACAATCGGTGGTTGTTTCGGGAGTCTCATAGCTCACTCATGCGCCCTTCTTAGTGCACGGAAGCTACCAACGTTGGGTTCGGTGGAGCGCACCGGGCCAATGCCCAACCCCGCACCCTGCTGGAAGGTTGGTTGCTTAAAGACTATTTCGAGGAGTCGGCCATGTTGGAAGTCACTACTAAACATATCGGCGCGGTTCAATTTGAGATAAGTGCACGAAATCATAGGATCTATAGCGATCAGCCAATTGAAAACGGAGGCTTCGACGAAGGTATGACCCCGCCCGAACTGATGTTGGCGTCATTGGGTGCTTGTGCGGCATATTACGCAGTTGATTACTTAAAGCGCTCACAAGTCCCGGGGGAAGGGGTCCGTGTGCGGACTACAGCTGCAAAGGTACCGGGCCCGCCTCGGCTGGAAGATATTTGTATCGAGCTGGAGTGCCTGGGGATTGTCGAGGCGCGTCACCAAAAGGGAGTAGTCGATTCAGTTCGCAAATGTTTAATCCACAACACGCTGTTGCATGTGCCGAAGATTCGAGTGGACTTGGTTGTTCCGGCGGCACGAAACGCGGCTTAGCGCCGGGGAGTCGATTTGAACTGTTGGTCCAGCTTGGCTCACTGCTTGTGATTCACCCCTTGACATTCGTAGCGTTCTTCATCGTGGGATGCCCACTCACGCTGTCGTGTATTGTGCTGTATTTACTTTCGCTTCTTCCAGCGACGGTGCCAGAGGGGGAGGCAGTGGAAGCGACGCTGCGTTAGAGAAAGATGGCGCCGAAACGGCTAAAGAGGGGTGGTAGTCGATCCGTTCTCGTCGTTTGGCCCTTGCGGAGGATTGCTAAAATATGCATAATAGATGCATATTTTAACTTGCCCTGTCCGAGTCATTTGGCGTCGAGCCTGAAGTTGTAAGCCTTTGCGGCCAAGGACCCGAGATTGCGGTGGAGCGCAAAGATGGACGCCAAGTCTCAATTTCACATTGCAAGCGTCGTTCTGATGACCCTGATGACGGCCGCGCGAGCCCAAGCGGGGAATGACGAGTTCGTCAATTTTCCTTGGATTCCTTACGATCATTCCGCCATTCAGTACGTGCAGAAGACTCCGGATGACCCCGTCGGACGACTACAAAAAGATCTAGACTCCGGCAAAATAAATCTCAAGTACGACCCCAAGCGGGGCTACTTGCCCGATCTTCTAAGGCGCCTCGACGTCAACACCGATTCGCAAGTGCTGGTTTTCACAAAGACCAGTTTTCAATTCCCCCTGATCTCCCCCGCGAAGCCGCGGGCGCTTTACTTCGCGGACAACCTGTATGTCGGTTCGGTGCAAGACGGCGAAGTACTTGAGGTCATGTCTTTCGACCCCAAACAGGGAGCGCAATTTTATACCTTGGACGTCCACCAGAGCCAGCAACCCGCGTTTGTCCGTCGTGACATGGCGTGCCTGCAGTGTCATATGAGCCCGGGGGCATTGAATATACCTGGTCTCTTGATCAGTTCGTCTTACCCGGGTCCCGACGGCACACCCGCTTCCCGTGGCGCTCAAGAAATTACCGATCATCGGACGCCCCTGGATGAACGGTGGGGCGGTTGGTATGTCACCGGTACTGCCGGTGAATTGCAGCATCGGGGAAACGCAGTATCGCATAATCTGGAGTTCGATTCGAGCAACAGTCAGAATCTCACCAGCTTGCAGGGCAAGTTTGATATTGCCCCCTATCTTGAACCGACCAGCGACATTGTCGCGCTGATGACGCTGGAGCACCAGACGCGAATGACAAACCTGATCACGCGCTTCGGATGGGAAGCCCGCGTCGCCCAGGCAGAAGGAAAGCTAGACGCGTTTCAAGAGCGGCTTAACTTTGGCGTGGATCAGATCGTCACTTATATGTTGTTTGCGGAAGAAGCAAAGATCCGGGACCCCATCGTTGGCAATTCGACTTTTACCAAGACCTTCCCGCAACGCGGGCCGCGCGACAAAAAGGGACGCTCGCTTCGGGATTTCGATTTGCAAACGCGACTGTTCCGGTATCCGCTCAGCTACATGATCTACAGCGAGGCCTTCGATGGTATGCCGGACCTGGTTCGGGATCAGGTGTATCGAAAGCTCTATGACGTGCTTACTGGAAGAGATGCCAATCCAAAGTTCGCGCGCCTGTCGGCGCAGGATCGACGGAACGTGCGTGAAATACTTCTAGACACGAAACCGGGCTTGCCCAGTTATTGGCGAACGGGCCAAGACTAGAGATGCAGTTAAGCTTACACGCCGACTACGCCTTGCGCGTTCTCTTGTACTTGGGCGCCCATCCGGGACGGGTGGTATCCACTAGAGAGATTAGCGACGCGTATGGCATATCCAGGAATCATCTCGTGCGCGTGGTTCAGACACTCGGAGAGCACGGATATGCCGATGTCGTAACCGGCCGCTTCGGTGGAGTGTCGCTGGCACGCGAACCTCAGATGATAAGGCTCGGTGATTTAGTCCGGGATGCGGAGCCTAACTTACAGTTGGTGGAATGTTTCAATCGTGAGACCAACACGTGCCCCATCGTGCGAGCCTGTGAACTAAAACCTGTGCTGCACGAGGCCATGGATTCATTCTTCGCCACTCTGAACCGTTACACGTTGCAGGATCTACTTGCTGGGACCGCTGGGCAGAAGCTCGCAGCAATCTTTACCACGATCAACAATGCGCGAGTGTGATCTGTTTCCCGAAAACGACTACCGCGCAATCGGGTGAGCGTTGCCGGGCCCCCGACACGATAGTAGTCTGTCGTCAGCGACCACGCCGTCGAAGGGCTGAAAGATCGATCCTCTTGCCGACGTAATGCTGACTTCCGCCGCGGTGCTTCATTAGCCATTCCCGCACGCACCGTAATCACATCGCGGCTATTTTTCTTCGAAGACCTTCAATTGCTCTTTTAGCTTGGCGGCGGTCACTGGCTTTGTCAGGTAGTCATCGAAACCCGCCGCTAACGCTCGTTCACGGTCGTCCCGCATGGCGAAGGCAGTCAGCGCGATCACGCGCAGACCTTTGAGAGCAGGGTCGCCGCGGATCTCGCGTAGAACTTCATAGCCATCCATCTCCGGCATTTGAATGTCTAACAGGACCAAATCAGGGCGCGTCTCACGGATCTTTTCAAGGGCCTCCCGTCCGTTGCTTGCCTCAGCGAGAGAGGACATATAATCCTTGAGGCTTTCGCGCACCAGTTCCCGGCCGGCTGCATTGTCATCCACTACCAGAACCTTCTTGCCAAGGTTCATGCGCGCGATGAGCTGGAGTTTTTGGAGAAGTGCCGGACGCCAGCCGGCTCCCTTCTCGAAGATAGCTGCATGGAGCGCCGACAAAGTCTGCCGCTCGCGGTTGCTGAGATCTTTCATGGTGAGGATCAGGACGGGAATTCTAGCCAGCTTTTCCGTGGCCCGGATTTCGCGTAGGAGCTCGAAGCCGCTGGGGCCGGGGAGCATCAGGTCGAGCACGATGGCATCGACGCGCGAACTCCCCAATGCCAGTAACGCCTCGTTCGAATTTGCTGACACGATCGGCGTATGGCCTTCTGTCGCCAGCGTATCCACAATCAACTCGCGCGTTTCGCGATCGTCTTCCACGATAAGCACGCGTAGCGCGTTTTCCAATTTTAAAGTGTGCCTTACGGCGGCGAGCATTGATTCGCTGGAAATCGGCTTCACCAGACAATCCGCCGCACCTAGCGCCTTACCCATCGTCTGCTCGTCGGTTGGGGAGACGATAATCACCGGAATGGTCGAAGTCTCCGATGAATTCTTAAGATCGTGTAGCGTTTCCCATCCGCTCTTCCCTTCAATTTCTATATCCAAAAGGATCATAGCCGGGCGAAGTTTGCCGGCTTTGTAGAGAGCGTCCGCGCCTGACGCTGCCGCCGCAATCTCGAAGCCACCGTGCTTGAGCCATCCCGACGCTGCATCCCGGAAAGCTGCATGCGGGCTCGCCGCTAATACCAACGGCGCTGTCCGCGTTGGTTCGGCAAAGGCTTCTGTCCCCTCTTTGCCTTCTGCGGCTGCCGTTGGGAAGGCGACGTAGAAACGGCTGCCTTTACCCAATTCGCTCTGCAACCACACCTTTCCTCCATGTTGTTCAACCAGACGTTTGGTAATGGCCAGTCCGAGGCCAGTGCCCTCGCGCACGCCTTTCGTGGTCGCACTCGCCTGGCGGAAACTTTCGAAAATCGCCTCCCTGTCCGCAGGAGCGATTCCAATGCCCGTGTCCCCGACCACCATGCCGACCGATCCATCTATGGACGATGATTCGACGAAGACGCGTCCACCGGGTGGCGTGAATTTGATGGCGTTGCTGAGCAAGTTGTAAAGGATTTCTTTGAACCGCACACGGTCGGCATTCAGAATCAGAGCCGTATCCAGGTCGCTATCTACGGTGATGCTTTTGCTGGCTGCGAGCGGCCGAATGCTGGTGAGCACTTCCGCGGCAGGAACAGCCATCGGGAAGTTCTCGAGTTGCAACTCCAGGCGCCCCGCCTCGATCTTGGATAGATCCAGAATGTCGTTGATTAGTTCCAACAGGTGATGAGCATCACGCTGGATGTGGGTTACGAACCGCTTCTGCTTCTCATTGAGCGAGCCGGCGTTCTCCTCAGAAAGCAGTTCGGAAAAACCGAGAATGGTGTTAAGGGGTGTCCGTAGTTCGTGGCTCATACTGGCCAAAAACTCGCTCTTCAGGCGGTTAGCCCGCTGCACCTCACGGTTCTGCAAGGAAAGCGCCTCATTGGCAGCAGCCAGGGCTTGCGAACCACGCTCCAAATCTTGATTCAACATCTTGATCTTCTCTTCTGCTTTACGACGCTCACTCACGTCGCGGACCACGCACATGACATGTCCGGCCACTGGGCTCAGCTTAATGTCTACTGCAAATTCCGTGCCATCCTTGCGCAGCCCGTATAAATCAATTCCGGCTCCCATCGGCCGCCTTACCGACCGAGCCGCGTAGGTGCCGCGGTGTGTGAGATGCCCGGCGCGGAAACGCTCCGGCACTAGAGCCTCAATCGTCAAGCTGAGCAGTTCCTCTTTAGAACGCTGGAACATGTGCTCGGCTTCCGTATTGGCGTGAAGAATACGACCCACGCCATCCACCTCAAAAGTGGCGTCCGGCGCGGCCTCGAAAAGCAGTGAAATACGATGAGCGGAAACGGCTTTTTCGCGGGCCTCTCGCTCCAGGCCAGCTAGACGGGCGTGTTCGCGCTCGGCTTCCTTCACCCCACTAAGGTCGGCCAATATAGAGAGTTGGCCGGTTCCATCGCTGATCGGAGCTGTCCAGATTCTGACGGGAACATGCGTCCCATTGCGGTGGACTCTCACGGCTTCGACACCTTCGTAGTTACCTCCGACAGGCCGTGAATGTTCAAGTCCGGCCAACTGGGCGTCCGGCGGAACAATCGGAAGAGGCTTTCCAACGACTTCTTCCTTAAGCCAGCCGAACATGCGCTCAGCGCTTTCACTCCACAGAATGACGCGTTCTTCCGCGTCAAGCGCGACGATAGCAACTGGCGAGGCTTTAATAATTGCTTCGAGCACCAATTGGACTCCCTTCCTACTCTATAGGACGAGGGAAGTATGGGCACTTTCAGGGCCAGACGCTACTGCTAACATGGTTTACAAAATAAAGAATGCCTTCCACCATCAAACTGGTTGCGGTTGACGACACTCCCGCGGGGCTGGAACTTCTGGCTGAAGCACTGCAACAGGAGGGCCTATCGATTTTTGTTTCCACCGATCCGGAGGAGGGCTTGGAACTCGTCTATCGTGAGCATCCGCAGATTGTGCTGCTTGACCTGGTGATGCCGAAAATGAGTGGGCTTCAGATGCTGGAAAGGATCGTCGAATTCGATCCCACGATTGACGTGATTCTTATGACGGCACACTACACTACCGAGACAGCCGTTGAGGCAATTCAGAAGGGTGCCTGCGATTACCTGAATAAGCCGGTGTCGATTCCGGCGCTCCGCAAGCGAGTGGAGAAACTTCTGGTCGATGCGCGGCAATGGCAGCGCGCACTGGATCTCGATCGGGAGCAGATGGAAACATGCCGCTTCGAAGGGATGATCGGCCGCAGCCCATTGATGTGGGACCTGTTTGCCCGCATTCGCCGGGTGGCTCAACACTATCGGTCGGCTCTCATCACCGGGCCAACTGGAACCGGGAAAGATCTGGTTGCAAGAGCGCTGCACAACTTAAGCCCCGCAAGCTCGGGACGTTTTGTGACCTGCAATTGTTCCGCGGTGGTCGAAACGCTATTTGAAAGCGAGCTTTTTGGCTATGTGAAGGGAGCGTTCACCGGAGCCAACACCGACAAAATGGGCCTGATGGAGTTTGCTCACGGCGGCACGCTCTTTTTAGATGAGATCGGGGACATGCCTCTCACCACCCAGGCCAAGTTATTGCGAGTATTGCAAAATCAGGAGATTACGCGCGTGGGCTCGGTTACGCCGCGTAAGATTGACGTGCGGGTGATAGCGGCCACCAATCGCGACGTGCGCGAGATGATCGCGCAGAAACAATTTCGGGAGGATCTCTATTATCGCTTGGCGATGGTGGAGCTGAACACTCCTGCACTAGCCGATCGGAAAGAAGACCTGCCATTGCTAGAGAAGTTCCTCCTGGAGCGCTTTTCCAAACAGTTCAATAAGGAAATGACTGGGATCACGAGACGCGCGCAGATTCAACTCACCCGGCATGCCTGGCCCGGCAACATTCGCGAATTGGAAAACGTGCTGGGACATGCATGCATGATGGCGATGGGCGATATGATCGACGTCGAAGATCTGCCGCAGTTTATTCGGTGGCCGGATAACCGTGGGGAAACCGTGGCTGCGGCTTCCGTCGATTCCTTCGACCCGGCAACGTCCTTTGAGGCCCACGAAAAGGAACTGCTCGCGAATGCGCTCGAACAGGCTGGCGGGAACCAGTCGGAAGCAGCGCGGATTTTGAGAATCAGCCGTGATCGCATGCGCTACAAAATGAGCAAGCACAATCTACGATAGGCTCGGTGACACGCGATTTTCCAGGACGCATCGTGCTAAGGTTTCTGTAGCTGTTGGAGATAGCGAGCTAAATTATCAATCCGCACTCGCCCGAGATCCCGGTCGACCTCCACCTGCGAAAAGACCGGCCCCCACACAGGCATCTCATGCGTACCGTGTCCGCGACGCAAAGGTTCTTCACCGGATATAATCCGCGAGACGCGCGCCAACGGAAATGTTCCTCCGTTGCGTGCGGAAATGCGGGTCAGGTCCGGCGGCGAAACCCTGAGTGATCCCGCCATCGGGCCGCCGCCTTTGGCGTCCGCTCCATGGCATGAAGCGCAGTAGGCCTTGTAAAGATTCGGCCCCTGAATGGATTTGATCAGCCAGGTTTCTCCGGATTGATCTTTTTCCGACTTCTGGGTTTGCGCGGTTCCCAAAGAGTTAGAGAGCAAACTTCCCAAGAGAAATGAACCGATAATGACGTGTTTCACCTGTGGCCTCACAAGTCCTAAAGCACATGAGTGGCCATTCAAAGTACACCTCTTAGAAAACCTGACCGTACTCGCTTGCTGCGCATTTCAGGCCAACCTACCTTCACCACCTGCGGAACCAAGCGCAGTTAAGACCGACACCGCTTTTACACGCCGGACTAGGGCCGCCACAACCGGCATTGGAACGCTGGGAGATCGGTGAGACAACTCCTTTGTCATTTGACGCAACAAACTTGGTGGGTTGGGTGTAATGCCCCAATCCAGGCGGGAGATTGGCCCGGAACTCCGTTGAAAGTTAGCGACTCTCGATCCTCATAGGCTACGCGACGGCGGCTCCTTTCGCAATCGGGTTTTTAGAAACGGCATTGGCCATTGAAAACAGTAGCAGCGGAATCTGGCGATGACCGATCACCTTGCGGAACTGCCGCTCGGCGACTAGCAATCCTGAGCCGACCCACCGCTCGATCTGATCGCCTATCCGCCAGCGTTTGACATTCCGGCAGACCGTTTCGACGATGGAGAAGGCGGACTCAATCACGTTCGTGGAACTGAGGGTTCGGCGGAGTTGGTCCGGCACGCGCAACTTGTGAACGGTGAGCGTTTCTTCCATCCCTTCTTCCAGGCTGCGCGCGGCGCTCGGATTCAGGTCCATTAACTCGCGATGCACACGGTCCAGCGCACGCTTGGCGTCGGCGTAGTCCGCCATCGCGTAAGCATTCTGGAGTTTTCTTTTGACGTCGGCTTTGTGTTCGTCCGGCAAGTGATCCACGACATTGCGTTTCTTGTGGATCTGGCAGCGTTGGATGAAGGCAGCCTCGCCGGCGTGGCGTCGTACGGCCGCGTGCAGCGCTTTGCCGCCGTCCAGGATATACAGTCGCGGCATGGAGAAGTCCAGGCCGCGCTCCACCAGTTCGCTCAATAGGCTGCTCACCACGGCCGTATTTTCCGTCGCACCTTCGCGGATGCCCAGTACGGTTTTGCGCCCATCGCAACCAATCCCAAGGGCTGCAATCATCTGCCGGTCCTTGAATGGCGTGCCGTCGATCAGCACGGCGCACAGCCGCAACTCGCCCAGCGGACGCTCCATCAACTGCTTCACCTTCTCGCGACTGGCCTCGATGAAGTTCTCGCTCACCGCCGACTTCTCGATTCCATAGGCGGATTGAAAGTCCTTCACCACGGCGCCGTAGTTGCGCGTCGAAAGTCCCCGCATCATCTTGTCCCAGACGCCTTGCTGCAAAGGCCCGTCGCGCTGAAACAGTTCGTAGCTCCCCAAGCGTTGTTCGCGATTGTCCCCGCTGCGCAATCGCGTCCGCTTGATCGGCACCTTCTGGCCATCCACCACGCAGTAGCCGTCTTCCTTGCCCCAGCGATGCGCGCGGCGTTGCTCGTGTTGCTGGTGGCGCTCACCAGCCAGCGACTTCACTTCTTCGTCCATCACCAGGTGCATCAGTTCCAGTCCGGCGTGCCGCAGCAAGTTGCCCACACCCTCCTGCAACAAGCCGACGATGTCGGCCATCGGCAGGATCATCTGGATGTTGGGGTTCTGTTCGGTGGCGAGCCGGCGGAACTGCTGCACGGCCCGTTGCTGGTCGATCTGGTATCTTCTCTTCATAGCGACTCTCTCCTTTTTCTTGGCAGAAAAACTACCCAGAGGCGTTCACTCCTCCAGGTTTGAGAGTCGCTAACTTTCAACGGAGTTCCGGGGTGCGCTGGTCAAACTGGAGATAACTTGCGGGTGAGAGTCCCGACCGGTCAAAGCTGTAGCGAGCAGGCCGGAACCGAGTCTTGCAGGCGTTGTGGTAACGCAGAGTCTGAAGCGTAGACAGGAGTCATGTGGGGTGCGGGCAGTGACAGCCTCGAAAGTTCGAAAGTTGCGGAGGCCGAGTTGGTCCCGGTCACCGAAGGCAGCATGTCAACCATCGATACGCGAGATGGTGACACTCCGCCGGGGTGGAAGGCCGCATCACGTATGAAGGGTAATCTTCGGGAACCAGGAGGCCCGATCGGGTCCATCGAGCGGTCCACGATGGGGGCACCATGCAAGGGACAACCAAAGCGTGGGGCCGAGCCGAGGTCGGGAGTCGGACCGGTTCATAGTACCAAGGAAGCTCTCGAAGGCAACGAGGGAGTGGAGGGAAGGGGCCGGCCTGGAGGGAATCTGCCGGAGAAAGCTGGGGTCCGGACACAGAGCCGGGTCGCCTTGCCGCTGGACCTCTGGCGGGTGTACGAAGCAGCGAAACGTAACAAACAGGCCCAGTTCACGGCGTTGATGCATCATGTCGATGCAGTCGCGCTGGAGCGAGCCTTCCGTCGATTGAAGCGGAAGGCGAGCGCGGGAGTCGATGGGGAGACAGTGGTCACCTACGAGCAGGATCTGGAGAGTAACCTGAAGGATCTTTGCGATCGGGTGCACACCGGACGCTACCGGCCACTGCCGGTGCGCCGGGTCTATATCCCGAAAGCGGATGGCGGTCAGCGACCGCTCGGCGTGCCCGCCCTGGAGGATAAGATCGTTCAGGGTGCGGTAGCTGAGGTGCTGAGTGTTGTCTACGAAGTCGATTTCCTCGGATTCTCGTACGGGTTTCGACCTGGGCGGAATCCGCACCAAGCGCTGGCGGCATTACATGGCCAATGTCTTTCTACATTATGTGTTGGATCTGTGGGTACATCACCACTGGCGGAAGCGGAAGGCACGAGGTCGAGTGATCGTCGTGCGCTACGCGGACGACTGTGCGCCACGAGCGCAGAGGGCCGAGGAGGGCCTAATGTGTGCAACTGCTTGATCGATGAGGGGAGGCCCCTCGGAACCGGCTTACAGGAGCAGGTTCCAAACCACCTTCGGCGGCTGTGGTCAAAAGCCATGGTCGTGAGCACAGAAGGAAAAGGCCTGGAAAGAACCAGGTCAGGTGACTGGCAAGAAGAGGACCGCAAGGGAACCACTGATGACATGTCGAAAGCGTAGGGACGATGTCGAAACCGCGGGGGAGTTGTTAACGCGGGACGAGCTTCGGCGGTGCCTGTTTACGGACCGAAGTGGCATCCGGCATTAAGGTGGCCTGAGCTTGCGCAAGAGGCGATTGAGCGGAACGTGGGAACCTGGAGCTCCGATGCGAACGGAGAAGCCTCAAGTGGAAGAACCATGAGGGCGAGAGTACGGAAGCGGAGACCAGGGGCGGAACAACTCGTAGTAGCGATGAAGTCCCGGAAACGGGATGGAGCGAAGGGGTTGTGTTGTGGAGCTGAATTCAATGAGCCAACCAGCAATGGGAGGAGCCGATGAGTGAGGCAAAGCCGTTTTGTATTTCCAAGTGGGAGGTCTGGGAGGCGTATAAACGAGTAAAAGCGAACCAGGGAGCGGCAGGGGTCGATGAACAGACGATTGCAGACTTCGAAAAGAACCTGAAAGGGAACCTGTACAAGATCTGGAATCGGATGTCGTCGGGCAGTTACTTTCCGCCGCCGGTGCGGACGGTGAAAATACCGAAAGCAAACGGTGGGGAAAGAAAACTGGGCATACCAACTGTGTCGGATCGGATCGCGCAAACGGTGGTGAAGTCGAGGTTGGAGCCGGTGGTGGACCCGCTGTTCCATCCGGATTCCTATGGGTATCGCCCAGGGAAGTCGGCGCTGGATGCGGTGGGGCAGGCGCGGCAGCGATGCTGGCGTTATGACTGGATTTTAGATCTGGACATCAAGGGCTTCTTCGATAACATCCCGCAAGATCTGCTGATACGGGCGGTGAAGAAACACGCTAAAGAGCAATGGATCGTGCTGTACATCGAGCGTTGGCTGAAAGCGCCAGTGCAAGAGGAGGACGGTCAGTTGGTCCCGCGTGAGAAAGGCACGCCGCAAGGCGGAGTCGCCAGTCCTCTGTTAGCCAATCTGTTTCTGCACTATGCGTTTGATCGATGGATGGCGAAGCGGTATCCGCAGTTGCCTTTTGAGCGTTTCGCCGATGATGCCATTGTGCATTGCAGAACGGAAGCGGAAGCCCAGGAGGTTCGGGCAGCCATAGCCGCACGTTTGCAGGAATGCGGGTTGGAGCTTCATCCGGAGAAGACGAAGGTTGTCTATTGCAAGGATGAGGACCGGCGAAGGACGTATCCGAACGAGAAGTTCGATTTTCTGGGCTACACGTTTCGGCCGAGGAGATCGAAGAATCGCAAGGGAAAGTTCTTCATCAACTTCAGTCCCGCAGTATCCGACACGGCGGTGAAAGCGATTCGGACGGAGATTCGAAGCTGGAATCTGCATTTACGCAGTGACAAGTCAATCGAGGATCGGTCGCGGATGTTCAACCCGATCATTCGAGGGTGGCTTCAGTATTACGGGCGTTTTTACCGGTCGGCGCTCTATCCGCCGATGCGGCAACTGGATCGATCGTTGGCCCGCTGGGCCGATCGGAAATACAAGAAGCTGCGCAGGCATTTGCGACGGGCGACACATTGGGTCGCGCGTATCTCGAGACGCGATCCGAAGTTGTGGGCGCACTGGCAGATGGGTGTGCGGCGTGGCTCCATGGCGGGAGCCGTGTGAGCGGAGACGTTCAAGCACGGTTCTGAGAGGGCCTCGGGGTGCGATCCCCCGGGGCTACTCACCTTGTGATGGGCTTCCAGTACGCAGATGATGCGCGAAGGATGTTGCATGACCTTGGGGAGCGGATGACCAAGTTTGGTCTGAAGCTGCATGAGGAAAAGACCCGCCTGATCGAGTTCGGCCGACTGCCGACGCTCGACCATGCCCGGCGCGGTGAGCGGCGGCCGGAGACGTTCGCATTCCTGGGATTCACTCACTACTGTGGGCGGACTCGGGACGGACGCTTCGTGGTGAAGCGCAAGACGCAAAGCAAGCGGCTGACAGTCAAGCTGAAGGCGCTTCGGGTGGAAGCCCGTCGCCGGATGCATGCGCCTGTGTCGGAACAGTATCACTGGCTCTGCCAGGTGCTGCGAGGGCACTACGCGTACTACGGGCTGTCGAGCAACTTTCGCTGCCTGAAGAGTTTCCTGCAGCAGGTGCTGCGCATCTGGTTCCGCGCGTTAAGGCGACGGAGTCAGCGGCGCATGACCTGGGGTGCCTTTGGCCAGTTGCTGGCGCGCTTTCCCCTTCCGACTGCTCGGATCACCCATCCCTGTACGACGTGACGCCCGTTTCGGGGTTACCTTCGGGAAGAGCCGTATGAGCCTTCCCTTGCGGGGGCAGTCCGGCTGCCTTTCCCTGTTTCGTTCGCTTGATGAAAGTAGCGGCCCTTCCCTCCCTTCGGTTCTCCCGAAGTTCATCGGTACTACGGCCACCTCCAACTCCCTGCTCGGCTTCGTTACCGCGCTTTCGGGTTCTCCCCTTATACGCCTCCCTACCGGTCGGAGTTTCCTCCGCCGGACCGAACAGGGTCTCTCCGGTTAACTGGATGGTCTGTCTCTGCGTGCTGCCGCCCGATACACCGTCCCGGCGATTCGGGTCCATTCTCGTTGTATTCCGAATCGTGGCAGGCTTCGCCTTAGGGACACAGGCTCGCCCCGGGAATAACTCCAGTTGAGTCGGCCTACTCACTGGTGGGGTTGTCGATGCTGAAACGGCGTTCACTTCTGTTGCGGCCCGCAGATTCGCCTCGCCTCCCTGCCGACAGGTGAAGGCTTTGTCGTCTCGCTTCTCCGCCGCCGATTGCTCCGCGGCGGAGGAGACCAGGCTATCGGGTGAACGAGTCATTACCCGAGTTGATTCCTTTCAATCAACAAGTCCATCAAGTCCTCTCGGACGCACGTCCCCAGACCCCTGGGATTTATCGCTTTGATGCCGATCCCAGTAAATCAGTTCGCCGCTGGGGCTCAGCATTTTGCCAAACCCCAGCCTGGTTTCGGCCCCGGAGTCGGCGCTCAGCTTGCTTCCCAGCAGAGGCTTATCCTCCGCTCCGGTCGCTTGTAGTGTATCCGCAGCAATAGTTTTGAGCAATCGTGGAACGAAAAAACAGCTTGAATATCGCGGCGCTTTCAGACATGTTCGACATCAGTTCGCGCAGGTCGTGTTGGACCCAAAAACTACTGCGCCGTGCACGCCCTCGGGGACCAACGTGGAGTGATATGCTCTGGCAATGGCAGCACAATACAAACCGGGCGACAACGTTCCAGAATCTGGGATTTACAAAGTTGTGCATGACGTTGTTCACCACGACGAACACGAAGTCACAGCGGTCGTTGGGGAGCCCTTCCCACCCTGTAATCATTGCGGTTCTCATCCACGCTTTACATTGGTTCGCGCCGCGCATCACCTCAAAACGCACGAGCACTTTAAGACTGATGGCAGATTCGCCGTCTGAATCGACGAGATCAATCCGCTTTGGGCGGGCTCGCACGTTGTCCCGCCCTTGCAACTCAAGGACCGGATGGACTGGGTGAAGGCCGGCCGGCGTTGCGGAGCAAACTTGTTTTGGCCCTCTTTCCAAATGCGAGGCGATTCGGGTGCATGCGAGGCGTGTGCACTGCGTCGAGGGGATCGCCGTACTTGGCTGAAGGCGCGCAGATCTGGGTGTAGTCGCGCATTTGCCTTCTGTCGTTAACATCCAGATGGTGGATGCGGAGCGTTTTTCGAGATCTTCCGTTTGGGTGCTGAGGTGCAGCTTAAATGAACGTAAGGAGGGTAATTCAATGACAGAAGTTAAAGTCACGAAAGACCCGAAGACCGAAAACACGGAAATGTCTCCATGGTTCGGTTTCGAAGCACCGTTAATCCGTAGGGGTTTCCTCGGAGCGAACCCGTTTACTCTAATGAAACACTTCACGGAAGAAGTGGACCGGATGTTCGGATACAAGACCGCAATTGCGCCGCCCGATGCGTGGCGTCCAGCCATTGAAGTAAAGGAAGACAAAGGCAACTTGTTCGTTACCGCTGAGCTTCCCGGAGTGAACTACGAAGATGTAAAAGTTCATTTCAATGGCGAGGCGCTGGTGCTGGAAGGGGAGCGCAAGTACGAGAAAGAAGAGAAGAGGGACGGGTACTTCCACAGCGAGCGCAGCTATGGAAGATTCTACCGCGCGATTCCAGTGCCCGAAGGAGCAGATGCGGACAAAGCAACCGCCAAATTCAACAACGGCGTGCTGAACGTCGTCATTCCGATCCCTGAAATTCTGCCGAAAGTGCGGGAAATCCCGGTTTTAGAAGGCGCGTCAGTCAAGGCCAAAACCACTCACTAAGCCGGGCACGTAGCCCCAGTGGCTACGCGCCGATGATGTGAGGTAGGGAAGCCCGGGCCGGGTCTGAGAGAAGGATCCGGCCCGGGCTAATTGGCGTAAGGAGCAAGTGCTGGTGACAACAAGGTTAAAGGACCGTCATGAGGGTGGACGGCTACTGGGTCGCCTTCTCGCTGATTATGCAAGTCGCAAAGATGTGCTGGTGTTGGCGATTCCACCGGGAGGAGTGCCCGTTGCCGCGGCCATTGTCCAGGAGTTGGGCTGTTCAATGGACGTGTTGGTGGTGCGGACGTTAAATGTTCCGCAGCATAATCCCTGGGAGCGGGAGATTGTTATGGGGGCGGTGGCCTTTGGCGGTGTGCGCGTCCTGGATCTTGGCGTACTGACTTCCGCGAAAGTCCACCCTCAGGAATTAGAGCAAGTGGTTGCGTTTGAGCAGCAAGAATTGGAGCGACTACAACGACTCTATCGGGGAGACCGTCCGTTTCCAGATCTGCAGCGACTCACTGTAATCCTGGCGACCGATGCCATCGTAAATAGTTCCATTATGGAAGCGGCGATCAAAGCAGTTCGAGTTAAGGGAGCGGTGCGGGTAGTGGCCGCTACTCCAGTCGGATTGGCCTCTACATGCGAGCGTGTGCAACGTATCGGGGACGAGTGTGTGTGTCTTCTCCAGAGCCCCGACTTCTGCTCCCTTGCACTTTGGTACGATGATCCACGATACACAACAGATGACGAAGTGCGATCTCTGCTCGCCCCGCACTTACAATATGAGCACGACCTTGTGCAGGTCGGCAGTCCGAGAAACCCGCACCTGTAACTACCGACACGGAAGCGAGGCGGTGTAGAAGAGCTTATAGCAGAACTGCGCTTCTATCTCGCGGGTTTCTTGTGCGCGCGGGTTGAGCAGTTCCTTCCGCCGCGCCGCCGTCGACCCACTTGATTATGGTGTCGACTTCAGCCTGGGTGAGTCCGTCGTCCTTGGTCAGCATGATGTAGTGAGGACTGGCGACAGCGGGAGGCATCTTCTTGGCCGCGACCACTGCTTTGATCTGCGGGGCCCAAGGCCTTGTGGTTTCGTAGGTGAGGAACGACATCGGGGCAATCTGCCCCGGACGGTGACAGCCCACACAGTTCTTTTCGAAGATCGGCAGGACATCGCGGTTATAGGTAACCCGGCCGTCGTCCACGTCCACCGCCGAAGTAGTGACGGCGAGCAGAGTACCCGCGATCAACCAGCGAAACATGAGCGCACCTCCTTTTAAGAAGGGAGGGCGGTCCCAAAAAGGGCCGCCGTTGTGCAGAAGAGGCCACTCATCCTGCCCGATAGGCCCTGCGAGGGACCTACCCCCTACGTCACCCATAGAGCACTCACGGTTCCAAGTCCGTAGGCGACTGAGAATCCGCGACGGTCTACTTGAGGAGGCAAAGAAGCTGAGGAGAAAAACGCAGGGGTTGGGGGGTGATGCTCCAATTCGGCTCTCCCGGGCGGCTAAGTGCTTGATGTTGCGGGACCGTCATTTCGGACTCCCAAATGCCTCTGCGACCGGGAAGGAGGCCAGCATATGAATGTCACGTTTCTTGTAGCACTATGGGTGGCGCTGGGAGTCGCGACTCTCGTTCTCGCCATTTACCGGCAGGTTCTCTCCGCGCACAATGAGAATGATGTGGTGCACTTGGGTGCTGGGGAAGAGAAGGAAATTCCCCGGCAAGTCGTGTTGGCGCGAATAATGGGCAGTATCGACCGGTGGGGTAAGACGATGACCGTCTTGACTATCGTGATTGGGTTAGGACTGGCGACCGCCTACCTGTATCAAGCATGGGAGAGCCCCAATCCGGGCCCCAATAATTTCTACCGGAACAATTCGCCTATGAAGTAAGCAGGCTGCCGCGAGCGAAGCTTAGCTGAGCAGAGAACAAGTAGCGCCTGGAGGACGGCACATCCGGAAGGTTGTTTAGAAAAAGGCAGTAATGGAAGGGTGGCCGACCATCCGGGAGCTATCCGAGGCGACTGCAGTGTACTTCCCGATGCTGGGAGGTCAAAACGAAAATCCCTGTTTGGGGGAACAAGAAAAAGGAAGAACCATGTAAGCCCGGCAAGCCGTTCAACCCGTCGCCCGAATGCCTTCAACAAACAGTCGGCACCGGTGTCGTCATTACAGTGTTTGCTGGATTGTGGCATGAATTATGGCAGGAAGATCTCGTTTGCGACCACCGCCTGGCCCAAGGAGAGGCCGCCGTCATTAGGCGGAACACGTTGATGCAGGAAGACTTCAAAGCCACGCTGACGCAGTCCTTCGGCAGATAGCCCGAGCAGGCGAAGATTCTGGAACGTACCGCCGCTCAGGCACACCCGGCTCAAGTCATCTGACCTGGCGGATTCGCACGCAGGCGTCCACGACTACTCGTGCTATGGTGCGGTGGAAACGCGCGGAGATCGCAGCAACAGGAATCCCGGCCTGAAAATCCTCCACGAGCGCCACGATCGCGGGGCGCATGTCGATTTCAAAAGGATCCAGGTCGGTTAACGCAAACGGATAGTGCCCAGCCTCTTGCGATGCCACCATTTCGAGTTCAATCGCGGCTTGTCCTTCGTAGGTGGTCTCGTGACGCAACCCTAAAATCGAAGCTACAGCGTCAAACAGACGTCCGCACGAAGAAGTCTCGATGGTCTGGACATTCCGCGAGAGCATCGTCTCGACTACGGCGATCCGGTGCGCTGGAATCTCCTCAAACATCGGCAGCGCGAGGGAGGTGGCCTGGGGCCCGAATGCGACGCGCAAATAGGCCAGCGCGCTACGCCAGGGCTGCCGGATCGCGCTATGGCCTCCAGCCAGTGGAACATAGCGTAAGTGTCCGCGACGCTCGAAGCCGCCGAAGCTACACGTCAGAAACTCGCCGCCCCAGATGCGTCCGTCGAGGCCATATCCGGTTCCGTCGAGAGCGACACCGATCACTCGCCCGCGGAGGCCATTGTCCGCCATGCAGCTGGCGACGAGCGCATGATGATGTTGTACGCCGATGGTCTTCAAGCCGGATTCCTCGAGTGCAAACCGGGTGCTCAGATAGTTGGGATGCAAATCGTGGGCGGCGGCTACCGGTGAGACGCGGAAAAATCGTTGCAAATGGCCCAGCGTCTCCCGAAAGAATTCCATCGTTTCCAGGTTTTCAAGATCCCCGATGTGCTGGCTGAGTATGGCGTAGTGATCTTTCGTCAAGCACAGGGTGTTTTTCAATTCACCGCCACAAGCCAGGATCTCGCGCAGCGGCATCTCCAGATCGATGGGCTCCGGTGCGAAACCGCGCGATCTTCGCAACGGATACGGGCGTCCCTCAAATGTCTGGACCACGGAATCATCGACACGCGTTTGTATGTCGCGGTTGTGGAACAGAAAGTGATCCGCCAGACTCCGCAGTCGCGGCCACGCTTCTTCGTTGACACTGACGATGGGCTCTTCGCTGACGTTCCCGCTGGTCATCACCAGCTCATCGAAACCTGGCAACCCTTCAAACAACAGATGATGTAATGGGGTATAGGGCAGCATGACGCCGAGCATGGCTGTACGCGGCGCGACGTTCGCGGAGACGCCGCCTGGCAAACCGGTTCCACGCCGACGTATTAAAACGACGGGCCGGGAAGCGCTTGCCAGCAAGCTTCGATCGGTCTCGGTGATCTCGCAGAGCCGCTCGGCGGTTTCAAGGTTCCTGGCCATGGTAGCGAACGCCTTGCCGCTGCGGCGTTTTCTTTCGCGGAGTATGCCTACGGCGGTGTCGTTGGCCGCGTCGCAGGCGAGATGAAATCCTCCCAGACCTTTGATCGCCACGATCTGACCTTCCCGCAGTAGGTTCTGGACACGCGCCAAAATCGCATGGCTGCCCTGTGCTGCGTCAAATTTGGGGGAAGATCCGGATGCGAGTTGCTCCGCCGAAACCAGGGCTAATGACGGGCCGCACTGTGGACAGGCGTTGGCCTCTGCGTGAAACCGCCGGTTCGTTGGGTCGTCATATTCGGCCTGGCAATGGGAGCACATCCGGAACGGCTCCATGGTGGTGCCCGATCGATCATAAGGCACGTCGCGGATGATGGTATACCGGGGCCCGCAATTGGTGCAGTTGGTGAACGGGTAGCGGAAGCGCCGGTCATCGGCCGTCGTGATTTCACGAAGACAATCGGCGCAGGTGGCGACGTCCGGAGGCACCAACGCGAATCTTCCGGTGCGAATTATACTTTCGCGAATGACAAAATCCGTCTCGCAGTTCGGAGAAAGGTCCGTGATCTCGATTTCATCGATGCGGGCAAGCGGAGGTAGTTCGCCTGCAAGCGTCCGCAAAAACTGCGCGAGGGCGGCCTCGCCGCCTTCCGCCTCGACGACCGCGCCACCGGAGGAGTTGAGCACCCACCCACGGATTTCGAAGCGCTTCGCGATGCGGTAGACGAACGGCCGGAAGCCCACGCCCTGAACCACTCCGCGGATCTCGACACGTTTGCGTATATCAGCGGACTGCGAGAGCTTCACGGTTAGCCCAGGGCTCCAACTGCGCGATCACCACATCGAGCAGTGCAGGGAGCACAGTTTGCACCGGTGGCGTGAGTTCCGCGCCCCACTCGGTCGACATCGGCTGCACACCCAGCACCACGACTTCTTCGGGCGACTCACCGAGGAGGTTCATCGCGACCATCAAATCGGCGAATCCAAGCTGATGAACGGTAGCTCTGCCGGGGAGGCCAGCGAGCGCTTTCCCCTCGAAGCGCACCAGCGTCCCGGGCGCTTCGCCCACGTCGACGGCATCGATCACCAGCAGCCGTGGGAAGCCGGAGAGGTGCGGCATGAGGCTCAGTCCCTGAGTGCCGCCGTCGAGGAGAGTCACGCCGGCATCGACGCGCTCGTCCTGCTCGAGACCGCGGATGGCGTGTACGCCCAGGCCATCATCAGAAAAGAGCAAGTTCCCCAAGCCCAGCACCAGCACGCCATTGCACGTCTGCGTCATCAACGGCTCATCTCAGCTTTCTGCGGTAATACCGTCCGCGATCACGAAGTGGATTGGAACGGTCGCACAGATGTCGAGGATGCTTTCGTGAATTCCGCTCCAGTGCAGTACATTCTTCGGCCAGCCGTACTTCATCCCTGGCACAACACCGAACATGTTTTTCAAGCTCAATGTGACCCCAGCCCAATGATGGGTCTTCACTTTGGGCATTGAAACAACGAAATCGGATTCGAGAACCGCACGCGGCAGCCAGAGCTCGCCTAGACCGCTGTAATTGGCTTTCAGCTTCACTTTTCTGAGCTCGTCCCGGTTGAGATCCACGAACTCGATCTGCCGTTCCGCGAGATGCGGCTTGAGACCTGCCGCCTGCACTACGAGTTCCGTGTCGCGTTGATGTCCGGGGCCCTCGCCAATCACAACCCGGAGGGCGCCAAGACGGAGGAAACATCGCGCCGCGGCGCCAATCAGAGTCGAGTTCGTATTCACAGAACCCGGCAAGTCTTCTACCAAGTTTGGTTTTAGAAGAATGGAGCGCCCCAGCACCTGCAGCCGAAACAACCGCAATCCATCCAGAAGGAGCGCCTCTATCCTCTCCGAGTATTCGGCCGCATTCAGCACCGCCGCAGCCGAACGAGGTCTTCGGTACGAGACGGTGTGCTTCGGCCAAACCCATTCGGCCGTCACCCCTACTGCCGCGGCCACGCCTACTGATGAGCCAAGAAATCGTCGTCGATCGAGCTTCATCGCAGCACCTCGAAGGGATGAATCATCTCTCCGCACTTCAGCGCGAGAATCGCGGTGGCGAGAGTTGCATTATTCCGGATGTCGCGGCCGTCACCGATGATGGTCGCCAGTCTGTTCCTTAGCCCTCCGATAGGCTCCTGGTACACGAACAAGGTGAGAATGCACCAGGCAAGACTGGAAACAGAATCGACGCTGGCAGCGTTCTGTCGCAGCCATGACAAGCTCTTTTGAATCATTTCGGTTCGCTGTTCGTCCTGGAGAGCCAGCAGCGCGATCGCTGTCGCCTCTACATGCGGACGCAGCGGCACTCCGTAAACAACGCTGTTTCCCGAGTTCCACCCTCCGTCAACACATGCGCGGTCCAGAAGCATCTCGACACCCAAATGGATGCGTTTCTCCGATTCCTCTGAGCGATTGCAGACAGTGAATTGCTCAATGGCGACAATGCTGAAGGCTGTGGGGATGACCCAGCTTGCGGAGCCCGTAACCCAAGGCCAGCCATACTTGTCGGGATCGAAGCGAACGTTGCGATCGGTTGTTTTGAATTTCCAGCGCCAGAGCCAGTGCGCCTCTCGGCCACGCTCTGCCGCGAGCCAATGAAACGCCTTTTCACGGGCGCTTGTGAATTCACCGGTCCCGTTCAGAGCACATAACACCAGGGCCGTTGTCCAACTGGCTTCGGAGTCCCCAACGAAGGCCGGCCAGGCCCCGTCTCGCCTCTGCAGATCGAGCATCTGATCGAGTCCAGATCGAGCTGCATTCGGCGATTCCGTGCTCAAAGCCATCACCGCCAAGGAGGTGGCCTCTAGGCTCGATTGTTGAGAGCCGAAATAGCTCCAGCCTCCCGATGTAAGCTGTCGCATTAAGAGCAGTCCGGGGAGCGAGTTTGGTTGCATTCCAAGTATCCGCAGCTAGTCGGTATTAGGATGTCCGTCTCGATCTACGGGCGCTTGATCCGGCCAGCTCTCGGCACTCGTCGATAAATTTCTCGACGTCGCTCGGGTCGAATCTCAGGGGACTTCGGCCAGACCCCATCTTCACCGCCGGAAGATAGGGCAAGCGCTTGCCGGATGCGTGCTGGATCACCCAGGAAACGCTGACTCCGAGCTTCAACGCGACATCCTTAGCCTTAATCAACTGGCGGACTGGGGAAATCTCGGCCGGAAAGTGTGCCAAGACACTGCCGGCTTCGGGTCCGTTCAAACGTTGCATGTTGCCTCACTTGCGCGCTCGCGTGATCCTTATTTACAGCAGGACCGAGTTTGGGTCAAACGGCTTGCTTACCTCCCTGCGCCGGTCGCGAAAGAGCCTCCACCAGTCAGAACGTGTGTATCAGGTCCGCCTTCGCCAGGCGTCAATGGACACAACACGCTTCGGTGTCGCTTTCTGGCCTTTGGTGTCCGTTGCCTTGGGAGAGGATGGCTGCGTGGGACGTCGCCGCGTAGACTCTCTGGGAGCAGCGGCGGTGTCCTCATCAACAGCCGCAGCAGTGGCATGCAGGTTCTCGGGGGCCCGGGGACTAGACCCAAGCGGGCCTCCCATAATTTGAGAATCCAGAGCAGCAACTGCGGAGCGCAAGCTTTCCGGGATCACCTTGGCATAGTGGGTTAAGGTTGTGTGAGGATCGGAATGCCGAAGGTGACGCTGCATATCTTTGGGGGTCGCGTGGCTCTGAATGTGCGTGGATGAGGTGCGCCGGAACGCCTGGTGAGTAAGATCGTGGATTCCAACCCTCTCCGCTAATGGTTTCAGATGCCGCTTCAGATAGTTGCCCACGCCGAACGGTTTGCCGGATGAGTTGGGAAACAGAAACGCACGACGATTATTGCGATCCGGAAGTCCCGCAATCCATGCTTGGACTTCACATGCAAGATGCGGCGGCACGGGTACGTAATTGTCGCTTTCGCTTGTCTTTGTCTCACCGATCCGATCCTCTCCTCTCTGGCGCTCTTTCAGAGCTTCGTCGATGCGGAGTTGGGTGCCCTCAAAATCTTCGATCCGCAACACGAGGATCTCCGCAGGCCGCAACCCGCAGACGGCCAGAATCCGCAAAATCAGATGCTCTCGAAGCGATGCTGCAGAGAGCAGGGCATCCAGCTCCTTCAGGCTCAGAAAGCGTTCGCATGGCTTATTCGAATCTTCGGCGTGGCGAGCTTGCGGGCGGGATTCTTGTCAATTACTTCCTCATCGGTCGCGTATTCAAAGCATGCCTTGATGTAGGTGCGAATCTGCCCGACCGCCGATTTGGAGTAACCATCCTCTGCCAGCTTGTTCAGCAGCAACTGCAAGGAGGTAAGCGTTACCTCCCGCAGTGCTTGCTCGCCGACGAAAGGAAGGACGTGCTTACCGAACAGGTACCGCAGGTCTTCTTTAAACTTTTTTGACCACTGCCCCGCCTTCACAGCGGAGAATGCTTTCCACAGATCATTGAACGTGGCAATCGAGCTGCCTTGTTTTGTGAGCCGGCCGGTGTACTCTTCGATGTAATTAGCTAGCTTCTTCTGTGCCTCTGCTTGGGCATCGACGCGGGCCCGAGGGTCTTCTCCTTTTGCTGGCGCACGCGGCAGCCAATCGCATCGGTCGTCCACAGATGGAAAAATCCCACCCAGACTTTCCCTACGCGTCGCCGATCGATTCGTCTGACCCAGCCTTCCGGCGCCGCAGTCCGAAGTAACTGGCGCCCGAGACTCCGGACGAAATCGACTCGCGAGTCTGGTGGACTCGGGCTGCTATTGGACGGATGGCCTGAATGCAGAACCATGGTGGTGTCTTCCGCCATGGCCGCAGTATACGTACCTTCGATGCATCGAGCAAATTCGGAGTGGAAGGGTAAATGGAAGGGCTGTTTTCGCGTCTGATGCTTGTAAGCTACTGAGAAAATGGTCGGGGCGCAGAGATTTGAACTCTGGACCTCCTGGTCCCGAACCAGGCGCTCTACCAGGCTGAGCCACGCCCCGAAAGAATCAACGGTTTAGCAGCCAGGACCAAGGGTTAGAGCCTCTGGTCACATGGAAACTACTGTTCACTCGACTTTGAGTATACCATCGTTCGCCAATTACGTTGAAGATCGGAAGTACGTCAATTGTTCGGGGGTTTCCGACCAATATTCCCGGCTCCGCATCTCCAACTAGTGCCGCCCGATGCGCCGCTATACACGGCCATGCGCCTTCGGCGCTGGCCGTTGGAACGGCTGACGTGGAGATTTGTGCGGGGAGGCATTGCGGGGCTAAACGTGATGCCTAGATCCGCTCAACCCTGAATGTCGCCGTCCGCTTGAGCAAGTGGGACAATCTGGGGATGGTCACAAAACTTCCTGAGGTCGCGGTGATCTTGGGCGTTATTGTGCTTGGGCTACAATTCTCCCGGTCTGGGAACGATCCCCTGGGCTATTTGCTGCTGAGTATCGGGGTGGTCGCAGGAATCTCGTGGATTTATAGCCACTACCGCAAGAAACTGGGTGTGCCAAAACGTGTCGGCAGATTGAGGGTGGAATTGACTTGGGCTACCGCTGCCGTTCTTGTGACTTTCGTTATTTATCCCTGGCTCCCCAAACCGCAGGAGCCCGTCCATGAGACAGCACAGACCGTTGCCATTCCAGCACCGATAGTGGAAACGTCAACCGCACCTAGTCCTGCTCACCAAATTGCCAGTCCACCTAGCCAACTGAGCCATGAGTCGAAAGCAACCTCTTCGGCTCCTATAGTTCAAACGCAAGTGCCTGCTGGTCTTACTAGACTCTCTTTCGGAGATGACAATACGTTGGTGAAGGTTCCGAAAGCTGCCCCCAGGGGAACTGGGGATACGGTCATCCGCCCAACCGATTCGAGAGCAAGCACTGTTATTGGCCCAGATCAAACTCCGGTAACGCTAACCTATTCTCAAACTGGTAATACTGTAGCGGTAAGGCCCAGTGGTCGCATTGATTCACATTCACTCGCCTTTTTTTTTGATGTTGACGTTTCCTTAGTCTCCAGCACCTGCATTCGCTGCGGCAACGGAAGGCTTAAAGACTCAAACGGCGTTCCCGACAATAAGACACTTTGGATCTTCTGGGCGTCGCCGCCTCTCACTCCTGATGATCCCTTGTCAGTAACTTTTTCGTCCGCCACTCCTGCTAAGTTGCTTAAAGTTACTATCGGGCCACAACCGCCGCGATGATCCCACCGCGTAACATCGCCTGCCAAGTTTGAGATCGTGTCATCGCCAGCGAAAACCGAACCCTAAGGCGATGGCCGGAATCAGGCAATGGCCTGAAGGGCGTAATACAGGGCACCAAACACTGCAACTGCCACAAACGCGATCACAGCCCACTTCGTGACGCGCTGCCGGGGAGATGCCGCCGTGGCATCATCAACCTTCATTTGCTCTTCGAGACTTGCGAACATTAAAATTCTCCTCACATATAACAGACGTGGCCGGGAGCAGTAAGTTCGCGGTTTGAGACTGAGATGCTATTTTAATTTCTGCATCTTGTATCCTTCGTACTTTAGCGCCCTTCACTAGCCGCAATGCCAGTGCTCCTCCGGCCAAAAGGACTAGGTTAAACGAGACGTTTCGGCGCTCTGCTGCCTGATGTATGCGCTGGTAGTATTCGCCGGGCAGTCTCTAACAGACTGCACACAGTATTATCCCCAGAAGGCTCAAGCCCGTTAGGGCTGTGGCCGTTCCGATGGCAAGGAAGCGTTGGGCGAGATCGTAACGCGCTAGCGCTTCGGCTGGGGCGCTTCATCCGTATCCATGTTGGCTTCCCGGAAGAGAGCAAGCTCATCCGGCCCAAGTCCATCAATCTTACGCCCGGTCAAAACGTCGATGAATATACGGAACGCTTGTCGTCCCGTGAGTCTTGTTCTGCGGAGAGCACACGTATTCAGCCTGGGACTATACGTGTACCATTCGGTGTGAGCCACGCCCCGAAGACCTTCATTGTAGGATTGCGCCGCCGCGTGTTCTCATAGAGGCTTATGGAGCAAAGGGCCCCAGCCCCGTTCACGCTCGAAGGCAAAGCGGCGCTGGTCACGGGTTCGGGACGCGGCATCGGGCGCGCCGTGGCCCACAAACTCGCGGCATGCGGTGCGTCAGTCATGCTCACCGATATCGATCAAGCTCCCCTCCAGGAGGCTGCGGCCGAGGCGGGTGCGCGCGCGCGCTGGCTCACGGGCGATCTCACCTCGCCCGACTTCCCGCAACAACTGGTCGAGGCTACCGTCGCCGCCTTCGGCTCGCTGGACATCATCGTCAACAACGCCGGCTATGTGTGGGACAACGTCATCCAGAAGATGACCGATGAGCAGTTCCAGGCCATGCTGAATATTCATCTGGTAGCTCCCTTTCGTGTTTTGCGAGCCGCCTCGCACTTCCTCCGCGACGCCGCCAAGCGCGACGCCACCGAAGGCCGCCGCGTCATGCGCAAAGTGGTGAACATCACTTCCATCTCGGGGGTCGACGGCATCGCCGGACAGGCCGGCTACGGAGCGGGGAAGTCAGGCATCAACGGCCTGACGAAGGTGCTGGCGAAAGAGTGGGGACGCTATCAGGTCAACGTGAATTCCGTGGGCTTCGGTTTGATCGATACGCGTTTGATTCAGCCGATCGATAAAAGCGCGCCACCCACCATCGAGATGGCCGGCCGCCAGATTCCCGTGGGCGCGCCGCCCGCGTTTCTCGAAGCGGCCAAGGCTGCCTGCCCGCTCGGCCGGCTCGGCACCACCGAGGAAGCTGCCGGCGCCGTCCTGTTCTTCTGCTCGCCGCTATCGGACTACGTGTCGGGCGAAATTCTGATCGTCAGCGGCGGTGCTCGCGGCTGACAAAACGATTGCCTCGAATAAAGAACCGTAGCGGCAGTTCCGCCGCTTGGCTGATCCCGATCCGCGGCGAAATCCCAATCTCAAAGGGCTCGCGATCAGGAGGGTCGTGCAGCGTGATTGGCCCCCGCGTCAGGTCCACTCCATAGTGGTCAAGCGTGATCCCTAAAGCGCGCGTCAGCTTGCCGGGGCCATTCGACGAGAGTGCGGCCCCCGCCACCGCACCAATTGGCTCGACGGCGCGAATCAGCACGCAGCCCGCCACGCCCTCTTGCTCCGCGATGATATTCAGGCAGTAGTGCATGCCGTATATCAAATACACATAGGCGTGCCCCGGCGGCCCGAAGATGACTCGGGTTCGTGGAGTCGGGCCGCGCGCCGAATGCGCTGCGGCATCGCCAGCCCCGAGATAGGCTTCCGTCTCTACGATCCGCGCGGAAGCTCGCCCGTGGCGGATTACCTTGCCCAGCAGATCGCGCGCGACTTCTGCAGCACCTCGCGCGTAGAACGATCGAGGAAGCCGCGCATCGGCATGAATGGCGGGGCGATTCATGAGAGCGGCGCACATACTACACTAGTTAGTTTCGCATGCGTTTGTTTGTCGCGATCGATATTCCCGCCGAAATTAAGGACGCATTGCGTTGTTTCGTCGACCGCTTGCGGCCCACCGCGAAGATCGGCTGGAACCCGGTCGATAACCTGCACATCACCACCAAATTTATCGGCGAATGGCCGGAACCGCGCCTGGATGAGATGAAGCGAACTCTTGCTTCCGTACCGGTCACGGGCGCGATCGACATCGCCGTCAAGGGTCTGGGCTGGTTCCCGAATGCGCGGCACCCGCGTGTTTTCTGGGCCGGCGTCGAGGGCGGAGAGCCGTTGCGTGCCCTCGCGCAGGCCACCGAACAAGCTGTCGCACAGCTCGGAGTGCCGACTGAAGAACGCGTCTACTCGCCCCATCTTACGCTGGCGCGAATCCGTGAAGCCGTCCCGCTCGACCTTCTTCATCAAACGATCGAATCATTCCCCGGCGGCTGCGGCTTCGATTTCGGATCTTTCAGCGCGATGCGATTCTTCCTGTATCTGTCCGCGGGCGGGAAGTACACGCAACTCGCCGGGTTTCCTTTGGAGCGATAATGCTGGGGCTTCTCGCGATAGTCATCGCCTATCTCCTGGGCGGAATTCCCTTCGGATTCCTGCTGGTGAAATTCACCAAGGGCGCCGACGTCCGAGAATCAGGCAGCGGCAATATAGGAGCCACCAACGTCCTGCGGACCACCGGGCGCGCGGCCGGAGTGGCCACTTTGCTGCTCGATATCGCGAAGGGCTACCTTGCTGTTTGGTTGGCCGCGGAGCTTACCGGAGACGCTCCCGCGTGGACCAGCCTGGCGGCGCTGGCCGTAATGGCGGGACATGCCTATCCTGTGTTCCTCAAATTTCAAGGCGGGAAAGCCGTGGCGACTTTCATCGGCGCATTCGCCTATCTGACGCCGCTGCCGTTGGCCGCCGTGCTGTTGTTGTTCGTCGCGGTGGTTGCGGTCACTCGCTACATCTCCGCCGCCTCGATCCTCGCAGCGGCCACTTTCCCCTTCGGAGTCTGGATGATTCTGCACCCGCCCGTTCAAGTAACCGCCGCCGCGTTCGTCGCCGGAGCCTTCATTGTCTACCGCCACAAATCTAACTGGGCGCGACTGCGCACAGGCACCGAGAACCGATTTTCCTGGGGTGTCCAGTGACGTTATCGATATTGGGAGGCGGCAGTTGGGGGACGGCCCTCGCCATCGTTCTGGCGCCACGCTTTGAACGCGTGCGTCTGTGGGTGTTCGAGCCGGATCTGGCGGCGCGCATGGCTGTCGCGCGCGAGAACGATGTCTTCCTGCCGGGGCTGATCATCCCGGCCAACGTCGACATAGTATCCGATTTGCATGCGGCGATGAATGGCGCCGGCATCCTGCTCGCGGTGGTGCCCTCACATTATTCGCGAGCCTTGTATGAGCGTATGCTTTCTAGCGCCGACCCCGCGACGATCTTCGTGATCGCGACCAAGGGCCTCGAAAGTGGCACACTGCTGCGCATGTCGCAGGTGCTGAGCGAGGTGCTTCGTCCGCGTTTTGAACCGCGGGTCACCGTGCTTTCCGGACCCACATTCGCGCGCGAAGTCGCCCGCGGCGAGCCGACCGCGGTGGTGGTGGCGTCTGCCAACGCAACCACCGCGGCCACCGTCCAAGCGGCTTTATCCGGGTCTAGCTTCCGCCTTTACACCAACGCCGATTTGATCGGCGTCGAGATCGGCGGCGCGCTCAAGAACGTAATTGCTATCGCAGCCGGTGTAGTGCAGGGGCTGGGCTTGGGCAACAACACACAAGCCGCACTGATCACACGCGGTCTTGCCGAGATCACGCGACTGGCCGTCGCGATGGGCGCGCAGCCTGTGAGTTTAGCTGGCCTGGCGGGCTTGGGCGACCTGGTGCTCACCTGCAGCGGCGAGTTGAGCCGCAACCGGCGTGTCGGTGTGGAACTGGCCCGCGGCCGAAACCTGGCCGATATCACAGCCTCCACGCCGATGATCGCCGAAGGCGTCGAAACCTGCGGCGCGGCCGTGGCCCTCGGCGCAAAGTATGGCGTGGACCTGCCTATTATTTGCCAGATGGACGCGGTGCTGCACCGCGGTAAAGCCCCACGCGAAGCGATTCGCGACTTGATGGAACGCTCGCTCAAGGGCGAATGAAACGTCTCCACCTGAGCGACGAGACGCGGTATCCTAGAAGCCAAATGGCAATTCTACCGCGACTGCCGGTGGATGGGGCCCTGCTGGATCAGTTTTGCCACCGTTGGAAAATCGCGAGGCTTGAGCTCTTTGGCTCCGCCCGCCTGGATTTTGCCGCTGCGCACGACGTTGACCTATTGGTCAGTTTTTCATCCGATGCTGAGTGGAGTCCGGCGCGCTATCGAAGCGAGTCCGAACGCACTCCGGAGAGGTGCCATTCTAGGTAGTGCTGTCAAAGTCTATGTATGACGCTCGCGATGCGGGAATCGTCCTGGACTTGATTCACGCAGCCGAGAAGATATTGACATTCACAGCCCACAAAAACAAAACAGTTTTTGTAGCTGACGAGCAACTAGTTTCAGCGGTCAGTTTTCAGATTGCTATTCTCGGCGAAGCCGTCAAGCACCTCTCGACGGAATTGCAACGCACGCACTCTGAGATCCCGTGGCGGAAAATTGCCGGTATGGCGAACGCCTGATCCACGGCTACAGCGACATTGATATTGATGAACTCTGGAATACTGCAATCCGGGACGTTCCAACGCTTCTCGTGCAGTTACGCAGAATTCACGTGGCGCGAGACCGCTAGCCCTTCGCCCTTCGTACTTCCGCGGCCAGCGCCGGCGCGACCTCGAATAAATCGCCCACGATTCCGTAATCGGCCACCTCGAAAATAGGAGCGTTCGCATCTTTGTTGATGGCCACGATGATTTTCGCGCCCTTCATCCCGACCAAATGCTGAATCGCGCCCGAGATGCCGACCGCGACGTACAATTTGGGCGCCACCGTCTGCCCGGAACTGCCCACCTGACGTTCCATGGGAAGCCATCCCGCATCGCAGATCGGCCGCGAGGCTGCCAGTTCAGCGCCGAAGGCCTGGGCGAGTTCTTCCACTACTGGCAGGTTAGATTGCTCCCGAATGCCTCGTCCCACCGAAACGATGATCTCCGCAGTCGTCAAGCCTACCGCGCGAGCCGCCTCGCGGAAGGGAGCTTCGGGCTTCTGCCGGATCTGCCCTGCGTCTAAAATTGGCGCGAAGACTTCCACGGGCGCCGAACCGCTTTCGAGTGCGTCCGCTCGCCACGCGCCTGCCTGCAGCGACGCGAACACCGGACCAGCGCCGCTTACGCGTACATCCCCACTCAACTTGCCCTGGAAGAACTGCCGCACCAGCGTTAGCGTTCCACTCTCGAAACGGGCAGCGATCACATCGCTCACCAGCACTTGCGAAAACCGCGTCGCCAGCTTGGGCGCGAAATCGCGCACTTGATAGGTGTGCGGGAACAGAACCACTTTCGGCTGCGTTTTCTGGATCAATTGCTCGAGCGCCGCTGTGTATCCGTCGGCGGTATAGGCGTCCAACAGATCGTGCTCCACCGCCCAAACTTTCGCGAGCTTCTTGGCCGCCGCCTCGCTCGCCAGCGCGCCGATTGCGTTGCCCACTACCGCCGCTTCCACTGGCTCGCCCAGCGCCGCGCCCAACTGCTGGCCCGCTGCCAGCGTCTCCCACGACATGCGATGCCACTGGCCGGCCTGTTGTTCGAGCACGACCAAGATGCTCATAAAACTCGCGCCTCGAACTTTAGCTTTTCGACCAACTGCGCCGCCGCCGTCTTCGCGTCGCCCTCGAAGATTTGAGTCTGTTTGCTCTTCTGCGGCAGGTAAACTTTTTCGATGGACGCCACCGCAGTCGCCGTGCCGCCTAATTCCGCCGGGGTCACGCGCCGAATCTCTTTACTCTTGGATTTCTTGATCCCCATCAGCGTCGCGTAGCGCAGCTTATTCGAGCCGCTCTGCATCGCCAGCACCGCCGGCAGCGGCATTTCAATGTGCTGAAACCAGCCATTCTCCAGTTCGCGCTTCACGCGGATGCTCGCATCGCGCACTTCCACCTGCATGATGATCGTCGAATGCGGGACGCCCAGCAGCTCCGCCATCACTACGCCGGTTTGCCCAGCGCCCAAGTCATCGGATTGCAGACCCGTCAGGATCAGATCCGGTTTTTCCGGAGTGACGGCGGCGGCCAACAACTTCGCCACCCCTAATGTGTCGAGCGATGCCAGCGTATCCGTCTCAATATGAATCGCGCGGTCCGCGCCCTTCGCTAGTGCTTCGCGGATGGTCTGCGCCGCCCGCTCCGGACCCGCGCACAGTACCACCACCTCGCCTCCATGCTTTTCCTTCAACTGCAGGGCCTCTTCCAGCGCGTAGGCGTCCGGCTCATTGATCTCGAAGCTCAAGTCCGCTTCGTCGATCCACTTTCCGGATGCAGACGGATGCAACGGAGAGTCGCGCATGGGAACCTGCTTGATCGCGACAATAATCTTCATTTGGTGAACTTCGACTTTACGATTCGGGCCGCTTGAAAATCAGGCAGCCGTTGGTGCCCCCGAACCCGAAGGAGTTCGTCAGCGCATAGTCGATTTTCATCGGACGCGCGTGGTTGGGAACGTAATCCAGGTCGCATTGCGGATCGGGATGGTTGAAGTTGATGGTCGGCGGCGCGATCTGATCGCGAATCGCCAGCACCGTGATGCCCGCTTCCAACCCGCCAGCGCCGCCCAGCAGGTGTCCCGTCATGGACTTGGTGGAACTCACGGCCACTTTATAGGCATGCTCGCCAAAGACCCGCTTGATGGCTAGCGTTTCGATACGGTCCCCCACCGGCGTCGAAGTCCCGTGGGCGTTGATGTAATCGATCTGCTGCGGCTGGATGCCGGCGTCCTTCAGGCAATTGCGCATCACGCGATAGGCGCCATCGCCGTCATCGGAGGGCGAAGTGATATGGTGCGCATCGCCGGACAGCCCATAGCCCGCCACTTCCGCCAGAATCAGCGCGCCGCGCCGCTTGGCGTGTTCCAATTCTTCCAGCACCAGGATTCCGGCGCCTTCGCCCACGATGAAACCGTCACGGTCGATGTCCCACGGCCGGCAAGCGTGTGACGGATCGTCATTGCGCTGCGAGAGCGCGCGCATCGCGGCAAACCCGCCGATTCCCATGGGTGTAATGGCCGCTTCCGTGCCGCCGCAAATCATCACATCCGCATCGCCGTATTGAATCATGCGGAAGGAATCGCCGATCGAATGGGCGCTGGTGGTGCAGGCGGTGGCGGACGCCGAATTCGGTCCCTTCGCGCCGGTGCGGATCGATACGTAGCCCGACGCGAGGTTGATGATAGTCGCCGGAATAAAAAATGGCGAGATGCGCGAGGGACCTTTTTCGAGCAGAATCTTGTGCTCCCGTTCGATCACTTCGAATCCGCCGATGCCGCTGCCGATATAGACGCCGGTGCGCTCGGCTTCTTCGGGGTTGGTTATCTTGAAGCCCGACGCCTGGAACGCGAATTCGCTCGCCGCGATGGCAAACTGAATGAAGCGCCCCATCTTCTTAATTTCTTTTTTCTCGATGTAGAGCGCCGGATCGAAGTTCTTCACCTCGCCCGCGATGCGGCAATTGAAGCAGGTGGGGTCGAAGGCGGTAATGGGAGCGATCCCGTTCTCGCCTTTCCTGATGGCTTCCCAGACCGCTTCCGTGCCGATGCCAACCGAAGTCAGCAATCCGACTCCGGTAACTACAACTCTGCGTGACAAATTGGGACTCCCCAAAAAAGCCGGTCTACTTCTTCCCGATCTATTTCTTTTTGGACTCGATGTAATCGACGGCGTTCTTGACGGTGGCGATCTTCTCCGCGTCTTCGTCGGGAATGTCTAGGTCGAACGCTTCCTCGAACGCCATTACCAGCTCGACGATATCGAGCGAATCGGCGCCCAGGTCATCGACGAAACTCGCCGTGGGATCGACTTGCGCTTCATCCACGCCGAGTTGCTCGACAATGATTTGCTTGACCTTCTGCTCTACGGACATGAACCCTCCACTGTCTTTCGCCGGTTGGCGGCGAGCGTCACCGGACGGCATCTGCCGCGCGCGACACTCAAACTCATTGATTCTACCGGGACGCGGGTGGGAATCGCAAGCCCAAGCCCCCATCTCTCAGATGCGAAAGGCGAAAAACGCTCACTGCATTAGTTCGGTGGCCAGCAGCAGTGCCATCGCGCCGCCGCGCGGATCGCGGCCCAGTATCGCGGTGCGGTCAAGATAAGCTTTGAGGTTCTTCTGCTTGCCGGTGCCGGTGCATACATCGATCAACTGGCCGTCGGGCGCCACGCGGCCTTTGACGGCGGTCCATGCGCGCTCGACGATCGGCTTGTATTTTTTCGCTGGAATCCAGCCATGGCGAATGCCCTTTTGCATGGCGACTGCGATCATGGATGTGGCCGAGAGCTCCGCATAACTTCCCGGCACGTCAATCACTTCGTGCCACATGCCGTCGGCGTCCTGGAAGCGGGCCAGCGTTTCCATCAGATGCTGGTAAGCGGTGAGGACTTCCTCGTTTTTAGGGAGATATTCGAGGGTGAACGCCAGCCCCATGGCGGGGAAGGCGTTGCCCCGGCCCCAGGCGGCTTCGTCCAGGGGCGAATGGCGATAGAGACCGTCGGGCCGCAGGTCAAGCTTTTGCATGAAGCGGAAATGACGGACGGCCATGTCGAAATACTTCTGCTCTCCCGTGAGTTTCCCGGCCGCCGCCAGAATCGGAGTTCCCATGAAAACCGAGTCGCTCATTTCGTCATGCAGCGGCATGGATTCCTTGGGCGTTCCATCCGCGTTAAAAGCCATGTCGGCCGCGGCGCGCACCAGTTCGACGTAGCGCGGCTTTTTGGTGCGCTCGGCGAGCTCGGCGAAAATCAAGTGGCCTGCGAAATGGCTCGACGTCGGTTTCTCAAGACTGTTCTTTTGGCCGCTGTAGAAAGGCGCGACGATCCGTTCCACATCGGCCGTCTCGCCCAGACGGAGGCGTCCGATTAGCGCTACAGCATAGATGTAAACTGCTTGGTTCAGTTCGTGGCCGTACGTCACTGCGAGTTGTTGCGCCACTTCAAGCGGTGTGCGCGCGAGACGCCGCGAGATCTCTTCGTGCGCTGGCGACGGTTTGACGTCGAGCCCTTTGAGAAACCCCGGCTTGGCTGTGACAACGCGCGCGGGAATCGTTCCCACGCCTGCAACCCGATTGCTCGCCAGCGCTTCGGCGAGATGGGCGGGGTCAGCACCAACGATGATCACCAGGTCCGGAGCATGGGCTCCCAGCCAGCGCCATATATAGTGCGATTCCGTGTTCTTCGCGTAGGCATCCCCGGTGGGCGGAAACTGCAGCGCGGTCTTTTCCGGATTCGCCACCGGTATCGCGAACAGCGAATAGCGGCCCTTCGCCCGAGCCATTTCTTTCCGGATCAACGCGGCGTTGGCATAGTCGCCGTCCAGGCCGCCGACGATCACGACGCTCGGTTTATTCGCAACCGTTTCACGCAGGCAGGGGATGGGCTTGTCGGAACTCGTAAGTCCCATTTGACACGACGCGGCAAGAGCAAAAAGCAGAGGAACCATCAAGAATACGGTAGCAGGAACCGCTGGCCGCGACCAGACGTCACGGCTCGGCAGCCACGGCTCGGCAGCATTTCACATACCAGCCAATTTTGATAAACTTGGCGACCATGCGGACTCCATTTCTTAAGGCCACACTCGCGGCGGTTGCGATACTTGCTTTGGCGATTCCCGGACGGGCCGCCGTCACCCGGCTGGTGGTGGAGCATACCGAAGCCCTCGGCCATGACGGATATCAGAAGCTCACCGGGCACGTGTATGGCGAGCTCGATCCGAAGCTCCCACTCAACGCCATCATTACGGATCTCGAACTTGCCCCCCGCAACGCCCGTGGCATGGTCGAATACTCGGCGACCTTCACCATCATCAAGCCGGCCGACATGTCGAAAGCCAGTGGTGTCTTGCTGTATTTCGTTCCCAATCGCGGCCACATCGATTTGACCAATGGCGGATTCATCGCCGATGCGCACAAGCGCGGCGACGTGCTGGTCGCGAGCGGATGGCAGGCCGATCTCGAGCCCGCCGCCAGCATGGAGACGCTGTCGGCGCCGGTAGCGAAGAATCCCGATGGCTCCAGCATCACCGGAGTCGTGCTCGCTCGCTTCAGCGATATGCCCGCGGACTCCAGAACTCTGCCCATTCTTCGCGGCGGCGTTGCCGGCACCGCCGATCCGGCCAGTTTCGATACGTCGCAGGCCACGCTCACCCGCCGAACTTCGGAGAATGGCGAAGTCATCCCGATGCGCAGTACAGACTGGGCGTTCGGCGATTGCAGCAAGACGCCGTTCCCCGGCACTCCCGATCCGCGCAAGATGTGCCTGAAGAGCGGTTTCGATCCCGCCTACCTGTACGAACTTACTTACACCGCCAAGGACCCTAAGGTTTACGGAATCGGATTCGCCGCCACCCGCGATCTGAATTCCTACCTGCGCTACGAAGCCAAGGACGCGACCGGCGCTCCCAATATTCTGGGCGACAAGATCAAGTGGATCATCAGCCAGGGAAATTCGCAGTCTGGCAACTACCTGCGCAGCTTTATTCATCTGGGCTTCAATCAGGATGAGGCCGGACGCATCGTCTTCGATGGCAGCAACCCGAATATCGCCGTCCGCCAGCAATCGTTGAACATCCGCTTCGCAACTCCCAGCGGAGCAGCCGCCAAGTATGAAGCCGGAAGTGACGGCGTGGACTGGTGGGAGGATTACACGGACGAAGCCCGCGGCCATCGCGCCGCCGGGTTGCTCGACCGCTGCCGCGCCACCGAAACCTGCCCGAAAATTGTCGAGACCTTCGGTTCGTCGGAATTCTACAATCTGCGCGCATCCCCGGACTTGGTTGGTACGCGCGCCGATCGCGATATTCCGCTGCCTTCGAATGTGCGGCGCTATTTCTTCCCCGGCGTGAGCCACGGCGGCGGACCGGGCGGATTCGATCCCGACCCGCTGATAAAGTCCTGCTGCGGCTTGACCATGAATCCGAATCCTTCGCGCGACACGTTGCGCGCATTGCAGACGGCCTTGGTCGAGTGGGTGGTGAAAGGCACGCTTCCTCCGCCCAGCCAATATCCGCGCTTGGATCGCGGAGAACTGGCTTTGCCCACTCGCGTCGCCATGGGATTCCCCGCGATTCCTGGAGTGCCGCTGCCGGACGGACTGATGAATCCGCTCTACCAATATGATTTTGGAACCAAGTTCCATTACAACGATCTGTCGGGCGTGATCACGATGGCGCCTCCGCCCATCCGGCAGATACTTCCGGTTCTGGTTCCCAAGGTGGACTCCGACGGCAATGAAGTCACCGGCGTCGCCAGCGTGCTGCATCAGGCTCCGCTAGGAACGTATACAGGCTGGAATACCGTTGGCAGCGGATTCTACAAGGGCCACGTTCGCACCAACACCGGTTCGTTCATTCCCTTCGCCAAGACCAAGGCGGAGCGGCTCGCCTCCGGTGATCCGCGGCCCTCGCTCGAAGAGCGCTACGGGACCCACGAAAAGTATGTGGCGCAGGTGCGCGCCGCCGCTGAAAGAATGGTACGCGGTCGCTATCTCTTGCAAGACGACGCGGATCGCCTGATCGCGCAGGCAGAAGCCAGTAAGGTTCTGCGATAACACCGCAGCGTTAGGGCAGCGGGACGATTCCCATCCAGAACAGGCTGCCGCCGCTGGTATCGACATCGTACTTGCGCACGAAGTCGAGCTTTCCATCCGTCCGTACGCGGAACACCGCTAAACTTGCTGGAATCGTTTTGGCGCCGGCCGATACCGCGGTCTGATTGCCCACCACCAGCATCCGCGCGCTGGGGTCCAGAGCAAACGTCCGCGGCTCCGCGCCCCGCGTGTCGGCGTTTTGAAGCAGCGTTAGCTCGCCGGTCTGCGGATTGATCGCATAGACCGCGATGCTGTTCTCGCCTCCGCCGAAAATAGCTTTTCCGCTCGCGTCCGAGCCTGCCGAGCGTGTGGCCTGATACACGAATTTACCGTTCGGATGCACGTGAACCGTACCGGAATTTTGCAGAGCGGCTTTCCTCGCCGGGTTCGCCACGCTGTCTTTCGTGAACAACGGCAGCGCATCCAGCGATCCATCCTTGGTCATGTGGTAGACCTGCAACTCGGTCTGCCGCTCTAGCGAAAGAAACACCCACGGCTGCGTTGGATGGAAATCCAGATGCCGGGGCTGAAAGTTTACTCCGCCGTTCGGCGCGATCGACGCCAGATTCTTCAACACGCCATCCATGTAGCTGAAGACTTTCACCGCTCCGCGATCTTCCGGCTTATCCTTCGTCGGGCCGTTGCCGCGCGTCACCAGAAATACCGTCTTGTTCGATGGGTTCACACGCACCTGGTGCGCATAGATTCCCGTGTCCAGCATCGACGGCTGTTTGACCAACTCGCCGATAGTTCCGTCCGAATTCAATCTGTATACCTGAATCGAGCTCGGAATATTGTATGCCACCAGCACATGCGTGCCCGTGATATCGACGCTTAAGTGAATCGGCCGCGCCGGCATCGCTACGGATTTACCGATCGGCTGCAAGGCTCCGGTGCCAGGATCGATGCGAAATGCGCTCACACCATGATTCTTGCCGCTGGGCACTGCGGTAGATCCCACGGCCGCCGCCGCGGCTCCGCCATCGCTCCATGCAACGTAAAAATACTTGTGCGACGGGTGCGGCCAGGCGTACTGAACATTGGCCGGCAGCCGGACAGAGCCCTTCTTCACCAGCGACGCGCTTGCCGTGTCGACATCGTATTGCGTGAGTTCGGCGCCCGCCGAGGCGTAGAGAACGGCGCGGGAAGTCTGTGCCGCGGCGGTTCCAAGGAATAACCCCGCGAGGATTGCCGCCAATAGCAATCGTTTGCAAAGCATCGCTCAGCATTTTACACCCTTCAGGGCCCCTGCGCGTCACCGCTAACGCTCGGATTTGCTAGAATCGACTCCATGCGTTCAGCCCGATGTCGCGCTCTTTGCGTTTTTTCGCTGGTGTTTGCCGCCGCCGCGTTCGTGCATGCAGAAAGTCCGCTGGAGCGCGGCAAGTACTTAGTCGAAAACGCCGCCTTGTGCGGCGATTGTCACACGCCAATGCTGAATGGAAAGCCGGATGCATCCAAGCAGCTCAAGGGGTCGACGCTCGGATTCCAGCCCATCGGCGAAGTTCCCGGGTGGCACAAAACCGCTCCGGATATTTCCAGCACCAGCCAGCTATTTGCGCGCTGGGGCGACATCGGCTTTAAGAAATTCCTGGAGACCGGCCTCAATCCTCGCGGCCACGCGGCTGATCCTCCCATGCCGCAGTATCGTTTTTCGCCGGAAGACGCCGCCGCGATTCTTCAGTACTTGAAGTCGGTGAAATAGCCGCCGCTACTGTTCGGCGCCGCTCACCAGGTCCTGGGGCGCAATCCCGCTGACCAAAAACTCATCCAGCCGCGAATGTGCCCGCATTAGCGCGGTTCTGGCGAACGCCAGCTCATGCGAAATATTGCGAATGCGCTGCGTGCCGTCAGGGTGCGGCAGTCCGCTGGGAACCTGGCTCGTGACCGTCAAGGAATGCGGCCGAAGCCGTAGCGGCCCTCTCAGTAGCTTCCTTCAATTCCTGCTGTAATTTAGTACGAATTTTTTCCGTGGCCAGCCGGAGGCCTATGCGCTGCCATCTTCGGCGTGGGAGCATCCGCCGCTCTGTGCCTTCGCCTTCTTGCGCTGGCCGCGCCGCTCCATTTCCTTCATGACAATCTCATTATTCGCCAGCATCAATTCACGAAGAGCGGGAAGCTCATTGGAACGCAGCCGGGGGAGCAGTCCGGCAAGTGCCGCATCAAGGGCGGCGATACAGGCTGGGAAAGATGAGACGGCGGCCGAGAAACCGACCCAGCACTTCCCGTGTCTCGCTCTTATACACTTCCATTACGCTTAAAGTATACGTCCTATTTGAAGCTAAGCCAGCACATTTCTTGAACCTGCCGCGGGTTTATACGTTTGAAACCAATCCCTCGTCGACGCGTTTCTTGGCTTCGATTGACGCCAGAATCATGTCGATCCCCACCGGCGTCCGGCGCAAGTATTCGTCTCCCAGCGCTCCGGCCAAAGCACATCGGACCGCCGCAGCGCCCGCCCCCACTGCCGCTTCCGCCATCCCTTTGGCCCCTACGGGCGTCTGCGGATCGGGAAGATTGACCGCATCCCAATCCATCTTCTCCGGGATGTCCAGCATGGTAGGCGGCCGGTTGTGGTGGAAGCGCTTGGCGAGCGCCACGCCGAACTCCTGGTCGTAGACCCACTTCTGGCTGCGCGTATAGCCGATACCCTGAATCGCGCCGCCGTGCAGTTGTCCCTCCAGGCCGCGCGGGTTCACCACGGTGCCGCAGTCGGCGACGCACAGATAATCCAGAATCTTGTACTCGCCCGTCTCGGTGTCCACCTCCACTTCGGCGAAGCTCGCCACGAACGCCTGCGTGTTTCCCTTGCGCCCGTAGTTGTCCCTGGCGACGCCCATCAACCCGATGCCGGCCAGCGCTTTCGCCGACTCCTTGGTCATCACGTTGAGATCCTTCGCGACTTCGTGCCCGTCGTACTTGCCGCCCATTTCAATCGCGCGCTTCGCGGCCTGTGCGTAGCTCATGCCGCTGCCCGGGCTGCCCTTGCGGAACACTCGCTGATTGCCGATGGTGTAGTCCTCGGGACGGCCGCCGAATTCTTTCGCCGCGATCTCCTGCAGCTTCTGTTTGGCGTCCATGGCCGCGGCGTAATTGGCCCGCGAAGTCCCATGGATGGTCTGGCTGCCGCCCTGCCGCGAGCTCCACGGCAGATGCTTCGAAGTGTCTCCCCAGATGACCTCGCATTTTTCCCACGGCATCTCGAGGAACTCGGCCGCCACGCGCGCCGTATCGTAGACCGAAAGCGTCCCGATGTTTCCGACACCCGAATAGATTTTCAGCGTCCCTTCGGGAGTGAGCGCGATCATTCCGTCGAATCCGATGGTGCCGGCGGTGAAGTTGGCCAGCGAGACGCCCACGCCGATCACCTTGCTCCCGCTCACCTGTCCGTTGCGCTTCCTGCGCTCGGTCCAGTTGAATTTCTCGGCGCCGCGTTCCAGCGCCTCCCGCGCGAACGCACTGGTCAGGAATGGCCGCGATCCGTTCTTCTCAGGAGCGCCGAAGGACGTTCCTGCCGTCGGCGCATTGATTTTGCGAATCTCCACGTCGTCGATTCCCAGCTTGCGCGCCGCCTGGCTGATCAGCGGCTCGAACATCACCGTCGATTGGGCGCCGCCGGGTCCGCGCTGCGGGCCATGCGGAGGAGTGTTGGTCAGTACCGCCGTTCCGCGGAACCGCATGTTCAGCGGCGTGTAGTTGGCCGAGGCCACCACGGCGCAAGTCCCGTAATCGCCGGCTCGGGCGTAAGGGCCGTTGGCCTGCACCACGAACATATCCAGCGCCACCATGCGGCCATCTTTGCGAAAACCCATCCGAACGCGCATGACCAGCCCGGAGCGCGCGCGTCCGATGAAATGGTCGTCCTCGCGTGAAATCCGCATCATCACCGGGCGGCCGGTCTTCTTGGCCAGCATCGCCGGAATAGCGGTGTGCATTTGGGTTTCCGGATTCTTCCCGCCGAAACCGCCGCCCACGTACTCGCCGATCAGGACCACATTCTTGCGGTCAGCCTTCGACCAGCTCCCAATCGACTGGCTCACGTGGGCCGTCGATTGCGCCGACGCGTGCAGGAATAGCTTTCCGTTCTGCCAGTAAGCCATTGAAGTGCGCGGCTCCAGGCACTGATGCGAAGTCGATTGGCAGACTACCGTCTCATCGATGATGACCGCCGCCTCTTTGAAGCCGGCATCGACATCGCCCACCTTCCACGTATCCGGCGCTTCGCGCATCGGCAGCCGGCCCGCCTCAACTTCTTTCCAGTCTTCCGCGGACCACTTGAGGGTCTTCGCCACAGTGCCGTAATAAACGTTGCCCTCCGTCCGCGCGTTGGGACCGCCGGGACGCAGGCTCTCCAGCGGGTCGACGCAGAACGGCAGTGGCTCCAGATCAAGCTTGATGCGCTCGATGGCCTCGGCCGCGGTTAATTCGTCCACCGCAGCCACCGCCAGAATCGGTTGGCCGTGAAACACAGGCTCATTGGTCAGCCCCAGCTCGGCTTTAATAGGTGTGCCGCGTCCTCCTTTAGACGCCGGCCCTTCCTCTTCCGCTGCGGCAACGCCGCGGGAAGGTGGCGCTACCACCGGCATCTCATCCGCGGTCAGGATGGCGTATACTCCCGGCATTTTCAGAGCTTCACTCGCGTCGATATGGCGCACCCGTGCGTGCGGCATCGGACTCAACAGCAGCTTGGTGAACAGCATACCGTCGGCGCGGATAATCCTCGGCGTATTTCGATCGCCCGGTCACTTTGGCGATCATGTCCGGGGTCTGATAATTCTGTCCGATCAACTTATAAGCCATATCAAGACCTCTCCATCAATTCGCTCGCATGCATCATGGCGTTCAGAATCTTGTTGTAGTCCGCGCACCGGCACAGGTTGCCCGAAATTCCATGGGCCAGCTCCTTGCGCGTCGGTTTCGGATTGGTCTTCAGGAATCCGGCCGTCGCCATGATGAATCCCGACATGCAGAAGGCGCACTGGAACGCCTGGTGGTCCACCACCGCCTGCTGCACGGAGTGCAGCTTGCCGTCCGGGGCGGCCAGCCCTTCGATAGTGGTGATTTTGGCGTTGCGCGCCGTGTGCGTAAGCACCGAGCAGGAATAGTGCGGCACATCGTCCACCAGCACCGTGCATGCGCCGCACTCCGAGCGGTCGCAGCCCAGCTTCGTACCCGTCAGGCCCAGCTTATAGCGCAGTGTCATGGCCAGGGTTTCCTGCTTCATGACGTCCACGTGCCGCTCCTGCCCGTTGACGTTCAGCGTGATCAATCGCTCGACCGATCCCGGCGCCGATACTTTGCCGAGAACCGCACCCGAGCCCCGGTAGAGATAGGCTGCCGCCGAGGCGGTGGCGCCGGCTGCGATCACGCCTTGAATCAATTGCCGCCGCGTGAGGGTTCGCGGCGTGGGAGGGGTTTCTGGCGCATTATCCATGATGAAATCCTACCCCGGAGGTTATCGCCGTAGCGGCTAAAAGTCAATTCGGGCCGGGCCGGTAGGATTACTCTCTATCGCAGCCGATAGAGAACCGCAGCGCCGCGCAAATTTCATCCATGCGCCGAGCGTCAAGATGCGAGATCCGCGCCCCCATCCGCTGCTGCGAAACCGTAACCGCATTGTGCAGGTTGACTGCGCACTGCTTCTTCATCCCGTCCTCCGCGTCCAGCACGACCTCGGATGGAACCCCGCGAATCGTCGAGGTAATAGGCGCGACGGTGACCGTCGACAAATAACGAATCGCGTTATCCCGTGTCAGCACCAGAACCGGCCGTTCCTTATCCGGAGCCGCAAACCGATAGAGACGCACGTCGCCGCGCGCTATTCCGGCGGCCATGCCGCCTCCGCTTCCCACGCGGATTCGTCGGCCGTCTTGGACTGCGGCAGCTTCTCATAGCCTCGCTGATCGCGTTGTTCAGCCTCCAGAATCTGCAATCGCTGGAGATGTTCACGCAGGGCGAGCCGAACCAGTTCGGACCGATTTAGTTTGGCCTTTTTCGCGGCCCGGTCGCTGGCCTGGAGAAGCTTTTCATCGATCACCACTTGAATGGTTTCCATTATAGATCCTATTCCACAGTGTACTCCACAATCACGTCGTCCGAATATTTCCCTTGACCGCCTGTATGAATCAATCGTATGATTAAAACGAACATATGATTTCGACGGAATCCGCCACACCGCTCGATACTAAAACCCGCATTTTGGACGCCGCCGAGAAGCTCTTTGGTATGAAAGGTTTCGATGCCACTTCGCTGCGCGATATTACCGCCGAGGCTCAAGTCAATCTCGCTGCCGTCAATTATCACTTCCAGTCCAAGGACAGTCTGATCGACGCCATTATCGAGCGCCGCATCCTGCCCATTAACCAGCGTCGCTTTGAAATGCTGGACGCCGCTGGGCATCCCCCAAGCGTGGAGCAAATCGTCGAAGCCTTCCTGGCGCCGATGCTCATGCTGGAGGTGCTTCCCGCCGTCCCGCTCATTGGCCGCGTCTTGTCGAACCCCAGTCAATTCGTTGACCGGGTTTATAAAAAGCACTTGCAGCATGTCGCCGAGCGGTTTCTCGCACTCCATTCGCGAAGCGCTCCCCGGACTCTCTCAGGAAGAAGCGTTCTGGCGCCTGCATTTCATGGCCGGATGCATGACGCACGTGCTGGCCCTTTCGAGCGTATTGCCGCTGATGAGCGGCCAACCTGTCGATCTCCACGCCCTGATGCGCCGTCTGGTGAACTTCATCGCGGCTGGCCTGCGCGCTCCCGTCGCCGTAAACACAGATGAGGAAGGAACCCTAATGCGCGCCTTGCCAATGTTCCTGCTGGCGGCGTCCCTCTGCTGGGCGCAAAGCCCGCTGCCGCTCAGCATGAAGCGCGCGGTCGAAATCGCGCTCGCGCCGGATGGCTCCACGCGCGCCGCCCTGGCGCAGGAATCCATCCAGCAGGCCAAGGACCGGGTCGCCGAAGCCCGCGCCGCACTCTTGCCCAACTTGGATACCACGGTTCGCGAAAACCGCCAGACCACTAACCTCAAAGCTTTCGGCTTCGCTTTTAATATCCCGGTTCCGGGTTTTTCGATTCCCACCATTGTCGGCCCGTTCGACGTGTTTGACGCCCGCGCCAGCGCGCAGCAATCGCTGTTGAATTTCAGCAGTCGTCCGCAAATATCAGGCATCCAAGGCCACGCTAGCCGCCACCAAATTCGATAACGACGCGACGCGCAGCCAGGTGAGCGACGAAGTGGCCCGCGCCTACCTGGCGTGCCTCCGGGCGGATGCCGACCGCGAAACCGGCCGCGCCAACGTCGAATTGTCCGAAGCGCTCCTGGCGCAGGCTCGGCGCGTGCTGGCCGCGGGCACCGGCACCGGTATCGAAGTCACTCGCGCCGAAGTGCAGCTCGCCAACGACCGGCAGAACCTGATTCGTGACGAAAATAATCGTACCCGCGCGGTTTTGCAGCTTCTAAAGTCCATGGGATTGCACCTGGATTCGTCCGATCGAGTTCACCGACAAACTGGTCTATAAACCCATCGATCCTGCGTCCTCCGAGACGCTGCTCGAACAAGCCCGCAAGGCTCGCTTCGAGCTGAAGACCCAACAGCAGCGCGAGGAAGCGGCGCGGCTCAGTCACAGTGCCGTGAAATCGGAGCGCCTGCCCACCATCGGCGCTTCGGGCGATTACGGCGCCATCGGCACTGACGTGGCCTCGTCCCGCGCCACCTACACGATGGGCGTCTCGCTGCACATCCCGGTGTTCGATAGCGGCAACCGCGCGGCCCGCCGTGAGGAAAGCTTCTCGCAATACAAACAAGAACAGATTCGCACCAAGGACGTCGGCCAGCAGATCGAATTGCAGGTGCGGACGGCGCTCGAAAGTCTGCGCTCGGCCGCCGCCGAAGTAGACGCTTCGCGCGACGGTCTAAGCCTCGCCGAAAGTGAACTGGCGCAGGCGCGCCGCCGCTATGATGCGGGCGTGGCCACGTCGGTTGAAATCACCGACGCGCAAACCCGTCTGCAGCGTGCTCGCGACAACCAGGTGGTCGCGATTTACGACTATAACGTCGCCCATCTGGACTTGGCCACCGCGACGGGTACCATCGGAGACTACCTCAATCAATGAAAAAGCTACTGCGGATCATCCTTGTCGTTGTTCTCATCGCCGCCGGTATCTTAGTTTATATGTGGCGAACCGGACAGTTCGCCGGTCGCAGCAACGGCATTCAAGTGTCGGGAAACTCTGGAACTGACGCTGGTTGACCTCTCCTTTAAGACCGCGGGGCGCTTGGCCGAGATCACGGTGCGCGAGGGCGATACCGTCAAGAAAGGGGAAGTGATCGCGCGGCTGGATAACGTCCAACTCCAGCAGCAGAAGCTGCGCGATGAGGCCGCGGTGGAGAGCGCGCAATCGACTTTCGATCAGTTGAAGACCACCATCGAATACCAGCAGGCCACCATCGATAGCGACATTTCCGCCCGCCAGGCCGATCTCGCGCAGCAGCAGGCCCATCTCAACGAGCTCAACGCCGGCAGCCGTCCCGCGGAAATCCGCCAGTCCGATTCGAGCGTGAACGAAGCGCGCGCCCAAATGGAGCTGGCCCGCTCCGACTGGGAACGCGCCCAGACGCTGTATAAGAACACCGACATCTCGACTTCGCAGTTCGACCAGGCGCGCACCAAATTCGACGCCGCCAATGCGGTCCTGGCGCAAGCCGAAGACCGCGCCAGACTGGTGCACGAAGGGCCGCGCCAAGAAGAAATCGCAGGCGCCCGCGCCCAACTCGCCCATGCCCAAGCCGCCGTGCGCACGGCCCAGGCCAACCGTATCGACTTGCGGCGCAAGCAGGAGCAACTGGTAGAGCTCCGTGCCGAGATTGACCGCGCCCGCGCGCAGGTCGGGATCACCGAAGCGCAATTGAACGACACAACGATTACCAGCCCCATCGATGGCGTCGTGCTGGTGAAGTCCGCGGAGCCCGGCGAGGTGATCGCCGCCGGAACCACTATCGTTCGCATTGGCGATGTCGATCATCCCTGGCTTCGCGCCTACGTGGGCGAAACCGACTTGGGCCGCGTGAAGCTGGGCGCCAAGGTGAATCTGACGACCGATTCTTATCCCGGAAAAATCTATCACGGAGTGGTTTCGTTCATCTCCTCGGAAGCCGAGTTCACGCCCAAGCAGATCCAGACCAAAGAGGAGCGCGTGAAGCTGGTCTATCGCATCAAAGTCGATGTCGATAATGCCAGTCACGAGCTCAAGAACAATATGCCGGTGGACGCGGAGATTCCCTTGTGAGCGCGGCCAGCCCGATCATCGTTGCGGAGAATCTGACCCGAGTTTTCGGCGGCGACAAATCCGCCGGCGGATCGGGTGCGCCGGTCACCGCCGTGGATCACCTGAATCTGGAGATCGCCGAGGGCGAGATCTTCGCGCTGGTGGGCCCCGATGGCGCGGGCAAAACCACCACCATGCGCATGTTCTGCGGCCTGATGGACCCCACCGAAGGCCGCGCCATCGTGGCCGGTCACGATGTTTCGAAGGAAGTGGAAGCCGTGAAGGATCAGATCGGCTACATGGCCCAGCGCTTCGGCCTGTACAACGACTTGACCGTGGCCGAGAACATGGCGTTCTACGCGGATCTGTTCGGCATCGTCGGCGTCGAGCGCCGTGAATTGAGTGCCCGCCTGCTGCGCATGACCCGCATGGAGCCGTTTCAGCAGCGCCCCGCCGGCAAGCTTTCCGGCGGCATGAAACAAAAGCTGGCGCTGATGTGCACGCTGCTGCACAAGCCGCGCGTGCTGTTCCTGGACGAGCCCACCAACGGCGTCGATCCGGTTTCGCGGCGCGACTTCTGGGCCATCTTGTATCAACTGGTGCGCGACGGCCTCACGGTTCTGGTCACCACCGCGTATCTGGACGAAGCCGAGCGCGCCAACCGCGTGGGCTTCATGAACCAGGGGCGCCTGATTCAAGTGGATACTCCAGCCGGTCTGAAGCGCAGCCTGCCCGAAGCAACCTACCGGCTGACATCGAACGACCACCGCGCGACTCGCGATGCATTGCAGCGCCAGCCCGGCGTGCTGACGGTGCAGCCCATGGGCGTCGATCTGCACCTGTTTCTCAACCCGGCGGTGACGTCGCCCGAGAAGCTGCTCGCCGTCACGCCGCTTCGAGTACCAGAAAATTCAGCCTTCGCTCGAAGACGTTTTTATCGCGCTGGTGCGCAGGCAGGAACTGGCGCATGCTGCCTAACGCGTCAGGTCCCGCCGTCCACATCGAGAAGCTGACCAAGCGCTTCGGCGATTTCACTGCCGTTGCCGATCTGAATCTGGACGTCCAGCCGGGCGAGATCTTCGGCTTTCTGGGACCCAACGGCGCCGGCAAATCCACCACTATCCGCGTGCTGTGCGGTCTGATGGCTCCCACCTCCGGGCGCGCCGTGGTGGGAGGCTTCGACGTCAGCGTGCACCCGGAAGAGATCAAGCGGCGCATCGGCTACATGTCGCAAAAGTTTTCGCTCTACGACGATCTGACGGTCAAGGAGAACATCGAATTCTTCGCCGGAGTTTACGGCGTATCCCCCGAAAAGTTTCCCGCGCGCCTGGATTTTGTGCTGAAAATGGCGGGCTCGAAGACAAGCAGGATACCTTGACGCGTCTGCTCTCGGGCGGCTGGAAGCAGCGGCTGGCGCTGGGCTGCGCGATCCTGCACGAGCCGCCGATCCTGTTTCTGGACGAGCCGACCAGCGGCGTCGACCCCATCGCGCGCCGCAATTTCTGGGAGCTGATCTATCAGCTCTCCGCCGCCGGCCACACCATCTTCGTCACCACGCATTACATGGATGAAGCCGAATACTGCCATCGCATCGCGCTGATGTACGGCGGACAGAATGATCGCGCTGGGCTCGCCTGCGGAGTTGAAGACGCTCGCTCGGCGTCGGTCATCTGCTGAACCTGGAATCTTCCGATCTGCTCGAAAGCATGACGCAATTGTATGGCGGCGACAACATCCTGGACGTCGCGGTATTCGGCGGCGGCCTGCACATTAAGAGTGGACCGACGCGGATCGTGCGATCGCCTGGATTCGCGCAGACGCTGGATCGCGCCGGGATTAAAATCTCGGTTCTGGAGCCGATCACGCCGTCGATGGAAGACGTCTTCGTCAGCCTGATCGAGCAGGAAGAAAAGGCGGCCGCATGAGTTTCCGCCGTCTCCGCGCCATCGCCCGCAAGGAAGTGCTGCACGTCATTCGCGATCCGCGCAGCCTGGCCTCGGCCATCGCCATTCCGCTCATCATGCTGCTGATTTTCGGCTATGCGCTGAGCCTGGATGTGGATCGCATCCCGACCATCGTTTACGACCTGGACCAGACCCGAGAGCGCTGATCTGGTGCGGGATTTCCGCGGCTCGCGGTATTTCGACGTCATTGAGGAGGTCAACGGCTACCGCCCGATCGAGAAGGCGATGGACTCGCGCCGCGCCCTGCTGGGCGTCGTGATTCCGGCGGATTTTTCCAGCAATCGTCCTCGTCAGGCGACGCGCAAGCGCAGGTGCAATTGCTGCTCGACGGCAGCGATTCGAATACCGCGGCCATCGCTCAAGGCTACGCCGAAGGTATCGTGCAAACCTACGCGGCACGCCTCCGCGGTGAAGCGCAAAGTATGCACGCGGGCGAGGTTCCGCCGGTGGGCGTCAGCGCGGAGAGCCGCGTCTGGTACAACCCGGACATGGTTTCCCGCAACTTCATCGTGCCCGGCCTGATCGCCGTGATCATGATGATCATCACCGGCAACCTTAGTTCGCTCACCATCGCGCGCGAATGGGAGAACGGCACCATGGAGCAGTTGCTGTCGACGCCGGTCCGTCCTTCCGAGCTGGCGCTGGGCAAACTGGCCGCGTACTTTCTGGTGGGACTGCTCGACATGGTGATCTGCGTGCTAGTCGGCGTGTATTTGTTTGACGTGCCGTTTAAGGGAAGCCTGCTGTTCCTGACGATTTCCAGTTTTGTCTTCCTGTTCGGTTCGTTGTGTACCGGAATCTGGGTCTCGGCGACATTTCGCACGCAACTGATGGCTTACCAGATGGGAACGCTGATTTCGTTCCTGCCGGGCTTTCTGCTGTCCGGATTTATTTATTCCATCAGCAGCATGCCGCGCATCATCCAGGTCATCGCCCTGTTCGTCCCCGCGCGCTACTTCATCAATATTTCGAGGGGCGTGTTCCTGAAGGGAATCGGCCCGGAGATCCTGTGGCCCGATTTCCTGCTGCTGTGCGGCTACGGGGCGATGGTCTTTTTCTTTACGGTCCGCAAGCTGCGGCAGAAGGTGGCTTGAATATGCGCCAGCGGCTCCGCTCCATTATTCGCAAAGAATTCATTCAAGCGCTGCGCGACCCGCGCATGCGCAGCCATGCTGCTGATACCTCCGCTGATGCAGTTGCTGATTTTCGGTTACGCCGTGAACCTGGACGTCGATACCGCCACCATCGCCTGGATGGATCAGGACCACACGCCCGCAAGCCGCGATCTGCGGTACGAGTTTGCAGGCTCCGGGCGCTTCCTGATCAAGGCGACTCCGAGTGACGAGCGCCAGATGCAAGCCCTGCTCGACCGCGGACAGGTGGATGGCGTGATCCGCGTGCTGCCCGGTTTCGCGCGCGATATCGCCCGCGGCCACGCTACCAGTGTTCAGGTTTTGCTGGACGGCACCAATTCCAACACCGCCTCCTTGGTTTCCGGTTACGCTTCTCAGGTGATCGCCCGGTATTCGCAGGAAGCGGCGAACGAAGCGCAGCGCTCCCGCATGGTCGGCGGGACCATGAATTCCGGCGGCGCCATCTCCTTCCCCATGCCGCAGATCGTCTCGCGCTCGCGCGTCTGGTACAACCCCGATCTCAAAAGCCGCAACTACTTCATCCCCGGCGTGGTGGTGAACATCATCACTCTGGTGACCTTGTCGCTCACCGCCATGGCCATCGTGCGCGAGAAAGAGATCGGCACCATGGAGCAACTGATGGTGACGCCCATTCGCCCGCTGGAATTGATCCTCGGCAAGACGCTGCCCTTCGTGTTGGTGGGCTACTGGGACTTGATTTTGGTGACCAGTGCCGCTCTGCTGATCTTTCACGTGCCCTTCAATGGGAGTTTTCTGTTGCTGCTGTTCGCCGCATTTGTGTTCCTGCTGACCACGCTGGGGGCGGGCCTGTTTATCTCCACCATCTCGCGCACGCAACAGCAAGCCATGATGGCGACCACGCTGTTCTTCCAGCCGTTCTTCATGCTGAGCGGCTTCACCTTCCCCATTCGCAACATGCCCGAAAGCGTCCAGTTGCTGACGTTTTTGAATCCGGTTCGCTACTTTATGGAGATCGTTCGCGGCGTGTTCCTGCAAGGCGCTGGGATCAGCACGCTTTGGCCGCAAATCGTGACGCTGGGGGTTTTCGGAGTGATCATATTAGGGTTCAGCGTCAACCGGTTCCACAAACAACTGGAATAAGACTATCCGCTATTTTGCCGGGGGCTCCGAAGTTTGCGCCGGCGGCGTTCGCAGTGGCAGCGCTGGACTTCCATGCTCGACGAAATTCTTCAAGCGCGTGAATTGTTCCGTGATGACCGAATCGACCGGCACGGCCCAGGTGTTCATCCCCGCCTGTAAGTAGCCGCCCACCGCGTAAGTGACTTCCACCGTAGTTCCCGTGTCGCCCGGAGACAATTGAATCGTCATGGTTCCAGTGGCGGCCAGCGATTGCAGAGGACCCAGAGCGCCCGAGAGCACCAGCGTCTTACCCTGCACGAAGCGCAGCACTTCCATGTGGCGAACAGCTCCCGGGCCCGGCAGTGTTTCGCAGAAGCATCCCATCGGCTTTTCGTCGATCGTCAGATTGCGCGCGTCGCCCGAAAACGTATGTTGCGGGCTCCACCAGTCGCCAACATTGTGGACCAGCCTGCGATACACCTCATCCGGCGAAGCCTGTATCGTGACGGTCGTCTTGACCGTGAAGCCGTCCGTCGAAGAATCGGCGACTTCGGCGAACGCCCATCCCGGGCACAGCAGAATTACGGCGGCGGTGAAATGAACGCGGAATTTGGTCATGGATCGCATCCTATCTGATCGGCTCAATCGTGCCGCAACCTTAGTGCACCTCCCAGCGCAAAACCCGGCGGCCGCCTTACGACGCTTGCGTCGAGCACCGATGCAAAGTAGCAGCCTCACTCCGGGTCTAACGGCGGTACCTTCTCGTAAATGCCGTCAGCCACTTCAGCGGCAACTAGCTCCCTAAGGGTCTTCTTCCGCGCGCCATTAGAGCTTTTCTAAATCCTTCTGATCCTGCGAAGAAATAGGCAACTGGAATTTCTTTTCAACAGTTTGCCCCGTTGCTACCATGGTTTCCTCCAAATTTTCCCCTGACTAGTAAGCGCTACAAATACTAGCTATACCTTTTCTTGCTGGAACGCAATGGTTGTTTGCGGTTTCCCCACGCCCGCACCTAGAGCAGGTTATCCTTGTGATGCATGAGGATCCCTTGCAGGCTCGGCGATTACGTTGCCGCCTTGGTCGCGAGGGTCCGTAAAAACGCTGTTCCCGCGCAAGAAGTTCCGAACCGTGGTGCATTCCTGCGGCCAGTGTTATCTGCCAAGCCTCGACAATGCGGCCGAAGTGCTGGCGACTGCCGAGGGCGAGCGGTTTAGGTGATCATGGCGGCTGCGAATCTGGTGGGCGCGTTCTTAACGTGGAATAGGCGCGACCCCGCGTCATGAAGATCCACGCAAGGCAACCATGGCGGCTTCCAGCCCAGGAGGCGGTGGCAAACTTGCTCCCTAGCGGAACTACTGGCATGATACGATTGCGCCATGATTCGCCAACGCGCGCACTTATTGTTCTATGGGAAACGAGTGATTTTGATTCTGATGACATTGTTCTTTTGCGTCGGCTGTGATCAAAAGACTAAATCTATCGCCAGAGAAAACCTTCGTGTTGTGAAAGCCAAGTCGTTTCTTCACGACACACTCCGATTAGAATATGCGGAGAACTCAGGCGCATTTCTTGGGCTTGGCGACTCTCTCCCCGCATCATGGAGAACCGCCATATTTTCATTTGGTTGTTCCATAGGTATCGCAGCGGCCCTCCTCTACACATTGCTTGCCGCTCATCTGCGAAGATTTCAAATTTTCGCGTTGTCTCTAGTAATCGCGGGGGGCGTCGGCAATCTCATTGATCGCTGGACCCTCGGTTACTCCACCGATTTTCTTAACCTTGGAATCGGCTCAGTTAGAACCGGTATATTCAACATTGCCGACGTTGCCATTATGTCTGGATGCTTTCTTATCATTTGGACTCATCGCAGAGACCGACAGGAGATTGAGACGATTTCGAACTGCTGAACCATGACCGATTTCCCATCAACGCACTCTTAGCGCGGTACTCCCGTTTGACAGCCCCCCGCCCCATTCGCTAAACTTGTATCCTGAACGAACAGCACGGAGAAGGTCTGTCTACATGAAAACCGCAATTCCCTCGGGCAAGGATATTCCGCGTAACTGGCACATAATCGACGCGGAAAACCTGGTTCTGGGGCGCGTGGCCACCAAGGCCGCCAACATTTTGATGGGCAAGCACAAGCCCAGCTACACGCCGTACATCGACATGGGCGATCACATCATCGTGATCAACGCGGCGAAGGTGCGCCTCACCGGGCGCAAAGAAGAACAGAAACTTTATCGCCGTCACTCCGGTTATCCCGGCGGCCTCACGGAAACCAGCGCCCGCAAGGTGCGCGAGACCCGTCCGCAGCGGATGGTGGAAGAGGCGATCTCGGGTATGCTTCCGAAGAGCAAGCTGGGCAAACAGATGTACCGGAAGCTGCAGGTTTACGCGGGTCCCAAGCACCCGCATGACGCGCAGAAGCCAATGGCCTTGGCGATCTAGCGATCTGAAGGAGATTCGATTTTGGCATTAGTGCAACATTTGGGAACGGGCCGCCGCAAACGCGCGGTGGCGAGAGTGATTCTGCGGCCGGGCAAGGGCAAGATTACCGTCAACGGGCGGACCTTCGAACATTATTTTCCGAGCGACACGGCGCGCGCGATCGTGAAGCAGCCGCTGCTGGCGACGGAGACCGCGGACAAGTTCGACATTTTGATCAATACCGCCGGCGGCGGGCCTACGGGCCAGGCCGGTGCGGCGAAGCTGGGAATTGCGCGGGCGCTGCTGGAGTTCAATATCGAGCTGCGCGGCAAGCTGAAGGAACTGGGCTTCCTGACGCGCGACGCGCGCCAACACGAGCGCAAGAAGTACGGACAGAAGGGCGCCCGCAAACGCTTCCAGTTCTCGAAGCGCTAACCAGACTCCGCCGGATTTGCGCGCCGTTGTGCGCACGAACCGTTGGCGGAATTTGAAATGTTGTTTTTGGCGGATCCGGCGATCCGTTATCGTCTGAAGTCTTCACCCGGGCCACAAATTCCGCTTTGGGCCGTGGCATCCGGGTCCAACCATAGTGCAGGCAGGGAGGTATTTTGCCGTCGATTAGCATGAAAGAATTGCTCGAAGCCGGCGTTCACTTCGGGCACCAGACCAAGCGCTGGAATCCAAAGATGAAAGAATACATCTTTGGCGAACGTAATGGGATCTACATCATCGATCTGCAGAAAACTCTCAAACTGTTCAAGGACGCGATGCGCTACGTGGGCGAAATGGCCGCGCAGGGCAAGACCGTTCTTTTCGTGGGCACCAAGCGCCAGGCGCAGGAAGCCATTTCCGAAGAAGCCATGCGCTCCGGTCAATACTACGTGAACCAGCGCTGGCTGGGCGGATTGCTCACCAACATGGCCACCGTGCAGAAATCCATCAAGCGCCTGAAGGAACTGGACGCCATGGCCACCGAAGGCACCTGGGACGGCCGCGCCAAGAAGGAAGTCATTCGCCTGGAGCGCGAGCGCAAGCACCTCAACCAGAACCTGTCGGGCATCAAGGACATGAACGGGCTGCCGGACCTGCTGTTCGTGATCGATTCGAACAAGGAAGCCATCGCCGTCGAAGAAGCCCGCAAGCTGGGCATCCCGGTGGTGGCCGTGGTCGACACCAATTGCGATCCGAGCAAGGTGGACTACGTGATTCCGGGCAACGATGACGCGCTGCGCGCCATCCGCCTGTTCACCACCAAGATCGCCGACGCCGTGGTCGAAGGCCGCCAGCTCGCCAGCGAACAGGATTTCACGGCCGAGAAAATTGTCGGCGACGAAACCCCGGTGGAAGATATCCCCGAGTACGCGCAGTTCATCGATCCCAAGTACTCCGAGCAGCTCATGTCGGAATCCATGCCCGACGAAGATCTGCCGTCGATGTCGCTGCCCCGCAAGGGACCTGCCGCCGCCGAGCTAGTCGACGAAGCGGTTCAGACCAACTGACCGGTAGCCGTGTGACCAGCGGATGGCGCAAGCCGCGCGAACCGCGTGAAGTGTGTTTTGCTTGAGGAAATTATGGAAATCAGTGCACAGCTAGTGAAGCAGCTCCGGGAACGCACCGGGGCGGGGATGATGGAGTGCAAGAAGGCGCTGGTCGAAGCCAAGGGCGACCTGGGCGAAGCGGAGGTGGTGCTGCGCAAGGCCGGCATCGCCTCGGCGGCCAAGAAGTCGACGCGCTCGACCAAGCAAGGCGTGATCGGCAATTACATCCACGCCGGCGCGCAGATCGGCGTGCTGATCGAAGTCAATTGCGAGTCCGATTTCGTGGCCCGCACCGATGACTTTCAGGAACTGGTGAAGGACCTGGCCATGCAAGTCGCCGCCGCCGATCCACAATTCGTCCGGCGCGAGGATGTGACCGCCGCCGCCATCGAAAAAGAGAGAGATATCGCGCGCGCCCGGGCCCTCGGCGAAGGCAAGCCCGAAAAGATTCTCGACAAGATCGTCGAAGGCCGTCTGGCCAAGTACTATGAAGAAGTCTGCTTGATGGAACAGCCGTTCATCAAGGAAAATACCACTACCATTGCCGATCTGATCAAAACCAAGATCGCCAAGCTCGGCGAAAACATCTCGGTGGCGCGTTTCGTCCGCTTCAAAGTGGGCGATACGGCCGCAACCGAAGAAACCAGCGGAGAATAGCGCCAATGGGCGCACAGGGAACTTCGGCTGTGCGCGGTGAACGCATGCCCCGATACCAACGCATTCTGCTAAAGCTCAGCGGAGAAGTGATGGCCGGCGAAGGTTCCTTCGGCCTGGACGCCGGGCGCGTGAAAGCGCTCGCGGAAGAAGTTGCCGAAGTAGCCAAGGCCGGTGTGCAGATCGGCCTGGTAGTGGGAGGCGGCAATTTCTTTCGCGGCGTGGCGGCCGCGGCGCGCCACATGGACCGCGTGGCGGCGGATCACATGGGCATGCTGGCCACCGTGATCAATGCCCTGGCCCTGCAGGACGCGCTCGAAAAGCAGGGCGTGCCCACCCGCGTGATGACCGCCATCGCCATGAACGAGGTCGCCGAGCCGTATATCCGCCGCCGGGCCATCCGCCATCTGGAAAAAGGCCGCATCGTGATTTTCGCGGCGGGCACTTCCAATCCCTATTTTTCGACCGATACCGCGGCCACGCTGCGCGGCCTGGAAATCCACGCGCAATATCGTCGCCAAGGCCACGCGCGTCGACGGCGTCTATGACAAGGACCCGCTGCAAAATCACGACGCCGTGCGCTTTGAAGAAATCGGCTACTCCGACGTCCTCGCGAAAAACCTGCGCGTGATGGATGCCTCCGCCGTGGCCATGTGCCGCGATAACAAGCTGCCCATCGTGGTTTTCAATTTGAACGTGTACGGCAATATAATGCGTATGGCGATGGGCGAGCCCATCGGCACGCTGATTTCCTGAATCCGCATGTTTCCTGAGTCCATATATGAAACCAGAACCGCAAGCACCTGCGAATCACACTTTTCAGAACGTCAAAGAGCTGGAGGCCCACTGCAAGACCCGCATGGACAAAGTGCTGTCGGATTTGCAGCACGCCATTGCCAGCATCCGCACCGGCCGCGCCTCGGTGGGCATCTTCGACAACCTCAAAGTGGACTACTACGGCACGCCGACGCCGCTCAATCAAGTCGCCAACCTGCACGTTCCCGAGCCTTCGCTGATCACCATCCAGCCGTGGGACGTATCGCAGATCGCCGCCATCGAGAAGGCCATCCGCAGTTCGGACCTGGGCCTGAATCCGGCCAACGACGGCAAGTTGATCCGCGTGCCGGTTCCGCCGCTCACCGAAGAGCGCCGCAAGGAAATCGTCAAGCGCCTGCATGGCGTGGCCGAAGAGCATCGCGTTGCCGCGCGCAACATCCGCCGCGACGCCAATGAGCATCTGAAGAAACTGCTGAAGGACAAACTCATCAGCGAAGACGAAGAGCGCCGCGCCCTGGACGATGTCCAGAAGATGACCGACGCCCACATCCAGAAGATCGACGCCGCGTCCAAAGCCAAAGAAGCCGAAATCATGGGCGGCAAGTAGCGGCGCTTCCCCCCGCGCAGTTTCCACGCCGATGCGCTAGGCTGTGTTCATGCAAAGTCTCGCTTGGCAGGCCGTGGCTGAGGGGGCCGAAAGGGCCGTTCTGTACGGGGACCTGGCTCATGCCGGCAGTTTTGTCCTCCGCTTTCGCACTGGCCGCGAAATGTCTGTTCCGCTGCACTGGCACCGGCACGACGAGCATATCACGGTGCTCTCCGGCCCATTCGGCCTTGCGGTGAACGGAGTGCGCAACGAACTCGAGGCGGGATCTTACGTGGTGATTCCGGCGGGAGCGCATCACAGTACATGCTACGGCGCAGTCACGCTCATCCAGGTAAGCGGAATTGGCCCGTTTGAAAGCATCTACGTCGACCAGCGGAAGTAGCAGCTCCTGCTACCCTGAAGGCATGAAGTTTCGCGCCCTGATTTTCCTTCTGATTCCGTCATTGCTGGCGGCCCAATCCCTCGCCGAGCTGCAGAAGTCTTTCGAAAAGAAAGTCACGGAATTCACGCTCGCCAACGGCCTGCACTTCATCGTCATTGAGCGCCACGAGGCGCCGGTGGTTTCGTTCCACACCTACGTCAACGTCGGCTCGGTGGACGATCCCGGCGGCGAAACCGGCTTGGCGCACATGTTCGAGCACATGGCGTTCAAGGGCACGCCCACTATCGGCACCAAAAATTGGCCGGCGGAAAAGGCCGCCATGGACGCGGTGGACCAGCTCTATGATCGCCTCGACGCCGAGCGCAACAAGGGGCCGCATGCCGACCCGAAGAAAATGGCGGCGATCTCGACTGAGCTGGCAGCCGCCATGGAGAAAGCCGACAGTTACGTCGAGCCCAATGAGTACGACCGTGTGGTCGAATCCAACGGCGGCGAGGACATGAACGCGAGCACCGCCGAGGATTCCACGAACTACTTCTACAGCTTCCCTTCCAACCGCATCGAGCTGTGGTTTTTGCTGGAATCCAGCCGCTTCCTGAATCCGGTATTCCGCGAATTCTATAAAGAACGCGATGTGGTGCGCGAAGAGCGCCGCATGCGCGTCGAATCCAGCTCGCAGGGAAAGTTGATTGAGGCTCTGGCGGCCACCGCGTATGAGGCGCATCCCTACCGCAACATGCCGGGCGGATGGGCCAGCGACATCGAGCACTTTCGGCGCCCCGACGCCGAGAGATTCTATAAGCAATACTATGTGCCCGCGAACATCACGCTGGGCATTGCGGGAGACGTCAATCCATTGGAAGCCCGACGCCTCGCCGAAAAATATTTCGGACGCCTGGTCGCTCGGCCGCTGCCCTCGCAGTACCACACCGTGGAGCCGGTACAGGAGGGCGAGAAGATTGCCGCGGTTTCTTCGCCCGCGCAGCCCTTCGTGATCATTGCCTACAAACGTCCCGACCGGCACTCGCCGGATGACGCTGCGCTGGCTGTACTGGATTCGGTTCTCTCGGATGGCCGCACCGGCATCATCTACAAAGACATGGTGCGGGATAAGCAGATCGCGCTGGAGCGCCGGCAGCGACGACGAGTTTCCCGGCGGAAAGTATCCTTCGCTGTTCCTGTTTTTCGTCGCGCCGGCCTCGGGACATACCTCGGAAGAAAACGAAAAGGAATTGGATCGCATCATTCAGCAGGTAAAGACCACCAAGGTGGATGAGGAAACCCTGCAGCGCGTGAAGACCAAGCTGCGCGCAGCGCTGATCCGTAAGCTCGATAGCAACGCGGGTTTGGCGTCGGAGTTATGCAGCTATTATGTGGCCTACGGTGATTGGCGCAGGCTATTTACCGAACTCGACGACTACAACAAAGTGACCGCCGACGACGTCCAGCGCGTCGCCAATACCTACCTGGTGAAGGAACACCGGACCGTGGCCTACACCTACGTGCCGGCCGCGGGCCCCGCGAAGGAAGGTGCAAAATGACCCGCCGGGCTGGGTTTATTGCTGGGTTGCTGGCCGGGTTGTTGGCGTCAGCGGGTCTGGCGCAGACCATCCCCTCCTATAAGCAGTTGGTTTATCCGCCCTTGAAGCAAGTGAAGATTCCCGAGCCGGCAACCTTCACGCTCAAGAACGGCATGCGTGTCTTCCTGCTCGAAGATCACGAACTGCCGCTGATTAGCGGGCTGGCGCTGATCCGCACCGGCAACCTCTTCGATCCGCCGGATAAGCGCGGCCTGTCGAGCGTGATGGCGGACGTGCTTCGCTCCGGCGGCACCAGCGCCAAAACCGGCGATCAGATCGACGAGGATCTGGAGAACATCGCAGCGTCGGTCGAATCGAGCATGGGCGAGACCAGCGCCAGCATCAGCTTCTCCGGACTCAAGGAAACCACCGCCACGGTCCTCGGTATTTTCAAGGCAGTGATGACCGATCCCGAATTTAGGCAAGATAAGATCGATCTCACGATTTCGCAGGCGCATAGCGGCATCGATCGCCGCAACGACGACGCGCAGGCAATCGCCGAGCGCGAGATTTCCAGCATTCTATACGGCCGCGATAACTCCTACGGATGGACCATCGAACACGCCGATCTGGCGCGCATCCATCGGAAGGATTTGCAGGAGTTCTATCATCGCTACTACTTTCCGAAGAACATCATGCTGGCGGTTTACGGCGACTTTTCAACTCCCGATATGAAAGAACAGCTCGAAAAACTGTTCGCCGATTGGAGCCCCGATGAGCCGCCGGTGCCCCCGTTTCCAGCGGTTAACGCCAAGCCCGCGCCCGCCGTGTTCCTGGCCGAAAAGTCCGACGTCACGCAGACCTTCTTTTCGCTGGGCCTCCTGAGCGGCACTCTGCGCGATCCCGACTATCCGGCGCTCGAAGTCGCCGTGAATATTCTGGGTAGCGGATTCACCAGCCGCCTGATGTCGCAGATCCGCACGAAAATGGGCCTGGCGTATTCGATTGGCGCGGGCTGGGGCGCGGCCTACGATCATCCCGGCACCTTCCGGATCGTGGGCAGCACGAAATCCTCCAGCACCACGGACGCGATCCTGGCGGCTCGCAACGAGCTCGAAAAGATGCGCATGGCCGAAGTGAGCGAGCAGGAGCTCAAGACCGCGAAGGACGCGGTGCTGAATGGCTTCGTTTTCTTTTTCGACAGTCCCGCGAAAACCCTGTCACGCGTGTTGATGTACGAATACTTTGGCTACCCGAAGGACTTTCTGTTCCAGTACCAGAAGAAAGTCGCGGCAGTGACGCGCGCCGACGTGCTGCGTGTAATGCAGCAGCACATCAACCCGGCGAATCTCAGCATTGTGGCGGTGGGCAACCCCAAAGACTTCGGCAAGCCGCTGAGCGAGATCGGCAAAGTTCAACGGATCGACTTGACCATTTCCCCCATGCCAGCCGTAGTGGTGCCGATAAAATGAGGTTGTAGGGTTCCCGTGTTCAGACCAGCGATCGTCTTCCTGCTGCTCGCCGCGTTTTCCGCCGCTGAAACTCCATCGGCCTCCCGCGGGAAAAAGGTAATCGACGATACGATCGCGGCACTGGGCGGCGACAAATTCCTGGAAATGCAGGATCGCGTCGAAACCGGACGCGCCTATTCGTTTTACCGCGACAAGCTTTCGGGACTCTCGATCGCCAAAATCTACACCCGCTACCTCACCGTCGATCCCACCAAGAGCGCTCATGAATTGGGCCAGCGCGAGCGTCAGTCCTTCGGAAAGAACGAAGATTCGGCGATTGTGCTGCGCGAGGACGGCGGAGCCAATATCACCTACCGCGGCCCCAAGCCAATTCCCGCCGAAGACTTCGAGCGCTATCGCGAAACCACGCTGCACAACATCTTCTACATTCTTCGCCAGCGGCTGCACGAGCCCGGCATGGACTTTGAATACGTCGGATCCGACGTCGTCGAGCGCGTGCCGGTGGACATCGTCGACGTCATCGATGCGGAGAACTTCACCGTTCGTGTGTACATTCACCAGACCACCAAGCTGCCCGTGATGCAATCTTTCTCGCGCTTGGATCCCAAGACCGGGGATCGCGACGAAGAGGTTACGCGCTTTGACCGCTATCGTGACGATCAGGGCATCCAATGGCCCCAGCAGATCACGCGCGAGCGCAATGGCGACAAGATTTACCAGATTTTTGCGGATTCCGTGGCTTTCAATCAGGATCTGACCGACGACTTGTTCACCATCAACCCACTCTCGAAGAAAAAATGAGCCGCCACAACCGATCTGCTAGCATAGGAAGTTGTCAGGCTCCGGGCTTCGTGCAACGGGCGGCTGCAAACCCCGCCAGGTCCGGAAGGAAGCAACGGTAGCGGTTTAACCCGTGTGCCGCGGATTACCCGGGGTCTGGCATATCCGCTGAACGCACAGCATCCCCAACATGTATCAAGTCATCGCTCGCAAGTACCGGCCGCAGGCATTTGACGAGCTGATCAGCCAGGAACACGTCAAGACTACTCTCGAAAATGCGATCACGCAGCGGCGCATCGCGCATGGTTATATTTTTTCCGGCCAGCGCGGCACCGGTAAAACCACTGTAGCGCGGATTTTCGCGCGCTGTCTGAACTGCGAGCAGGGACCCACGCCCACGCCCTGCGGAAAGTGCGCCAGTTGTCTGGAGATTGCCAGCGGCTCGTCGATGGACGTGATCGAGATCGACGCGGCCTCCAACCGTGGCATCAACGAAATGCGCGAGCTGCGCGAGAGTGTCCGCTTCCGCCCCGCGCGCGATCGCTACAAAGTCTTCATCGTCGATGAAGCCCATCAGATCACCAGCGAAGCCTTCAACGCCTTGCTCAAGACGCTGGAAGAGCCGCCCGAGTGGGTAGTGTTTCTCCTGTGCACCACCGAATCGCATAAGATTCCATCGACCATTGTGTCGCGCACCCAGCAGTTCAGTTTCCGGTCTGTCGATTTCGCTGAGTTAGTCGCGCGCATGGAATGGATCATGCGGCAGGAAGGCATCACCGCCGATGCCGATGCCGTCGCAGTGCTGGCGCGCGCCGGGGAAGGCAGTGTTCGGGATTCGCTCTCGGCGCTCGATCAAGCCATCGCGTGTTGCGGGAATAAGCTGGACGCGGCCGAAGTTCGCGCGCTGCTCGGCATGTTTTCGCTTGAGTCCCTAGGGCGCGTCACGCAAGCGCTCGCCACCAACGACTCGCAAAAGATGTTTGACGTGGTGGCGGAACTTGAAGCCAATGGCCGCAGCCTGCAGCATTTCGCGCGCGAGCTGGCACGGCATTTCCGCAACCTGCTAGTGGTGAAGATCGCCGGCGGCGAGACGCGCCTGGTGGCAGCCTCTCAGGCTGAACAGCAGAACCTGGCGGAGGCGGCCGCGCCCTTCAGTGAAGACGATTTGACGCGCTACCTGCAATTGTCGCTCGACCTTTTCCGCGATCTGCAAAGCTCGCTCCAGCCGCGCCTGCACCTGGAAATGGGGCTGCTGCGGATGGTGCAGGCCGGCCGACTGGTGCCGATCGAAGAAGCGCTGGCGAATCTCGCGAGTGGTGGAACGGCGCCGCGCGCGGGTGCCCCCCCGAAGCCTGCGCCCCCGGCCGGAGTCCCGTCCAAGCCGGCGCCAGCAGTGCTACCCACGCCAGGCGACCTGCGCTCCCGCTTGCACGCCGCATTACTCGAAGCCAAGCTCACGCACGTGGCCGATGCGCTGGAGCATTCCGAACTCGCCGAGTCGCCCAACGAACTCGTGTTCACTACGCCGAAGATGTATCAGCTCTACCTCAAGCAAGCAGAATTCGAAGCGGCAGCCAAGCGCATTGCGGGACGGCCGGTGCGAGTCACGATCAAAATCGGCGACGCGGCCCCTGCTGCGCCCGTCGCCCCCGCGCCGAAACGCGAAGATGAAGCCACGGCCCGTGCGCTTTCGCATCCGGTAGTGAAACGCTTTAAGGATGTTTTCGAGGATGCGCAAGTCCGCACCGTCAGAAATTTGAAGGATACTTAGGCGCGCACCTAGCGATCATGCGCGTGATTGGAGAACCCACATGAAGATGCCCGGTAACATGCAGGCCATGATGCAGCAGGCCCAGAAGATGCAGCAAAAAATGCAGGAGGAAGTCGCGCTGATCCGCGTGGAAGGCTCTTCCGGCGGCGGCATGGTCACCATCAAGATGGATGGCCATAAGAACGTGACCGGCGTCAAGATCGACCCCGAAGTGATGGGCGACGTCGAAATGCTGCAGGATTTGGTGCAAGCCGCCTGCAATGAGGCCACAAAAAAAGTCGACGAAGAAAGCCAGAAGAAGATGAGCGGGATGCTCGGCGGCCTCGGCCTGCCCCCCGGGATGTTTTAGTTACTACATGCCCGATTTTGCCGCGCCGCTCCAGCGTTTGATCGACGAGTTCCGCCGTCTGCCCGGCGTAGGGCAGAAGTCCGCGCAGAGGCTCGCGTTCCATGTGCTGCGTTCGGCGCGCGACGACGCCGCGCGGCTAGCCACGGCACTGCTCGACGTCAAGGACAACTTGGGCATCTGCGCAGAGTGCAACAACATCAGCGATTCGGAGCTATGCCCCTACTGCCGCGATCCCAACCGCGACCGCACCCAGATCTGCGTGGTGGAAGAACCCCACAACATCCTGCCCTTCGAAACCACGCGCACCTTCCCCGGCATCTATCACGTGCTGAATGGTGCCATCTCTCCCTTGCGCGGCATCGGGCCGGAGCAGCTCAAGATCAAGGGCCTGCTCGACCGCATCGCCCGTGGCGAAGCGCAGGAAATCATCCTGGCCACGAACCCCACCGTCGAAGGCGAGGCCACCGCGGTCTATCTTTCACGCTTGCTGAAGCCCCTGGGGATGAAGGTGACGCGCATCGCCATGGGAATTCCGGTGGGCAGCGACATCGAGTTCTCCGACGAAGTCACCATCTCGAAATCGCTAGAGAATCGGCGAGAGATGTAGCAGGCGAACGCCACTATAATATGGAGGGAAGCGGATGGACCACGAAAAGCCAGTAACCAGGACAGAATTCGACACAGGACTTCGGGAGCTGAAGAGCGAGCTTGTCGGCGCCATGCGCTCTCAAAAGGATGAACTTGTCGATTCCATGCGCCAGATCGAAACTAACCTGCTAACGGAGTTCCATCGCTACGCGAAAGGCCAGAACGCGCGCGTGCATAATGTGGAAGTGAGTGAGAGCGATATGAAGTTGCGGCTCTCCGTTCTGGAAGATCGTGTGTTGGCGCTTGAAACCCGCATCCCGCCGTCGGCTGTGCAGCGCTAACCAAACACCGGCAGTACGCCCGCCTCACACACCCCATCCTTCGTCAGCCCTCCGATGCGGATCTCTTCCATGCGATTGGCTGCGCGCGGTGTAGCCAGCGCTACTTTTAAATAGTGATCGCTGAGCGCTCCACCTTTATCCAGCGTGACCACCGAAATCGTTTTGCCCACCATCGGAACGCCGGAACTCCAGATTCTTACGCGCGGCCAGATCCCGCAGAGCGTGCGTGCGTTCCTTGCGCACCGCAGCCGGAACTTGCGCCGTCGACTCCGCCGCCGGCGTTCCCGGGCGCTCGGAGTAAGTGAAGACGTGCAGATACGTGAACGGCAGGCTTTCGATGAAGGCGCAGCTCTGCTCAAACTCGTCATCGGTCTCGCCGGGGAAACCGGTCATCACATCGGCGCCCACCGCGCATTCCAGCATCAGCGCGCGAGCCTTCAGGATGCGATCGGCGTAGTGGTGCGGCCGGTACTTCCGGTGCATCCGCCGCAATACCGTATCGGAGCCCGATTGCAGCGGCGCGTGCACATGTTTGGCGATGCGTTGGTCATCCAGCCATCAGCTCCAGTAAATCGTCCGAAAAATCCATGGGTTCGACCGAGCTCAAGCGCAGCCGCTCAATGGGCGTTTCGTCCAGCAGCCGGCGCACCAGATCGGCCAGCCGCATCCGTCCCCCGAAATCGCGTCCCCAGCGGCCCAGGTTGATCCCGCTCAGCACCACCTCGCGATACTTCGCCGCCAGCGCTCGCACCTGCTCCACCACGCTCTCGGGCGTTGCGCTGCGGCTCCGGCCCCGCACATAAGGAATAATGCAGAATGAGCAGCGGTTATTGCAGCCGTCCTGGATCTTGAGGTTGGGACGCGTGCGGTCGCCCGCGGCGTCCTCGACTGGTGCCGAAAGAAAATCGCTCTGCGCGAAAATATCGCCGATCTCGACTTGCCCGTGATACTCCGCGGCCGTGACGAATTCAGGGATACGAGTCTTGTGCGAATTGCCCACCACCAGGCTCACGCCTTCGAGCGCGGCCAGTTCCTCCGGAGCGCGCTGTGCGTAGCAGCCTGTGATCAGAATACGCGCGCCTGGCTTCTCGCGGTGGATACGCCGGACCACTTGCCGCACTTCATCGTCCGCGGTTGCAGTCACCGTGCAGGTATTCAGCACCACCAGGTCGGCATCCTGCAGCTCGGCGGTCGACGCGAGGCCCTTCGCAGCGAGGCCAGCCTCAATCGCAGCACCGTCGGCCTGCGAAGCCCGGCACCCGAAATTCTTGACGAGAAAGCGCTCCACTGTCGTCTCCACTGTCGTCCCCACTGTTGTCCAGTATACTGTTCACGTGCCATCCACCCGCCGCGCGGTCCTTAAGACCGCGAGTGCAATCCTCGCCGGTGCCGCTCTCCCCTCTCGCCGCCTGCGCGCCGCGAATCCGCCCGGCCCGGTGATCTTGAAGCTCGGCAATTACATGGCCGAGGCCGCGAGCCGTGCACTCCCTGAAGAAGTGAGCGAGAAAACCAAGCATCACATTCTGGATACGCTGGCCGCGATGGTTTCTGGCGCGGAATTGCCTCCCGGCAAAGTGGCGCTCGCGATGGCCAAGGCTCATGCCGGCGAAAAAACCGCAACCGTGGTTGGCTCGAATCTCTTATGCGGGCCGATTGAGGCGGCCATGGTCAACGGGATGCTGGCGCATTCCGATGAAACCGACGACTCGCATGCGCCCTCGCAATCGCATCCCGGCTGCTCCATCGTGCCGGCCACCCTCGCCGCGAGCGAACAGTTCGGAACCAACGGCACGCGCATGTTACGCGCGGTGGCGCTCGGCTACGATGTAGGCACCCGCGTCACCATGACGCTCGGCGGCTCTTGACTACCAGATGGCCACCCATCACAGCTCGCACAGTATCGCCGGCGATTTTGGCTCCGCGGCCGCCGCCGGGTGCGTCGCCCGTTTAAATCCGCAACAGATGCGCTGGATTTTGGACTACGCCGCGCAGCAAGCCGCCGGCATCGCCGCGTGGCAGCGCGATACCGATCACATCGAGAAGTCGCTAGTCTTCGCCGGCTTTCCCGCGCGCAACGGCGTTACGGCTGCGTTGCTGATCCAGCTCGGGGGCACCGGCGTCGATGACATCATGGCCGGATCGGACAACTTCCTCATGGCGTTCAATCCCAAGGCCGACCCCGAGGGCTTGATCGACAAGCTCGGCGAGCGTTACGAAGTCACTCGCACCAATATCAAGAAGTGGACCGTAGGCTCGCCCATTCAAGCACCCCTCGATGCTCTCGAAGCGCTGCGCAAGAAGCATCCCTTCGAAGCGGATCAGGTGCAGAAGGTTGTGGTTCGCATGGGCACCAACGATGCGAACACCGTGAACAATCGCGAAATGCCGGACATCAGCCTGCAGCACATGGTGGCGGTGATGCTGCTGGATAAGACGGCGTCCTTCGCGGCGGCGCACGACAAGCCCCGCATGCAGGATGCGGCAGTCCTGCGGCAGCGGGCGAAGGTGCAGTTGATTGCCGACGAGGCGTTGGACAAACTGCATCCCGCCCGCGTATCGATCATCGAAGTGACGCTCGCCGATGGCACCAAACTGACTGAGCGCGTCGAAGCCGTCCGCGGCACCGCCGAGAATCCCATGACCCGCGAAGAAGTGGTGAGCAAGGCTCGCGACCTGATGGCGCCGCGTCTAGGCGACGCCCAGTCCGTGAGCCTGATTCAGAAAATTCTCGCCTTGGAGTCTGTACCCGACCTCCGCGAGCTGCGACCATTGCTGCAGCGTGGCTAGCTAGTCTCCCGTGATCAGCCGTGCGCCGCGGTCAAAGCTCAAGTACTGAAATCCCCACCGTATAAACACCAGTACGCGATTGCGAAACTGCGCCAGATACATCAGGTGCACGAACAGCCACAGCAGCCACGCCGGCCAGCCGTGGAAGTGCAGGCGACCGAAATCGGCAACCCCCGCCGCGCGTCCGATCACCGCCAGGCTTCCCTTGTCGTGATATCGGAAGGGCGGCACCGTTTTGCCTTCTGCCTGCGCGCGAATCAGCCCCGCGACATAGCGCCCCTCCTGCATCGCAACCGGAGCCACTCCCGGCAACGCTTTCCCGTCCTGCTCGAGGAAAGCCATATCGCCGATCACGAATATCTCGGGACGCCCGGGGATCGACAGATCCGGCGCCACCATCACCTGTCCCCGGCGCTCCAGCTTCGCGCCCGCTCGCTCCTCCAGCACCTTGCCGAACGCGGACGGCCGCACTCCCGCCGCCCACAATACAGTGCGCGTTGCCAGACGCTCCTCGCCATCGTGAGTCCGCAGCGTCACGCCCTCCGTATCCACCCCGGTCACTTGCACGTTGTTACGCGGCCGCACACCCAGCCGAATGAGTTGGCGCGCGGCCTGCTCGGACAGATCCGCCGGATACGTCGGCAGCACGCGCGGCGACGTGTCCAGCAGCAAAATGCGCGCCTCTTCGGAACGAAAATGCCGGAAATCGCGCCGCAGCGTGTCGCGAGCAATTTCCGCCAGCGCGCCCGCCAGTTCCACGCCCGTCGGCCCCGCGCCTACCACCACGAACGTCAGCCACGCCCGCCGCTGCTCGGGATCGGGCTCGCGCTCCGCCGCTTCGAACGCATACAGGATCTTGTGCCGTACCTCGGTCGCGCCTTCGATTGATTTGAGCCCGGGCGCGATCGCGCGCCACTCGTCGTGCCCGAAATAGGTGTCACTAGCGCCCGTGGCGACAATCAAATGCGTGTACTCGATCGGAGCTTCGTGAGCTAATACGATGCGCCGATTCTCCGCATCCAAGTCCACCGCTTCATCGAGCAGCACAAACGTATCGGAGTGGCCGCGCAACAGCGACCGCAGGGGAGCGGCGATCTCTCCGGGTGACAGCGACCCCGTCGCCACCTGATACAACAGCGGTTGAAACAAGTGAAAGTTACGTTTGTCGATGAGCGTGACCTTCGCATGACCGCTGAGCGCCTTCGCAGCGTAGAGGCCGCCGAATCCCCCACCCAGAATGACGACGTGTTGCATCGATTCCAGGATCGCGCGTCAGCGTCACCGCTCCCCGACGTCGCTCCACACCTCTTCTATCGCGTCACGAATTTCGTCCCACTCTTGTGCGATTGCTTTGACCGCGGGATCTTGATTCGCCGAGAGGCAAGAACGAACGAAAGACTCATCGTCTCCACGGTTTTGTCTCATCCCCATACCAACATCGTAACCAATTTGGCTATGGAGTCGCGTCGGTTGCTCGCGATCATTCGCGGCTCTTAGTTAACTTCTACTCTTCGTCCTGCTGCGCCGCCAGGTTCGTCACCACGCTCAAGTCTTCGAGCGTCGTCACGTCTCCCGTGACGGTATGTGAAGTCACGATCTCACGCAGCAGACGCCGCATGATTTTGCCGCTACGCGTCTTAGGCAGCGCATCGGTGAAACGGATCTCCGCGGGCCTCGCGAAGGACCCGATCTCATGCGCCACCCACTGGCGCAATTCTTGGCCGAGCTTGTCGTGCTCGCCGCTGTGGCCCTTTTTCAGCGTCACGAAGCAGCACACCGCCTGGCCGGTAATCTCATCCGGCTTGCCCACCACCGCCGCCTCCGCCACCACCGGGTGCTTCACCAGAGCGGATTCCACTTCCATCGTGCTCAGCCGATGGCCGCTGACATTCATCACGTCGTCGACCCGCCCCAGAATCCAGTAATAGCCGTCGTGATCGCAACGCGCCGCGTCGCCGGTAAAGTAAGCGCCTGGAACTTTGCTCCAATATTGCTCCTTGAAACGCTCCGGATCTCCCCAGATATTGCGGATCATTCCGGGCCACGGCCGCCGCAGGATCAAGAACCCTTCGTGGCCGGGTTCCATTGGGTAGCCGTGGAAATCCACGATGTCGGGAATGATGCCGGGCATAGGCAGCGTGCCCGAGCCTGGTTTCGCCGCCACCGCGCCCGGCATCGGAGCGATCAGAATCCCCCCCGTCTCCGTCTGCCACCAGGTATCCACAATCGGACAGCGCCCCTTGCCGATCACGCGGTGATACCATTCCCACGCGGTCGGATTAATCGGCTCGCCCACCGATCCCAGCAGCCGCAGGCTCGACAGATCGTGCGCGTCCGGCCACTGATCGCCCTGGCGAATCAGCGCGCGGATGGCCGTGGGCGATGTGTAGAAAATATTGACGCGATACTTTTCCACCAGGCGCCACCAGCGGTCGAACTGCGGGATAATCCAGCGCCCCCTCGTACATCACCGACGTCGCCCCCGCGGAGAGCGGACCGTAAACGATATAGCTGTGCCCGGTCACCCATCCAATATCGGCCGAGCACCAATAGGTGTCTTCGTCCCGCAAATCGAAAACCCATTTCATGGTGGCCGTCACGTGCGTCAGATAGCCGCCGGTCGTATGCAAGATACCCTTTGGTTTCCCGGTGGTCCCCGACGTGTAGAGCACGAACAGCGGATGCTCGCTGTCGAGCGGCACGGCCGGGCAGTGTTCGGCTCCGGGACCCGTCAAAGCCCCGTCCAGATCCTGCCACCACGAATCACGGCCCGGCTTGCATTGTCGGCTCGGAACCGGTGCGCCGGTAAACGATCACATCGCGCACTCCCGGGCACTCAGCCAGCGCTTCGTCGACAGCCGGTTTCAGCTTCACCTCCTTGCCGCGCCGGTAGCCGCCATCGGCCGTGATGACCAGCGTCGCTCCCAGGTCCTGGATGCGCGCCTTCAGCGCTTCCGCCGAGAACCCGCCGAACACCACGCTATGCGTGATCCCCAGCCGCGCGCACGCCAGCATCGCAATCGGCAGCTCCGGGATCATCGGCATGTAAATGATCGAGCGGTCGCCCGCCTTGTAGCCGCGCGATTTCAGCACGTTCGCGAAGCGCGACACCAGCCGCAGCAATTCCTGATAGGTGATCGAGCGCTGATCGCCCGGCTCGCCCTCCCACAGGATCGCGACCTTGTTCTTGCGGTGCGACGCGGCGTGCCGGTCCAAACAATTGTAGGAGACGTTGGTTTTCGCGCCCACGAACCACTGCGCGAAAGGCGGCTTCCAGTCCAGCACCTGTTTCCAGGGCTCGAACCAGTGAATCTCGCGTGCCGCGAGGTCGCCCCAGAAGGCTTCCGGATCCTGTTCCGCGCGCCGGTACAGCTCGCGGTAACCTTCCATGCCTTTGACGTGCGCTCTGCGGACAAACTCGTCGCTCGGTGGGTAGACTCCCGTTGTGCTCATCGACAATGGATTGTAGCAAAGTGCGTCCCCGCCGAAACATGAAAGGCGGCCAGCCATCGCGCAAGCGTCAGGATTTCTTCTTGATCAGCTTGCGCTTGATATCCGGCCAGAATTCCTTGAGGACTTGGGAAAAGGCGTCGGTCCCTACCTGGACGCCCAGCTTCTGCACGTTGTCGGCAACATTGCGGGTGTCGCCCGGATAATACAGGTTTGAAATTGCAACCGTTGCTCCGTTGCCTAGCCACTCCGAATAGTTGAAATCCCATTTCCCTTTATCCGTGCGGACCACAAAAACCCGGGTGAGCGCATAGCCCGCCCGATGCCAGTTGCTGCCGTTGCCCGCTCCGCGCCGGAAATAGCGCGGGTCTTCGTGCAGCAATACGGGAAAAATTGCCTCTGTCATCATGTTGCCGATAGCCTGATCTGCGTAAGACGACGCGAAGCGCTTCGCGTAACCCTTCACGCCTTGCCCAAAGGAAGGGTTCTGATCGTCCAACTGATACAGCCCGGCAAAGGCGGCGGACAGCGGGTACACCGGGTAGTCGAAGGAATCCTTGGTGGCAATATAGAACTTCCGCTTGGGGCTAATGGGCTGGAAAGGTGCCGCGCCGTCCGCCGTCCGATAGTTGGGGAGCACCCCAAAAATGCGTTTGTCGATCGGCTCGGTTCCCGCCTCCGGGGCTGCGGGCTGCTCCGCCGGCTTCACTTCTGGGACCGTAACTTCATTGCTTTCATCGGATTGCCAGAATCCCCGAGCGGGCAGTATCGCGAATGCGGCTAAAAACACCACCCCGGCCCGAGTTAGGTTGAACTGCAGCACTTACTCATGTTTAAACGCAACCGCGACCTTCAGGGTTACCCGCGCTTACCTTTCATCTAAGCGATGCGCCAAACAGGCCCTAGGGCGCAGGTCAAGGCACTCTGCAGAAGGTAAACGTCTGCGTGGCCGAATCAGGCCGGATAACTGCCGCTAATATAGTGGTGCAGGTGATGAATTTCCTCTTCCTGCCGCCGAATAATCCAGTTCACCAGATCGCCGACCGAGAGCATCCCGATCACTGCGTCCCGGCTCACCACGGGAAGATATCGAATTCGGTTATCTGTCATCACGCGCAAGCAGTCGTCGACGCTGCGTTCCAGAGTCGTGACCACCGGAGGGCTGGTCATGATCTCGCCAACAGTGGTCTCGCGCGAGGCCTTGCCTTGCAAAATCACCTTGCGCGCGTAATCCCGTTCCGAGAAGATTCCGCATAGATCGGCGTCTTCCATCACCAGGACAGCGCCGATATCTTTGTCCGCCATGATTTCCAGGGCTTCATAAACCGGCGTCTCCGGCATCACGGCGCAGACGCCAATTCCTTTGTGGTCGAGAACCGCGCGAACGGTATCAGTCAGTGCCATTACGACCTCCGCATGAAGCATATTCCTCCGTGCGCTGGTGTCAAGGGCCCCGGGTGTAGGGAGCATCGTGCAAAGGAACACGGCGCACAGCGCGTGGGACGCCTGCGGCGCTCAAGAGGAGTACAGCGGAATTACTTGTTGCGGACGAACTTCACAACCGTCAGCAGTCCGCTGTCGCCGCCGTAAAGTGTGTTGCCGTCCGGCGCGACGCCGATGGCTTCCATGTTGGTGCGATCCGAGCCGGGTCCTTCCCAGGTCGAGTATTGCCTGATCTTGGGAATGAAGCCGGTCACCTTGCCGTCTTTGGCGCTGCCGATGTAGATGCCGTTCTCGAAACCAGGGCGGCCCTTGGTGGTCTGTGTGTCGCTCACATACAGTGTGTCGTTCTTGTCGATGGCGAGGCCGCTGGGACGTCCAAACTGCTGCCACTCCATCAGGAACTTTCCATTCTGGTCGAAGATCTCAATTCGATTGTTGCTGCGGTCGGCCACGAACAGCCTCCCCTGTGAATCGAACACCATGGCATGCGGCAGTTCGAATTGGCCCGGCCCCGCTCCGTGCATGCCCCATTCCGTAATGTATTTCCCGTTCTTGTCGAATTTGACGATGCGTGCGTTCATGCCCGGCCCATGTCCATCCGCGACGAAAATGTCACCGTTCTTCGCCACGATCACATCCGAAGGAGCGTTGAAAGTGTCATGCCCCGTCCCCGTCACGCCGGCCTTCCCGAGCGTCATCAGCACCTTGCCATTCTTGTCCAGATGAAATACCTGATGCCCCTTATTGGGATTGTCCTTGTCGACGCCGTTGGTCGCGACGGCATCGGTGATCCATAGCGTCCGATCCGGCGCCGCGAATATGCCATGCGGCCAAACAAACAGGCCCGCGCCCAAGCTCTTTACCAGCTTGCCTTGCTGCGTCGCAACGATGATGGGCGGCACATCGTCATGCCCCGTGCACGAGACCGTCGTGCAGCGATGCGCGATGTAGATGTTGTTGTCGGCCCCCACCTTCACGCCGGAGAGCGACCCCAAAGACTTCATCCCGGCCGGCAACTCCAATTTGAAGGTTTCGTCTACGTGAAATGGATTCGGCAGCGGTAGCGGACTGTTGGATTCGGCCCGCGCCGGGCCCGCGCACAGCGCGATCATCGCCAGCATTATAGGCGCTGCGGCGAATCGGACCAGATTTTGTTGTGACATCGATTGCTCCTTATTCACGCAGCGCAGCGTGCGCGCATCAAAAAGTATAACTTAGCCCTGACGTTCGAGAGCGCCATCGATCAATCTGAAGCCGGATAGGTAACTTGCGCGCCTCTAACTTTCGCGAATGAAGTAAGGTCGTGGGGCTGAGTGCGAGTCATGCTCATAATGTCCTCAACCGCAACGCCACGCACCTTCAGAGCGTCTCCTATTAGAGAACGGTGACAGCGCCAGGGTACTGCCTCGGCGCACATGATGGTGATTTGTTCGCCTTTTGCGGCTTCGATGAGAGACTTGATGGCCGCTTCGAATTCGGGCGTTTGCATGTAATCGGCGTAGCCGCGAAACGACGCATTGCGCCATCCGGTGTTGAGCGAATCCTTTCGGGCGTGGCGCAAACCACCCAACTCCGCTGCGTGGGTGTAGCCGATACCGGCCTCTGCCAGCGACTGCATCAAACTGTCGCGATTGAATTGCGGGTTCGTCCGCGACCGAGGGATCGTCCGCACGTCCACCACCCGCCTCACTCCATGGGTGCGCAGCATTTCGATAAATGACTCGATGCTTCGGGTCGAATGTCCGATCGTCAGGACTTTGGTGGGTCGCTTCGGCATCCCGACAAACCATCATAGTGGAACAACTGTCTCTACTTAGAGGGAGCGCCACGCCAAACCACAGCCCTCTGATAACCAATGACAGCGAGATTCCCTGGATAAGACCAATACCGAAATTCACGGCGCACCGGCTAAAATGGGTTCATCGATGGAGCGCGATCTCTTCCTTCAGGCAGCAGTCGACGAGGCGAAACTAAGTTTATCCGAGGGCGGCATTCCAATTGGTTCGGTCCTTGTCAGCGAAGGAAAAATTATCGGCAGGGGACACAATTGCAGGGTCCAGACCGGGAGCCCGATCGATCACGGCGAAATGAATTGTCTTCGCAACGCGGGTCGATTGCCTGCCCAGATCTATCGAAGCTCCACGATGTATTCAACGTTGTCGCCTTGTCCCATGTGTAGCGGAGCCATCGTCTTGTACAAAATTCCCCGCGTAATCGTTGGCGAGAATAGGAATTTTCTCGGCGCCGAAGGCTACATGCGGAGCCAACGCATTCGAGTCGATGTGGTGCAGGATGCCGAATGTATTCAGCTCATGAAGCAATTCATCGCGGAGAATCCGAACCTCTGGAACGAGGACATAGGTGTTTGATGGCGGCTATTGCCAGTAATTCCGGTCCAGGCTCCGATACTGCACCGCTTCGGCCAAGTGTTTCGCGCTGACGCCGGCGGCGTGATCCAGGTCTGCGATAGTGCGCGCGACTTTCAAAATCCGATCGTGCGCGCGCGCGCTCAGCCCCATGCGGCGCACCGCCATTTCGAGCGTGCGCTCGCCCGCCGCGTCCAGCTCGCACAACTTGCGCAGCTCGCCCGCTGGAATGTGGGCGTTATAGTAGCCGCGTCTTTGTTGCAAATCCCGCGCCGCGCACACCCGCTCCCGCATCGCCGACGACGAAACGCCTCCGTCCTTCCCACGCAACTCCTGGTATGGCACCGCAGGCACTTCGATGTGAAGATCGATGCGGTCGAGCAGCGGTCCGCTCAACTTCCCCAGATAGCGCTGGATGATTGCGCCCGTGCAGCGGCACTCGCGCGTGGGGTCGCCGAAAAATCCGCAGGGGCATGCGTGCATGTCACAAACCCGTCCTGAGTAGAAACCGCGAGCGCCACCTGACCCAAGTGGTGCTCCGCCCGAATTCCTCTTGGGGTTGGAAACTGGCTGAATATTACTGGAACTGATCGGAAAGTTGGGAAGACGGAAAGAAACCTTAAGGCAGATAGAGCGCAGGTACCTCCGTAAATTGGTACTGTGCGGCCATCGACACAGGACCCTGTCACACCTAAGCTCTTGGCATGCCATCTAATGCGCCAATAGCAGTGACGAGATTACCTAAGCCGATTCTCGACCGAATTAACCGCTACGCACAAGAAGGTCGAGTTCTGCAAGCAAGCTACGAGCCAGATCACTGCCGTCTGCTGGCGGTAGCGACATGGGAGCGTCCGGCAGTCATCTTGCGAAGCTCGAGAGATCAATTCACCGAAATGCAGAGCGCCGCCCAAACCGAGTGGACACGCGCGGCGCGGAGACATCGAAGTAAGAGCAGGCAAGTCACCTAGCGGAGACATTCGCTGGTATTGGGCTTCTCAAAATCCTCACACTACTCAGAAGTTCAGTCGGGGCGAGATTCAGCCGGAGGAGCTAGCCGACGCCGCAGCTCGATGGTCTGCTGGCGGTGGCAGAGAAGGCATAGAGTGCGCAGGTTCTGAAGATCGCACTCTCCGCCACCCTCCACGACGGGCAGGATATGATCAGCATCCCAAAGCGTCTTGCGATTCATACGTTTGAGTCCCCATTTCGCGAGAAGGCGCAACCGGTGGGTCCCACGCGAGCGGCGCAACTCCCCGTATGCAGCGCGAGTGTCGATTCGGCAGATCGCGCAGACGCCCCGGTCCCGCTTCAGAACCTGCTCACGAAGGTACCCAGGGTCGGAGCGGAGGCGCCATTCGTGTACGCACCAATCGGAACAGAAGGTAAAACGCCGCGGCGGAACCTCGAGGCTGCACCAGCGACAGAGTGCCCGGCCGCTGTTCCCTTTTGGTAGAGCGGCGCGATCGGCGAAGCCGCCAGGCATTGTCCGTGAAGTGCTTAAAGGCTCCACAACATATTCAGCATAAAGTGTTTTGGAGGGTTTCGTTCGGCCAGTTCATAGCCGCTCCAAATTTGTCTGTTGACGACTGACGTTGCCAACTGGTATTCAGGTGGCGAACATCCATGCTCACGCCGCCCATGGCACAGCGCATCGAGCGCTGGCCGCTCGAAAAGCTAATTCCCTACGCCCGAAATCCGCGAACGCACTCTGACACGCAGGTTGCGCAGATTGCCGCCAGCATCGCGGCCTTCGGTTTTAATAATCCGATCTTGGTTGCTACAAAGGCGGGCATAATCGCCGGCCACGGACGGCTTCTCGCCGCGCGCAAGCTGCAGCTCGCTGAAGTTCCGGTGATTGTCTTGGATCATCTCACCGAAGCCCAGAAGCGCGCTTACATCCTCGCAGATAATCAGCTCGCGTTGAACTCTGGCTGGGACGAGACGCTGTTAGCGGCAGAACTAATTGCGCTGCAAAACGAAGATTTCAATCTCGACCTCATCGGGTTTGAGGATCAAGAGCTCGCGCGGTTGCTTGCCGCTCAGGACGTAGAGGGACTCAGGGATGAAGATTCCGTTCCTGAACTTTCGGAAACGCCGATCTCGCGCATAGGTGATCTCTGGATTCTCGGCCACCACCGGCTCCTTGTGGGCGATGCGACGGATACCAACGCAGTCGCGAAACTGATGGCCGGCGCCTCAGCCGATCTCGTTTTCACCGATCCGCCTTACAACGTGGACTATGAGGGCTACACCGAGGAGCGGCTGAAGATCAAGGGCGATCGCATGTCCGACGCCGACTTCAAGCAGTTCCTGGAGAGATCCTTCCGCTCATACCGACGCGTCGTGAAACCCGGCGCCTCGATGTACGTCTGCCATTCATCGTCGTGGCAGCGGGAGTTTCAGAACGCACTGGAGGCTGCTGGCTTCGAGGTTCGCTGTCAGATTATCTGGGCCAAGAATACGTTCGCCTGGGGCTTCGGGAGATACAAATTCCAGCACGAGCCCCTGTTCTATTGTCACGTCGCGGGCGAGAAGGACTCCTGGTATGGTGACAAGACGCAATCGACGCTCTGGCAAGAGAAAAAGCCCGCAGCGAACCGCATCCACCCCACGGCTAAGCCTGTAGAACTCATTGAGCGCGCACTGCTGAACAGCAGCAAGTCAGGCGACATCGTCGCAGATTTCTTCGGAGGCTCGGGCTCAACTCTCATTGGCTGCGAACGCCGAGGGCGACACGCACGGCTGATGGAGATCGACCCTAAATACGCTGATTGTATAATTCGCCGGTATCAGGAATACACGGGTAAGCGGGCAATGCTCGACGGAGACGGGCGGAGCTTCGAGGAGATTAAATCCGAGCGGGTTGGAGTCGCCGCATGAATCGATCGCTGCCGGCGGGAGATCGCGACTATCGAGGCGGAGATCCGGGCGGGCAATCCGGATCTTCCTGGCTTGTGCTTGGCACTCTCGGATTGGTGCGCCGAATTGCGAATTCTTCAGCGCGAGGCACTACAGCATGAGGATTCGCAGCCGGATCGAGAGATTGGAGGATGAACTGTTGCCGCTGCCAGGCGAACCTCCTCTGACGCTCAATATCCAATATGTCGATGCAGACGGGCAAGTAGTTGGCGCAAAGGTGTTCGAGGTCCCCCAGGTTCAGCCTACAGGCCGTCGCTGGCGAACAACTCGGTGGCCGCGAGGGAGGTGAAGTTAGTGAACCAACGAGAAACGCCGCCAGGCGGGAACCCGGCGGCGCGACGTGAACAGGATCGGCAGGAGTCAGGCTTTGATCGAATAGGTGCGCTCGCCATCCTCGACCTTGGTGGATGTGACAGCCAAACCCAACTTCTTGGTGACGGTCCCCGAAAGGAAGCCACGAACGGAATGCGCCTGCCAGCCGGTCGCCTTTATCAGCGCCGCCAGCGTCGCCCCTTCGGGCCTCTTCAGCAAATCGAGGACGTTCGCGGCCTTGCTGCCGTCGCGGGCAGCACCCGCCTTTTTCGCGGCCTTGGGCGCTTTCTTGGTTCCGGCGCCCTTCTTGCCCGCCTTGGCCTTCTTCGCTGGAACGTGCGCGCCCTGTGCGCCAACACGGGCCTTTTTCGTGGCTTTCGGCTTCTCAGTGGCGCCAGTTTCTTCAATTGCTGTGTTCATGTGATCTCCTTTCGCGGTGATTACCGCGGTGACGACATGAATCACTTGGTTTTGCTGAAGATGCAAGTCAATTCTGGGCGAATCGCGAATGAAGGCCATAGATAGAAGAATTCGCCGGCTTCACGACCGATTGTGCCCTGACAATGGGCAACCGCCGCACCTTTGGGTGACTGTCCTGTGGGGTCAGGAGTTTGCGTTAGATCAGGACAGGTGTACCGAGATCCTTGGTGAATGCGGCTTTCTGCCCACGGGGCGTTTCGGCCTGCTGCACTTCTGCGGAATTCCGGATGGCCTGAACGCGCGGGAACTGGAGAAGTACCTCCGGATAAACGGCGCCAAGATTTGCGGTTTCGGTGGGGATCAGAAGCATCTTGGGACAGGAGGCGCAATCCCACCGGGCGAAACTGGCTGGTTAAATCAAGCGCAGATGTCCGCAGGTGTCCTCAGATGACCGGTCACGGCGCAAAATTCGGCCGTAAGAAAGAGGATGCCATCGTCGCCCTGTTAACCACCCGCACGGTGGAAGAGGCCGCTCGGGTTATCGGTGTTTCCACCAAGACGCTCCTGCGGTGGATGAAGGAGCCCGAGTTCGATACGGCGTACCGTGCCGCAAAACGCGCGGCCTTCGGGCAGTCGATTGCGAGGCTGCATCACCTCTCCAGTGCGGCTGTTTCGACGCTAGGCAAAGTAATGCTGGAGCCCGGCACGCCACCGGCCACGAGAGTCCGAGCGGCGGACAGCGTCCTGAACCACACGATCAAGGCCATCGAAAACGAAGACATAGAAGCTCGCGTTTCTGCGCTGGAACGGGCTGCCGAAGGCACTCAGTCGGGGCGGGTGCGATGACGCTGTTTATTTCTAGTCCCGCCGGGGCCGCGCTATGAACAGGACGGTATACAGGCGGCTCGCGGAACTGGAACGAGTTCGCGAGACAGCCAGTTTGATCCGTCGCTCCGCGGCCTGGATCGATGGGTCTGCCACCGAACCTTTTCGGAAGATTCTTGACGCTCACGGGATTGAGCAACGAAAAGAAGAAAGTCCGGGTAGTGCTGTAGCTCGCGCCCTCGGCATCAGTACGCAGGACCTGAGGTCCTGTCTTCAGCAAATCGCAAGCGGCCATGATCACCAGGAACCTTGTTAGCCGACTGGAGCGCCTCGAAGCCTACCTGGCGCCGCCAGACGACAAACCAGCGCCAGTGATTCGCCTAACCAGCGTGGGACAACCCGACCAGATCATCGAAGTACGCGGCACCGGGGCACCGGACCTTCGGCGACGCCCGTGGCCTCGGAACGCGGGGTGGCGAAAGTAGCTGCCGATAATAGTTCATAACGGCACAACGCTGAGTTAACTTCGCCGTGATTGGCATCGACTCATTGCTTAAGATTGGGCCGTGAAACCGCGCACGATCGCCTCGCATCCAATAGACGTGGAGGCTAGCATGAAAGCCATCGCGGGGATAAGTGCAAAGCACATGGCCCTTCTGGACGAGTATCGGATGGCTTTGAGCCTCTGGAGTGAGCCCTCCGATTAATCTTCCGCGCTGGCGTCAGAACCGTTCTTGAGGGATCGCGCTTTGTGCCGGGTGCTTCTTACCCATAGGGAGCTTTATACGGAGACACCATTGCGCGATGACTTTGCGTCGTCCCCGTAACTTCTTTCTTAGGTCTCGATTAGGCGGTTTCCTGAGGATCTGCAAGATGGCCCCCTGCGTGCGCGCTACTGGTTAGGAGATGTGCGACGGAAGGCCGTCGGCACCATGAAACGGATACTCAGAAGCGTGTTCGGCTGGCACACCGATACTATCCTGATCGTCGAACCCGATCAGGCGCTTCGGCAGTTAGAATGCCGCTCTCTCTCGGGCAAGTATCGAATCATGCAAACCGCTAGTGTAGAAGAAGCCGTCCGCACTGCTGCCCGGCACACAACAGAGATAGAGTTGTTGGTGACCGAAGTGCGACTCCCTCATCGTTTTGGTTGGGAACTGACGGAACTTCTCAAACTAGATTATCCAGACCTCAAAGTTGTTTACACGTCGAGTTCCGTTGATGCGGAAATCAGAGCCCGCACTTATCCGTCTACAGTCGTCGTGCTTGGTCACCCGTTTCGCCCCGATCGCCTGCGGCAGGCTGTTCGCGACGCGCTGGAAACCAGGAAGAATGATCGAATCGCGCCTAAGTACGCGGCCTACTTGCCGCCCATCTCGCGTTTGCATTCCTAGCTACGCCAGCCTGAATTCTTGCCAGCGAGCCTCAAGTAGTCGGATAGCCCAGTGTCCTTTGACGGACTATGCAAGCGCTAGTTCATTGAAGGCGCCGCGCTCGTCAATCCAGCACCGATACTTGGTCCGCACCTGATTCATATTCCTAGAGCAGGCATCGGCCCGAAGCATTACGGTTTTGTCGGATGCGAGCACGCTCCGCTTGGCTTGGTCAATCGCTTGGTCGAGGTTAGAACAGGCTAACTCGGGATACGACCGCTTCACAAGAGGTACTGAGCCGCTATGTCGGTTGTCCTTCCGTACATCGGTGGTGCGAACGAAGTATTGCACTGGGAACCTCTATTACCAGCATAGCGGGTCTGGTCATCCATCGCCCCGAGAAATGGCGATAATGTTCGATAACGGCATGGAACCGGCTAGGCTGACGCGTTTGGGATGGCTGCTCTTGGCGAAACATCTTCGACCATAGTTAAATCTAAAAGAGCGGGCGCTGACTAAAGGGACCGCAAACGCGGAGGATAGCGCCCCATCACTTATTCCTCGGAGCGACGCCACTCTCCGCGCTAGCGTCGCGCGCTAAAATTCAATCGTGTACGAAGGCATCCCCGAAACCACCATTTTTTACGACCCGGCAACCGGCTGTTACGGCTTTTCAACCCGCTTCCCTGGGCGTCACGTGCATCACAGGATCAACACTTTCAACTCGGTAGAAGAAGCGCTTGCCTGGTGCGACCCGCAGGGGGAGCACATCTGGGAAGAAGCGAGCGATGCGGACGAAACGAAGCTGCTAGTTGCGCGCGACTTCAAGGAAGGAACGGTTGGGTGGCGCATGGCGCATCTGACGCTCGCGCAGCTGGGTGCCGTGATTGCCCGTTGAAAATAAATCGCGAATCAGGATCGTCCTTTTCGCTTTTCGAACAGTTGCCGGCGGCCCTCGTATTGCGAATAGCGCGGATTACGGATTTTAAACCAGTCCTGGCCGTAGGTTCCATCCGCCCGCTTGGCGACTACGCCCTCCAAATCGCGTTCGCAGATCATCGAGAACAGATCATGGCCACACCCGGCGAAGTGCTGGGCGAATAAAACATCGGGCGCGGTCTTGACCACACCCTGCAGGATTCGCTTTCGTTTGGTCAGCGGCTCGCCCCGGAGATCGCGTCCGTCGAGTGAAAGGCAGTCGAATGCGTAAAACGCAGGCTGGCTCCGGTGGTATATCAGATCGTAGAAGAGCGAGCGCCCTTCGCCGTCGACAGCTATGATTTCACCATCCAACACCATAGGGCGGCCGAGCTCACCCAAAGCACGTGCGAGAGGACCGAAGCCCCGATAGACATGTCCCTTTCGAGAAATCAGAAGACAGCCGCAGTGATCAACATACGCGATGCTGCGAAATCCGTCCTGCTTCAATTCGAAAACAAACTTTGGGTGATCGAATGGAGATCTGAGAAGTGCCGGGATTGCTGGCGGAAGATATTGCTGGTACAACTTACTCTTATTATAGCGAGCACCTCGGCTGCGCCTCACAAAGACTGCAGCGCGCCCGGCTGTGCTGCGAAAGATTTCGCTTCAGCAGCTAGCACATCGCTCAGCCCAAGAGGAAACATCGTGTTCGGCGCGACCTTCAAGACCGGCGCGGAGCAACCACGATAACCCGTCAGACGCGCCGCGGCAGGAGCACCAAATCGGCCGCTTCCTTGGCATCTCTGAGGAGAATGAGCAAGGCGCTAGCTTCCAAGAAATCCACTTGGACGTATTGTTTGAATGTTAAGTGTCGAAAGTTGCGGTGTTGAGCACGCTTGGACTACCACTCGTCTCCACCAGGCCGACATCGACCGTCGAGCCGAGCGCCAGGGTGGCCGAGCCCAGAACGGTCCAGTTGATGCCGTCGCTGGAGTAGAAGCCGGTCAGGGTGTTGCCGGACCTGACAACCCGGACCCAGGTGGGCGTCACTCCGTTACTGACGCTGCTGGTACTGCCAGACGCACTGCTCCGGTACTGGAAGCTCGAGCCACCGCCGGCCGAGACGTCCATCGTCGCCATGAGCGCCGGCGCCGAGGTCGCCCCGGATCATCACGCCCGCCAGTCCGCCGCCGCCAAGGCCCGTCTGGCCGGCGATCTGCGCGACGATGGCCCCGTTGCCGGTCATCGATTGATAAACGAACCGGAGCTGGTCGGAGGTGCCGCCAATGCCGCTGCCGGCGCCGAGGAGGGTGTAAGTGCCGCTGCCGTTGTCCCCCGCCGCCCCGCTCGATGGCCACCGAGCCGATGTCCTGCGTCGACCAGGGACTGGACAGCACGTACGACCGGGCACTGCCGCTGACCGAGCCGACCGAGGCCGTCACCGTCGCCAGCGTCCCCGAGCTGGGGGCCGTATAGAGGCCGCTGGTGCTCAGGGTGCCACCGCCCGCGGCGAGCGTCCAGGTGAACGCCGGCTCCAGGGCCAGGTTCGCGCCGAACTGGTCCTGCGCCGTGGCGCTGAACTGCCTGGTCGCGTTCGGGATTGACGCCGGCCGGCGGGGCGACAGCGTGATGGCCGAGACCGTCTGGTTGACGACCACGGTGACGCTCGAGCTGTTCGACAGGCCCGCGAGGTTGGTGACGGTCGCCTGGAACGTATAAGTCCCCGCCGCGTAGAAGGTGACGGTGTCGTTCTTGGCGGCGTTGGTGCCGTTGACCGAGAACGTCGGGCGTCGGCACGCCGGAGGGAACCGTCGTGGCCGTCCAGGTGTAGGTCAGGGTCGACTCGCCCGCGGTGTCGGCCCCCAGGACCGAGAGGTTCGCCGTCGTCCCGGTGACCGGGCTGGGCGTGGCCGCGGCGGCGGTGGCGAATCGTCGGGGCCGGGTCGTTGCTGCTGGTCGGGATCGTGAGCGACATGGGACTCGAGGCGAACCCATTGGCGATCACCGACACCGAATAGGTGTTCGCCGGAATCCCGATCGGGAGTACAAAGTCGGTGCTCTCCGATGTCGACCCGGTCGCGACGCCGGTGCTGCTCCAGTTGTATGTCCGTGCATCATAGACGTGGTTGTTCGGATCGGTGAGGTTGCACGATCGGGTAATTACTCGCCATCTGGGCGTCGTCGCCGTACGAAGCCCCTTCGGAGATGCCGTTCAGGAGCGTCCCCGTGAGCAGGAACGAGCCATCCGCATTCTCGGCGATGCTGCTGATCGACGGCACTCCGGACGACAGCGGGGCGAGATCCGGCGTGTAGACGTAAAGCTGCGAGCTCGCCGTTGTCGATCAGCACCTGGCCGCTCGGCAGCACCAGCATGCGGAAGACGTAGCTGGGCCCGTTCAGGAAGCTGGAGGGGAGCGACGAAGTCAAGTCCGTGTAAGTGTTCGTCGTGGGGTCGAACTCGAAGATGTGCGACGGGGCGTTGAACAGCGGAGTGTCCGCGAGGAACAGGATCTTGCCATCGGGCAGCTCGGCCGCCGGGGCGTCGTCGGCACCGTAGCCACCAGGGATGGCCGGGCCGGCCGCCCAGGTATTGGACGAGGGGGTGTAATACGCCGTGTTGCCGTTGCAGCCCAGGAGGAAGACGCGGCCGTCGGGCAGCAGCAGGCCCGGGCCGAGCTCGTACCCATCGGCGGCACTGCTGAGCGCGACCGGGACGGTGCCGGCATCGACCCAGGTGTTGGTCGAGGGGATGTACCGCTGGGCCTGTCCGACCCCGCCCGAGATGCTCGACCAGATGTCGTAATCCAGGATGCTGCCGTCCGGCAGCTTGACCCAGGTCTCCTCGTCGCTCTGGTCGTTGTACAGCTTGGTCCCGCCCGCGGTCCAGATGTTCGTCGTGGGATTGTAGATATACGTTTGCGGACCGGAAATGTAACCCGCGAGGACGTTGCCGTTCGGCAACACTTCGAGGGGATCGTCGCCGAAGCTGGGGGCGGGGTAAGTGGCGATCGCTGACCAGGTATTGGTGAGCGGGTTGTAGATTTCGCCCGCGTTGGTATTGTTGGGCTGGCCGCTGGGCCCGGAGTATTCACCCCCCACGACCAGTATGCGGCCGTCGGGGAGCACCACCGACCCGTCGTAGAGGCGCTGCAGGCTCATGGATGCCAGTTGCGACCACGTCCCGTTCACGTAGCTGCCGCTGGAGTCAGGGGTCAACCGATACTCGGTGTTGGTGACGTCTTGCCCCTCCATCATGACGCTGCCGTCGGAAAGCAGCATCATCGTGCCCGAACCGTTGTGGCGA
>CAWCER010000011.1:0-281886 GCA_963794595.1 Bryobacterales bacterium | reverse complement strand
TCGGCATTCAAAACCCATAGATAGCTGCAGCATCCCGCACGCCGCGCCAGCCGCTTCCTTCTTACGACTCTATCCGAAGCGCCCGGCCCCAGCCTCGTCCTGCTGCTCCGCGTTTGTCCGCCGGGCCGCTTCCGATAGAGATCTAGCGTCACTCAGGCGCTATCCGCTTCTTGTTCGGCTACACTAAGCTCAATCAAGCACATGGCGCTCTCTCCAGGCGCTATCCGCTTCCCGAAGTCGAGCAGTTTAACCACGCTCCGTCACCGGCGCGATTGGTTACTACTTCCGTTTAGAAGATCACGTCCCGGAGAACCATCTGCTCCGGATGATCGATCGGCATGTTTCACTGACTTTCGTGCGCGAGAAGCTGCAGGATTCCTATAGCGAGACGGGTAGACCATCGATTGACCCAGAGCTGCTTTTGCGAATTGTGCTGATCGGGTATCTTACGGGATCACCAGCGAGCGTAAGCTGGTCGAAGACCTTAGCATGCACCTGGCGTGGCGCTGGTTTACCGGTCTAGGGTTCGATCAGGAGATTCCGCACCACTCCACGTTCTCCAAGAACCGACACGGACGCTTTGCAGACTCCAAGCTTTTCGAACAGCTCTTCGAGGAGATTGTCGCACGGTGCATGGGGGCCGGATTAGTTCAAGGCGAGCATCTGTCGGTGGATGGCAGCTTCATCCTGGCGAACGCGAGTACGGGCAGCCGTATACCTCGGGAGCAGTTGGCCGAAGCCGCCAGGTGAAGCGCACCGTGCGCGAGTATCTTGACGAGCTGCAACAAGAAAATCCGGTCGAAGAACCGGCTGACGAGCAAGATTGTGTCTCGACTACTGATCCCGATGCGACTTACGCGAGCAAAGGTGGCCCTGCGAAACTCGGCTACTACGACAACTATCTAGTCGATAACAGCAGCTGCATCATCGTCGGCGTTCAGGCAACCGCGGCGCGCCTGAGCCAGGAAAGTGTAGCGGCACGGGACATGCTTACGCGCTTCGCAGCACGAACAGGATCGATGCCGCAGACCCTTGCTGCAGATGCAGCGTATGGCAACGGCGAGCTGTTGCACTGGCTGGAAGAGCGAAAGATCACTCCGTATATGCGTACACGCGAGAACCTGGCGAAGAAGTCTTCACCGCTGCCGCCGAGGTAGGTGGAATAGACCAGGGCCGAGCCCGCCGGGTTCAGCTTCGTCACGAAGGCATCTATGGTAGCCGCCGAATAGGTTGTCTGGAAAGGATTCGCTGTGGGGAAATCGGTGGAAATGGTGTACGCCCGTCACGTAGGCGTTGCCGGAGGAGTCCACGGCGATGCCGGTAACCGTGTCATCGCCGCTGCCGCCGAGGTAGGTGGAGTAGACCAGGGCCGAGCCGGCGGCGTTCAGCTTCGTCACGAAGGCGTCGTCAGAGAAGCCATCCTGGAGCTGTCAAGAGTGGCCTGGAAAGGATTCGCGGTGGGGAAGTTGGTCGAATAGGTTGTGCCCCGTCACGTAGGCGTTGCCGGAGGAGTCCACGGCGATGCCGTTAGCCACGATCATCGCCGCTGCCGCCGAGGTAGGTGGAGTAGACCAGCGCCGAGCCTGCGGCATTCAGCTTCGTCACGAAGGCATCGTCGCTGACCGCCGCCAGTGATCGCTGCCTGGAAGGGATTCGCGGTGGGGAAGTCGGTCGAATCGGTGTAGCCCGTCACGTAGGCGTTGCCGGAGGAGTCCACGGCGATGCCGTAACCCAGTCGTCATCGCCACTGCCGCCGAGGTAGGTGGAGTAGACCAGCGCCGAGCCGGTCGGCATTCAGCTTCGTCACGAAGGCATCGGTGCATGCCGCCGCCATAACGTCGCCTGGAAAGCGTTCGCGGTGGGGAAGTTGGTCGAAGAGGTGTAGCCCGTCACGTAGGCGTTGCCGGAGGAGTCCACGGCGATGCCGTAGCCACCGTCATCGCCGCTGCCGCCGAGGTAGGTGGAGTAGACCAGCGCCGAGCCCGTCGGCATTCAGCTTCGTCACGAAGGCATCGTACGCCGCCGCCATAGCGTCTGCCTGGAAGGCGTTGGCGTGTGGGGAAGTCGGTCGAATTGGTGTACCCCGTCACGTAGGCGTTGCCGGAGGAGTCCACGGCGATGCCGTAGCCCGACGTCATCGCCGCTGCCGCCGAGGTAGGTGGAGTAGACCAGGGCCGAGCCGGCGGCATTCAGCTTCGTCACGAAGGCGTCAGTGCCGCCGCCGTAGCGTCGCCTGGAAGGCATTCGCTGGTCGGGAAGTCGGTCGAGTCGGTGTAGCCCGTCACGTAGGCGTTGCCGGAGGAGTCCACGGCGATGCCATAGCCACAGTCATTGCCGCTGCCGCCGAGGTAGGTGGAGTAGCTCAATACCGGATCGATGACGAGCGGTTTGCTCGCATCGTAGCGGGCCACCTCAAAGCCAACCTGGCCTGCCGTCGCCTTCCGGATCACGAACTTGCCGCCAACGCGCTGGCGGGCTCCGCCGATCTCCTGGTAGATGACGGGCCGCTGCAGGCGGGTTCGCTTCCCTCGGCTCTGGAGCACGAGATCGCCCTGGGCGTCGATTCGCAGTCGACTGCTCCATCGTCCGGCTCGATACGCCAGCCGGATGGCCCGGGGTCCGCGCCGGGAGCAACCACGAAGTCGTATTCCAACTGCCGCTGGTTGCCGTAATAGACCAGGTCGATGCCGGGATAGACGTCCTGGTATTCGACCTTGGCGTAGTTGGGCATGTTGGTGCGCCACTTGCTCGGATCGTTGCCGATGAAGTAGTTGCTCGTGCCGGGCAGCTCATCCAGGCCCGTCAGTTGCGGCGAGGGATTTGCGCCGACCAGCTTCATCTTCAAAACATCCGATCGAGATGGCGCAGCAGGGAAGACGGCACCGTTCCCGGCCTGTGCGTCCTTTGCAGGCTCAGCACGGCTTCCGTCGAGGTTAGAAACAGGCTGTAGCCGCTACCTCGGGAGATGAACTTTACCTGCGCGTCGGTTTGTCCCTGGTTGGCCTCGAAGCTGAGCGGGAGCTTGCCGTAACTTTCGACAATTTGCGGGTTGGCCGCCTGCGGCGCGCCCGCACCCTGCTCTTTCCCGGCAACGCTCTTGCCGACGATTGGTTTGTGAAGAAAGACGAAGGCTGTGGCTACGACAAGCGGGCACAGTGAAAAAGCGACGAGCGCATTTCTTTTCGAATGTTTCATAAAGCCCCCGACAACAAGAACGTCATAGCAGTCCTCTCGATTAGTCGAACTATCATTCTGCGCTCCTCTTCTGTTCACTCGGATTGCATTATTCCAGCTCCTGATCGTTTCTTCAGCTCCAGGCGCGGTTGGACGCTGCCGCCGGGCTGCTGCTCAGTAATCTCCAAGACCAGTTCTTTTGGCATCAGTAGTGGACTGATACGATCTTGTGGTCCGTAGGGCTAGAACGATGTCAGCGAGCCTCTACGCTCGATGCGCGTCCTGGGCGCCCATACTCTCATGGGCGCGGCCAAGTCTCTCTGATCAAGAGGGGCAGGTCATGTACCCAATCATCTTTGCTGATGCCACCCGGATAGATCACGTGGGCGCGATTGTCTTTGGTGTATGCGAGTACAAAATTCGCATGCGCCACTTCGTAATTTCCGCCGGAGGCACTCGTCTTCTGGGCCAAAGGAACCCCGGCAGCCTTCTCAACTGCTTGAATCGCAGTTTCAGATCCCGTGAGACCGACACCATGCCTATCGAAATTGTCGAGCCACCGCCGTATTTCCGCAGGCGTGTCTCGCACCGGATCAGTGGTCACAAAAACGAGCTTCACCTGACCCGCCATCCATGGAGGCAGCTTCTTCAGCGCAGCCCCAATATTCATCATGTGCATGGGACACTGATCGGGACAACTGGTGTAACCGAAGAAGAGTAGCGTAACGGACCCTTGCGTTTCATTCCAGAAGTCATATTGGGCGCCGGAGGTATCTGTCAAAACAAATCTCGGTTTCGGGAGGGGCGGTGTGACGAGACCGCCCCGGTAGGTAACGCTTGTGTGCGGCTGCGCCAGCGCCAAAGACGCAAGAATCAGTAATCCGATGAAGGATCTCATTTGGAGGCTCCTCTAGGGGTGAACATGGACCGTGCCTGCCATTCCGAGCTGGTCATGAACGGCGCAAATGTAATTGAAAACGCCTGGAACGGTGAAGGTCACCCGAAAACGCGTTATGTTCGGAGCCGCCTGCGCCAGGTTCGGGCGATCCTGCGGGGTGGGAGTACAGGAATCCCGAGTTGACGTTTTGTGTCGGCGAACTGATGGTCGCCTGTCTCGCGCCGTCGGAATTGACTGTCACGTTTAGCGAGGCCGGCCGCGGATCCGCGGGTTCCGTCCCGAAGGTCACTGTGTGATTGATGGATGGATCGAGATTCGCCCACTCCACGGTGTCCCCGACCTGGACCACGATCGTCCCGCGGAGGAAGCGCATCAGCGATGCCGTCTGCGAGCCAGTTCCGGTGATCGTCACGATCTCGCCGGCACCGGCGGCCACGTTGTTACTCTGCGGGCTGCCGGGGCTTCTACGGCGCTCCAGGCTGGATGCCTCCGAGAGCAGGAGCGATCGCGCGGCTTGAGCTTCCTGGTCATAAAAAGTCTGGTCGTATGGGAGGCTTGTGGCCAGGTTGACCACGTGGACTACGCCTGTCATGTCGGCGTGAATCAGGCATACGAATTTGAAATTGCCGGCGGACGGGAAACTTACCGTATAGGTTGGCGCGGGCGTTGGCGGATTTGTATCATCTTCCGGCAATAATAAGACGTCCGAGGTGACGCATGAGGAACCGTCAAAGCTCGATCCGTCCGGCGTAACACCAGGGCACCCGACCACAACGCCGAACGTGGGCCCAAAACCAGGCGGCCTCGTCTGGCCGGGTTTCAAAAACGTTAGCGTATGACGTTCGTGCGTGGGAAATGCCCAACGAATGCTGTCGCCAGGATGAATCCAAAGCTCATTGGGCAAAAAAGCTAAAGCCTCGCTTCCGCGATCAGGGCTCTCCGCGCCGACCCTCGACTGCCATTGTGTGGCGTGAGCGGTCCCGGCAGCTCCTCCGATGACCATGACCGCCGCCGCGAACGAAACAACCGATTTTGAAATCATGTTTTTGACGTGCTCCATTTTGTTCCTTCCTGGCGTGCGGCGCGATATGGCCGCACATAAACTAAAAGCGGGAAAGTGGAACGAAAACCGTAATGCAATTTGAAATTATTTTTGCTCGCAAAAATGGATTAAATTGCCGAAAATCGGTGGTATACTCCACGCAAGCGGTTGACCTCGGTTTGGAGGTGAGGACTCATGGCGGCCCCTCCGCTACAGGACGTCACCCAATTGTTGAGAGCCTGGAACAACGGGGAACAGGAAGCCCTGGACCAACTGATCCCGCTGGTTTATCACGAGTTGCACCGGCTGGCTCACCGCTACATGGGACGGGAGCGGAGCGCGCACACGCTGCAATCCACGGCCCTGGTTCACGAGGCATATGAGCGGCTCATCAACCTGAAAGATGTGAGCTGGCAGAATCGCGCCCATTTTTTCGCGGTTTCGGCACAGGTGATGCGCCGCATCCTGGTGGATTATGCCCGATCGCGGCGCTACAGCAAACGTGGAGGCGAATGGCGCCAGGTTCCGCTGAACGAAGCTGTTGCCGTGTTTCACGACCGGCGGACTGATATCGTCGCGCTGGACGACGCTCTGCAAGCTTTGGCCGCTATCGATCCCCGCAAGAGCCGCGTTGTCGAGATGCGTTTTTTTGGTGGTCTGAGCATTAAGGAAACGGCGGAGGTCCTCAACGTTTCCGAGGAGACCGTCCAGCGCGATTGGAGGCTGGCGAAAGTCTGGCTTCTGCGGCAGCTCAGCCGCGAGGAACAGCGATGAAAACTGAACGCTGGCGCGAAATCGAGCAGCTCTATCATGCCGCCCGCGAGCGTGCCCCCGAGCGATCGCGGCCGATTTCTTCAGAGAAGCCTGCGCCGATCCGAACGTGCGCGGCGAAGTGCGAATCGCTGCTCGGATGTGAGACACCGGCTGAAGACTTCCTGGAAGCGCCCGCTCTAGAAGTTACCGCCGAGGCGCTCGCCGAAGGCCGCGCCCGGTCAATGTTCGGCCGCGTGCTCGGACACTACGAAATCATAGCGTTTTTGGGCGCGGGCGGCATGGGCGAGGTCTACCGCGCGCGCGATTCCCGCATCGGACGCGACGTGGCGATCAAGGTTTTGCCGCCCGGCATCGCCGCGCATCCCGAGCGGTTGCGCCTATTCGAGCAGGAGGCCCGGGCCGCCGGCGCCCTCAATCACCCGAATATTCTGACCATCTATGATGTCGGCGTTCGAGGATGGCGCGCCCTATGTGGTGTACGAGTTACTCGAGGGCGAGACATTGCGCGATCGCTCCGCAAGGGAGCGATTGTCGCGGCGTAAGGCGCTCGAGTACGCGCGCCAGATCGCTACTGGCCTGGCGGCCGCTCACGATAAGGCGATCACCCATCGGGACCTAAAACCCGAGAACCTGTTCCTTACTCGCGACGGCAGGGTCAAGATTCTCGACTTCGGTCTGGCCAAGCTCGTACGCACGGCGAAGAATCGGCCTAGCGCACCCGGAGAACGCGGCGTAACTCGCCGCAACCTCGAATCGGAACGGAACCTGGACCTTCTCGGCACTCCCGGCTACATGGCGCCCGAGCAACTTCGCGGCGGAGTGGTGGACCATCGTTCCGACCTCTTCAATTTGGGCGCGATCCTCTACGAAATGCTCACCGGTCAGCGGCTGTTTCGCAGGCAGTCCACCAGCGAGGTTCTCCATGCGATCCGAACGACGACCCGATCGAGCTGCCGGAAAGCACCGGCAAATTCGATCCCGCCCTGGCTCGCCTGCTGCGCCGCTGTCTGGAGAAGAACCCTAGCGAACGGATTCAATCCGCGCTGGACCTGGCTTTCGACCTGGAAGCCCTTTTGCTTCCCGATAGACAAAGCGCGTCGGCCCCGATGGAAAAAGCCGCGTATCGTATTGCGCTGGCTCGCGGCGGTGTTGTCGCTTGGTCGCTTCTTCGCGGGCCGCAGGCTGGAGCGAGTCAGCCGCTTCCCGGTCCAACTTTCCCCGGCTGACCTACCGCTTGGGCGTGATCACCGGAGCACAGATTTACTCCCGATGGCCAGAGCGTCATTTATTCGGCGGGCTGGGATGGCAAGCCGGTGGAGGTTTTCAGCACACGGGTCGGAGGCCCCGAATCGCGGCCGCTCGGTTTGTCATCGACCGGTGTATTGGCAGTTTCGTCCGCCGGCGAATTGGCCATTTCGCTAGGGTGCGAGTTGAATTGGGCGGAATGCCGGGGCACCCTGGCCCGCATGCCCCTGGCCGGGGGCGCGCCCCGCGAGGTTCTCGAAGACGTTTTCTATGCCGACTGGGCGCCGGATGGAAAAAACCTCGCGGTTGTCCGGCCCGTGGAAGGACGCTTTCGCCTGGAATATCCGATCGGCAAGGTTCTCTATGAATCACCCGGCTGGATCACGTACCCTCGCGTCTCGCCTAAGGGCGACCGCATTGCTTTTCTGGACCACCCGACTCTGGGCGAGGATGACGGTTCGGTTGCAGTCGGTCGACCTCAATGGCCACAAGACCATCCTCTCCAGTGGCTGGAAAAACCTGAAGGGTTTGGCCTGGTCGCCGGGCGGCGATGAAGTCTGGTTTTCCGCGGACCGCATGACACGGTCGCAGCGCGTGTACGCAGTGACGCTCTCCGGCAAGGAGCGTCTCGTTCTGCAGGCTCCCGGTTGGATGCGCCTCCAAGAGATCTCGCGAGATGGCCGTGTATTGCTGCTCCAGGCCAGTCCACGCAGCCGCATCGTGTGCCAAGCCGCCCGGTACGGCGGCAGAACGGGACCTCTCCTGGTTCGACTGGTCGACTGCGGCTGACCTTTCGGCCGGATGGCAAAAAACTTCTCTTCTACGAATGGGGAGAAGGAGTGGCGGGAACTCCGACTGTGTACCTCCGCGATACTGCAGCGGGGGCGATGCGGTTCGTCTTGGCGAAGGCCGGGCCTTGGCGTTGTCGCCGCGATGGGAAGTGGGCGCTTGCGCTTCAAGCCGGCCCGCCTCCAAGACTCGTTCTTTTGCCGACCGGCCCAGGCGAGGAGAAGCCCTTGCCGCCATCCGGCCTCACTGAGTACTACTCGGCGGCATGGTTCCCCGACGGAAGCGAATCCTCTTTGTCGCCGCGGGTTCGGATGGTCAGCCGCGCTCCTACGTTCAGGATGTTGACGGCGGCGAAGCCCGCGCGATCACGGACGAGACAGAGCAAGCTGTCTTGGTTTCGCCCGACGGGAAGCTGCTGGCGGCCGTTGGCGCCGACGGGAGACTTCGAATTGCTTTCCGGTCGGCGGCGGCGAGCCGCGGGCGATTCGCGGCGCTTTGCCCGGCGACGAACTGGTCCAGTGGAGCGCCGACGGCCGCTTCCTTTATGTGCGGGGGCATGGACAATTCCTCAGTCGAGTTCTTTCGGCTGAATCTTGCTACCGGCCGCCGGGAACCCTGGAAAAAAATCGAACTGGCCGACCCGGTGGGACTGATTGGGATCCAGCCCGCGGCGGTCCGCATGACGCCGGATGGCAGATCCTACGTGTACTCATATTGGAGAACACTTACCGAACTGTATCTTGTAGACAATCTGAAATAGCCTGTGGAGTGCAGTAATATTCGCTATTCTTTACAACGAAAGGACTGAGGAAAATATGCGGAGATTCGGAACTGGTGCAGCATTCGTCGCGACAACGCTACTGAGTGGGGGCGTCGCCTTGGCCTGTGGCGATAAGCTTTTGGCCGTCGGCCGCGGAGTACGGTTTCAACGTGCCTACGCGGCGCACGATGCCAACCTGGTGATCTACGTGGCAAGCGCCCAGGGCCGCGCGGCTCTCAACAACGCCAAGCTCCAGAACATGCTCACGCGGGCTGGGCACAAGTTGCAAATCGTTGCGAGCGGTTCGCAACTTGATGAAGCGTTGAAATCGGGGAAAGTGGATATCGTGTTAGTGGATTTCGGAGATCTTGCAGGAATCGCTGAGAAGTTGCAGTCGGTGCCGTCGAAACCAATCATTGTTCCCGTATTATTTAAGCCCTCCAAGTCCGAGCTTGCACGCGCTCAAAAAGAGTACAAATTCGCGGTAAAAGTGCCGGCGGGCGACTTTGAGTACCTGACGGCGATTGATGGAGCGATGAGATTGCGGCTGAAAAACGGCGCCAAATCCTGACCCCGATCAGCTCGTGGCCAAATCATGAGACGACATGACGCCTCACCCGCCGCAATCGCTTTCGTCTTGCTTCTCACCACGGGAAATCACGCGGGAGCCCAGGCGTGGGTGCTGCCTCAGGGAGAAGGCCTAGTAGGTTTCACGTACCAGACAATCGATAACACCGGTCATCGCCGTACCAACGGTTTTCTTGTGCCGCGCGGCCGCAGCAAGGATATGTCGCTGTACCTCGAAGCGGAGTATGCCTTCACGGGCCGTTTTTCCGTACTCGCCGGTATACCATTTGTCTTCGCGAAGTACACGGATGCGAATCCGCCCCCGCCGCCGATTCCGTTTCTTCCGAATGATCAGTGCCGTTGCTGGCAATCTGGCTGGCAGGATTTTGGCGTGACCGCGCGCTATAACCTCGTCGGCGGCGTGGACGGCGCTTTTGCGCTGACATCCTCCGTCTCGCTTGGGGCGCCAAGCCACGACTACAATTTTCGAGGTGAATCCGCGTTGGGACGCGATCTCCGGGAAGAACGCATCGCGATCGACGCCGGGCAGCGGTTGGACGCGATTTCCCGAAATCTTACGGTTCAGGGCAACTACTCCTATGCGTTTGTCGAGAAAGTGATGGGCATCTCCACCAATCGCAGCAACGCCGGACTAGAGGGCGATTACTTGGTTAGGAGAAGGCTTGTGGTGCGCGGGCAGGTCTTGTGGCAGCGCACGCACGGCGGGCTACGCTTCGGATCTCCACCCCCCGCCGACCTGGTATTTCCGGGCCAAGTCAATACCCCGGAATTGCTATATCAGCACGATCGTCTGTTGCGTGACAATTACTGGCATGCGGGCGGCGGTGTCGCTTACTCTTTCCCTAGGTTTGATCTATTCGCCACCTATATTGCATTCGTCGGGGGCACCGACACGCATGCTGGCCGCGCGCTTACGATTAGCATCGTCGTACCGTTCCGAGTAGGCGATCCGCGCCACTGAATCGCGGTCCAAAGGACTGTGGCCAGCAAGAATTCAGTCCGAGTACCAGACTGCTCGCGAGAGCTTGTCGAATAGCGAGAGACCGCCTGAGCTGATAACGCGGATAGGCGCAGTGTTTTAGACATCCTATTGCTGGTGAGAAATCCCCTTCCCACTACCAAAGTCCCGAGATCGGCTCTAGCAGCCCGTGGCGGAAATGCCTCTATTGAGGAAGGTCCTGCCGGCCGGGGGCGGTGGTGATTTGTAGAAAAAGATCGCGAGCGGAGTTGTGCAACCAGTTTTGAGCGGCGGTGTATGCGTCCTGGACGACGGATACAGCGAATAGGAGTGCAGTCAAGGCGATTCTCCGTCCCTGAGCTTGCCGCGGCTTGCCCCATCCGCTCAGCTTCCGCAGCAGCAATCCTATGTTGAACGCCGCCGCCTGCACCAGCACCCGCTTCAACACATTGTCGGAACCCCGCACATAGACCTGCCTCATGCCGCCCGTTTCGTAGCAGTGCGCGAAGCTCCGCTCGCACAACTCGCCCCGCAGTTTCTGTAATCGCTTCGACCGCGCCGCCCGTACCCGCTGCCGATTCGCGTACACACAACGTTGCTCTATGCGCTTGCCCGACCAGTGGCGCTGGCCGCGCTCCGGTTCCGGCACATAACTGCGAATCTCTCGCTCCGCTAAGTCCACCAACACCGCGCCGCTGTGATAGCCCTTGTCCATCACGACTTCCTCGATGCCCGCCGGATGCGCCTTCCCGGCTTCGCGCTGCGCGGCGTCGAGCGTCTCCACGTAACTCGCCGTATCGCCGCGATCGGCCGGCTGCACCGTCACCGCCAACACCGCGCCCGAGGCCAGATCCACCGCATGCTCGGCCTTGTGCGCCAGCTTCGTGCGTCCATCTTTCATCTTGGTAATGCGCGCCGACGGGTCGTTGGGATTGGTCCAATCGTCATTCGACGCCTTCTTCTTGCGCTTGCGGTCCAGCCGCGCCAACTGCTCTTTGCTGGCATTCTCCACGCCTTCGGCCGCGGCCAACTGCCGCAGGTAGTCGTCGTAGGTCTGGCCCGTATCGCGCCGCACCAGACTCTTCATCGACGCGTTGGCCTGCAAGGTGGTGGCGTCGATACACACGCTCTGCCCATCCGCCAGGCCGTGCTTACGCAGAATCTTCAGCACCCACTTCATCACCGCGCGATGCGTCTCAACCGAGTACAGACGCCTGGTCCGCGACACTGTCGAGTGGTCCGGTGTCGGCTCGCTCAGATCGTAACCCAGGAACTTGCGGTAGCTCAGCGAATCGGCTGCGCGCCACGCCATCCCGCGCTCGGATTCGATGCCTTCGAAGTAGCCCAACAGCAGCATCCGGAAATAGGTTCCCGGCGTGATCGATGGGCGCCCGGAGTTGCTCTTGTAATACTTCCGGCAGATCGCTTCGATGCGCTGGTCAAACTTCTCTGCGTTCAAGACCGTGTTCAGTTGCTCGTAAAACACGTGCCCCGGCGTAGTCGCAATCTCGCTCGCCGCCACCCACAACCCCTGTTGTTTTTCCCGATCCTTCTTCCGCCCCATCCCCATATATTTAAAGACGGCGCAGGTAGATTCAAGGTCACTCGTTCACAAAAGATTTACCACGGGCTGCTAGGAGGTCCGCCGGATTAGTATCGAGAAACGCGCTCGGGTCTCCGGATCCACTGGATCGCCGGCGAGAAGCTGGCGCTCCGGTACCATCAGGTCGCGCATTCGAAAGGTTACGGGCGGAAGAGCCGATTTGGCCGTCTCCGCGAACGCGGCCTACTGGCCATTTCTGAGATGGCAAAGGCTTGTGGGGTCTCAATAAATACGATTGGGTATTGGCGCCAGGCGGGCTTGATTCGCGCGCACGCCATCAACGACAGTACGCAGTTTCACTTTGCGTCCAATGAGCGGACCGTGGCCTTCGCCCGCACCAACAGCGGCCATCCGGCTGAGCCTGCCGTCCTGGAGCAGCAAGCTCTGCCAGGACCACACTGGATCGTTCGACCCGGCGCGTACTGCGTCAGCCGTTTAGGCCTCAGCCTCGATCGCTACGGAAGAGTAACACGGTGCAATCAGCTCCGATCTCGATCTTTTCCAGCAAATGGGACGGGTGACACAACACTGTTCTAAGCAGTCTGGGCGAGGCCGGCTAACCGGTTGGGCATGAAGTGCTGATGACGCATTGCTTCCCGGGGGCGTCAAACCTCGGGCGCATGCGGTAGCCAGGAAGCAGCGGACCTGGCACGTGGAGATCACCTGGAGCCGATTTGGGTCGGCACGGCGTCGGCAAACCGTCCCAAAATGGAAGATCAATTTCGGATCGCCCCGACCAACCATTGTCTCCGCGCAACAGAAATTTGCGCGCTGTTGCCGAGCCAGTGGGGGCTAAACGCCACTCTCCATTCCGGCGATTGTTAGTTGTTAATTACGGACCGGGGTCATAAAGTGCACGCCAGCAATTGTTTGCGGAATCGTTTCACGCGGAAGCCGGTCTAAATCTATAGAAGCCGTTCGAATGCGATCACGCTCAGAGAGATTGATGGAGCCCGACCAATACGTCAGGCGGCACGTTCCGCCAGCGCTTCGGCTGTTGAGTGACGGCGCCGAAAATCCGGTAGCTCTGCGGTTAGTCGTCGAACTGCAGATCTCGCTCAGCTGCGGTGATAGTGGAAGCCCGATCGGAAGGAAGTGACGAGAAGTAGATCAGCGATGCCCAGAACCTGCACCATCTGTAAACATCCGAGCCGCGATGAGATCAACGCGGCACTGCTCGGCGCCGACTCGTTGCGGAAGATTGCCGCCCGCTGGTCGGTTTCAAAGGCCGCTGTGCTGCGCCATAAAGCGGGCCACCTGCCCGCGTCGATCGTGAAGGCAGCAGCCGTTCAGGAAGTGATTAGCGGCGGGAACCTTCTGGAGAGGCTCACCACGTTGAACCGGGAAACCGCGTCGATTTTGCTGGAGGCCCGCACCGCCGGCCGCACAAAAGACAATCCTTTGACGCTAAAGGCAATTGCTCGCGCGGAGCGGCAATTACTTCTCGAGGGCCAGCTGCTCGCCGAAATGAACGAAGGCGCAGCCGTCGACCTTACGCAGACGGCTGAATGGCAAAACCTCCGGGCGGCAATTCTGTTGGCGCTCGAACCACATCCGGCGGCGCGAGCAGCGGTGTTGGAAGCAATTAGGAGCGAGGAAGCGGTGAGCAATGTTACGGACTGATTTGCTTTGGGCGCTCGATCCCGTCCGCTTTGCCCGCGAGGCGCTCGGGTTTCATCCGGATTCATCACAAGCACAAGTGCTGCGATCGACCAAGCCACGTCTGATACTGAACTGCCACCGGCAGTGGGGCAAAAGTACGACCGCTGCCGCGTTGGCTTCCCACCGGGCATTGTATTACCGAAATAGTCTCATTCTTTTGGTGAGCGCAAGCAGCCGCCAGTCCTCTGAGTTGTTTGTATCCATCACGTGAACACCAGCAGCGTACGGCTAGGGCGATCCGGAGCCAATAGAATTGAAACTAGGGGCGGGCTTGAGCCCAGCGGTGGGGTAGCAGTTCGTCGAGTTGCTGCATCGAGCACTCGCCGATGCGCGAGAGCACGTCCTTGAACCAGGCGAACGGGTCCACCTTCGCTAATTCGCAGGACGCCACGAAGCTTCGCAGCACGGCCATCGTCCTTCCGCCGCGATCACTCCCGACGAAGGTCCAGTTGCGGCGGCCCACTGCAATGCCGCGCAAACTTCGCTCGGTGTGGTTGTTATCGATGGACAGGTCGCCATCTTCCAAGTAGCACGTCAATGCCGTCCGGTTTTTCAGCGCGTAGGCGACCGCTTGCCCGGCTTCGCTTTTGGGCAGCACTTCTTCGCGAATCTTCTCCAAATACTCGTACAATTTTTCCAGCACCGGTTTGGAGGCATGCTGGCGCAACAGGCGCAAGTCTTCGCCCGTGATGCCGGACCGCCGCGCCCGCTTTTCCACCTTGTACAGATACGCGATGTAGGCCAGCACCGCACCCATGCGCGCCGAATCCGTATCCAGCGCCTGGTGGAAGTGACGTCTCGTGTGAGCCCAACAGGCAACCTCCACCAAGCCGCGTTCGGGCTTGGTGAAGAACGCATCGTAAGCCACATAGGCATCGGCCTGCAAATATCCGCGATACGTTTTCAGGAACTGTTCAGGCCCGGCGCGTTCTCGTGTCGGGGTGTAATCGAACACCGCCGCCGAATGGTGGCGATCCCCGATGTAGGGCCAGAATCGCCCTTTTCGTGTTGCCCGCTTTAAGCTCCGGTCCAATACTTTCACCGGCGTATCGTCGGTGCCCACTACCTTCGAACTCAGCACGAACTGCTTCAGCCGAATATAGAGCGGATCGAGCAGTTGGGCCGATTGCCGCATCCAGCCACACATGGTCTGGTCGGCAATCTCCACGCCGAAGCGGCGGAAGATCTTCGCCTGCCGGTGCACGGGCAAGTGATCGGCGATTTTGCTGACAATCACTTGAGCCAATAAAGACGCACCTGCCGCGCTCTTCTCGATGGGCTGCGGCGGCTTGGTTGCCGTCTTCACCGTGCAGGCGCACGCGTACTTTTTGCAGACGTCCTCGATCACCAGCAACTGCGCGGGAATGTATTCGTAGCGTTCGCTGGTCTCTTCGCCAATCGGGCGCAGGTTTTGGTCGCAGAACTCGCAGTGCATTTCGTCTGCCGTCAGATCGTGCTCGATGCGTTCCCGTTTCAAGTGCGAGGGCAAGCTTCGGCGTCCGCGCGGACGGCGGTCTTCCCGTTCCTCGCTGCCAGCGTCGGGCGGAAGATCGTCGTCGTCCTTTTGCTCTGCTTCGATCTGGGCAACCTGGAGATCTTGCACAAACAGCCGCAACTGATCGGCGCTCAACTGTTCGCTGCGGGTGCCGCTCTTGGCTTCCAGCAACTGGCGCAACAGCCGTTGCGTTTTGTCCAGCTGCACCGTCAGATCCAACAACATCTGCTTCAGGATCATCGGATCATTTGGCAGACTGTTCGGATCGGCAGGCACTACGGGAATTATACGGCTAACGCTCTTTTAGGCCAAGCACAAAATGCATTGGAAGCCAATCTTTATGCGGCTTCCACGCTCTTGCGGTGATATCGTTTGCGGCGCTTGGCTACGCTCAGATCGATGCCGCTTAACAGCGCTCCCAACTCCTGCGCCGTGATCTCGCGCCGGGGTTCGCCTTCCTCCTCGAACGGCATCGCATACGTGCCTTCCTCCAGCCGCTTGGCCCACACGGCGAAACCATCCCGATCCCAATACAGAATTTTCACCCGGTCCCGGCGGCGGTTGGAAAAACAGAACAGATGCCCGGCAAATGCGTCCAGCTTCATCGCGCCGCTCACCAGCGCGTGCAGGCCGTCGAAGCCCCGCCGCATGTCGCACGGGGAAGTGCACAAGTACACGCGTACGCTGGCTGGCAGATGGATCACGCCTGTTGATCCCGCAGCACCGCCAGCACCAGCTTGAGCGTCGCGGCATCGTGCGGAATCCGAAGCCGGTCACCGCTGGCGAGGATCAGCTCGATGGGTGGAACAGTCTTCTCTGCTGGCTTGGTCTCTACCAGCGCGAAGCGGACCGGCAGGTTCTGTTTTCGCAGCCGTTGCCGCCAGGCATAAAAGGTGGGCCCAGTCAGTCCTTGCTTGCGACAGAATATGCGCACCGATTGGCCGCTGGTTTCCTGCTGTGCGATTCTCTGGCGCCACTGCTCGCGCCGCTGCTCTTGCTTGTTCACCTCACCACTATGCCCCGCACGCGGCGGCTGGAATAGTGGGGTTCATGTGATGCTTACCGCGAACCGGCGGGAAGTGAGCGAGCGGCCAAGCGCCCCAACAACGTGCCGGAAGTGCCTGCCTGGGGCGCAAAGAAACCTCCGCTCCGTGGTCGATGTCTCGCGAAAGGCTCTCGTTCCCCTTCTCCGTATAGTCTGGCCAGGATGGTGCGCGGATTGCCTTATTGGGGAGCGAGGTGCAGCCAAATGGAACCGACGCCGGACTTAAAGAAACCCGAAAAGACAATTCTCGTCGTTGACGACGACCCCCAAACCTTGGAACTAGTTTCTGCATTTCTGCGCGGTCAATACAAGGTTCTCACGGCAAACAGCGGTAACCAAGCCCTTCAACGCTCAAAGGATTGCAAAGAAGCGATAGATCTTCTTTTAACAGACTTCTCGATGGCAGGCATGACCGGTATCGAATTAGCTACCCAAATCACCCTCGCACGACCCACGATTAAGGTGTTGCTTATGTCGGGTTTCACTGGAGGAATGCTGGTTCTCAACGAAGGGTGGCATTTTCTACCTAAGCCTTTCATATCGTCGCAACTTAAAACATTGATCGTTGGCCTCCTCTGTCCCGACCTCGAGTCTAGATTCTCGGTGGGGACTGAGTCGCAACGCACGCCTAGCTAATGACTGCAAAAGCCATGGCTGCTCTTCTTAGTGAAGAGCGGGAGAAGCTGAGGAAAGCCGCTTCGAAGAAAATGCGCGAACGATGGATAGTCGGGCCAAAGACCGAGACGCCGGCGAAAATGAATGAGATCGAGAAGCCAGCCAAAGACGCCTAAGCGAAGTCAATAGCAACCAGTCGGATTCTAGCACCGACGCCGTCCTATCGAACGACCGGATCGTCATCCACTGCGGCGCGAGTCGGTTTGAGGAGCGGCACGGCGCCGCGGCGGCGCGAATACGATGCCCGTCGGATGGCCCTGCGCGTCGCCCTTCACGATCGGAGCCAGTGCGTCGCCCCGCTTATTGGTGCGCAGATAATCGGAAATCGCGCGGGCGTAGAATTTAAGAGCTTTTTGCGTGCGCGGCAGCTCGCGCGTGAACAGCGGATCCACCGATTCCAGATATTGCCACACCGGCTCCGGGTCCACACCGGGGATTTCGATCGAGGCGGGGTACAGGGGAGTCTCGTCGATCACATCCAATTCAAGCGCCACTTTGCTGGTATCCTCGAGCGATTCGTAGTTGTAGTTCACGCTGCGAATCAGCCCGGATTCGAGCATGCGCCCGATGGCCTTGCGCACGGCAGCTTCGTCGATCCGATCGCCCTCGCGTAGGCCGGTGAGTATCTGGATGGAGCGCGCTGGGAAGCGCGTGCCCTTGACGTTCAGCTTTTCGATAGTGACAATTTGCCGCGAAGGCGGCACAAGCTGGCCGACTGCCCGGGACTGGCCATAGGCAACTGGCCTCATTATCGCGCCTGCTATGAGAGCGGCGGTCAGTAGTCGCATGCAGCGCTCACGGATGCAACCTGTAAATACTGGAGCGGGAGACGAGAATCGAACTCGCAACCAACAGCTTGGAAGGCTGTGACTCTACCATTGAGTTACTCCCGCTTATGTTTCTATTTTACACGGCGACGGTGGCTATCCACTATGAGGCCGATGCCATCGGTGGTCTGCCGGCGGACCCCCTTGTTCGTGCCTTCCAAGATGGATATGATACTCAGCCCAGGAGGTCTTATGACCAAAACCAATATGGCCCGTGTAGTCCTTGGCGGCATCCTCGCAGGTCTCGTTCTAAACATTCTAGGGTTTCTCGTGGACGGCGTCCTGCTGGCGCCCCAATGGAATGCCGCTATGAGCGCGCTCGGCAGAAGCGGCGAGATTACCGTGAACCAGATCGTGGGCTTCAACATCCTCGGATTCTGCTATGGGATCGCGGTTGTGTGGCTGTACGCAGCCATTCGTCCGCGCTACGGCGCCGGGCCGAAAACGGCCATCACCGCCGGGCTGGCATTGTGGGTCGGCGGCGTCTTGTTGCCTAACGTCGGGTTCATGAGCGTCAACGGTTTGTTCCCCGCGAATCTCACGATCATGACCACGCTCGGTGGAATCGTCGAGTGTGTAGCCGCGGCATTGGCTGGAGCAGCTATTTATAAAGAGAGCGCCGAGTCGGCCCGCTCCATGGCGGCACGCGCCTAGCATCAACGGCTAACGATCGTTGGAGCGGCAGGTACGCAGTGCGTGGCAACGGGGACTGACCGCGACTCATCCGGCTCGCTTCTGCTACATTCAAAGTGTGGCATACCCTGAACGATTTCTAATTCCCATGCGGCAGGACCTGACCCGCTTCGGTGTCGAGGAAACGCGCACTCCCGAAGAAGTGGATCGCGTCCTCGCCCCCGGCAGCGGCACCGTGATGATGGTGATCAATTCCGTCTGCGGTTGTGCCGCCGGGAAGGCTCGCCCCGGCATCGGACTCGCCCTTCAGCACTCCGTGCGGCCGGACAAGGCCGCCACCGTTTTCGCAGGCGGTGACGACGAAGCGGTGGCCCACGTGCGCGCGCTGCTCAAAGATTACCCGCCGTCGTCGCCCTCGGTGGCTCTGTTTCGCGACGGCAAACCGGTATACATGCTGCATCGCGGCGATATCGAGCGGCGCGACGCCGATCAGATCGCGCAGCTGCTCACCAAAGCGTTCGACGAATTCTGTACGCCCGTTTCACAAGAATCCACAACCAGGGGGTAAATTTCGTTGTTGCCACTCGTATGCCGAGGGCTGGTCTGGACCGCTGAAAAGCTGGTACCGGCATCGGCCCGCGACGAGTGGCGCGATGAATACTCCGGCCAGTTGTGGCAGCTGGACCCTCGACGCAGCGATTGCCGGCACCGGCGACAGCCGCTTCGCCCTCAAGACCCACACCCGGCGCGCGGTGCGGTCCGCGCTCCGCAGCCCGTTTTTGCGCCGAGCAATTCGGAGCTCCGGCTTTCTGCCTGGGCGCCGGCGTCTCCCTGATTCTGCTTCTGGCGGTCTTCAGCGGCGGCTTCCGGGTGTTGCGTCATGTCACACGGTCGCTCTCCTACCGCGATCCGCAGCAGGTGGTGGTGCTGGCCCAGGGACCTCCGTTCTTCGGAATCCGTCTGGGCTTTCGCGACCGCGAAGCCGAAGTTTTCCGCACCCGCGCGCAGTCTCTCGAAGGCGTGGCCACGTATATGTGGGGCAATACGGTGTTCCAGTCCCGCCGCGGTTACCGGGAAATCGTCGCGGCAGAGACGGGTCCGCAATTCTTCAATGTGCTGGGTGTCGGTCCCTCGCTCGGAACCGGCCTGGATGGCCCGGATACCTTTATCGCCAGCTACGATTTTTGGAAGTCGCATCTGGGCGCGAGCCGCGCCGCGGTGGGCGAGCGGTTCGAGATCGGCGGGCGCAGCCTGCGTCTCACCGGGGTGATGCCGCGCAGCTTCTCGTTCCTTTCCGAGCCCATCGCGGTGTGGACAGCCGCCGGCGCGGAGCCTCCCGTTGACCGCCGCCGCTGGCAGCTTGCATTGCGCGGCGCGGTTGCGCGTCTTCGTCCCGGTGTCTCGCAGGACGCCGCTGAAAAAGAGCTGCGCCAGCTTCTGGTGGACGCGCACCTCGCTCGACCCAATTTCTACGTCCGCGCCACGCCCATTGCCGATCTGGTGTACCGGCCCGCCCGCTCGTATGCGCTGGATCTGCTGATGAGCACCTCGCTGATCCTTCTGTGGGCCGGCTTTAATATTTTCCGCGACCGCAAGTACGGGATCTCGTGGCGCATGACGGGCCGCTTCTGGAGTTTCTTCGTTCTGAAAACCATGCTCCCGCTGATCGCTCTGTTCCTGTTCGTTTTTGAGTTTGGCGGCGTCACGCAGCTCGGCGTCACCGGCGGCGTGCGCCCCGGCAGCGGACCTCTCGGCGCCTGGTTCTTCTATTCGGGCATCGTCATGATCCTCATCTGGGCCTGGCGCGACCAGCCCGGGCGTTGCCGCGTTTGCCTGCGCCACATGCGGCAGCCATTGCGCATCGGCGTGCCGGGACAGATTCTGCTCGAGACCGCCGGACAGGAAGTGATGTGCCCGCGCGGCCACGGCTCGGTTTACACCACCGCTTCGGTGCTGGGCGCGGACATGTCGGACCGCTGGATGGGATTCCCCTAAAGCCGCGTCACCATCCTGCCTTTTCCATCCGGGCCAAGATGATGGCGCTGTAATCGTCCATGCGTGCCGGCCGCCACCGCCGCGGCGACGGCAGAATCGCGGCCATCCGCGCGGATTCGTCGCGATCCAGACGCGACGCCGGAACGTGGTAGTGGTATTTCGCGCCTTCCTCGATTCCATAAACACCGGACGGACCCCACTCCACCACATTCAAATACAACTCCAGAACGCGACGTTTGCCCAGGATCCGATCCGCCATTGGCGCCAGCGTGTATTCGAACGCCTTGCGCACCGGATTGCGATGCGTGGTGAAGAACAGGTTCTTGACCAACTGCTGCGTGATGGTCGATGCGCCGCGTCCCAGCTTGCCTTTGTCCTGGCTCTCCTGCGCCACTTTTTCCGTCTCGTCCCAGTCGATGCCATGGTGCCGATAGAAGCGCCCGTCCTCCGCCGAGATCACGGCGTGTTGCAGCTCCGGCGATATCTTGGACAAGGGCACGAAGGTGTAACGCTTGCGATAGCGAGTGCCATGCACCCAAGCCTCGACGCGCCGCTGGATCTGCACGCCGGTAGTGGGCGGATTCACCGTGCGCAGCGCGATCAGCGCCACCGTCCAGAACAGATAGACGCGCGGCGAGGGCTGCGAGCGCGAATAGAGATGATGCGGCGGAACACTTGACTTCTAGTTTCCCGCTACACTGAAGCGAATGTCCAAACAATATCCCAACCCGCCCGCCATGGCGATCGACCCCAACAAGAAATACACCGCGACCTTCACCACTTCGCGCGGCGAAATCGTCTGCGAGCTGTTCGCCAAGGAAGCGCCCAAGACCGTCAACAACTTTGTCTTTCTGGCGCGCGACAAATTTTACGACGGCACGGTCTTCCATCGCGTCATCGGCGACTTCATGGTGCAGGGCGGCGACCCCACCGGCACCGGCCGCGGCGGCCCCGGCTATCGCTTCGAAGACGAGTTCAAAGGCAACCCGCACAAGCACCAGATCGGCACGCTTTCGATGGCGAATGCCGGACCCGGCACCAACGGCAGCCAGTTCTTCATCACTCACATCAAGACCGACTGGCTGGACGGCAAGCACACCGTTTTCGGCAAAGTGACCAAGGGGCAGGACGTCGTCGATGCCAGCAAGCAGGGCGATACGCTGACCAGCGTGGTCATCGCCGAAGAGTAACGGACTAGCCCCGGCTGCGCGGCGTCTAGTGACGCTTCCCGTACATCTGCTCACCCGCCGTCACCGCCAGCGCCAGACGATTCTGCGGCGGAGGCAGCGGGCAGGTGGCGAAATCCGTGAACACGCACGGCGGATTCTCAGCTTTATTGAAGTCGATCTCTACCGCTCCGGCTTGCTTCACTCCGCCCTTGGGCATCTCCGCATAGAGGAAGCGCGAGGCGCCGTAGGTGGTCTTGCCGCTGGTCTGATCGCGCATTACAAACCATAGCTCGTTGTCATCCACCACCGGCTCCAGGCGATATTCCTTGCCGGCCCTTTGAAAGGTGACGTACCCGGGACTCTCGTCCTGCTCCTTCACGCCCACGGCGGTATCAAAGGTCACCGCATGCGGCTTGTCGAACGGAATATATTTCGCTGTCACGCGCCACGACGGGTCAACCGGATACCATTTGAGCCCGCTAAATTCGCGCCGCGTCGCGCTGTCATTGTCCTTAATGCGCACGCCCAGCTTATCCTCGCGCTTGATGATGAAAAATTTAACGCGGCCGACCGCCAGTCTGTCGTAATTCGCATCGACGTCGGGCTTGAGATCGGTCTCTTTCGCGGGAGCGCCGTTCATCGTCACGGCCACACTCGGAGCGGGCGTAAAGCGGACCTTGCCGGCCTTCAGCGTCAACGTGCCAACACTGGCAGGCGCGCTCTTCGGCAGGCGCACTTCGAAGCTCGGGTTCGAGCCCACGCGGTTCGCGCCCTCTTTCAGCCAGGTGAGCCCCACCACGGTGAGCCATCCGTCTTCCGCCTTGAGCTTGGCTTCCTGCTGCGCTCGCCACTCGGCTATCGAGCGTTGATAACCGGTCGTTGCAGTGTCCCCAGCGAAGGCGGCTAGGGCCGCCAACGCCATTGTCAGCCCTGTCGCCAGTCCGAAACCGATCCGTCTGGTGCGCATCGCGAATGCTCCCCGCCGAAATTGTAACAGACGTGCGGGCCAGCGCACCGCACGTGCTAATTTGGGAAGCGTGATCGAAAGTAGGACTGTTGTGAAGACGGCGTTTCTCGCGCTGATGCTGGCTGGCGTCGCAGGCGCCCAGAATGGCGATGCCGCGTTCCGGAAGTGGTGGCCCGGGTTCCAGGCGGCGATGGCGAAGCATGACGCCAAGGCCGTCGCGCGTGGTATGCGCTTCCCGCAGCCTTGGGAGAATGGCCCTGCCATCCGCGAGATCAAGAGCGAAGCCGACCTGAGTGCGCGGTTCGATGTTCTCTTCACGCCGGAGATCAAGAAGCAGATCGCTACCAAGCGGCCAGAGCGCTTGCCCAATGGCAACTACATGATCGTGTGGCACGCGCGCGGCAACGAGTATTCGCTCCACTTCGCGCCCGCGGGAGATGGCTTCGCGCTCGATGGATTGGGCGAAGGACCTCCTTAGCGGGCGCGCTTCATCCGGTAATCTTCGACGGACGGCATGTGCACTACGCGGCACATTTCATGCAAGCGGGAGCGTGCGCGAGTCCCGATCATTTCCGCCAGCGTCCGTTCACGAATGCTCTTCTTATCGCCGCCGGGCATCGCGAATTCCTTGCCGCGATCATCGTCGGTAAGATTCGTGGTGGCGATCAGCGGCTTTTTTTGATTGCAGCGATGGGTGATGATGGCGGTCACGGTATCTTCCACCCAATCGGTGACGCGATGCGCGCCCAGGTCGTCGAGCAGGAGCACTTCGACATCCAGTACCGCGCGATAGGCTTCACGATCGGCTGCGCCGGATGCGGCGTCGTAACCCGAACGGATGCGGTCCAGCAGGTTTTGGTAATCGAAGAACAGACATTCGTGGCCCTTGTCGAGCAGCGTGCGCATGGCCGCGACCGCCAGATGAGTCTTGCCGGTGCCGGGTTCGCCGACCAGCAGCAGGCCCGGCCGGTTGGCGGCAGGAAACTCACGCGTGAAACTGCGGACCTGCATGAGCACCGTACCTAAGCCCTGGCGCGCCACTGGATTGTCCGCCGGCATCTGAAAATTGTCCAGCGAGGATTGTAGATAGTTCGGCGGAATGTTGGCGCTTTCTTTCAACTCGTGAGTCCGCGTCGCAGCGTGGCACACGCAGCGTTCGGCACCGGAGAGCCCGGCTCGCTCCACGATCTTCCAGCCCGTTCCGTCGCACAGCGTGCAAGTTGTTTCTGCCATCGTCACCACTCTATTCGATCACGAGCAGGACGTCGCCCGCAGAAACAGTCGCGCCCGCTCCCGTTTTTATTGCCGCGACGCGTCCGGCACGAGGAGCCTTCATCTCATTTTGCATTTTCATGGCTTCCACGACGATCAATCCTTCTTCGGCCGCCACTTCCTGGCCGGGCTCAACCAGCACGCGGATCACGCGTCCGGGCATGGGAGCGGCGATGGCTTGCGGTCCGCTATTGTCCGCCGCGGAGCGCCGCCCGCGCAATTCGCGTGGATCGAGATGCGTCAGCCTGAAACACGCGCCCGTTAACGGAGACTTCGCCAGCGCCCAGGATTGTAACCGCATAACTGCGTCCGTCGATCAGAATCGACCAGGTTCCATCGCCGGCCGGCGCCGCCGAGTACTGGCACTCGATCGCCGTGCCGCCTTCGCGTCGATATTCGAAGCGTTCGCCCGCGAGCGACAGGGAGGCCGCTTTCTCATCGATGACGATTTCGTATTTCACCGTAGCAGCGTCTCCCGGCCGGTCTGCAGCCATTGAGAGGTGGGCGCGGTTGACGGTGCAATGTTCGGCTTCCGCTGGGCTAGGGCTACTGCCAGCGCCGCGACCGCCTCCGCTTCGAGCGCCGGCTCGTGTGACTGCCTTCGCGCGAAAAAGTCGTCGAGAAACGCAGTCGATAAGCTTTCCGGCACGGAATTCGGCGTCGTCCATGATCTCGCCGAAAAACGCGCGGTTGGTGCGGATGCCGGCGATTGTGTATTCCGAGAGCGCGCGCTTCATGCGTTCGATGGCGGCATCGCGAGTCGGCGCCCATGTCGCTAGCTTGGCGAGCAGAGGATCGTAATCGAGCGGGACGGTCCAACCCTCGTAGACTCCGGAATCGAGCCGTATGCCCGGCCCCGCAGGCTCCGTCAGCCGCGTGATTTGTCCCGGCGAAGGCATAAACTGACGGTCCGGATCTTCCGCGTAAATGCGGCACTCGATGGCCGAGCCGGGCCAGCGCACTTCTTCCTGATGTACCGTCAACGCTTCGCCGGCGGCGATGCGCAGCTGCCACTGGACCAGATCCAGACCGGTAACCAGTTCCGTCACCGGGTGCTCCACCTGCAGGCGAGTGTTCATCTCTAAGAAATAGAAATTGCGATCGCGGTCGACCAAAAATTCCAAAGTCCCGGCATTGTAGTAGTTCGCGGCGCGCGCGATGCGCAGCGCGGCCTCGCCCATGCGCTGGCGCAATTCCGGATAGTCGGCCATTACTGGGGAAGGGCACTCCTCCATCACCTTCTGGTGCCGCCGTTGGATGGAGCACTCGCGCTCCCCCAGGTGAATCATGTGGCCGAGGCGGTCGCCCAGGACTTGAATCTCGATGTGGCGCGGCTCCAGCACCAGTTTCTCGAGGTAGACTTCGCCGTTCTGAAAGGCGCGCAGAGCTTCGCTCGAAGCATCGCGAATGGCCGCTTCGAGATCAGGTTCGCGATCCACTCGCCGCATCCCTTTACCGCCGCCGCCAGCCGACGCTTTGAGCAAGACCGGATAGCCCAGCGCGCGCGCAGTCTCCTTGGCGCTCTTCAGATTTTCGATGGCGGACTCGGTTCCAGGGACCACTGGCGCTCCTGCTGCGATTGCGAGCTTGCGGGCGGTGGTCTTCGATCCCATCTGGCGGATGGCGGCTGCCGGAGGGCCGATGAACACCATGCCGGCAGACTCGCAGGCCTCGGCGAATTCGGCGTTCTCACTCAAGAATCCGTAGCCCGGGTGAATGGCCTCGGCACCATGCCGCCGCGCTGCTTCGATGATCCGGTCGATGCGGAGGTAACTTTCGGATGCCGGTGCCGGTCCCAGGTACGCGGCTTCATCCGCCATCAGAACCGCTAGCGACGCGCGATCGGCGTCGGAATACACCGCGACACTCGCAACGCCGGCCTCGCGCAGAGCGCGCACGATACGCACGGCGATCTCTCCTCGATTGGCGACCAGAACTTTTCGAAACATGATGAAGGCGGCGGCGAAGGCCCGTCGTGAGTTCTGATTTTAGCAGGGCCGCCGATTTTTATATTTTCTTAACACTCCGGGACGGGATTTTAATACCGCCTTGATGGCGCGGCTCCTAGGCTGAAATTGTGAAGCTCGCTGTTCATGTTTCGGCGCCGGTATCCGCTCCGGAGGTTCAAAACCCGGAGCTGGAAGTGAACGTGGTTTACACCCGGCTTCCGGGCGCCGCAAAATCGTTAAACGTCGCCAGTGGACTCGCCCGCGGCCTAGGCGCTCGCGTTACCGTTCACGTCGCCCAGGTGATTCCGTACCCGCTGGCGCTCAAATCTCCGCACGTGCCGGTGCAATTCGCGGAACAACAACTTCTCAGCTTGGCCGGAGAACAGCCGGTCGAAACCAGTATCCAGATCTATCTTTGCCGGGATCTCACGGAAACCATCCGCCAGGCGTTGAAGGCCGACTCCATCGTAATCGTCGGCGGCCGGAAACGCTGGTGGCCGACTCGCGAGCACCGGCTGGCGGCGGCTCTCCGGCGCGATGGTCATCGCGTCATTCTCTCCTATGCAAACTAGTGATCCTACAACTCCCTCGACGGTCACCACCAAAGTGGTGGTCGCGACCACTGTCGCTCTGACCTTCATCACGTTCTGGCAGGCAGCCGCCGTGGTCCTGAACGACCTGGCCTCGACGATGTTTTACATCGGCGGCATCACCGAGCAGGCCATCGGCAAACCGGCTCCCGTGGATGGTGCTGGGCGTCATGCTGTTCAGCTACGCGGTGCGCTCGGTCTACATGGAAAGCTGCGGCATGTTCGTGCGCGGCGGCGTCTACATCGTGGTCAAGGACAGCATCGGCCCCACGGTTGCGAAGCTCTCGGTCTCCTCGCTGGTCGTGGACTATGTTCTCACCGGCCCCATCAGCGCCGTCAGCGCGGGCCAGTATCTGGGGCGCCTGCTCAACGATATGGCGGAGACGCTGCATCAAAGCTGGCGCACCGATCCGAATACGTTTGCGGTTTTCTTCAGCGTGGCGGTCACCGTCTACTTCTGGTACAGCAATATCAAAGGCGTTCCGGAATCCAGCCACAAAGCTCTGCGCATTATGCAGATCACCACGGTGATGGTGGTGATCATCCTGAGTCTGGGCGCCCATTACGCTGATCATGCGCGGAGGCGCCAAGCTCCCGCCGCTGCCGACGCCTTCGAACCTGCACCTGACCAACGAATCGCTAGGCTGGCTGGCAGGGACTTACTTTGCCAAGATCTCCTTCGTCGTGATCATGGTGTCGATCGGCCACTCGCTGCTGGCGATGAGCGGTTTCGAGACGCTGGCGCAGGTGTATCGCGAAATCGCTTATCCCAAGCTGAAGAACCTGCGCATCACCGCGAACATCGTATGCACCTATGCGGTGATTTGCACCGGGATCATCTCGCTGCTGGCCGTAATGATCATCCCGGACGCGACCCGCAGCATGTATTACGACAACATGATCGGCGGCCTGGTGATGAACTTCGCCGGGCCGGAGATGCTGAAGCTCGGGTTCCACGTCTTCATCGTGATCGTGGGCGTTCTCATCCTGGCCGGCGCGGTGAACACCTCGCTGATCGGGGTCAATGGCGTGTTGAACCGCGTGGCTGAGGACGGCGTTCTGCTGGACTGGTTCCGCAAGCCGCACAAGAAGTTCGGGACCACCTACCGCATTCTGAACACCATGGCGATTCTCCAGATCCTGACGATTCTGGCGAGCCGCGGCGATGTCTTCCTGCTGGGCGAGGCCTACGCGTTCGGCGTGGTCTGGAGCTTCGCGCTGAAGGCCCTGGGCGTTTTGGTGCTGCGCTATCAGCGGCACGACCAGGAATACAAGATGGGCTGGAACATCCACATTGCGGGCAAAGAGATTCCCATCGGCCTGGGCCTGACCACCGGCGACGCTGTTCCTGGTGGCCATCGCCAACCTGTTTTCAAAGAAAATCGCCACCATTTACGGCGTCTCGTTCACGATCGTTTTGTATACCCTGTTCATGATTTCCGAGCGCGTCAACGCGCGCAAGAAACTGGAACATCGCAGCGATCTGGAAAAATTCAACCTGGATCACCAATCCCAGGTAACGCCGGCCACGCTGCGCGCGCGTCCGGGCTGCGTGCTGGTGGCGGTCCGCGATTACCACGCCATGCACCATCTGCAAAAGGCGCTGGAGAAGACCAATATGCGGCGTCACGATATTGTGGTGATGACGGTGCGCCAGCTATCGACCGGGGCCGGGGAATACGAGCTGCGTGACGATCAGCTCTTCGCCGGCTACGAGCAGGAGTTGTTCTCGCACGTGGTCACGCTCGCCGAAAAAGAGGGGAAGAGCGTGGAACTGCTGGTGGTGCCGGCGGTCGATCCATTCGACGCCCTGGTGCAGACGGCCACCAGCTTGCGGGCCTCCAAACTGGTGGTCGGCGTTTCGCCGCGCATGGCGTCCGAAGAGCTGGCGCATCGCATTGGACTCGCATGGGAGCGGCAGCCTCCGCCGCGGCATCCATTTTCACTTGAGATCACTCATCCCGACCGCCCTTCGACCTACGTGAACCTGGGCCCGCATCCGCCTCGCCTGTGGCCGGAAGACGTGGATCTTCTGCACAACATCTGGCTGCGCCTGACCGAGCAGGAAGGCGTCGGCTCCAAGCTGCATCATCGCGACGTGGTGGGTGTGGCGCTGCAGCGGCTGGAAGAAGAGCTCTCTAGCGCCGAGCGCCTGCGGATTCTTACAGCAAGTGGAAAGCGCGGTTCATCGGCACGAGGATGAAGTAGAAATTCCGCAGCCGCTGCCCGCCGACGATTAAGGAGCCCTCTCCAAAGGCTCGTCGGTATGAAAGTATTTCTTGTAAGCGGCGATCCAGTCCGAGGAAATATCGTGCTGCGCTGCGATCAAATCCAGGCCGCCTTCACAAACCATGGCGTGAAGACGATCTTCCAGAGCGTCCTTCACGCGGGCGTTCCACACCGCTGAAGAGTAGGATTGCGGCCACAGATTGCGAATGTCCTCGGCGCCGCCGAGGGCGGGTGTAATCAGATAATCCACTTCGTAAGCCCGCGGCTCAGCGCCGGGGATTCCATACTCCTCAAAGACTTTGTGTTGCAGCGCAACCGGCACGGCGCGGTTCTTGGGCTCAGACGATGCACAGATCTGGTCGCGATTGACGGTGGCGATGGCGCCCGGCGTTAGGCTGGGTTCAGGGAAAAAGACGGGTACAGAACGCAGCGCCGGCCGCGATGCGGCAGCGGGAATCCAATAGTGGTAGCCGGCCGCTACCGCCGCGCCCAATAAGAGCGCAGCCGCCGCTTGTTTCCAGGCAAAGATCTGTGGCCACCGGATCGACCGCGGCGGTGGAGCAGAGGCCATTTCCGAGAGCTGAGCCTTGAGCAAAGCGCGCGGTCCAGCAGGCGAAGGCAAAATTGGATCCAGGTGGCCGCGGTGCAGGTGGACAAAATCGGCGATGGCATGTTCCATTTCCTGCTTACGGGCGCGGCAAGGCCAGCACTCTACCAGGTGCGCGGCCACTTGCTCCGCGCGCGCCGGTGGAAGCTCGCCATCCACCGCCAACACTAGCTCTTGATCGGAGAGATGAGATTCTTGAGAAAGCATATTGTCACCGTTTATCGGCGCGAGCGAAGCGCGCCAGAGATCGTCCTAACGAAAGAGATACGGAGCCGAGCGACATCTCGAGAACTTGAGCGATTTCACGATAGGTCAGGCCCTCGGCGCGCAGCGAAAGGCAGCGGCGGTCCTGTTCGGGCAGGGCCTGTAAGACGCTAGCCAATCTCATGTGGCGCTGATCGGTAGCTAATTGTTGTTCTGGGTCGAGTGCCCGGTCAGCCAGACTGTTTTCCGGCGAAGTCCAGCCATGCTCCAGCAGGTTTTGCCGATTCCGATACGTCGCCTTGCGCTGCTTCAGCGCCAGATTGTGCGCCACCTGAAAGACCCATCCGCGAAGGTTGTGGCGAGGTTTGCCGCGCTGCAAGTGCTGGAACAGAGCCAGGAAGGTTTCCTGGACGATCTCCTCACCTTCCGCCGCGGGCAGGCCCAGGCTCAGGAGGTAGCGCAGTAGCCGGTCCTGCAGTTGATCGAACAGCCCCACCACTTCTTCTTCCAGCGGAGAAGGTTTTGCCAAATCCGCACGGCTGCGCTGACGAGCAGTTGCCGAAACTATGTCGTCAGGAAACATGCCGATAGCCTCAGAACGTGAAGCGAATTCCTCCCCAGGCGCCGATGGGCGCGCCGGGCGCGAAGAACGTCGCGGTGCGGATCGGGTAGTTTCCGTCCACCGCCGGAAACGGCCGGGCGACGAAATTCCCGGCGTTGTCAAAGGGCGACGGGCCCAGTTGCGCCGCCGTGTAATAACGATGATTGAACAGGTTGTTGATCTGCACGAACAACTGCACTCGCTTCTGCACTTGATAATGCGCTCCGAGATTCACCACTCCGTAGCCGGGTGAGAAGCCCGCTCCCAGATAGTAAATACCGTCGGGTTGATCCAAATTGTTTTCGTTGCCGCGCGCGAAGGAGCGCCCCACCGCGTCGAAGTCGAGATCAATCGAGATTTTCGAAGTGGGCTGGTACTCCGCATACGCCTTGAAGATATTCTGGGGAATCTGCGGAATGTGGTCGCCGGGCTGCACCGTAATGTTGCCATCCATTCCCAAACCACCATCATTCACGCTATTACTGCCCCCGTCAACTATCTGCGAGCTTTGATAGGTGGCGTCGAGAAAAGTATAGTTGCCACCCAGAGTGAAGTGCTTGATCTTGCCGCTCACGTTCACTTCGACGCCCTGGCGGCGCGTTTGCCCGAAGTTGGTGAAATAGCCGAAGCCGGTCTGCTCGGACGCCACGAATAGCAGGTCGTTATAGTTTTCTCCCCGGAACCAGCCCGCGTTCCAGCGCAGGTTATTTTCCAGACGTCCCGCGCACGCCGGCTTCGAGCGTCCTGGTGACCACTTGTTTTAGGGGCGGATCGCTGACCAAGGCGTTGGGCAGGTTGCAGGGCTGCGTCGGATCGGCACAACCCAGCTCGATGGATGTCGGCGCGCGGCTGCTCTCGCTGTAGCTGAAATAGACACTCGCGAAGCGCGAAGCGCTATAGGTGAGGCCGGCGGAAGGATTGAAGCGGTCGAATACATATTGCCCGTTGAGCGACCCGCGCGAGCCATCCGTCACCACCGGCAGACGGTCTATATTATCGATCGACGTGCGGTTATAGCGGCCGGAGAAGGTGAATGCCAGAGACTTGCCCACGGTGAGCGTATCGGCTGCGTACAGGCTAAAGGTATTGATCGACCCGTGAAGATTGACCCGCGTATCCACCGGAACGCCGTCCTGATTAGTGCTGCCGTCCGCGAACGCATTGATTGGCGTGACGGTGATGCGGTCGGGATTGAGATAACCGAACTGCGATCCCTGCTGAAAGATCGTGCTGCTGCGATCCCACAGACCGCCTACCGTGACTCGGTTGTGCGCCGGCATCCAGCTCGCCTGTCCCGATAGACCATAGTTGTTCTGCTTGTCGAAGGTGTTGGTGATGATGCCGGTGCACTTCTCGATGGGTTCGTTGTGTTCCAGTCCCTGGGCGATGCAGCGCCAGAACGGAAACGGCTCGGTAGTGGCGTTGCCGGTGGTGGGAAATCCGGTGTAGCCTGCCGCAGTCAACGCCTTGATGTCGGCCGACGAAAGATTGTAAAGCGATTCGTCGAACGATGCTTCGTTGATATCGCCGTTGGTGGTATCCGCGCGGATATAACGAAAGTACGCGTTCCCCGAAAGCGTCAGATTGCTGGAAAGGCTGTGCCGCAGGCTCAGGTTCAAAGACGGCGACCGGTTCCAGGTGATATCGGGAATGCTGTATACGCTGGAGTAATTCTGCGGCAGAAAGCGCGAGTCCTGCAGGCCGTTGCCGGTCAGCCAGTTATCCGCGTAGCCAAAACTGAGGTTGATGGAGGTCTTGCCATGCAGCCATCCGAGCTTGCCGAACACCTGGCGCACTTCCGAGGGCGAGAATTGGCGCCAGCCGTCTTCGCGGAACAGATTGCCGGCCACATACCAGCTCAGTCCCTTGGAGTTCGAACCGCCGTGCTCGAACTCGACCGACCTGCGCCCGAAGCTGCCGCCGCTGACTTCGAGCGTTGTGCCCGGGTGGCTGCGGCCATCCTTGGTATCGATCGATATCGCGCCGCCCAGCGTATTGAGCCCGAACAGGGGATTCGACCCTGGCATCAGCGCGACCTCCGAAATGGCGATCTTGGGAATCAGGTCCCAGGCAACGATGTCGCCGAAGGGCTGGTTCTGCCGGACCCCATCCATGTAAACCGAAATGCCCTCCGGCGTGCCCAGCAACGGCGACGCGGTGTAGCCGCGGTAGTTCACATCGGGCTGGTATGGATTCTCCTGATTTTGGTTGATGTGGACGCCGCTCAGCCGCTGATTCAGCAGGTCGGATAGATCCAGCGCGCCGGTCTGCTCCAGATCGCGCGCGCTGGCGGTTTGCACAGGCGCGGGGATTTGGTCGATCGGCAAATCGGTTCCAGGAAGCGGAGTAGCAGCGACCACGTCGATCCGCGATGCCTGCGCAGCCAGCTCCAGTGTGACTGTGCGCGTTACAGGGGTCCCGGACTGCACATCGATCAGCATGGACTGCGTTGTGAAGCCATCCTTCGAAACTTCCAGGCGATAGCGGCCTGAAGACAGGTTCGAAAACGTGTACGTGCCTTGCGCGTCAGTTTGAGATCTGCGATCCCCGCCGGAACCGGCCAAATGAACCGCGGCCTGCATGGGCGCTCCCGAAGGGTCCTTGACCTCTAGCCGGATTTCTCCGCTAGAGTCTTGTCCCCGCAATAGCGCGGGGCAAAGGAGAACTACCAGAGCACACAGCGCGCTGCCCATCGCGCGCTTGAACCTTTCGCTAACATGCATATGTGAATATTCCCTGAGCCATATGTGAATATTCCCTGAGCCGCTCTATTGTTCATGCAATTCGTGAAAAACTTTGAATGGAGGTTCCCATCGGATCGGCGATGCGTAGCGTCAGTTGCAACTCATTTGCCGTTTTGGCTTGACTTTAAAAAGCGACTTTCGTAGTATGGGGAAGATGTTTCGTGTGTTTCCTCGACGGCCGCGTCTTCAAGTTGCAACTGGGAATGCAACAGAGCGCCTTTTTTTTAAACCATTATTTGCGACTGAGTCGCAAATAGGGGGCGCGGTGTGAGCGCGCTTGCGGAACGCCGTGACCTGCTTTCGGAGCTGGTTTCCAGGGGGATTCGTCTGACCTCGCAGCGCCGTGCGCTGATCGAGGTCATTCAGGAAGCAAGCGAGCATCTGGATGCCGCTTCCTTGTTGGAATTGTCGCGCCAGCGGGAACCGAACATCGACCGAGCTACGGTTTATCGCACGCTAGAGCTTCTGAAGAAGCAGCGTTTGATCGACGAACTCGACCTTATGCATCTGTGCGGAGAGAAGCATTACTACGAGGCCAAGACCGAGCGCAATCACGCACATCTGGCGTGTTTTCGCTGCGGCCGCATCGAGGAATATTCGAGCCCTCTTTTCGAGCGGCTAAAAGCGGAAATTTCAAAGCAAGCCGGTTTCGCGATCAAGGTCACGCGACTGGAGGTCGGCGGAACCTGTAGCGCTTGCACTGCGGATACCGCCGCAGTGCAGGAGGATACGGAAACAAGAGCCGCAGCAGCGCAACATCAGTAACAAGCAAACGGGTCCCCACGGAAAACTTTTTGCGAAGCGCCGCAGAGACCCGCGCATCGACAACCCGGAAGGTCGGCGACCCCCTCATTATAAGGCCGCCCTCCCCAAGCCGCGATAATCTGTTCGGAGAAAAAGTGTAATGAGGATCAAGATCAAGGCGCCCCGCAAGAAGGATAAGAACAGAAATCGTGTACAGCAGTCTTGGCCCGCCGCCTACCGTTGGGCGGCGATGGGAACGTTGGTGGCTTATTCCGCAGTCGGCAGCAAGACCTTCAACGTGGCTCGCGCGCAAGATGTGCAGGGCAACGGGCAAGGGAATGGTCCTATCTCGCAGACGCAAGGTACGCAGCCGGTGCGCCGCTTCGACATACCGGCCGGATCGCTCGGTGTTGTGCTGGCCGCTTTCGAGCAGGTAACGGGAATCACCGCGGCCGTGTCGAAGGAGGGGCTTCGCACTCTTTCTTCTCCAGGCGTAACCGGCCTCTACACTCCCGAACAAGCGCTGCAAAAATTGCTGGCCGATACCGGCGTGACCTACCGCTTCACTTCGGCAAGCGCGGTGTCATTGGATCTGAAGACCGTGGCCAGCGCGGTGGACGTGACGACGAGCGTCGAGGCCCTCACGACCTCCAGCGCCAAATTCTCCGAGCCTCTGCGCGATACCCCCCAGACCATCGAGGTCGTTTCTCAGAAGACCATGCAGGAGCAGGGAGTCACCACCCTGCGCGACGGCCTCCGCAATGTCGCGGGCATTAGCATGGCCGCCGGCGAAGGTGGCTCGCAGGGAGACAACCTGACCATCCGTGGCTTCAGTGCGCGCAACGATCTTTACATCGACGGCATGCGTGACTTCGGGAGCTACTACCGCGACCCTTTCAACCTCGACGAAATCGAAGTCATTCAGGGCCCTGAGTCCTCGAACTTCGGCCGCGGTTCTACCGGCGGCGTGGTGAACCAGGCCACCAAGTTGCCCAACATGAATCGGATGTTCTCGGGAGCCTTCGACGCCGGAACCGACGGCACCCGTCGGCTGACTACGGATTTCAACACGCCCTTCACAGCGCTGGGGGTGCCCTCCGCTTTCTGCCTCAACCTGATGGGCGATGAAGGCGGCGTCGCCGGACGCCCGGTCGTTTACAACCGCCGCTACGGCATCGCGCCGTCTCTTTACTTCGGCCTCGGTACGCCCACACGCATTATCGTCAGTGGCCTTAATCAGCAGGCCGATGACATCCCCGATTACGGAATCCCGTGGCTCTTCAACGGCCCCGCTCCGGTCTCGCGCAACAATTATTACGGGTTCGAGAATGGCGGCAATTACCTGCGCACCCGCGACAACATCGCCACCATTCGCGCCGAACACGACTTCGGCTCGCATTTCACGCTGCGGAACCAGAGCCGCTATGCGCGCTACGACCGCGACGTCCGCATCACCGAGCCGCAGGCCACTTTGACCACTACTGCCGGCGTGGCTCCCAGTCTTTCCACGCCGCTCGCCAACATTGTCATCAACCGCAATGAGCTGACGTCCAACAGCGTCGAGGATTTCCTCGCCAACCAGACCGATCTCACCGCGCGTTTCCAGACCGGCTTCATCCAGCACGATGCCGCCGCCGGCTTCGAACTGGACCGCGAAGACTCCGACCCAGTGCGGCCTAAATACACAAACCTCCCGACCACTAGTCTGCTCAATCCCGATCCCACGCAGCCCTTCGCCGGCATCGCCGCCCCCAGCAGCAACGTCCGCACCCGCGCCAACACGGTAGCCGGTTATCTGACGGACAACATGAAGCTGGGACGCCACTGGATACTCTCCGGCTCGATGCGCCTCGACCGGATGGACACCCACTACACGCAGTCGGTTGCGCCGGCGTCCGCTTTCAACCGCGTCGACCTCATGCCCTCCTGGCACGGGGCCATCGTTTATAAGCCGGTTGCGGCTGCCAGTCTCTACGCTTCGGCTGGAACGTCTTTCAATCCGTCAGCGGAGTCACTCTCGCTCACCGCGAGCAACGCCAACCTGCCGCCCGAAAAGAACCGCACCGTCGAGTTCGGCGCCAAGTGGGATTTCGCCCACCCACGCCTCTCGGTTCGCTCCGCCTGGTTTGACACCGACAAATACAACGCGCGTGAGCCCGATCCCAACAACGCTCTGCTCAACGTCCTGGCCGGGAACCAGCGCGTGCGCGGAGTGGAGACCGCCCTGAATGGCCACATAACCAACCGCTGGGAAGCGCAGATCAGCTACGCGTATCTGGATTCCGTCGTGGTCTCGTCCAACGCCTACCCCGCCTCGATCGGTGCGCAGCTTGCCAATGTTCCGCGGCACACGCTCGCTTTCTGGCAGACTTTCCGGTTACCCTACCGGACCACATTCGGCGCGGGCGGAAATTTCGTCGGCACCCGGACCGCCAGTTCCACGGTGCCGTTCGATCCCGTCACCGGACTTGTCAAGGAGGCTCCCGGCTATTGGGTCTTCAACGTGATGGCCGAACGCCCGCTCACGGAACATATCACGCTGCATGCCAACATCTACAATCTGGCCGACCGCTACTACTACGACCAGCTCCACCCGGGTCACATTGTGCTAGGGCCGGGCCGCTCCGCGCTCATCGGTGTCAGATTCCAGTTCTAGGGTATCGCGGTAATTCGATGCTTCTTCCCATTCCTGACGTGTTGACGGCCGAACAGGTCTTACGAGCTCGCCATCTTCTCGACGAAGCCGATTGGCTGGATGGCCGCGTCACTGCAGGCCACCAGTCGGCGCTCGCTAAGGACAATATGCAACTCCCGGAGGGATCGCCCGCCGCGCGCGAGTTGGGCGGCATGGTGCTTTCGGCGCTGGAGCAAAACGCACTGTTCATCTCCGCCGCGCTACCGGCGCGAGTATTCCCGCCGCTGTTCAACCGCTATCAGGGGGGGCAGGCGTTCGGCACTCACGTGGATAACGCGATCCGGCAAGTCTCCGGCACGCCGCATCGCATCCGCACCGACCTTTCGGCGACGCTGTTCCTGACCAACCCGGACGAATACGACGGCGGCGAATTGACGGTGGAAGATACGTACGGAACGCACAGCATCAAGCTTCCCGCCGGACATCTGATCCTGTATCCCGCCACCAGCCTGCATCACGTGCGGCCGGTCACACGCGGGGCGCGCCTGGCATCCTTTTTCTGGATTCAAAGCATGATTCGCGACGACGGCGAACGCACTCTGCTGTTCGATCTGGATGTCGCCATTCAACGGCTCAATGGCGAAGGATCGGGTCACCCTTCGGCGGTGCAATTGACCGGCGTCTACCATAATTTGCTGCGGCGATGGGCGGAGGTGTGAGGCTGTTATGAGCTGGCGCAAAATGCTTTTTTGGATTCACCTCGCCACTGGCTGCGTGGCCGGGACCATTGTGCTGGTTATGTCCGTGACCGGAGTGCCGCTGACTTATGAGCGCAGATCACGAACTGGGCCGATCGCGATTTCCGCTCGACGCCGCCGGTAGCGGGCGCGGCGCGGCTGCCGGTCGAGGCGATGATGGAGAAAGTTACTGCGCAGAACGGCGCCCTGCCATCGGCGATCACTTTGCGTTCCGATGCGGCTGCTCCGGCCGAAGCGAGCTTTGGGCGCGAGCATGTGTTCTTGGTGGACGTCTACAACGGAACTGTTTTGGGCGAGGGGTCGCAGTCCGTGCGATCTTTCTTTCAGAAGGTCGAGAACTGGCATCGCTGGCTGGGCGCGAGCAACGAGCATCGTACTGCGGGCCGCGCCGTGACGGGAGCCTGTAATTTTGGGTTCCTCTTGCTGGTGGTCTCGGGGCCTTTTCTGTGGATGCCGCGCCGCTGGTCGTGGCAAAACGTCAAAGCCGTCGACCGTCGTTCGCTGTTATCCTGATGGGGCAAAGGCCGCCGCCAATCCGAAAAACGAAAGGACGATCCACTGCAATGAAGGGAAGCCCGAAGGTTATTGCTCAGTTGAATGAGGCGCTCAGAGAGGAGCTGCTCGCGATCAATCAATATTTCCTGCACGCTGAAATGTGCGAGAACTGGCATTATCACAAGCTCGCGGATCACATTCGCAAGGAATCGATCGACGAGATGAAACATGCCGAGGCGCTGATTGAGCGCATTCTCTTCCTGGACGCAGCTCCCAGCATGACGGAGCCCATGAAGATATCGGTCGGATCAAACGTAAAGGATCAACTGACAAGCGATCTAGATCTTGAACTGAAGGCCTTCGAGATGTACAACAAGGCGATCCAGGTGGCTCGCGAAGAAGGTGACAACACCTCCCGCGAACTTTTCGAGCGCCTCCTCAAGGACGAAGAAGGGCACATTGATTGGCTGGAAGCTCAAGTTCATCAAATTAAAGAACTGGGATATGAGCGCTATCTAAGCCAGCAGATTCGCGATGAATCGTAGAAGCTTTTCGTCCCTTGAGCGCATGAGCTGGAGTGAATCAGCATCGCTCGTTCAGACGCCATCATAATGGAAGCGTGGCCCGCCCTGCCGAGCTCCCGCCTACCGACGAAACTGCCGCCGAACTTACGGAACCAGAACGCACCCAGCGGCGCCCGACGGCGGCTTGGCGTGAGTTCGGTGTTGCTGTCGGCATCGTCGGATTCGCCACCCTGATTGCCCTGGCGCTGCGGCCCTATCTTGCCGCCACCAATCTGGCGATGGTGTATTTGCTGGGCGTAGTGGCGGTGGCTACCCGCTGCAGCCGGCCGCGCTTCTGTGATGGCGTCGTTTCTCAGCGTCGCAGCCTTCGATTTCTTCTGCGTGCCTCCGTACTACACATTTCAAGTCGCGGAATCCGAGTACCTGATCACGTTCGTCGCGATGCTGGTGGTGGCGCTGGTGATCAGCGCGCAAACTTCGCGGATTCGCGCGCAGGCGGTAAGCGCCGTAGACCGCGAGTCCCGCACCAAGGCGCTGTATCGTCTGTCGCGCCGGCTCTCCACGACGACCCGCGTGTTCGACGCCTCCCTGACCGCGGCGGAGGTGGCTCAAGAAGTGTTTGGCGCGCCGGTGACGATCTTTCTTCCCGAGGACGGACGAATTTCATTCCGCAAACGCACCTCCGATCAGTTGCTGATTTCCACCGCCGAAGAGGAAATCGCGCAGGAGGTGTTCGATCATGGCCGCAAAGCCGGCAAAGGAATGAAGAGCTTCCCGGATGCCGCCGCAACCTATGTGCCGCTAAAGGGCGCCAGCCGCATTGTGGGTGTGATGGCGATTCTGCCCGGGACCCGCGGGAAAACTCTGCACGACGATCAACATCATCTGCTCGATTTGTTCGCCAATCAAACCGCGCTCGCCATCGAAAGGACGCAGAGCCAGAACGCCGCCGCCGATGCACGCATGCAGATGGAAACCGAGGAGATGCGCAGCTCGCTGCTGAGCGCGGTTTCGCACGATCTGCGAACGCCCCTGGCTTCGATCACCGGCGCCGCCTCCACCCTGCGCTCGCAGGGAGAAAAGCTGGCGCCCGGCGTGCGCGACGAGTTGCTGGAGAGCATTTCGGAAGAAGCCCTGCGGCTCAGCCGGCTAGTGGGCAATCTGCTGGATATGACGCGCCTGGAATCCGGCATGGAACTGCGGCGCGATCTGTATCCCCTGGAGGAAATCGTCGGCGCGGCACTGCAGCGCATGGAGCCGCAGCTCGCGGGGCGCGAAGTGACGGCCGCGGTCCCCGAGGACGTGCCGCTGGTGAACGTGGACGATGTTCTGCTGGGTCAAGTGCTGGTGAATCTGCTGGAGAATGCCGCCAAATACAGCCCGCCTGGCAGCGCCATCGAGATCGCCGCGACGGCCACGCCGGCGGCAGTGCAACTGGAAGTGCGCGATCGCGGGCGCGGATTCGCGGAGGGAGAAGAGAAGCGGCTGTTCGAAAAATTTTATCGCGGCAAGTCGGAAGGCGTGCGCGGAGCCGGCTTGGGGCTGGCCATCTGCCGGGCCATCGTGATGGCGCACCGCGGCAGTATCGAGGCGCTGCATCGCGAAGGCGGCGGCGCCATCTTTCGCATTCGCCTCCCGCTGAATGGCCGCCCCTAAAAATCTCCTATGAAGCCATTGGTCCTGATGATCGAGGACGATCCGCAAATTCGCCGCTTCCTGCGCGCCGCACTGGCCGCGGAGGATTACCAGTTTCACGAAGCCCTCACGGCGGAAGAGGGCATCGCGCAGGCCGCCGCCCGGCAACCCGATCTGGTGCTGCTCGACCTGGGTCTACCGGATCGCGACGGACTCGAGGTGATCCGCGGGATTCGCCTGTGGAGCCAGATGCCCATCGTGGTGCTCTCCGCGCGCGGTCAGGAGAAGGACAAGATCGCGGCGCTGGATCTGGGCGCCGACGATTACGTCGCCAAGCCTTTCGCCGTAGGGGAACTGCTGGCGCGCATTCGCGCGGCGCTGCGGCGCGCGGCTCCGGTAGCCGCCGATGGCGCCGATACCGTGATCCGTTTCGGAGATGTACAGGCGGATTTCGAAAAGCGCCTCATCACGGTGGGCGGCGAGGAAGTGCACCTGACTCCCAACGAATACAAGCTGCTTCAGGTGCTGATCAAGCACGCAGGCAGGGTAGTGACGCAACGACAATTGCTAAACGAAGTGTGGGGGCCGCAGCACACCGAACAATCGCAATACCTGCGCGTTTATGTCGCGCAATTGCGCCGCAAGCTGGAGCGCGACCCAGCCCGGCCCCGCCATCTGCAGACCGAACCGGGCGTGGGCTACCGCCTGACCCTCGATTCATGAGCACCGCGTGCCAGCGCCACTCCAACTGCCGCAGCGCTCTAATGGCCGCGGCGCTCTAACGGCCTACCCTCATTCGACCGATAGAAGCTTAGCGAATTTGAAAGAAACATTATGCGCTGGGAGCGCGTCTGGTGCACGTATATGGTTCGGAAAGCTAAAGCTCTCCGATCGGACTTCACCTAAGGTGTTTCTCTTAGAATCTGCTGAAGGGACGTGCCAGCACCCCTAGCGTTTCTCTACTTAGTACAGTGGTCTCGCCTGAGCCAGCTGTTAAAATCGGGCTGCAGATTCGGTGTGACGTAGCTCTATGATGTGTTTTTTGTGCGGTAAAGAGATCAGTTGGCTGCGCGTGATGGTCGACCGGCAATACTGCTCGTCCGAACATCGTCAAGAGGCGCGCCTGGCCTCCTCCAATGCTCTGCGCGAAGAAGAGGACGAGCACGAGATTTGGTCGGTGGAGAACACCCGCAAGAAAGCCCGGGAAAACGCCTCCAGCCAGACTGCTTCGGTTTTTGCTTTTCTCACACTCGGCGTCTTGCTGGTCGCCATGCTCATGTTGCCGGGAAATGCCGTGACACGCGGTAGCGCCTTCCCTACGGGCTCTACCGATCCCGGCATGCGGCAGGGTCTGTTTGAGCGGGCTACCGATTCGTTGGGCGAGTTGGTGCGGGATAGCGCTCCCATCACGCTGCATCAGGATTTCCGGACAGGATTAGGCGACTGGACCATAGCGTCGCTCAAGACCGCCGCGCATGTCGACGACCCGCACGACTGGAAGATTCCCACGGCTCCCACGCTGATCGCGCCGGGCAGCCTGCGCATCTGGGATCGTTCGACTAAATTGCAGAACTACCAGATGGAGTTCCAAGGTCAGATCGAGAAGCACAGTTTGAGCTGGGCTTTCCGCGCCACCAATGCAGCCAACTACTACGCGGCGAAGATCGTGATCACCAAGCCGGGGCCGCAGCCTAACGCGGGGCTGATTCACTATGCGATGTTGGGCGGCCATGAATTCGACCGCGTCCAGCTTCCCCTTCCGTTGACACTCGAGCGCGGCGAAAGTTACCGCGTGCGCGTAGCGGTGCAGGACGAGCGGTTTGTAACCTACCTGAACGGGCAAGTGATCAGCAGCTGGACGGACGACCGTCTCAAGCGCGGCGGCATCGGATTCTTCGCCGACAAGGACGATGAGCAGCGCGTCTCCTGGGTGAACCTGTCGGAGCGCGACAGCTTTATCGGCCGCATGCTGGCGCACTTCTCACTGTTCATAATTCCCGCCGCGCGCTAGAGCAGCGCGAAGCGTTCCAGCAAAGCGTTGGGGTCGGGATCGCGTCCCATGAAGGATCGAAACAGCACGGCGGGATCTTCGCTATCGCCGCGCGCCAGAATCTTGTCGCGGAAATCGTGCCCCACTGCCGCACTGAACACACCCTCCCGGCGGAAGCGTGTGAAGGCATCGGCATCGAGCACTTCGGCCCACTTGTAGGAATAGTAGCCCGCGCCATATCCCACCGGACTCGAGAACAAGTGAGTGAAGCCGGCGATCATGGAGTAGTCTGCGGGCAGCGGCGCGGCCGCGAAGGGTGCAAGAATCTCGCGGGCGTAGCTCAGCACGTCGGTGTGGCCGTCCCATTGGCGATGCAGCGCCAGATCGACCACGCCGAATCCCAACTGGCGCATTTGCGTGTTGGCCGCGCGGAAGGTCTTCGCACGCTTCATTTTCTGGAACAGTTCTTCGGGCAGGCGTTCGCCGGTTTGCCAGTGGCGCGCGAACAGGTCCAGTGACTCGCGCTCCCAGCACCAGTTCTCCATGATCTGCGAAGGCAGCTCCACGAAATCCCAGGGGACGCTGGTGCCGGCCAGGCTGCGCACTTCGACGCGGCTCAGCAGATGATGCAGCAGATGGCCGAACTCGTGGAAAATGGTTTCGGCTTCGCGATGTGTCAGTAGCGCGGGCTTGCCGTCGACGGGCGGCGTCAAGTTGCCGCAGATCAAGCCCAGGTGCGGGCGCCGTTCCGCGGGATTTTGGGCGGTAGGGTTGCCGGTGAGCAGGGAATCCATCCAGGCCCCGCCGCGCTTGTTTTCGCGCGGGAACCAGTCGCTATAGAACGATCCCAGCGTGGCCCCGCTGGCGGCATCCCGAATCGCGTAGCACTTGACGGCCCGGTCCCATGCAGGAACGCCGGTTTCTTCCTCGACGCGAATACCGAAGATGCGTCCAAAGATTTCGAACATCCCATTTACGACGTCATCGAGTGAGAAGTACGGACGCAGGGCTTCTTCGTCGAAGTCATACAACGCGGCGCGCTGCTTTTCCGCCCAGTAGCTGACGTCCCACGGCTCCAGCTCCCGGCCGGCGAAGGATTCGAGAGCCGCGTTTTCCTCGCGGAAGCGCGGCTCAGTGCGGACTCGCAGATCGTCTAAAAACTTCTGAGCGGCATCGCCGGTGTGAGCCATGCGGTCGTCCAGCACCAGATCCGCGAAATCGCGGAATCCCAGCAGGCGGGCCTTTTCCTGGCGCAGTTCCAGAATCTTCGCTAGCAGGCGGCGGTTGTCATGCGGTGCGGCCGTGGCCCGCGTGTTGTAGGCGTGCCAGACCTGCCGGCGAATCGCGGAGGCGTCGAGATACGTCATCAAGGCGATGTAACTCGGTCCGTGCAAGGTAAAGCGCCAGCCAGGCTTGTCCTTGGACTCGGCGGACGCGCGCGCGGCGGCCACTGCCGCCGGAGGCAATCCCGCAAGCTGGCTCTCGTCTTCAATCAGCAGTTCATAGGCATTGGTCGAATCCAGCACGTTCTCCGAAAACTTCGTGGTCACTTCGGTAAGGGCAACGTCGATTTCCTTGAGCCGCGCCTTGCCCTCCGCAGGCAAATCCGCGCCGTGGCGCTTGAACGAATCAATGGTCTTGGTAAGGTAGCGCTTCATGGCGCCGGTCAACGACCGCGCCTCGGCGGTGGAGGCATAGCGCTGAATCGCCTTCCACAGACCTTCATTAAGGGGCAGGCTGGAGTAGAACGCACTCACCTTGGGCTGAACCGCATTGAACGCCGCGCGCAGCTCGGGCGTAGTCGCGACGCTCTCCAGATGCCGCACGACGTTCATCGCGTATTCCAGGCGCTCGGTCATGGTGTCGAGCGCGTGCAGCGGTTCCGGGCTGGCGATGGTCTCGTTCAAGCGGCGTGTGGCGTCAGCAAGCAGTTCGTCGATGGCCGGTTCGACCTGCGGGGCCTGGATCTGGTCGAATGGTACGCGAAAGGAAATCTCAAGAAGCGGATTCATGGGTTAGTTCTTTGTGCTTAACTCTTTCAGCGTAGCAGCGGTCAGGAGCAGCCCGAGGATCATGAGCAGCCCACCCCAGACCAGAATCGAATTGTAGAAAAGTCCGGCGGCAGTGAGCACCGCGCCAGCGAGGCCGAGGAGTCCCGCGGCGCGCAGATACCATTGTTTCCGCGCAACCGTGATCGTGGCCAGCAGCGTGTTGGCGGTTAACAATAAATTCCATTTGACGATGCTGGCCATGCGCAGAGCATCCAGGGTGACCGGCGTAAGCTGGCCCAAGCTGAGATTCACGACGCGCAGCGTGCCAAGATTTTCGAGAACGTTCGCGAGCGCGGCGAGAACGGCGACGCCTCCCATGACTAGCGCGAGGTGGCGGTGGCGGGTGCGCGCGAGCGCCGCGGCGATCATAAGGGCCAGCGACAGATACCCGGCGATCAACGCGAAGTCGACGTATTGTTTCACGCGCATCACTTCGCGGTCCGCGCTGGGCGCGTCGCCCAGGATCGCTTCTACCTCATCGGCGTTGCGAGCCATCTGCAGCGCGACCACCGGGTCGGCGACTCCACGGACCGGCAGCGAGGCGTTGGTGAAAGACGGCCTGCCCGCCAGTACAACCAGGAACACCACGCACCAGGCGGCTAGCGCCCACGCGATTCGCTGCTGCGTTTTCGGAGTCAACTCTCAGGATAAGCGTTGCTGGGTATGGATACCGGGTGCAGGCCGATGGAAGAAATCACCCTTCAAGTCCAACGCGACAAGCAATCGAGCTGGTTGGTGGCACCGTGGGACGATCCCGATGGGTCCGGTGGCGTCACAACGCAAGGGTAAGACCCGCGCGATTTGCAGCAGCAGATCACGGAGGCGGTACCGGTCCATTTCGACGACGTTTGCCCTTGTTCTTTTTGGGGTCCTTCATGGGCGTGGATGTCGCAGCCAAGGTCTAACCGCCGCTATCGATAGGGTTCAGTTCTCTCGGTCTCTGAACGCCCGTCTGTTTTCGATGGCTTCGATGACGGCCTTGACCTGAGCGGCGATAACGTTGCGGCGGGCGAGTTCCGGATTACGCATCAGCCGCTCGGTGAGCAGGTGCTGGATGAGCATTTCGTCCACCTTGTTATCGGAAAGATCGGGGTTGAGAGAAGCGCGGCTTCCAGGTAGCCCGCCGTCAGCCAAACTTTTTTCCGGGAAGGGCTAAAGTCTTAGCCTTAGACAACCGATTATCGGCCGATAGTCGGAGAATGCCTATGTTTGGAAATCTTCGGTCTTTGATCGGTTTCTCAGGAGACCAGTTGCATGGGGCGGAACGCAAAGAGGGCGAGCGGCTGTTCGAGGAATCGGACTACCAGGGCGCCGAGCTGCACCTGGCGCAAGCCATGGTGGAGAGCGAGCGGCGGCAGGAACCGGCAGCCGATCGAATTCTGTTGCGCCTGGAACTGGGCGAGGCCCAGCGAAAGCAATTCCGCGGCGGTCAAGATTTTCGCAAATTAGGGGAGGCCGAGGAAACCATGCGCTCGGCGCTGGATTTGGCTTCACGCACGAATGAGCGCGAGCTGCTGGTACAGGTGCTCGACGGGCTGGCGGCGATTGCGGCGGATCGCAGCCAGGTAGAGGAAGTGGATCGCCTGCTGCACGAGGCCGCGGCCGTGGAAGCGAAACTGAAACGCCGGGACCCAATGCTGGCGGCTCGGCGACTGCATCGGCTGGGACTACTGCGGCAGCAGCGCGGCGAACTGCGCGAGGCCGTGCAACTGCTGGCGGAAAGCGCGGCCATTCACGAGCAAGTTTTGGGCGAGACCCATGCGGCGACGGCGCACCGCTTGAGCGATCTGGGCGCGGTGCACCACGCGCTGGGAAATCATGCGGAAGCGCAGCGCTGCCTGCGGCGAGCGATTCGAGTCCACGAAGAAGAGCATGGTTTGGATTCGCCCGAAGCGGCCGCCGACTTGCAGATGCTGACCGCATCGTTTGAGGCGTCGGGCGACATCGACGCTGCCGCATCGCAACTGGAACGGGTGCTGGAGCTGAAATTGCGCCAGGTGGGAATGGATCTGGATACCGTCGCGGAAGGGCAATGGGAACTGGCAATCCGTTATATAGGTTGGCGGCGCTATTCGCGGGCGCGCGAACTGCTAATGGAAGCGGTGGGAACCTTCAAGCGCACCGGCGGCGCACGCCTGGCAAGGGGCTACGAAGCACTCGGGCAACTGGAGGAGGATAGCGGGCATTACCATGAGGCTTTGCGGGAGCTGGCACGGGCCGCCAAAGTGTGGGAATCGGTTAAATCCCAGCATACAGAGGACTTAATTGGCAATTTGAAGCATCGGGTGTTCCTCTTCAATCTGCTCCGCCAGCACAAGGAGGCTGCCTTCCTGCAAGAACAGTTGGCGGCTTTGTCAAAAGCGACGCGCTGGGCTGAGGCGGGCTGAGGCGGCTTGAGCGGGGGGTAGAGAGGTTCGCGAAGAGGGGGACCCATTTAGGGGGAACTACTGGTCTCGGCCGGTTCTGCCGATAGCTTTCTAAGACGAAATGCTGGGTAGTTTCCAGTCAACTCTTTGGTCCAGGACAAAGGCGGCTCGCCTGCAGCCCTGGAGCCTCGACCGCAGTTGGGACCGCACCGAAGGCGAGCGCCTGCTCAAGGCCCTCGACTTTGCGGGCGCGGAGATTCATCTGACCCGCGCGGCGATAGAGGCCGAGAAGCGGGGCCACACGGCGCCGAAAAGAATCCAAGTACGGCTGCTGCTGGCGGATGCGCAGCGCAAACAATTCCACGGACTGCACGGAGGCAACCCGGAGAAGCTGGCGGCGGCGGAGCTGACGGTGCGTTCGGCCATCGCGCTGGCGGCGGGGACCAACGACCGCCTCGCCTATATGCGATGCCTGGACGCGCTGGCCGATATCTTCGGCGATCAAGGCAACTTCGCGGCGGTCGAAAAAGTGACCCGCGACGCGCTCGAAATCGAAAGCGCATTGCCGCATCCCGAGCCGCTGCGGATGGCCCGCAGGATTCACCGGCTGGGCATGACGCACCACCAGGCCGGACGTTTAGATGACGCTATTCTCGATGCTGGAGAAAGCCGTCGCTATGTATGAAAAAACCTTTGGGGCGGATCATCTCGAAACCGGCGACCAGTTGACGGCGCTGGGTGTGGTGTACCGCGCCCAGGACAATCATGCGGAAGCGCAGAGATGCCTGCGGCGGGCGCTGAAGATCCACGAAAATGACGCGGGGCGTGCAGTCGGCGGAGGCAATTCAGGATCTGCATCATCTGGCGGGATCGCTGGAAGAAACTGGCGATTTGCGGGGGGCGGCGGACCTATACGAACGGACTCTGCTCTTCAAGCACCGCGCGGTTGGCGGCAATATCGACGACTTGGCGGAGCTGCAGTTGGGGATGGCGACGCTGTATGTGAACTGGCAGAATTATTCGCGGGCGCGGGAACTGCTGCTGGAATGCGTGGCGACGTTCAAGCGCAAGGGCGGCGCGCGGCTGGCGGTGGGCTACGAGACGCTGGGGTACGTGGAAGAATGCTCGGGCCGGTACGCGGAGGCGTCCGGAGAGTTGCAGCTGGCGGCGAAAGTGTGGGAGACGCTGCTGCCGGAACGGCTTCCCGAACTGCTGCGCTGCCTGGAGCATCGCGCCGATTTGCTGGAGTTGCTGCGGCGGAAAGGCGAAGCCGAGCGGCTGCGCGAACGAATCGCAACACTGACGCCGCAGTTAGAGGGCGAGTTCGTGGTGGCGGGTCACAGCTAGATTTCGCGGCTATCGAACTTCGGGGCTGTTGACGTTGGCCGGTTCCTGCGACCAGTTCTGGCGCAACCGCTAGAGTCTGGTCGGAATAGAACGTCCGTCGGCCGGAACTATTGAAGGCTTCGGGCACGGCTGAGACCGCATATCCGGTGGGCGTGGCGGCGACGGTGAAGATGTAGCCGCTCTTCTTTCCCTCCGCGAGATCCTTGGAAATCAAATCGGCGGCGGACGGGCTGGCGGCTCCGCTGGCGGGCGGTCCCAGTTCGGCCAGGCTGGCGGCATAGCGGCCAAATTGCGAGTAATATTGCAGTTCCACCGCGTGGATGGTCCGGATGGTCTGGATGGCCGCGGTTTCGTGGGCCGACATCATCTGCTTGTTGTATTGCGGGACGGCGATGGTCACGATCACCAGGATGATGGCGATTACGATCAGCAGCTCGATGAGCGAAAAGCCGCGGCGGCCGGCCTGGCGGGCAGCGGCCCGGACGTCAACACGAGTCACAGTAGGGGTAACGGCAGTGGTAACAGCACGAGTAACAGCTGGGTCACGCATATCTATATTCTAGACGCGGATCGGCGCGCGGGCGTGGAGAGCGATTTCAAATGCATGTGGTCAACCGACGCGGACGCCGGCGCGGCGGGCTTCCTTTTTGAGGGTGCCGTCGAGGGTCAGCAGGACGGCGTCTTCGCGCAGGGCGAGGGCGAGGTAAAACATGTCGTAAGCGGCCCGGGTCTTCTGGGTGCGACTGAGGGCAAAGGCGTCGCGGTAGATTTCGGTTGAGGGAACGAAGGTTTCGACTAAATTGAGCAGGACTGTCAAGGCTTCGCCGCAAAGTTCCAAGCTGAGTTGATTGAACTGGTGGTATTTCCAGAGCGCGTTGACGAACTCCGGAACCAGCAGGTCCGGGGCGAGCACCTGGTCGGATTCGTCGAGCAGCGCTTTCAGTCTGCTCGCCTTCCTTCTTGTTGAGCGCGATCTCAATCGCGCAATTCGCGTCGAGGACGACCTTCACCGATCGCGATCCTCACGTATCATCCTTTACCGCGCTCGGCAAATGTTTAGTCAGGTTGCGGTCGATGAGAGAGGCTCGGCGCAGAGCTTCGCGGCGGCGGGCTCTTGGGGTCGATCTCGAGTTCGAGTCCTTTGGCGATGACGACGAGGGTTTGCTGGGCGAGGCTGCGGCGCTCTTTTTCGGCTAGGTCCGCTAAGCGGCGGTAGATATGCTCGGGGACGTCGCGGACTTGGAGGGTAGGCATGCCTTCATTATGATGCATTTTGCATGCATAATGCAGTCAGGATGCCGGGGCGGCGGCGGAGTGGGGCGACGGGGCGCGCATGGGGCTGCGGGGTGGACGGGCCGCTAGGCGGACGGGGCGGCGGCGAGGTCGTGAATCGCGCGCAATTTTGTCCACAGGGGACCGAGCAGGTCCAGGCGCAGGGCGTTGGCGCCGTCGGAAAGTGCGCGCTCCGGGGCTTCGTGGACTTCGACGAATACGGCGTCGCAACCGGCGGCGACGGCGGCGCGGGAGAGTGGCGCGATGAATTGCGGCTGGCCTCCGGAAACGGTTCCGGACGCGCCGGGGAGCTGCACGCTGTGGGTGGCGTCGAACACCACCGGCCAACCGAAGCCGCGCATGATGGCGAGGCCGCGCATGTCGACCACCAGATTGTTGTAGCCGAAAGAACTGCCGCGCTCGGTGAGCAGAATTTTGTTGTTGCCGGTGGAGGCGACTTTTTCGGCGGCGTGCTGGATATCGTGCGGCGCGACGAACTGGCCCTTCTTGATGTTGACGATGCGGCCGGTGCGGCCGGCGGCGACCAGAAGATCGGTCTGGCGGCAGAGGAAGGCCGGGATCTGCAGAATGTCGACGGCCTCGGCGGCGAGCTCGGCTTGGGCGGGCTCGTGGATATCGGTCAGCACCGGGATGCCGGTGTCGTGGACGCTTTTCAAGAATGCGGAGGCCTTCGTTGACGCCGGGGCCGCGGTAGGAGCCGGTGCTGGAGCGGTTGGCTTTGTCGAAAGACGCTTTGAAGATGAACGGTCCGGCGATCTTGCGGATCTCGTTGGCCAGAAAGTGGACGTGCTCTTCGCTTTCGATGACGCAGGGACCGGCGATGAGCGCCAGCGGCTGGCCCTCGCCGATTTGAATTTGGGGATCGACTTCGATGATCACGAGCGGACCGTGGACGCTTCGCGATGGAGATCTGGCGCGATATCGCGGATGCCTTCCAGGCGGCGTTTGCGGTGCTCGAGTGCGGCTCCGATGAAGGCTTCGAATAAGGGATGCGGCTCGAGCGGTTTGGATTTGAACTCGGGATGGAACTGGCAGCCGAGATACCAGGGGTGGCCGGCGAGCTCGCAGATTTCGACGTAGATGCCGTCGGGGGTTTCGCCGGTGAGGCGCAGGCCGCGTTCCTTCAGGATGGTCTTCGTATTCGCGGTTGAATTCGTAGCGGTGGCGGTGGCGCTCGCTGATTTCGGCCTGTCCGTAGGCGGCGCGCGCGTAGCTGCCTTCGGCGAGATTGCAGGGATAGGCTCCGAGGCGCATGGTGCCGCCGAGCTCGTCGACGCCTTTCAATTCGCGCAGCTTATAGATGACGCGATCGGGAGCGGCTGGATCGAACTCGGTGGAATTGGCGTTGGCGAGGCCGCATACGTTGCGCGCGAATTCGATCACCAGGGTCTGCATGCCGAGGCAGATGCCGAAGTACGGAACCTTGGCTTCGCGCGCGTAGCGGATGGCGACCAGCATCCCTTCGATGCCGCGCTTGCCGAAGCCGCCGGGCACGAGAATGCCGTCGAAGGTATTCGAGCTGCGCCATGCACTGCGGCCATTCGAGACGTTCGGCTTCGATCCAGGTGATATTGACCCTGGCATCGTGGGCCAGGCCGCCGTGGAGCAGGGCTTCTTTGAGGCTCTTGTAGGAATCCTCGTATTCGACGTACTTGCCGACCAGGCCGATCGACACTTCGCGCGCGGGGTGCTTCATGCGGCCCACCATTTCGCGCCAGCGCGTGAGATCGCGGGGAGGCGCGTCGAGGGCCAAGCAGACGCAGCGCGATATCGTCGACGCCCTGTTCGGCGAACACGAGCGGGCATTCGTAGACGCTTTCGACGTCGCGCGCGGTGATGACGGCCAGCGGATCGACGTCGCAGAAGAGCGCGATTTTCTCCTTCATGTCGGGAGGCAGCGGGCGCTCGCTGCGGCAGAGCAGGATGTCGGGCTGAATACCGATGGCGCGCAGTTCCTTGACGCTGTGCTGGGTGGGCTTGGTCTTCAGTTCCTGCGCGGCGGCGATCCAGGGGACCAGGGTCACGTGGACGAAGAGCGTATTGTCGCGGCCGAGTTCGTGGCGCATCTGGCGGATGGCTTCGAGAAACGGCAGCGATTCGATGTCGCCGACGGTGCCGCCGATTTCGACGATCACGACGTCGACCGGGGTCCCGTCGGGCGCGGTGGCGACGCGGCGGGCGGCGGCTTTGATTTCGTTGGTCACGTGCGGGATCACCTGCACCGTCTTGCCGAGATAATCGCCGCGGCGCTCGCGCGAGATGATCTGTTCGTAGATGCGTCCGCTGGTGAGGTTGTTGGCCTGCGAGAGCGGCGAGTGAGTGAAGCGCTCGTAGTGGCCGAGGTCGAGATCGGTCTCGGCGCCATCGTCGGTGACGAAGACCTCGCCATGCTGGAAGGGGCTCATGGTGCCGGGGTCGACGTTTAAGTACGGGTCGAACTTCTGCAGCGTGACTTTGAGACCGCGGCTTTCGAGCAGGCAGCCGATGCTCGCCGCCGCGATTCCCTTCCCCAGGGAGGAAACCACGCCGCCAGTGACGAATATATATTTGGCCATTATTCCGTTACCACCATTTTTTCGTAGAGAGCCGAGACTCTGTGCCAATCCGCGGGCGTGTCGACGCCGAGCGATTCGTACTCGGTTTCGATCACGCGGATTTTGAAGCCGTTTTCGAGAGCGCGCAGTTGTTCGAGTCGTTCGGCTTGTTCGAGCGGGCCGATAGGGAGGTCGGAGTAGGCCAGCAGAAAATCGCGCCGGTAGACGTAGAGGCCGATGTGTTTGAAGTGGGCCGGGGGCCCGTCGGAGGATTCGCGTATATAAGGAATGGGCGAGCGCGAGAAGTAGAGGGCGTTGCCTTCGTGATCGGTGACCACTTTGACGACGTTGGGGTCGGCGATTTCGGCGCGGTCCTCGATGCGCTTCTTGAGAGTGCCCATGGGGATCTCGTCGTGTTCGAGCAGGCCGAGCACGGCGGCGTCGATGGCGGCGGGGTCGAGCATAGGCTCGTCACCTTGAATGTTGACGATGATCTGGGCGGTGGAGGCGGAGGCGGCTTCGGCGACGCGATCGGTACCGGAGACGTGATCGGGACGGGTCATGACCACGCGCGCGCGGAAGTCCTGGGCGGCGTCGCGAATGCGCGGGTCATCGGTGGCGATGACGAGGCTGGTGAGATAACGGGCCTGCGAGGCACGCTCCCAAACGTGTTGCAGCATGGTTTTCCCGGCGATAGAGACGAGGGCTTTGCCGGGGAATCGGGAAGATGCGTACCTGGCGGGAATCACGCCAAGAATGCTGAGCGGCACAATCGAATATAGCACAGCGGAGGATTGGGTAGGTAGGGTGGTGGGTGTGAGGTTGTCCGCAGGACAACTTCTTTTTATTTGGCTCGCAGATGAAAACCGATGAACACAGATAGCTGCAAGACTGTTGGAGTGGAAGGTCGCTTGTCTTTTCATTTTGTTGCCCGCTTTGAACCGTTGCCGGGAAATGAAGCGGCGTTTCGTGAGGAGTTGCTTCGGGTGAATGGGCCCTCGCGCGACGAAGCGGGTTGTTTGAGGATCGATGTGTTTGAGTCGCTGCGGGAACCGCCGGTGTTCGCGGTCCACTCGGAGTGGGTAGATGAAACCGCGTTTGAACTGCACGCGAGCTTGCCCCACACCGTGCAGTTTCTCGCCGCCGCAGAAAAGTTGCTGATGCATCCGGTCCAAGGGCTCAGATTGCGTCAGATCGGTGGTGGTGTGGGCACATCACGCCAATAACTCGCGGAGGGCGGCATCAATGAAAGCATTATCCGTGGGATTTGCGCCGCGGCCGGCGGCGTGGCCCCAGATAGAGGGGATCGGACGCAATTCTGCATTTGGCATCTGTTCCACCTCAATCTCGTTATCCCGCACGCGAAAATAGAGATCGGTTTCGGAAGGCATTACGATCGCGCGGGCACGGATGGCTCGCAGAGCGGCAGCCAGATCACCTTTATAGATCGGGTTCGCACTGATGTCGGCGTGCTGCCACGTCCACAGCATCGCGAGCAGGTCGTTCGCGTCGCGCCGCCGGAACCGGCCTTCCATGAAGCGCACGACATCTTCCAGGGACGCCAGGCCCATCTTGCGGTATTCCTGTTCACGAAAGAAGTCCTGCGAAAACGCCCAGCCGGCGTAGACCCGGCTGAACGCCCGCACTCCCCTGACCGGCGGCTGCTGGTACCAACCATCCGCAAATGCCGCGTCCGCCAGCAACGCGGCCTTCACCCCATCCAGGAACAGATAATTGTGGAGCGAAGTCCGCGCCGATCCGCAAATTGGCGCGATGGCCTGCACGATATCCGAATACAGGGCGCCCCAATGAAACGCCTGCTGGGCTCCCATGGAAAACCCTACAACAAGTTTTACTTGCTGGATGCCCAGATGCTGCGTGACCAAGCGGTGCTGGCAGAGGACATTGTCGTAGAGAGTGACCTGCGGAAAAGCAGCGCGATCCAGCGGCGGCGGGGTGTTGCTCGGGGAGGAGGACAGGCCATTGCCGAACATATTCGGCACTACGATAAAGTAGCGCTCCGGGTCGAGCGCGCGCCCCGGACCGATCATTGCATCGTTGTCGGCGTGCTGACTGCCATAGAAAGTCGGCATTACGATGACGTTGTCACCCGAGCCGGCCAGCTTGCCATAGGTTTTGTACGCCAGCTTCGCTTGCCGCAAGGTGAGCCCCGATTGGAGGACGACATCGCCTAGCTCAAGAACTTCGTGATCAGACATTGCTCGTTCCTTGGATTATACGCTCGACATTATTGTTGAGCGCCGCATCGTAGGTTTGGTATAGGTCTTCGAAAACTCCGGTCCAGTCTCTGCTACAAGCGAACTGACGGGCTTCGGTGCCCATTCGTTGGCGCAGGGGTTCGCTTCGCATCAGTTGCAGCACGTCTTCGGTGAAATCCTCCGCCAGGAATCCGGTGACCCCATTCTGCACTTGCACGCGAGCCCCCGTCTGCGGGCTGACGACAACCGGGACTCCGGATGCCATCGCTTCCAGAATGACCAATCCGAACGTGTCGGTGCGGGAAGGGAAAACGAAAATATCCATGCCGGCGAATGCGGCGGCTAAGCTGTCTCCGCGCAGAACACCGGGCAACTCGCCGAATTGAAGATTCCTTTTCAGCCACTCGCGTTCGCTTCCGTCGCCGACAAGCACCAAGCGAAAGTCCCGTTGTCCCGCAGCCAATATGCTCCGCTCCAGTTCGCGGAACCATCTCAGGTTCTTTTCCGGAGTGAGGCGACCCACGTAGCCAATGGAGATGAGTCCGTCTCCGCGCTGACGCCAGGCTGGTGAAAAACGCGTGCTATCGACGCCATGCGCCATGAGGTAGGCCGGTCTTCGCGTTCGGCGGCGCAGCGCATCCACCATCTCCTGGTTAGGCGCGAGGACGACGTGCGCAAGACGATAGAATCGCATCGCAGCACCCAGGCTCAAGTCTTCCGCCCCCGCGACAATGCGCCTTTGCAGGCCGCGAGGCACAAACCGTAGAGCCTTCTGCAGGCGCCGGGAAGCGTACTCATGCAGATTGGTATGCCAGGACGCGACCCGCGGGATTCCCAGCGACTTTGCGACCCATAAGCCAAGCACGCCAAAATCCCCCGGGCCGGTGATATGAATCAGGTCCGGACGGAATTCTTTGAGCCGATCGATTACCCATTTCCGGTGCCGGCTGAGCAGGGGATCGCATTTCAACTCCATATCGAGCGGGAAGGAGGCCCAGCCTCTATTCAACTCCAGTGTGGTCACGGAACTGCTGCAGCTGGCTCGCCTCTCCGGGCCGGCATGGACACAGCAGAAGGGGAGTTGCCGATGGCCGGCGAAGCGGACGAACTCGCGGCCTAGAGTGGCAACTCCGTTGGGTTCCTCGAACGAATCGGCGAAAAAGGCCACCCGCAACGGTGGTTTCAACAGACCGCCTCGCGAGAGCGCGTACTATCATCCGAAGCCATGGGGATGTTGTGCGCAGCGTCCTGAGTTCCGGCGGTTAGAGGCATGTGCTTGACCTAACCCTCTATGCTACCCGCGATCCTTTTACACAGGTAGTGGTGCTTTAGGCACCACTACCTTTTACACATACGGGGTGGACGCGCGCGTAAGATAGATATATAGTGACTCGCTTCGCGATCATCGCCCTCGTGGCGCTGGCACTTCCGGCGCTCCATGGTGCGCAACTGACAACCAGACTTTCTTCGGAATCCGCCCGTGCTTTCGACGATTACGTAAAAGGCGCGGAGGCCGGGTTCGATTGGCGGGACCATGTTCCGCTCGACAAACATGGCGTGAAGATTATGCCGGGAAGCCTGAATCCCACCATTGAATTGCCCGACGCGATCATCCATGACTGGGTCGCCGCGGAGGTGGTTCGAAACGTAACTGTGAATCAAGTTCTTGCAGTCTTGCAAAACTACCGCGACTACAAACGGCTCTATGCCTCTCAGATCACCGATTCGAGGGTGTACAGCCACCACGACAACCAGTGGAGGATCTATCTCAAACTTTATAAGAAGGAGATTCTCACCGCGAATCTGGCCACCGAGTACGACGTGGAATACCGCCGCCTGAACGAGGGCCGCTGGGTTATGCTATCGCACTCGACCAAAGTTGCTGAAGTTGAGGATGGCGTAGTGTTGCCGGTAGGGACGGGCCATGGATTCCTGTGGCGGCTAAACGCCTACTGGGTATTGGAGCAACGTCCAGAGGGTGTTTACATTGAGTGCCGTGCAATTTCGATGTCGCGGGATGTGCCTGTGGGACTTGGCTGGGCCCTTAAGGGAGTGGCGGCCAAGCTGCCTCGGGAATCGCTCCGCGATACCTTGGAGGCAACGGCACGGGCCCTTACGAGGTGAATAGAATGTGACTGCAGTCTGACGCTGAGGTATCGTCCCGCAAGGTGAAGACGGCTTATTATTCTGCTTGTGCGGAGCGTAAGTGCATGCCGAGTCCGGAAATTTGTGCGCACAATAATAAAATAAGAAGACAAGTGGAGGACTTTCATGCGAATTTTAGCGGCAATCATACTGGCGTCATTGACTTGTGCGGCGGCGGATAACGGAAAGTTGAAGACCGAGGTTGAACCGGGACGCGCGGGGGTTTTTATCGACGGCAAGTACGTGGGGCCAGCGGCCAACTTCAAAATCGCGCGGACGTATGCGGTCGCGGCCGGCGAGCACGAAGTCAAGCTGGAAGATCCGCGATATCAGGAGATCGTAAAGAAAGTACCCATCGCAGCCGGAAAGACGACCGTGATGAAAGAGATCATGGTGGCGCTGTCGCCGGCCAAGCCGCCCTTCGGCAAGCTGCGGGTCGAGAACGCCGACCATTTCGCCGCCGTCTATGTGAACGGCCGGTACATGGGGCACGCGGACGAATTCGACAACTTCGCGCAAGGGCTGCTGCTCAATCCCGGCACCTATGAAGTGAGGGTGGTTCCGACGAACGGCGCGCCCGTCACCAAGACGGTCACGATCGAAGCGGAAAAGACCGTCATTGTAAAGTAGATTCCTAGTCTCGCCATGCCGGTGACGCTGCTACGATGGACCACCACTTAATCGCAGCGGTTAGCATCAGCGGCATTTCCCTGGATGTATTGGGCGGCCTGTATCTGGCCTACGATTTATTGGGCGGGCAACACGGCCCCTTGCGGCTTCTCACCCGGATCGTCACCTATTCGATTGTGTTCGGCGTCGGATACGGCCTGGGCCTGGGTCTATTCTTTGGAATCGTCTCGGGAGCGGCGACCGGCATCACCGTGGCGATCGAGCTGCATCGGATGGGCAGCCGGCACGATCACTATTCCCTGCCCTGGGAAGCGCTGTTCAGCGCGATCCGAGGGGCGGCATTCGGCGCCGGGCTCTACTGGACGCTGGGTTTCAGATACGCGGCGACCTTCGCGGCTCTGATTACGATGGGACAAATCATCGCCTACTCAAACGGTATGCGTCCCAGCATAGATTATTCAGCGGCCCGGCGATCGCGGCTAACGCGCCGGCAAATTTGGGGAGGCGTGGCGCGCACCGCGGGTTACATCGCATCGGCGCTGGCGTGCAGCGCACTGGTGCGGCACGTGGATCATCCCTGGTCGTTCGCGATTCGTTTGGGTGTGGTGACAGGATTGGTAACTACGGTGGGCGCGATGGTCAACCCTTATATCGAATATTACGCCGACAATCTTCCCGTGCGACGCCTGGGGGTGTTTGGAATCCTGCTGGTGTTCTGCGGGTTCGTGCTGCAATCGGTTCAGTACTGGGTTGAACTGCTGGATATTGCGGTGAAGTGAACTATTTCTTGGTCCACTCGCCGATCCAGTCGAGGGCGGTGTGATACCAGAGCAAGCTGTTTTGCGGCTTCAGGATCGCAGTAGCCTTCGTCGGGAAACAGGACCAATTTCGACGGCACGTTCTGTTGCTGCAGCGTCGTGAACAATTGCAGCGCTTGACTGCTGGAGTGGCGGAAATCCAGCTCGCCATCCATTACCAGCGTGGGGGTCTTAAAGTCCTGGGCGTAGGTGGAGGGCGAGAACTTCACATACATGCTCGGGGTTATCGGCCGGCGTCCCCTTCATTTCCCACAGCGGGAACCATTGCTCGTCGGTTTCGCGCTGCCAGCTCGCCAAGTCGAACACGCCGCCGTGGGAGACGATGGCTTTAAATCGGTTGGTATGGCCGTTGATCCAGTTCACCATGTAGCCGCCATAGGAGGCACCCGCCACCGCCATGCGCTGGTTATCTATATATGGTTCGGCGCCGACGGCGTCGACCACCGACATGATGTCGTCATAGGGTTTGCCACCCCAATCGCCATTAATCTCATCGATGAATTTTTGCCCGTAACCGGTTGACCCGCGAGGGTTAGGCTGCACGACCACGTAACCTGCCGACGCGAAGACCTGCGCGTTCCAGCGGTAGGTCCACGACTCGCCCCAAGCGCCTTGGGGGCCGCCGTGAATCAGGAAAATCACCGGATATTTCCGCGCAGGGTTGAAGTTGGGCGGCTTGACGATGAAGGAATGGACGCGCGATTTGTCGGGGCTGTCGACCCACATTTCGTCGAGCGGGGTGAGGGCTAACGCCCGCGAGCAGCGCATCGTTCATGTGGGTGAGGGCGACACCGGCGCCGCCGCCCGAAGTGGCGCGAAAAATTTCCAGCGGGCGCGATCCGCTCTCCTCGGTATAGATCATGGTGCGGCCGTCGGAGGTGAACTGCACGTCATCGAGGGTGGACTGGCCGCTGATGATGCTGCGCAATCCGCCGCCGGTGGCAGCGATCATTTGCAGGCCGGTGCGGCCTCGGTCCTCGGTGGTGAAGAAGAGGCGCGTCGAATCGGACGACCAGGTGAAGCTGCCGACCCAACGATCCAGGGTTTCGGTTAGATTGCTGGTCTTGCCGGTGGCGCGTTCGAGCACCATCAGACGCCAGCGGTCGCTTTCATAACCGGCGCGCTGCTGCGAGCGGAACGCCAGATACTTACCGTCGGGCGAATAGAGAGGGCTGTCGTCGCCGCCGGGGCTGATGGTGATTTTGCGGGCCTCGCCGCCGTCGAGCGGCACGGTATAGATGTCGGAGTTGGTGCTGGCAGCCGGGTTGGAATCGACGTTCATGACGAAGGCCAGCTCCAGCGAATCGGGCGAGATGGCGTAACCGTCGGGGCCGCCGAGCGAGAATGGCGGCACGTCATGATTTGCCGGGAGTCAGATCGCGGACCTCGGTGCCGTCGGTGTTCGCGACGAGAAGGTGCTGGCGGCGGCGGGTCTGCCATTGGGTCCAGTGGCGATAGAGCAAAGAAGTGTAGATGCGGGCTTTGGAGGGCGCCTTGGCATCGGCGTCGAGGTTGCGCTGATTGCAGGCGTTGTCGAATGCACCGCCGGCGGAAGAGCCGCAGTCGGGATAGACGTTGGACTGGAACACCAACTTCTTGCCATCGGCCGAGACGAGCAGGCCGCCGGCTTCGGTGGCCAAGCCGGGTGATCAGGCGGGCGTGCGCGCCGTCGGCATCCATCACCCAGATTTGCGACGATCCGCCGCGGTTGGAGATGAAATAGATCTGCCGCGAATCGGGCGACCAGCGCGGACGTTCGTTATCGTCGCCATCGCGCGTGAGATGGCGCGGAACGCCGCCGTTGACTGGCACGGCGTAGATCTGTTTGGGCCGCGTGTTGTTGGCGAGATCCGGCGTGGTGACGGTGTAGGCCACGAGTTTGCCGTCGGGAGAAAGCGCCGGCTCGCCGATGCGCTGGATGCGCAGCAGCGTTTCGACGTCGAAGGGCCGCTTCTGCGCGAAGGCGGGGGCCGTCGACAGCAGAAGCAAAAGCGGGAGGCACGAGGGCCGGATCAAACTGCGAATAACTCCTCCACACGGGCGGAGAATCCGGGCAGGAGCGCGGCGTCTTCGAGCAAATCTTCAGCCGTCAGAATGACGGGATGCGCGCTGGCGCTATGGACGTGAATCTGGCGCATGGCGGTGACGAAAATCCACACGGCATGGGTTCCTGCATCGAGATACTGCTGGGTCTTGCGCGCCAGTTCGTCGAACGTATTCGACGGCGAGGTGATTTCGATGGCGAGGGCGGGTGAAAACGGCTGAACACGGCGGTCTGGTTCCAGCAACGCAAGTTGAGATGGAGCGATTAGCGCAACGTCAGGAGCGCGGACGGTATCTTCGCTTAAACGGAACCATTGCTCGGCGACGACTTCACTTTGGTTCTTTTGAGCGTCCAGATGATTCATCAATCGTTGAACCAGCCGGTCGCGAATGCGGTTATGTAAATAAGTAGCGGAAGACACCTCAACCAGTTCTCCTTGGTCGAGCTCGTAGGAGACGTCACAGGTCTCCGGGAGCCGCTCGAGGTGTTCGACGGTCAACAGCATCTTTGCGCCCATGCTTGAATTCTACTATCTTCCGGTTGCGAGGTCGGGCCGCTGCGCCATATACTCTGTCGAGCCAGCGCAGCGCTTCTTCCTGGCTCGAAAACGCGCCGTCGGCTTGGGCTTCGTAGGCGGCGTTAGTCACTTCGCCGATGTGGACGCCGGGGCGGTCGTCGAAATAAGGCAGCACATGCCGGCCCAGGATCAGCGGCGGCTGGGGGCGCGACTCGACCGCTTCGGATTCGGCGGCGGCGAGAATGCGCGCGGCGGCGGGAGGGACTCCGGGTTCAAGCGGCGGGCGGCCGGAGGCGTCGGCTTCGATCAAGCGAACCAGTTGCCCGATGGACGCGGGGGCCACGCGCATCGCCAGGCGGCGGACGGCGCGGGGCGTGACATCCGGGCCGATGCTGTGATGCGAGAGATGATTTTCGACCAGCGGCACGACCTGATCGACGATCGCGCTCTTGATGCCGATGCGTTCGAGGAAGGCGCGCGCCATGGGGCCGCCGGCCGGCTCGTGACCCCAGGAGGTCCAGCGGACGCGGCCTTCGCGCTCGCGCAGTTCGGTGGTGGCGGGCTTGGCGAAGTCGTGGGCGAGCGAAGCGAACAAGAGGACAGCGCGGTCGTCCGCGGCGAGGCGATCGCGCTCGGCAATGCGCGCGGCCTGATTCAGCACATGCATGGTGTGGACGCCGACGTCGCCTTCGGGATGCCATTCGGGGTCCTGCGGCACGCCGAAGAGATTTTCGATTTCCGGAAAGTGCCCGATCCAGCCGGTGGCTTGCAGATATTCGCCGATGCGGCCGGGGTGCAGCGCTCTTCACCGCCCACTTCATGAACTCTTCGGCGATGCGCTCACGGGCGAGGGTCGCATATTCGCCGGCGATGGAGCGCGACATGGCCGCGGTGGCTGGGTCGACTGTCAGATCGAAGCGGCAAGCGAACTGCATGCCGCGCAGGACGCGCAGAGGGTCCTCCGAAAAGGCGTCGCTGGTGGCGCGCAGGACGCGGTTGTTGAGATCCACCTGGCCGCCGAAGAAATCCCAGACTTCGCCGGTGATGGGGTCGAAGCTCATGGCGTTGATGGTGAAGTCGCGGCGGGAGGCGGCTTCGCGCGGGGTGATGGATTCGTCAAAGTCGGCGTGAAAATCGCGGTGGCCGGGGCCGGTCTTGCTGTCGCGGCGGGGGATGCTGAAGTCCCATATATGAGACCCGGACCCGGAAAGCTTCACCACGCCGAAGCTTTTCCCGACCAGATCCACGCGGCCGCGGCTGGCCAGGAACGCGGCCAGATGATCGTAAGACATGCCGTAGACTTCGATGTCGAAGTCCTTGGGCTCGAGGCCGAGCAGGGCGTCGCGCACCGAGCCTCCCACCACCACGGCCTGGAATCCGGCCGCGCGCAGATCGCGGACAATTTGTTCCAACGCGAGTGGTAGAGTGAGCACCATCCTGGTTAAGATTGTACTTGGTCGACATTCACAGCCATGTTTTATACGGCATGGACGACGGTTCGAAGACACTTGAGCAGTCGATCGAGATGCTCAAGATGGCCGCCGCCGCCGGCACCACCGAACTGGTGTGCACGCCGCATGCGAACCGCGATTTCAAGTTCGAACCGCTGGTGATTCGCGAGCGTCTCAAGGAGCTCGAAGCCGGGATCGGCGGGGCGCTGCGCCTCTACACCGGCTGCGATTTCCATCTGAGCTACGAGAATATCCAGGACGCGATTACGCATCCGCGCAAGTACACCATCAATCAGGATCGCTACCTGCTGGTGGAGTTCTCCGAGCTCATGATCTTCCGCAATACGGCGGAGATTTTCGGACGCCTGCAGGAGGCGGGGATGATGCCGATCATTACGCATCCCGAGCGCAATCAATTGCTGACGATGCGCCTTGAGGAGATCGCGATGTGGGTGGAATCCGGCGCCTACGTGCAGGTGACCGGGCAGAGCCTGCTGGGCAAGTTCGGCAAGAAGGCGGCCGAGTTTGCGCGCACGCTGCTCGACCGGCGGCTGGTGCACTTCATCGCCAGCGACGGGCACGACCTGAAGTATCGGCCTCCGACGATGAACGAGGCGCACGCGTGGCTGGTGAAGAACTACGGGCAGCCGATCGCCGACGCGCTGTGCATTGATAACCCTCGCGCGACGCTCAACGGCCATGCGGTGAATCTGCCGTATATGGAAGCGGAGATTCCGCAGAAGAAGTGGTATCAGATCTGGCGGTAAGGGGTGGCATCCATCTGTGGTGGATCTCAGAAAAATCCAACCATCGGCCTATTATGGCCGCCAGTTTGTGAGTCGCTGGGGAATGCCCCAACCGCCCCCGCCCGGCGTCTCAATCCGCAGCACATCGCCCGCCGCAATCTCGAACCGCGTCTTGGCTGGAAGCGTCTGCGGTTTCCGGCCCCTTCGCAGCAGAACGTATTACGTCCCGGCTTTCCCGCTTCCCCGCCCGCCAACCCATAAGCCCCGCGCACCCGCCGGTCCGAAAGAATCGTCACCTCCGCCGGCGCCAGAAAGCGGAACTCGCGCACGATCCCATCGCCGCCGCGATGCGCGCCTCGCCCGCCAGAATTCTTGCGCACACGGTAGCTCTCGATGCGCACCGGATACTGGTGCTCGAACGCCTCCACCGGAGTATTCCAGCTATTGGTCATGTGCGTATGCGTGGCGCTGTACCCGTCGCCTCTCGCCGACGCACCCATCCCGCCGGCAATGGTTTCGTAGTACGCAAAGGCTGTGCCATCAGCAAGTTTCCCGCCAAAGCTCAAGTTATTCATCGTGCCGCAACTCGCCGCCGGAATGCGGTCGGGAGCGGCCTGCGCCAGCGCGCCCAGAATCACGTCTGTGATCCGCTGCGATGTCTCCACATTGCCCGCCGCCATCGCCGCCGGAGGCCGCGCATTCACGATGCTGCCCTCCGGAGCCACGATCCGGATCGGCCGCGCAATCCCCGACGTAAACGGAATCTCCTCGCGCACCAGGCAGCGGAACACATACATGCGTCGCCGCCGTCGTCACCGCCAGGTTCGCATTCACCGGGCCATCCACCTGCGCCGACGATCCAGTGAAATCCACCACCGCCGTATCCCCCGCGAGCGTCACCGCCACGCGCACCGGAAAGAACTCGCCGCTGCGTTCGCCCTCCAGAACATCTTCGAAGCGATAGGTTCCCGTCGGCAGCCCGCGCAGCGTCGCCCGCATCATGCGTTCGCTATAATCCTGCAACCCGTGCATGTTGCGCACCACCGCCGACTCGCCGTACTTGCCCACCAGCTCCCGCAGCCGCGCTTCGCCGCGCCGGATCGACATCAACTGCGCCATCAGGTCGCCCTCGCGCTCCACCGGAGTGCGCACGTTCGCCAGCACCAAGCCCAGCAGATCGCGATCGATCTTTCCCGCGCGCTGGATCAGCACCGGCGGAATCCGCAGCCCCTCCTGATAGATTTCGCGAGCCAGCGGCATCGATCCCGGACTCATGCCGCCCACATCCGCATGATGCGCGCGGTTCGCCAAATAGAAGGACGGCTTCGCGCCGCGCGTAAACACCGGAGCCACCGCCGTAATATCCGGCAAGTGCGTGCCTCCGCGAAACGGATCGTTCACCAGCGCCACATCGCCCGGCCCCAGTTCGAACGCCTCCCGCACGGCGCGCACCGACAGCGGCATCGCGCCGAGATGCACCGGCATGTGATCGCCCATGGCCACCGTCTCGCCGCCGCGCGTCATAGACCGCGCACGAATAGTCGCGCCGCTCCTTGATATTGGCCGAATAGGCGGTCTTGCGCAGGACGATGCCCATCTCCTCCGCAATCGAAGTCAGCAGATGGCGGAACAGTTCCAGCTCGATCGCTTGGCTGGCAGGCGTTGCATTCTGTGCATCAATGACAATCCGCGACGTGAATCGGAAAACTCGCCACCTTCTCCCAATTCCTGCCGCCGCCGCGTTCCAGCAGTAAGCGCCGCCGAGCCGCATCGGCGCGCACCCGCAGCCCGGCTTGATTCGGCGCCCGCGCGCCCTTCAGATGAAACGGCTGGTTGGCTCACTTCCTTCAGCTCCCAGCTCTCGCCGCCAGTCTGGGTGCTCGTAAAGCTCCTGGTGAACGGACTTCCCGGTGCTGTTATCGATCACCACTTCTCCGCTGCTGACCGACGAGAAATGAAACTGCGCGATGGTTCCAAATTTCTCATCGTCCACGATCAGCTTCGGGCGCCAGGTTCGGCCGCCATCGGTCGTCAGCAGCAGGAACGGATTACGCGCCAGAGGATTGATCGACTCGCCGCTGACCCAGCCCGTCTGCCCGTCCCAGAACTCAATCTGTTCGAGCGCCGCGTTGCGCATCCGGATCACTGGTTCGGTCCAGATGACGCCGCCGTCGTCGCTCGCCAGCAGCAGGCTGAAGAGCGTCGCATCGCGAGTATGAAGATTCCCGGTAACGATCAGCCGGTTGCCCACAGCCTCGGCCGAGGTCAATTCCAGCAGCACCGTGCAAGGTTCCTCCTCGCTGCAATTTAAGCCGAACTGTTCGATGTCCTCGGGCGGACAATCGTAGGTCACCGGCGATTCCGCGCGCAGACCGATAACACAACTCAAAAGCAACGCCGCGAATCTCACTGGTAGCCATTGTATCCGAGTAGCACCATCCTGGACTGCCCATAGAACGCGTAAAATACAATCTAGATGCCCGCGCCGCACATTCCGACGCCGCTGGAGCAACTGGGAAACCGCCCCTTCTCGTTCTACCCGGCTATCCGCAATATCCAGCACAACGAGTGGCAATTCCGCCGCGCCCACCCCGATGAAATCCAGGTGATGAACACCAAGTCGCTCCAGGAGTTGTGGATTCCGCGCGGCTTTCTGAGCGGCGTATCGAGTATCGAAGAGCCGGTGGTCATCGTCGGCTTGCTGAAGGAGTTGGAGTACCGCGAAGGCATCGTGGTCCCGCATGTGCGCCGCGTGATCCAGATGCCGCTGGCCGCTAACGACATTCCCCGCCCCTGGCTGAGCGCGCCGCAGGAACCCGGCCAACTGGCTCAGGTCGTCGGCATTCGCGTCGAGAGCGGCGCCGAATCGCAAACCGGCCGCAAGGTATTGGGCGCGGTGGCAGCCGGCATTCTCACTTGCGTTGTAGGGATGGTGATCTTCCGCGACGCCACCGCCGGCTCACGCGCACGCTTCTTAAGACCGGTCAGCCGTCTGTCTCTGCCCTTCACGGCGAATGACGATTACGAATCCGTGGTCGGCCGGATCGGCTACCCGGAGTCCACCCGCTCGCGTCCCACGTCCGATGGCCGCGCGTTTTATCTGCTGCGTTATCCCGATCGGGCCTTCACGCTGGTCCTGCTAGGCACCGATCGCATCCACGCCGCCTACATAGGTGCATTCGGCCGAGGCGGCCGCATCATCCACTCCGTAGTGCTGCCTGATGGACACGATTCGACGGCGCTGATGACTCGCATCCCCTAGGCTGCTTCGATGGCCTGAGCGTCCAGCTCGCCGCGCTTCACGTCGACTTTTGTCAGTACCCCGAGTCCGGCAATAAAGAATATAATCAGCGACAAAATTGCCTGCCGGTAGCTATGCGTGATCTGCAATGCCAAGCCGAACACCAGCGGGCTCACCCAACTGGTCCCCTTGTCGCTCACTTCGTAAATACTGAAGTACTCGGCTTCCTTGCCCTTGGGAATCAACTGCGCGAATAGCGAACGGCTCAGCGCCTGGCTCCCGCCCATCACGATCGCCACCGCTGCCGCCGCTATGAAGAAGTCCCGCGTGGTGTAGACCCACGCAAACAGGTAAATCAGCGTGGCCGTCCACAATACCAGCGTCACCATGATGGCTCGCTTCGCGCCCACCGCTGCCGCCACCCACTCAAATCCGATCGCTCCGAAGAATCCCACGAACTGCACCATCAAGATCGCCATGCGTCAACGACGACACCGGAATCTTCAGCTCGTCATTGCCGAATTGCGACGCCAGCGCCAGCACCGCCTGAATCGCGTCGTTATATAAGAGGTAAGCGATCAGAAACATCATGCTCTGCGGATACCGCCGGATATCCGCCAGCGTGTGGCGCAGTTGCCCGAGCTACCGCTCCCACCGCGCGTTTTCCCCTCGGCAGCGCATGCGCCGGCCCGCGATTGCGCAGTGTCAGCAGCGTGGGAATCGTGAACACCGCCCACCACACTCCGGCCGAGCTCAAGCTGATCCGCACCGCCATCGCCTCCGTAATTCCGACCCGCTTCGCGTTCAGAAACAGCAGCAGGTTCAGTGCCAGCAGCACGCCTCCGCCGATGTATCCGATTCCCCACCCTCTCGACGACACCGCGTCCCGCTGCTCCGGCGGAGCGATCTGCGGCAGGAACGAGTTGTAAACCACCACCGACGCGCCAAAACATACGTTGGCGAAAATGAACAGCGCGCCGCCCCACAAATACGCGCTCCCCTGCAGCCAGTACATGGCGGTGGCCGCTGCCGCGCCCGCGTACGCCGTCACCCCCAGATATTGTTTCTTGCGATGCCCGTAGTCTGCGCCTGCGCCGACAATTGGCAGCACCAGCACTTGCAGGATCACCGACAGGCTTACCAAGTAGCTCCAGTAGCTGCGCGCGTCTACCGGAATTCCCAGCGGATGCACCAGGCCATTCGCGTCCGCCGCCGCCTTCGCCAGCGCGGTCAAATACGGACCCAGAAACAGCGCGACACCGGTCGTGACGAACGCCGAGTTGGCCCAATCATAGAGGTACCAGCCGCGCTGTTCGCGAACGCTATATTCGATCACGGGTCAATTAGAGTTGCCGGATCTGTTCCAGCACGCGCAGCATCCGCGGCGCCGCGTCGTTCCTGCCGCCGTAGCGCAATTCGTTGTAGGCCGCCGTCGCCTCTTCCACCAGCGGCGCCATTTGCGGAGCCCTCACCACTCGCGCAAATTCCAGCGGAGTGAACCAGGGCGGTTTCTGGATGCCGCGCTTCGCCAGCAATTCGAGCATCTGTTGATAAAGAATCGTGGCGTCCGATGGATCCCCCGCCCCGCGCTGCACCTTGCGCGCGTGCGCCCGCTGCTTCCACCACTTCAACGCTGCCGGCCCAAACAGCAGCCACAGAACCACAATGGCGATACCGCCGCCGATCGCCGGCAGATACCGAATTCCCTGCTGGACCCGAAATCTCAACGCCAAAGCGAGATCGTCAAAGTCCGTAAATCGGATGCTTCGCCGGGCGTCCTGCATGCGCGACAACAGCTCTGCCTGATGGCCCTGGTCATAATTCATCACCCAGTCGTTCAAAACTTGCGAGGCGGTATCTGACAGCAGCGCCAGCCGGCTCATCAACCCTGGCTCGCCCCCGGACGTATCGAACGGCGTCGGGTCGAATGTGGTCCAGCCGCGCCCGTCGATCCACGCCTCCACCCAGCTATGCGCGTCGGACGCGCGAATCACCTGCCAGCCCGTCATGGAGTTATAAACGCCGCTTTGAAATCCCGTGACTACGCGGGACGGAATCCCCAGCGTCCGCAGCATCACCGCCATCGATGACGCGAAATATTCGCAGTGGCCCTTCTTGCGCACGAACAGAAAATACGCCAGTGGATCGTCCACCGGCTTCGACAGCAACTCTAAGGTGTAGCCATAATCCTGCCGCAGGTGCGTTTCCATCGCCCGAGCCTTTTGCGCCGGCGTCTGCGCTCCCGCCGTCATCTGCCGCGCCAACTCGAAAATCCGCGGATCAGTCGGCGGAAGGCTCAGGTACTCGCGTTGAATGCCTTGCGGAAGCTGCGCGGAATAGCGTCCCGGAGCCCACTCATTCGGCAGGAACCCATATGCGCTGTAGTTCAACCCGCGATTCCCGTACCGCGGCGACACGTGAAAACCACCGCCGCGCGAATACCGCAGATACCGCACATCGATCTTAATGGTCTCCACCGTGCCCGCGAAAAACAGAGTATCGGCAATCAGCGGCTCCAAGTGAACCTGATAAATTAGATTCGGCCCGCGGCTCGCGCCCTCCGTGGCGGAGCGCACCACCACCTCGCCGTTGTCGACTTGTATTGCCTGATCCAGTCCCGGCGGATTGAACCAGCGTTTGCCATCGAACTCCGCCAGCGCCGCGCCGCGCCACTTCACCGGCAGGAATCCTTCGCCCTGATACGACCGCACATGCATCACCGGCGCGCTGCTCTGCATAATCCTGCCGATCTCGCCCAGCGTCACGTTGTTCGAAAATCCCGTCAACCGGTAGCGTGCCGGCGCAAAACGCTCGAACGCGGCGCGTGCCGTGCGCGGCAGCACGAAGAACAGGCACACCGTCATGAAAAGAATTCCGCCGAACAGGCACGCCGATACCACTCCCAGGCGCCGCGAAAACGCCTTCAGGCCGCCGCGCGAGACAACCACTTGCGCTCCCGCCGCCCGCCGCACTTCGCCGCTGGCAAATGTCGCGATGGCGAACAGCACGAAGACCGCCAGATACGCCAGGAAACTTAGTCCCTCGGACAGAACCGCCGCCGCGATCAGCTCCAGCCCCGCGATAGCCTTCAGATATCCGAAATCGCGCGGCGTCTTCGCGGTCAGCAGCTTCAGCACCGCCAGGAAAAACACCATGTGCACGGTGGCCGCGAGAAATGTTCCGGAGATGTAACGGTAGTCGATCGGGAAGAACCCGATGTAAGCGATGGCCAGCGCCGCGACCACTCGCGGAGGCGGCTCAATCTTGACCACTCCCGCTACGGCCAACGCACGCGCGCACAGGCCCACCAGCGTGAGCGCCGCGGTCGGCCAATCCAGGAATCCCGACCCCAGCACCGCGAAGTACCCCGCCGCCAGCATTCCCAGCAGGGAGAACTCGAAAAACCGGTTCACGATGCGCGGAGCCGCGGTCACGCCGCTCGGGTTCATAGCTTCATTGTGCTACATCTCCGCTGTCTTACACCCGTGTGTTACACCTATGGGAGTTACCTCCCATGGCAAAATTCAAAGCGGCCGGTTCGCGCAAGGCCCCTGTCGCGCGATCCAATGCAGCCGCAATCCCCTGCCTGCTGCTCATCGTGGCCGGCGTGGCACTGATCTCGTTGCTGTTTTACGAACTCCTCAAGTCCGGCAGCTAAACTCATATGCGAATCGATCGACGCAAGCCCAATCAACTGCGCCCCCTCAAGATCACGAAGGACTACCTGCTCACCGCCGAAGGTTCGGTGTTGATCGAAGTCGGCAACACGCAAGTGCTCTGCGCGGCATCCATCGAGGACACGGTTCCGCATTTCCTGCGCAGCTCCGGCAAAGGCTGGGTCACGGCCGAGTATTCCATGCTGCCCCGCGCCACCGCCACCCGCACTCCGCGCGAAGTCTCGAAGGGCCGTGCGTCCGGCCGCACCATGGAAATCCAGCGCCTGATCGGCCGCTCGCTGCGCTCCATCGTCGATCTCGACGCACTGGGCGAGCGCAGCATCATCCTCGATTGCGACGTGCTCCAGGCCGACGGCGGCACCCGCACCGCCGCCATCACCGGCGCTTACATCGCCCTTTCGGTGGCTGTCCGCAAGCTCGTGAAGTTCGGCACACTCAAGCGCAATCCCGTTCGCGATTACGTTGCTGCCACCAGTGTCGGCATCGTAGGCGGAGTGCCCATGCTGGACCTCTGCTATCAGGAGGACTCCCAAGCCGAAGTAGACATGAACGTTGTGATGACCGGCTCCGGCCAGTTCGTCGAGCTTCAGGCCACCGCCGAAAAAACCGCTTTCGACGACGCGCAATTGGCATCTCTTGTGGCTCTGGCCCGCGTCGGTATCGCCGAATTGATCCTCATCCAGAAGTCTCTCGAAACCGCATGATCGTCTACTGCGCCACCAGCAACGCTGGCAAGCTGCGCGAGTTTCAATTGGCCGCCCCCGATTTCGATGTGCGCGCTCTCCCGAAATCCGTCCCGCCGCCTGACGAAACCGGTGACACCTTCGAAGCCAACGCCATCGAGAAAGCCGTCGCTTACGGCCGGCATGTGACCGACTACTTGTTCGCCGATGACTCCGGCCTGGAGGTCGACGCACTCAACGGAGCGCCCGGAGTTTATTCGGCACGCTACGCCGGCGACCACGCGACCGATGCCGCCAACAACGCGCTCTTGCTTGAACGTCTGCGCGGAGTCGAGAACCGCGCCGCGCGATTCGTCTGCGTCATCGCCCTGGTTCACGACGGCAAGCTAGTGAAGACGTTTCGTGGAGCCGTCGAAGGCCGTATTATCGATGAACCCCGCGGCTCTGGCGGCTTTGGCTACGATCCGCTGTTCTACCACGAACCCTTCGGCTGCACCTTCGGCGAAGCCGCCGTCGAACAAAAGATGCAAGTGAGCCATCGCGCCCAGGCACTCGCCGCGATGTTTACTTACCTGCGCGCCCTGCCCCAGCGAAATACCGCTTCCATCTAAGAAAGCCCACGTTAGTCTTGGCGTCTTTGATCTTGCCGGTGCGGATCATTTCATCCAAGTCCTTGGCCGTGAACCACCGCGTCGCGATGCGCTCGTCGTCCATCGGCTTAGGCTCGCCTGCCGTGAGCCCGGTTGCCAGATAGATGGTCATCTTCTCCGTCAAGAACCCGGGACTGGGATAAAACTCCGCCATCTTGGTCCACTTTTTTGCGCGATATCCGGTCTCTTCCACCAGTTCGCGGCGCGCGGTCTCGAGCGGCTTCTCGCCCGGGTCCACCGATCCCGCCGGCAGCTCCCACAGAAATTGCCGCGCCGGCAAACGATATTGTCGAACCAGAAGAATGCGCCCCTTCTCATCCACCGGCATCATCACCGCCGACCCCCGGTGATGCACGATGGCGCGCTCGATCTCAAACCCATCGTCGTCTACCGCATGATCTTGGGTAACCGTAAAAATTCGGTTCTTAGTAATTTCCTTCGAAGAAATGAGTTTCATAAAATGCTACCGGCGAATCGCCTTCGCAAAATCCGCCGCCGATCGCGTGTTCAGGATGTCGCCCGCCTCCAGCCACCCGCGCCGCGCCATACGAACGCCGTAGCTCATGTTCGCCAAGTGCTTCGGATGATGCGCGTCGGTCGAAATGACGAACTTGCAGCCCTTGGTTTTCGCCGTGCGAATCAGCGTCGCCGAAAGATCCAGCCGCTCCGGACTCGCATTGATCTCCAGATACACATTCCGCCGCGCCGCCTCCGCGGCCACCGCTTCAAAGTCGAACGGAAACGCATCACGATGCAGAAGGATACGGCCCGTCGGATGCCCGATCGCCCGCAGAGACGGGCACTCCAGCGCCCGCAGCAGCCGATCCGTCATTTCCGCCGGCTCCAGATTCATGTAACTGTGGACGCTGCCAACCACCCAGTCGAGTTCCGCCAGCGCGTCGTTCGACAAGTCCATCGCCCCATCGCGCATGATGTCGCACTCTAGCCCCGAGAACACGCGCAAACCCAACGCACGCTGATCCATCTCACGCACCTGATGCGCAAACGCCACCGCTCGCTTCTCATCCAGCCCATTGGTCATCGCCAAAGATTTCGAATGGTCCGTGATAGCGATGTAGTCGAGACCCCGCTCGCGAGCCGCCTCCGCCATCTCCGCCAGCGTCGCCCGCCCGTCGCTTTCCGTCGTGTGCATGTGGAGGTCGCCGCGCATCTGGTTCAACTCCACCAGCTTCGGCAAACGATGCTCGGCCGCCGCGTCAATCTCGCCCGAGTTCTCGCGCAGCTCCGGAGGAATCCAATCCAGCCCCAGCACTTTGTAGATCTCTTCCTCGGTCGCGCTCGCCACCGGCGACTCATCGTCCAGCCGCGCCAGCGCATACTCGTTCAGCGTCAAGCCCATCTTCTGCGCCCGTGACCGGAGCACGATATTGTGCTCTTTGCTTCCCGTGAAATACAGCAGCGCCGCGCCGTAACTCTCCGTCGCCAGCGCCCGCAGATCCACCTGCAACCCCTCCAGCCCAAACTTGATGCTGGCCTTGTTCGGACCCTTCCCCAGCACCTCCTGCGCCCGCGGATGGACCACGAATTTCTCCAGCGCCTCCGCCGCCCCAGGACCCGTCACCAGCAAGTCCAGATCCCCCACCGTTTCCTTCGCGCGCCGTAAACTCCCCGCCGGCGTGATCTTCTCGACCCCCGGCACCGCACTCAAATACGCAACCAATTCCTCCGCCGCGCGCTCCGCAAACGACAGCAGGAACCGCCCCGCCCGCTGCCTATACGACGCAATCGACCGCAGCACTTTCTCTTCGAGCTTCGCCCCCATTCGCGGCAGCTCGCGCAGCTTCTGCTCCTTACAGATCCGCTCCAGATCGTCCACCGATTGCACCTTATGGGTGTCATACAGCAGCCGTATGCTCTTCGGACCCAGCCCCTGAATGCTGAACAATTCGAGCAGCGACGCCGGATACTTGCCCAGCATCTCATCGCGCCGCTCAAAGCTCCCCCGCTCCTCGATCTCGACCACTACCGCCGCGATCCCCTTGCCGATCCCCGGAATATCGGTAAGCTTCTTCTCCGGATCTTTCAGCATGGCCGCGAGCTGTTCCGGATGCCCCTCGATCACCCCCGCCGCCGTCCGGTAACTCCGAATGCGAAATGAATCTTCCGCCGAAATTTCCATCAAGTCGGCCGTCTCCGACAGCATTCGCGCGATCGCTCGATTCTCCATTTACGGTTTGATTGTAGCTTTCGCGCCCCTGGCTTCGCGACAATGAATTCATGCGGGAACCTCGCACCGCGAGCCCAACCGATCTCGACTCCATCCCCGATCGCCCCGCCGTCTTTCTGCTCTGGGCCAGCGAAGGTGCGCCCTACCTCGCCCGCACGGCACTCTTACGCCGCCGCCTCCGCCGCCTGCTCTCCGAACGCGACCGCACCTCGCGCGTCCTCAATCTCCGCGGCGTAGTCGAGCGCATCGATTATTGGCCCACCGGCTCCCAGCTCGAATCGTCACTCACGCACCTCGAACTTGCGCAGAAGCATTTCCCGGACGACTGGCCGCGCATCGTCCGCCTCCGCCCGCCGGCATTCCTGCGCCTGACGCTCGACAACCAATTCCCGCGCACCATGGTGACGACCCGGCTCGGCCGCGGCCTCTCCTACGGTCCTTTCCCAACCCGCGCCGCCGCCGAGCATTTCAATACCGAGATCCTCGACCTCTTCCAGATTCGCCGCTGCGAAGAAAATCTCCAGCCGTCGCCCGGACACCCCGGCTGCATCTATGGCGAGATGAACCGTTGCCTCCGCCCGTGCCAGACCGTCGTGTCGATCGAGGAATATCGCAGCGAAGCCGACCGCGTGGAACAATTCCTGCGCACCGGCGGCGCTTCGCTCAAGGACCCGTCCGAGCAAGCCCGCGACCGCGCCAGCGCCGAAATGCAATTTGAGGAAGCCGAGCGCCTCCACCAGCGCACCGCCCGCATCGCCGAGGTGCAAGCCGCCGCCGGCGAGCTGCCCCATACGCTCGACCGTCTCGCCGGAGTCGCCGTTGTGCCGTCGTCCATCCCCGATGCCATCGATTTGTGGTTCCTCATCGGTGGCTGTTGGCAAACCCCGCGCCGCCTGCTCCTCTCGGAAGTCGATGGCGCCGGTCAATCGATGGATCGACGCGTACGTGACCTGGTCGCCGCCATCGAACCGCAAGGCGCGCCCAATCTCGAACACCTCGCGATTCTCACCCGCTGGTACACCTCCAGTTGGCGCGATGGCGAATGGATCGACATCGAATGGCCCTCGAAAATCCCCTATCGAAAGCTGGTCAACGCCATCGGCCGCGTGGCCCAAGCCGCCGCTAAACCCGAGTCAGTATCATGAAGCATGACTGCCAAACTCACCCTGTTCGTGGTCTGCTGCACCGCCTTCGGCCAAATGGACACCTCCACTCTCCGCGCCAAATATGGTGAGCCGCTCCCCCAGGAAAGCTTTCAAGTTCGCCCTAACATTGTGGCGCTCGTGAAGTATGGACCAAGCCGCCAGGCGTGCAGAATTGAATTGCCTCCGGGCAGTTACGTACACCTAGATGGCGAAGTCCCTCCCGAATACATCTCCAAGCAACAGGTGGATGAAGTCATCGACGAATTAGTGCCTCCCTCTGAGCGGGGCAAGGAAATCATGAAAGGCGTCATGGGCGCGGGGAGATTCTCTTTGGCTTACGCTGAGTACGAACACGTAAACATCGCCGAACCCCAAGACGCCGATCATCCCGGCCGGCGCACAAGCGTCACCATCACCTTCAACCGCCCTGACTGCCACTAACCTCGCATGACTTGGTGGCAAAACCTCCGCACCCTCTGGCCCGGCGCCCTGCGCCAACAAGTCACCCGCACCGGACTCGCCTATAGCGGAGCCATCGTCATCGTCACGCTCGCCGCCGTCCTCTCCGCCAACAATCTTCTATTCTTGATCCTCGCCGCGATGCTGTCGATCCTCGCCATCTCCGGCTTCGTCAGCAAGCTCACGCTCGCCGGCCTCGAAATCGATCTCCTGCTGCCGTCGCACATCTCCGCGCGCCGCACCGTCCGCGCCACCGTGCGCCTGAAAAATCTCAAACGCTGGATGCCTTCCTTCAGCATCCGTGTCACCGGTGCACCTCCCAGCCCGCTCACCACTCCCGGCAACATCGGCCCCAGCGGCTACGAGGGCGCGCTCTTCTTCCCCGTCATCCCCGGTGGCGTCACGGTCGAGGAGCCCATCGAACTCCGCTTCCCCACTCGTGGCCGCCACAGTGAGCGCGCGTTTCAGCTCACCACCGGCTTCCCCTTCGGTTTCGCCGAACGCCGCGAGACCGTCACGCTGCGCCACGACGTCATCGTCTATCCCTGCCTCGATCCACGCCCCGGCTTCCAGTCCCTCGCCGATTCCATAGCCGGGGAGATCGAAGCCTGGCGTCGCGGCCCCGGCCACGATTTCTACCGCATCCGTCCCTATGAGGTGCTGGAGAGCGCGCGCCACGTCGATTGGAAAGCCACCGCGCACACGCGCTCGCTGCAGGTTCGCGAATTCGCCCGCGACGAAGACCAGATGATCGTTATCTTCCTCGACCTCGACGCCACTCCCGATCAACGCGCCTGGTTTGAAACCGCGGTGGAATGCGCCGCCTTCGTGGCCTTCCGCCTGAGTGAGACCGGCCACCGCGTCCGCCTCTGCACCCAGGATTTCGATATGGCTTCGCCCGCCGAAGGTGACATCCACGCCATCCTTACTTATCTGGCGCTGGTATCATCGCGCATGGGCGCCCGCGCCGCCGCTCCGGATCAAAGCAGTCCGCTGCAGATTGTTTTATCGGCGAATCCCGGCCGTATGTCGGCGCTCGGCTGGGGCCACGGCCAAGGTTCGCGGATTCTGGGCCCCGATTCACTCGCTGAAGAACGCCCATCCGCACTGCCCCTGTCGTTATAGCCCCGTAGTCATAAGCGTTCCGGAAACTCTCGCTGTAATTGCTTCAGCACCGCAATTGCGCGTCCTGAATCGATCGCATCCGCCGCCGTCGCTACGCCCTCGCAAGGCGTCGCGGCCAAGCCCGCGGCCATCAGCCCGGCCGCCGCATTCACCAGCACGATATCCCGCTTCGGACCCTTCATCCCTCCCAGTAGTTCCACGGCAATCTTCGCGTTCTCCGCCGCATTCCCACCCGCGAGCGCCTCTATCTGGACCTTCGGCACGCCGAAATCCTCCGGCATCCATACGCTCTTCTTCACCCTGCCCGTCCACACCTCGTAGACTTCGGTGGAACCCGTCGTACTCACCTCATCCAACCCGCCGCCCCCGGCAAGCACGCCGTGCACTACATAGGAGTGTCCCGTTCCTAACTCCGCCAGCGCCTCCGCCATAATCCCGGCGAATGCAATCGACGGCGCTCCAATCACCTGCGTCTGCGCCCGCGCCGGATTCGATAGCGGCCCCAGCAGATTGAACACCGTGCGCATCTTCAATTCGCGCCGCACGCCTTGCACGTTCTTCATCGCCGGATGCAGGTTGGGAGCGAACAAGAATCCCAGACCGATCTCGCGCACCGCGCCCGCCGCTTCCTCCGGCGTCATGGCGATGCGCACCCCCAACGCTTCGAGCACATCGGCGCTACCCACTTTTCCGGATATCGCCCGATTGCCGTGCTTCGCCACTCGCGCGCCCGCTCCCGCCAATACCAGCGCCGCTACGGTTGAAATGTTGAACGTTCCCGCGTCGTCGCCTCCGGTGCCGACAATGTCGATCACCCCGGGCCCCGCGTCCACTGTCACCATGTGCTCGCGCATGGCCCGCGCGAACCCCGCGAGCTCGGACGCCGTCTCGCCCTTCACCCGCAGCGCCGCCAGAAATGCGCCCACCGCCGCATCGTGCATACCGCCTTCGAGCAGCAGCGTCATGGCTTCGTGGGCCTCGGCGGAAGTGAGATCGGAGCCCGCAGCCACGCGGTGAAGATAGGGCACTAGCGACATGGATCTTCTATCATCGCGCACTCACATCGTGCGAGAATAAAGCCAAGCGGAGCGCACTAACTGTGGTGACCAACCAGCAGCTGTATCTGGCGATCGGCATCCCTATGCTATTCAACGCAACGTTGATCGGCCTCTTTGCCGTGCATATGAATACCCGCTTCGATGACATGCGCGATCTGTGGCGCGCCGAGCTCCGCCGCGTGGAAGAAGTCCTCGACGCGCGCCTGCGCCATCTCGAAGAACGCCGCTAAGACTATCCGCGCGCCTTCTTCACCGTAAACACCATCCCGCTCCACACCCCGTCCAGCGAACAAATCTTGTAATCCACCAGCCCCATCGCCAGCGCGCGCTCGCGCACGAAATTCCCGTTCAGCCCATCGCGCCGCCCCTTCTGCCACACGATCCACAACCGGCTTCGCGCCGCCAGCATCCTGCGCAACGGCAGTGCCGCCTCGTACTCGCCCGCATCATGCACGAACCAGATCGTCACCGGGCACGCCTGCCGCGAGTCTTCCTCCAGCACTACGCCCTGCGGCAGTTCTCCGATCACCTTCGCGTAATCCCCCGGCGGATCGATCAGCCCGACGACGTTCCCTTCACGAATGCCCATCTTTTGCGCCGCCGTTCGTCCCGGTGCCGTCTCCATCATCTGCCGAGGAACAACCGGTTCGCGCGGCGGATTCTTGACCGCCTTTTTCAGCGCCGTGCCCACGCCCGCCACCGATGTATACACCGCATCCGGCATGTGCTTCCTGATTGCCGCCACTTTCTCCGCCTCGCCGCCCACAAACACCAGCGGGATGTGCCGCGTACTCTTCGATCCCCGCAGCCACGCGCCCACATACTTGCCGTGTGAAGGCATCCGCGACAAATCGATCACCACCGCCGCCGCGCCCGACTCCTTGATCTCCCGCACCGATGGCGATTGCGTCTCCGTGTTGTGCACCACCTCGTACCCCGCCGCGTGCAGCTTCGCGATCAGTGGCCCGGCCTCTTTCGCCTTCCAGTGAAACAATCGAACACGCGGCATTTCACCTATTTTCGCCGCTCGACTCTTCTCGCGCCACCCGCGGTCTGCGCTATATTGGAATTTCCGTTCCACACACCCACATGAAGATCCACGAATACCAGGCCAAAGCCCTGCTTGCACGCTACGGCGTGCCGGTGCCCCGCGGCGAAGTGGTTCACACCGTGCCGGAAGCTGAATTGGCCGCACAACGGCTCGGCGGCACGGTCGTCGTTAAAGCTCAAATCCACGCCGGCGGACGCGGCAAAGGCGGAGGCGTCAAGGTAGTCAAGAACTCGGAGCAAGCCCGCGCCGCCGCCGACCAGATCCTGGGGCGTACCCTCGTCACTCATCAGACTGGTCCGGAGGGCCGCGTCGTACAGCGCCTCCTCATCGAAGAAGGACTTCCCATCGAGCGCGAACTCTACCTCGGCATCGTCCTCGACCGCGCCACCGGCAAGAACACCTTCATGGCCTCGGCCGACGGCGGGGTCGAAATCGAGGAAGTCGCCGCCAAAACTCCCGAGCGCATCCTTAAGGAATCCATCGAGCCCGGCCTCGGCCTTCAGCCCTTCCAGGCGCGGAAACTCGCCTTCGGCATTGGCATTCCCGGACCCATGGCCGGCGCCACCGCCAAAGCGATGATGGCCCTCGCGCAGGCGAGCGAGGCCCTCGACGCCACCCTCGCCGAAATCAACCCGTTCATCCTGACCAAAGACGGCCACGTCTACGCGCTCGACGCCAAACTCACGCTCGACGATAACGCCCTCTTCCGCCACAAGGATCTCCTCGAACTCCGCGACCTCAACGAAGAAGATCCCCTTGAAGTAGAAGCTTCGAAATTCGGCCTCAACTACATCAAACTGGACGGCACCGTCGCCTGCATGGTCAACGGCGCGGGACTCGCCATGGCCACCATGGACATCATCAAGTACGCCGGCGGCAGCCCCGCCAATTTCCTCGACGTCGGCGGCGGAGCCAACGCCGACCAGATCCGCAACGCCTTCCGTATTCTTTTGTCTGACAAATCTGTCAAGGCCGTGTTTATCAATATCTTCGGCGGCATTCTGCGGTGTGACACTTTAGCCATAGGCGTGGTCGCCGCGGCCCGGGAACTCAACGTCACTCACCCCATCGTGGTCCGCATGGAGGGCACCAACGTCGAACTCGGCCGCCGCATCCTCAAGGACTCCGGCCTCAACTTCACGATCGCCGAAGGCATGCTCGACGGGGCGAAAAAAGTCGTGGAGTTAGCCGCATGAGCGTACTCGTCAACAGCAACACGCGGCTCCTGGTCCAGGGATTCACCGGCAAGGAAGGAACTTTCCATGCGCAGCAGGCCATCCGGTACGGCACTCGCGTGGTGGGCGGCGTTACTCCCGGAAAAGGCGGGCAAAAGCACCTCGACCGCCCAGTATTCGACACCGTCGCGCAAGGCGTCAAGGCCACCGGCGCCAACGCGTCCGTCATCTTTGTGCCGCCGCCCTTCGCCGCCGACGCCATCATGGAAGCCGCCGATGCCGGACTCGCCCTGGTCGTCTGCATCACCGAAGGCATTCCGATCAACGACATGATCAAGGCCTGGGAATATCTGAAGTCGCATCCCGCCACGCGCTTAATCGGACCCAATTGCCCCGGCATCATCACTCCCGGCCAGTGCAAGATCGGCATCATGCCCGGGCACATTCACCTTGCCGGACACGTGGGCGTGGTCTCGCGTTCCGGCACGCTGACTTATGAAGCGGTGGGCCAGTTGACCAACCTCCGCATCGGCCAATCCACTTGCATCGGCATCGGAGGCGACCCCATCATCGGCACCACCCACACCGACGCCATCAAGCTCTTCAACGAGGACCCCGACACTCACGCCATCGTCATGATCGGCGAAATCGGCGGCAACGCCGAGGAACTGGCCGCGGCGTATATAAAGGAACACGTGAAGAAGCCGGTGATCGGTTTCATCGCCGGGCAGACCGCGCCCCCCGGCCGCCGCATGGGCCACGCCGGAGCCATCATCTCCGGAGGCAGCGGCAAGGCCGAAGACAAAATGGCCGCCATGGCCGCCGCCGGAATCATCGTTTGCCCCACGCCCGCCGACATCGGCGAGAAAGTTAAATCCGCACTTTAAACTATGGAACGCACATTCGCCATCATCAAACCCGATGCCGTCGCCGCCGAGCCAATCCGGCCAGATCCTCGCCATCATTCAGAAGGCGGGCTTCCGCATCGTCGGCATGAAGCAGAAGCGCCTCAGCCAGATCGAAGCCGAAAACTTCTACGGCGTCCACCGCGAGCGCCCCTTCTTCGCGTCGCTGGTCAAGTTCATGACCGAAGGACCCGTCGTGGTCCTGGTGCTCGAAGCCGAGGACGCCATCAAGAAGTGGCGCGACACCATGGGCGCGACCAACCCAGCCAACGCCGCCGAAGGCACCATCCGCAAACTGTTCGCCGCCTCCATCGAGCGCAACTGCGTCCACGGCTCCGACGCCCCCGAAACCGCCGCCGTCGAAATCCCCTTCTTCTTCGCCGCGTCCGAACTGCTGTAGTGCCCACCTTTTTCGGCGTATCCTAAAGGCAGGAGCGCTGGTCATGCCTACATCAACTCTCGACTGGTCACAATGCCCCGCCGTCGAAAGCGTGGCGGACAGACGGAGCGGTGCCTGGGTTTTTCGCGGTACGCGGATGCCCGTGGTGACAGTTTTTGAGAATCTTGAGGCGGGCTCGAGCATAGAGGAAATCATCGAGCAGTTTCACGTAACCAGGGAGCAAATTCAGGCAGTACTCGAATTTGCCGCCCGCAGCCTGGATGCGCCGCCTGCTCCCGTTGGCGCAGCCAGCTCCACTGATGCGCATTCTCTTTGACCACGGCACCCCCAGCGGCATTGCCGGTTCGCTAACCAGCCACGAGGTCACTGAAGCAATCGAACGCGGGTGGGACAGGATTTCCAACGGTGAACTGCTAAGTCTCGCTGAGGCCGAGGGATTCGACCTCCTGCTCACCACCGACAGAAGAATCCAGTATCAGCAAAATTTGACGAGTCGAAAAATTGCCGTTCTTGTGCTCGGGAACTCGACGTGGCGAATTGTACGGCTGTATCTTGATCGCGTTGCTTTGGCCGTGAACCAAGCCACACCCGGCAGCTACGGTCAGATCGACATACCGTTCAAGTAAGCCGCTGTCTTCACTACTCTTTCTTGTCCCTTGGGCGCACCTCCGTGGAGAACATTCCTGGCAAAGCGAAAGAGGAGAGAGCAATTGATGATTGATTCGGAACCTCTTCCAGGACCTTTTCTAAGACCGCCAGCCGCCTGTTTTCCTCAACTCCGGTCGGTTGTAGTTGGCCCACCGCGAGACGATCCGAAATTTCGCACCGCACCAACCCCAGCACAGCCGAAGTGTCTTTTGATTAGGCGCCAAAACGCCAGCGCCGTCAGCGCCGCTCGCCAGGCTCCGCCGAGCCGCGCAAATGCTAAAGGTTTGTGTTAGATAAGCCGATACCAAGATTTGGGAATCGCATGCGAGCTCGCGTAAGCGCTATCAGTCTGTCTTGGCCCAGAACGACTGCGGCAATTTGCGGCATACTCGCCATCCTGCTGGGGTCGATCGTACTGATCGGCTGGGCGATCCATTCCACTTTCCTCATTCAGGTCGCGCCGAATTTCGCGCCCATGCAGCCCAACACTGCGGTCAATTTTCTGCTGAGCGGGATCGCTCTGCTGGGCATCGTAAACGCCAAACCGCGGCTCACCGTGACCGTCTCCGCCATAACCGCGATGATATCGATCGCTTCACTGCTCGAATACCTGTTCCTTGCAAACTTCGGTATCGACGAACTTCTCAGTGCCGCCTTTATCACCACGCTCACGCCCTTCCGTGGCCGTATGTCGCCGGCCACGGCTCTCTGTTTCACCGTATTCGCCGTAGTCACCATATTGGCCCAACGCCGAGGGACCGCCAAAAGATCCCCTCTGCTGGGCGTTACCGGATTGCTGGTTGCCGCAGTCGGCGCGGCGTGCAGCATCGCCGTGCTCTCTGGAACGAGCGGCGCTTTTGCTTGGGGCAATCTGAACCGCGTCGCGCTCCTCACCGGAGTTGGCTTTGTGCTCCTGGGAATCGGCCTTACGGCCCTGGCTCTTGACGTCCCTCAGCTTGGCCTGCGCGAGTCCTTGTGGATATCCGTCGGCGCCGGTGTTTTTGTAGCAACCTTCCGAATCGGACTGTGGCAGGCGTTCGCTGCCAGGAACCCGCACAAACCCGATTTCTTGACCAACCTGACGTTGTGGGGCGGACTATCGAGTGCGGTCCTCTTTGGGGTAATCGTTCATCTTGCCCTGAAGGCGCATTTCCAGCGCGAGGCCCTGCGACTCGTGAATCGGCGATTACAGGAAGAGATGCTAGAGCGCCGGCAGGCCGAGGAGGCAGCGCAGGCGGCGAATCGCGCCAAGAGCGCGTTCCTCGCAAACATGAGTCATGAGATTCGGACGCCCATGAACGGCATTCTCGGCATGGTCGCGCTGACGCTCGATACCACTCTGGATGCCGACCAGCGTGATTGCCTCGAAACCGCGAAGTCGTCGGGAGAAGGACTTCTGACGCTGATCAACGACATCCTGGACTTTTCAAAGATTGAAGCCGGAAAGCTGGATCTGGACAACGTCACCTTCAGTCTCCGCGAAACCTTGGCAAAGACGGTAAAGACGCTCAGTCGTCCGGCGCAAGAGAAGGGTTTGGATCTTGCCCTGCAGGTGGATTCGCAAGTCGTCGATCTAGTCGCCGGCGACCCGGCTCGCCTGCGCCAAATTATCGTAAACCTCATCGGGAACGCCCTCAAATTCACCAGCACCGGCGGAGTGACATTATCGGTTCAAAAAGAATCTCAGGAGGCGGAGCATACAACTGTAAGGTTCTCCGTCACAGATACCGGGATCGGCATTCCGCCGGACAAACAAAAGGAAATCTTTTCCTCCTTCACCCAAGCCGACAATTCCATCACGCGTAAGTATGGCGGAACCGGCCTGGGACTCACGATCTCACGCCGCTTAGTCGAGCTGCTGGGCGGTCGCATCTGGGTGGAAAGCGAACCCGGCATTGGCAGTTCGTTTCATTTCACGGCCCGCTTCGGCGTAGCCTCCGAGACCAAGCAGGCTGACGAACGCGCTCCGCAGTCCACATTGTCCTTGGCCGGCTGACACTTTTAGGTGTAGAAAAAGTAACATGGACCCGAAGCGAGTCAACGGCAAAGAAGTCCACCCGCCGGACGGTCTCAAGATGGATGACCATCTGAAGTTTGTTGATGACCCCCTGGGACTCTATCTGGACTTGGTTGACAAAGTTCCCCCGTTGAGCCGCGAGGAAGAGCTTGGCTGCCTTCAGCATCTTCGAGCCCGCGATCGGCAGGCGGAATCCGCCCGCAAACGTCTCCTGGAAGCGAATTTACACTTGGTCGTGTCCATTGCGGAACGATATCCCCACAAGGGCGTTCACATCCTGGACTTGATTCAATACGGGAATGCGGGCTTGCTGAGGGCCCTCCAGAACTTCGGTCATGGATGTGACGACAACTTCCCGGCTCACGCCACTCCGCATATTGAGCGTGCCATCGCCGAACGCATAGCCTCTATTAGGGGACCCGCCTCCGTCCCACATATTCCGGGATAAGTTCTCAGGGCCTCACCCCGCCATCCTGCAGTGGCGTCCCTCCGCAATTCGTGGGAACATCTTCTATAGCACAATCTGAAGGAGTTGGAACATGCGCAGAGTGGATTCCCTGGTCGCAATCCTAGCGGTCGCCGTAGCGATTGCGATCTCTCCCGCTCCCCTGCTCGCCCAGACCGCCGGACCCGCCGCCTGGCAGAACGATCTCACGCCTATCGGCGCCAAAGACTGGAATCGCGATTTCGCGGCTCACCTGCTCGAACGCGCCGGATTCGGAGGCACGCCGGCTGAGATCGACGCGCTCGCCAAGATGACGCCGGCGCAGGCCATCGCCCGCCTGGTCCGCTACGAAGGCACCGATGTCAGCCACCTGCCGGCCTTCGACGAATCCGGCATTCGCGATCCCGGCCTCGAACCGTTTCCGCCCAGCCGTCCCGCCGTCACCGATCTCGCCAAGAAGAACGGCGAAGCGCTCGGCATCAAGGTCAAACCCTCCGGCAACCGCCCGCTCCAGCCCATCGTCGACGAGTTTTTCTACTGGCTCCGCGCCAGCGTGCTCGAAACCAACCGCGTGGCCTATTGGTGGGCCAACCGCATGCTCACCAGCCCGCGGCCGCTGCAGGAAAAGATGGCGCTCTTCTGGCACGGTCATTACGCCACCAATGAGCCCAAGGTCCGCGACTATCGCAAGCTCCTCGCCGAATTGCAGCTCTACGAAAACCACGGCACCGGCAATTTCCGCGACCTCATGGTTTCGATGGCCGAGGACCCCGGCATGCTCACCTTCCTCGACGCCGGAGTCAACGTCAAGGGCGCGCCCAACGAAAATTTCGCGCGCGAAATCATGGAAATGTTCACCATGGGCGTGGGTCACTACACCGAAAAGGACGTCCGCGAGGCCGCGCGCGCCTTCACCGGCTGGAACTACGTGGATTTGAAATTCGTCGTCAACAAAGATAAACACGACGACGGCGAAAAAACCTTCCTGGGCAAGACCGGCAACTTCGATGGCGTCGACATCATCGATATCATCATGCAGCAGCCCGCCACCGCCGATTACATCGCCGGCAAGCTCTATCGCTTCTTCGTCCGCGAGAATCTGTCGCCGGAACTACAAAAGAAACTGGGTGCCGTCCTGCGCGACATTCGCATTACGAAATCGCTCCGCTGCTCGAAGCCATGTTCCTGTCGCGCGATTTCTACAGCCCCGCTTCCGTGGGCACGCACATCAAGAGCCCGGTCGAGCTGGCCGTATCCACTTATAAGAAGCTCGGCCTCGAAAACATTCCCGGCGAGCCGGATTTCAACTCTGCCACCGCCGCTCTCGGCCAGCGCCTCTTCTCGCCGCCTACAGTTGCAGGATGGGCCGGAGGCCGGAGCTGGATCACTCCCGGCCTGCTGCTCGAGCGCGGCAATTTCGCCCGCGACGTGCTCTTCCCCGATATCAACTTCGTTGCGCCCGATCGCGTCGCCGCCAGCGAAGAGGTGCGCCACGTAGCCGACCGCATCCGCGAGGGCATGGATATCACCGCCGCCACCAAACCGGATTCCAAGACCGGAGAAATGGCCGAATCGAACATGGCCGCGGACCGCGACGAAGACTTCAACACCCGCTATGGCAGTTTCCGCGGCTCGCAGTTGGCCCTCGAACGCGTGAAGCCGATTCCGCGCGACACCGCGCAGCTTCACTTGGCCAAGATGGTTTTGGCGGAGAATCCTCAGACCACCACACAGGTGGTCGACTACCTGATCTCCCGTTTCATGTGCGTCCCGCCGAGCGACGCCGTGCGTCATGAGCTGGTTGCCTTCCTCGATCGCGAGCTGGGCACGTCCGACATCCCGCGGGCGCGGACTTATCTGGAAGAACCATTGCGGCTGGTCTTGCATCTGATCATGAGCCAGCCGGAGTATCAATTAGGTTGAGGTAACTATGAAACTGAATCGTCGAGAAATTTTGCGCGCCGGCCTCTCCGGCCTCAGCATGACCGCGGGGACTGCGCTTCGCGTCGGTGTCTTCGGCCGCGCCGCCGCCGCCATCGCGGCGGAAGCGGAATCCAACGGCAAGATTCTGGTGGTTCTCGAACTCTCCGGCGGCAACGACGGCCTCAATACGCTAGTCCCCTACGGCGACGATGCGTATTACAAGCACCGCCCCAAGATCGGCATCCCCAAGAAAAATCTCCAGGTCATCGACGACCACTTCGGCTTCAATCGCGGCATGGTCGGCTTCGAGCGCTTATTTAAGGATGGCAAGCTCGCCGTCGTCCACGGCTGCGGCTACGACAACCCTTCGTTCTCGCACTTCTCGTCGATGGCCTATTGGCAAACCGCCGCGCCCAACAGTGGAGAGCAGTACGGCTGGGTGGGCCGCCTCGCCGATACCCTCGCGCCCGATGCTCCACCCAACTATCTGGTCAACATCGATACCCACCAGTCGCTCGCGGTGCGCAGCCGCCGCCACGTCCCGGTGGTCTTTGACGATCCCAATAAGTTCTCGCGCGAAAGTTTCTTCGACGAAAACCCGGTCTTCAAAGCCACTCCCGATAACGGCAAGGTCTCCAACCCCGCGCGCGAGTTTCTCCTCGAGACCAACCGCAGCGCCAAGAGCGCATCCGTGCTGGTGCAGGAAGCCTGGTCCAAATATCATTCGCCGGTCGATTACGGAATCACCGGTCTCGACCTGCCCAAAGTTGTCGCGCTCATCGAAGCCGGCATGCCCACCCGGCTGTACTATACGGCCTATCGCAACAACGCTTTCGACACCCACGTATTTCAGCACGATTTGCACCAGCGCCTGCTGACGTATACCTCCGACGCCATCTCCGCTTTCATGCTGGATCTGAAGCGCATCGGCCGCGCCGACGACGTGGTCTTGATGGCGTTCTCGGAGTTCGGCCGCCGCGTTCCCGAAAACGTCAGCCTCGGCACCGATCACGGCGCCGCGAATCTCATGTTCGTCGCCGGCAATCAGGTGAAGGGCGGCCACTACGGCCAGATCCCCAGCCTTGCGAAACTCGACGAAGGCGACAACCTGCTCCACACCACCGATTTCCGCCGGGTGTACGCGACAATGATCGCCGGCTGGCTGGGGCACCCCGATACGAGCGAGCTTCTGAACGGCGACTTCCAGCCGTTCGACATGTTCCCGCGCAAGGCGTAATCGCCCCGCTTCGCATCTATCCTTCTAAATTCGCCAGCGAGAGTCCTAGATTCGCCAGCGAAAGTCGCCGCAGTACCAACTGGTACTAACCAAACTTCTGGTTCAGCATTTTTGTAACCTCTTTTGTCAAAAAGAAACCTATCTTTCGATACCATTTAAGGCTATACTGCTATACAAATTACTTGTGTTGAGCCCCAGACCTGGTGCTCGTAATATGGTTTGGGCCCCCCCTGGAATGTTGTTGAAGCGCGGACAGAGAAAGGATTAGAACTCTCGTGAGGGATATGACGCAACGCTTCTGGAGAGAACAGCAGGGACAGGACATGACGGAGTATGCCCTTATACTCGCCTTCGTGGTGTTAGCCGCGGCGGGTCTCTTCGTCGTGAGTGGTTCTTCAATCGTGACCATCTGGAGTGTGTCCAACAATATGGTGACAGCCGCCGCGCAGCAGGCGCACGCGGCCTCATCCTAAGCGGGGACGCAAAGCCCCGCGCGGGCATTGACCCGTTGCGATTGGTGTCTCTGCCTAACGCGCTCCTGGGAGCGAGACCGGCAACGGTAATTTCCCCGCCGGTTCCGGCACCGGTTCGATGCGGCCCAGCAGGAACACGAAGGACGCCATGCCGATCAGTAAAACTACGCCTGCCACCAGGAAAGCATTGGTGAACGAATGCGTGCTGCCCACGATCATGCCGGTGACGATGGGCGCCACCGCACCCATCAAGTTGTTGGCGAAATTCATAATGCTGCCGACCGTGCCCACTCCGCCGCGCGGTGCAATCAGCGAAGGCAGTGACCAGCCCACCGGCGCGGCCGCCGCGAGCCCGCTCAGCGCCACTGAAATCCACACGATCGCAGTTACCGGATCGGTGGTCGTGGTGGCGCCGAAAACCGCCAGCCCGCCGCACATTCCCGCTAGGAGCACCGTCTTGCGCACTCGCGTTTCGTCATGGCCTCGCGCAATCAGATGATCGATCAGCCATCCTCCCACCGCGAGGTCCGATATCGTCGCGCACATCCAGGGAATCGCCGCGAACGTTGCCGACTTCAGAATGCTCATGTGCATGGTCTGAACCAGGTAGCCCGGCAGCCACGTGAGGAACAGATAGAAGCAATAGCCGTACGCTGCGAACCCGATCGACAGGCCCCATACTTTGCGGCTGCGCAGCAGATAGCCGAGCATGCCCGCGGGGCTGGTAGAGATTTGTCCCTCTGGCGATCCGCCGCCCGCTGCGATGTACTCCCGCTCGCGCGTGGAAAGCTTCGGATGCGCGCTCGGATCGCGATAAATAATGTAGAACGCCGCGAAGTAGATAAAACTGAAAGTCGCCACCAGGCCGAAACCCCAGCGCCAGCCGAAGTTCACTACGGCCAGCGCGACCAGCGGCACGCCGATTACGTTGGAGAATTTCGCAGCCGCATCGAACAGCGCCGTCGAAGACGCTCGCTCCTGCCGCGGAAACCAGTAGCCGGTGGCTTTGGAATTGGCCGGGAAGCTGGGAGCCTCCGCCAGGCCAAGCAAAGCCCGCGCGGCGAAGATGCCGGCAAAGCCGCTCGAAATCGCCGTGATCGCCGACGCGACGCCCCACAGGCCCGCGCTCCAGCGCCCCACGCGGGTCACGCCCCAGCGGTCCAAAATCATTCCCGCGGGAATCTGCGACAGTGCGTAGGTCCAGAAGAATCCGCTGAACAGCCAGCCGAGTTCGGTCGAGCTGAGGCCCAGCGTCTGTTGCAATTGCGGGCCCGCCACCGAGAGACTGATGCGGTCGAAATAGTTGATGAGCACTCCTGCGCCGAGCAGGCTGCCGATGCGCCAGCGCAGTTTCGGAATGCCGGCGCTGGTCATGCCGCCTCCCCGTTATGCGCGGTAAGCCACGTGACGGTTTGATCCACCAGGTTCTCAAGAGGAAGTCCAGCGTCCAAGGTCAAAACACCGGGCTCATTTGCCGGCACCTCCAGAGCTTCAAACTGACTCTGCAAAAGTCCCGGCGGGAAAAAGTGCCGGCCGCGAGCGCGCACGCGCCACAGCGCCTCGTCCTCCGAGATATCCAAAAAAACAAACGCCAGTCCCGGCGAAGCGGCGCGCAATAAGTCTCGATAGCTGCGCTTCAAAGCCGAGCACGTGAGGACCGCGCCACCGGGATGCCGCTGCAACTCTCGCGCCAGGCTGCGCAACCAGCCTTCGCGATCGGCATCGCTCAGCGGCACGCCGGCGCGCATGCGGGCTTTGTTCTCGTCGCTATGAAAATCGTCGCCTTCAATCATCGGCCAGCTCATGCGTTCCGCAACCGCCGCGCCCAATGTGGATTTGCCGCTACCCGCGACACCCATGACTACGACGCCTGACGGAAGACTGCGGAGTGGTGCTCCAGGCGAAGTCAATTGAGCCAGTATACATTGCGAAGGCGAGGCTAGGGTCCTAAAAGACCCTTAACAGAGCCGATTAGCGCTCCTTCTGGAGCATCTATGAAGCTGCGCCATCGCGCCATGCAGCCCGGAGATATTCGCGAATGTGTGGACATTATCGCGAATCATCCCGTCATTCCGGCGAGTGGCCGCGGAAGGGAAAGACGGCGCCACCTCCTGGCTTATGTACGCGAACATCCCGAGGAGTTACGCCCCGGTCTTGCGAGCTTCCAGCGAAAACCCCACCAAGATGAGAGTCGGTGCACCGTAACCCTATAAACAACGGTGCCGAGAAAGCGCTACCGGGGATATCCGCTAGCGCTCGTCAGTGCGGCGAAGGTGAAAGCCAAATGCCTTGACAAGCACTCCGGGCCAAAGGGCGAGTGGTCATAGGTACTACCCACAGTCCCCCCACATGGCCTTGTGTCCGGCGTTCTATAGGTGTATGCTTTCAAGTGGATAAAGCTTAGAGCGCACGGTGTAGTCCGGCGCCGATTTTTGACCTTAAAAAAGAGGAGAATGCGATGCGCGTGCAGTCCCCCCGTAGAACCACCCGAAACTGGATTGCTGCCCTGCCGTTAGGGGCCTTTGCGGCGTTAGCTCTATTGATGCCGGGATCGGCTGTCTTAGGCCAGAAGCCGGCACCGAACGTGGGCGCCGTTCTCGCCAAGTGCCAACAGTGTCATGGCGAGACCGCGCAGATGTCGCATCTGAGCATTGTCTCGCGCGACTCAATACTCAAAGGTGGCGACCATGGTGCCGCGATCGTCCCCGGCAACGCAGCCGAAAGCCTGATCTACAAACGCATCACCGGCGAGATGCAACCGGCCATGCCGATGGCGCCGATGCCGCGGCTGAGTGCCGATGAGATCGCCGTAGTAAAGGATTGGATCAACGCCGGCGCTCCCGCCTTCGAAGGTCCCAAGGCCGCGCCTGCCACGGCTGCGGCGACGGACAACAAGACCAGCGATGGCACGCTGCTGGTATACGGAAGCTATCACGAAAGAAGAATCACCGACGCCGACCGCAAGTGGTGGGCCTTCCAGAAGCCGGTTCGCGCCACGCCACCAATCGTAGCCGATGCGCGCTGGAACAAGAATCCTATCGATGCTTTCGTGAAAGCGAAACAAGAAGAAAAGGGTCTCAAGGCTGCGCCGATGGCGAATCGAAACATTCTGATCCGTCGAGTGTATCTGGATCTGATCGGCCTGCTGCCTCCGCCCGCCGAGGTCGATGCGTTTGTGAAGGACCCCGACCCGAACGCATATTCGAAGCTGGTGGATAAACTTCTCGATTCTAAACATTACGGTGAGCGCTGGGCCCGCATGTGGCTGGACGTGGCTCGCTATGCCGATGGCACCGGATATGAATACGACTTCGATAACAAGGAAGCCTGGCGCTATCGGGATTACGTAATCAAGGCCTTCAATGAGGACAAGCCTTACAATCAGTTCGTCATCGAGCAGTTGGCCGGCGACGAATTGGAGAATCCGTCGTACGACGCCCTGACGGCGACGGGCTTCGTTCGCCTTGGACCCAAGGTTTACGATCGCGATCTGGAAAATCCCAACTATCGGTTTGACTATATGGAGGACATGGCGCGCACCACGATGCAGGGCTTCCAGGCCCTCACCATCAACTGCGCCCGCTGCCACGATCATAAATTCGATCCGATCACGCGCAAGGATTACTACAAGACCATCGCGATCTTTAACAGCTGCCGTCGAGTACGACCACCCGCTGGTGCCCGCCGAGGAGTGGAATGAATACGAAAAGACCGCGAACGAACTGAACGCCAAGATCAAAGATCTGAACAAGCAGATCTCGGTGATCGAAGCGCCTTACAAGAAAGAGCTGTTTGCGAAGACGCTGAAGAAATTCCCGCAGGATATTCAGGACGCCTTTGCGACTCCCGAAGACAAGCGGACGCCGGGGCAAAAACTGCTGGTGGCGCAGGTCTCCACCGTGCGGCTGGCCGACGACGACGCAGCCGGTTATAAAGCGGCCGAAATCAAGGTGAACGAAGCGGACGAAACGGCGCGCAAGGGCCTGCAAGACCAGATCGCCGCGCTGAAGAAACAAATGCCGCAGAAGCCGCCGGTCGCCATGGGCATGCGGGATGGTGATTTCCGCTTTACGCCGCATCCGCCGTTCCAGCCTGGAACCTTTGGCGGCATTACTTACGAGGACTTTGGTTTCAAGGGCAAGTTCCTTCCCCAACGCCGGCGATCATTACGAGCCGCCTCCGATGTATTTTGCTAGCAACGGGCTGGGATCTTTCGCCGATGAAATGAAGGCGCCGGTGATCGAGCCGGGATTCCTTACCGTGCTCAGTAAAGAGCCGGCCAAGATTACTCCTCCGGAGCATAGTCAGTATCCAACCAGCGGACGCCGTTTGGCATTGGCGAAGTTCATCGCTTTCGCCTGACAATCCTCTCACCGCGCGGGTTATGGTGAACCGGCTCTGGTATCAGCATTTCGGCCAAGGCATCGTGAACACTCCCAACAATTTTGGAAAGATGGGCACGCAGCCTTCGAATCAGGAATTGCTGGACTGGCTGGCCACCGAGTTTGTGCAAAAGGGCTGGAGCGTTAAACAGATGCAGCGCGAAATCATGAACTCGGAAACCTACAAAGAAGCTTCATCGTTCTACGACGCCGACAGCCTGGCCAAGGATCCCACCGATCAATTCATGTGGAGGTTCCCCGTGAAACGCATGGAAGCGGAAATCATTCGCGATGCCGTTCTGTCCGCCAGCGGCGATCTGAATCCGGCGATGGGCGGCCCGGCCTTTTACCCGCCGGTCCCGAAGAGTATTGTTACCGGCGCATCCATTCGCGGCACGTGGTTGGTGACCAAGGACGATCCCTCCACCTGGCGGCGAAGTATCTACGCCGACATTAAGCGCAATCTGAAGTACCCCATGTTCGATGTGTTCGATCAGCCCAACGCAAGTTTGAGCTGCGAGCGCCGTGACGTAACCACTGTCGCCACCCAGGCGTTGACCTTGTTCAACAATGAAACGTTCCTGGATGCAGTCGCAGGATATCGCGACGCGCGTGCAAAAGGAAGCGGGAAGCGACCCAGCGGCGCAGATCAAGCTCCTCTACCGGATCGCCTACAGCCGGGAAGCGAGCGCGAAAGAACTCCAGCAAGGCCTGGAATTCTTGAATAAGCGTGCAGCTGCGGATAAATCCAGCTCGCAGGATGAAACAACCAAGCTGTGGCTGACGCCGTTGGCCGAGTTTGCCCACGTAGTGATGAACTCCAACGAGTTCGTGTATATCAATTAGGATAGGAGCCGACCATGAAAGAATGTAACGGAAGAAACAATCAGCGTTTCGTCTCCCGGCGCGACCTTCTGTATAGATCCACCCAAGGCATTGGGGGTCTCGCTCTCGCTTATCTGCTTGGTCAGGACCGTCTCCTGGGCGCCCCGGAAAATACCGGCCAGAAGTCCTGTGTGGGTTCCGCGGGCGTGACCGATTCCCCGTTTTTGCCCAAGCCCTCGCATTTCCCGGCTCGCGCTAAATCGGTTATTTCGCTGTTCATGTGCGGCGGCGTCAGCCATGTAGACACCTTCGACTACAAGCCGATGCTCATCAAGTATCATGGCCAGCCGCTCACGGGAAAAGGCGAAGTCACGGTGCGCCAGGGCTTCCCTGGCCCGCTGATGAAGAGCCCTTACGCGTTCAAGCAGTACGGCCAATCCGGCAAGTGGGTATCGGATCTCTTCCCGAACGTGGGAGCGCTGGTCGATGACATGGCGTTCATTCACTCCGCCCAGGGCAGGTCCGTCGATCATACACTTTCGACTTACGAATGGAATACCGGCATGATCATCGCCGGTTACCCCAGCGTCGGTTCTTGGATCACATATGGTTTGGGCAGCGAGAACCAAAACCTCCCGGCGTTCGTTGTGATTCAGGACCCGCGCGGTGGCCCCTTCACCGGTCCCTCGCAGTGGAGCTCTGGCTTTCTGCCGGCGGCCTATCAGGGAACCATGTTCCGTGCGGCTGGCGACGCGGTGTTAGACCTTCATCCTCCGTCGGGATCTTTGGATCTTGACCAGCAGCGTGCCGAGCTCGATCAACTGGCTCGCATGAACGAGAACTACGTCGAAGCGCACCCGGGTATCAGTGAGCTGACGGCTCGCATTAGTTCCTATGAGCTCGGGTTCCGCATGCAGGATTGCGCTCCGGAAGCCGTCGACATCGACTCCGAGAGCGATGAAACCAAGCGCTTGTATGGCTTGGATGTAAAGATCAGTGAACCGTTCGGACGTCAGTGCCTGATGGCCCGGCGGCTGATCGAGCGCGGAGTGCGCATGGTTCAGTTGTGGAATGGCGCGGTGGTGAATCAGAACGTCGACACCTGGGACGCCCATAGCAATATCGTGACCAACCATGGCCAGCATGCGGCTGAAGTGGACAAGCCCATCGCCGGCCTGCTCATCGATCTGAAGCGTCGCGGTTTGCTGGATGAAACGCTGGTCACCTGGCAGTCGGAGTTTGGCCGGATGCCATTATCGCAGAAGGGCGTCGGCCGCGACCACAATCCGGGCGCGATGACCGTCTGGATGGCGGGAGCGAAGATCAAGGGCGGCCAGACCATCGGGGCCTCCGATGAGTTCGGCTGGAAAGCCGAGCAGCAGATTGTCCCGGCCCACGATTTGCACGCGACCATGCTTAACCTGATTGGTATGGACCACAAGCGGCTGACGTATTTTTACAACGGCCGTAACATGCGGTTAACCGACGTCGCCGGCGAGCTCATTCCGCAAATCGTCGCCTAAATGAATTGTGGGGCTGAGAAGAATGTCTTCTCAGCCCCTCGTCCTCACCAGAAAACCGGGCAGTGAGTCCCGGATTCCCAGTCAGCCCTTTTCCCTAGTTAGAACCGTTGTAGCGAAGGGCCTAGTGGCCGCTTCGGCATCGCGGGCCGCTGGTGCTCCAATAGGGAGTCGTAGCCCCGCTGCAACATCATCAAACCACCGCCGATCGCGCCAACCAGCATCAACGGGCCCGCAAAGAGCACCACGCCGTTTAGCACCGATTCAACCAAGTGGATCATGATGGCCGATTCCTTTGTAAGAAGCGATCATTCGCCGCCTTACATCAATATCGTAATCGGGCTGATTCGAGTAAGTCCTTTGAAGCCATGCAGTAAAGCTCATGGAAACCGCTAGTGCCTTCGAAGCAAGTTCATTGAAGCTCGCTATGTGATGGGAATTACACGGGATCCAGGCACCGCGGCGACGCCGAAGACTGGGCAGAAAATTCCGGACGCGGCTCGGAAGGGGGCAAGGCCGAAAGCAGCGGCCGGGCCGCGCCCTTTGAAAAACGTCAGACTAATTCGATCTTGAAGATCCAGCCGCTGGTGGGGCTGTCGTTGGGCGGCCAGCCGGGGTGAAGGCCAGCGTCGCAGCTGACCAGCGCACCGTCATGCATGGCGAGCCCGTGCGGATCGCAGGAACCGGGGGCGAAGTCTGCAGTCTCCAGCACCTTGCCGCTGGCAGCGTCGTACCTGACCAGGCCGGCCCGGCCTTGCGCATAACTGTGGCTGTCGTTGCCGGTGACCAGCCAAATGGTGCCGTCGTCCCAAGCGATGCCGTGATAGCGCGGCCTGCCCTCCACCGCGTAGAACGGGATGAAGAATTCCGGCTGCCAGGTGGCGGGGTCCACGCGCAGAATGCCTTTCAGGCGCAACGATGCGATCCACAACTTGCCTTCATGCCAGAACAGGCCGTGGCAGCCTCCGCCGTTGTCCGCGGGACCGAGCGGGATCTGACGGTGGCTGATCAATTTGGAGTTCATGTCCACCTGGAAGACTCCTTCGGGAGCCGCGTTTGCGCCCATCCAGACGTAACCGCCTCCCACCGCCATTCCGCTGGTGTTTCGCGAAGGGGTGGTCACGGTCTTCAGCAGCTTGCCGTTCCAATCCACCAGCCAAGCGGCTTCGGAAAGGTCCTTCGGTTCCGGGATGTGATAGTTGGCGGCAGCCCTGCCCGATTCCTTTTGTTCGGCGATCCACAAGCCTTCCGGCACCACGGCAATTCCGTTTGGCATTCCCGGCGGGCTCTTGAAGAGCTTGGTGGTTTTCGCCGTGCGCGACGGGATTTTCTCTCCAGTCCGCGGCGCGGCGACGGCGGCCTGCTGCGCGAACGCCGGACCTGCTTTGAGTAGAGCCAGGCCGGCTCCAGCACTGGCGGCGAGAAATTCTCTCTTGGTCATAAAGCCTCCGTAAAATTGGCGTGCCGTGAGGGAATATATCACAGTTTTGGCTCCGCGAGGGCGATGCGCCGGGAAGCGAGCCGCCAGCGCGCCGCCATCTGGTAAAATTCGTAGCGGTCCGGCGCGGAAACGGCCGGCGGGGAAAGGGGATGGCCGCATGAAAACTTTCAGGTCGCTCTCGATTGGAATCGCGGTCATTGGAATCGCAGCTAGCGGACTCGCCGCGCCGGCGTCCGTGACGACGCTTATCGGCACGGGCACGCCAGGATTCTCGGACAGTCAAGTGAACAACCCCTACGGCATGGCGATGGGGCCGGACGGTGGGCTTTACTTCTGCGACCTGGATAACCAGCGCATTCGGCGGCTGGATCTCAAGACCAAGACGCTCACGACCGTCGCGGGGAACGGCCAGAAGGGTTATCAGGGAGACGGCGGGCTCGCCAAAGACGCCTCGCTCAACATGCCGCATGAAGTGCGCTTCGATGCCAAGGGCGATCTCTACATAGCGGAGCGCGACAACCACGTCATCCGCAAAGTGGATATGAAGACCGGAATCATCTCGACGGTGGCCGGGACCGGCGCCAAGGGTTTCAGCGGCGACGGCGGGCCAGGCGCCAAGGCCCAACTGAACCAGCCGCACAGCATTTTGTTTGACCGCGACGGCACGCTCTTGATCTGCGATATCGGCAATCAGCGCATCCGGCGGCTGCATCTCGACACCGGAATCATCGAAACCTATGCCGGTACCGGCGAGGCGGCGGCAACGCCCGAAGGAGCGCCGGTTCACGGGACGCCGCTCAAGGGTCCGCGCACGCTGGCGATGGCGCGCAATGGCGATTTGTATCTGGCGCTGCGCGAGGGCAACGCGATTTACCGGATCGACGCGAAGACCCAAACGCTGCATCGCGTGGCAGGAACCGGGAAGGCGGGCTACACGGGCGATGGCGGTCCGGCATTGGACGCGACGTTGGGCGGACCCAAGGGGCTGGCCTATGACGGAGGCGACAACCTTTATCTGGCGGATACGGAAAATCAAGTCATTCGGCGCATCAATCTCAAGACTGGAATTATCTTGACGGTGCTGGGGACCGGCGTGCGCGGCGACGGGCCGTACGCGGACCCGTTAACCTGCAAGCTCTCACGGCCGCACGGGGTCTTGTTCGCGAAGGGCGCGTTGTTTGTGACCAACAGCGAAGCGAATCGCATACTGGACCTGCGTTAGGCGACTGGCTGGGCGCAGCAGCTAAGTAGCTCGCAAAGCCGTATTATAAATAAAATGTCCGTTCATGATGTTCTCATCCAATATGAAAACCGATTGAGCGATTTGCATTTAAGCATCGTTCAATTACGACTGCCCCACGCACTGACGGCTGCCATACTCGCAATCGCCATCGGTCTGTTTCTCGTTCTCAGCGTATATGCGATTCGCATGCAGGTGTCTTATTTTTGGCCGTCTCTTCCGGCTCTGATCACGGCGGTTTCCGCATGGCGTCTGCAACAGTATCGTCAAACGAAATATCGAATGTGGCGATTAAATCGTTTCTATCAGCGTTCGGTGCAGCGCGTGAAAGGAAATTGGGCTGGTTCTGGAGTAACCGGTGAGGAGTTCGGCGAAGCCGGCCACGTATATGCTGCGGATTTGAATGTTCTCGGTGAGGGATCACTGTTCGAGTTGCTATGTATCGCTCGAACCTCGATTGGACAGCGAGGTCTTGCTAAGTACCTGCTCGAGGCACCGTCAATCGAACAAACGCGGTTGCGACAAGATGCCGTCCGGGAGCTGCGCGGACGGGTGGATGTCCGCGAGCGCATCGCCACGCTTGGGGAGTTCGAGTTTTTCCAATCGAAATGGAACACTTTCGAGGAATGGCTGGAGACCCCACGGTTTTCGTTCCCTCGGTCCCTTCCGATATTGGCCCTAATGAGTTCCGCCCTGCTTGCCGGGATTCTAGTTGCCGGGCTCACCACGATCATTCCATGGAGTACCGCGGCAATCTGGATTTTCCCCCTGATCGCTTTCCATGCCGCAGCCGGACTCTTCTTTCGGAGACGCGTAAATCAGATGTGCGAGTGGGTGCGTCCTGTCTCTGTCGAAACTCGTGTATTACGAGAAGGACTCAACCTCCTGGAAACGGAGCAATTTCAATCGTCTAAATTGATGCAGCTCGCCAGCGAAGTGCGGACATAGCGCAGAATCGATTCGTAAACTGGAGCGTCTGCTGGATGCTCTCGCGCAACGTGATAAGGAATGGTTCTTCGCACCCTTCGCGCTTTTCCTCATCGGCACGCAATTATGCATGGCGATTGAGAAGTGGCGAAAAGAGCACGCGGAATCGCTCAGAATATGGCTGGAGGCGTGGGGGAGTTCGAAGCTTTGAATGCGCTCGCGGCCTACGGTTTCGAAAATCCAGACAATACGTTCCCCGAGTTTGCGGACAGCGGCGGGTGCTTTGAAGCGCGAAAGATGGGTCACCCGTTGCTATCGCACACTTCCTGCATACCAAACGATGTCGAACTGAACTCGAGCGTCCCGTTCTATGTGATCAGCGGTTCGAACATGTCAGGGAAGAGCACGATGTTGCGCGCGATCGGATTGAATGCGGTGCTTGCGTTTGCGGGCGCCCCGGTTCGCGCGGGTTATTTGCGGCTGTCTGGCTTGTCGGTCGTTGCGTCAATGTCCATCGTGGACTCTTTGTTGAACGGTAAGTCCAAGTTCCTAGCCGAGGTAGACCGGCTGCGCCAGGCAATCGGGTCTGCTCGTGGAAAACAAGTCGGTCTTATTCCTCGTGGATGAGATCTTCAGCGGGACCAATTCGCGCGACCGGCGCGTAGCGGCGGAAGCGGTCGTGCGCACGCTCGTGAAAAAAGGGGCAATCGGCGCGCTATCGACACACGACCTCGCACTCACCGAAATCGCAAGCGCGGAAGGGATGTGTGGGCTTAACGTGCACATGGGTTCCAGAGACGAACGGGACCCGATGGATTTCGATTACCGTCTGAAGCTCGGGGTCACAAGAGAGAGCAACGCGTTAGCGATCGCCAGGTTGGCTGGCGTTCCGGTTTAGGTTTTGCTAATCGCGCCCTACTCCGCTTCCCCAGCGTCCGCCGCTCCCGATGGCGATAGTCCACGCAGCACCGTATTCATCACATCATCGAAATAGCCGTTGCCGACGAAGCGCTGGTGCTTGATCGCGGGGAAGCGGTGCGCTTTGGCGGACTGGAATTCCTGCTCCTGCAATTTCGCGTAGGCCATCATGCCGCCGGTCGCGTATTCTTTGGCCAGCGTGAACATGGAGTGGTTGAGGGCGTGGAACCCGGCCAGCGTCACGAACTGAAACTTGTATCCCATTGCGCCCAGTTCGGCCTGGAACTTCTGAATGGTGGCCTCGTCGAGCTTGCGCTTCCAGTTGAATGACGGAGGGCAGTTGTAGGCCAGCATCTTTTCCGGAAAATCGCGGTGAACGCCCTCGGCAAATTTGCGGGCTTCTTCGAGATCCGGCCGGGCTGTTTCGTACCACAGAAGATCGGCATACGGGGCATAGGCGCAGGCGCGCGCGATGGCCGCATCCAGGCCGCCCTTGTAGCCCAGGTCGCCGCCGGCTGAATTTTCGCCGGTGAGGAATGGACGGTCGCGTTCATCGGGGCGTCCGATGAGAAAGCGTGCGGCCTCGGCGTCGGTGCGGGCGATAATCAGCGACGGAACCGCACACACGTCGGCGGCGAGGCGCGCGGCCACCAATTTCTCGACGGCCTCCGCGATGGACACTAGCGCTGCCCCGTGGCTGCCGCGCTTGGCTACCGGCTGATCCTCAAAATGGACGCCAGCCGCGCCCGCATCGATCATCCATTTCATCAGCTCGAAGGCGTTGAGCGGGCCGCCGAAGCCGGCCTCGGCGTCGGCCACAATGGGAGCGAACCAATGCGTATCGCCCGCGCCCTCGCGGGTCTGAATCTGATCGGCGCGCGCCAAAGCCGCGTTGATGGCCCGGACCACGACCGGGACGCTGTTGGCCGGATACAGGCTTTGATCGGGATACATCTGTCCCGCGAGATTTCCGTCGGCGGCGATTTGCCAGCCCGAAACGTAAATGGCCTTCAGCCCGGCTTGGATCTGCTCCACGGCCTGATTCCCGGTCAGCGTTCCTAGCGCGGGAACATACGGCTCGGAGTGCAACAGGTTCCAAAGGCGCTCGGCTCCTATACGGGCCAGCGTGTGTTCAATTTGAATCGAGCCGCGCAGACGGACCACGTCGTCACCTTTATATGGACGCCGGATGCCGGCCCATCGGGGATTGGTTTGCCAGGATTGTTCGAGTTCCGCCGCGGTCATTTCGTGATGATACAACTGTCAGGCGGCCGGGCGAATCGTTACCGTGCGATGCGCGTCGAACCAGCCGGCCCATAGCGGGAACAGCCAGAGTCTGAAACTGAAACGCACGAGGAGATCGGAGTGTTCAACACCGCACGGGACCCGGTAGTGGACTTGTTTAGTTGATGACCCTAATTCGCCTGACGCGCGCCGACGTAGTTGAATGAATATCCAGGTGGCAGCGGTCCGCCTGCATTCTTAATCGCGCTCAGGGCGACGTGCATTTTATCGCCCTTTATCGTCACATCGAATTTGCACGTTGGAATACCTGTCGAAGAATCAAGATGGCCAGTGGCGGTAAAGGTGATGTGGTCACCTTCTACTTTTCCATCTGAAATCGGTGCTTCTCCTGGCCATCTTCCGATTACTACGTTGCCGCCTACCGTTACCCCTTCGATCTTCAGGTTCAGAATCATCTCGCCGACTGTCTTTGGACCGCCGCTCGCTGGCTGCGAATCTGCATAGGCCACTTTCCAAATGCCAGTGGCGTTAGATTCAGCAAGCGCGAAGCTCGCCGTCAGAAGTAATGCAAGCAAAAGCATAAGTTTCATAATGCACCTCCCGCCGGCCATTGTATGCCAACCGGCCAATCGCTAGTTCTAAGCGTTGGTACGGACGGAAAAAGGGAGGCTACCCGGGGGCGGACCGCATGATGGGTTAAGCTGAAGGTATCCATGGCCAAGATTTCCGAAGTATTCGGCGGAGCCGCCGCCATCGTCAAAGGCATGGGCATCACCTTCGGCGAGATGCTCAACCCGACCATCACGGAGGATTACCCGGACGCGCCCGCGAAGTTTCAGGAGCGCTTTCGCGGAGTCCACGAATTGCAGCGCGATGAGAACGGCCTTGAAAAATGCGTTGCCTGTTTTCTGTGCGCGGCCGCGTGCCCGGCGCAGTGCATCTATATCGAAGCGGCCGAGAATACCGCAGAGCTGCGCATCAGCGGCGGCGAGCGTTACGCCAAGGTCTACAACATCGATTACAACCGCTGCATCTTCTGCGGGTATTGCGTGGAGGCTTGCCCCACCGATGCCATCACGCACGGCCATGGCTTCGAGATCGCCAGCTACAATACGTCCACGCTGATCTACCGCAAGGAACAGATGCTGGTGCCGATGCCGGAAGGCGCGCACTTCCCGCTAAAAGTGGACCCCGCCGCGGAGAGCGACAGCCATTAGCGCGGGGCGGCGACAGCCGGCGACCGCCACGCCTTCCAGATCGGCCAGATCAGCGTGCACCTGCCCCTGACCGCTATAATGCAGGAACGGCGGGGCGATGCAGAAGCCCGCGCCGGATTCAAATTCTATGATTCTTCCCGCTCTCAAGCCGCCACGCTCGCGCTGCTGGTCATTTCGCTGATCTGCTGGGGATCCTGGGCCAATACGCTGAAATTGGCCGGAAAATGGCGTTTCGAGCTGTACTATTACGATTTCGCGTTAGGATTCGCGCTGCTGGCCGTGGTGGCGGCGTTCACCGGCGGCTCGTTCAATTCGGGCGAGCTGACCTTCCAGGATAATTTCCTGATCACCGGGTACCGGAATATGGCGTATGTCGATCGCGGCCGGAGTTATTTTCAACCTCGGGAACATGCTGCTGGCGGCGACCATCTCGGTGGCTGGCCTGGCGTGGCGTTCACCATTACGTTCGCGACCGCGCTGGTGGTTTCGACCGCCTGGTCTCTCATCTTTGAAGCACCGAACGGCATTCTGCTTTCAGGTGGCGGCGCGGCGCTGCTGCTGGTGGCGCTGGTGATGGGCGCAGCTGCTTACAGCAGTTACCTGGGCGCGCAGGCAGACGCCGCAAGAAAGGACGCTTCGCAACGGGACCCACGGGCCAAGCGCGGCAAGATTTCGCGGTCACGAGGGGCGGCGCTGGCGATTGGCGCTGGGCGTTGCGGGCGGCATCGCGCTGGGTCTGTTCCGGCCGCTGCTCGACATGGGAAGCCAAGGAGAGGGAAGCGTTGCGACCCTATGGCGGCGCCTTGTTGTTCGCTGCGGGGATTCTCGCTATCCACGGCGATCATAGACCCATTCTTTTTTAACTTCCCCGTGGCGGGCGGTCCGATCGGGTTGACCGACTATTTTAAAGGCACCGGCAAGCAGCATTCGCTGGGACTTTTGGGAGGCGTCATTGCCGGCGTCGGCGTTCCTGGCGGGAATGCTGGCGCTAGGCGCGCCCTCGGCGATTCGAACTGCCGCCATGCCCAGTTATGCTTTGAGCCAGGGCGCCCCCGTACTGGCCGTCGCGTGGGGGCTTGTTCGTGTGGCGCGAATTCAAGAGAGCGGGCGAGCGGAGCAACGCTGCTGTTTCTGGATCATGTGGATCCTGCTGGCGCATCGGCGTGGGGTTGTTGGCGGTAGCGCGGCGCTAGAGCTGCACGCGCGGCTGTCTCCAAGCGTCTAAACTGGTAACGATTCATGTCAAAACTTTTCAGCGGCTGGATGTTGATGGCGCTCGCGGCGGCGCTTCCGGTTTTCGGAGGCGAGTACGCAGTGCTTTCCAACGGCTTCCGAATTCATGCCGAGCGGCATGAGATCGCCGGTTCCAGCGTCCTTTTATACACCAAAGACGGCATGACCGAGATCCCGGCGGCGGCCGTGGTGTCGTTCGAGACCCAGGAGTATACGGCGCCGCCTGCGCCGGTTCCGCCAACGGCCGCGCCAGCGCCAGCAACCAGGTGAAAGACCCCACGACTCTGGTTCGCGACGCGGCTCGCCGGACGGGTTTGCCGCCAGCATTGGTCGAGAGCGTAGCTCGCGTGGAATCGAATCTGCAGCCGGACGCGGTATCGCCAAAGGGCGCGCTTGGTGTGATGCAACTGATGCCTGCCACCGCCCGGGAACTCGCGGCCGATCCGCACGACACGGCGCAAAATATCGACGCGGGCGTGCGGTTATTGCGCGAATTGCTGATCAAATACGATGGCAACGTTGTGAAGGCGCTGTCGGCCTATAACGCCGGAGCGGGCGCGGTGGATCGCTATCGCGGCATGCCGCCTTACGCGGAAACGCAGGATTACGTGGATAAAGTAATTCGCGCGTACGTTAAAGAAGGCGGGAAGTGAGCCCGACGCCAGACTCTACGGCCGCTTCCAGCGCACGATCGGTTTGCGCGCGGCGGTAACTTCGTCCACCTTCGCGGTGCGCGTGGTGTGGGGCGCGGTCTTGACCAGATCCGGCGTCTCTTCGACCTCCTTGGCGATGGAAATCATCGCATCGCAGAAGAGGTCGAGCTCGCGCTTGCTCTCGGTCTCGGTTGGCTCGATCATCAGCGCGCCTTTGACGATCAATGGGAAAGCAACCGTGTAGGGATGGAAGCCGTAATCGATCAGGCGCTTCGCGATGCTCATGGTATCGACGCCGAGTTTGGACTGCCGCGCGTCGCTGAACACGCACTCGTGCATGCTGGGCTCGCGATAGGGCAGATCGTAATAGGGTTCGAGCAGTTTGCGGATGTAGTTGGCGTTGAGCAGCGCGTCATAAGTGGCCCGCGGCAGGCCGTTGCCGCCATGCGCCATGATGTAGGCCAGCGCGCGCACCAGCACGCCGAAGTTTCCGTAGAACGCGCGGACGCGGCCGACGGATTGCGGCCGGTCATAATTCCAGGCCCACTGATCGCCGACGCGCGCGAGGCGCGGGATGGGCAGGAACGGCTCCAGATGCTGCTTCACCGCTACTGGACCGGCGCCGGGCCCGCCGCCGCCGTGCGGAGTCGAGAACGTCTTGTGCAGATTCAGGTGCATCACGTCGACGCCGAAGTCTCCGGGACGCGAAATTCCCGCGAGCGCGTTCATGTTGGCGCCGTCCATATAGAGCAGCGCGCCCTTCGAGTGCATGATGTCGGCCACCTGGGCGATGTTTTCCTCGAACACGCCGATGGTGCTGGGATTGGTGATCATGATCCCGGCGACATCTTCGGTGACGGCGCGCGCCAGGGCTTCGGTATCCACCATGCCGCGCGCGTTGGATGCGATGTTTTCGACTGCGTAGCCGGCCATGTGCGCGGTGGCCGGGTTGGTGCCGTGGGCAGAATCCGGAATCAGAAGCTTCTTGCGCGGATTGCCTTGAGCGGCGAGCGCGGCGTGAATCAGCAGAATGCCGGTGAACTCGCCATGCGCGCCGGCAGCGGGCTGGAGCGTGATCGCGTCCATGCCGGTGATGTCGAGCAGGCAACGCTCGAGCTCGGCGCACACTTGCATCGCGCCTTGCGAGAGCGAGTCGGGCTGATAGGGATGAATCCACGCCATGCCGTCGACGCGCGCGGCCTGTTCGTTGATGCGCGGGTTGTACTTCATGGTGCAGGAGCCCAGCGGATAGAGGCCCAGGTCGATGGCGAAATTCCAGGTGGAGAGGCGCGTGAAGTGGCGGATGACGTCCACTTCGCTGACTTCCGGGAAGTCCTCGATTTCGGCGCGTGTGTTCCCTGCCCCGAGCGCCTCAGCCGGCGTCAATCGTCGGCACGTCCAGATCCGGAAGCTGATAGCCGTTTTTGCCGGGCGAGCTGCGCTCGAACAGCAGCTCTTCGTTCTGCGTGGGGTGGGTGCGGACTTTTTTGATCATGCGAACGCCTCCGCCACCAGATCCATTTGCGGTTTCCTGCTCATTTCCGTGCAGCACAATAGCATGGTGTTCTTGAGTTCGGGATAAAACTTTTCGAGCGGCAAGCCGCCGATGATTTTCTTGGCTTCGAGTTCGCGGTTGATTTCGGCGACGCCCTTGAATTCGGATCTCACGACGAATTCATTGAAGAATGGACCGCTGAAAATCGTTTTGGTCTTGCCCGCTAGATAGTGCGCCTTGGAAAGATTCTGCACCGCCAGCTCGCGCAGGCCCTGCTTGCCGTAGACCGCCAGAAACACCGTCGCCATCAGGGCGATCAGCGCCTGATTGGTGCAGATGTTGGAAGTCGCCTTCTCGCGGCGGATGTGCTGTTCACGAGTCGCCAGCGTGAGGCAGAACGCGCGGTTGCCGTTGGCGTCTTTCGTCTCGCCAGCCAGGCGGCCCGGGATCTGGCGAATCCATTTCTCTTTGCAGGCGATCACCCCGGCGAATGGTCCGCCGTAGCTGGGAGGAATAGCGAAAGATTGCAATTCGCCCGCGACGATATCGGCATCGCGCGGCGGTTCCAGCAATCCCAGCGATACGGCTTCGGAGAACACAACTACCAGCAGAGCGCCGTGCTCATGCGCGATGGCGGCAGCCTGCTTGACGTTTTCGACGATCCCGAAGAAGTTGGGAGTTTGAATGATAACGGCGGCGGTGTCTTTGGTGACGGTGCGCGACAAGTCTTCGATGTCGAGCAGCCCCGATTGAGCGTCGTAACCGAACTCATCCAGTGGAATGCCCTGATGCTGCGTGTACGTGTGCAACACCTCGCGATATTCGGGATGAACGCGTGCGCGCGGTAAGGATATGGCTGCGGCCGGTGGCGCGGATCGCCATCATGGCCGCTTCGGGCACCGCGGTAGACGCGTCGTACATGGACGCGTTGGCGACATCCATGCCCGTCAACTGGCAGATCATGGTTTGAAATTCGAAGATCGCGGTCAGCGTGCCTTGCGAGATTTCGGCCTGATACGGCGTGTAAGAGGTCAGGAATTCGCCGCGCGAAACGACGGTATCGACCATCACGGGGCGGTAATGATTGTAGACGCCCGCGCCGAGAAAACAAGCGTAGCCGTTTCCGCCGGCGGCGGCATTTTCCGCGCCGCGCGCGTTGAAATAATCCAGAATGTCGTATTCGCTGCGGCCCGGCGCGATGGCCAGTGGTTTATCGTAACGAACGGCTGCGGGCAGGTGTGCCACCAGGTCTTCGATTTTGGAAAGACCAATGGTGTCGAGCATCTCGCGACGCTCTGCGTCTGACTTAGGTAGGTAGCGCAACGATCATTTACCCTTCTCCCAGATAGGCTTGGTAATCGGTTGGGGAAAGGAGCCGATCGATTTCTTCCGGGACGGACAATTTTATTTTAGCAATCCACCCTGCGACATGCGGATCTGAATTCAGCAACTCCGGCGTGGTGGCGAGAGCGTCGTTCGCTTCCATCACTTCGCCCGACACCGGCGCGTAGATCTCGCTGGCGGCCTTGACGGATTCGACTACCGCGAAGCTCTTGCCCTGCTCGACATGGGTGCCGACTTTGGGCACTTCGACGTAAACGATATCGCCCAGCTCATGCTGCGCGTGGTCGGTAATGCCGATGGTGCCGACGCCGTTTTCGACGTGCACCCATTCGTGCTCTTTGGTGTAACGAAAGTTTTCCGGATACATTTCCTACCTCGCTCGCTTATAAAAAGGCATTGGGATGGTGACGGCTTCGACGCCGCGGCCCGCGCACCGAGATTTCGATGGCGTTGCCGGGCTCCGCCAGTTGCAGTGGAAGATAACACATTCCGAGGTTTTTGTTTAATGCGGGGGCCGGCCCACCGCTGGTCACCCAACCGGTTCCCGCGCCGCCCGTCAGGATTTCATAGCCATCGCGGGCGATCCCGCGGCCCTTCACTTCGAATCCGATCAGCTTGCGAGTAATCCCCTGTTGTTTTTGCTTGACTAAAGCCTCGCGGCCCAGGAAGTCACCCTTTTCCAGTTTAACAATCCAGTCAAGCCCCGCTTCCCAGGGCGTGACGGTGGCGTCGATTTCGTGTCCGTAGAGCGGCATGGCCGATTCCATGCGCAAGGTGTTGCGCGCGCCTAGGCCGCAGGCGAGAATGCCGAACTCGGCGCCGGCTGCACGGATTTCGTTCCACAGGCGCACGGCGTGTTCGGGCGCGACGTAAATTTCCCAGCCGTCTTCGCCGGTGTAACCGGTACGGGCGATGCGCGCGGGCACTCCGGAGAAATGACCGTCGACGAAATGATAACGCTTGACGGGTGTCAGATTAATGTCAGTGAATTTTTGTACGACGCCGGTGGCGAGCGGTCCTTGCACGGCGAGTTGCGCGAAGTGCGGACCGGCGTTTTCGACCGTTGCGTCGAAACGATTGTTGGCGGCGTATGTGTTCGTAATCCTTATCTTGATTGGAGGCATTGACGCACAGGAAATAGTGTTCGTCGGCGACTTTGTGAACCAGGATGTCGTCGACGAATCCGCCGGTTTCATAGAGCAGCGCCGAGTATTGGGCTTGGCCGAGCTTGAGTTTCGACGCGTCGTTCACGGTGACGTGCTGCACCAGATCCAGCGCCTGCGGGCCGCGCACTTCGATCTCGCCCATGTGGCTGACGTCGAACAGGCCCACGCGCTCGCGCACGGCGCGATGTTCGTCTATGACGCCCGAGTATTCGACCGGCATGTCCCAACCGCCGAAGTCGACCATCTTCGCGCCCATGCTGCGATGCACGGCGTTCAAAGGAGTTTTTAAGAGAGCCATTCCGCTATTTTTTGACCACCGGCCGGAGCATGTCAAAGCGATCGCGGATGGGGCTATAGGAGGGGCCGCCCAGGCGCGCGACGGGCTTGAGTTTGTCGGGATCGATGAACATGTCTTTGTCAATGATACTATCCCGCACGTGAAAGCGGATCACTTCGCCGATCACGAGGCTGCCTCCCATGGGCCTGGAGCTGACCTCGATGATGTCGTGGACGCGGCATTCCATGCTAACCGGCGATTCGAGTACGCGCGGGGGGCGGACGATGTCGCTCGGGACGGGCGTGAGTCCGGAGACATCGAATTCGCTGATGTCGGGAGCGTAATCGCCGGCGGTCAAGTTCATTGCCTCGGCGATCTCTTCGCTGACGATGTTGACCACGAATTCGCGCATGGCTTGGACGTTGCGCAGCGTGTCTTTGAGCGGACGGCGGTTGGACGGGCAGAACATGACCATGGGCGGCTCGCCACAAACCGCGTTAAAGAAACTGAAGGGCGCGAGGTTGGCGACGCCTTCGGGGGAAAGCGAGGAGATGAAGCCGATGGGGCGCGGAATCACCGTGCTGGTGAGTAATTGATAGGCGATGGAGAGCGGGAACCGCCTGGGGATCGATAATCACTCCTCTGATTATGAGGCATGGGGCAATTATGAAAAATCGCCGCGGTGAGGCCGCGTTTTCGGTTGGAAACTTTCGCTTGGCGGGTAGTGTCCAAGAAGCCAAGGAGCAGACAACACATGTCGATGTCGGTTGGTGGAGGCTTCCATCAGAAAGCAGAAATGAATGTGACGCCGCTGATCGACGTCCTGCTGGTTCTGATTATCATCTTCTTGTTGGTCCAGCCCCAGCTTTCTCACGGCCTGAAAGCTTCGGCTCCGGAATCGTCCGATCAAAAGGCGGCCACGCCCCGGGACGACGTTGTAGTCACCGTGCTCGGAAATCGGACTGTTCGCCTCAATCAAGAATCGGTCGCCCTGGAAGATCTGGACGCCCGACTGAAGGATGTTTTCAAAAACGCTCCGAATCACGTCATCTTTGTGCGCGCCGAGAAAGACCTGGATTTCCAATACATCGCCGAGGTGATCGACATTGCAAAGGGCGCGGGTCTGGAGCGGGTGGCTTTGATGCCGCGATGAGTTATCGGATGGCGTAACCGCCATCGACGCGAATCGTGGTACCCGTAACGAAGTCCGAGGCCCGCGAGGCTAAGTAGACGGCGGTTCCGGCAACTTCCTCCGGTTGGCCCCACCGGCCGGCGGGAGTCCGCGCGAGGATCTCGTCGTTCAGGGGCATGGTGTGGACAGGCGCCGTCATGTCGGTTTCGATCCATCCCGGAGCGATCGCATTGACTTGAATGTTGTACGGAGCGAGCTCAATGGCCATCGACTTGGTGAGTTGGATGATGGCACCTTTCGCGGCGCTGTAGGAGGGGATGAGCCCCGACCCAAAGTACGAGTACATGCTGCCGATATTGATGATCTTTCCGCGTTTATAGCCGATCATCGATCGGGCGGCGAGCTTCGAAAGCAGGAAAACCGAATTGAGCTGGGTCTCGATGACGCAGTCCCAATCTTCGGGCCTTTCGTTCATCACGCCGCCGCTCAACGATACGTTTCCAGCATTGTTTACGAGTATGCTTACGCCGCCGAGTTCGCTCTCGACGCTGTTGAGGGCGGGCTCCAATCCCGCGCGATTGGTCATATCGACCTTCAGGGCCACCGAAGGAACGCCGATGACTTTCAATTCCGAGAGCACGTGCTGGTTCTTCTCCTCGTTTCGGCCGAACACCGCGACGGCAGGCCCCGGCCTGGGCCAATCCGATGGCGATGCCGCGACCGATCCCACGGTTACCGCCTGTAACCACAGCCACCTGGCCGGTTAAATCAAATAGTGCAGGTGTCTCCATTGCGCGCTCCTTGTCGGTCAGAATTTCGTTGGTAAGATCTTCAATTTGCTGGCGCTAGCGCGATCGCTTGGCGGAGTGCTTCTAGCAAACTGCGTTCGTCGGCCTTTCCGGTTCCTGCGATGTCGAAGGCGGTGCCGTGATCCACCGACGTACGAATCACCGGCAGACCGATAGTGATGTTCACGCCGGCTTCGAGGCCGAGCACCTTCACCGGGCCGTGTCCCTGATCATGATACATCGCCACCACCATGTCGAAATCGCCGCGGCCGGCGCGGTAGAACAGCGTGTCGGCGGGCAACGGTCCTTCGACATCCCAGCCCTTGGCGCGGCATGCTTCGACGGCTGGAATAATCTTGGATTCCTCTTCGCCGCGGCCGAACAATCCATTTTCACCGGCATGCGGATTGATTCCACAGACGCCGATCCTCTGGCGCGGAATGCCGGCCTTCACTAACACCTCGTGGCCGCGCGCGATGGTGCGGCTGACCAGTCCAGGCTCGATGCGGTTAATGGCGTCGAGAAGTCCCATGTGGGTAGTGACGTGGATCACTCGCAGATTGGGCGCGGTGAGCATCATCGAGACCTCGGGCGTCCCGGTCAGTGCGGCGAGGAGCTCGGTGTGGCCGGGGTAAATGTGCCCACCGGCATGCAGAGCTTCCTTGTTGATGGGAGCCGTGCAGATGGCGGCGACTTTTCCGGCCATCGCCAATTCCGTGGCGGTCTGAATGTAGCGAAAGGCCGCGTCTCCGGCAACCGCCGAGAGTTTTCCCCACGGGAGATCCAGCGGGATGAGCGTCAAATCGATGCAATCGACCGTGCCAGGCCGCTCGCCCGCATATGCAAGATCCGGTTCACAGGTCGAGATAGAAGCCACTTGGAGTTCACTTCCAACCAGGCGTCCGGCGGCGCGCAAGCGTTCCGCGTCGCCGATCACAATGGGACGGCAACGGGCATAGAGGTCGCGATGCCCGAGACTCTTCATGATGATTTCGGGACCCACGCCGGCGGCGTCGCCCATGGTGATTGCTATTCGAGGTCCAGGCATTCTCTATTCCAGTTTCAATGCACGGAGCACGCTTACGCAATGGGCGAGGGTCGCGCGGTTGCCGAAGGACCCGGATTTCGTGATCACAGGTATCTGGCGCCCACCGGTGGAGACCGCCAGTGGAACGCCGGGCTCCACTTCGCGCAATAGGCGAAGGCCTGTGATATCCGACTTCACGAGAACGGCGCGGGCGGTCTCTCCACCGGTGACGATGAGTGCGCCCACTTTGTCCATGTGCGGCAAGGCGAGAGATGCCAGAGCCGCGCAGAGTCGCGGATCCTCGGCCGTTTCGCCACTAGAATCGATCACGGCCATAATATCGTTCCCGGAATTGAGCGCCTTGCTAAGCGCGGAGCCGCATCCTTCACGAAGCGCCTCGGGCGTAAGAAGCACGGTAGTGATTCCCTCGGAGCGCCCTGCCTCGTTAGCCTGCTCATGCGCCAACGGGGAGCGGCTGCCGACAACCAGAAGAATGGGACCGCGGAAGTGCGGCTCTTCGAGTGGACCGGAAGCGCCGGCGATACCCATCGCCGCGGGGATGTGGCGAGCCAGCCCGGAGGAACCGGCCCAAATGATCGAGCCATCCCATCCCGCATGCGGCATGGTTGCAATGGCGGTTGCGATCGCACGCAAGTCTTCTTCGGTTTCAGCGTCGCAGACCAGGGCGTCGTGCTGGCGCGCGAGCTCGGCCATCGTCGTCGCCAGGTGCTGCGCTTGCCGAACCAGCCCAAGATTGATTTGTGCGGACGTGAGTCCCACGGCCTTCAGCATTTTCGGCGCATCGGCAGTGGCGAATGGCTGGCCATTCAGCCACACGCAACCGTCGATGGTGGTGCGACCCTGCGCGGGCAGCGCGGGGGCCATCACGATAACCGCCGGCGTGCGGCCGCAGCGCATCGCGGCCAACTCAACACCGATGTGGCCTCGCAGCAGCGAGTCGAGTTTCTTGAAGACGACACGGCGCGGTGCATGTTCGTACATTGCGACGATGCGCTCGACGGTGGCGGCGGCGTGGTGCACGGGCATGCCGCGGGTGGCCGCGTCGATCGCCAAAACCTGAGCGGGCTCCGATGACGGCGCTTCGGACAAGTGAACCACCGTGCGCAGCCCTTGGACGGCACAACTCACGGCGCAATCGGCCGCGCCGGAGAGATCGTCGGCGATCATTACGATCTGAGCTTTACTGCTCATGAACGCTCTGTCGACGATGTTCTGCCGGCCCACCATATCGTCAGCGGTGGAGCGCAGAGCGCCGTGACAATGACGCTGGCCGCCACCAAAACCGTCGCCGACGCGGCGGCTTCCGCGTATGCCGGATTCGCTGAAGCCACAATCGCGGGGACAGCCGCGGCGTTCCCGGCAGTGGTCGCGGCCGCTAGTCCGGCCGTCCCAGTGCCTCCGGTGAGGCGATCGGCGATCAGCAACGCGGTTCCGGAAACAGCCACCACGCACAGCCCCAGCGCCAGACCGAGCATCCCGGCTTGCCACACGCGGTGCAAATCCAGCGTGGCGCCGAGCGCGAATCCGAAGAACGGAATTAACGTTGGCGCAGCGCGCCCCAGGAATACGCGCAGCTCACGATCGAGGTTGCCCAGCATGAGCCCCAACAGCAGCGGAAGGATCGCGCCCACCAAAGTCTGCCACGGAAACGCCGACAGGCCCGCGATTCCTAAAGTAAGCATGGTGAGGAAGGGACCGCTTTCAAGAGACATGAGGGCATACGCTCCCGCGTCTTCGGCGCGGCCGCACTGTTCCATTAGCGCCATATAGAGGCCGCCGTTGGTATCGTTGATGGCCGCGACCACCGCGAGCGTGGAAATGCCCGCGAACCATCCATGCGAAACCGGCCGCTCACCCAGCAGGTGGCCCAACACCAGGCCCGCCAAAATCCCCACGATGATTTTTGTCCCGAGCAATGCCCCGCCACGTTTTGCAATGCGGGGGAGAGCTTCGAAGGGGATGGTGGCGCCGAGGCACACATAGAACACCGCCAGAATGGGCAAGGAACCGGTGAAGAGAGCGCCGGTGAAGGAACCGAAGAAGCCGGCCGTCGCGGGCGCGAAGGTGACGATAACCGAGCCGAGAATCAGCGGCACGATCATCATTCCGCCGGGCACACGCTCGATTGCGCGCTTGATGGGCACTTGCATCTCTACGAGAGTAGCGTGTCGGGGGTGACTTTGCTTTAGGTGGCGGCTCTGCGGACGCGCTTGCCTGCGGAAGGCGCAACCACCGCGGCCTTGCCGCTCCAGCGGCCCAGGCTGAACTCGCGGGAGTAGCTTGAAGTCATGTTGCGAATAGTGACCTTGACGACTCCCGCGGCGTCGCACGCGTAGCTCTCTTCGATTTCTTCCGCAGCCACGGCGTCCGAGCGCAACACCGGAAGGCCTTCGAGCGATGCGGTGTTGCGGAGCGCGGGATCGAAGGGAAACAGAATCTCGTCCCAGACCGCGATGTCTCCCGCCGGTTCGCCTCGGTTGCCCAAGTGGCTGGCTTCGATATAGCGGAAGTCGCCGATGTTGTGGACCGGTCGATAGACCCGGCTGACGGACAGCGGCGGATCGCCGGCCGAGGGAAGACGCGTTCCGCGCGCGAAAATGGGATCGAAAATCATGCGCTCGCCGCCTTGGCCCTCGCGCCATACGCCGAAATCGCGGGTGAACATCTCGCGCAGCTTGTAGCCGGATGCGGAGTCCGCCTGAATGGCGAGACCGATGGCGGTGGCCGAGCGGGTATACTCGCTGCGAATCACTTTACGTCCGAATTCTTCGCGCAGCAAACGCGTCACCAGCGGGAGTTCGCTGCCGCCGCCGGTTACGTAGAGGGCTTCGATGTTTTCGCCACGCGCGAGTTTCAGGGCCAGGGCGAGCGATTCGTCCAGCAGCGGCCGGCAATGCTCGTAATATTCGGCCACCGGCACGACGGCCTGGCCCAGCCCCTCGCGCGCGACGTCCAGGTCGATTACGATCTTGCGTGAATTCGGATGCAGCGCTTCTTTCTGACGGCGGCACTCCTCGTCGAGCCGGAACATTTCGGCGAGCGTGAGCGAATGCAGCACTTCCCTGCCCGCGGCCAGTTCCGCCAGCACGATGTCGAAATCGTCGCCGCCTAAATTCGAAATGCCTTCGGATGCCAGGACGGTGTGGGTTCCATCTTCCATCGACACCAAGGAGACGTCGAAGGTGCCACCTCCGAGGTCGTACACCAGAATGCGGCCCTTGGACTTCTGGCGATGGCCGAACTCGATAGACGCGGCCGAAGGCTCATTGAGAAGCCCGAGCACCGAGAAGCCGGCGCGGCGGAAGGCGTCGACGGTGAGAAATCGCTGGTTGGTATTGGCGTTCGCTGGCACGCCCAGCATGGCTTCAAACGGCTCTTTCGCTCCGAATTGAGCGGCCAGCGCGCCGCGCAGCGAGGTGAGGAGGCCGCCGAGCAGTTCCGTCACCGGGACCTGCGCGCCGTGCAAGGAGAGGCGCGTTTCAGGCCCGGCGTGTTCCAGGTAGCGCTTTATGGAACGAAGACTTACCCAGCCGGGCTCGTTCTGCCCCTGCCATGCGTCCCAGCCATAGCGCCGCTCGGCGTGCTGCATGCTGCCATTCGCGCCGTCATTCGCGGGGCGCAGCGAGACCAGGGACGGGAACCATTCATCATAGACGCCGTCGGGAGTTTCGAAGTGAACTAGAGGATAGTTCCCTCGATCGACGGCGGCCACCACGATGCGCGTGGTGCCAAAATCGATACCAAGCTTCACGTTTCATGTTCGCATGCTTCGCAAGCTTGTGGACAGAACCGTCGAGTCTAACTGGGGGGGCGAATGGAGGCGAGCGGATCGTCGGGGCTGAAGGTGACCTTTGCGTAGATCTCGGCGAGCGGGACGGCGCAGTCCAGACTCTCGAAATGGCAGACGGCTGCGAGACCGATGGCTTCCGAGAGCAGCCAGTGGCCGCCGGGCTGGCGGCGGAACACTTCAACCCGAGGCTCGGCCTGCGAGACGAGAGCGTATTCCTCCAGCGATTCGCCTGTCCGATACTGTGCGGACTTGAAACCGCGGTCGTAAGCTTCGCTGGAAGGCGAAAGCACCTCGACGATCAACGCCGAGTTCAGGAGCGTGTCGCGCCGATCGTCTGCAAACTTGGGATCGCCACAGATGACGATGACGTCGGGATAAGTATAGAGGCCGTCAGGCGAAACACGCAGGCGTAAATCGTTAGGCACGACTGAACAACGACGCATTTTAAGAGCGTTGCTCAATTCAGTAGTTAGGTTACCGATAATTTGACCATGCTGGTACGAGCCGCCAGACATCGCATAGATGTGGCCGTTGTAATATTCGTGCCTGGATTCGGCGGACCGCTCCGCAGCCAGGTATTGCTCGGCGGTAAGGCGCGGTTGCGGCTGGGCGGACATACTTTGAGTTTAGCGCCGCCCGGGTGCGAGAGAAGGAAAGGTAGTGTCTGAAATCTGCGTTGAACTAGGATTTTAGCGAACAACAGCATTAAGCGCGAGTTCAGTCACCTTTGGATGACCTTTGATCTTTTGGATTTTCCAGAGACGCGCCTGCCTACCGCAAACATCATAAATCAACATGAGCGATCCAGACCGCGCGGTCTGGATGTCCCGAGGTCCAGGGATAGCCTCGCCGATAGAATGCGAATGGAATGTACCGAGAACTTTCATCCCTTGTCCTCGCGCGCTCCGCACTGTGGATTTCTGAGACTGCTCACTAATTAGGAACTCGCCGCCACGCGAGGCCTCATTTCGGAGATAGGCGAGTCTTATTCGAACACCGTCTTTAGAAACGATTAATCCGCAGACTTCCCTTTGACCTAACTTCTGCTCTCTCTCGGAAAGTGTTTGCAGCCGCCGCAGAGCACGACTCGATAGATCGCGGTCTATTTTCTGCCCTCGTTCCACGAAGATTAGGCTAGCAGTTCCGCCAGTTCCCAAACGTGATCGGTGAGTCCAGATTCCATCGCGGGAGTGACGCGAAGCGTGCGATGGATGCGGCAGAAATTGTAATAAGCGAAGTGAAGGCAGTAGGCGGACCAAAGTTTGTCCCACTTTTTACTGTAGGCGTTCGTTAGCCGCGTGAGGCGGCGCATCTGCATACGGATGGTGAGATTCTGACGCTCTACAATCGACGTACAGATACGGCTAGGATCGGGACGGCCCATAACTGGGACCACCTCCGTGCTGGTGACTTCGGCGGGACTGTAGCGCCCTTCGCCTTCGCTGGGTGCGCCGTACACTTTGATGAGTTGGGCGAAATCGCAGCGGTCATGCAGCGTGGTGGTAATCGCGGAACGGTAGGGCTTGAAACCATCCCTGGTCACTTGGAACTTTTGATGAGCGGTCGCGTGGCGCAAGCCTTCGATGAAAATGTCCGTGGTGGCCTGATTGCGACGGCCCAAAGCGAAGTTGAGAACGAGTTTGGTATTGCGTTCGATGGCGACGAAACAGTAGGCGTCTCCGACGCTTCCATCGTTCGCTTCCTCGGGAGACTTGTGGCCTTCCTTCTTGCACGAATCCCCAAATTTCATCGCACTCGACATCTTTCACCGGCACGTTCACGATCAGACGGCCCATTATGGAGGCGCACTTTTCACCGGCCAGCATCAGCAGCTTCATGATGGTGTTGCGGTCAAGATTCGTGATGCGTTCGGTCCTCAGAATCGAGTTGCCTTCGATCAGCAGACGAAGGGCGAGTACGATCCGATCCTGGGGGATGTAACTTCCGGCCAGCGCGGGTTTATGAGCCTCGGTGTAGGTCTTTTTGCAGACCGGGCAGCGCGCTCGGCTTCAGGTCCAATCGTGGAATTCCGGGATGGGCGTTCCTCAAGTTGAGACTGCAATCGAAGCGTCCAACGGCGAGCCAGAACAACAGGGGGACGATTGTGCGCGCGGCAGAGAGGTGGATGCTTTCATTCAGAAGTGCGATCTGAACAGCACCACACGTATCTACAAGCGCCACATTTGGAGTTCAGTAGGGCATAAGACCGCCCGCCAATTCGAATATTGGCAGGCTTGTAATGAAGGAAAGGCCACCCCCGGAGCGCACATTTCAGACACCACCGAAGGAAACGTTACTGGACGCTCGAAACCACGCCATCGGTTAACGTGAGGCCACCGAACTTTTGGCCATTCTGGTGGTAGCTGTAAATCTCGACCACATGGCCGTCGTCAAACGTGGTGATTTTCGAGGAAGGCGCGCCGAACTTGAGCACATCAGCGCGGGTGGTTCCTAAAGACACGCTCCGCAAATCCTCCGGCGACATCACCGCCGGCGGCGGGAGCGCCGGCGCTACGTCGGCCCACGAACCGATACGAGCGACTTCTTGCAGGCACGACATATTGCGCGACAGGAAGGGGCGCACGTGCAGCGCGCTTACGCGGAGGCGGCGGCGGAAGCGGCACCCCACTCGGATCGGCAATAGCGGCTCCAGGCGCGACTTTCAGGGCCACCGCTTGCGGTTCCTTTTCCTTCCGGGTTTCCTTGGTGGCGCGCTTTGGCGGTCTGCTGGTCCACCTTGCCGAAGATGGCGGAGATACTGTTGCTGACGGGCTTGCCGCTGGCTCCTCCCACGGTGCTTCCGGCGGCGACGGCGCCGAATTCAGTCAGGTTCTGGGCGAAAGCGAGTGCGTTAATCAATAGAAAAGATGCCAGGATGCGCATGTAGTACCTCTATTTGCAGGCTAGCAAGCGGCAGCGCGCGCAGAAACGAGGGATTCCACTTAGGGACCCTTAGAAAATCGCCTGAGCCGTAGGACAGGTTCCATGACCTGTCGTTATTAGGAATGACAGGCCATGGGTCTGTGCTACTGGTGAACGATTTCGCGGGCGGTATGATCAAAGTAAAGGGATGGTCATGCCGGGTCTCACCACCACCGAGGCGCCTTTTATTGAGCAGGCTCGCCACGATGGGCGGCTTTACATCCACCAGCCCTACGAACTTTACTCGGAACAGAATCACCGGGCATGGAGCACTTTGTACCGCCGCATGCTGCCGCGCTGGGAGCGCTACGCGAACCGGCATTTCCGCGCTGGACTGGACGCCCTGAACCTCGACCACGACCGGGTGCCGCGCCTGGAGGACGTCAATCGCTTCCTGCAGCCGCTCACTGGGTTTCAGGCCAAAGCGGTCAGCGGTTATGTGCCCACCTTCCTGTTCTTCGACAGCCTGCGCAACCGCGAGTTCCCTACTACGATCACGATCCGGCGCGGGGATCACCTGGACTATCTGCCTGAGCCCGATATCTTCCACGACGTGGCGGGGCACGTGCCGATGCATACCGATAAACACTTCGCCGAGGCGCTGGTGCGATTCGGCGAGTGCGCGCATACGGCAGCGGCTCTGGCGGCCGATATCCAAGACCCGGCAGAGCAGGTGCACACAGTCACCAGCATCATCAAGGCAATGGCTCGTTTCTTCTGGTTTACCATCGAGTTCGGACTGATGTCTTCATCCGACGGATTAAAAGTGTACGGCAGCGGCTTGCTGAGTTCCTACGGCGAGATTGAGCACGCGATCGAATCGCCGGAAGTCCAACGTTATCCGATGCAACTGGAGTGGGCCATCAACCAAAGCTTTGAGATCGACCACTACCAGCCGCTGCTATTTATCGTGGAGTCGTTCGATCATCTCTTCTACTTGGTGGGGCGACTGGAGCAATGGATGAAGGAGGGCCGGCTGAACCATGTCGCGCCCGGGGAGCCGGCGGTGGAAGAGGCGGATTTGCAGAGCTTCCTGCACGCTGCGCGTTAGGTGGCGCCGCGCGGCAGGCGGTGCTGCGGGGTACGAGATGCCCGCGCGGGGCGATGGTGCAAAAACCGCTCGTACCGGCCCTGTGCTCCAATAGTTGGATCATGTCTCCCTACGTTCTGGCCTTTCTCATCGGCGTGATCGCGGGACTGCGATCCATGACGGCGCCGGCAGTCGGTTAGCTGGGCCGCGCGGCTGGGATGGCTGCATTTGGAAAACACGCCGCTGGCCTTTCTGAGCTTCCCGATTGCTTCGTACATCTTAACGGCGCTAGCGGTCGGCGAGCTGGTAGCCGACAAACTGCCGACTACGCCGAGCCGGAAGACACTCGCGCCCTTCGTCGGCCGCATCGGCACAGGGGCGCTGAGCGGGGCCGCGATTGGCGCGGCGAATGGAAGACTTTTGGGCGGCCTGATCGCCGGCGCGCTGGGCGGCGTTGCGGGGACGCTGGGCGGCTATGAATTCCGGGCGCGGCTGGCGAAGGCGATTGGAGGCAAGGATCTTCCGATCGCGGTTCTCGAAGACATCATCGCTATCTGGGGCGCGATCTGGATCGTCTCATGAGCACCGCTTTCGACGCCATCGTGATCGGCACCGGCCAGGCGGGTCCGCACCTGACCCGGCGAATGACTGCATCCGGCATGAAGGTTGCGATCATCGAGCGCAAACTCTTTGGCGGCACCTGCGTCAACACCGGCTGCATCCCGACCAAGACCATGGTGGCGAGCGCGTATGCGGCTCACATGGCGCGGCGCGCGGCGGACTTCGGCGTGAAGATCGAAGGAGCGGTGAGCGTCGATATGCAGCAGGTCAAGGCCAGGAAGGACGAGATATCGGGGCAGTCGAGAACCGGACTTGAGAGCTCGCTGAAGAAGCTGGAGAACTGCACGGTTTATGAAGGGCACGCGCGTTTCGAGTCGCCGCGCGAGATCAGCGTGGGCGCGGAGCGGCTCACCGCGGATCGGATTTTCATCAACGTGGGTGCGCGCGCGATCGTACCGGAGATGCCGGGAGTAGATCAGATCGACTATCTGACCAACAGCTCCATGATGGGCGTGGACTTTCTTCCCAAGCATTTAGTTATCGTGGGCGGGAGCTATATCGGGCTGGAGTTCGGACAGATGTTCCGGCGATTTGGGAGCGAGGTAACCATCATCGAGATGGCCCCGCGGCTAGTGCACCGGGAGGACGAAGATGTCTCGGCAGCCGTGCAAGAACATTGTGGAGAACGAAGGTATCCATGTGCGGCTCAATGCGAAATGCATCAGCTTTACGAAACGGGCTGACGAAATTGTGGCGCAGGTAGATTGCAACGACAGTGCGAAAGAGGTCAGCGGAACGCATGCGCTGCTGGCGGTCGGGCGATGCCCCAATACGGATGACCTGGGGCTGGAAAACGCCGGCGTCATGGTGGACGAGCGCGGCTATATTGGTGTCGACGATCAACTGCGTACCAACGTCGCCGGCATTTGGGCGGTGGGCGACTGCAATGGGAAGGGCGGATTTACGCATACCTCCTGGAACGACGCGGAAATCGTGGCGGCAAATCTTCTGGATAACGATCCTCGGCGGGTGAGCGACCGTATCACGGCTTACGCGCTGTACATCGATCCGCCGCTGGGCCGCGCCGGCATGACCGAGGCGCAGGTTCGCAAGACGGGGCGGAAGGCGCTGATCGGCAAGCGTCCCATGACGCGAGTCGGACGCGCGGTGGAGAAAGGCGAAACGCAAGGCTTCATGAAGATCCTGGTGGATGCGAATACGTACGAAATCCTGGGCGCGTCGATTTTGGGCACTGGCGGCGATGAAGCGATTCACTCGATCCTCGACGTGATGTACGCGAAAGCGCCGTATACGCTGATCCAACGCGCCATGCACATTCATCCCACCGTGTCGGAATTGATTCCGACGATGCTGGGAGAGCTTGAACCGCTGGAGAATAGGTCTGTGCTACAGTCCCAGTAATGCCTCCCACGAAAATCAAGCCGCGTCGCGACTTTGATTCCACATTGGCCGCCTATCTGGAAGCCATTCAGCGAAAAAAAGCAGCACTCGTGGCCGCGGTCAACCGGCCCTCGAAGCAGACCGACAAGCAATATCACGCCGCCGCTGAAGAAGAGAAGGAAGCACGCCGCGCGTATCGCAAGGCCACCAAAAGTTTATACGCCGTGACCCAGAGAATCAGGGCCTCAAGGTGAGGAGTGGACCACCGCATCCGGACGATGAATGCTGCCCGAGTCGACAGTTATGCCGGTGCGTGAGATGGCCTGAAAACTGAGATCTGTCGCCGCTGATTTCGACCGCCAGGAACGAGCGATCCTTGTCAAATCCCACCGCAGTTAGATCCGTTTTCCTCAGGTTGCCGTAGCGCAGTTCGCCGGAAGCACCCTCGGTGAAGTAGTAGATCCCTTTTTGCGGCTTCACCCGTTCGTAGACATGCTCGTGTCCCGAGAACACCACTTGGACTCCGTACTTGACGAATAGGGGTTCGAGCACGGTGCGGAGTTCCGTAGAGGAGCCGTGAAACGCGCCGGAGGAATACAGGGGATGGTGAAAAAAGCAAATCTTCCAATCGGTTCCCGCATTGGCAAGTTCTTTCTCGAGCCAGTCCAACTGCTTGGGATCGAGGTAATCGCTGTCGAGCGCGAAGAAATGAACATTGCCTTTCTTGAAGGAATAGTATTGCTGGCCGTTCATGTTGAAGAATTTGTAAAAGCGCTCATTGGTGTCGTCATGATTCCCGAGCGAAGCGTAAAACTGGACGCCGGCATCGAGCAGCGGCTTGTAGGGGATCTCGAATTTCTTCTGCAGGTCGGCGGCAGTTTTGCCCCCGTAGATGTTGTCGCCCAGCATGATCACAAAATCAAACGGGAACTTCTGGTGAAATTCCAGCATGCGTTGTGCGACCTCGTACTGAGGAGCATCTCCGGTGCCCATGTCGCCGATGACCGCGAAACGAACCGAGCCGGATTTGAGCGGCAGCGTGCTGTCCTGCGCCCCTAGCGGCGCGGCCGTACGGCAAAAAAATATCAGAAGCAGAAAAGCCAGACGTTGCATGTGCCGCATAATTCGCTAAGGGAGCGCTCCGGGGATCAAGTCAACCACCAGCCGGGCTTCGGTGTCCTGCAAAACGAAATCGTGACCGACGATTCGGTACGCCAGCTTGTCCGGCAAACGCGGCAGCCGCAGCAGCAAAGTGGGAGGCACGGTAGTTCGCGGCAGATGTTCGGGATAAGCGCCATTGACGGTTAGCTGGACGCCTGTCACGGGCGCTCCCTGCCGAATGGTCTTACGCACATTGGCCGCGTTGGCTCCGCGCAATGTGCCGCGAATTACCTGGAGGAACTCCGCTGTACACTCCGGCGTAAAGATGTCGCCTTGCTTGGCCCCCGGGCGCGCCTCGCGGATGGCATCAGCGAGCGAATGCCGGCGGCTGACAATCTGTTCCTGGCGTTTGGTGGTGCGTTCATTCGGCAGCGTGTTTCGCAATTTCATGTACTGCCCTACACGCTGCGTGAAATCGTCGAAGCCCCGCGGCTGTTGGTTTAGAGGCGCGCTTTGTGCGGCGATGACTCCTGACATCGCAAGCAACAGGCTCGCGGCTTGTACGAACGGACGGCGGCGCGCGACGGTGCGGATCCCGATTTGCATGGTTATATCTCCGTGCCCTCTAGAGCCATCTCCGCAACGGCTTCTTTCATCGCGGTTTTGACCGCGCTCTTTACGGTTGATTTCAGGTTCCCGTGCGCCAGAGAGTCCTGGCCTGCTTTTGCGACTGCTTGCTTGATGGCCTTCTTGAGGGTGGTTTTGAGCGGTGGCATCTCTTTCGCAAGAGCCTGGGTGGCTTTCGCCGTAGGTTGCGGCTCCGGCTCCGTGTTGGCTTTCACGGTCTCACGAGTCTCGTCGAAACCAGTGGCTGCCCAGTCGCTTTCAAAAGTGGCGATCAAGGCTTTCACGACCTTCGCGTCGCCAACGATCATTCCGATTTCGCGGCGTAAATCCAACTCGGGCTGGCGCAAGCTTTGGCTGCCAATGAACGCCTGGCGGCCGTCACGAATAATCGTTCGCGTATGCAAACGCATGCTGGTGAGCGGGGTCACCCATAGATTCGAGCCACGGACGCCCAGGCTTCCGATGATCTTGATGTCGACACCGGCCTTGGCACGCTCCTCGAGGATCCGTAGAATCGCTTTGTCGGCGATCTTGGGATCGTAGATCCACAGTTGCTTCCGGGCTTTCTTGATGAACGCCGAGAGCTCGGTGCGGGCATTGACGGGACTCACGATGAATGTCTTTAGGGCGCCGCTGTAGGCTTGCCGGTTGAGGTCGGCATCAAAAAGCCTGATGGCCTCCTGAACGATTTTGGACGTCGTGACAATCAGACCGAACCCGCGGCTGTGCTCGATATCCATGTGAACGAAGTTGAACGACAGCAGGAACAACGTGCGCCGGTCGACAATCATCATTTTGCCGTGGTAACGAACCAGATCGTCCGCGGTTCGCCCTACCGTGATCCCAGCCTCCAGGAAGCGCATCTCCAGAGCGCGCAGCTTAGATTCGCCACCGCGATTGGTATGAGCGATCAGCGCGCGCACGGCAACGCCGCGGCCCGAAGCGGCCTTCAAGGCGTTCTCGAGTTCCTTCCAGTCCAGGCGAAAGATCAGGATGTCGATGCTCTTCTTGGCTTTCTTGATCGCCGCCAAAAGAGGCTCGATGCCGTCGTGGGGTTGTATCAGCAGCTTCAGGATCGTTCCTCCGTCTCTCGCTCTGAGCGGTATCTTTTACCGCCCTTGGGCCTTCGCGACATCTTACGTTTCCTGTCTTTGGCGGATCTTCGCCTCGATCTCAGATAATAGAAGCACGCTGGATGCCAGTCCAAAGGCCGCTTCGGGAGCGTCGGCCATTGCTGCGCCACTGGGGCGACGCAAGTGTAACTTACCGTTAAGGTTGACCAATCTGAAGCGGTATGACCACATCCGGTCGTACTCTAGCGCACTTAGCACGGGGACGTGCGAGACGCGGGCCCTCGCAGCGCCCTCAATGGTCATAGACGTGCCTCCTTCATAAACGAGAGCCTATGATTACCCGCCGCAGACTTTACCCCGCTTATCTACTGATAATCTCCGTGATCGCCGCCGCCGTCAGCTTGCAGGTCAGAGCGACCGCGGCTGAAGAAACCCCAACTCAATCTCCGCTTCTGTGGACAGACCGGGGCGACATACGGACACTCGACCTGATCGGCGGGGCGGGCGGAAAAGAGCACCAGCCTGCGGGCAAGTTCACGTTCGTCAAAGAGGACATGGGCGGCACCTCCCCCAAGTTCATCGTGCGCGATGAGCAAGGCGTGCGCTGGAAAGCGAAACTCGGGCAAGAAGTGAAATCCGAGACGGCCGCAACACGCTTGGTGTGGGCCGCGGGATATTTCACCGACGAAGATTACTATCTGCCGGAACTGCGCGTGGAAAATATGGCCAAACTGAAACGCGGCAGCGAGTTTGTGTCGGCGGACGGTACGGTTCGGGGCGTGCGAATGGAGCGCTACCTCAAAGGGGAAAAGAAGGCAGGAAACTGGAGCTGGTTTAAGAATCCCTTCACTGGAACCAAAGAGCTAAACGGTCTGAGAATCATGATGGCGCTCATCAATAATTGGGATTTGAAAGAAGTCAACAACACCATCTACCAGGTGAAGGGCGAAAGCCCCCGCTATGTTGTAAGCGATCTGGGCGCGACCTTCGGCGAGACCGGGAATCCGCTCACGCGTTCCAAGAGCAATCCGCAGGACTATAGCAAATCGGAATTCGTTCAAAAAGTGACGCCGGATCATGTTGATTTCTTCCTGAGCAGCCGGCCGTTTTTTCTCACGGCGATTGACGTTCCCAATTATGCCAAGCGCACCCATATGCAAGACGTGGTGAAAAACATTCCGCTAGCGGACGCCATGTGGCTGGGCAAATTATTAGAGCCGCTCTCCGACGATCAGATCCGGGACGCCTTCCGCGCAGCCGGGTACAACGACAAAGACGTGGAGGAAAACGCCACGGTAGTTAAGCAACGGATTAGAGATTTGAATCGGCTGGATTTGAACCTGGTTCCCTAGGCCGTCCGGTGAGCGAGGCACGTTGCGGGCGCGGATGCGCTACTTCTCCGGCGCCGGCTGCTCCAGGTTGCCCAGTTGTAATCCATGAAGCTCGGCATACAAGCCGCCGGCGGCCAGCAATTCCGCATGGGTCCCGCGCTCGGCAATCTGATAATCCTGCACCACGAAGATGATGTCCGCCCGCTGGATGGTGGCCAAGTGGTGAGCGATCACCACACAGGTCTTGCGCTCCATCAAGCGGCCGAGCGCCTCGAAGACCGCTAGTTCGGAGGCGGCATCCAGACCCGAGGTGGGTTCATCCAGCAGCAGTATCGGCGTATTGCGAATGACAGCGCGCGCAATCGCGATGCGCTGGCGCTGGCCGCCCGAAAGCGAGACGCCGCGCTCGCCGACCATCGTGTCGTAGCCATCCGGCATCTTCTCGATGAACTCATGGGCATTGGCCATCTCCGCGGCCCGTATGATTTCGGCGCGCTTGCGCTTCCGGCCTGCCATAGGCGATATTCTGCCAAATGGGAGCGCGAAACAGCACCGTATCCTGCAGCACGAAACTCATCTGCTCGCGCAGGGATTGCAGCGTGTAGCCGCGAATATCGGACCCTCGATTTTGACGTGCCCGGAAGGGGATCGTAAAACCGGGGAATCAGGCTCACGATGGTGGACTTCCCGGCTCCGCTGGGACCGACGAAAGCGGCCACCTGCCCGGGCTCGATCGGCAAAACTAACGTCGGTCAAGATCTGCTGCTCGGGAGTGTAGCTGAAACTCACACGATCGAATTCAATTTTGCCTTTGAAACGCGGGGCGCGGCGGGCGCGCGGCAGATCGCGCACGCGGCTGACGGTGTTCAGCACGTCCTGAATGCGCTCGTAGCTGATGGCCGCCTTGGAGACGGTGTCGGTCATCTTGGAAAGATCGCGGATGGGCTTGTACATCTTGCCGAGATACAGCAGGAACACAATCAGCACGCCGGTGGAGAGTTGGCCGGCCAGCGCCAGGCGCCCTCCGTATCCCAGCACCAGGCAGGTTCCGACGGCCGCCAGCACGTCGACGAGGGGCGACAGCTTGGCTTTGACGGCGCGCGCCTGCAGGGCGGTTTCTACGTTTTCCAGGCTCTGCTCTTCGAAGCGCTGCTGCTCGTAGTCCTCGCGGGCAAACGCTTTCACTACCCGGATGGAAGAGAATACTTCCTGCACGATGGTGAGCAGCTCGCCTTGCTTCTGGCGGACGTCGCGCGAGGTTTTCTTGATGCGCTTGGTGAAGAAAAATACCACCACGGACAGCACCGGCACGACGGACAGGGCGATTAACGTAAAGCGCCAATTGGTGTAAAACATCACAGCTCACCATGCCTGCCAGCGTGAGCACGCTGACCAGCATGCCCAGCAGAGCGGAAGTGATGAAGTCCTGAATGGCCTCAATATCGCTGGTCACGCGGCTGATCAGATCGCCGGTTCTTTTCTCGTCGTGCTCCGCCAAAGACAGGTGATGGATATGCTGGTAAAGCGTCCGCCGCATGTCGTGCATCACCCATTGACCGACGCTGGTGGTGAGATACTTTTCGGTGTAAGAACCGATCGCGCCCGTCACCGCGATCACCGCTACTGCCAGCACGGCGAAGTTCAAAATCGCAAGCTTGTCGTGTCCCGCGATGTGGCTGACGACGCCTGCCAGCCACTTCGGCAGCGGCTTCGATTGCAGCAGATTGTCGACGATAATTTTGAGGGGCCAAGGCTCGAGCAGATCGGCGCTGGTTTCGACCAGCACTGCCAGCAGAGCGATGGTTAAGGTCTTCCAATGGGGGCGCAAAAGCGCCAGCATTTTCGGCCAGCCAGATTGCGAAGGAGGGCTCGGCGTGGCGCTAGTCTCTGGCATCATCTACCGGCCCTTACCCCCCTACAGTAATGATAAGGAACCCGGACGCGTGTTACTCATGGCAAATTGGCCGGGCCGCCATGCCGATAACTTTGTTAGTATGGGCAGTTGCTGAAAGGGTCCCGTTGAACTTATGAGAATCCCCGCTGTTTTCTGCTGCCTGATAGCCTCGGCCACGCTGCACGCCGAGAACAATATCACCAATACCGCCCGGGAACGTTATTTCGACGTCGTTCGGGCCAGTATCGAGGCCAGCGCTGAAGTGATGCCCGCTGAGAGATACAGCTTTCGGCTGACGCCCGGCCAGCGAACCTTCGCCGAGTGGCTGGTCCATTCGATCGAGAGGAACTATCGGGATTGCGCGGTGCTGAGAGGCGAACCTACACAGCCGGGCGAGCGGCAGGCTGCGAGTTTGAAGGAGAAGGCCGAGGTCAGCAAGGCTTTAAAGGACTCGTTCGATTACTGTGCCGCCGTACTGCAAACCATGGACGACCAACAGGCAGCAGCGTCGCCCAAAGTGAGTTATGCCTATTTGCATGTGATCGTACACAACAACGAGATCTACGGAAACCTGGTGGGCTATCTGCGCGCCAGTGGAATCGTGCCCCCCTCGACGGCATCGCGCGCCGCCGAAAAAGGCAAGAAAAAATAGCGCCGGGCGACGCGCGGGCCGGATCAATAGCCCAGCCGCAGCATCCCTTCCTGCTTACCTTCGACCGAGCCTTGCGTCAGCCACTCGAGCGACGCCTTGAACAACAGCAGGTGGTTCTTTTCCCACATGGCGTTGTGGGAAGAACACGCGAGATCGATGAAGACTTTCTTCGGCGAGCCCAGATCCGTGTACATTTCGCGCACACGCTCCGGGCTGACTTGCTTGTCGTTCGCGCCGGAAACCATCAATGTCGGAATCTGGGTCTTGGCGACGACCGCCGTGGTCCATCCCCAGTTTGTCACTTGCGGCGCGCGCCGCACGCCTGTGCCCCAGGTGGCGCCGACGGGGTCGGAATGAATCATCTCCGACCAGACGGAATCGCGGGCGCCGGCTTCGTATTGTCCGGGGCATCCGGCCTGGCGATCCCAATTGGCGATGAATTCGTCGCGGGATTGCGTGTTCATGGCCGCGCCGCTGGCGGGCACCTGCGCGGGCGGATCGGCTTTCGCGGCTCGATTGTAGGCTGGCGCCAGCAACACCAGTTTCGCGACTTTATCGGTATGCTGCGCAGCGTATCCGGCGGAGCGCGGACCGCCCAACGACCATGCGAGCAAGTTCAGTTTGTCCACATGGCGCAGGGCGCGGACGCGATCGACGACTGCGTCGATATCGTGCCAGTCCGAAGCGAGAGTCGTCATCTGCTGCCCATAGCTGGCGGCGCAGACCGCGGGGATCAGCGCAGGCACGAAGGCCGCCTGCTGCTCGCGCGATAGATTGCAGGGATCGTTCATCGCGGACGGGCGTGTGGAACGCCCATAGCCGGTCATGTCCATGGAGAAAACATCGAAGCCGGCATGAGCGAGGTAGGCCATCCAACTGTAGTCCTGATAAGGAACGTCGAAGGCAACTTCGGCGGGCGTTCCGGCGCCGTGGATGAACAGCGCCACGCGATCGGGCGCGGGGCCGCCGCGCAGGACAGTGGCGGCCTCCACCACTTCCCGCACATAGATCTGCGTGGTTTGTCCGGCAATCGCAGGGACCGCCGAATGAACCTCGACGTAGTGATCCAGGCGCAGAAGGCGGCTGCCGTCGTCGCCGAATGCGGCGGGCTGCGAGGCCAAGGGCGAGAAAGACGGTCACGTACCGGTAAAAAGTCTCATTGGAAGCCTCCGCGCGCGATTGCGCTGTCAAGACAGTATACGCTCGCGCCGATGGGCGGGAGGCGAGGGTCTAAAGTATACTGGCCTCAAGTCCAGCGAATCCGAAATGAACGCAGCCCTGAAATGTGTCAGGCGCACGATCGGCACGCGCGCGTGGTGGATAGCGTTGGCGCTGGCCGCAGCGCCGATAATGGCGCTGGCACAGACCGACGAGATCCAAGTTTATGACGCCGCGATCGCCGAGCAAGGCAAATTCAATCTGATGATCCACAATAACTTCACGCCCGACGGGCGGAAGGAGCCGGCATTTCCCGGCGCCGTTGAATCCAACCACGCGCTGGTAGGCGTCGCCGAATGGGCGTACGGCGTGACGGATTGGTTCGAGCAGGGGCTCTATCTGCCGCTGTACAGTTTTTCGCAAAACGATGGAGCGACCTACAACGGTTTCAAGCTGCGATGGCTATTCGTAAAGCCCCACGCCGCAGACGACAAATTTTTCTACGGCGTGAATTTCGAATTTAGCGTGAACCAGCCACAGTGGGATCCCCGGCACTTTACATCCGAAGTCCGGCCGATCGTGGGATGGCACTTGAAGCCTATCGACATCATCGTGAATCCGATCATGGACACTTCCTACACGGGCGGGTTCAAGAGTCTCGATTTTGCGCCGGCCGTGCGGGTGGCCTACAATTTCTCTGCCAAGTGGGCGGGAGCGATTGAAGAGTACGCAGACTACGGGCCGCTGCGCCAAATTTATTCGGCGCACGACCAATCGCACCAGATATGGGCGGTGGTGGATCACCCGAGCAAGCTAGTCAATATCGAGACGGGTATTGGGTTTGGACTCACCAGTTCCTCCGATAAAGTGACTCTGAAGCTGATGGTGTCGCGCGATCTGAATTGAAAGTCGCCGGTGCTGCCTAGCGTTTCATCGATGCGGCGCGCAATCGTTCCGCGGCGCGAAACCAGTCTTCTTCGGACGATCCCTCGGGACAACCTCTGGCTTCCCAGAGTGAATGGGCTAGCGCCGCGATTTCATTGTGTCCGAAGGTTGGCACACCATGTCCGGCCATCGACTGAGTCATCTGGTGAGCCTGTTCAGAATGCTCGAGGGCCTGCCGCGAATGCTCGTGTCCCGTCTCGTGTTCCTGTTTCCCCTGTTGTTCACCGGAGCGGTGGGCGTGGGCGGCGACATCGTGCAGTTCGGCAGCCCGCTGATGATTTTCGTAATGGGATCCGTTGTTGTATCGAGTGGACATTATTAGAGGGTCACGATCTGCCCAGATTTCGTATGGGCTTCCTTGGCTAGTTTATAGGCGCGGTCGGAATATTCAAGGGCGCGTTCCGCGTGCCAGTTAGCGGTCTCGTTGTCGCCTTTTTCATTGTGCTCAGCAGCGGTCCGATGGGCATGGGCCGCGAGTTCGTGCTGTTCCGCGGCTCTCCGATGAGTATCGTGCATGGTCTTTACTTCCTGCGGGTAACCGGGTTCAAGTTTGCGACGAGGGACCAGCCTCCGCTCGGTCCCTCGTCGGTTTGCAACCCGCGATTTAAAAAGCCGCTATCGTTCGCGGTGGTCCGACTCGCGAAACAGCGCGTGGGTAAACTTCATTGCGGCCGGCGGGGTCTTTACGCGGCCGGTCAATATTTCACGATTGGTGACTCCATGACCGTATAGTTCATGGTCGGCATCTGCGTCGCGCCGAAGGGTGGCGCCCTCGAGCGAAATCCCGGCGAACAGCCCGCGCGAACGGGAATACGAAAGCATTTCCGCGTGCATCATGGCGTCCGTCTGGGCGCTGGCGCTGCGGCCAATCGGGCCTGCCGCAGCCGATGCATCTCCGCCGATAGTAAACTTATCCTCCAAGAGGTGCTTCATTCCCTGGTCGTTCATCACGAGCAGGACCACATCGGTTTCCGAAGCGCCGATCTGGAATCCTACACTTCCGCCTTCGACCGCGATCGCGGCCGGAGCGCTCCAACCGCCGCCATGGCGCCGGCACGATGCGAATCCGCGGCCGTACTTCGCGCCAAAAATGAATCCTGCCTTTTTCATTCCGGGCACTACAACCACGCAGTGGGCTTTATCCAGCAAATCTTGTGGAATACCATGGTCGGACGCATGGGTCATATCCACGAGCGTGTCAACGGAGGCGTCAAGCCGATCATCGACTCGGACCTCCCGGTCTGCCGCTAGGGCAGCAGTGCTCAGCGTCCCCGCAATCGCTAACACGAATATAAATGAGTTACGCATCGTTGTTTTCTCCTGTTCCGGCGTAATGAAGAGCACCGCGACTTCCAATCCGCCCGAAGCCCCGAGATTTCCGTCAACGGCGCAATTTTGCAAGGCTTTGCGCGGCGAGTTGGCCGCCGGACTGCAGCGCAACGGAGTCGAAATCATGCCGAAATGACCTTATGTCGCCACTTGACATCCGAGGGTCGTAAAAATTACGGCTCCCTGGTGCAGGTTTTCCCGCACACGCAGTTCGTCTGGCTAGTCCGGGTTGGTTATGCTGGGCAATATGAACTTGGCTTTCATCGGACTCGGAAGAATGGGCACAGGCATCGCGCAAAATTTACTGCGGGCTGGGCACAACTTAACGGTTTACAATCGTAGCCTCGAAAAGGCGCAGGCGCTGGCTGGCGAAGGCGCGCGGGTCGCTAGTTCTCCCGCCAACGCTTGCCGCGACGCAGAGGCTGTGATGACAATGGTTGCCGACGATCACGCCTTAGAGCAGGTCGTCTTCGGCAAAGATGGCATTGCCGCGGCCATGAAGGAAGATAGCGTCCATATTTCGCACAGCACGATCAGCACAGCGTTGGCGCGGCGTTTGACAACCGAACACACGCAGCGTAAGCAGGGTTTTCTGAGCGCGCCGGTTTTCGGACGCCCGGAGGCTGCGGAAGCCAAGCGGCTGCTGGTGCTGGCAGCGGGGCCGAGTGACGTGATCGATCGCTGCCGTCCGCTGCTCGACGCCATCGGGCGCCAGACGTTCGTGGTGGGAGCCGAGCCGTGGCAGGCGAACATCGCCAAGCTGTGCGGCAATTTCATGATCGTCAGCGCGATTGAGGCGTTCGGCGAAGCCGCGGCTACACTGCGCAAGGCGGCAGTCCAGCCGGAGATGTTCCTCGAAATCATGACCGCCCTGTTTGCATCTCCGGTGATTACGAATTATGGACGCGCCATCGTAGAAGAGAAGTTCGAGCCGGCGGGATTCGCGCTGCGGCTCGGCCTCAAGGACGTTCGCTTAATGCTGGCGGCGTCCGAGGAATGCACTTCGCCGATGCCGCTGGCGAGTGTGGTCCGCGATCAGTTCATCTCCGCCCTGGCGAAGGGTCAAGGCGAGATGGACTGGTCCAGCGTGGCGAAGGTTGCGGCTCGCGCGGCAGGGCTGTAAATCTAGGCGGCCGTTTGGGTCGAGGCGCCGGCGGATGAGCGAAACGGCGCGACCTCATTTTCGCGGGGCATGATAATCCAGGCCGCGATGTAAGCGAGTAGTCCCAGGCCGCCGCTGCAAAGAGTGCCGGCGACCACTAGCAATCGAACCAGGGTCACATCGACTTCGAAGTATCGTGCCAGGCCGGAGCAGACGCCGGCGATTCTCTTCTCGGACGTCACGCGGTAGAGGCGCCGCGGGGCGCTATATCCAGCAGCGCTCTGGCGGTTGGCCTCGCGCCCGACCTTGGTTTCACAGGCGCATTCGCGACAGAATTTGTCGCTGTCGCCGATCTGCGTTCCGCAGTTCGTACAATACATTTGTTCCCCCTCTTTGGAGACTACGGGGGCGGGGCTGCGGAAGTTCCCTCGGACTACAATGATCTTTTGATGGTTGATGTATTGGGGGAGGGACCATGAAGTTCCAGCTTGTAATCGTCGCCGCAGCAATGGCAGTCGCGCTTCCAGCGCAGACAGCGTCCGCACCGCCGGCCAAGGCGCCCACCGGGTACACGGACACGCCGTTGATTCCCGGCAGCAAGTGGCGGGTGCATGACGACGCGCGTCCGCGTCCGCCGGTCATTACGCCGGGCACGTTCAGCACGCCGGATGTTCCCGGCAAGCCGCCGTCGGACGCGGTGGTGCTCTTCGACGGAAAGAACCTCGACGCCTGGCGGACGGCCAAGGGCGAGCCCGCGAAGTGGAAGGTGGAAAACGGATACCTGGAGGTGGTGCCGGGGGCCGGCGACATCGTCACGCGGGCGGAATTCGGCGATAGCCAGCTTCATATTGAGTGGATGGCTCCCTCGCCGCCGAAAGGCGACAGCCAAGGGCGCGGGAATAGCGGCATCTTTTTGATGGGGCTGTATGAAACGCAAGTGCTCGACTGCTACCACAATCTGACTTATGCAGACGGCCAGGCGGGAGCGATCTACGGGCAATCGCCGCCGCTGGTGAACGCCTGCCGGCCGCCGGGCGAGTGGCAGACCTATGACATCGTCTATACCGCGCCGCGATTCAAAGACGGCAAGATCGACGTGCCCGGATTCGTGACGACGTTTCACAACGGCGTGATCGTGCAGAATCACACGCAAATTCTGGGGGCCACCGAGCATCGCGCAGTGCCCAAACTGGTGGTACACGGACCGAAGGCTCCGCTTGTGTTGCAGGATCACCACAACCCGGTGCGCTTCCGCAACATCTGGATTCGGCCGCTGGGCCAGGTACAGTTAGCTTAAGATTGTACTTATGTCTCAACCGCACACTCTTCTCGAACTGATCCAAGTCGCACCAGCCGGGAACACCGCGTTGCTGCTCACTGATTCCGGAATCCGCGTCACCTATGACTCGCTGCGCAAGCAGGTCACGGCCATGGCGGATGCGCTGGCGTCGATGGGAATCGGGCGCGGGGATCGCGTGGCCACGGTGCTGCCCAACGGACTGCCGGCGATCGTCAGCTTCCTGGCCGGATCGATCGCGGGCACGGCTGCGCCGCTGAATCCCGGCTACCGCGAAGAGGAGTTTGCCTTCTATCTGGAAGACACCGGCGCGAAGGTCGTGCTGGCCCTGGCCGAAGGGGCCGACGCCGCGCGCAAGGCCGCCGCGGGACTCGGCATTCCGGTCTACACGCTGGAAATGGACGCGAACGGCGTGGTTACGATCGTCGACGCGCCGAGCGGGAAGACGGCTGCCGCGCCTAGCCCCGACGATGTCGCCCTGGTGCTGCACACCAGCGGAAGCACGGGCCGCCCCAAGCGCGTGCCCATCCGGCATCGCAACATCACGGCGTCGACGGCGAACATCATCGAGCACTACGGCCTGACATCGAAGGACGTCTCGCTGTGCGTGATGCCGCTGTTCCACGTTCACGGACTGGTGGCGTCGACGCTTTCGACGCTGCAATCCGGCGGAACCGTGGCGGTGCCCAACAAATTCAATCCGCTGTCGTTCTGGCGGACCGTGGCCGATTCCGGCGCGACCTGGTATTCGGCGGTTCCCACCATCCACAACCTGCTGCTCGCGCGCGCCAAGGAGCCGCCGGCCGGACGCGAAGGGCTGCGCTTCATCCGCTCCTGCAGCGCGGCGCTGCCGCCGGAGATGATGGCGAAGATGGAGGAGCTGTTCGGCGCGCCGGTGCTCGAAGCTTACGGCATGACGGAAGCCTCGCACCAGATGAGTTCCAATCCGCATCCGCCGCATGCGCGCAAGCCGGGCTCGGTCGGTCCGGGCACCGGAGTCAAAATCGGCATCCTGGATGACGCCGGCAACGAGCTGCCCGCCGGCGAGCGCGGCGAGGTTGTCGATTAAGGGTCCGAATGTGGTTTCGCGGATACGAGAACAATCCCGAAGCCACAGCGAAGTCGTTCACCAATGGCTGGTTCCGCACCGGCGATCAGGGATTTCTCGACGCCGACGGCTATCTCACGCTCACCGGCCGCATCAAGGAACTGATCAACCGCGGCGGCGAAAAGATCGGGCCGCGCGAGATCGATGAAGTGCTGCTGGCGCATCCGGCTGTCGCCGAAGCGCTGGCGTTCGGCGTTCCGCATCCCATGTGGGGCGAGGAAGTCAACGCGGCCGTGGTGCTGCGGGAGCCGACAACCGAGGCCGCGATCCTGGCGTTCTGCAAAGAACGCCTCGCCGATTTCAAGATGCCGAAGAAACTGTTCGTGGTCGAGTCCATTCCGCGAACCGCCACCGGCAAGATCCAGCGCGGCGCCGTGGGGAAGGCGCTCGCAGGCGGGCAATGAAGTTTCTGATCGCAGGGGCGGGCGCCATCGGCGGATATATCGGCGCTCGCATGGCGCAGGCCGGCCAGGATGTCACTCTATACGCGCGCGGTCCGCATCTGCGCGCGATGCAGGAGCGCGGCCTGCGAGTGATCGGCGACGAAGGCGAGTTCGAGGTGCATCCGCGAATCGTCGGCGATCTTGCGGAAGCCGGACCGATGGACGTCATCTTCCTCGGCGTGAAAGCTCACGGCCTGACGCTGCTGGCGCCGCAAGTCCAGCCCCTGATCGGCGAGAACACCACGGTCGTCAGCACGCAGAACGGCGTTCCGTGGTGGTATTTTCAGGCGGACGCCGGAGAGCTTACCGGCCTCCATCTGGAACGCGTCGATCCGGGCGGCGTGATCGCGGCGGCGATTCCAGCGAAGAACGTGGTCGCGTCCATCGCGTATTTCGCCACCGAAATTGTGGAGCCGGGCGTCATTCACCACACCGAAGGCAATCGCCTGTCGCTGGGCGAGCCCGATGGCACGCGCTCGGATCGCTGCAAGGCCATCTCCGAAGCGCTGATCAAGGCCGGCATCCGCTGCCCGGTGACGCAGAAGATCCGCACCGAGATCTGGGTCAAGATTCTGGGCAACGTCGCCTTCAATCCGATCAGCGCGTTGACGCGCGCGACGCTGGCGCAGATGGCGCGCGATCCGGAGGTGCGCCACGTGGTCCGCAGCATCATGCTGGAGGTGGAGGCGGTAGCTGCGAAAATGGGAATCGAGATGCCGATTTCGGTCGATCAGCGCATCGCCGGCGCGGAGAAAGTCGGCGAGCATAAGACGTCGATGCTGCAGGATCTGGAGTCCGGCCGGCCGATGGAACTCGAAGCGGTTGTCGGCGCCGTCGTCGAACTGGGCGAGCGGCTGGGAGTTCCCATGCCCTATACGCGGACGGTATATGCTTGTACGAGGCTGTTAGGCTCTCATGCCCTCTCTGTAGGAGGTTCGAAGTGAATCGCTGGTTACGTTTAGCATCGGCAACGGTCGCGATGATCATGATCGCGAATTTTCAATACGCCTGGACACTGTTTGTCAAACCCATGCATCGCCGCGCATGCGGGCGAGCACTGGAAGCTGTCTGACGTGCAATGGGCCTTCTCGATATTCATCGCTTGCCAGACCTGGTTCATGCCGTCCGGTGGATGGTTGATCGATAAAGTTGGTCCCCGCCAGATCATGACCTTGGGCGGCCTGCTTTGCGGAGCGGGCTGGGCCCTCTTAAGCCAAGCCAACAGTCTGCCGGCGTTATACACCTTCTACGCGGCGGCCGGAATTGGAGCCTCACTGGTCTATTGCGGATCGATCGGCGTCGCCCTAAAATGGTTTCCCGACAAGCGCGGCTTGGCGGCTGGCATCACTGCCGCGGGCTTTGGTTCCGGAACGGCGCTGTTCATCCCGCTGATCGCGCACTTGCTGAAATCCGACGGCTACCGGGCGACCTTTATGTATACCGGAATTGCACAGGGATTCTTGATCATGTGCGCCGCGCAGTTCCTGCGCAGCCCCAAGCCGAGCGAGGTCACCACCGCTCCAGCCACAGCAAAAATCCGCGGCCGCGGCGAGAACTTCACGCCCAGCCAAATGCTGCGTACTTCGCACTTCTACATCCTGTATCTAATGATGTTCATCATGGGCGTCGGCGGACTGATGGTGACCGCGCAATTGGCTAAGCTCGCGGACACTTTCAAAATCACCGCTGCCGCGTTGCTTTTCGCCGCCTCCATGAACCCGATTGCCAACGGAGCCTCCCGCCTTTTCTGGGGCTGGGTTTCCGACCACATGGGGCGTGAGCGAACCATGGTGGTGGCGTTTCTGATTCAAGCCGCGTCGCTGATGAGCGTGCCGCTGCTGGCTCCGGGATCGGACACATTCTTCATCATCTGTCTGGCAATGGTGTACTTCAGTTGGGGCGAAATTTATGTGCTGTTTCCGTCGCTGGCGGCCGATTTATTCGGCTCGCGCAACGCGAGCGCCAACTACGGATTCCTATACAGCACCAAAGGGGTCGCTGCAATTGTGGGCGGCGGCTTAGCGGCAATGTTGTTCGAAAAAACCGGCTCCTGGAGCGTGGTCTTCTACGGCGGCGCAGTGCTGGCGTTTGGCGCTGCTTTGATGGCAGCCGGACTGATCAAGATGCCATTGCCGCACAAACCCCACAGCGACGCGGCTGACTCCGTGGAAGCGGAAGGACAAGCTGCGAGAGGATAATAAATATATGCCCAGCACCACACAAGTTCAAGAACTGGAACTCGAGATCACTGCTCCCGTCAGCTCCGGCTTATGCCGAGATTCTGACCCCGGAAGCGCAGCGCTTCGTCACCAGTCTGGCGGCTCAATTCGACGCCCGGCGGAAAGATCTGCTGGCCCGCAGGCAAGTGCGCCAGGCCGAGATCGACGCCGGCCATTACCCCGATTTCCTCACGGAGACCGCCGAGATTCGTACCAGCGAATGGAAGGTCGCTCCTATTCCGGCCGATCTGATGGATCGCCGCGTCGAGATCACCGGACCGGTGGACCGCAAGATGGTCATCAACGCGCTCAACTGCGGCGCGAACGTTTTCATGGCGGATTTCGAAGACGCCAATTCGCCCACCTGGACCAACAATCTCGACGGCCAGATCAATCTGCGCGATGCTATCCGGCGGACGATTGAGTTCACCAGTCCGGAAGGCAAGAAGTATAAGCTCAACGACAAGATCGCGACGCTGCTGGTGCGTCCGCGCGGCTGGCATCTGGATGAAAAGCATGTGCTGCTGGGCGGGAAGCCGATCTCCGGCTCGCTGTTCGATTTCGGCCTGTTCTTCTTCCACAACGCCAAGCAGCAAATTGCGAACGGCTCCGGACCGTACTTCTATTTGCCGAAGCTGGAGAGCCATCTGGAAGCGCGCCTGTGGAACGATGTGTTCAACTTCGCGCAGGACGCGCTGGGCGTGCCGCGCGGGACCATCCGCGCCACGGTGCTGATCGAGACCATCCTCGCTTCGTTCGAAATGGACGAGATCCTGTATGAGCTGCGGGATCACTCCGCGGGCCTCAACTGCGGCCGCTGGGATTACATCTTCAGCTTCATCAAGAAGTTCCGCAATCATAAGGAATTCGTGCTGCCGAATCGCGCGGAAGTCACGATGACGCGGCATTTCCTGAAGTCCTACGTCGAGCTGCTGATCCAGACCTGCCATCGGCGCAACATTCATGCCATGGGCGGCATGGCGGCGCAGGTGCCGATCAAGAACGATCCGGTGGCGAACGAAGAGGCGCTGGAAAAAGTTCGCCAGGACAAACTGCGCGAGGTGAAGGCCGGGTCACGACGGCACCTGGGTGGCTCACCCGGGCCTGGTGCCGATCGCCAAGAAAGTTTTCGACGAAGGCATGCCGACTCCCAACCAGATTTCGATCAAGCGCGAGCCGGTGCATATCACGGCCAAGGATCTGCTGACGCCGGCGGATGGCACTATCACCGAAGCGGGTCTGCGCTGGAATATCGACGTGGGCTTGCAGTACCTGGAAGCATGGCTGCGCGGCGTGGGCTGCGTGCCGATTTACAACCTGATGGAAGACGCGGCTACCGCCGAGATCTGCCGCGCGCAAGTGTGGCAGTGGGTCAAGTGGGGAGCCAAACTCGATGACGGGCGTCCGGTGACGGCTGCGATGGTCAACGGCGTGGTGGACGATCTGCTCGCCAAGCGCGGGGCGACTAGCGGCGAGTTCGCCAAAGCCTCGCAGATCTTCCGTCAGATGATGACTAGCGCGGACTTCTCGGACTTCCTGACGCTGCCCGCCTACAGCTTCATCGACTAACAGACGCCAGCGCGCGGGGGGCCGCGGCGGCTACACCACAATGGGCTCGGGCGTCGCGGCGCCATCGGCACGCGGATCGGAAGCGGCGTAGTTGGTTCCGGTTTCCGAATCGTGCAGGATGGCCTGGCCCCGGCCCATTTCTTGCGTATACTCGCGGCGCACCGCGACCTCGTGGCCCATTTCCGTTAGCTCCGCGCAGAGCGGCCGCGGGGACGCGCGACTCGATTAAAACGTCGCATCCAGCGGGATTGAACTTGGTGAAGCGCGGCGTCTCCAGGGCCTGCTGCAGGTTCATCCCGTAATCGACCACGTTCGAAACAAACTGCGCGTGGGCGAGCGGCTGATTGGGACCACCCATAATGCCGAATCCGATGTGCGCGCTGCCGCGCTGCATGAAGCCCGGAATGATGGTGTGATAGGGGCGCTTTCCGCCTGCCAGCACGTTGGGATGCGTGGGATCGAGCGTGAACCCCGCGCCGCGATTTTGCAGCGTGAAGCCCATGCCTTCGACCGTGATTCCTGAGCCGAAATTGCTGTAAACGCTCTGAATCCAGCTCGCAATATTTCCGGCGCGGTCGACTACCGTGAGATAGGTGGTGTCGCCGGCGTTGATCCTCGCGGCGGCCACTTGTCCGTTCGCGCGGCGTGGATCGATCAATGAAGCGCGCTCGCGGGCGTGCTCCTTCGAGAGCAATGTCTCCACTGGTATTTTCGAATGTCGCGGATCGCCGTTGTAGCGCCACACATCCGAGTACGCAAGCTTCATGGCCTCGATGCGCTTGTGCAATTCGGCTGCGTTCGACGGGCCCTCCCCGGGCGCCGGCGACGTTTCCATAATGTTCAGCATTTCGAGCGCGGCCATGCCCTGCCCGTTGGGCGGCAATTCGTAGACCCGCCAGCCGCGGTAATCGATCGAAATGGGTTCCACCCACTCGGCTGAGAACTTTGACAAATCGTCGGCGTTCATCATCCCGCCGAGACTCTTGGACGTTTTGAGAATGGCCGCGGCGATCTCTCCTTCATAAAAGGTTCGCGATCCGGCCGAGGCTAGGCTGCTGTAGGCGGCTGCCATGTCGGGATTTCGAAAGAGATCTCCCACTCGCGGAGGCTTTCCGCCGGGCAGAAAGACGCGCGAGGATTCCGCGTGGCTCAGCAATCGTTCGAAAGAAATCGGCGATGTCCATTGTTCTTCGATCACTTCTGTGACTGGGAAGCCTTGATCCGCATACGCGATTGCGGATGCGAACAGACGGTCCCACGGCAAATTTCCGAATCGCTTGTGCAGTTGGGCCCAGCCATCCACGGCACCAGGAACAGTGACGGCGTGAATTCCCGCCGGCGGCATGGTGGTCTCTCCGCGGTTCGCGAGAAAAGCCGGCGAGAGGCCGCAGGGCGCGGGTCCCGATGCGTTCAGGCCCGATAGCTCCTTGGCCTCGGCATCCCAGTAGAGAACGAATAGGTCGCCGCCGATGCCATCCATCATGGGCTCGACTACGCCCAGCACGGCGTTCGCGGCAATCGCGGCATCGACCGCAGAGCCGCCATTCGCCAGAATCTGCGCTCCGGCTTGCGACGCGAGGGCGTGGCTGGTGGCCACGATTCCCTGCTGCGAGATCACCAGCGAGCGGCCGTAGTTTCGTCCGAATCCAGAATGAGCGGGAGTCATCGGAAACCAGAGTAACAAGGATGGGGCTGTATGGGGAAGCGTAGTAACGAAGCGTGGCCGAGGGCCGAGACGGCGGTGCGTCTAGGTGGATTTCGGGTCAGGCTTCGTAAACGCCTTCTTGAGCAACTCGCCGAAAGCCTTGCGCGTCATTTGCGGCCTTCGCTTCTGCGCGTCGGTGGGAGGCTTAAGCGGCTTATCGGCGGTCTTCGGAGGCACGCTGTCGGGTGGGCGGCTCATCACCTCAAGCATGGCACACCTCTTGGTAGGCGTGGGCCCGTTGAATTCCGCCGGCCCAAAGAAACGCTCCTTCCGCTTCGTGATAATCGGCGCGAGGGATGGCGGCGTCTCCGTTCCAGCATTCCAGTTTCTGACACGCGGCGATGGCGGCGGTCAACGCTTCCAATGTGGAGGGCCGGGAACAACGGGACTAATATTTCGGCGACCTTAAGCGGGGGAGTCTCTCTAGCCCAGGCTTTGGCTTTTGCGAATGCCCGGAGAAACGGCTGGAGCCGATCGCTTTCGGTGAAAGCCCGCGGAGCCGCGACGCTTGAGAATGCCAGCGGCGTTAGACCCTCGCCGACGTAGGCGACGATATGTCCCGCGCCTTCGAGTTCCATCTGCTGCGGCATACCACCTTGCAAGTGGATGTAATCGCCCTGGCCAGCGCGGAAGGCGGCTTCCATGGTTGACGCAGAACCGAGATTCAGCAGATTCGCCCGCGACAGCTCGATTTGATTTTTGTTCGCGGCCCAGCGCAGCAACGCCAAGGGCTGATGGCCGTGGTCGGCGATCAACGTTTTGCCCTCCAGCTTCTGCCATGTAAAGTCGGGGTCCGCCTCGCGGGCAACAATGACGAATCCGTCGCACTGGTTGATTTGCGCGATATGGACGGGGAAATCGGTGACGCCCCTTTCGATGGCGGTCCACGCAGCGGAGACTGCACTCTGGATCACGTTCACTTCGCCGCGCCGCAGGACGGCGGCTGTGCTTTCGCCGTCTGCCGGAAGCCGCAGGGCGGATTCGATGCCCTCTCGCTGTAGAAAACCTGCCGTGTGCACCGCCAGAAACGGGGTGTAAAACGGGGAGTGGCGAGTCGGCATCAAGCGTAGCGGCATAAATGCGACTCACCGATCCTTGAGAATTTCGCGCGCGGCGTTGTGGCCCGGCGCGCCCATCACGCCGCCGCCGGGATGCGCGCCGGAACCGCATAGATACAGGCCTTTGATAGGCGTCCGGTACTTCGCCCAACCCGCCAGCGGACGCATGACGAACATCTGATCCAGCGACATCTCGCCGTGAAATATGTTGCCGCCGGTGAGGCCGAAGCGGCGCTCCAGATCGAGCGGCGTGAGCGTCTGGCGTTCGACCACAATGTCGCGGATATTCGGGCAGTATTCCTCGATCACTTCGAGGACGCGGTCGGCGTAAGGCTCGCGCTCCGTATCCCAATCGGTGCCTTTGAGCGTATAGGGCGCGTACTGCAAAAAGATTCCCATGATGTGACGGCCGGGCGGCGCGAGTGACGCGTCGTACATGGTGGGGATGGTCATTTCGATCAACGGAGAACGCGACGGACGGCCGTACTTGGCGTCGTCCCAGGCGCGCTCGACGTACTCGATCGACGGGCACAGGTGCATGGTCGCGCGATGCTGCGGACCGGGAGCGCCGGGGAACGCCGTGAACTCCGGCAGCCCGCTCAGCGCCAGATTCATCTTGAGCGAGGTCCCTTCAGAGCGGAAGCTGCCGCATTCCGGCGACGAAATCCGCGGGCAGCGCGCTTCTTCCACCAAATGCAGGAAGGTGCGCCGAGGGTCGAGATTGCTGGCGACGATCGGCGCCTGAATCTCTTCGCCGCCCGTCGAGCGCCACTCCGACCGCGCGGCCGTTCTTGCACGATGATCTTCTCGACCGGCGCATTGGTGCGAATCACGGCGCCGCTTGCGCGCGCGGAATCGGCGATGGCGTTCGAAACGGCGCCCATGCCTCCGCGCACGAATCCCCACAAACCGCGATGGCCGTTGACGCCGCCCATGCAGTGGTGCAGCAAGATGTAAGCCGTCCCAGGCGAGCGCGGACCGCCATTGGCTCCGATCACGCCGTCGGTCGCAAGCGTGACTTTGATTTCTTCACGATTCAAACCAGTCGTCCAGAAAATCTGCGGCGCTTTGCGTGAAGACTTTCACCAGTCCGACGATTCTCCGTGCGCGAGAGGCCGCGCAGTTTTCCCATCAGCTTCAGGTAATCGATAAAATCGCCGATGCCTTGCGGGGGAAAATCCGGCGGCGTGGTCAAGCAGCAGAGATTCGGCCACCATCCCCAGTTTTTCAAGATGCGCTTCGTAGCGCGGAAACGCCTCGGCATCGTGCTGCGAGAATTTGGCGATCTCCGCGAGTGTTTTCGCACGATCCTGCCACATGAACAGGTGACGCCCATCGGGGAACGGCGAGAAGAACGCCGGGTCCTTGGCGTCGACGCGGTAGCCGAAGCGCTCCAGCTCCAGATCGCGCACGACCTTTTCCTGCATCAGGCTCGCGAGATAGGACGCGGTGGAAACGCGGTATCCCGGCCAGATTTCTTCGGTGACCGCGCAGCCGCCCACCAGCTCGCGCGCTTCTAGACACTAATACCCGGACTCCGGCGCGAGCCAGATACGCGGCCGTCACCAGGCCGTTGTGGCCTCCGCCGATAATGATGGCTTGGAACGAAGTCAGTTCGGCAGCCTGTACGCCAGATATTCGGCCGGGAAACCGGCGGCTCCGACGGCCACTACGATGTACTGCCTCCCGTTCAGCATGTACGTCATCGGTGAGCCGGTCTGTCCGGCGGGCATCGGCACCGCGCCCGCGTCTTCGCCGGTCTTCTTGTCGTACGCGCGCAAATACGCGCCTTTCTTGCCATCCGGCATAGTGATGGTTCCGGGCTCGCCGCCGATCACCAGTGTCTTGGTCACGATAAGACCCGCAATTCCCGCGCGGCCGGTGCGTGGAATCGTCAAGCCTTTAAGCGCCGGATGATTGCGCACCACATCAGGAGTTTCGCCGCGCGCGACTTGCCACAGAATCTCGCCCTTGTTCATATCGATAGCGCTGATCTGCCCGTAGGGCGGCTTGAACAACGGCAATTCCTGCACACTCAGGCGCACTGCGGGCACACTGCCGGCCTCCGCGGCAGCCGGCTCCGCACCCCCGTCGGCGCCTGCGCCGGCTGAAGTCCGAGCGCCTGCGATGGCGTTGCCCTGCACATAGCGGAAGTCGTTGGTCTTGGGATCGGACGGTACCAGCCCCAAATTGCTAAGCGATGCTTGCGACGGCACGTACGCAATGCCAGTCTCCGGATCTAACGACCCACCCGACCAGTTGGTTCCACCTCCGGCTGCCGCAAAAGCCAGCGTGCCGAGCGGACCCGGCCTCTTGCTCAGTACGGGAGGCGTGAAGATCGGTCCAATCTTGAAGTGCGAGACGATCTCTTTCGCCTGCGCGTTCAACTCCGGCGTGAAGTCGATCAGGTCATTCATCGAGAAACCTTGCCGGTCGTAGGCCGGAGGCTTGGTGGGAAACGGTTGAGTCGAGCTGGTCTTCTCGTCAGGCACCGTAGATTGTTCCACTGGCCGTTCTTCCATCGGGAAAATAGGCTGGCCAGTGACCCGGTCAAACAAATAGAGGAACGCTTGTTTAGTGGGCTGCGCCAGCGCCTTCACGGGGCGGCCGTTCACCGTGAGGTCGACCAGCATGGGCGCGCACGGGATGTCCATGTCCCAGATGCCGTGATGCACCAACTGGTAATGCCACTTGCGAACGCCGGTCTTGAGATCGACGGCGACGATGCTCTCGCCGAACAGGCCGTTGCCGGGACGATGGCCGCCGTAGTAATCGCCGGTGGGCAATTCCACTGGCAGATACGCCATGCCGAGCTGCTCGTCGACGCTGATCTGGCCCCATACGCCGGTGTTGCCGGTGTAATCGGCGGAATCCTTTTCCCAGGTATTGTAGCCAAACTCGCCCGGCTTGGGGATGGTGTGGAAAATCCACAGACGTTTGCCGGTGCGAACGTCGAAGCCGCGAACGTAACCTTTCACATTCTTTTTGCCATGCGGCACGCCGCCGGAGCTGTGCGCCGCGCCGACGATGATGGTGTCGTTGGCCACCACCGGCGCCGCATGCAGACCTACTTCGCCGGTGATGGGATCGATGATCTGGTCGTCATCCTCTTTCAGATCCACCATGCCATCTTTGCCGAAGGTGGCGATGCGAGCACCGGTCTTGGCGTTCAGCGCGATCAAACGATAACCCGGCGTAACGTAGAAGACTCGCTCTTCGGTTCCATCGGTCCAGTAAGAAAGTCCGCGGCCCGAGAGCTGGCGAGGAGCATTTCGGCCGCGCTGGCCTTCATTCTCGCTGTGCATCCAGAGTTCTTCGCCGGTGGCTGCGTCGAGCGCGACTACCGCGCGACGCGTGCCGGCCGTGGCGTAGAGAATGCCATTCGCCATCAGCGGCGTCCCTTCCAGGTTGTATTCCGGGCGCGGACCCAGGTTCGCAGTATTGAAATGCCACGCGAGTCGCAGCTTATCGAAGTTCGATCCGTTGATCTGATCCAGCGGCGAGTAGCGCGTGTTGCCGGTATCGCCGCCATAGCTGCGCCATTCTCCGTTCTTGGCGCCGGTCTGAGCGAGGGCCGGAAGGGCCGGGATCAAGGCACGCAATCGCGACGCAGCGCAGCGCACGCGGGAATGAAATTGTCAGCATGGAGTTCACCTCCGGCTATTATAGGTCACGCTTGCGGCGATCACTTGGCAGACAAGAGATTCCATGCCTCGCGTTGAAGTCCTTGAAAACTCCCTCGCCGGACGGACCTTACCCCGTTTCGAGTCCTCCAGACCTTGACGGATACCTTCTTCCGCATCGGCTCGGGCGGCCAGGTCAAGCAGGCGCTGATCGGCTTCGTTCATCTTGCCCGATCAGTTCGGCAGCGCGAATGTGAACAGCGACAGCCCCGCCATTGCGGCGACGTACTGCTTGCCGTTCACCGAATAGGTGATGGGATTGTTGATCATCTGCGCTCCCAGATTCTGCTTCCAGATGAGCGCGCCGGTGCGCGCATCGATGGCCTGCAGATAACCTTCCCGTCCACCGGTGAAGAGCAAGTCGCTCGCGGTGGATACAATTCCGCTATCGGTGACGTCGGTCATGCGGAACCGCCACTTCACGGTGCCGGTGAGGGGATCGATCGCCAACACCGCGCCGTGGCCGCCGGCATCGGTCCAGTTATTGATGGGGCCGCGCCGCAAGTTGGGAATGGTGGGCGCGTTCGGAATCGGTTTGGTGGGCGCGTCGGCCCGCGGCACAAACAGCGAGAGGTTGCCGCCTCCGAAATTCAGACCTTCTTTGTACTCGACCGGCACTCCGCCAAAAATCTCTCCCTCATCTTCCCAGGCGGAAACGTACATGAGCCGCGTGCGCGGGCTGTAAGAAGGCGAATACCAGTTGGTCCCTCCCTGCACCGCCGGATAGGTCGGCATGCCCGGAGGCTGCGGCGTTTGGATTGGCTTGCCGCTGTCGTCGAAACCGCTCATCCAATTTACTTTCACGAAGGGCTTGCCCAGCAGAAACTTGCCCGTGGCGCGGTCCAGCACATAGAAATTGCCGTTGCGATTCGCCCACAGCATGGCTTTGAGCGGAGCACCCTTCCACGTGATATCGGCCAGCACCGGGACCTGTACGGAATCGTAATCGTATTCGTCGTGCGGCGTGAACTGATAATGCCATTTCAGCTTGCCGGTGTCCGCATCCAGCGCAATCACGGAGCACGTATAGAGGTTGTCACCGGGCCGCTGATCGCCGTTGTAGTCCGGACCAACGTTGCCGATTCCCCAATAGATCAAGTTAAGGCTGGGATCGAACGAGCCCGTGACCCAAGCCGAACCAGAGCCGTGCTTCCAGGCTTCGGGATCGCAGTAAGCGGTAGCGGCCTTGCAGTTACCCCACGTCTCGGAACCCGGCTCGCCAGGCGCTGGAATCGTATAGAACTTCCACAGTTGCTTGCCGGTTTTCGCATCGAAGGCCGCAATGAAGCCGCGAATGCCGTATTCTCCGCCGCCGACGCCGACGATCACTTCGTCCTTCACGGCCAGCGGCGCAACCGTGATGGAGTAACCCGCATTGCTATCCGCCACCTTCGATTTCCAGATTGGATGACCGCTCTTGGTGTCGATGGCGACCAGATGCGCATCGAGCGTACCCATATAAAGCGTGTCGCCCAGAATCGCCAGACCGCGATTATTCGCGCCGCAGCAAACCGTAATTGTAGAATCGTTGTTGTAGTGGTAGATCCAGAAGACCCGGCCGGTGACGGCGTCCAGCGCGACCACGTCGTTAGGCCGCTGGGTCACGTACATAATTCCGTCGACCACCAGTGGAGTGGATTCCCAACTGCCTGAGACCGCCGACTGATAGACCCACGACAGATTGAGATTTTTCGCGTTCGCGGGCTGTAATCTGCGTGAGCGGGCTGAAGCGGTCACTGAAATAATCGCCGCCATACATCAGCCAGTTGCGCGGCTCCTTCGCGGCGTTGGTAAGGCGGTCATAAGTGACGGGGTCCTGGGCGTTCAAGCCAAAGGGCAACAGCGTGAACAGAGTTAGAGCGAAAGATGCCAATCGTTTCATGGTAATTATTGCCCCTTCAGAGTAAGCAGGTAAGACACCAGATCCGACATTTCGGCCGGTGTGAGCTCGCCCTTATAGGAGGGCATGTTGGATTTCGTTGAGACCGTGAACTCGCGCAGACCCGATTTTTGGAGCGACCACAAGCGCCCCTCCTGGTCGGCGATTTGAACCGTATAGGTGTCTTCGTTCAAGCGCCGGCCGTCGATCACTTTGCCTTCCCGCGTGACGATGTGAACCGGGCGATTGATCGGCATCATCTGTACGTTGGGCTCCATCAACGAGCGTTCGATGGAGCCTGCGCTGCGGACCGAGCCGATGTCGCTCAGGTCGGGGGCTTTTCGCGAGCCTTTGCCGTTGACGCGGTGGCAGCTCAGGCAGGCGCCTTTCCCTTCGAAACACCAGCTGGCCGCGAGCGGCGTCACCCGGTTTGAGCGATCCGCGGTCCAGTGTATTCATGTTGCGAAGATACGCGACCAGGCCTTCGAGATCGGCTGCGTCCAGCTTAAAGGGCGGCATGCCGGCCTCGGGAAATCCGCTGGTAATCACGGCGCTGAGCTGGCGGTCCGTCGAGGCGTGGCGGAACTTACCGCTCTTGAAATCAACCCCGCTGACGCCGGTGCCGTTCGGACCGTGACAGCGGTCGCAATTCTCGGAGTAGAGGCGCGCGCCGTATTCGATATCGGCCCGCGAATAATCTTCAGGATGGCCCTGCAGCGTGGGCGTCTGCGCGGCCAGGAATGCCGCTGAAAACAGAAGGCCGGCCAGGACACGCAAGGTTGGTCGTTTGAAAAGTGCTTTTGAAGTCATGCCAATCCTGAATTGTAACTTGATGTTCATACTTTCGACCACTGACTTTTGGCAGCGCTCGAATTTTGCCAACGATCAGCGTTCCCGCGGCTGATACAGGTGGTTGCCGGCCGGATAGGGAGTCATGGCTAGACGGCACGACATGCCCTCGCCCGAGGGTTCGGGACGATGCCACCGTTTCGCGGGCGCATATACGACGTCCCCCATTCCCGCAGTGAAAGGAGCCAGGCCTTCGATGTCATACGATTGCTGGCCGCGCATGATGACCCACATTTCTGCGAAGTCCGTGTGATAGTGGCCGAGATCGCCGGGCCGCTGCTTCACGTCGGCGCCATAGCCGCAGATGATGTTCGCATGCGCGCGATTCTTGCGAATGGCGAAGTCGCTCCACGAGCGCTTCCCCGGATGCTCTTTCTGCAACTCGTCGATATTGAAAAACAAACGATCGGGCTTGCCGTCGCTCGGGACTTCATCGGGATTATTGCCGGTGGATAAAGTTACGGGCTCGTATTCCATGCCCTTCTCGGCCTGCGTCGGGTTTGGTTTCGTAGACCGTCGTGGTGTCGGGCAGCGTGACTTGAAAACGGATGGCCGGCTCGGATCCGATCACTTCAAGCGAATGCAGGCGCCGCTCGGGGGCCAGAACCAGGTCGCCCTTCGCAGCTTCAAAGTACTTGAACTTTCCGGGAGGGTCTTCGATCTCGAAGCGAATACGGCCTTCCTGCACCACCCAGTATTCGGGAGCGTCCGAGTGCAGGTGGCGCGGCACTTTCGATCCCGGCGCCGCCGAAATCACTTCCGCGCGATTGTTCTTGTCGTAGACCACCAGCTCGCTCCAATTCGGCTGACCCGCGTGTTTGGCCTTCAAATCGGCCAGGCGCACCAGCGGTTTCATGGGGGCCAGATACGGCATGGGCTGGATGGGCTTGGGCGCATAAAAGATTTTTGCCGGCTGCCGCTCGGTGCCCGCACCGCCCGAAGACGCGGTCTGTGCCGCAGCGATAGCTGCGGCGCATCAGTCCCCGCGAGGCAGACTCTTCCTCCACGGTTTTCGATATGAGCTCATATTCCGGTTCTCCCTGCCACCGTATAAAAGCTTACTACGCGGGTATCGGCTTGGCACGCGGAGTCTTAGGTGGTATCTCGCGAACCTCGGCAAACCCTAAACCACAACTTGAACGCGGTCGAGATATGCGGCGAGCGAGAGGATTTGCTTTCGAATTTCGCTTTCGTTAGCGCTCCGGGCGGCCAGCTCGATGGCGGTTCCGGCTTGCGCAATTTCCGGAAAACCGTAACCGTGACCGGTTCCCTTGAACTGATGCCCAAGCCGTCCCGCAATTCCGCAGTCTTGGTCGCCGATGGCCGCCATCATGGTTGCCATGTCGCGGCGGACACTCGCCAGGTAATTGGGGACCAGCCCTTCAAGACCCTTGGGCGGCGTAATGCGGAGTGATGCCGCGCGTGTGGCGGGCAATGGCCTCCAGGAGAGCGGTCCGCTTGATCGGCTTGCTCAGGTGCTCCGAGCACCCCGCGAGAAGGCTCCTCGACACAGCTTCTTGTCCGGCGTCCGCCGTCAAAGCCAGGATGGGAACGGGCGGCGCTCCGGTTCTCGCCTCCGCTTGGCGAATGGCGCGCGTGGCTTCGAAGCCATCCATCACTGGCATTTGCAGGTCCATGAGGATAAGATCGGGCGGGTCGGAAATCACTTTCTCGACAGCGACCTTGCCGTTCTCGGCCACGTCCAGATCTATGCCGGAATCCTTAAGGTACGCCCGGACCAACAGCACGTTGTACTCCGAATCTTCAGCCAGAAGGACGCGCGTGATGCCTTCCACCACTCCAGGCGGAATTGCGCCCGCCTCGAGTACTGCTTTCTCCGGGCCAGCCATCTCGCTCGCGGATGGCAAATGGCGCCGCCAGATAGAAGCTGCTTCCCTTCCCCAATTCGCTGATGCAACCCAGCCGGCCGCCCATCAGCTCCGCGAAACCCTTGCTGATGGCCAATCCCAGGCCGGTCCCACCATACTGGCGCGTGGTGGAGGAATCGGCTTGGGTGAAGCGCTCGAAGATCATTTCCGATTGCTCCGCCGCGATGCCGATTCCGGTGTCGATCACGTTAAATCGCAACCAACCCGCAGCTCCGCCTGGATCGAGCTCCACACGCAGGGTGACAGAGCCTGTTTCGGTGAATTTCAGGGCGTTGCCGATCAGATTGAGCAAAATCTGCCGCAGACGGTTGGGATCCCCTACCAAGCCCGAGGGCACATCCGGCAGAATCTCCAGAGTGAGTTCGCAGGCCGCGATCCTGGGCCCGCGAGGCCATCATCTCGATTATTTTTTCGAGCAGCGCACGCAGATCGAAGCCAATCGATTCCAACTCAAAGCGCCCCGACTCGACTTTCGCAAGATCCAGAATATCGTTGATCAGCGCCAGCAGATTCGCTCCTGCCTTTTGGAAGATTTCGAACGTAACCTCGCTGCTCCTCCTGGAGCGAACTCTCCGAGAGCAGGTCCGCCATTCCCAAAATCGCGTTCATGGGAGTCCGCATCTCGTGGCTCATGGTTGTGAGGAAGTCGCTCTTGGCGCGATTCGCGGATTCCGCGGACGCTTTGGCGCGTTGCAACTCCTCCTCCGCGCGCTGGCGTTTGATCACTTGCCCAAGCTGTAAGCCAATGTGCCCCATCATATTCAGCAGCTCTTCATCTAGCTGTACCCGATACCGCGAGTAGAATTCCAGAACCCCGATGATCTGTCCTTCCACCACGATCGGGAACCCGAATCCCGACCGCAACCCGGCCCCCAGCGCCGCCCTGGTTCGCTCCGGACGGAAGATCTCCATCAGCTAAATTGGCAATCCATTGGGGCTTTCCGGAAGCCAGTAATACGACCCGGCAGTCCGGTCGCGCTGCTGTCCGGGCGGTCGGTGAGCTCGTGAAAGGCCGCGAATCGTTCTCGCTCTCCTGTCTTCGCACCAGATGTTCGCCGAAAGCAAGCTCGTCCGATGAATCTCTTCGACCTCAGATAGACATGGCCCACCGGCCACCCGGTGTACGAGCAGATCAGGCGAAGACAGGTCTTGCGCGGTGTGCTCTATGCTGGAGGACCGGTTCGCGGCCACCGTCACCGAGTGCAGCAATTGAACCAGTGTCGCCTCTTTCTTGCGCGCGTCTTCCGCCCGCAAACGCTCGCTGACGTCGCGCACGAAAGCATTAAAGCTAGAGACGCCTCCCTCGCGGACAGACCAAACTGTCGCTTCCGCCGGAAACTCGTGGCCGTCGCGGTGCAGCCCGATCAGGTCGATCGGCCGATTCAACAGGGATCCTTCAGCAGTGGTCAGGAACTGTTCCACCCCGTGGGCGTGGGCAGCGCGGTATGCCGGAGCGACCACAGTATCGCAGAGGGTGCGGCCTATGGCTTCCGCGGCGGTCCATCCGAAGGTCCGTTCGGCTTGAGGGTTCCAAGCCGTGATGGTGCCGTCAGGCTTCATGCCGATGAACGCGTCGTAAGCCGTTTCGAGGATCATGCGGTTGTGCTCGCTCTGCTCCCGCAGCATTTCCTCGCTGGCCTTCAAAGCGGTTATGTCGCGGGAAATGCCCGCGATTCCCGTGACTCCTCCGGCGCGATCGAACATCGGGACTTTGGTGGTGGAAAGCCAGCACAGGCCATCGTTGGGCCTCTTGAATCGCTCGATTTGGTCGATTTGGGGCTGGCCGGACCGCAGTATTTCCTGTTCCTCGCCGCTCCAGCGCTGCGCGTCTTCGGGATCGAAATAATCCGCGTCGCGTCTTCCGATGCACTCCGCAGGGCTCTTTGCTCCCGCGAATTCCGCCAGCGAATGGTTCACTCGCGTGAAGCGCGAATCCGCATCCTTGAAGAAAATCAGGTCGGGACTCTTTTCCATGAGGGCGCCCAGCAGTTCCCGCCCCTGCTCCGCCTCCTGGACCAGCTTGAAATGGATCGCGGCGGCCTTGATCCGAGCCTTCAGCTTGGAAGGCTCCCACGGTTTAGCGAAGATGGAGAAGATCTGTCCACTATTCACCGCCTTGGTGAGCGCCGTGAAGTCGGCGTACCCCGACATCAGGACGCGGGCGGCACTGGAAATCTTTCTCACCCGCCGCAGGAACTCGTGCCCGGGGACCCCCGGCAAGCTCTCATCACACAAAATTACGGCAAAGTCGTGCTGCGCCGCCATACGCAGAGCCTGTTCCGCGTCCTCGGTTGTATACACATCATAATCGTCTTCGAAGAATTCCTGCAGCGACTTGAGGATGCGCGACTCGCTGTCCAGGACTAACAGTTTTTCCTTCATTTTGCCGTCTGCCCGTCCAAAACCAGTAGGGTCCGGCACTGAACCCGGGTCGAGCCGCGTAGTGCAGGAACGTGAAGAATCGGGGGATTTTGTGCGCGCTCGTGCGAGTTGCCCATCGCTACACACGTCGGCCATAGTTTCTGAATATACTAACGGAAATCGTGGCCCCCGGCCGCCGCGGGGCGGCCGATTCGTTGCGAAACACCATTTGTAACTTTCGGCCGCGGGAGCTTATAGTGGTCAAAGAGTACGATTTCAGAAGAGGAGCATTCAAAGTATGAGGATGTTTTTGCTGAGCACGCTATTGCTGGCAGGCGCGGCCGGCGTCTTTGCCCAAGGCAAGAAGGCGGCCCCGCCGCCGTTCATGATCATGATCCCCGACCTGAAGGATGGCGCCGAACTGCCCATAAAGTATTCCTGCAGCAATGCGCCCTCCGGCGTCTCGCCGCAGATCGAGTGGATGAACCCGCCCGCGGGAACGCAGAGCTTTGCCATCTTATTGCACGATCCGGAGCCGCATCCGCAGAAAAGCATCTACGATGTTACTCACTGGTTTATCTACAATATTCCGGCCAGCGCCAAGGAATTGCCCGAAGGCGTCAAGAACGGCGAGCAGGCCGACGGCGCGAAAAACCTTAAGAACATTCGCGGGTTTGACGGCTACTTCGGACCCTGCGCGCCTCCCGGATTGAATCATCATTACACCTTCGATCTGTATGCTCTCGACACCAAACTCGATCTGGGCGCCGATGCCACCCGCGCGGACGCCATGAAGGCGATGGACGGGCATATCCTCGGCAGCGCGGTCTTCGTTACGCTTTTCAAAAGAGCTCAGTAAGACCTGGCTCCGCTTAGTTCCGTACCTAGGCCGGAAGCGGGTCGAGCGGCGTATCGATTACGTCGGGCTCGGGTTCTTCCGGCTCGGGCGCCGGCGAGGGGTCGGGCCAGGGATCTTGTGGATCCGGATCCGGCGGCGGAAGTTTCGGCTCAGGCATAACTTCATTATCGGCTGCCGCGGTCGCGCGCCGCGCTCCTGGAAATTACGAACCGCTCTGCTACATTGAAGCAATATGATCGTTGAGATCGAAGGCGTTCCGCTGCACCTGGCCCACCCCGACGAGCTGTCGATTACCTGGGTGGGGCAGGAAGAAGTGATGCGCCAGTTGCTGGCCGCCTGGCTGGTGATCGACGCCCAGGACCTGCCGATGAATCCGCGCCTGCTGGGGAAACCGGGCGTGGGCAAAACCACGCTCGCGTATGCGGCGGCCAAGCGCCTGGACCGTGAAGTTTACATCATGCAGGCGACCGCCGATACCCGGCCCGAGGATCTTCTCGTCACGCCGGTGATCGAGGGCGAAGCGCGGCTGCGCTATGTCGCCTCGCCGCTGGTGACCGCCATGCTGCGCGGCGGCATCGTGATCCTCGACGAAGGGAATCGCATGAGCGAGAAGAGCTGGGCCAGTCTTGGCGCCGCTGCTCGACAACCGGCGCTATGTGGAATCGATCGTCGCCGGGATCAAGATCAAGGCGCATCCTTTATTCCGCGTAGTGGCGACCATGAACGACGATGCCAGCACCTTCGACCTTCCCGAATATATTCACTCGCGCCTGCAGCCCATGATCCTGATCGATTTTCCGGAGCGTCACGAAGAGTTTGCGATCCTGCGCGAGAACCTGCCGTTTGGCGACGACCACATCCTCAACTACGTCACCGATTTTCTGCAGCAGGCGCACGCGGCCGATGAACGCTACACCGCGCGCGACGGCATCAACATCGCACGCTTCGCCATGAAGCTGATGCGCAGCGAGACGGATCTGGGCAACGCCCCGCTCAACCGCGCCGAGACTCTCAAGATCGCGATCGTGCAGACCCTCGGCGAAGAGGCCCTGCGGTATGTCGCTCGAAGCTGAGTTCAAGAGCGGCGGCGCCGGGGCGCTGGCGAATTAGTCCGCGGCAGGGTCCGCTATTTCCCGGTGGTGCCGGGCAAGCTGGAGTTTGCGCTCGCGTTGCGCAAGCTGCTGCTCGCCGCCAAGCCCGGAGTGGTGGCGGTGGAACTGCCCGGATTTCCTGCGAGCCCTCCTACCAGCGCGCGCTGGCGCGGCTGCCGGAATTATCGGTGATCCTTTATCACGATGAAGATGGCGACGATCGGGCGATCTTCGTTCCCGTCGAGCCGTGCGATCCCTTCATCGAGGCGCTGCGCACCGCCGAAGAAATCGGCGCGCAGGTGATCTTCCTGGAACCCGATTCGGCGGAGCGTCCGCATCTGCCGGATACCTATCCCGACACCTACGCGGTGCGGCGCATCGGTCTCGATCCGTACGTCGAGGCGTACCGCGTGTATCCGCAGACGCGCACGGAGGAGGTGACGGCGCACGCCTCCGCCATGGCGTGGAAGCTGCAGGGCGCCGATCCCGAAGCGAACGTGGTGGCGGTGGTCGCGCTCAACATGCTCGATCCGCTGCTGGATGCGATGGAGACTCCGCAGCCGCCGCCCCGAAGGGCAAGAAGTATCGAACCGGATTTACTGAATCCGCATCCCGACTGCCTGGCCGAGATTACGATCGAGTTTCCCTACTTGCAGGAACGCTACGAATTCTTCCGGCTGGGCATGCGTCCGCCCCCGGAGGACGGGACCTACGACGACAAGGTGCTCGACCGTCCGCGCGTGCAACTGGATTTGATGCGCGAAGCCGAGGGCAAGTACACTTCGTCCACCGGCGAAAAGCTGGCGCACTGGCAGCGCCGCATGATCGCGCGCTTCACCCGCAATCTGGCGCACATCAGCGGCGATCTGATGGCCAGCGTATACGATCTGGCGGTGGCGGCGCGCTCGGTCGTGGATGACAACTACGGGTGGGAAGTGTGGCAGATGGCCAATCGCTATCTGGCGCAGCACGAGACTTCGGACCTCGACACGGTGCGCCTGAACGCCAGCGAAATCTGGATCAACACCAAGAGGCTGCGCATCCGCCGCCGGCTTCCCCGCCCCAAGCAGCGCCTGAAACCGGCGGGCCTGAAGCCGCGCAAGCGCGAAAAGTTTGCCGGCGAATGGGCGCAGCAAACCTCCGGCGAGGCCATCTGTTCTTACCCGCCGGAGGATCTGGTGATCGAAGAATATGGCCGTTTCGTGAAGCAAAAGGCCAAGGCCATTCTTTCCGAAGAGCGCGCGCGGGTGGAGCCGTTCACCACTTCGATCCTGGACGGCATCGATATTCGCGAGACTATCCGCAACTGGCACCGGCACAAAATCTTTGTGCGGACCGCGAACCGCCTGGCGGGCGAAGTGGGCTCCGTCGTGGTCATCTTCGATGAAGATCGCGACGACCGCTACACCTATCTGACTACCTGGCTGGGCGAGCACCAGAACGAATCCGACATGGCTTTTTATTCCACGCACCCGTTCGACAACATCGTCGGACCCGGTATTGGGCGGGCCGAATACGGCGGCCTGCTGATGACTCTGCCGCCGCGCCGGCTGTTCGATGTGTGGTCGGACCCGGATTACGAATTCGCCGAGTCGAAGCCCGAGCGGCTGTTGATGGCGGCGCTGGATTACTCCGTGGAGCGTTTCGTGGTGTATGTCGCCGCGAAGCCGCCGCGTTCGATTTTCCGGTCGATTGCGGCGCACCTCAATCGCAAAATTCTATACGTGCCGATCGGGCAGCTATCGCCCACCAAACTCAAGAAGCTGCGGGTGGTGCACGTGCTCGATAGCTACGCGCGGCGGGCGGAAGCAAAAGAGTATATTTGGTGAAGCTCCGGCGTCATCATCAAACGGCCGCTAACGCCGCGGTAGCGCTGGGGGGTGCCGCCGCTACGGGGAGCGGATCGAATTTCACGCTCACCAGTTTCGAGACGCCGGGTTCCTGCATGGTCACTCCGTAGAGCGCCTGCGCGGCTTCCATGGTCCGCTTGGCGTGCGTGATGACGATGAACTGCGTGTCGTGCGACATCTCCTTGATCAGGCGGGTGAGGCGCAGGATGTTGGGTTCGTCGAGCGGCGCGTCCACCTCGTCCAGAATGCAGAACGGGCTGGGCGTGTAGCGGAAGATGGCCATCAGCAGCGCCATCGCGGTCAGCGATTTCTCGCCGCCCGAAAGCAGCGCGACGTGCTGCAGACGCTTGCCGGGAGGCGACGCCATGATGTCGATGCCGCTTTCGGCCAGGTTGGCTTCGTCGGTAAGGCGCATCTCGCCCTGGCCGCCGCCGAACAGGGTCTGGAACATTTCCTTGAAGTGGGCGTTGATGCTTTCGAAGGCTTCCTTGAAGCGGCGGCGCGATTCGGTGTCGAGCTCCTGGATGGCTTTCTCGGTATCGCGGATGGAATCGAGCAGGTCTTGCCGCTGCGTGTTCAGGAACTCGTAGCGCTGCTGCGCCTCGTGATACTCTTCGAGCGCCTGCGGATTCACCGGGCCCAGCGCTTCGATGCGGGCGCGGACTTCCTGATAGCGCTGTTCGGAATCTTCGACGTTGACGGGCTCAGCGCCTGCCGCTTCCGGCTCTTGCGCGGCTGCGATCTCGCTGGCGGCCGCACTCAATTCCTTGCGGCTGGTTTCGTCGAGATACTTCAGCTCCGACTGTTTGCGCACCAGTTCCAGCTCGATGTGCGAGCGCTGCTCCTGCGCGGTCTGCGTGTCGATGCGCAGGGACTTGAGCGCCTCATCGAGCGCGGCCAGGGCTTCGCGGCCTCCGGCTTCCTGCGCGGTCAGCAGTTCGACACGCGCGATGGCTTCGGAGGTGTGCTCCAGCAGGTGTTGAGCGCGCTGATCCAGCTCGATATTGTCGGTCAGCAGACGGGCGCGTTCCACGCCCATGCGTTCGAGATCGCCGCGACAGTTGCTCGCGGCGGGTCGGTTAGTTGAAGAATCTGGGCTTCGAGGCGCGCCGCGGCGGTCTTCTCCGAGCGGGCGCGTTCGTCGAGGCCGGCCAAGTCCGCGCGCAATACGGAATACTCTTCGCCGATCGCATGGACCTGCGCTTGCAATCCGTCGAATTCGCCGCGAGCGATCTCCACCGCTTTTTCCTGATCGAAGCGGGCTTGTTCCTTCTCCGCGACCAGCGCTTGATTGCGCTCGCGCTGGGCGCGGGCTTGTTCGTCCTGACGCGCGAGGCGCTCCAGTTCCAGGCGAGCCGTCGAAAGCCGAGAACCGGCGCGGGCGTATTCCTCGGCAAGTTTGCGCTGTTCGTGATCCAGCGCGAGCGCGTCCTTCTCCTGCGCTTGCTGAAGTGCGCGAACTTGCTCCAGTTCTTCCGACAAGAGCGCCGAGCCGCGCTCCAGGGCTTCGAGTTCGGCGGTCAGCTCATCGGTTTCGCGATCGCGAATTTCAACCTGAGTCGGTGAGCTCGCGCAGTTCGCGCTTCAGGGCCAGCGGGCCGCCGGAGCTCTTCTTGCCGCCGGTGATGGTGTGGCCGTGATAGCTGGCGCCGTCGGGCAACAGGAAATAGCAATCGGGATGCGCTTCGGCCAGGCGCGGCGCGGCGGCGTGATCGGATACCAGGAAGCAACGCGCCAGGCGCGGCAGCAGGCCTTGCGGAGCGGCGGCGAAACCGTTGGTCAAGCGCAGCGTGTCGCGCAAAGTGCCCGAGACCGCGGGCTCGGACGAAAGATCCGGCGCGTCCGATGATGCGCCCGATTCGGGATGAACCAAGAAGGTTGCCCGGCCATCGGCGGCGGCGCGCAAGACTTCGATGCCGCGTTCGGCGCCCTGCCAGTCTTGCACGACCACGTATTCCAGCTCTTCGTGCAGAAATTCTTCAGAGGCGCGCTCCCATTCGGGATTCGTGACTTCGACGAAATCGGCCAGCACGCCCAGCGGCCGGAAGCCTTCGGTGGGGCGATCGAACAGGCGCTTCACCGATTCGGTGGTGTAGGCGCGGTGCGACAAGATGCCTTCGAGCGATTCCTTGCGGGCTTTCTGCTTCGAAAGCGAATCGCGCAGGGCGTTCAATTTCTGGCGCGCGTCGACGGTGCGCTGCTGGCGGTCTTTCGATTCCTCTTCCACGCGGCGGCGGCGATCCGTCAAGGATTCGAGTTCGAGTTGGCGCGCGGAGAGCCGCGTGGATAGCTCGGCCGCGGCTTAGGTCCAGGCGGGCGATGTCTCCCGACGCTCCTTCTTCTTCCTTGCGGGCGCGGGCGGTATCGCGCTCCATCGCGGCCAGATATTCGTCGGCTTGCGCCAGTTGATTGCGCAGGGCGGAGGCTTCACTCAACAGCCGCAAGACCTGCTGGCGGAAGGTTTCGAGTGACCGTTCGCGTTCGCGAAGATGATTTTGGAGCGCGTCGCGCTCTTGCGATTTGGTCTCCAGCCGCTCGCGGGCGGCGGCGGCATCGCGCTCGATGGCGGCGATGGATTCGTGAAGCCCGGCAAGCTCGGCGGATTCAATCTGCTGGCGCTCGTCGAGCGTCCGCGTTTCCACCTCACCAGCGGTCATGCGCTCTTCGATGGCGCCGATTTGCTTGGCTTGCAGCGCCAGGCGGCTGCGCGTGCGCTCGGCTTCGAGATTCAGCTCGGCCACGCGGGCGCGCGACTCGGTGAGCGCAGCGTCCACTTGATAGCAGGATTCCTGGGTGCGCGTGTATTCCTGTTCCTTGCTCTGCACCTCAGCCGAAAGGTTCTGGAAATTGGTCTGCGCGAGATTCAGGTCCAGCGCGAGCTTGGCGGCTTCGCTCTCCAGTATCTGAAACCGGCCCGCGACCGCACGCCGCAGATGGCCCAGCATTTCGGCGCGCAGCTCCTCATAGCGCTTGGCCTTGGCGGCCTGGCGCTTGAGCGAGTTCGCCTGGCGTCCGACCTCTTCGAGAATGTCAAACACGCGCGACAGGTTTTGTTTGGCGCTTTCGAGCTTCGCTTCCGCCAGGCGCTTGCGCGTTTTGTACTTGCCGATGCCGGCGGCTTCCTCGATCATGGCGCGGCGGTCGGCTGGCTTGTTGGAGAGAATCTGGCCGATGCGGCCCTGCTCGATGATGGCGTAGCTCTCGGGACCGAGTCCGGTGCCCATGAAGAGTTCCTGAATGTCGCGCAGGCGCGCGGCTTTGCCGTCGATCAAATATTCGCTTTCGCCCGAGCGGTAAAGGCGGCGCGTGATGGTGATCTCGGAAGGCTTGTGCGAGGCGTGACCGTTGCCATTGGCGTAGCCATTCGCGTGACCGTTCTGCGTGAGATCTGGAACTCGATGCGCGCCGCCGGATCCGCCATGGTTAGCGTGACCTGCGCCATCCCCAGGGGCTTGCGGTCGCGGGTGCCGGCGAAGATGACGTCTTCCATGCGGGAGCCGCGGAGGCTTTTGGCGCTCTGTTCGCCCAGCACCCAACTGATGGCGTCGCTCAAGTTGGATTTTCCGCAGCCGTTCGGACCCACGACGGCAGTGACGCCGGAGCCGTGGAAGCGCATTTCGGTGCGGTCGTAGAACGACTTGAAGCCTTGGATGTCGACGCGCTTTAGCTGGAGCAAAACCTAGCCCTCCATATATATGAGAGACGCATCTCGGGGGGACAACCCAATCCTAAACTGAATTGGCGGGAAAGTAAAGGACTATGGCCACCGTAGCTTGGGGCTGGATCGGGGAAACCCCTATATCTTGGGGTCGGGTGGCGCCGAGGAGGGAGGTTCGGGAACGTGATCGTTTTCCAAGCCATAAACTATTATCCCACCCGGGTGACGCCGTCGCCGATTTGTGATAGCTTCCCCGGTGGGAGGATTCAGGTATGTGGACTTGGCTGGTTCGCCTTTGGCGTTCCGTGACTGCTTGGAAGCGGCGCCCTGAGGTTCGCCCGTATTACCGTTCGAATTTGCACGGCCGCCGCTGAGGGACGCCGGTCCGGCTTACCACTCCGAATAAGGAGTGCCTTCGAGGCTCTTCTGGTCGGACCCGCTACGCACGTCGTAAATGCCCGGCTGGGTCTGGTCCACGGTGGAGACGGCGTCCTCCATGATGACGCGCCACGTCTCGCTGCTGCCGGTAATGGGGTCGAGCGGAACCCCGCGCAGATAGCCCTGGTCCACCAGATCCTGCAGCGTCTGCGGAGCCTTCTGTTTGTCGAAAGTGTACTCGTCGATCACCGTCCGCAGCGTGAACAGATTGTTCTTCAGCAGACTCTCCTTGGTGCGCACCAGCGACTTCTGGTACATCGGGACGGCGGTCGCCAGCAGAATCGAGATGATCGCCATGACAATGATCAGCTCGATCAGCGTGTAGCCGGCGCGAAAAGAGGGACGGAGCCTGATTTCGCACAAGCGTTCGGGCGCACCGCCGGCATCGACGTCGGGGAAATCAGGCTCCGTCCCTCTTTTTCACCACTCCGCATAGGCCGTTCCATCGCGCGCGCGGTCCGTGCTCTTGGTGTACACGTCGAAAATATTCTGCCGTCCCCAGCTCTGCGAAGCTGGGTCGTCCTGCATGCTGCGAAAACCCCAATCGTAGGAGTTGGTCATGGGATCGAGGGGCACCCGCCGCAGGAACTTGATCTTCTTGCCTTGCGCGTCCTGCAGCAGCTTGACGCCATTGACCAGTTGGTCCAGCGTCTCCGGGTAACCCTCGGTGCCCAGCTTCACTTCGATCTTGCCGGCCAGCGCCGCGTCTTTATAATCGTCGATGGCCTTGCGCATCTCGCGCAGCGCGTAGGTCAGTTGCCGTTCCTTGTCGCGGCGGACTTTGTAGCGCGCCAGCGGCACCGCCATGGTGGTCAGCAGCGCCATGATCGTGAACGCGACAATCAGCTCCACCAGCGTCAGGCCACGCTGGTTTTGGCGCGTAGTGCTGCGCGTGTTACGCCCGGCTGGGAGTAGTGCGGCCAGGCTTAGGATAACGGTTCACGGCTATTGAATTTGCACTCCCAAAGCCGCGGTGCTCGCGGCAACCGGTTGCGATTGCGAATCCTTCAGCGCCACTTCCTCAATCGTCACCGGCGCTTGTCCCGAGCCGATCGCGGTAAAGGTGAGCACCGCCAGCGTTCCCGGACCACTCACCGCCGCGGCGCCCGGAAGCCGCTCAATAGTGATCGACGCCTCTCCGGCATCATTCCGAATATCCTTGGTGGAGGTAGCGCCGCCTCCGCCCCGCGAAAAGATGTCGCCGGGCGCGATGTCCTCCAGCCGCAGCAGCGCGGGATCGTATTTAATGCGCAGCGGAGCGAGCGAGCTCATTGCGGCGCCATTCTCCACCTGAACATTTACATGCACGGTGGCGCCATCGGCAGCCTGGACGGTGGAAGGACTGAAGCTCACGCGCGCGGCTGGACCAGGGGCCGCTGCCGCCGTGGCCGGAACTGACGCCGGAGTTGCGGCCGTGGCCATAGGCATCGGCGTTGCCTTGGCGGAACCGGCGCCGCTGCCGCCGCGTTTGTGGGGGCCATGGGCGACGACGCCGGTGGAGAGACTCGAACCGTTCCCGGCATAATCGCGAGACCGGCTGTGGGGCGGCAGCCGCCGGTGCAGCCGTACCCGCCACCGCGGGCTGGGCACCCGTCGGATCCAGAATCGAACCCGATGGATCTCCTCGTCCTTCGGGGCGTAATTGATCTTCACCACCTGGTCGGTTCCCGCGTAAATGCCACGCAGATTCTCGGCCGTGTAACCCGGCGTGCGCACGATGTGCGGGACCAGCGCGATCATCAGCTCGGCGCGAATCTTGTCGGTGTGATCGCTGCCGAATATCGTATGGCCCAGCACCGGGATGTTCACCAGGCCCGGAATCCCGTTCACCAGGTTGGTGTCCTGCGACTGGCTCAAGCCGCCCAGAATATTGACCTCGCCCTCGCGCAAACGGATGTCGGCGACGTTGGCGCTCTGCTGAATGATCGGCTGCGAAATTCCGCCGATATTGATGTACTGCTGTACGCTCGAAACGGTCACTTCCATGTGCAGCGTTACTTCATCGTTCGAATGCACCTGCGGCGTCATGTCGATGCTGACGCCGACGTCGGCGTAGTTGAATTGCGTCGATACCAGGGGACTGACGCCCGCACCCACTCCACCCAGGGTGGATCCGAAACTGCCCGTTGCGTAAGGAATGCGGCTGCCGATTTTCAGCGTCACCTTCTGGCCGTCGGACGCCCGCACCTGCGGCTGGTTCAGCACCTTGGTCCGGCTATCGCTCAGCATGGCTTGCAGCAGGCCGCCCGGAAGCGTAGTCGAAAAATCTGAAGTCGAAAGGTGCCCCAGCTGCGCCAAAGTGACGGTATTACCGGTCGTTGTTGGCGTGGAGGTCCCGACTCGAACCAGTCGTCGTGGTGGTAGTAGTTCCGGCGGGTGCAAAATTGATCGGCACGTTTAATCCGGCAGTTCCCGCGGAAGCGATGGTCGCCGCCAGATCCCGCGTGCGCTCGCTATTCACCTGCATCACCATCACGTCCACCACGACTTCGGATTTCGGCTTGTCCAGATCGTGCACCAGCTTTTCGGCCAGCGCCACCTTATCCACCGTGTCGCGCACAATCATGGCGCGCTGCGCGTTGTAGGTGAATACCCGGCGGATTTCCGCCACCGTGCGGATGGCCGTCGCGATCTCCTGAAACTCCTGCACCGTTGTGGCATTGGTCACGTAGAACACTTTCACCACGTCGTCTTCATAGTCGCGGCGCTTGGTGACGTTGTCTTCCGCCACGAATATCGTGTTGGGCGTGATCGCCTTCCAGAAGGTGTGGGTCAGCGTCGCCAGGTAATCGAAGGCCTGGTCGGCGGTCGCGTTGCTCAGATCCACGTTGAAATTGCGCGCCGGGGCCTGGTACTGCGAATCGAACACCACGTTGACGCCGGCGAGTTTCGCCACCGTCTCGTACAGCACCTTGGGCGGCTGGTTGTTCATCTTCAACACCGGGATCACGGCGGTCATGGGTTTGAGCTCCGGCGGTCCCAGCATCGAATCCACACGATCCTCGGACCGGCGCCGGCTTAGCTCGGCGGGAGTCAGTCCCCGTTCATCGGCTTTCGCCCCGGTCCTGGCGGGTGCCCGCAGCATGTCCTGAATGCGCTTGATTTCCTGCAGCGCGATGGCCGAGGAGGGATCGGCGATGAGCGCCTTCTGGAATTCCTGGACGGCTTCTTCCAGCTTGCCCTCGGTACGCAGCTTTTGCCCGGCATTCACGTGCGCTTGTCCAGCTTCAAAACGCGCTTTGCGCATTGGCACCAGATAGCCGATGTCGCCGGGGTCGGTATCGACGGCCTGTTCGTACAAATCGAGAGCTTTATCCCAATCTCCTCGCGCCTCGGCCGCCTGGCCAGCCTTGAGAAGCTTCTCCCCTTTGCGGGTTTTGGCCTCGACGCCGGAGACCAATAGAATGAAAATCGCTAGGAAAAGAACGAATAAGTGTTTTGGCTTCATTATCTTACCGGCGAACCGTCATTACCGGCATGCTACACTAGGGCTTCGGCATCATTCATCAGGTACTTGGGCATCACTAATTATGACGCCGTTCGGGTCCTTCTGTGGAAGAAAAATTCAAAATCCTGAGCGATAACCGGTCCGCCGGCCACAACTATACATTATCGGACCGAATCGAGGCTGGTTTAGTCCTTAGCGGCACCGAGGTCAAATCGGCTCGCGACGGCAAGATCCAGCTCAAGGACGCCTACGGTGAAGTCAGCGGCAATGAGGCTTGGCTGTGCAATGCCCACATCGGGCAATACTCGCACGGCAACATTATGAATCACGAGCCGGTCCGCAAACGGAAGCTGCTGCTGCATCGCCAGGAAATTCTGAAGATGCAGCGAACCATCCGCGAAAAAGGACTCACGCTGGTTCCCACCAAGCTATATTTGAAACACGGCCTGATTAAGGTGGAGATGGCCGTCGGCAAAGGCAAGAAGCTCCACGACAAGCGCGAAAGCGAGCGCGAGCGCGAGATGAAAGACGAAGCCCGCGCCGGCGTGCGCCGCAGCGCCAAAAAATGACGGGCGAGAAAGCGTAAAGAATAAGAAGCTCATGGAAACCAAGCTCATATATCAAGCACTAAATGAAGTCGAAGCCGATGCCCTGGCGGTGGTCCTCTTTGAGGACGGCGAAGGCCTGTCGCAAGCCAAAACCTGGCTCGACGAAATGCGCGACATCCGGCGAATTTACCGGAAAGTCCGGCGAGATGGCGATGCTGCACCAACCGCAAGGCCTCAAGGCCAAGCGCCTGATTGCCGTCGGCGGCGGCAAAAAAGACAAGTTCGACGCCGCGGTGCTGCGCAAAGCAGTGGGCGCCGTCGTCCGGGCCGTCAAGCAAAAGGGCGTGAAGAAGCTGGCGTGGATGTTATCCGGCGACAACGACACCGTTACCGCCGAAGCCGCAGTCGAAGGCGCGATCCTGGGCAACTACGAGCCGATCATGAACAAGCCGTCGAGCGAGGCCAAGCCGCTCGAATCGTTTGCGCTGGTGGCGCCGGCGCACCTGGCGGAGCTCGAAGCGGGATTGAAGCGCGGCGTGATCCTCGCCGAAGCGCAAAACTTCGCGCGCGATCTCGGCAACCAGCCCGCCAACCTGATGACGCCGACCATCATCGCGCAACAGGCGCAGCAGATGGCTCGCGACTTCAAACTCGACATCGAAGTGCTGGACCGCGAGCGCATGAAGCAGCTCGGCATGGGTTCGTTGCTCGGTGTCGCCCAAGGCAGCGACGAGCCGCCGGTCATGATCATCCTGAAGTATCAGCCCGCCGGCGGCGCAAAAAGTAACGGGAAGGCTGGCGACCATCTCGCTCTGATCGGCAAGGGCGTCACCTTCGACAGCGGCGGCATTTCCATCAAGCCCGCCCAGGACATGGAGAAGATGAAGTACGACATGTGCGGCGCGGCCGCCGTGCTGGGAGCCATGCGCGCCATCGCGCAGTTGAAGCCCAACGTCCCGGTCACCGGCATCGTGCCATCGGTCGAGAACATGCTCAGCGGCCGCGCCCAGCGGCCCGGCGACATCGTCAAGTCGCTTTCCGGCAAGACCATTGAGGTGTTGAATACCGACGCCGAGGGCCGCCTGATCCTCAACGACGCCATCACCTACGCGAAGCGTCTCGGCTGCACGCATCTGGTCGACGCCGCCACGCTCACCGGAGCCATCGTCGTCGCCCTGGGCCACGTCCACACCGGAGCCTTCACCAATAATCAGGAAATGCTGGCCCGCGTCCTTGCCGCCGCGAAAGAGGAAGGCGAAAACATGTGGCCGATGCCGCTCGATGACGACTACCGCGAGCTGCTGAAGAGCGCCTTCGCCGACCTCGCTAACATCGGGCCGCGCTGGGGCGGAGCCATCACCGCCGCCTGGTTCCTCCGCGAGTTCGCCGAAGACACGCCCTGGGTTCACCTGGATATCGCCGGCACCGGATGGCTGGACGAAGCCGCGCCCAACCTTGCCAAGGGACCCACCGGCGTCTGCGTCCGCACCTTCGCGCAGCTCGCCGCCAGGTGGGCGTGACAGCATGAATATTCTAGCGGTGGGCGCGCACCCCGATGACATCGAGTTCGGCTGCGCCCACGCGCTGATCCAGGAAGTGCGCAAGGGCAACCACGTCAAGCTGCTGGTGCTCTCGCGCGGCGAGGCTGGTTCCAACGGCACTCCCGAGGCGCGCGAATCCGAAGCTCGCGCCGCCGCGAAGCTCATTGGCGCCGAGATCGACTTCCTCGATTTCGGAGGCGACTGCCACCTCCTCCGCTCACCCGAAAACGCTTTTAAGCTGGCCGTCGAGATCCGCAAGTCCCAGCCCGCCATCGTGCTCGCGCCGCACACCGGCGAGAATCAGCATCCCGACCACGCCGTCGTCGGCCATCTTGTGCGCGACGCCTGCCGCTTTGCGCGCTACGGAGGCCTGGAATTCCTCAAGGGTTTTTCGCTAAAAGGCACCGCGGCGCACACCATTTCCGCGCTGTATTTTTACACCATTACCAAGGAATTCGGGCCGCCGGATATTGTTATCGATGTTAGTGACATCGTTAAGGACTGGGAAGCCGCTATGCTGTGCCACGCCGGCCAGATGCAAACCCGCGGCTACGTCGATCTGCGTCTCTCTGCCGCCCGCCATCTGGGCTTGTCGATTGGCGTCGAGTACGCCGCCGGATTTTATGTGAACGATCCCGTACGCGTCGCCGCATTGTCGGATCTTACATTATCCTCGCGGCATTTCTAAGCTGCCCAACGCGAGACCTGCCATCGGCGGTATCCTTGTTTACATGAAACTTTGGCCCGTGTTGTTCATTACCCTGCCCCTGTTGGCGCAAGAGATCATTTCGCTTCCTCTGAAGAATCCCGTCGACCCGTCCGCCCCCGCGGAGAAAATCGAGGAGCGCGGCAAAGGGGGCGTCATCGACCGCGCGATCTCCAACGTTGTGCAGCCCACCATCACGGTGTACTTGCCCGCCAAGGACACGGCCAACGGAACCGGCATCGTGATCTGCCCCGGCGGCGGATATCAGCATCTGGCGATCGACAAAGAAGGTCACGATATCGCGCGCTGGCTGCAGAGCATCGGCATCGCGGCGGTGGTCCTGAAATACCGCTTGCCGGGCAGCATGCGCGGCAGTTCGCAGGGCGATATTCATGAGGTCGCGGACCGGATTCACGTGGCGCTGGAGGATGCCGAAGCCGCCATGCGCCTCACGCGCGAAAATGCAGCCAAGTGGAACCTGAAGCCGGGCGCTATTGGCATGATGGGATTTTCAGCGGGCGGCCATCTTGCAGCGATGATGGGGATGATCGCGCCTCCCGACAGCCGCCCGGATTTTCTGGTGCTGGGTTATCCGGCGATCCCCGCCACGCTCAATGTCACCTCTGCAATGCCGCGAACATTTTTGGTTGCCGCCGATGACGATACCACTGTCAATCCGGCAGAGAATGCCGGACGTTTCTTCGCCGCGCTGCGCGCCGCCAAGGTCCCCGCGGAACTGCACATCTATTCGTCGGGTGGGCACGGATTTGGGATTCAGAAGTCCGGCAAGACCTCGGCGGCCTGGACCGGGGCGCTGGTCGCATGGCTCAAGGAAGCGCAGCTCGATTAGGGCAGCGCCGCCTGAAAAAGCGCCTCGAACAAAATTGACGTTCTGGTGGTTCCGTAGAGCTATTTCTTCTCGGCGCCGGGCGCCGGCTCCATCAGCCCATGCTTCTCGCCCTCATGGCACGCATCTTCCCACACCTCGTAATCCGGGTCTTTGGTGTGGATGCGAATCATCCGCGCCTGAATGGTCCACGGCCGCGTATATACGGTGGGGTCTTCGATGGTGGCGCGGTACTCCATGGTTTTCGCATCAAGGAAGGTGTACCGCTCGATGATATGCGCCTTGTCGCTCGCGAAATCGCCTTCAGTCGAGAAGCGCGATTTCGAATTGTTATTCATCACGTCCACCACCAGGGTATTGCCTTCCCAGTGGCCGCGCGAATCGCCCATCCATAGTTTGACGTTCTGGCTGGGATGCGGCTGGCCATCCAGCGGGACGATCCGGTACATGTGCGTCGTCTCATAGGAGAACACCAGGTATCCGGGGGACTGCATGATCTCATACGTCGACCACAGCGGCGACCGCAGGGGTCCGTTCGGCAAGCAGCGCGCCTGTGGATCGATATGCCTCTGCGCTGTCGGATTATCGATGTTGGCCTGAATCTCCTGCTGCTTGGCGCGCGCCCACGGCTGATATGGCACCTGCCCGTCCGGCGGATCGACGATCCGCGTGGGCTTCGTCGGCGGCTTCTTGCCCGCCTTCTCGAGCAACTGCTCCTGCAGGCGGACGCCGCCTTTTCTCGGATTCAACAGCGAATAAGTTCCAGCTCACTTCAGCCGACCAAAAACCTCGCACGTCCGGCTGTCCGTCGGGCAATCGCGACGGCACCCACGGCGCAGCCGTCTCTGCGCCCGTACCGCTTTTCGCCGCAATGGCCTTGTCGACCGCGGCATTCTGCGCCCGCGCCGCGGCCACCACCGCCACCACCGCAAATACGCCGGCCAAGACTGTTGCAAGAAGGGATCGTGTATTCACGTTGACCTCAATTACGGATAAGACGGCTCATATTCGAAGCCGTAGCATTCGTGCTCCAGCAATTGAAAATTCTTTTCCTTGTGACGGTAGAGGATCATGCTCATCTTCCACGGACGCGTGAAAACCTTCGGGTCCTCGACGCTGACTTCGTAATTGATGTGATCCGCATCCGCCGGCGTATACCGCTCCACCACGTGCAACTCATCGCTATGGAAGTTCCCCGCCCGGTCGAACCACGTCAGATCGTTGAAGTCCGTTACGTCCACCACCAGCGTGTCTCCCTGCCACTGCGCGCGCGAATCCCCCAGCCACCAGTCGATGTGCCCGTTCGGATGCTTGCTCCCATTGGCGAAAATATGCCGGACCGCGTGCGCATACTGATAGAAGATAGTGACCTGCCTGGGCGTTTGAAAAATCTGAAACGGCAGCGGCGTATAGGTGATCCGCGGCACGCCCGGCAAGTAGCACTTCGCCAGCGGATCCTCGGTCGCCCGCTTTTCGAAATTCTCCTTCTTCTTCGCGGCCGCCCACGCCTGATACGGAATCTGATCGCCTTCGACGACGCCCAGCCCGGCCGGAGCATCCGGTCTCGCCTGGTGATCCTGGATATCCCAGTCCGCCGTGTTCATCACCTGCCAGAACCCCGACAGATCAGGCCGCCCTTCGGGTGTTCGCGGAATCGCCGTTTGGCCACTCGCAATCGCGCACGTAACCCCAGCCACCACCAACGCCAGCGCGAAATGAAACGGCAACTTTCTCACCGCCGCTCTACTCCGTCGGCTGGCCGCTCGCCGACGACCCGGTGTACAGACTCCGCCCATCCGGCAGCGTGACGCTGGTCCCGGTTACGTTTCGCCCTCCGTCCTTGGCGCGGTATCCCTTCACCGTCACCTCGACGCCCACCGGAAAATCCGTCTTGCGCAATCCCCGCCGGAGCAAAGTGTTTGGCGCGCCAAATTCCACCGCCCAGTTGACCACCTTGCCGTCCTCGCCCTTCGCATCGACGTAAATCCAGCCGTGCGGATTCACCCATTCGAGCTTGGTAAGCGTTCCCTTGATGGTGATCGGTTTGTCGATATCGAATTCGGCCGAGAATGCATGATGGCCGAACGCCGGCAGCGCGCAAAGCACTAAGCCAATACCTAAAAGGCGCTTCATATTACCGCACCACCTGCGCGGTAACTGCATGCGCTTCGGGTGATGCCAGCGCCAGAGCCATCGTCGCCCAACTGGTGCCGCATGCCGAGATCCATTGATCGACGCCGTGCGGGAAGCCTACGTCGAAATACGGCTGCACCGCCTGCGAATGCGTCTTGACGTACCACGAGCCGTCTTCGAGCTGCGTGGCGAGCAGATATTTGACTCCGCGTTGATAGGCGGCATCCGTCACCGGCAAACCCGCTTCGTGCAGCGCCACCATGGCCTCGCCGGTCGCATAGGCCGTGCTGTTCATGCTCGCAATGTCGGACCATCCGCCGTCGGCGCGCTGCGTGGCCAGCAGCTCCTTCATCGCTTGCTGGAGAGCGCGCTTGTCCGCCTTGGCCCAGGCCAGGCCGAAGACTTTATAGGTGCGATCCTCGTTGGTCTTCGACGGCGCCTCTACCAGCCATGCTCCCGCCCTTTGAATTGCTTTGCCGTTCTCGGCGTGGCTGGTGACGGGCGCGTAAAATTGCAAGGCTCGCATCGACAGCGCCGTATTCGAGATTTCCGCTCCACAAAGCGGAGCCCGCGAGCCACCGCAACCGTATCCCCAGTGGCCGTCGGGGAATTGCTTCATGGCGATATAGCGAGCGATCGCGTCGGTGACGAGATCCGGCGCGTAGTGCTCCGCGTGCAGTCCAACCAGCGAGTAAGCTACGCCGCCCGGCGCATTGCCCTGATACAGCCGGTCCCGCCATAGTTCGAAGAACTGCGCCACGCCGCTCACTTCTTTCGACGCCATCTGCTCGTCTACTTTAAATCCGGCTTTGCGGACCGTGGAAAGTGTCATGTCGGTCAACGCTTCGTTATGGCAGGACACGCAGCCCGACTGCTGCAGAAAGCTGATGTCCGCCCGTTGCAGGCCGGGGACGGCGCGTTCCACGGCGCTCCGAATGGTATTCGCCTTTTGAAACTGCAGGGCCGGGTCGGCGATCGGCTCCGGCTTGGCGCCGGATTTGAGCAAAAGATCCACAATCGGCGTATCGCCGTGCAGCTTGGCCACATACAGCGGCGTGTTGCCATAGATGTTCTTGGCGTTGACGTCGGCTCCATGCTCGATCAGCAACTGGACGGTGTTCAACGGAAGCAAGTCGGAATTGGCGGCGAATAGCAGCGGCGTGCGGCCTTCGATATCGGCCGCTTTCACATCTGCGCCATGCTCGATCGCAAACTTGATGCCATCGTAGCGCTCGCTATGGATGGAGAGATCAACCAGCGCGGTGCTGTAGGCCCTGGAATCGAAACTCTTCTCGACAAGCTGAATGCACTTCTTGCAATCCGTCTCGATGGCCGCCGCCAAAGTTTCCTCTCCTGCGGCTTTGGGGTGCGCGCCGTGGTCGATCAACAACTGCATGACCTCGGCATCTCCCGCCGCGGCGGCTTGATGGAGCGCGGCGGCATCCGTCGGACCAGCGGGGTCCGGATTGGCGCCGTGCTCGAGCAGAAATTTTACGATGGGCGCAGCGCCAGCCTTAGTTGCCGCGATGGCCAGCGCCGATCTGCCATCGTTCGAGCGGGCATTCACTTGTGCGCCATGCGCCACCAGGACCTGCGTCTTTTCGAGATCGTTCGCCGCCCACATCAGAGCGGTGGCGTTCGAGTCATTGCGCTGATTCGGGTCGGCTCCCTTGTCGAGCAGCTCGCGCACCGTCGCCGCATCGGCGTACAGCACGGCGAACATAAAGGGCGTCGAGCCATTGGGGCCGCGCAGGTTGAGAGACTTCGGGTCTTCCGCGACGAATTTATCGAAAGTCGCGGCGTCGCCGGATCGCAGCGCCATGACCATTCGCACAGCCTTCGCATCCGCGGGAGGTGGATCTACGTCATTGGCCAAGGCGTCGGGCCACTCCGCGCCTTGATCGATCCAGTTCTTGAACACCGCCACCTGTTCCGGACTCAAAGCTCCGGTCGGCGGCATTTGCTTCCCGAATTGGTTGCCGCTCAAACGCAGGTAGAGCCGGCTGGAGGCCGAGCTGCCGGGCACGATCACGGAGCGCGTACCTCCCCGCATCGCCGTGCTCCGGCGATCCAGCCGGAAGTTGTTCATCTGAACCTTCGGTCCGTGACAAGTGATGCAGTTTTGCCGGATCAACGGCAGCACATCGCGGCCGAAATCGACTTTCGAGTCTGTATCGGCGGCAGCGAATCCTGCGAATGAGCACGCTGCGAGAACGACACTCGCGCAATAGCGGGTCAGCATGGTCCCTCCTAAATGGAAGCTCCCTGGCCAGAACACGAAACGCGCGTCCTGTATCAGGTTTATTTTACATCTCAATCACCCTGGAAGCCGTGGGTGTCCCCAGGCGGCAGGCACGGTGATCGATCCGAGTGCTTTCGACCCGCGATCCAGCACAATGAAGCGAATCTCTCTGAGTTCCGTCTCGACCTTCATATCCTGATTGAACTCGATGCCGTCCTTCAGAGTCTGGTCGCGCTCGGCAGTAGTGTAATGCGGATTGACTCGACGAATTTTGGACTCGTGTTCTCCGTTGGCCGAGTACCAGATTGTCGCGATCTGTAGCTGTGCCGTGTACTCGCTGCCTTGACGAGGCAGCGCCAGGTCATTGGCGTCGATATGCAGGCTGAAGTGCTCCCTCTGAGGGTCCTCGGGATCGGGCGAGACGGTGGCGCGCAATCCGATTTCGGCGGCGTCAAAGGGCATTGAAATCGCAGAATCTATAGCCTGCCGGCTATCGGCTTGGGTGCTATCCATCCCGGGGTAATATCCGGTTCGCGCCTGGATGCGGACTCCTTTGCGCTTGCACGTGATCCGCAACTTGTGGAACTCCCCGGTCCGGTCCGGCGTCGGCGGGAAATATCCAATCTGGTAGCTGACTCGCAAATCGTTCCTGGCTTCCTTGATCGCAGCGCCGATTTCCTTGCCTTGATTCGGCCGCCCGCCGGTCAATCCCGCGAACTCATCCAGATCCAGGTCAACTAAGGTTTGCGGCACTGGGTATATGGCAACGTCGGATCGGACCAAATACTCGGCATACTCCCGAATGTTGCCGAGTGGAATTCTTCCTCCGCCCCCGCCTCCCGTGATCCAAACAATGTTCTTCCGGCCCGGGATTCGCGATAGCTCCATGGTCAGAGTGTTCAGCGCTCTATCTGGGAACCGAAAAACCTGGGAAACTGGCGGACTGTTAGGAGGTCTGATGCTCACGGCTTGGCGCAACGCGGCATCCAAGAGCGGTCTGATCCGAGAGGTCCAGGGCACCGCTGATTCGCCCGGATAGGCATCGGCTAAGCCACGCACCGGGTACACGACGTTATCTGTGGTCAGAAGATAAAGGTACAGGTCGCTCGCCGCGTTCAGAGGCTGCAGGAAATGAATGAGTTCACTCGCCGCGTGCCCGCGCTCGCCGACCGTTTCATTTAGTAGGTCGAACAGAATCAGGGTAGCGTGCGTTGGGCCTCCCGGGACGCGGTTCGAGAACTGGTTGGGCTTGAGTGACCCCGCTGGCTCTGGTTTCTCCTCACGATGTCGAAAAAACGCGATCGTCTGCGGGTTTCCATCGTCCGCGATTTGAAAATCGCCGCTGGTCAAATCCGTGACCGGATTGCCGTGAGCGTCGACTGCTTCCACGTTTAAGTAGATAAGGTCGCTTTCTGGCTGAGGTGTTTGCGCTTCCTGAAGCGGGGACAGCGTGGCGACCAGCAAGATCGCAAAAGGAAGCGTTATGACTGCTCTGCGGTGCACGTACAGGCCCGCGCCCATTCTACTGAAGCGGTGGCTCTGGGACAATACACGCAAACGCTGCGCCGCCAGGCAGGGCCTTTCCTGGAACGCCATGCGGGAATATACTGAGATCGTCTTTCGTACACGAAACGTGCATTCTTGTGCGAGTCGCGCGTGCAGGTATCTATTCCCGCTGGGGCTAGCGATGCGCCTGATGGCGCAACCCGATCCCAGTGAATTACTGTTGCGCGTTCGTGACAGGGTGGTGAACACGCTCAACCGACTTCCGCGGTACATGTGCACACAGACGATCGACCGGTCACAATATGAGCCCGACCCGCCCGATATTGATCTAAAAGCTTGCGACGACCGGCGCACGGGAATTACTGGGGAAAAGCTGGTGCGCACGAACGCGGACCGGGTACGGCTGGACGTGGGCATCGCCGAACGGGGCGAGATCTACTCCTGGGTGGGCGAGAACCGGTTTAGGAATCGCAGCCTTTTCCAGATCGTCAGCGAAGGAAGCCTCTCCACGGGATATTTCGAGGGGTTTCTCGAACTGGTTTTCCGCGGGGACAACGCAAGCTTTTCTTACTCCGGGGAGATTTCCGAAAATGGCCGGAGCCTCCTGGAATACGGCTACCGGGTACCGCTGGAGGCTAGCCACTATGTGTTTCGGTTCCCAGGGCAAGCAGTGACGACAGCCTATGAAGGCACCTTGCTGGTGGACCCGCAGACGGCAGACCTGGTTCGCCTGACGCTGCGGACCGACGGTATGCCTCCCGAGACTGGGGCGTGCGAAGTGAACAACATCATGAGCTATAACCGCTTTCGGCTAAACGGTTCCGACTTCCTGCTGCCCTCGGAAACGCACCTGCACATCGTAGGGCGGAACGGAGTGGAAACGGAAAATCTGACCGTGTATTCGGGATGTCATGAGTTCCTCGGCGAATCCACGCTGAACTTCGACACTCCGCCGGATACACCGATGCCCGCGTCCACGGCGCCTCGCGCCGAAACAATCATCCCAGCCGGACTCCCATTTCGCTTGGCGCTGACGGATAACATCCATGTGGCAACCGCTGCCGCAGGCGAAACGGTCAAGGCAGTTTTGACCGCTGATCTACGGGACCAAGCGAAGACGGTACTGATACCGAAAGGCACGCCCGTGATCTGCCGTATCTTGCGGATCCGCCGCTGGTATGGTCACAGTACCGATCCCCGCGCGCTGGATTTTAATGGGCAAATACACCTTCCTGATAATTCTTCCGTGCGTGTGGAACTGCTGCTGCGTTTGGAGAACTTTGCCCTGCCGGGAGGCCAGCAGCCGGTTTACGCCCAGCCCGATCGCGTCGGGATTGCGCCGCCCCCTCGGCCAGGAACGCTAAAGAGCCGGCCGATGCCGGTGGAATTGGGTCCACTGAATGCGATCGGGCGGAATCAGTGGTCCGCAAACTTCCCCGGCGCCGGAGACGACTACGTGATCAAGCGTGGGTTGGAGTCGGACTGGGTGACAGTGGCGCCTTAACCAGGCAAGGGACCGACCCGAAACATGAATCCTGGTGCGAGTAGCGCGTGCAGGTATTTGTTCCCGCTGGGACTAGCGGCGCGCCTCATGGCGCAACCCGCCCCCGGCGAGTTGCTGCTGCGGGTTCGCGACAAGGTCGTCCACACCCTGGACCGGCTTCCACGTTATATGTGCACGCAGACGATCGGCCGGTCGCTGTATGAACGCCAGCATCCCCAGGTTGAAGTGAAAGATTGCGACGATCCGCAGCGCTCGAAGGATACTGGTCACGATCTGGTGCGCACGATGGCGGACCGCGCCCGGGTCGATGTCGGAATCGCCGCACACGGCGAGGTTTACTCCTGGGTGGGCGAGAACCGTTTTCGGAACCGAAGCCTTTTCTCGATCGCGAGCGAAGGAAGCCTTTCCACCGCTTATTTCAACCGATTTCTCGACTTGGTTTTCCGTTCAGACAATGCTAGTTTTTCCTACTCGGGGGAGGTCTCGGAAGACGGCCGGAAACTCATGGAGTACAGCTACCATCAACCACTGGAAGGTAGCCATTACGACTTTTTATTCCACGGGCAGGCGGTAACGACGGGCTATGAAGGAACCGTGCTAGTCGACCCACAGACCGCAGAATTGGTTCGCCTGACGCTTCGAACCAGCCGCATACCGGCGGATACCGGGGCGTGTGAAGTGAACAATATCGTGAGCTACAACCGCTTCCGGTTGAATGGCTCCGACTTCCTTCTGCCCTCGGAAACGCAGCTCCACATCACGGGGCGAAACGGAGTGGAGACGGAAAACCGGACCGTCTACACGGGATGTCATGAATTCCTCGGCGAATCCACGCCGAGCTTTGAAGCTCCGCTGGACGCGCCGGCCCCAGGTTCCGCAATACCTCGCACCGAGACAACCATTCCAGCCGGTCTCCCGTTTCGCCTGTCCCTCGCGGATAACATCCGGGTAGCGACCGCCGCGGCCGGCGACACCGTCAAGGCGATCTTGACCGCCGATCTGCGGGACCAGACGAAGAAAGTGCTGATACCGAAGGGTACGCCGGTATTGTGCCGTATTTTGCGAATCAGCCGGTGGTACAGTCACGGGCCGGATGCGGGGCGCAAGCGTGTGGAATTGCTGCTCAGTCTGGAGAACTTTGCTCTACCCGGAGATCAGCGGCCCGTTTATGCGCTGCCAGATCGTGGAAAGAGCGGCCCGATGGAATTAGGCCCGCTGAATGCGATGGGGCGAAATCAGTGGTTCGCGAACTTCTGGGGCGTGGGAGATGACTACGTGATCAAGAGTGGGCTAGCGTCGGATTGGATGACGGTGTCGCCGTAACCGCGGCTCCGGATGTTAAAGGAGAAATGATGCGTAACGCCTTTTGGTTCGCGATTATCGCCTGCGCGCTCCCGCTACAGGCGCAATCGAAGGAAAGCGCCTCACGCCAACGATTGATCACACTCAACGTCGCGGCTACCAATTCCAGAGACGAACCGGTAACGGATCTGAAGTCAACGGATATTCAGCTTCGCGAGGACGGCAAGCCGCAGCCCATCGTTTTTTTCCGATTCGCCGGAAATACCCGCACGACGGCGCCGCTCGCTCCAGGAGAGTTCGCGAATCATGCCGCTCCGCCGCCGGTGGTGATCCTGCTGGACCGATGGAACGAAAGGCTGGTGTTGTCCAGCAGGTCGGGAATCGAGCTGGGCACCGCCATTGAACGCATGGAAGCGGTCGGCAACGTCTATATTTATTTTCTGACCAACAAGGGGGAACTGGCTCCGGTGCATCCTCTGCCCGGCGCCGGCGAGGACCTGCATGCTGCGGCCGACCTTCGCGCTGAACTCGACCAGGGCATCCAGGATTATCAGGGATTCCGCACTCGCGACGATCTGAGCGTCCGCATCGACACCACCTTTCGGGCACTCGAAATGGTGAGCGCCAAAATGGCTGTGCTCGCGGGACGTAAGAGCCTGATCTGGATCACTGAAGGAATCCCCTTGACAGTCCGCACGGGTCCGAGCGGAAGGGTGGATTTTACACCTCAGGTGCGGAGCCTGAGCGAGCTGGCTGCACAATCGCAGATCGCGATGTACACGGTAGACCAAACCGTCGGCGTCGGCGCATCGGAGCTATCCCAGACGCTTGAAATGTTTTCCGCGCTCACCGGGGGGCGTTGGTACCCGCGCGATAATGCCGCTCGCGCGCTCGCCGACGCCTTGACCGATGCGCGCGGCAGCTACCGGATCGCCTACTACTCCGCTGCTCCTGAAAAGGATGGCAAGGAATACAAGATTCGACTGGACACGCCGCGTAAGGGAGTTCATCTTCTGGCACGCCAGGGGTTCACCGGCGGGGTCGCGAGGTCTACCCCGGACCAGATTGAAACCGCGGTATTGAACAACCAGATCGATAGCCCCATCGATGCCGCTGAAATTGGACTGCGGGTGGCGCTGTCGCGCCCGCCAAAGACCGGTGCGGTTCATTTCGACATACACGTAGATCCGGCGGATGTGCTGATCGAGCACAGTGGCGAACATTATCAAGTCAAGCTCGATGTGATCGTTGCTTTCTACAGCCAGAGTTTGCTGAAGGGTACTTCTCCCGCCACACGAACGGACTTAACCTTTACCCAATCGCAAATGGATCGCGCAAACAAGGAAGGGATTTCGATACCGCTGAACCTGCCGGTAGGAAGCGAAATTCAGAACGCGCGGGTAATTGTGTTCGACCCGGTTTTACAAGCGTTGGGATCCGTGACCTTCCCGACGAAATAGTTCCGTCGCCTACTTCGCGATTCCCCGCTTGATCTTGGCCCCGATCATCTCCACCATCCCGATCGCGCCCAAGCCTAACAGAAAATGTATGACGCGAATCACTTCGTGCGCGCTGCCCGGCAGGAACGTTGTCATCCGCATGGCGTAGCCCACCACAATCAGGCCGTAGAATATCGCGCCTAGAACCAGTCCCGGTTTGACGCCTACGCGCAGGCCTATCACCGCGATGATCCAGAGCAGGGCCACCAGTATTTCGCCCAGCCGCATGTGCACCGCGATGAGGTCGAAATGATGGCCGGTCCAGAACATGAACCCGAGCACGATCAGAATCAGGCCCAGGATGCGCACTGCCATCTGGATGACCAGGGTTGCGATTCTCATTATGGGTTTAGGATCGCACGACCGGCAGCCGTTTGCTTTGCCGGTTCCACTGACCCGTTGCCTGTCAAAACGTGCCTGTCACAACCCCCCTGACCATTTTGTTCCCACTGTCATCAAGCGTTTATCGCTATCGCCCGCGCGATTCCGCGTTCGAACGGCCCATTATGGATTTGAAGCTCTGCACGGCGGAGCCGTCAAGATTGTCTTGGGTTCGTTTGGTAATTTCATGCAACTTAATTGTTATCCTACTGGCATGGAGATTCGGCACTCCGTCTGCGCGCTCGATTGCCCCGACGCCTGTTCCCTGTTGGTCCATATTGAGGACGGCCGCGCCACTCGCCTGCGCGGCGATCCCGCCCATCCCGTTACGCGCGGCTTCCTGTGCGGCAAAGTCGCGCAGTATCTGGAGCGCGAATACTCCCCCGGCCGCCTGCTCTATCCGCAAAAGCGTACCGGCGCCAAAGGCGAAGGCCGCTTCACACGCATCTCCTGGGATGAGGCGCTCGACACCATCGCTCGCCGCCTAGCCGCCATTGCGCAGGAACACGGCCCCGAGTCGATCCTTCCCTACAGCTACGCCGGCACCATGGGCCTGCTCAACAACGCCGGCATGGACCGCCGCTTCTTCCATCGCCTGGGCGCCTCGCGCCTCGACCGCACCATTTGCTCCAGCACCGGCGGCGCCGCGCAGAACGCGACTCTAGGACTGCGCTATTCCACGGAACCCGAGCAGTTCCCCGACGCGAAGCTCATCATCGCCTGGGGCGCGAATATTCACGGAACCAACGTGCACCTGTGGCCTTTCATCGTCGAAGCCCGGCGCAACGGTGCCAAGCTGGTTGTGATCGATCCCGATCAAGACCCGCACCGCCGCGCTGGCCGATCGCCATCTTGCCATCAATCCCGGCAGCGATCTCGCGCTGGCGCTGGGCCTGATCCATGTGATCGTGGGCGAGAACCTTCACGATGCCGATTACATCGCGCGCTACACCAATGGTTTCGATGAGCTTGCCGAACTCGCCCGTGCTTATGATCCGGCGCGCGTGGCCGCGCTCACCGGCATCGCGTCCGAGGACATCGTGCAACTCGCGCGCGAGTACGCAGGCACGCGCCCGGCAGTGATCCGTCTGAACTATGGCGTCCAGCGCAGCGAGCGTGGCGGAGCTGCCGTGCGCGCGATCACCGCTCTGCCGGCGATCACCGGATCGTGGAAGGAAGTTGGCGGCGGCATGCAGCTCGGCACCTCGCAAGCGTTCCAGTTCAACACCACGGCTCTCGAAATGCCGGAATTGCAGGAGCGCTCGGCGCTTGGGCGCGAAGCGCGCATCGTCAATATGGCGGAGCTGGGCAAGGCGCTCACGGAACTGGACTCGCCGCCGGTGAAGGCGATGGTGGTTTACAATTCCAACCCCGCGTGCATCGCTCCGAATCAGGCCAAGGTTCTCGCCGGAATGCGCCGCGACGACCTGTTCACGGTGGTGCTCGAACAATTCCAGACCGACACCGCCGATTACGCCGACATCCTCCTGCCCGCGACGACGTTTCTGGAACACACCGATCTCTACCGGTCGTACGGCCACTACTATCTGCAACTCGCGCGCCCCGCGCTCGACGCACCCGGCGAAGCCCGCTCGAATGTGGAAGTCTTCCGCGACTTGGCCCTGCGCATGGGCTTTGACGACCAGTGTTTCCGCGATTCCGAAGACATCATGATGCGCTCGCTGCTTGGTTCCGGGCATCCGTTCCTCGACGGCATCACGCTCGAACGCCTGGACCGCGAGCACTCGATTCGCCTGAACGTCTCCGAGCCCGGCACTCCATTCCTGCCGTTCGCGGAAGGCGGGTTTGGCACTCCCTCAGGCAAGTGCGAGTTCGGCGCCGAAACGCTGGACTATTCCCCGCCGGTCGAATCGCGCTTCGGAGACCCATCCCTGCGCGCCCGTTATCCGCTGGAGCTGATTTCTTCGAAAAACGACGACAGCATGAATTCCACCTTCGGCAACCGTCCGGGTGTCGACGCGGATACCGCTCTGCTCCACCTGAGCGGTCCCGACGCCGTTGCGCGCGGCATCCAGACCGGCGACCGCGTGCGCGTGTTCAACGATCGCGGCAGCCTGATGCTGCGCGCCGATGTCGATGGCGTGGTGCAGCCCGGAGTCGCCCGCGCCCCCGCCGTGCGCTGGAACAAGCGCGCCGAGGATGCCGTCAACGTAAACGTGCTCACGTCCGAACGCCTCACCGACATGGGCGGCGGACCGACGTTCTACAGTTGCCTGGTGCAAGTCGAACGCTGCGGGGATTAGTGAACACTGCGGAGACTAGTGAACCGTAGCCGAGAGCGCCGCCGTGCGCTCCAGCATCGCATCCAGATCCTGCCGCGAATAGTAGCGCCCGCGCGACACGACGGCATTGATCTTCTGTGTGTTCTGAATGTCCGCTAACGGGTCGGCGTCGAGCAGGACCATATCAGCCGACTTCCCTGCCTCGATGGTTCCCGTCTCATTCAGAATTCCGAAGTAGCGCGCCGGGTTGCGCGTGGCCATTTGCAACGCTTCCATTGGTGTCAAGCCGGACTCGTGCAGGAGCACCAACTCCTGATGCAAGCCCCACCCCGGCAGCACCGGATTAAACGGGTTCATATCGGTGCCGGCCAGCAACTCCACGCCCGCGCGATTCATATCGCCCACCAGCTTCTGGTACCGTGTCAGCAGCATACGCATACGCTGGTGCAGCACTTCATATTCGGCCGGCGGCAGATCGCGCAAGTAGAAAATCACACGCGGGTTCCAGTTGACGCTCCACGTCTTCGGTACGAAGCGCAGCCGCGGATCGTTCGCGAACTCGTCGTCTGCCTCATGGATAAAGCCCCATAAGATCGAGAGCGTGGGCGTCTGCCGAGTCCCGTTCTTCACGAACACGCGGAACATCGAGGCCGCTTTCTTTTCGTCGTAGGTGTCCACCAGCCCCGCCAGCATGGGCCAAGCCAGCAGACGCAGCCTTTGTTCGCCCGTGATCTGACGATCGTACATAGTGGCGACACGCTCCGCGCGCAATTCAGTTTCGTTCGTCGATGCGCCGAGCAGAAGGTTGTTCAAGTGTTCTTCGCTGCGCATTCCTGCGTCGGAGGCTTCAACCGGACTCACCTCTTCGGGCACATGCCCGGCGATGGGAATCCCCGCCGCGCGCGCTTCCTCCGCCAGCGCCAGAAACGCATCCCGCGGGATGCTGTTGTAGACCTTCAGGAAGTCCGCGCCCTCCGCCTGCAGGAACCGCACCGCGAGCCTCGCCTCGGTCCGCATTCGATACCGCGACGGCATCCGGCTGCTTCACCGTCATCAGCGGACCGTCGATGAATCCGGGAGCGTACATTCGAGGCGCGTCCGGCAACTGCTTCCATTGCCGGATCGCCGCGAGCGAGAATCCGGAATACATTTCGCGCACTCCCGTGATTCCGTTCGCGAGCAGCAGCGGAAACACAATCTCCGGTGCGGTGATGTGCACATGCATGTCCCACAATCCGGGGATCAGAAACTTACCGGTGGCATCGATCACGCGTGCGCCGGGCTCAGTCTCGGCCCGCGGCCCCACCGACACAATCCTCCGGTCTCGAACCACTACGGTAAGGTTTTTCTTGGGAGGCGCGCCGGTGGCGTCGATCACCGTCGCGTGTTGGAAGATGAGTGTCTGAGCGAGGCCCGTGGAAGCCAGACCAATAACGCCGAGTAAGAACGTGCTCGAGTGGCGCCGGCGATTCACTTCTTCTCGAGCTTAAAGTTCAGGATTGCTTCCTTACGATTGTCGAAAAGGCTCAGCTTTTTCGTCGCCGTCATATCGCCGGATCTCGCCGTCAATTCATAATCGATATCGGCGCGCAAACTTGAGAAATGGTACTGCCCGTCCTCGAGCGTAATGAAGGACCGCACTTGCAGCGTGCGCATGTCCTTTAGCTGAACCACGGCGCCGCTCACCAGCTTGTCACCCGCGGTTGTCACGGTTCCCATTACGGACCTGGAATTGGCTTCTTCGCGGCGTTCCTCGCGCGTCTTCTGCTGTGCGACAAGCCCGGCACAAAGAATCAAGGCCATTGCCATAAGCGTCAGCACCCGCGTCATGTTCCGCCTGCCACTCATGGTTTTGCTTTCGCTCCTGTCATTTGGACTCGGCAGGCAACACTAAAGTTACCTCCACGCGCTCTTCGCCCGATACGGACGCCTCTTTTTCAACGGGTTGAAATCCCTTCATCGACGCTCTCACAACGTACGTCGCCGCCCCCGGCGGGACGCGGAACGCGAACTCACCCCGCGAGTCGGACACGGATTGGAGTTTCTTCGCCTTTTTCGCCGGCACACCGGGCGCATCCTTCACGGCGAGTGTCACCGTCGCGCCAGGCAGCGAGAATCCGTTTTCGCGAAACACCGTACCCGCCACCACGGCATGAGGCGCGTCGCCCTTCAGCGGGAGAAACCCCGCCGCAAACAGCAAGAGCAAGCAACCCCAAAATGTGCAAGTCGCCGTCAAACTGGCCAGTTTATTGTCAGCCGCTCTCACTTCCAGTCTTCTTCCTCCTCGTCGTCCTCGTCCTCATCGTCATCGTCCTCGTCCAGATCGTCTTCGTCCAGATCTTCGACTTCGTCGTCATTGGCGGCATCGGAGACCAGCTCCAGCGGGCTGACGCCGCTCACATTCAGATTTGCGCCACACTCCTCGCAGATGAGCGAATCTCCTTCATCCAGTTCGTCTTCGTCAACATCTATGACCGCATCGCAAAGCGGGCAGTTGACCATCGCTCCCTCCTCCTTCTTCATACCCCAGTTCCAGACGCAAATTCACTGGTAGACGCTCACTACCGCGTACCAGAACTATATTTACCATGACCTCGCCGCGGACGCGGCTATATGGGCTGTGCCACTCCGGCGGCGCTCTCCAGATCCGCGCTTGCCACCGTAACCAGGGTCTTTTCCAAGTCTTCGCCGGATGTAATCATATGCGTCAGATGGCGGCCGGCGAGTCTCAGGCACCAGGCGTCAGTGAGCGCATGGCCAGTCTTCGCGGCCAGAGACAACAGCATCGGATGCGGCAGGGCTATGATTTTCTCCTGCTTGTGCTCACCCTCGGTCCACGCGACGAACTTTACATCCACGGTATCGGCGTGGCGAATGGAGATGCCGGTCTGCAACCAGCGAAACTCCACCTCCCAGGTGCGGTTAAAGGGATCGGGGCCGGCTTGGAAACGGCGAAAGTTGGCAGGCATCGATATCAGAGTAACAAATGAGCGCGAAGCCAGAGCCGAAAGGCCGGCGGCTGCGGCGTCGAACCGGCGCGCTATTTCTTCAAGATCGTTTCCGTGGCGCCCCTTCCGGTTCTGCCAGCTCCGGCAATCACCTGGGCGTGGTTCAAGGAAGACACCAGCGAAACGCCACCGATAATGTTACCCGCGAGAGTAGGAAGCATATAAGCCGTCATATAAGACATCCAGCTCTTGGCGCCGATCATGACCAAAAACAATATCTCCACCGATCCGATGACCACGTGCGTTAACCCGGCCAGCCCGACGACGTAAGTGAGGCTAACAATGATAGGCACTCGCGCCGAGTCTGTCGCCGCCAGCATCCAGACAACCATGGCAATCAGCCAGCCTGCGAAAATACCGCGGAGAATGGCGGTAGCCGGCGAAACGTCGGCGGCCGCCATCGCAATTTGCTTCATCGCCTCCTTAACGGGAGGTCTCACGACGGGAGCATTGCCGACCACCCACGCGAAGATGTGAGCTCCCACCAAGTTCGCGGTAAGCACCACGCCCCATAGTTTGAGAACGGATGTGAGCGTGGCGAGGTTGCGTCTCGCCAGCAGCGGAATAATCGCGGTCAGGGTGTTTTCAGTAAATAGCTGCTGCCGGCCTATGATCACAATCAGGAAGCCGACGGGGTACCCGAGACTGGTGACCAGCGGCCGCCATGGAGCGTCTGGAAGCGCGCTCCACAGCAGCGCCTGCGTGAGGAAGGAAAACCCCATCGATAATCCGGCGGCGAGGCCTGACCAGGCCAGCGCCGATATCGGACGGCTCAGCTCTTCATCGCCGTCCTTGCGTATGGTTTCATGAACCACCAGCGCGGTGACCGATGTGCGCGATTCCGCCTCCTCTTCCTGACGTTCGGTGAGCGCCGGGACTACGTCCCCGGTTTCAGCGGGACGGCCCTTTTCATCGACAATCATCAGTAATTCCTTCGCAGCGAGTCCTCGGCGGCCGCGTACGGTTTAGTCGAAGGATTTTGACGCATCGCCGCGATAGCCCGCGCGGAAGAATGCACATGATTGGACACAAAAGTCCCCTTGATTTAGATTGGCGCTGAACCAAATCTGTTACAGATGTCCTTCAATTTGACGTGGGCCGGAGCCCCTCGGAATCGGCGGCAACTCGCAGGCACGCTAAAGGATTCGCTCCGCAGCGGACGCGTCCTGACTATTTTGAGTTAACCGGTTCCTTGGGATTAACCTTGAGATAAGCATTGACGAACTTGGCAATTTGTCCATCAACGCGGTCGCGGATGCTGCGAATGTTGGATTTGTCCACCGCGCCAATGGATCCCACGTGCCAAGTCACGGCTGTCGGCACATAGGTGTCGGGACTCCGTTTCAACGTGGCTTGTTGTTCAAGGTCCACATCGATGCTGAAGGGCCAGACGTCGGTCGCGGTGCTGCTGGCCACGCTGACGCTTATATAAAGGGTCGGCATTCCTGGCGTGTTGTTGTCCTCGGTTTGACTCAACAGAGGAATCCCCGCCGCTCGCAATTTTTGCTCGACGTCGGCTTGGATGTCGACCGCTTTCAGCCCCGCCTGCTCTTCGGGCGGGTTCAGGTCCTCTACCAGGACAAACACTCCATGGAGACCCTTAAGCGACGCCCTGTCGATATCGCTGTCACTTGCCATTGCCGACGCGCTGGCGTACAGCAATAGCGCGCCCGGCAGGAAGAACCGAATGTTGAACATAACTCGCCCGATTTTAACATCGTCGAGTCACTGCGGCACGGCCCCGCGGCAGGCCGCCGCCGGAGAAGGCGCTCCGGCGGCCAGAATGAATCGGGCTACTCTACTTTTTTTCGGGCAGGCGGGTAGTTTGGCGAGCCACGATCTGCCAGCCGTCCGGTCCCGAACCCTTCACCAAGACCCACAGGATGTTGAGGTGGTTGTCATGCATTTCCCCCGGCGTTCCGTTGCGAAGTTCGGTGACGCCTCGCACCAGCGCGACGTTGCCGAAAATGCGGATGTTGTTGTCGTGGAAGGTCTCCGATTCGGTGATCCCCTTGCCGGCGGCGGCCTTCAACACTTCGGCTTTGGTCTGAAGAAATGCCGAGGAGTGGCTATAGGTCAGATCTGGACTGTAGATCTTTTCGAGCGTGGCTATATCCTTCTTTATAGTGGCTTGCGCCATCGCATCAAGAGTAGCCATGACAGCTTTTTCATCGCGGGCGTCATTGTTAGTCGCCGGCAGCGCGACGGCCGCCGCGAGCAATCCGCAGAGAACTACTAGAATTGAGTTTTTCATACCCAGGAGCATACAGCACGCGGGACGCGATGTCTATGGTAGGTCTCGACTCCTGGACACCACCCTCCCATTTGGGTAACCTACACTGGTGGGTTGACCTACACTGATAGAGCGCCTCGCGTTTGGGGTGACAGCCCGCAAGGAGATATTTGCACATGAAGCGTTTTCTGATTATGTTACTGGCGGTTGCAGCGATAGCTGCGTCCACCGATGCCGTCAACACCCTCAGCAAGAAGGAAAAGGCGCAAGGATGGAAGCTGCTGTGGGACGGCAAGACCATGGACGGCCTGAAGGCCTATGGCAACGCAACCTGGACCATCCAGGATGGCACGCTGGTTTCAGGCGGCCCCGGCGGATGGCTGGGCACCGCGGACGACTACTCGAATTTCATACTGAAGGCCGAATTCCGCACTTCCGCGCCTAATATCAATAGCGGAATTTACCTCCGCCGCAGCCGCGATGCCGGAGATTCGCACATGTTGGGCTACGAGATGCAGATCCGCAACCCTAATCCGAAAGACAAGCCCTACGATGGCAAGCCGGATAATCACAACGGCTACTACACGGGCAGCTTCTCGGGCCACCTGAAGAGCCACAACGAGCCGATCATCGAAATGGGGAAGTGGAATACGGTCGAGCTGACCGCGCAGGGCGACCACTTCGTAGTCGTCATCAACGGGAAGAAGGTGCTCGACGACCACCACGCGTCTTTCAAAACCGGCGCGATCGGCCTGCAGCACACCGGCCAGCCCATCGAGTTTCGCGACCTCAAGATCAAAACGCTGTAGATCTCATGCAACAAGTCGCCTGTAACGGACCCCGCCGCCAGACTCGCGCGCGGCGAGTTGGCCTGACCCTTGCCACTCTTGCCTTGTGCGGCGCGCCATGCTGGGCGCAGCAGCTTACTTTGGAGGTCAAGGATTATGCCACTTTCCCGATAACGGGGTCCGCCGTGAAGTCCAGCAATAATGTTGCGGGCCTGCTCGCCCGCATCAATTTTTTACGCGATGAGCCGGGCGGAGGGAAGCGGTTCTTCGTGAACGACCTGAACGGGCCGCTGTATATCCTGGACAAGGAAACCAAGAAGGTCACCACCTATCTGAACTTCAACGGCCGAGGCGGCGAGGGCGGCCTGTTCCATAAATTCCGTTTTGAAAACGGCCAGGGAAACGGCTTCGTCAACTTCCTCTTCGATCCCGACTACGCGCATAACGGGAAGTTCTATACCATGCATCTGGAAGATCCGGCGTTGCCCGGCTCGATCATGCCGGATAACACCAATTTCCCGGGCCTGAAGCTGGACGGCTATAAAACTACGCCGGGCATTGTCACTCCACCGGCGCACCGCTGCGAAGAGGTGATCATCGAATGGACCGACACCAATCCTTCCAATTCGACGTTTGAAGGCACCGCCCGCGAGATGATGCGGCTGGAGCTCAATACCTACAGCCATACGCTGGGCGAGATGACGTTCAATCCCGCCGCGCGGCCTGGCGATCCGGACTGGCGCGTGATGTATGTGGGCTGCGGCGATAGCGCTTCCGGCGAACAACGTGATCCGGCCTGGCGGCTCAGCCCGCAACGGCTCGACTTGCTGATCGGCAAAATCTGGCGGATCATACCGGATCCCAGCGAACACACCGATTCCAGCACGCTCAGCGATAACGGACAATATCGCATCCCCAACGACAATCCCTTCGTGAAGGTGGAGGGCGCGCGCAAAGAGATCTGGGCTTACGGGCTGCGCAACCCGACTCGCCTGACCTGGTACGTGGACCCTGCCGATCGCACCAAGGTCACCTTGATCGCCCACGTTGTGGGGTTGCACACCTGGGAGACGGTGGACATCATACACAAGGGCGCGAACTACGGCTACTCCCTGCGCGAGGGCAACGAACTATTGAAGCCCGACAACAACACTGCCCCGTTACCGGACGACGATCGCATACCGATGCAAATCTCCGATACCAAGACCAACGGGATGGTGACTCCCACCTATCCGGTGGCCCAATACGGCCACGTCGCAAGTGGGGGCGACGCCATGTCGGGCGGGTACGTTTACCAGGGCAAAGCGCTGCCAGTCCTGCGCGGGAAATACCTTCTGGCCGACATCACCACCGGCCATGTCTGGTACACGGATTTCAAAGACCTGCTGGCTGCCGACGATGGCGATCCCAAGACCATGGCTCCGCTGCACGTTGTGAATATTCTCTGGGACAAGCCGGACGGAAGCCAGGAAACCTACGGTTCCATGGCGCCGGTGACGGTAGCCGCCTATCATAAGCGCGGCGGCAAGGGAGAGAATTTGCCGGGCCGGGCACGCGTGTCTGGCGGCCGCTCCGACGTTCATTTCCTCACCGACGACTCGGGCGAGCTCTACATCATGAGCAAGAGCGATGGCGTGATCCGAGCCGTGGTCGGCGCGACGCTGAAGTAGGCGGCTAGCCGCGGACTATTTCAGGCCCAACAGATACGCCGGGTTCTTCCGCACCATCTGATCGATCTCATCCTGCGTCAGGCCTTCCTTGAGAAGCTCCTGTATGTAACTCCTCAAACCGGCGGTATGCACGGGGTTGATGGCGTTGCCGAGGTCAGTCGACATGATGACGTGAGCGGGGCCGATGGCCTTCATGTGTTGGGCATAATATGCCATGGTCTTCTGGCTGGCGCCGGCAAAAGGCAGCGTTCCCACGTAGCAATATTCGAGAAACGCTCCCATGCTAGCGGCTTCTTTCTGCTGGTCGATGCTCATGTCCAAACCTTGTTCCGGGTGCGTGACGATGATGCGGTTGACTCCTTGGCGGCGCCCCTCGCGGATCAGCATCAGGCTCTCTTCGGGCGAGCTATGGCCGGTGGCGAGCGCGATATCTTCATGCGCAATGATGCCGATCACCTGTTTAACTTCCGGAAGCAGCTCTCCGCCCTTGGCAATCGGCACGAACGGGCGATTCGGATTTGACCCGCGCCGGGCCGTGTACTCGGAGTCCATCGTGGGCATCCACACGATGCGCCCGAACTTTCCCGGCAGATCGACCATCTGCTGCACGGCAGCCGGATTCACGCCGCCCACGGCCCGATTGAGAGCGATTCCGCCGAACTCTTCGACGCCCGGCACGATTCGGTGGACCAGGAAGGCGATGCCGGTGGTGGGGAAAAAATGGTTTTTGAAGACCACCGCCCGCATGCCTTCCACCTGGGCCAACCGGGCCAGGGTGATGGCGTCAATCGATCGCGGAATGGTCTCGGGATCGACATGGGCGTGAACGTCAATCACGCCCTGTAACGATTGCGCGAGCGAGAGCCCGGCGCACAGGAGCAGCAAGCTTAGAGAACGCATGGTGCTCCCGATTTTAGTGGTTCCCGGCTGCAGGCGCAAATTGCGACGCAGCCCCGGCGCCGCTCTACAAGCATCTGCGATACGATAAGCGGTTGGCATTATGAAAATCGCGACACTTCCGACAGTCCTGTTTCTCGCAGCGTCCCTCGCCGGTTCCGCTTCCGCGGCAGGCCCGGCTCATTGGGTGGTCGCGTGGGGAGCCAGTCCCGCGCCTCAACTCCCCGACGAAGCGCAGATGCGCACTGCGAAGCTGATGTTCGACAACCAGACGATTCGCGAAATCGTCCACACCAGCATCGCCAGCGATACGGTGCGCGTGCGCATATCGAACGCTTACGGCAGGCAGGCCGTCGAGATCGGCGCGGTCCACATTGCGCTGCGCGACAAGGGGCACGACCCCCTGCATAACAACGGTTCGAGCATCGCCGCCGGCTCCGATCATGCGGTTACGTTTAGCGGGCGAGCCCGTGTGTCGATTGCGCCGAACGCGGAGGCGCTGAGCGATCCGGTGAAACTGGCGGCTCCCGCCGGCGATCTCGTCATCAGCATCTTCCTGCCGCAGGCGGCGGCCGGAGCGGGCGTTCATTATGGGGCGCAGCAGACCAACTACATCGGGGCCGGCGACCTCACGGGTGCGGCCGAGATGTCCCAACCCGCGACCATCACCTCCTGGGTCTTTCTGACTGGCGTGGACGCGCTGGCCCCTGAAGGCGCGTCAACATTGGTGGCGTTCGGGGACTCGATCACCGACGGCGCACGGTCGACCGTGGATGCCAATCATCGCTGGCCCGACATATTGGCGGAACGCTTGCGCGCGCGCCGCGGCGCCAAGCCCATTGGAGTGCTGGATGCCGGTATCGGAGGCAACCGCGTGCTCTTCGATCCGATGAATGTCCGGTTTGGGGTAAATGCGCTGGCGCGTTTCGATCGCGATGTTCTGGCGCAGCCCGGCGTGAGGTATGTGATCGTGCTCGAAGGGATCAACGACCTGGGACACCCCGGCTCCTCGGCGCCCCTATCGGAGACGGTTAGCGCCGACGACCTGATCGCCGGCTTGAAGCAAATGGTCGAGCGCGCGCACGAACACGGGCTCAAGATTTTCGGCGCAACGCTGACGCCGTTTGAGGGCACCACCATTCAGGGATATTTCTCGCCCGAGAAAGAAGCCAAGCGGAAGGCCGTGAACGAATGGATCCGCACCGGCAATGCGTTCGACGGCATCATCGATTTCGATAAGGCCGCGCGCGACCCGCAGCATCCCGACCGCATGCTGCCGGCCAATGACGGCGGGGACCACTTGCATCCCGGCGACGCCGGCTACAAGACGATGGCCGAAGCGATCAATCTGTCTTTATTCAAGTGACCATCGCCATCGAAGGAATGCATTCGGCGGCGTGTGAGCGGCGTGTCCGCATGGCTTTGCAACAGGTCGCCGGACTACAGGTGCGAGAGGTGACGCTGGGCTCGGCGATAGTGGATGGCGATGCCGAACAGCGGGCCGCGGCACTGAAAGCGATCGAGCAAGCCGGCTATCAGCCCCACATTGCAGCTTGAAATTTCAACAGCGCGTACACCGCGGGCACGCTGAACAGGCTGGAATCGAGGCGGTCGAGCCAGCCGCCATGGCCCGGCAATCGCGTGCCGCTGTCCTTCATTGCCGCGCCGCGCTTGAGCGCCGATTCACACAGGTCACCGAGCTGCCCCGCGATGTTGCCCGCCGCCGCCAGCGCGAGCGCCTCGGCCAGCGACGCCTGCGGAATCAGATAGTGCGCATAGATTCCACCGAAAAGCATCGATCCGGCCAGCGATCCGGCTGCGCCTTCCCACGACTTGCCGGGGCTCACGCGCGGCGCCATCTTATGTTTGCCGAAGGGACGGCCGACGTAGAGCGCGGCCGTGTCTCCGGCCCAACTCAGCGCCATCGCGAACAGCAGCCAGTGGGGGTTGAGGGCTCGCAGGTCCGCCGCACAGCGCCACGCTCCGAAAACGTAGATTACACCCAACGAAAATGCGCCCGCTGCCGGCAGCGCCGCCGCGAAATTGTTCACGCGCAGAGCCAGCGTCATCCCCAGCATCGCGATCAGCACCAGAACCACCTCTGGATTCGGCGCGAGCAGCAGCACGATCCCGGCGGCCATTCCGGGCCAGCCCGCGCGAGCGATGCCGCCGGCCGCGGCAATGGTGTCGAACTCGTCGTAGGCCAGCAGGCCAGTGGCTGCGAGCACCACGTAGAACACCCACTGCGGCGCGGCAAGCGTCACCCAGGCGATGAAGGGTATCAGGATGAGCGCGGTGATGACGCGCATCATCTGACGTTGGCGCCCAGAACTTCCCGGTAACGAGGCTCGGTGCCCAGATGGGCGGGTCCGCCGAGGCCGCCGAACCTGCGGTCGCGCTTCTGGTAATCGAGAATGGCGCGGAGCAGATCGGCGCGCGTGAAGTCGGGCCACAGAGTCTCGGTGACGTACAGCTCGGCGTACGCGATCTGCCACAGCAGAAAATTGCTGACGCGCATTTCGCCGGAGGTGCGAATCAGAAGATCGGGATCGGGAATGCCGGCGGTATAGAGGTGGGCGGAAATTGCCGCTTCGTCGATCGACTCGGCGGTGACTTCGCCACGGCGCGCCGCCTCCACCAGAGCTTTCACGGCGTCGACGATTTCCGCGCGCCCGCCATAGTTGATCGCCAGGTTCACCTGCAGCCCGCGGTTGGCGGCCGTCTCCGCGAGCACCTCCAGCAGTTCCTGCGTGCACCTGCGGGGGCAGCGCATCCAGGCGGCCGATCGCGTTCATGCGGATCTGCTGGCGCATCATCTCGGGCAATTCGAGGCGCAGGTAGGTGCGCAGCAGGCGCCACAACATTTCGATTTCGGTGCGCGGGCGCTTCCAGTTCTCGATCGAAAATGCGTAGAGCGTGAGCGTCTGGATGCCCATCTGCGAGCAGGTTTCGATGACCGTCCGCACCGGACGCATGCCAGCTTTGTGTCCCGCAACGCGAAGCTGGCCGCGGCGGCGGGCCCAGCGCCCGTTTCCATCCATGATGACAGCGATGTGGGCGGGCAGGCGCCCGGGATTAATCGCTCGCGCGAGCGCCTCATCCGGGTGCCCGGGCTTCAACAACTCCAGCAGGGCTTGCATCGGCAACTGACCATGGTATCAAAGGCGGCGAGCGGGCTTCGCCCAAGGCGGAACGGGCTTTAAAAGCACTCGGAAAACAGCAGTTTTCAGCGCGAAAGTTTGACGCGCGGGACCCGCTGCGCTACCATGACGTTGCGGGGTGGAGCAGTCTGGTAGCTCGTTGGGCTCATAACCCAAAGGTCGAAGGTTCAAATCCTTCCCCCGCAACCAACGTCTTCAATTGGTTACGGTTCCTTCCGCCGATTCCTCCCCATCAATTGCTAACGGATTGCTAACACTGGCTTCCGCTTTTTGGCGGACCTTCGCATCGGCCATCGACTTTTCGTAGCGCGCGCTGGCTTCCTTGCCGCGTCTGGCGCAGATGGCTCTCGCCTGGGTGCTGCGTTCCAATGCCCGTACGAGCGGGCCGTCCGCGGATGAGGCTCACGCCGAAGTTCTGAAGATAGTCGGCGCTCACCCGGTCCCAGGAAGCGCCGCCGTCCGGGTTCAACTGGGGCGGTGGATGGCCGGACACCAGAATGAGTTGTCCGTCAGCGGATTGTATAACGCAAGGCCCGATCTCCGCCAGACGGGTATGTGTTGGCCCACACGTTGCCGGGATGCAGATTTACAGTGTCAATCCTTGGGCGCAACCAGTATAGCGATCACATCGTTGACGTTGGTTCGGCTCTCGAAGAGCAAAGAATCTCCCAAGTGATCGAAAAAGGCCTCGGCTTCGTGTTTATGCAGATGGAAGTGCGGATCGAGGCTGGCGCGGGGAATCGTCCGGGAGTCGGCGACAGCTCCCGATTTCCCTTGTCCGTCTTCTCCGTCGGTGTCAGCTCCGGCCACGACGATGCCGTGCCGGCCGGCCACTTCAAGGGCGGAACTTAAGACAAACTCGCGACAAGGTCCGAACCCGTCGCGTTCTTCCCACTTGAACGTCACGATCATCTCTCCGCCTACAATAAGCGCGGCGGGCGGCTTAATGGGGTTGCCGGAATCCTGTACTTCCTTGGCGATGCCCATGAACGATTTAGCCACTTCCTTGGCCTCGCCGGTATTCTGACTTGTCAGGATCATCGTATTAAAGCCTGCGTTAGCCGCAACTTCTTCGGCAGCGCGCAAAGCGATCATATTGTTTCCGATCAGGAAATTGTGAGCGTTGGACGGAACTTCGCGCAGCGATTCCATCGCCGGATTCTGCAAGCCCGCTTCCAGATGCGCACGGACAGCCGCCGGGCACTCGTCCCACACCTTGAATTGCTTGAGCAGGCCGATCGCGTCCGCAAAAGTCGATGTGTCTTTGTAGGTAGGTCCCGATGCCACCACGCTGAGGTCGTCTCCCACGACATCAGAAAGAATCAGTGAAACTACCGTTGCGCCTTTTTCGGTGCAAATCTTGGCAAACCGGCCGCCCTTGACCTCATCAATATGCTTGCGAACGGTATTGATCTGGTAGATGTTCCCGCCCCACTTCATTAGTATTTGATTGAGCTTGAACAGGTCTTCGACGCTTATTCCGGGAGGCGGCGCAGTGAAAAGCGCGGAGCCTCCACCCGAGATCATCAAGACAACGAGCACATTTTCGTTGGGCTTGATGTCCCGCACCATGCCAAGGACTTTCTCGGTGGCTTCCACGTTCAAGGCCCGCGGCTCGGGGTGATACGCGCGAACCGTCGGGATGCTCTGGAGTTCGATGGTGTCAATTTCCGCGCCGAGCTTCGTAATCGCAAGTCCGCCGTCGGGCTTCAAGACGCTTTCGAAGGCGCTCGCCATCGGCGTCGCGACCTTGCCGACGCTGAAGAGCAAGATGCGATCAAGCGCCATACGCGAGAACGTCAGGTTGCAAATCCTGAGAGTGTCGCCTTCCAGCGTGACATTTCGCTTCACGGCGTTGGTTGGATCGGCGGCCTTGACGCCGGCCAAGATCATTTCGGTGGCCGTCTTACGATACTGTTCGTAGTCCAAAGATGGATGCTCCCGTGATGAATCTGCGCGCCACGTGTTCGGCGCTCTTCCGAGTCAGCTTACCATTCTCGCTGTCGTTAGTGCAGTACAGCGTCAAAGGGAGGTCCCAAATCGAATCGCCGGTTGCCCCTCCAATCGGAATCGTGAACAAGGATCGGGTGCAGAGTTCAAAGGAGTGACCGGCCCGAAGATTCGAAAAAGAGTCGGGCGACAAGCCGTCTTCTGTCGTGTAAATAGCCGTTCCGCTGGGATGAAGGCGCCATCCCGGTTCGCAGAAGTATTGACCGACCGAGCGATACCGGCACTCCTCCACTGGCCCCAAGTCCGGTTCTACAACGTTTCGCGAGGTCCCGAGAAACGGGCCTGGAGGAAGTTACGGTCGCGGGCGCCATACCTTCCGTTGTTCGATAACGCTACATTTCAGATCCGCCAGGTCCCCTTCCCACAACCGGACTTCCGGAGAGCAATGTTCGCAAGCGCTGTTTTCGGATTACACAGCGCCTACGCCGCCCTATCTGTTGACACTGTGGGCCAAATCCTTTTCGTCTTCTGAACAGAAAAGCTCCAACACGTCACCGTCGGGTTGTAGAGTTAGGCTGAACTTGACGGTGACTGGCTTGGTGAACGTCTTGGGGTCGTCAAGCGTGATCTGCAAGTCCATATGGCCGAAGTCGCGGCGGTGGAAGCGCTCGGTAACCCGCATCGCTTCGCTGCGCGTATGCCCCACTGCGTCCAACCAGCCACGGTCGTTGAACCCAATCGTGTCGACTACTAACGTGTCGCCTTCCCACCTGCCTACCGAATACCCGAACCATGACGGTGTCGGATCTTCGGGAAGCTTGCGCCCATCCGTGTATATCTGACGGAAGTTTGTGCCGTCCTCGATCAGCATGATGATGAGTCCCGGCGTTTGCACGAGCTTAAACGGTTCCGGGATGGTATCCCCCATGGGCGGACTGCCTCTCGGGAGGCAATGAACTCCGGGGTTGTCCTTCCTAACCGTGGTGCGCGACAACCTCAACGCCGCCGACACGGACGGCAGAAGGGGCGTGTCTCCCGGTTTGAAATCGGAGAGGATATCGAGGAAATATTTGGTTGGAAAGTCTTCACCTAGTCCATTCTGCTTTTCCGGAAGCAGGTGCTCAATTTCGTTTTGGGGCGACCTGTCGGCTTCCCAAACGCCAGAAAGGTCGGGTTTGCCGTCGCGCCGCGGCACCGGAGCGGTGAGAATTGCTTTGCCATCCTTGGTTCGGGGTGTGCCGTGCGCGGGATAGTTCAGCCACTGAGCCGGGGCGCAGACCGAGCTTCCCAGCAGCGCGACGACGATCCAAACGTTAGGCATTGGCATAGGACCTCTCGTCCTAATGATGTTCCTGATGATGGCGACGCAGCCAATCCTCTCCGAAATCATTGCCCGGTATGCGCAGAACGCTGTGAATGTGGTTGGGATCGTTGGGGAGCTTCGTGTTCGGCGGGACGATGGCATCGTATTCAATCAGCAGCGTCGGACCGTGAATGCGATAGTACACCGCCTTGCCTGTGTCAGCCGGCCCCATCCACGCGAAATGCAGCTTATCGAACCCGGCGCTCTGGATCCCGGCGCGGTATGAGCGCGCAACGTCGGGCTGGAGATTCCCAACGTACTCATCTATTAGCGACTGCAGCAAATCGCGTTGGCGGCCCTGCAAGCCCGACACGCCAGCCGGAGTTTTGAGTTCTTCGTCGCGGCCCGGGAGCGTGAAAATATCCGGCGGAAGCGTCTCGGAGAGTACCGCGCGCTTCACTTGCTCCGGCGTCAGCGCGTTGCGAAGCGCGAAACCCTTGGCAGTTTCACCGGCTAGAACCTGCCAACCGGCATGGCGGCCCGAAGGCTGCACCGCCGGATCGACGCCCAAGAACGCCGGCGTCATGGTTACCTTGTGGTCGACCACGGTGACGTTCACGGCCAAGTGGTGGCCATCGATCTGCACTCCCCACGGCGTGGAACCGTCGGGATCTCCGAAAACATCGAGGAAATAATACTCGGTGCCGTATTCACCGAACGCAATTTTTCTGAGCCCGACCCGAGGAAGTCGTCGACCCCCATGATGGCCATGGCTTTGTAGTAGCCCTTCGCTCGACAGGATCGCTTGCAGCAGGCGGTGCGCCGCTATCAACTCGCTCGGCATAAGATCGCCGAGGCGCAAGACCCTTCCGAGGGTGGATGAAATGAGGCAGGTTGCTCCAATCCTTGCGCTTGGGGTCGTCGAAACCGAGATCGGCCAGCCGCCGCAGTTCGGGACGCAAAGCTCCAAGGAAGCCCCGGGCGGCTTCGGCGATCAACGCGTCGGGCTGCGGATCGCTGGGAAGAGTGCGGTCCGCTTGCAGCCGAGGGGATGCGAACAGCAGACCCGAGACTACTGAGAAAGTTTCGCCGGTGGACGTGATGATGATGCATGACTGCCTCCCGGAATCGCCAGAGTTTACGCGGTCAAGTCAACAATATAACAGTACGAGGCGGCCTTATGGCTCCTGGTGATTGAGCGACACTACAATTTGATGCGACTCGGTTTGATTGGCTGCGGTTCGATCGGAAGCGCCATCGTGAAGGCGATCGCGAGTGGAAGCCTGCCGGGAGTCGAACTCGTAGGCGCAACAGATGCGGCGGAAATCTACAGGGCGGCAAAGTTGAGCGGCGATCGCCGAGTGTCCTTTTTTCGACGACGTGCCGGCTCTGCTGAGCGTAAAGCCAGACCTGGTCCTCGAAGCGGCTTCCGTTGACGCCGTTCGTTCCTACGCTGCCGGCATCCTCGAATGCGGCGCCGACCTCATGATGGTCAGCGTGGGCGCATTGGCGGACGGCGAATTCTGCGGGCGGCTGATGGATCAGGCAAAGCGGGAGGGCAGGCGAATCTACGTGCCGTCCGGCGCGATCGGAGGCCTGGACATCATCAAAGCGGCCGTCTTCGGCGGCCTCGACGAGTGCATATTGACGACGACCAAACCGCCGCGAGCTCTCGCGGGTGCACCGTATGTCACTGAGCGAGGCATAGATCTGGAAGCCATCCGGAAGGCGACGGTAATTTTTGAAGGAAGTGCTGGGCAAGCCGCTCGTTTCTTTCCGCAGAATCTGAATGTCGCGGCGGCCGTCAGCCTGGCCGGTCTCGGCTTGGACAAAACCACGGTTAGAATCATCGCCGATCCGGCTGCGACTCGAAATGTCCACGAAGTCTTTGTCCGCGGCGAATTCGGCGAAGCGGCCATTCGGCTGGTGAATCAACCCAGTTTGGATAACCCGAAATCGAGCTATCTGGCAAGCTTGTCGGTGATCGCAACTCTCCAGCGCATCAATCAGCAGTTTCAGCTTGGAACTTGAACAGCTGTCAACCCGAGCGCTAACTCGGTAGGCTGTAGTCTTGAGCTACCCGCTACCGCTAACTCCCGAATGTAAAACCTTTCCCATCCGCTCGCCGTGCAGGGAGCTAAGTGCGGCCGGAAATGGGGCGTCATTTCGATTCGTTGAGAAGGTCCGCCAGGTATTTGAACCAGATTGCCGGCACGGAGTATGTGACATGCCCTCGCGTTTCAGCGGTGATCGGAAGCAAGACAAATCTCCCTCGCTTCACCTTCTTGATTTCACTTTCGAGGATGCGCAACTCCGGCGGGTTGATCTCATCGTCGGCCGAGTTGATCGCCACGAGAGGAGCCTCGATCTTGCCGAGTCCGGGAGCGGGGTTGTAGGATCTGGCCGCCTCCGTCTGATAAATGATGTCGTTGGCATCAGCCGGGCCAGGACGGATCTTGCTCATCATATCGAGTACGCTCTCCCGAGTGGGATACTGCTCCTGTAAACGAAGTGCCCCGCTGGTCATCAGCATGGAGATGTAGCTGACACAGGTGAGACCCAGGATCGGCTGACTGGTATATTCCCCGCCGTTCCACGCTGGATCGCTTTTGATGCAGTTGACCCGCATTTGCCGCTGAATCAGGTTCCGTCCGGCGATCTCAACCGGGTTGCTGGCCAGAGGCATTAACGCATCCATGAATTCCGGGTACGTCTCTCCCCACAGCCACGTGTGCATCGCGCCCATGGAAGTCCCGAGAACGACCCGCAGATGATTCACACCAAGGCCCTCGGTCAGCAGCAGGTACTGTGCCTGGACCATATCATCGTAGGTATACTTCGGGAAACGCATGCGCATTCCGTCGCTGGGCTTGCTTGATTTTCCGAATCCGATCCCATCCGGCAGAATGATGTAATGCGACGTGCCGTCAAGCAACTGCCCCGGCCCAAAAAGCTGACCCGCGAAGGTTTCTGTTAGAAATGCCTGGCTGGTGCTGCCGGTGCCGTGCAGAATGAGTACCGCGTTTACTACTTTGCCGCTGGCGTCACGTTGTGGTTTTCCGATAGTTATATAGTGCAGCCGTAGCTCGGGAAGAACCTCGCCGCTGGTGAACCTGAAATTCTTGGCGATCCAGTCACCGTCGGCGGGAACGGGGTAGACGGCGCCATTCATTACGGTGAGAACCATAAGCCAGAGCAATAATGCCCGTTTCACGTTCACCTCCTCTTTTTTTGGATCAGCCACCAGCATTTGGAAACGGCAACTGCAAGAACTTCTCCAGCGCTGAGTCTCGCATTTAAGCGATCCAGCTAAAGTTTAGCCAACTCAGAGGGGGATGGCACGCCCTATTCGACGACAGTGGGGCTTGAGCGCGGCAAGTTTCGGCGAATCTCAACCGAAAAACGCTTCGGGTTCCGGCGATAAACCGCGCTGCGCGAAAACGGCGCGCCGCGGAAACACTGGCACCTTCAGGACCGTTCGTATTTCCGCTGATAACAGCCCTTCCCACCACCGACCAGCCAGGCGGCCCCCAAACGGCGTTCGAGGAAGCTTGAGTAGAATGCGACACTTTGATCGCGCGCAGTGCGCTGACAGGACGTCCGTTGTTGCTTATCGGGCTTCAAGTTAGCCCGAAGTTAGCGATTGAGCCTGGAACAATCGGGGGCGGGCGACAGATCTCTGGCGGTACCCACGATTTTAGGGCCGCACTTCCACTGAGTCTTTGAGTTATCCAGCCAGAACGGGGTACCTTCTGAGTCGTGATATTCGTGGATCCCTGAAACCGCGTCATCCATGGCTTGGAAATTCTGCTGGAAAGCGGCCTGCCGACGCTGTATGTGAGCGATGGTCTGCTCCATCTGTTGCCAATTGCTATTTATCTTCCCGACCTCGGCCGCCGTTAGGTTGCGTTGTACCTGCAGCCAGGCTGGGTTGTATGTGATCGAGTTAATCATGTGCAGAATGGCTTGTTCAGCTTCGCCCGCCTTGCCGAAGGGCACAATGTAGCCGGATATTCCGTCGACGCTCCAGGAAGCGATGCAGTCCACGAAAGTACACATCGCCGAGCCTTTGTGCGTGACTACCACAAGATGAGCTTCCGCCGGCTTGCCGCCGTGCTGGCACGTCCATGTGGCTTCGCCAGCATCTTCACGGGCCGAGTGGTCTCCCATATTTGCATCCGGGATCTGCCCTCCATACTGCCGGATCTGCTGATCGCGTATATCCGGCCGATCCTTAGCTGACACGAATATCGAACCTGAGCAGGCAGTCCCCAACAACTTCGGTCCCAGTTGTTGGGCATAACGCGTTCCCGTAATGTATGGCTCGACCTCAGTGACTTGGCCGGTGTTGTTCGGGCGAAAGGATTCGCCGGGCCTCGGACGCGACTTGTTGGGCACTAAGTAAGATGGCGTATCAGGGTTTCCAATCACCAGGTAACTGGTACCATCCGGAGCCAGCATTCGCATATATGGAGTGACCTGTAACGCGGAGAGGCGAGCAAGTCCGCCGTCAATATGCCAGTCGCGTGGCACATCCAAGGTAAAGGCGCTCTGCTTGGTAAGGGCTAGCTCGTTTCGATCCTCGAACTTCATCCACTGGATATGATCGAGAGCCGATTGCTGAGCCAAAGCTGCAGAGCCAACCAATAGGGCGACGAACACTACGCGATAGATACGCATACGCAACTCCCGGATCGGTATTTTATCACTCTCGCATTCCGGGATCTTCTTGATGTTCCAGCGGCACAGAGGTAATGTCCACATGACGGAAGCCGATAATGAATGTATAAGTCACGGATCGGGCGTTTCCGGTATAGAAAGGGTGAGTTCGGCCCGAGGCCGGCGTTCGCGGCTCCGCCGCGTAGAGTGCCGTTAATGATGCTATGAAAGCGCTGCAGCGGGGCTTCGCGTAGACTGCGAGCGAAACCCCTAGCACAAGGAGGTGCTGCAGCAATATGGAACAGTTTATCGGATGTGATGCACACAAGAAGTTTTCCGTGTTCGTCGCGGTGAATGAAAAAGGGCAGGCCGGCGAGGCGCTTCGGGTGATGCATGATCGCCAGGTTTACCGTGAGTTTCTAGCGCGGCTTCCGCCACATTCTTCGATCGCGGTGGAGGCCAGCGGTAGTTACAGTTGGTTGGTAGACGAGATGGAGCGGTCAGGTCATCGCCCCAAGCTGTGTAACCCGCTCGAAGCGAAGCGCCGCATGGGGCTGACCAAGAAGACGGACAATACTGCTACGCAACGGAACTCTGCCGGAAGTGTGGATTCCGCCGAGCGAGTTAGGCGATCAACGCGAACTACTCCGCCTGCGTATCTTTCTGGTCCACCTGCGCACGCGGGTAAAGAATCGCATCCAAGGCACTCTTGCACGTCATAACGTGCAGGTGCCAGGAGCGGCCTCGTTGACGCTGGTGACAATCGCACCCAGCGCCATTCGAGCCGTCCTCTTCGGGCGGAATCCGAAGGAGCACGGAATAAAGTCCGCCTCGAACAAGGGTTCGATCACGAGCTTCACTGCCATTTGCACCACCCGGTCCTTCACCGTCGGGATGCCCAACGGCCGGGTCTTCCCCGGCTGTCCGGGTTTCGGGATATGAACCCGCCGCACCAACGAACTCCGGTAGTGTCGGCTTCGTAACTCCTGCTCAACTTCCAGCAAGAATCGCTCTTCGCCGTACTCCAGAATCGTGTCGATGTCGACTTGATCCACACCCGCCGCCCCTTTGTTGGACTTCACCCGTTGCCAGGCCTCTCGCAGGATGTCCTGCCGACAGACCTTATCGTAGAGAAGCGTGAACCTCCTTCTGGGTTGCTGCTTGGCCACCCGGTATAGCGTCCGTTGCAGTTTGCGGGCCTGAGAAAACCGTTCGGGCGCTTTGCGCTCCGCTGGCTTCCGCCGGGGTTGAGCCTTCCCTTTCAGGGGCAGTCCGGCAGCCTTTCCCTGTTTCGTTCGCTTGATGAAAGTAGCGGCCCTTCCCTCGGCCCGGTTATCCCGAGCTTCAACGGTACTGTGGCCACCTCCGACTCCCTGCCCGGCGTTGGTTCCGCGCTTTCGGGTTCCACCCTTATACGCTTCCCTACCAGGCGGAGCTTCCTCCGCCGGACCGTGCAGGGTCTCTCCGGTTAACTTGATGTTCTGTCTCTGCGTGCTGCCGCCCGATACACCGTCCCGGCGATTCGGTTTCATTCTCGCTGTACTCCGAATCGTGGCAGGCTTCGCCTTGAGGACACAGGCTCGCCCCGGGAAGAGCTCCAGTTGAATCGGCCTACTTACTGGTGGAGTTAACGATGCTGAAACGGCGTTCACTTCTGTTGCGGCCCGCAGATTCGCCTCGCCTTCCTGCCGACAGCTGAAGGCTTTGTCATCCCGCTTTTCCGCCGCCGGTTGCCCAGCCGCCGAAGGGATCAGGCTATCGGGTGAGCGAGTCATTCCCCGAGTTGATTCCTTACAATCAACAAGTCCATCAAGTCTTCTCGGACGCACGTCCCCACACCCCTGGGATTTCAAAAAGCCTTCGCTAGCCTCTCTTGGGCGGCTGTTAAGAGCTGCTAGCACTTCCTCAGCACGGCAGCGGACAGAGTGGGTTGACCGTATCCGCCAATCCTCGATAGCCTCGTAATCTTAACCTTGGCGTTGGGTGTTTCGATTGCTCAGAAAGCTCGAGCTTTGGGCCCACCAGTTCTTCCCGGCGATGAAAGCCGTACCGGCGCAAGACGACATCAAAGGACGCGCGCTTGGATTGCTAGATAACGCTTCGGAGTACCGGCGACGCGAACTTCACCTCATGGGGGTGCGTCCAAACTCGCCGCCCCAGATGACTACCGCATGATCCAGCAAGCCGCGCCGCTTCAAATCCCGGATCAGCGCCGCCGTGGGCTTATCGACCTCACGGCAGGCCTCGCAATTTGCCTTCAGAATCGCGACCGCCTCAACGGCGATCGACGGCACCTGCGCATCGAGGAGCGCTGCCGTGATCATCGGCAAAAGAAGAAGCCGCATTTTCAGTGCTGCACGCGCGCCGTATCCAGCTTCGCGCCCTTGATCCATTGCAGGATCGTCTCGTACTCGATGGATCCCCTCGGCCAGCGTACGCCGCCACCATGGGCGAGCTGCGTTGCGCCGATAACGCCTTCGCTTTCGGCCGACGAAGTGGGTTTGCGCAGAATCAGACTGTTTTCGGGGTCCGCTGTGTCCACGACGTTCATCACCGTCGACCAGGTCGCGTTGAACAGGGTATGGGTGACGTGGCAGTTCACGCAGGCGTAGCCGTCCTTGCCCTTTTTGTGCAGGATCGGCTCGACGTCCGCTTTGAAGTACGCCTGATCGAGCTCCCGCTGTTTCCCGCGCGCCTCCGTTCGCACCAGCGTGGCTGGTGAGATCGGCGCGCCCTTGGGCGGTTGCATCGCGGCATACACTTCTGTCGCCTCCGGCAGGCCCGACAGCTTTTTCTCCAGCAGATGCGTGTCCGCTCCGCGATCGCCGGCGATCTTGTCTACGGTGAAATAGTTGGTTTCGCGAACGATGGTCGAGGCGCGCTCGGCGAGGCGGCGCAGCTCCGGATCGGAGGAATCAATTAGCGGCAGAAGAGCCCGCGAAATCCGCTCCGCGCTCTGGCCGAAAAACGCGATCTGCTCGATGTCGTTGCCAATGCGGCTGTACACCACCGGACCGGGCTTCGAAAGGTCCGCGCTCAAATCGTAGATATCACCGCGCCGCAGCGGCAAATCTCCGAGCGCAGCCAGAACGTTTTTCTTCCGCATGTCGGGACCGGTTTCGAGAACCTCCGCAATTTTATTCGCCAGCTGCGCCTCAATGCCGAGCCGTCCGTGGATGACGCGCTCGCGATCCTGCTCGCTCGCCAGCAGCGGCACCCAGTTGTTGTACAGATAGCGGATATTTTCATCGGCCAGATTATACAGCGCGGCTTTCAGATTCTCCGTCACCCAGGGATGCTGCGGCAGCCCGAGATCCGCGATCACCGTGTCTTCGATACGCCCACGAAGCGCCGGATCGGCGTTCCAGAACCAGCTTTGCCAGATCCCCTTCACCGCTTCCATGCGGACCGGCACCACCGGGTCCGTGGTGAGTTGATCGAGGGCGCTCACCAGGTCCGCCCGTTTCGCGATCGCCGAAAAATGATGGGCGAACACGCGCGTCGCCGCCCAGCGCACGCGCTCGTCGTGTGAGTGGAGCGCGGCCAGTAGCCCGGCGTCCGGCGCTTCCTTCCTGCGCGTGTAGATCTCGCGCAGGGACCACGCCGCCGTGCGTTGCACCAGCTTGCTCGGATCGCCGAGCAGGCCCAATAACACCGGCAACGACGACTGCGGTCCCAGTCTGCCCAAGGCTTGGGCCGCGGCTTGGCGGATCAGCACATCGTTCGATCGCGTCGCCTCTTCGATCTCGCGCACCAGCGCCGGCGATGCGCCGTCCCACACCCGGTCGAGCTCGCCCAGCAGTTGCACCGGGTCTGCCGAGAGACTCGCCGGCGCGGGCGAATTCCATCCCTTGGTCTTGTCCGGCCCGGGATAATACGAACTCAGCGCGATCACCGCGAACTGCGTTTCCCGGAACGGCGTGCGGAAATTCTCAAAGGATTGCAGCGGATCGAACCAACCGCCGAACGGTTGCTGGCGGCCCAGCAAATACTTCAATCCTTTCTGCACCCGCGGATTATCGCGCGGAACTCCCGCCGCCTGGAGCGCCCATAGCACATGCCCGGTCTCGAATTCCACTTCCGGTTCCTTGGGGTCGAACAGCATGGACCATTGGCCGTCGGGCCGCTGCAAGGAAAGAATTCGCTTCACGTTGCCGGCGATCTGGTCCTGGTATTTCGCCCGGTCGATATCGGCAAGTGCGAGAGTCTGATAACACAGGTCGAGCATGTCTTTCACTTCGCCGCGCGCCATCATCTCCGGTAATCGCGGATCTTTGGTTTCCTTCCAGGAATACCAGGCGACCTCGTAATCGCTCACTAGTGGTTTGTTGCCGTTCGTTTCATCGGGTGGAAGCGCGGTGCGGTCCTGGTAATAAATGTCCAGATATTTTTCGATCCCGCGATGATAATCGGGCCGCGGCTCCTGGGAAATCTGGTTCTCGAAAATGCTCATCAGGACGCCCATGCGGCTCAGCACGTTCGCCGGAGCGGAAATAACCCGGGACCATACCGCGCCCTCCTGGTCGAATCCGTAAAAGGGCCGCGGATTGTTATAAAAACGGTCGGAGAGAAATTTCAACTCCTCCCGCTGCACCACCGGATAACCGTTCACGGCCGCGTAGAGCTGCGCCCGCTGCGAGAAATGGCTCACGTGGCAGGCCACGCACAGCGAGGTTTCCTGATGCACCGAAGCAACCCGGTCCAACCGCCCGCCGCGCCGGGCCGTGTTGGCGAACCAGGAATCACCCGCAGCAATAATATAGTCGACAGCGGCGCGCACGGCCTCCTGCGGATCTTTATACGGCGGGGGATCGTACAGCCGGGTGCGAAGTTTATATTCCGGATGATTGGCGCGGACCCGTACATAATAGTCGCCCGCTGCTGTCAATACGCGCGGCGCGAACTTGTTGCCCGGCAGCGCCTGCACCTCGTGGGGCAGCGCCACCGGATCCTGGCCGTCGGTGAACTCCGCCAGTTTGCCATTTTCCTCCCGGAAAATCGACACATCGACCGGCAGGTCGTCGCGATCCATCAACTCGATTTGAAAAAAGACCAGCTTCGGCGCGCCCTCGAAATGAAATCGGTACCAATCCTCGCCGGAGGCGCCCTCGATGGCATCCTGGCGCGGCGTGCCCGGCACGGGAATGTAATCAACTTGATCGGCGGAAGCGAATACCGTTTCGCCGAGCTTCATCGGATTTGCGTCCTGCCAGCGATGATTGTTTCCGCGATCGAGAGACCCCGAATCGGGCCATTCGTTCACTTCCAGCCGGAAGCGCGCGCCGGTGGTGGATGAAGCGGTGATTTGCAACTCCGGACGCGCGTCGTGCGTCACGTGAAAAGACGCGTAAAAATCCGGATCGCCCAAGTGCAGCTCCTTTTCCGCCAGCACGTTAGAGCCATCGCTCAGTTTGACGGCGATCCGCGATTCCGCCTGAAGCGGCGCGGCCGAATCGATCGAGAACAGCAGACTGTAGGTCTTTCCTGGATGGAGCGCGGGCAAGGGGATGAACTCGCTCCGCAGCGGTCCTGATTTGGCGAGGATTTGCGGAACGGAGAACGGAGCGGCCGCGGCAAACGCCGCAAGCGCGACAAAAAAGATCAACGGACGCCAGATTCGATGCATATTACCTTTTTGAGTATTTTTCCGAGTCATTTTCGCTACTGGATCGCCCCCCGGATCGGCTGAGCGGACATTGCCGCGCGCAACGGTGATCCTGGCGAAGTACTTTGCCCCGAAACTCCGGGGCTTCTGTTCGTGCAACCTGCACATAAAGATGCTCGAAGCGCAGAACTTGTTTGCGGCACGGCAGGAAAATACGCAGCCTTTGCAAACAAAGTGTCAAATTGAGGCATCATAAACCTAGAAGGCAGTCGGTGTTGCCGCCAACTCACTCTGTTGCTGTGAGCTCACCACGTGGCGTCCTCATCACGTGGCGTTGCATGGAGAGCTACCAAATTTCGCTGTGGACCCAGGCCGGAGATGCGATTGACCGGTTTGTCGCTTATCCTTCCGAAGAGTCCTACTGCCATATGTTTACGGTTCTTATGCCTCGCATCATAACCTACTTTCGTGTTCGCGGGTGGGGGCGGGATGTCGCCGAGGATCTGGCGCAGGAGGTGATGCTTGCCGCCTACCAGCACAGTTCCCGCTTGCGCAGCCGGGAACTGTTCCGGCCTTGGCTGTATAAGGTCGCGCGCAATAACCTATGGGGTCGAGAAGTCGGCGGTGAGCGAGAACTTCATCGGAACCGGCTGAGGTAGCATCGCGCACCTGGCTTCTGACGGTGATGGCTGGCAAACCACGTTCGTGCTGGTCAACACGGGGACCAGCGCCGCGCAAGCCACGCTCAGCTTCTCCGCCGATATGACGGGTGTTCCGATGCCGTTGCCTCTCTCGTTTCCGCAGGGCAACACAGCGGCCGCGACGGCTTCCTCGGTAACGCAAACGCTGCCGGCCGGGGCGACGTTCTTGATCGAAAGCAGCGGCGCGCCGGATCTGCTCACGGGCTCGGCGCAACTCGGCACGGCCGGACATATCAGCGGGTTTGTGATCTTTCGCCACAACAACCAGGAAGCGGTGGTGCCTCTGGAGAGCCGGAACGCCAGTGCTTACATCCTCGCCTTTGATAACACCGGCGGGACCTTCACGGGCGTTGCGGTGAACGCGGTGTCAACGCAGGGAGTGAACGTGCCGGTCATCGTCCGCGACGACTCCGGCGCGCAGATCACGACCGATACCCTGAATCTCGCACCTAATGGGCATACCCAGTTCACTTTGGTGACCGACAAATATCCGGCTACGGCCAACATTCGCGGCACTATCGAGTTCGATGCTCCTACGGGTGCTCAGATCGGCGCATTGGGGATTCGCATACCCGCCGGGGCCGCGCATACATATACGACGCTGCCGGCATTGGCGAAATAAGCTGGGCGCAATCGCGTTCGGTGGAGCTCTATGTTTGTGCCCGATAATGTTTAGGACTCTATCCGCAGTGCTCCGGCGATCAATTCTCGTGGAATGAGCCAAGATCCAGACCGGAGCATGGCGGATAGAATGCGTTGAACTGAGCCGGACCGCAATCTATGGGGATTGAATAGTTTTCGGGCTCGCCGGTGTGTGGCAAGTCCGCAACGTCAGAGGCCCGGACGAGGGCCGGGTATCTCCGCGGGTGCCCGGTAACGACGAAGCTCTACGATCACACGAGCGACGAGATCACGCTCGATGAAGTGGAGCGGATCATTATCTAAGACATATGCAGCTTTGGACCGGGCTTCCATTCGTTAACGCCATCACGTCACCACGTGAATCACGTCGCTGAATGTCAGTTGGCCTCTTGGCCTAGATTGGCGAGGCCTCTGGCGCCCTTCGGGCCAGGAACAATCCCGCCGTTGGCACATGGGGAAACTCGGTTCTAAGAAACATCTGAACCGCCTTGAAGTGTGCTCCTGTCGGCAGAACGTCATCAAACACGCAGATAGCTTCTGGTGCCGGCTTCGCGACTGCTCTGTCGAGCTTCATCTTCCTGACTAGTTCTCGAACGCTTCGCGGTCCTCCGTCAAGTGCGCAGGATCGATGCTCTCCGTCATCACTACGAGCTCACGGACGTCGAGCTGCCTTCCCGCTCCTAGCTTCTTCAAAATTTCCAGGAGGCGGCTATCGTAGTCCGGATGATCCTTCGTCTTTGAGGGTGGAATCGGCATAAAAGTCGCTTGGGCGAGCCACTGCTCGGGAACCGCCTCCCGGAGCATCTCGGCCGAACGGTTGATCGCCCACGTCTTCCATTTCCATTGCGGCGTTCCTCGCCGGTCCATTGGCTTCTTCAGGTTTTGTATAAGGTCGTTGGTCCCACTGAAGGCGAACCCGGCGCGCGCGGTGTATTCCCCGAGGTAGTATCAGTCGTCACCCGCCTCCAGGAAGGTGTGTTTGCTAAATAATATAGCTGTTGAAGTCGCGAAGATGCCTTATGTCATCGGCATCGGTCCAGCGGCTTTGACGAGTTGTGCGCAAAACAGTCGAATTGGCGGCTATCTCACTGCCTGATGTCCATTATCGGCAGTCACGGCGCCGCGATCGTAACTTCCTCAAACGTCGTTTGTGGTCCTTGGCTACGATCACCGACACCACGCCGTCAGGATTTATGTAAGAAGACTCTCAGCCAAGAACACGCAAATTAGCGCAGGAAAGCAAAACTGTGGCATGGCACTCGCGCGTCCGCGTCGCGACGCATCTGTTCCGCGCGAAAATAGTTTATGAAGGAGAGCGCAAATGGTACATGAGACAGTCCAAGGCACATTCCGCCAAACGAACCTGACCAACGAATCGGCCGAGTACCTGGACAAACGCGAAGAGCTTCGCCTAGCTGAAGTCCAACTGATGCGCCAGCGCGAGCGCGTAGCGGAGTTGCGTCGCCATCTTCCGCCCGGTCCGGCCCTGGAGGACTACAAATTTATCGAAGGTCCGGTTGACCTGGATTCAGGCGATACACCAACGCGAACCGTCCGGCTGAGCGAACTGTTCACTACAGCGGGCAGGCCGCTGGTGATTTATCACCTGATGTACGGGAAACGTCAGACCAAGCCGTGCCCGATGTGCACCGCTTGGATCGACGGCATAAACGGAGTGGCTCACCACATTGCCCAAAACGTGGACTTCGCGGTTGTCGCCGCAGCCGATCCGGGGGCCTTGCGAAAGCACGCCCGCGACCGTGGGTGGAACCGGCTCCGTTTATTAAGCGGGGGAGATAGCACGTTCAAATACGATTTGGGAAGCGAAGACCAGGAGGGCAATCAGGATTCCGCGATTTCAGTCTTCAATCGGGATAGCCATGGCACCGTTCAACATTTCTACACGGCACATCCGTGGATGTCTCCGGAGATTAAGGAGCGCGGCATAGATCTTATGAGTCCGATCTGGCACGTTCTGGATCTCACGTCTCAAGGGCGAGGTGACTGGTACGCGAAGCTGGGATATCCGTTGAAATCGCACGTTTAGAGTGCGTCATGGCTGTTGGATCGCCTCGCCGGCGCGGAGACATCCGCGTTCTTTTGGTAGTTAGCGATTCCCAGAACAGCCACATTGCGTGCGGCTGTGCTTTGGGGATCGTCGGCTCGCTCTCGAAGTCCTTTTATACCGGCCAAAGTGTAAAGTGAGGGGTTCGCGTCGCCCAACGGAAAGCTGTATTCTTTTTCTTCGTTCGAGACTGACTTTACCAGAGGGTGAAGGCCCAGCCAGCAGATCGAAACTTTAGCAGGGAGCGGTCAGCGGCGGGCCTTCACGCCAGCCGTGATTCTCTTTATCGCACTGCCCGAGGTGAAAGACAACATCGACCCGGGGTGATCCCGTTGGAGCGCCTGCCGCGGCGATGTCCGGTTTGCGGTGACGACACGATCATCGGCCACGGACGGCGCCTCCGTCAGGGCCATGATGACCAGCACGCATGCCTCTGGGTGCGGCGCGGAATCTGTCAGCCGTGCAGCAAGACCTTCACGATCTTGCCCGATTGGCTAGCGCCGTCAGGGCACTACAGCCTGCAGTGCCGACAGCAGGCCTGCGCGCGGATCGGCGACGGTGACTCTGCCGAGCAAGCAGCGCCGCACTGCAAAGATCCGACACGCTTGCCCGATCCATCCACCGTGCGTCGATGGGCACAACGGCGACTGCTCAGCGTGTGGTGTTGGGTGCGGGCCGGAGCTCCAGGCGAGCACTTTTTGCGAGCACCCACCATCCTTGCCTGGGATCTGGGCGTGCTCTGCCGTATTCTGCCGATCGAGGCAAGAAGTCCGTGAGTCGCCAAGTTCTCGACGAGTTGAAACAGCAGATTCCTCTGCTGGACTATCTGCAGGCCCATGATTGGCAGCCGGCCCGACAACTCAGCCGCGGTCGATGGATGGGACTGTGTCCGCTGCACCCCGATCACAAACCAAGCTTCCTGGTGGATCCCGGCAAGAACCTGTTCTACTGCTACGGCTGTGGCTGCGGCGGCGATGTGATTCGCTTTGCCGAACTCTATCACCAGGTGAAGTTTCCGCAAGCGTTGACGCTGCTGCACCAATGGCGTGGCCTGGCGCCGTTATTACACCAAGTCACAGGTTTCTACCGCATGCAGTTACACCGCCACGGTGAGGCGGTTGCATATCTGCAGCAACGCGGAGTCCGCTCCCCGGAGGTGATCGAGCACATGCGGATCGGCTACGCGCCCGGAGGTTGCTTGCGGGGTTGGCTGACGCAGTTGGGCTACCCGTTGCCGACTCTGCGTCAGGCGGGCCTGGTGACCGGCGTGGGTTATGACGCATACGTGCGTCGTATCGTCTTCCCATTGGAGGGGAATCTCTATGGCCGCAGCCTTTCGGATTCGGCGCCGCCTCACCGATTCTTGCCGGGTACTAAGGGTGGCTTGTACTCATGGGAGCAGGCCCGGCGATATGCAGAAGTGATTCTGGTCGAGGGACTGTTCGACTACGCCGCGTTGTGGGAGGCCGGTTTTCACAACGTGACCTGCTCGCTGGGAACCCATCTCAATGTGCGCCAGTTTCGGCAACTGTGCGACGGTCCCCGAGCCGTCTATCTAGCCTTTGATGCGGACGGGAACGGCAGCGGCCAACACGCAGCCCAGTGCCTCTCACGAAATCTCCGGGAACGAGGCATCCCTACTCGCCTGGTCTCACTGCCCGAGGGCCACGACCCAAACAGCTTCTTCGTCAGTGGCGGCAACGCTGACGAATTTCAACTCCTGCTGGAGCGGGCTTGCCGATGAGATTTCGTGTCGCTGAACAGCATAAACTGAGCAACGCGCACAGTTCGTTTCGCGTGGTTCAGCAAAGCGGCCGGGAAGTGGAGTGGGCCAATCGTTTCCTCGACCAGCACCGAGTCCGCGGCGTGGCGGATTCCACACTGCGCAGTTATGCCCACGACTTACTGCATTTCCTCCGCTGGTGGGCCGCGGCTCATAAGACGGCCGCGATCCCCAAAGAGGCGCTCACGGAGTCGACTTTCCTCGACTATATTCGCTGGCAGGTCGACCAGTATCCCGCGCCCGCAGCTGCGAGCATCAACCGTCGAGTCGGAACGGTCGAGCGAGCCCTGCGGCTTGAGTTTCCCGATGCCCCTCGTCTGTTTGCGCCCGGCTTTCAGAACTGGTACTGGCGGCAATCACGGCTAGGTATGGACGGCTACGTCCGGCGCTGACTCAGTTGCGGGTGAAGACGCCCAAACGATTGATTGTGCCCTTGTCGATCGATGAGGTCCATCGCTTCTGGCATAGTTTTCGCACCTCGCGCGACTTGGCCATCGTTGGTTTGATGGTGCTGCATGGCTTGCGGTCCTGTGAAGTCTTAGCCCTGAACCGCGAAGACCTCCAGCTTCCGGAGCTGCAGATCCGAGTCCCAGGCAAGGGCAAAAAGATTCGTGTGTTGCCCCTAGATCACGACTCTGTGAAGCTGCTCGATCACTACCTGTGCTTGGAACGGCCTCCGCAATGTGGCTTACCTTTATTCGTCTCTCTCAAAGGACCGTCCCACGGCCATCGTATGACCGCCGCCGGTCTACGTTCGTTGTTTCGTCATCACCGGCAAACCTCCGGCGTGAGGAAAGCGAACGCCCACCGCTTTCGACACTATGCCGAGTTCCGGACTATGCCGAGTAAATCTCGACTCATGCAATGACAGACCTTAAATGACGGTGTCGCCAAAGCGGAAGGGGTTGGCGGACTCGGCATAGTCCGGAGGAGCGCTACAGGCTCTTAAGGAAGGCCAGCAACTTGTCGTCTGGCCGGTATCGGCCTGCCGCCTTGCCCTTCGCCAGGGGAGTCGTCTTGGCGAGCGCCTTTTCCTTGAGCGCGAGATCGGCATCCAGATAAATCTGGGTCGTCTCGATGGATTCGTGTCCGAGCCAGAGTGCGATCACGGAACGGTCGACGCCGGCTTGCAGAAGTTCCATCGCAGCCGAGTGTCGAAGCACATGCGGTGTCACCCGTTTGTTCTTAAGCGAAGGGCACTTCTGTCGCGCGGCAGCGACGTGCTTTGCCAACAGAAACTGCACTCCGTCCGCGCTGAGCCGAGTACCCCTTGCGCTCGGGAACAGGATGTCACCAGCGCCGCGCCGCGGTTCCCGCAGCCACCGTTTGAGGCTGTCGACGGCCTGCTTTGCCAGCGGGGTACATCGTCTCTTTTCGCCCTTTGCCCATGCAGCGTACATGGGCGCCGGTTCCCAACACGACATCCGGAGTGTGCAGGCTGGTCATCTCGGAAAGCCGCAAACCAGTCTGAACGGCAACCAGCAAGAAGGCGCGATCCCTGCGACCGGTCCAGGTACTGAGATCGGGCGCCGCCAGAACGGCTTCGATTTCGGGCCGCGTCAAGAATCCAATCAGCTTCTTCTCGTAACGCTTCGCCGGCATCGCCAGGATGCGTTGGATCAGGCCGGATTGGGTGGGCTCCTCATACGCAGCGTACCGGTAGAAGGACCGGATCGCAGTCAGTCGCAGATTGCGGCTTCGCGCACCGTTGCCTCGGTCTTTTTCTAATTCGTCCAGGAATGCGCCAATCACGGAAGGATCCAGATCCGTCAGAGCCAGCCCGGAAGGAGGCTTGTGTAATCGCTTCTCGACAAACTGCAACAACAGGCGAAACGTGTCTCGGTAAGAAGCGATCGTATGGGAACTGACCCGGCGCTGAGCGATCAACCGTTGCGTGAAGAAACGCTCCAGCAAGCCAGGGAATCCGTTCTCATTCTTCATGCGTGAGCCCCCATCTGAGTTCCAGGCGGCGGGTAGCAAGGCCCATCAGTTCCGGCTCCACGGAAAGGTACCAGTAGGTATCTGCCACATGCCCGTGCCCCAGGAACGTCGACAGCACCGGCAGGCGCCGCTCGATATCCTCGTTGGACCGATACCACTCGACCAGTGTGCGGACGGCAAATCGGTGCCGAAAATCGTGGAGCCGCGGACCCTTGTGATCCTCCGGCCCGCGCAAGCCGATCTGCCGCGACAGATCGTAGAACGTTCGGCGCACTGCGGAACCCTCCAGACGGCGGCCGTGATCATTGAGAAAGAAACAGGGAGACGATGGGCTGCGCAGAAACCGGTCGCGGCGCCGGGCGTAATCGGCCATGACGTCCCGAGTGGAAGTATGGAGCGGAACCAGGCGGGTCTTGCCGAACTTTGTTTGCCGGATGGTGAGGATGCCCTCGCCGAGATCCACATCCGGCCGCTCCAGCTTGAGCACCTCGCTGATACGCAATCCTGCCACGGCCAACAGTCCGAACAGGCAGTGGTATGTCCGAGGCCGCAGGCCCTGGCTGGGAGATAGCTTCAGGGCTGCTGCCAACAACTTCTGAATCTCCAGTTCCGAATACAGATAGGGGCGGGCGCGTTGTGGCCGAAACGGGAGCAAACCCTGGGAGGAATCTCCGTGCGCGGGTCCGTAGCGTGCCAATGGCGGGCGAATACGCGGACAAAACTGAGTCGTTGCGCCCAATCGCTGGGCTGGTGGTGCGTAGGCAGCATCGCCCATTCCATAGCCAGTTCCGTGGTCACGTACGGTGCTGCCTTTTGCTCCAGGAATACAGCAAACTCCCGAAGACCCTCAGACATGCGCCGCAGCTTGAATCCCAAGCTGCGCCGGAGCGCGATGTAATCGTCGATGGCTTGTCGCAAAGGCTTCATCGGCTACCTCCTGGCCATGGAAGCGCGATGGAACGAAGCGATACCAAATCCACTTTGGCGTAGATTCGAGTGGTGTCCGGGCGTCGATGCCGCAACAAATCGCCGATCTCAGCCAAGGATGCGCCGTTGTTGAGCATCCCGGTGGCCAGGCTGTGGCGGAACACGTGGGAGCCTCGATATTCCGACTCCACGCCCGCCCTCTCCAGCGCCCTATCCACCAGCGAGCAGATGGCAACCGAGTTGGCGAACCCGGTTAGCGGCGCTTTCGCGCGAATGAACACGCGCCGGCTGGAACACCGGGGCCGCCCTGTCGAGAGATAGTCTGCAATGGCGGCTCCCACTTCGGATGGCAAAGGCATCTGTGCAACCCGCTTTCCTTTGCCGCGCACCGTGACCAAGCCGGCTTCCCAATCGAAGTCGTCCAACGTGAGGGCAACCACTTCGCCGGCTCGCAGGCCAAGACGCGCCAGCAGGAGCAAAAGGGCGTAGTCTCGTTTGCCAATGCCGGTTTCTTTGTCACACGAGGCCAGGATCTTCTGGATCTGTTCTCCGGCAAGAAACCTTGGCACGTTGGAGAGCGACCATGTGGCGATGGTGGGCACGCACGTCGCCAAGTCGATGGCCACGATGCCGCGAAGGAACAAGTAGCGCAGAAAGGACCGCAGTGCAGTCACCACCAGCGGCGCGCGTTTGGACGTGACCAGGGTAGCCTGCCGCTGCACGAACGCGGTGATGTCGGCCGCGGTGATCTGTTGAAAGTGTAAGGCTCCCTTGGGAAAACGTTCCGACAGGAATGATCGTGCAACAGGCGTGTAGTTGATCACCGTCGCCTCGGACAAACTGCGTTCCTGCCGCAGGTAGTGCTGGAAGCGCCCCAGCGCGGCCTCAACTGGTGTCGGAGGTGGAGCGGTCACGCCGGATCCCTCGGGCCGGAGCATGGCCAACAGCCGAAACAGCGCGGCAGAATCGCCTCTGCGCAGTTTCCGGCTTTGTGCCCGGCCACGAAGATACCGCTCGATGGTGGCTGCATCCACATCCTCGCTGGTCAGCCCTTTACGATCGAGCCAGCGGTTGAAACAGCCCAGCAATCGCAGCTGCACGAAACCTGAATGGGTTGCGTAGCCGTCCTCGTGCAAGCGCTGGGCATAGGCTTCCAGCGGCGAAGCCAACGGTCCGCCTCTCAAAGCCTCAATCGTTCGTGGGTTGGTGCGGTCATCAAAGAAGTAGTCGAATGGAGTTTCCATTCGACCAGCATCCATGGCTGGAGCCGGTGCAGACTATGCAGAGTCTTGTCTGTTGGAACTGGCGAAAATCAGGGTGCCGGCAAGTTTACTCGGCATAGTCCGGAACTCGGCATAGTATCGACTATGCCGAGCTCGGCATAGGCGGCACACGTTTGCTTCCGACATGCTGCGCGCAGGTATTAGCCTGCCGGCGCTTATGCACCTCATGGGGCATGCGCAGATTCAAACCACGATGGTCTACCTTTATCTCACTCCACAAGATGTCTGGGAGCAATATGCTCGCGCGGTTGCTCAACTCACTCGGCCTACTCCGCCGAAGCAGTCATGAAACAACCACGTTTTCCGCTCCCCGCGCATCCTCTGACGAAGCTCTTCCAGCCAGCGGTGGAATCGGTGACGACTTCGTTGGGTGATTCATCCGTCACCTCCTATCGCGGAACTGTGCGACTTTTTCTGACTTACCTCGGCGCTCAGTATTCCGAGGTCCACTCCCTCAAGCAGCTGCGCCGTGATCCCCATATCCTCGGTTGGCTGGCTCTCTTGCGATCGCACCACCCACCGCTCGCCACCATCACGCGCGCCAACCATGTGATTTATCTGCGCCGCCTATTGGAGGAACTCGCCTGGACACAGCACCTCCCCGACTTGGCCCATCTGCTCGGTCGTGATGACGTGCCGCGTAAGGAGCATCATTTGCCGCGCCCGCTCACCCCCGAACAGGATGCATTGGTTCAGCAGGAACTACTGCGCCGCGATGACCTGCTCAGCAATGCCTTGTTGCTACTGCGTCACACCGGGATGCGCATCAGCGAATGTGTCGATCTCTCCTTCGATTGCTTGCGCCTTGTCGGCCCCGGGCAGTGGGCCATCCATGTGCCGCTCGGAAAACTCAAAACGGAACGCTTGGTTCCCGTGGATTCCGTGGTCTGTCAACTGGTCGAACGCATCCGTTCGCTGCGGCTACCCACCGCGCCCAAGTCCGGTCCTCTCCTATTGCCTCGGCCGCGCGGTCGCTACCTGATGATTCGCAAACTGCGTGCCGCCTTGCGAGACGTCACCGCCGCCCTTGGTATTCCCGCCCGCATCGTCCCGCACCAATTTCGACACACATATGGAACTGAGATGCTGCGCGCTGGCGTTAGCTTTGCCGCGGTGATCAAACTCCTTGGCCACAAGAGTCCCCACATGACCTTGCAGTACCTTGAGATCACCCAGCAGGATCTCCAGCGCGAATTCCACCTGGCTCTCTCCCATCCCAGACACCTGGTACCCTCTCGGACCACACCCCCCGGCCCAGCCCCTCGCGCAGATTTATCAGGCCTGATCGACTCTTTGATGTCGGCTCAGCACGTGCTCGAGATCTATCGTCGCAACGTTATCGATCCTTCCCCACGCCGTCTTCTCGATCGCCTTGCCAATCGCATCGTCAAAATCCTCACTCAAACCAAAAAACTCAAACCCTCCTAAAAATGGGCAGAGATTGGCCGGTTAAGTCCGCTTGTGGGAAGTAAGCCTCCTTAGCCTCACAGTAAAAGTCAAGGCCGACGTGGCGGCCATCCTTAATTCTTTCCCTTCCGCAGTCACCATGCTTTTTCCATTCGCGTGTGCAGCGCATTGTTGGGGCCAACCGGGGGGATGCGCAAGGGGGGTTTCAGCGGAGCGTTTTGAAACCCCTCTTGCGGGGGGAGCCGCGGCACCTGCCGCGGCGTGGGGGGAACCCGCCCGCCCCGGCTTGCCCTTGGGGGAAACGGGAAAGGAGGATCAAATTCCTTGCTGCCGCAGGCCATTTTTGTTTCGCCAGTGATACGACACGGCGGTTCCGTAACCCGGTTTTCAGGGGACAGCGGATGTGTTGACGTTGGAAGATCAGCGTTCCGGAAATCTCCAGGCTCCACCCACTCGCCGCGCTTCTATCCGCACTCTTAAGGAGCCGCTATGGGCTCGGTGCATGTTGAGGTCCGATTTCAAGCCCAGACCCATCACGATGGTGACGGGCCTGGGTTGCTGGGTGCTGCTATCTAGCGAACGATCTTTGAAACGACCAACCGATAATGCGCAGTCACCCGAACAAGGCGGTGGATGTCGATGCCTGCCGAAACTTCGAGAGGTCTAGTCTTCGCGCGCGCTCAACTCATCCTTGGTCTGCTCCTCCCTTCGTGGTTCATTTTCGTGCAATTTGGTTTACCGCACTCTACGCCGCTGCCTCCTCCTCGGTTGTTTCCGCCGGCGCGTGGCGTACGGTCACGTCCTGGGCTGCTTTCGGCAAAGCGTGGCGTAACGGCTCATATACCTCGCCGCTCGTCCAAAGGCTGTGCAACAATACCGCCAACTTCCGCGCCACCGCCACCACAGCGCGCTTCTTGGCATTTTTCCCGCCCCGCTCGCTCAGTCGCAGCCCGTAGCGCCTTAAATCCGTATCCGGTCCGAACGGACCTAAGACATAGTGCGCGCTCCCCACCAGCAACTGCCGCACCATCATGTCTCCCATCTTGGTGATTCTCAGTTGTGGCTGGCTGTCCCCGGAGTCCTCCTGCTTCGGCACTAATCCCAGGTACGGTCCTACATCTCGACTCTGGGCAAATCGTTTCGGAGTCTCCAAGGTCAACACGTAGGCCAACGCCGTGATCGGCCCCACGCCCTTCACCTGTCGCAATAACTTCGTCTGCGGATACCTCTCATTGCCCAGCTTTTCAATCGTCTCGTCATATTCCTTGATGCAACTACTCAAGGTCTCCACCAACCGCACCAATGGCAGCAGCACCTCCCGCACCTCCGCTGGAAGAGCCTCCTCCACTTTGTGCGGAAAGCTTGGGCTGGAACACTTGGGTAAGCGCCCACCCATACTTTTCACCAGCCCCCGCGTGGTATTGATTAGGTCCTTGCGCACCGCCACCGCAGCGTGGCGCGCCCTCACTGCCACCAAGTCTTGTCGCACTTTCAAGCTCCGGTGCTCGATCGGAAACAGCGACTGCGGGTCCATACGCCCCACTCGCGCCAGCTTTTGCGCATCGATCCGGTCATTCTTGCGCTTGCGCCGCTTCGGCCCTTCCATCTGCCGCGGATTCGCCACCAACACTTCATGACCACAGCTGGCCACCACATCCCGCGCCCATGCCGAGTGCGTCCCCACTTCCATCACTACTCGCGCCGCAGCCAAGGGCTGGAAGAACTCCGCAAAGTCCGCTTGTGCTGTCGGCAACTCTCCCTCCGTCAGTTTCTCGCCGTCCAAACCCACAATGCAGTAGTTGCTCCACTTGTCGCCCAGGTCCACGCCCACGGTCAGCCGGTCTCGGTTGGGGCCAGGCATTCCTTGCCGGCGCCCTTGTTCTTCGCTCGCCCTTCCAGATTGCGGTTCAAGTTTTTGGCTAAGCTTTACCACCAGCTCTGCCATCACGTCTTTGGCATCCCGCTGAACCGGACCACGCGCTTTGCCTGGTTTCCCAATTCGATTACTGTTCATCGCAGAGTTGTTCTTCTTTTTCAAGGTCGATCTCCTTATCATGAATTCGTCGATCACCAAGAGCCTACCGCGACGGAAATCGACCTTCTCATCTCATCTAGAGAGTTTCGCTCGTTACCGCGCGTTTGTGGTCGCGCGGCTACCCATGCACATTCGAATGCCCCGTCGTGACGGCGATCTGCCTGAGATGCATTTGTCGGGGGTGTCGTTGGCTTGTGGCGGGTTCGATGTTAGTCAGATTGCCGACCACCGGAGGGAAATTGTGGTATTGGTGAACTGTGTTGAGCCTTTCTCCGCAATGGCGAAAGCCCTCGTTGATACCTGGATTGAGGCGCATGTTCGCTATGTGGATAGGCGTTAAATGAACTTGTGAGAGTACCTTGTGAGAGTACCTAAAGACGAAGTTTTGAGGAGAGCACACTATGACATTCTGGAAATCGGTTGTTTTGTTTACCATCGTATTCGCGGCATTTAGTTTTGTAAGGCCTGCACATTCACAGGTTTCTGTAGGCGTGAATATAGGGGCTGCGCCCCTCTGTCCATATGGATATTTCGATTACGCGCCGTATGACTGTGCTCCGTATGGGTACTACGGGCCGGATTGGTTCATTGGCGGCGTATTTATCGGTGCAGGACCGTGGTTCCACGGCCCTAGGGGTTTCCATGGCCATGTGGATAACCGCTTCGACCCGCATCATGGATACAACGGCCCGCTGCCCGGACGTGGTTCGGAGGCGTTCAATCATTTCCGGGCGAATGAGGCTCGTGACGGTCGCGGCCACGTGGTCGCAGCACCAAGCCACAATGGCGGCGGCGAACGCAGGCTGCCCGGGTTCCGCGGTGGTGGACGCCGCTAGAGGGAGGACGGTTCATTCCGTCGTGTAACTCAATTTGCGAATGGGCAGGCCAGTGATTGCGGTCTTCTCAGTCCTTTGCGGGCCAGGGCATGCAAGGTAACTTTGCAACAGGGGGTTGCATGTAAGGTCACAGGTGCTGGCTACCTTCTCGGCTCATACCGCAGCGCTACCGCGCCCGAGCCGAACTCCAGCCGGCTCACGAGCCTCAAGTCGACATGCTTCGATTGCCCCGCGAACAACGTCGGTCCGTGGCCCACTAGCCTGGGGTCGGCTCCCCTCTCTCCCTCTCGATACACACCCTACACTTAGATTTCAAGGACGGACCGGCGGTGCCCGCAGCTCTGAAAATAGGGTGCTCGTATGGTTTTCGCGCTTTTACGTCTGGCCGGAAGTGTCGAGTTTGGAGTAACGTCAGCGCGCCCTGCCGACTCTAATCGGCGGAGGCCTCGATGCAATCGTTGAGAACCGGATGTTGTGTCGTCGGAGGCGGACCGGCCGGCGTCATGCTCGGCTATCTACTGGCGCGCTCAGGCATCAAAGTAACGGTCCTAGAAAAGCACGACGATTTCTTCCGCGATTTCCGTGGTGATACCGTCCACCCATCCACCCTGGACATCATGCACCAACTAGGGTTGCTCGACGGCTTGCTCCAACTTCCGCACCACCGAGTGACATCTGTGAGCGCGCGCATCGGCGATTTTGACTTTGACGCCGCCGATTTTCGGCTCGTACCCACCCGATGCAAATTTGTAGCGCTGATGCCGCAGTGGGAGTTTTTGAATTTCCTATCCGAGCGCGCTAAGCGCTTCGATGGTTTCGACCTTCGGATGCAGCACGAGGGCACTGGACTGATTCGCGATGGCCAGCGAATCGCTGGCGTAGAGGCGCGATCCCCTGCTGGCACTCTGCAAATCGAAGCTGACCTCGTGGTTGCCTGCGACGGCAGGCACTCCACGTTGCGTCAGTCCGCGCGACTCCCCCTGCAAGAAGTCGGCGTTCCCGTTGATGTGCTGTGGTTCCGAGTTTCGCGCCAGCCTCACGATCCGGAACAGGTATTGGGCAACATCAATTACGGCAAGGCGTTGATCCTGATTAACCGGGGCGATTATTTTCAGGCCGGACTAATCATCCGCAAAGGCACGTTTGAGCAAATCAAAACGGGAGGGCTCGACGCGTTTCGCCACAATATCGCGCAAATCGCGCCGTTCCTGTGCGGTCGCGTGGGCGAAATCGAAGACTGGGATCAGATTAACTTGCTGACGGTGCAGATCAACCGGCTTCGTCGATGGCATCTTCCTGGCCTGCTCTGCATCGGCGATGCCGCGCACGCGATGTCGCCTGCCGGGGGAGTAGGAATCAATCTGGCAATCCAAGATGCAGTGGCCGCGGCAAATATACTAGCTGTTCCGCTTCGCGCCGGGCAGATCACTGACTTGATCCTCAAGCGAGTGCAACAGCGGCGCGAATTTCCCACGCGCGTTACTCAATTCCTCCAGGTCTATGCGCACAAGGCTTTGAATGCCGTATTCAAAACTGACGGACCAATCCAAGCGCCCTGGCAATTGAAAGTCGTCGATGCGTTGCCCGGGAGGAAATGGATCATGGGCTACGTCGTCGGTGTTGGCATTCGGCCAGAGCATGTGGCGGTTGCCGAAAGCATGCGCACGCCCTGGTCCTTAAAAAAGGCCGCAGTTCGATTCGGTGCTGCGATCGGCGCGATCGTGAAAACGGCACGCCTACTGCGAGCCGCCTAGATCTTTGCCGCTTCACGAGTGGCCTAGCCAGATCGCCGATCCCGCCTTGTTCATGGACGCCCGAGGAATCTAAAGTAGAAAGCTGCGAACACCAAGACAACGCCAATATTCACTGTGAGCCGTTCCCAAAATCGGTTTCTGAAGAACGCGAAATCTACACCGACTATGACGGCCACCATCGCCACCACATAAGTCACGACAGCTACTTGTCTGCCCATTTCACCCTTTACTCAGCACCTTGCTTCCCGAGCATAGTCCGCAGCCGCACAACCAACTCGCGGAACTTCGTCTCGTCCCGCTGTTGCGAGTGCAGATACGCCTCGTAGTGCTCTGGGTCACGCTCGCGAGATGCCAGCCAGCGCTAGACAGAGGCGCGCTGTATGAGATGCTGCACATTGGTCATTTCAATCGCCTTCAGGTCATTGGGAAAGACCGCGCTGTCATCCGTGCCCGAGGTACATCAGCCAGCTCAGTCCGAAGAGCGCAAACATAAAATACGCAAAGCAACGGATCCCATATCGGAAACGCTCGCGATCCGTCCGCTTGCTCACGACGCCAAGTACGATCGAACTAAAGAGGGCGAACAGCAGACAGAACTCGAAGTGGGATATTTGCAATTCTGGCATGAGAAGGTCCTTTCTCACTTTTCAGCGCCACATCCCGAACGCCGTTACGGACTATCGCGAAACCGTAGTCCGCTGCCTGACCCAGTTGATCAGACCACCCGCCAGTAGAACCTTCACTTCGCGCTCCGAAAGCTCGCAATGGGTGGAGATGTGTCGCCCGGCCCCTGGAATCTCCACCGCAATGACGCCAGTTGTGCCTAGTTGGCGGCAGAGGTGCTTCACGAGGATGACGGTTCCTTGTTCGATGCCATCGTAGTCCGCGGGAGAAGTGAACATCAGGGGCAGGATTCCAAAATTGATGAGATTCTGCCGATGAATCCGCGCGAAGCTTTTGGCTATGACGACCCGCAAGCCGAGATAGCGTGGCGCTAGCGCCGCATGCTCCCTGCTCGATCCTTGACCGTAATTGGATCCGGCTACGACCGCATGTCCCGAAGTGTGTTGGAGCGCCCGTTTCGGATAGCTTCGATCGATCATGTCGAATGCAAACTCGCTGATCTTGGGAATATTGCTGCGATAGGGCAAGACGCGCGCGCCGGCGGGCATGATTTCGTCGGTCGAGATATCATCACCTACCTTAAGCAAGACTGGGATCTCAATAGTGTCTTCGATCGTCTGGATCTCGGGAAGGCTTGCGATGTTGGGCCCCTTCACGAGTTCGACCTTGCGACCGTCCGCTGGTTCCAAAGGCGCCAAGATCATGTCAGTGTGTAATACCGGGTGGTCGGGTTCGGCAATGAGTGGATAGGGAAATCCCAGCGTTCTTGGATCGCTGATAACGCCAGTGAGGGCGGAAGCCGCAGCAGTCTCTGGACTTACCAGGCACACTTGGTCTTCGCGTGTTCCCGAGCGTCCCGGAAAATTTCGCGGCACGGTGCGGAGGCTGAGCTTGCCAGTCGCCGGGGCTTGTCCCATCCCGATACATCCATTGCAGCCGGCCTGGTGAATCCGCGCGCCGGCGCGAATCAATGACATGAGGTGCCCATCCCTGACTAAGTTCTCCAGAATCTGCCGTGAAGTGGGGTTTACATCGAAAGAAACATTGTCATGCACGCGCCGTCCCCGCACAATCTCAGCTGCCATCGCAAAATCTCTGTAGCCTGGGTTCGCCGACGAACCAACGTAGGCCTGATAAATTTCCCGCCCCACTACTTCTCGAACCGGCATGACGTTTCCGGGACTGGAGGGCATGGCTATCAACGGTTCCACAGTGGAGAGGTCGATGGTTTCCTCAATGTCGTAGGCGCAGCCAGCCTCCGCCACGATTTCACTCCAGTCCGCTTCCCGCCCCTGGGAACGAAGAAATCTTTGGACTTCTTCGTCGGACGGGAACACCGTCGAGGTCGCCCCCAGTTCCGCGCCCATATTTGCAATCACGTGGCGATCCATAGCGGATAGGTGGAAAAGCCCGGGTCCGTGGTATTCGATGATGCGTCCGATGCCCTCCTCCACGCCGTGGCGCCGCAACATCTCGAGGATCACATCCTTCGCGCTGACCCAGTCCGGCAGCCGGCCGGTGAGCTCGACTCCCCAGATTTCCGGCATTCGCAAATGAAACGGCTCTCCCATGATGGCCAACGCCACCTCCAGCCCGCCCGCGCCGATGGCAAGCATTCCCATAGCTCCTGCCGCAGGCGTATGGCTGTCCGAGCCCAGGAGGGTTTTGCCGGGCTTCCCGAATCGTTCTTGATGTACGGGGTGACTCACGCCGTTACCAGGCCGGCTGAACCAGATTCCGAAACGGCGGCTCGCACTATAAAGGAACAGATGATCGTCGGGATTCTTGTTGTCTTCCTGAATCAGGTTGTGGTCCACGTACTGCGCCGAAACCTCGGTGCGAGCGGAGTCTAGCCCCATCGCTTCAAGCTCCAGCATCACCGAGGTTCCGGTCGCATCCTGCGTCAGGGTTTGGATCGATACGAATACCGATCTCTTCACCCGGCGCCATCCGGCCTTCGATCAAGTGAGATTCGATCAACTTCTGCGCAACGTTGAGTCTCATGACGAAATCCGCGACAAGAGGTGCTTGTCTAACTTGATGATGGGATAGACACCCTTCTTGTTACCTCTCAGCTGGTCAATCTAGCCGAGGCAAGCCGGTAATCGTCGACGCACCTACGCACCCGTCGGCAAAGGTGTACCTCTTCGCGGTGTGGCAGTGGCACTTCGGAGTGCCATGAACAATACGATCACGCCGACACAGAGGCTATTGACCAGTCTTCCCATGTCGCCGGTATATCTGAAGATCCACGGCGATGCAAACGTCCATACGCCAAGCAGGCAATTCAGCCAGCTTAACCACGGGAACTGTTCCGGGCTTCCGATTCGGATGGCTGCCAGAGCTGCAATCGCAAGCCCGATGATCCAACTATTCCAAGCATTGGGCAACCGGTACACGGAATAGATCCATGGAGAAACAAACAACCAAATGGCCGCGAGCAAAGTTACAATGCTCGCAGTTCTCACGGTTCTCGATGTGTGGGTGGTTAGTTCCATAATTTTCATCTCCACCAAAATAGACGCGCTCAGCGGCTGTCTGGCTCATACTGTCTTAACCCTATGATTGCTTCGGCAAGTGCAACCCGTGGACTATTGCGGAAGTCTAAAAAGCGGGACGAAAGATATGCCTCATACGGAAGCAGTGTCACACGCATTGTCACACGAGAACCGAGCAGACCATCCGGTCGTGATGCGCCTGCAGCGCAGGTGGCAAATGGTTTCGTCTTGTATTCAAACTACAAGCACTACCACCGGCAGACATACGGCCCACTATTTAGCGAACTGCATCGGATGTTCGACAAGTTCGCGAAAGATGTCATCGAGACGATCGACGATATGACGGAGCGTATCCGCATGATCGGTCAAGATGTACAAAACATCCAACTGCAGCAGATGCAGGAAGCCGCCAATGTCCACTCCGCTGGCAGGGACCAGTCCTGACGGGAAATGGTGGAAGAGGCCGACGCCAATCTCCTGCTCGTTATCAAGGATTTGAAAGATGCGGCGCGTGCCGCCGATGAAAGCAACGATCCAGGAAGCATGGACTTGTTTGCCAAGATTGTGCAGATCCATGAAAAGCATGAGTGGTTTTTGCGCCAGATCTTGAAGAAGAGGGACGGCTTGGTCGCTTAGGCTAAGGGCCGGCGCCAGCTGATAAAGAATCGCTCGGCTTTTAGGCGCTGATGATGCGGTGCTTGATGGCGAACTGAGTCAATTCTGCGGTGGAACTGAGCATCAACCCGCGCTTGATTGAGGACTTGTGAAAATCGACCGTCTTTTCGGATACGCGTAAGATAGCGGCGATTTCCTTATTCCCCCGGCCTTCCGCAACTAGTTGTAGAACCTCTCGCTGCCGTGGGGTAAGTCTGTCGGACGCCTTGTCTGGCGCATTGCGTCGCAAGCCGGGAGGCAGTTCTGTCCAGTCGATTAGAGGAGTCACGTAGGTACGGCCTCGCATTACTTCACGAATCGCGTGAGCTAATTCGGAAGCGGCGGACCGCTTCAGAAGATAGCCCGAACCGCCGGCGCGCAGTGATTCTTCCACGTAAACCGCATCCGCGTGCATGGTTAGAAAAATAATACGGACGTCAGGCATCGACGTGGCTAGCTGCCGGCAAGCCTTCCAGGAATCGCGTGCTCCGGCGGGTCCACGTAAGGCATGATGAACTCCGTAGGCTGGCGCGTGCATCCGGTCAAACCAGCCAGCCCCAACGATGCTCCCATCAGTTCGAGAAAGCGGCGCCGGCTCGCTTCGCCCAACTTGGCGGCCAGATCGTCTTCGCCATCGGGCTGCGGTTCCGCCTCGGCGCGGCCCCCCAGATCCTCCAGGCTGCGCCAGTAGCGGGACCGGGAACTAGAACCCGTCAGTGCTTCGAGCGGAATAAAGTTTGGATTTATCTGTGGCATGTCGAGCAACTGGTAAGGCTCCGGATGTTGTACTCCTTGACCAACCGCTGTCCCAGAGCGAGCTGGTCAGGGGGCGCAGTGTAACTCATGTTGAAGACCTGATCGCGAGGCCTCACATAACCCGCCGGATCGCGGTGACAGTCCAGGCACCATTGCATGCGAAGGGATACCGCCTGCCAGGTGAGTGGCATCCGGTCGACGCGCCCGTGGCACGTCGAACAGCCAATGCCGTGATGAATGTGAGTGCTGTGATCGAAATACACGAAATCCGGAAGATCGGTAACGCGCGTCCACTGGATAGACAAACCTGTCCGGTAACTCTCGCGCACAGGTTCCAGCGCTGGAGCCACGGCCCACATCTGGGAATGGCAGTTCATGCAGATTTTGGCGGGCGGAATATTGGCGAACGAGGAAGTCTCGACAGTGGTATGACAATAGCGGCAGTCGATGCCCAGTCCTCCGACGTGGTGCTCATGACTGAACGGCACAGGTTGTTCGCGAGGAACATCTTGCCGCGTCTCCCAAGGAGATTCGGCAATCCAGTATCCGTAGCAGGCAAGCGCGCCGAGCGCGCACACGACGCCCAGAATCGTAAAACGTGCAACTGTGTTTGCGTTGCTCGAAAAAAACTGGGCCATACATTCCTCAGTCTGGTCTTGTCTTGCATCGGGAATCTGCGTTGCGTGTTTTACCGTGGCCGTCGCAACTTGACCCAGGTAGTCGCCGAGCCATCGTCCTCTGACTCAGCTGACCCGTTTTGGCCCTCCTATTCTTGTTCATTCGGCAATCTGCGCCTGCCGCGACTTTTCGCACCCGGGGTTCACAACCTTCAGTACTCGTCTTTGAGTTCCGCCTTCACCAGATCGGTCTTTCACCCACCACCAACTCGATCGCGTGATAAAGCGGCCCGAAATTGCGCTTCCGACGTCTGGAAGCCGTCGGAGTATGCTGTATGCTCCTGTTTCCGTTCTGTGCTCTTGTTTCCGCCCCCCTAGATCAGCGGGGTATCGCCGGTGATCTCGACCTGAACGTCTTGCTTCTTCTGTCCCGATAGCCGCGCTGATACGACTAGGTGTTTGTCCCACTGCTGCACATCTATGGCGGGCGCGCTGGTTGCAAGATCTTTTCCGGACCGTCGCTCCGGAACATCCGGTCCATCTCATGAGCGAACTCGCATCATCGCAAACGTGAAGCTGAAACATCTGCCGAAGGGAAAGACCGGTTGTAAACGACTTCCTCGACTGGCTCGTCAGCAGAACGTCGGACGTCTTCTTGCTCACTGCCACTTCAGACAATGTGTCTCCTGGGGACATCCGCTTGCGCCACAGTCGATCGCTGCCGCAACTCTTCTGCGGTTGAGAATATCCGACGTCCATAAAATGGATATAAAGATGACGTAATGATTTTCTTTACGGGGGATTTCGATGAAGCGGGTGGGGGCCATAAATGCTCTGAGCGAAAAGTGGATTCCCCAAGTTATTGAAAAACTTGAAAATAGTGGGAAACCACAATAAGCTTTGGAGCGGGCCGGTATGCGCCCAAGGCAGATGCGCGTGGTTTGGGAAGGAGTAAACGTGGCGACCCAGGCGAGTCTCCTTCAACCGAGCCTGCTCGCAGAACGGTGCCGGTATCTGATCGGGTGCCGATTCCTGAAATGAATTCTTCGTGCTTTCTCAAATAACCCCTGTGTCCTCGCATAGATGGTCTCCTATACCCGTAACGACTTGTTCGCTCAAGATCTGCGCAACGCCGCCGCCGACTGTGATTGTCACCGGGAGGCTGGGTACTGAAAGCCCGAATCCGGTATTGTAAAGGTCAGCATGCCGGATCGACTCAGCATCCACGAGCCCGTCCTCGTCAATACGATCGGGCACTGCGCCGGTGCGATCATTTTCGGAATCCTGCTCTACTTCTTCGTGGTGAACTGGATGCGCGCACGCGAGAAACGAAGCATTCTGCCGGCTCTCGCGGCGGTGCTGGCCATGTTGTGGAATCTGGGGTCGCTGATCGCGCTGGCGGGCGGCTCGAACAACGGAATCGCCATCGACATCATCACGGCCGCGAGTTTCTCGGTGCTAAGCCTGCTGCCGGCTGTGCTCTTGCACATCTCTCTCGAAGCCGATCATCGCGCCGTTTGGATGAGCGGATATGTTTTGAGCGTGATCGCGATCGGCCTGCATATCATCGACCTGCTGACGCAAGCGGAACGCTTTCACTATGCGGCGCTGCTGCTAGTGACGCTGGGATTTGGCGCACTGACGGTGTTATCCGTGTTCCTGGAAGTGCGCCAGAGGAACCGGGCCGCGGGTTCGAGGCTCGCCGGAGCGATGGCCTTGTTTTTGTTCGCGATTTCGTTCGTTCACTTCGGCTCCGCCCATCCACGCCAGATGTGGGAAGGAGAAATCGCTTTGCACCACGCCGGGCTTCCGCTGGCCCTGCTGGTGATTTTGCAGGACTATCGATTTCTTCTGCTGGATACGTTTCTCAGATTCATTCTCAACGCATCGCTGGGAGCTGGGGCCCTGTTGCTGTGCATTCGGGTTCTCCAGTCTCAGGACCTCAAGCGGCATCTCGCACATCCGTTTGATGCCGGGCTGCTGTTTGTGGCCGCGTGCCTGGCGCTCACGACCTTCGTATATTTGCGAAATCAGAATGCAGCGGCTTATTACCCGAGCTTTGTTCCTGAGGGCGAATATAGAGGGGCCCTTGCGTGAATTGCACGAACTGGGACGCACGGCCGCGAGCGAAGGCGAGTATCTGAACAGCGTATCTGAAACCATCGCCGGATTTTTCGGCGCCGAACGGCACGAGTTGAGCCATGATCGTCTCGGAGAAACAGCAGATCTCGTGGCGCCGGTCGCTGTACACGATCCCGCCATCTGGAAACTTCCTTTATGGGTTCAGGCAATTGTTCCACTTCGCCTCGCCCAGGGTGACGCTACGTTCTTGCTGCTCGGAAGCCGCAAAGGAGGGCGCCGCTATTTAAGTGAAGATTTTGCCGTGCTTGGCCGGTTGGCGGTCGCCGTTGTAGAACATGTGGAGCAGATTCGCAGCTTGCAAATGCAGCAGTTGGTATCCCAGGCGGAGTTGCGGGCACTGCAAGCCCAGATCAATCCGCACTTTTTGTTTAATTCTCTGAATACGTTGTACGGAACCATCACGCGCAGCAACGTCGAAGCACGACGTCTCGTTTTGAACCTTGCGGATGTCTTCCGTTACTTCCTTCAGACCGACCGTCCCTTGATCTCGGTCGAGGAGGAGCTGAAAATCGTGCGGGCTTATTTAGAGATCGAGGAGTTGCGCCTTGGCCCTAAACTTCGGAGCGAGTTAGAGATCGACGGTGACGCATTGACGGCTGCGATTCCGGTTCTGTCGATTCAGCCCCTGGTCGAGAATGCCATCAAACACGGCGTAGCCGCGAGAGCGAGCGGAGGTTTCGTGCACCTGCACATCGAGTGCGAGTTCGACCGCATCGCGGTGCGAGTTACCAACTCCGGGGAATGGAACCTCCCGGACCGCGCCGATTCCGGCATCGGGTTGGCCAATGTTCGCCGGCGGCTCGTGCTCTGCTACGGCGAGGAGGCTGACGTCGAAGTGAGTGTCGCAAACGGCGCCACCACCGTCAATTCGCAATCCCCGTGAAACAACCGCTCGCGGCCGCAGCACTGGTTTAGAGAGAATTCCAGCGATGTCCACTCACCAGGCATTTCAGTTCGTTCATCAATCGTCACAGCTCTTTCACCCAAAAACGATAGGACAACCCTGTCCTGGCGTGTTAAATCAACCTAAGCTACAAACATCGTACATGGGGCTGAGAACACTCATCGTTGACGACGAGCCGATCGCCCGCAGAGTATTGCGCGAAGAACTGGAGTTGATCGAAGGCGTTGAGATTATCGGCGAGGCGGATAATGGCAAGAAAGCTTTGGACCAGATTGCAAAGCAGAAGCCCGATCTCGTCCTGCTGGATCTGCAAATGCCAGCGATGGGCGGTTTAGATGTCGTGCGCAATCTGAAGCATGGTTCCCACATGCCGGTGATCGTCGTCGTCACTGCTTACGATAAGTTTGCGATTCAGGCATTCGAGGCGGGTGCGATCGATTATTTGCTCAAGCCCGTCGGACAGGAACGCCTCGCCGAAGCGCTGGAACGTGCGCGGCGCCTCAGCGGAAGACAAGCGTTCGAAAGGGTGGCCCAGCTCCAGGAAATCGGGGAACCTTCATCGCCCCAGCGCGCAAAGAGAATCGTGGGGCGGCTCGGCAGCGAATACTTCTTGCTCAGCGCGGATGAAATTCACGCATTCCAGGCCGAAGGTGAACTCGTGTGGATCATCACAGCCAAGCGGAAGTACCTTGCCACTCAGACACTAAAGGTACTTCAGGAGCGCATGGCGAACACAAGCTTCCGGCGAATTCATAGAAACGCGCTCGTGAATGTCGATCACATCCGGAAGATGAGCGCACTGAGCAGCCAGCGATGGCTGATCACTCTCAGCAACAACCAGGAGTTCATCGCCAGTAAGCGTCAAGCCCGAGACGTCCGTCAGCTTCTCCACTGGTGAATCCCTCCGCAGATACGCGTTCTTCTACTGGAAATACCGTCCGATGTCCGCTCGGTCGGCGGCTTGTGTTCGCGCACTCTCAAGATGGTACAGAGGCGTCGGGCCGGATGAATCGCCCCGGGACAGCTCGAAATGTGCCCCAAACCCAAACCAACTGTCTCGGCGAAAACGAGAAGCGATCGCTCTCCCTTAGATGAACACTAATCATCTGATCCCCAAACCGGTCTGCCGGATCCAGGAGGTTTCCGGCATCGGGCAACAGGACGAAGTCTTGGACTAAGTCACCGGCATGGATTGCCTTGTCGCCATCTACCATATAGCCCAGAACCTGAACTGCGGCCCCGTCGAGTTTCAGCCGCCGCCGAACTTCAACTCATGATGCGTCTGTAGAAGTTCCCGCCAGCTAAGAACGACGTATTCGCCGACCTGATTGTTGGAAGGGACTAGACCAGAAAGGTCCGGTTTGGAAGTGATGACGACTGCTAGAACAGTTCCGAGAAGCGGTATACATGCAATCGTGACGATCAGAGCCAGAGTTCGACGGTGCGCCTGATTAAGTTCCCGGCTGATCCTTTCGCTTGCCATGCTGGCAACTCTTGCGCGGTATCGCATCAGCATAACTTTCGGGCGGAAGCACGGTTCGTACCAAGAAATTTCTAGCAAGTGGACTATGGGACGGGGCGAGCGATCTATGAAAGCCACCCAGCGGGGCAAAGTTGTCTGGCGCCTTTTCGAGTCCACCGGTGCATTTGCTGTCACGAGGGAGTAGGTCGATATGTTACGCTCCGCGCCACTCGCAGCCAACCATCAGCCGCTCGTGCCTCAAATATCGCCGTATGAAATTTAGTCGGACTCCGGCGTTAAAGGTCCCTTACAATTTCGTGCCATGATCCTCGTCACAGCCGCCGCATTCCTTCTTTTCTGGCTTCGCGACTATTGGCTTCTCCAACTAGGGCCGGCGCGAAGCGTCGCCCGGCGAGTGGGGATTTATGTGGCGTTGGTATCGATTGCTGGGTTGCTGATATGGGCGCTGGCGTCCACTCATAACACCGCGCAGTTCATTGGCGATATAGAGTCTCCACCATGGTTAGTCGGCCTCTTTGCGTTTCACTCGATCGCGGCTGTCGCTTGTTTCTGGATGAAGTGGACCGGGCGTTACCATCTTGCGTGGCTCGCCGCTATGGTCCCGGCGCCGGTCGCCTGGGTTCTTTTCGCAAGAGTCTTGTTCACGGCGAATGACACCATCGCTGAACCCGTGAAGGGAGCCGTGATTCTCGTGGTCGCTTCCCTCTTGATCGCTCCCATCCTACTGGCAGTGCTGCGGGGTCACCGCCTCGATATGGGACTCGACGAATTGGATTATGTTCTTGGGTTTGCAGGGTGGACCAATTGTTTCGGAGCCGGCCTGGTTGTGCTTGCAATTCCTCCCGCCGCGGTCGAATCTTTCGAGATCGCCGTCCGCGCACTCTCCGTGCATTAATTCGGGTCGAGTTCCAAGTGGTAAGGCGAGTCCGCTCATGCCAATAATCGGTTCATTCATCTTGCGCTTTTGCCCGCCAACCAGTTTTTTCTTGGGTTTGTTGAACCCCGCACTCACAATCGAATGAGTTCTAAGAGGGAACACTGAGGCTTATGATAAAAACCGTAGTTCTGTTCTGTGCCGTGGCTCTTCTGGCGGCACTTCCGATGAAGGCGCAGTCTGCTGGAACCATTCGCGGTTCGGTTCTGGACCCCTCGGGTGCCGCGATCAAAGGCGCTACGGTGCAGATTCAGAATCCCGTGTCCCACTATACCCAGAGCACCCAGACGGACGACCACGGCGCCTTTCAGTTCACCAATATTCCCTACAACAACTATCACGTCAGCGCCGTGGCGCCCGGCTTTCAGAGTGGAGAGCAAGATGCCGATGTGCGCTCTTCGATAGCGCTCGAATTGAAAATTAGCTTGAAAATCGGCACGTCGACGGAGAGCGTGACGGTGGTGGCTGCCGGCGATCTAGTCGAAACCGACCCCACCACCCACACGGATGTGGATCGCGCTCTGTTCGATAAGCTTCCGCTCGAGAGTCAATCGTCGTCGCTGAGTTCGCTGGTGACGCTGGCTTCGCCGGGAGTCTCGGCCGACTCCAACGGCCTGTTTCATGGACTCGGCGATCACGCGTCCAACTCATTCTCGGTCGACGGCCAGCCGATTACCGATCAACAGAGCAAGGTTTTCTCGAATCAGATTCCTCTCGATTCGGTGCAGTCCATGGAGGTGATCGAGGGCGCGCCTCCCGCCGAATATGGCGACAAGACCAGCCTGGTGATTGTGGTGACGACGCGGTCGGGGCTGGGCGTGACGCAACCGCACGGCGACATCACCACTTCCTTCGGGAGTTTCGGGACCGTGAATGGCGGCGCCAATCTGGCTTACGGCGGCAATAACTGGGGGAATTTCATTTCCGCTGAACGGGCTGAACACCAACCGGTTTCTGGACGGCCCGGAGTTCACGGTGATGCACGATCACGGGAATGAGCAGAATATCTTCGACCGGCTGGATCTGAAGCCTTCCTCGAAGGACACGATCAACCTGAATCTCGGCTTTACGCGAAGCTGGTTCCAGACGCCGAATTCGTTCGATTCTCAAAACGCGACGGCTTGGTCGGGGCCGGTCTGCGTCGACTATTTGAGCTATTCGGACACGTGCAACGGCCTCGGTCCCGAACGGCCAGCCGGTGGGCCCGACGGATCAGGTATCGAAGATCAGGACGTTCAACATCGCGCCAACGTGGACGCGCTTGGTGAACGCGAATACGGTGTTCACGTTCGGCGGGTTCGCGCGGCAGGATCAATACAACTACTATCCGAGCGCGGATCCATTCGCCGACCTGATTCCCGATCTTCAAACCAACACCATCGGCCAGAATCGAAGGCTGACCAACCTGGGGCTTCGCGCCAGCGTGTCGATGGTGAAGGGCATTCACAACATCAAAGTCGGGAGTTACGTGGCAGGACACGATTCTGACGGAAAACGACAGTTTCGGAATTGTCGATCCGACATTTAACGCGGTGTGTTTGAATGCGGACGGGAGTCCGAACACGGACCCGACGCTGACCGACCCGGCGAACTGCGGCGGCGCGCTGCAAGCCAATCCGAGCTTCGATCCGCTGCTGGCCTGCTACGACCTGACCAGGACCGGGCAACTTCCGGCGTCCGACGGCTGCCCGAACTCAACCAGCGGCCTGTACACCTTCAACGGGCACGCGGACATCCAGGGAGCTGGCCCTGTATCTGCAGGACACGATCACGCTGAAAAACTGGACGTTCAACCTGGGAGTTCGGGGCGATGTGTACAACGGCATCACGCAAGCGAGCCAGGCAGAGCCGCGAGCTGGGATCGCCTACAACATCAAGCCGACCAGCACGGTGCTGCAGGTTTCCTATGCCCGCACCCTCGAGACGCCGTTCAACGAGAACCTGGTGCTGGCGAGCCTGGGATGCAACGATGCCGTGATCAACGACCTGCAGGCGACTCTTCAGGGTTATCCTTGCCTGACATCGCCGCTGACGCCCGGGCTTCCGGAATGAGTTCCACGCCGGACTCCAGCAGGCTTTCGGGCGGTACCTGGTGATCAGCGGCGAATACATCTGGAAGTACACGCACAGGGCCTACGACTTCAGCGTGCTGGGCAACACGCCGATCACCTATCCGATCGAGTGGGCCAGCTCCAAGATCCCCGGATATGCCATCCGCGCCAGCGTGCCGAACTTCCACGGCTTCACGGCGTTCGTGGTGATGTCCAGCGTGGCCGCCCGTTTCTTACGGGCCGCAAGTCAGCGGAATTGGGACCACCCCGACGAGTTTCGGCGTCGGCGGCGTATTCCGCATCGACCACGACGAGCTCTTCAATCCGACCACGCACCTGCAATATCAGATCGGAAAGAGGGGACCGTGGATCGGCTTCAACTGGCGCTATGACAGCGGCCTGGTCGCCGGTCCGGCGCCCTGCGCGGGAGGCAACTGCGCCAACGGGCCCAACGGGACGGATTCGATCGTGGACGTTTCCGGCCTTACGCCGGATCAGCAGTTCGAGGCGGGTCTGTTCTGCGGCAGCGTGCATGCGACGCCGACCACTCCGATCAGCCCGAGCGGTCTGTGTCCGGCGTCGCAATATGGCTCAACGTTCCTCAAGATCCCGGCGGCGGGCACCGAAAACGACGATCACAATCCGCCGCGCATCGCATCGCGCAATCTCTTCGACATCTCCGATCGGGCACGACAATCTGTTTCACGGCGACCGCTACAAGTGGAGCGCCCGGCTTTCGGTGGTGAACATCGACGAACAAGGAAGCGCTGTATAACTTCCTCTCCACGTTCAGCGGAACGCACTACGTGACGCCGCGGGCGATTACCGGAACGATCGGGTTCCACTTTTGATGGACACAATCTCTCAGTTGCTATCCGCGCAAAGGCAGCGTTTACCGCGGGTCGCGCGCTTGGACGCAACCGTCAAGGTGGACGTAACGCCGGATTATCGGTTCGGACTGTAGCTGCTAAAATCCGATGAGGTGACTGCGACGAAATCCCTGTTGTTAGCATCATTGTTTCTTTGTTCTGGAAACGCCTTCGCGCAGTCAGCCAACGACGAGCCTGCGGCCGTCGTCGAGCTTGGGGGAGCCACTAGCTGGAGTCTTAAAGACGGCGGATCGAGTTTCGGCCCCGACATAGCGGTTGAAGTTACTCCGATCGAGAACTGGCTAGAACTTGAGGCTGGTACCACGCCGCTGTTCACCCGTCACTCAACCGAATGGGATACGGACCTGCTATTCAAAAAGCCCTGGACCCTCTCCGAAAAAGTGGAATTTATGTTCGGTGTTGGTCCGGAGTGGATTCACACGAGGGAGTACGACGTGACAACGAACTCACTCGGCGGTGAGGTCGTGCTGGACTTTATGTTCTGGCCTTCCGCGAAGCATAAATTCGGCTGGTATTTGGAACCGGGGTTCGATTACAGTTTCGGGCGTGGGCATGAGCGCTCGGTTGGCATAAGCGGCGGCTTACTGATCGCGATCCCCAAAATGCGAGCCGTCCTTACCCGGCGATGACCCCCCGCGCAATTACCCTGTCTGTCGGTGGTAAACATCGCGAACAAGGAAGCGCTGTACAATTTCCTCTCGACGTTTAGTGGAACGCACTATGTGACGCCCCGAGCTGTGACCGGAACAATCGGCTTCGCTGGTTCTTGCAACCCAAGATGCGACGCGAGCACTGGATCTAACTTCTGTCCGTTCCCGAGCGTCCGCCCACGCGCGATATAAGCTCGCGCGAAATTCGCTCTCGGAGCCAATGCGGTAATCTGTTTCTCAACCGTTTCCCTCGCCATCGCTCCATTACGATCCCACTCCACTTCATGCGCTAACGAACTACCCGGAAGTATTCTCATGTCTTCTGAATAACACTCCATTCCGAAAACCCGCGTGGCTTCGGAAACGCATCCTGCTCACGGGAACGCACTTCCGCAACGTCCAGCCCTGCGATTGCATGCGGCCGCAATGCAAAGCCCCGCCAGTTCGCGCCGCCATCCGCCGTTCACCATCCCGCCCGCGCCCTCCAACACCCTATTTCCCGCCACTTACCGCCGCGACTCGCCGCCCCGCCCGCTCCCCCGCCCCTATTCTGATCGATGCCTTTATGCCTCGCAAACCCGACTCCGGCCACATCGATCTCATCGAAATCTTCCGCCGCGTGCAAGCGCAGATGCTCTCCGATCTCTCCGTCGGCGGCCTCTTCGAGCACGCCACATCCGCCGGCACCGCCACCGAGCATCACTGGATCAATCTCTTTGAGCGTTACCTTCCCCGCCGCTACCGGGCTGCTCCCGCTTTCATCATCGATGCCGACGGCGGCCGTTCCCGCCAGATCGATATTGCCATCTTCGACAACCTCTACTCGCCGCCGCTCTTTCCTCATGAAGCCGGACTTCACCTGCCTGCCGAAAGCGTCTACGCCGTCTTCGAAGTCAAGCCCACCATCTCGAAACAGTGGCTCCGGGATGCCGCCGGGAAAGCCGCTTCCGTGCGAGCCCTCCGCCGGACTTCGGCTCCCATCATCGCCAGTGGCGCACTTCGCCGAGCTCCCATTCGTCCCCAGCCCATTCTCGCCGGACTCCTCGCCACCAGCTCCGTCTGGTCTCCTGAAACCTTCGGTGACAACGTCCGCAACGCGCTTGCGGGCCCCGAAGGAATCGGGGATAGTCAGCGTAAGCGTCCTCTTTCGCCGGCAACCGGCAGCAGCGGAGCTGTTCCCGCTTCCCTCACCCGGATTGACTTGGGTTGTTCACTCCAGCACGGCGCGTTTGAACACGCCGACCAAATCCGCATCAGCGATCCCGACGAATCACTGATCTTCTTCGTGCTTCGGCTGCTCGATCGGTTGCGAGCGATGGGCACGGCTCCGGCTACGGACTTGGGGGAATACGGCCGCTGCCTCCGCTCATTCCAGCGATGATTCGGGGACTTGGGCTCCTTGATAAGGCCGGCCCGCTGGGCCTCGTCCGAACCACAGTTTTGTGCGCTGATACCGCCAGCCGCCCGGTAAGCGTTTCCCGCCGAAAGCGTCTACGCCGTCTTCGAAATCAAGCCGACTTTCTCCCGCCAATGGCTCCGCGACGCCGCCGATAAAGCCACCTCCGTCCGCGCCCTCGATCGCACCCGCGCGCCCATGGCCCCCGCCTCCAACCCATCCGCCGCGAACCTTCAGCGCTCCCTTGAGACGACCCCTCTCGACATCGGCTGCTGCCTCCCGCACGGAGCCTTCGAACAAACCCGGACCCTCCGTATTTCATCCCACGACGAATCCCTCATCTTCTTCGTGCTCCGCCTGCTCGAACGCCTCCGCGCCATGGGCCCCGCCCCCGCCATCGACCTCATGCAATACGCCCGCTCCCTGCAGTCGTTTAAGTAGGCGTAGTATTGGGTTGAATGACTGAAGTCGAGCTACTCTCGTTGGTGGCACTCCTGGAGGACACCCCGGACAAGGACCTTCTGCGTGGACAGGTAGGGACTGTCGTCGAAACCCTAGCGCCCGGAGTGTTCGAAGTCGATTTCAGCGACGACAACGGACAGACCTACGCGACCCGCGCCCTGCGTGCGGATCAACTAATGCGCCTCCACTGCGGACCCAGCCGCTAGACAGCGCAAAGCTACGCGGGAGGCCCCTGCTTGACTACCTGCTGATACATCGCATCCGGCGCGAGATCGATGTTCCCAGGCCACGCGACTGCGCCATGATCCACAAACCCACGCTCGAAAAACGAGGGATTTCGCAAGGGCGCCAATACACCGCGGACCTCCGAAAGATCCAACTGCACCTTGCCGCTGATCCCATCGGCGAAGCGGACGAATAACCGGTGGTCGGGCTCGGCCTTAACTTCTACCACGTCCCAATACATGGCTGCGGCCTATTAGTCTACTCCGGGCGATCTTCTAAGCCAGCGATGCGTTGCTCATGCGCAATGGGCAATCCGCGCCAGGCTATCGATACTTTCAACAACCTGCGACAGCAAAACCTGATTCTTGGCAAAAGCGGCATCATACTTCCCGAATGCGACTTCGTGTTTCTCAAAAAAGGCGTCGTGCTTTGCAAACGCTTCGCGTTGGGTGTGCAGCAGCAATTCCACGGACTGGGCGAGTGCCTCGTGTCGTTCAGCCAGCTTGTCGAGGCGTTGATCGATCCATCTGACAAATAGTATATCCGAAGCCGGTTTCCTCTCAGGAATTTAGGTTCTCAAAGGCCCTTCTTAGCTTTCGCTTGGGAAATCTCATCTCGAGGAAGGTTTCGCGCTTATATGCCTTCAGCGCTTATCCCGACCAGACTTCGCTACCCAGCTATGCCACTGGTGTGACAACTGGATCACAAGAGCTCTCTTCGGGGCACCGTCTGGGTCCCGGTCCTCTCGTACCTAAGCGCACAGCATGCTCGTCGCGTTGTGCGCGTCAAGCATTCGCTCAACCCCTCTCAAATTTCCTGCGCCCACCACAGATAGCGCACAGGCCGATCGTGTCCGTTGTGCGCATCAAACATAGGGACCGAACTGTCTCGCGACGTTCTGAACCCAATTCACGTACCGCTTTAATAGGCGAACAGCCTAGTCTCTTTCCAAAGGCCGGCCCGCTGGGCCTCGTCGAACCACAGATTCGTGCGCTGATCCCGCCGTTTCGTTGAGCACCAAGTGAGAACAGAGCATAGAAAACCAGATCAACTCGACCCGCGTCATTGCCGATGCAATTCCACAAAAGTATAGTGATCCCCGTGCCTAGAAATCGAAAGAATAATGGAAGCACCGGGCACTGGCTTCTCCCAGCTCTCGGGACCGACCTGCGTGGCAGCCTTCAGAAATGGTGCAGCCCATCGCAGGTACTCTTGTCCGATCTTCGGCGGCGGCTCCAACCAATTTCCATATGCGGCAGCCATTACCCGCCTTGCCTTCGCGGGACCTCTCAGCAACAAGACCGCGTAGTCACCCTTAAGCGGCGAGGCGGTCTCATGGAGGCGCTGAACCACAACGTCTGGCGATACCTCGAACCGGTCAGCGAGGGTCACGATCCCACTTACCGAATCAACGGGCTCCCGCTTACTGTGAAACCTTTCTATAAGATTCGGGGGCATTAGGAGATACCCCGCACCTTTCTGACACAGCGATTCCAAATTCGCACCCTTCGGTGCACCTGTCAGTAGTCTAGGTACCCCGGCCCCTGTTTCGTACATGAGTGCATGACAAATTTCATGGGCCCAAGTGAATCGTCGACGGCGACGCCAAGTCGCATCTTCAAGGAAATTATCTTGCAAATATATCTTTAAGCTACCGTGCTCGATTTTGAACACGCCCTCCGGAACCATAGGACGCCATTCAACGCTTATGCCTAGAACGGAACACAGCAATTCCAGATCGACGGGAGGACCAAACTGGCCTTGTGCCTCTCGCAAACGATGCAATGCCCAATCAAGCCTCTTCTGAAAAGACGCGAAATCAAGCTGCGTACCCATCAAGCGCGCGTATGCTTCCGCATTAGATCGTTTAGAAATTCCAGCAACTTTTCGCCGCGGTCCTCATTTTCCGCACGTGATGGTCGTTCGCGTCCTTCGGGCGTACCTTCGACAGACACCTCAAACTCCCGAACCAACCCGTCGACGATACTATCTTCCCTTGATGCAAGATGATCGTCGTACCAGCGTTCGAAAACCTCAGAGAGACCCCTTTCTGGTTCTCATGTACGCCCGGCAGATCACCAGAAAGTGGTTACGTAGTTCGTGGACGTCACCAGATTGAGCGTCGGATTCCGTCGTGAGCAACCCAACTTGTTGTAGAGGATTTGCGACGACGCCTGGCTGACGACCCTCCTTTCGCTCTGATTCCCGTCGCGATACGTAAGAACCGTATTTTTGAGCAAGTTCCCTTTCGAGGAACCTATCGTTTCCCCAGCCGGCCTCTTCGGGATAGAGTCCACCTTTGTCCATGGTATCGAACACGACCTTCCCGGCATCCGCCGATATCTTCGGATAGTCTGCGAGCAGTTCGGGAGCGACATAAACGACTAGGCGCCACATCGACTTATACATATTCTCGACGGCGAGGATTGCCTCTTGATGCGCTCCAAAGACGTCTCGGTCCAGATCTCCGATGGCTCGGAGCTTTTGTATTTCCTCTCCCTTCCCGTCCTCTTTCGGGAAAACCAGCAATACGTGCGCAATTTTCTGGGCAGTGATTCGGCGGGGGCAATGTATGACAACGGTCCCGGGCCGCAACCCTGCACGGCTTTCAATAGCCCGCTCAGCGTCGAAGCGCGTGATCGGATTTTTGAAGGTGTCGGCAAGCTGCCCTGAGTCCATCCGAAGCACTGTGTTGCGCGAGTTCGGCAGATTGCGGAATATCGGGCGAAAGAAGCGTCGCGCCATCACACGGTTCAATAGCTCCAGGGCTGCCCCAACTGATTTTTCCGCGACCTCACGCGAAAGACCATCCCATCGCTCAAGAACCAGTCGACTGACACGGGCCTGGCCATCCCCATCGGTGTAGGGGGCGGTTTCGTATTGAAACTTGCCGTCAGGCTTCGACGCAAATGACTTAAGTGCGCCCAAAGCTATATGTAACGCTCCCGTTAAGTCGTGCAGGAAAACCGCGTCTCCGACATTTCGGAAATCAGGCGGCAGCTCATATTCAGCAACTGCCTCACCGGTACGCAAGGGGCGCCAACCCATCAACTGCAAAGCGGTCCCAAGCATGGCGCCCGCCGCGCACTTCGTTGGATGGAACAACACCCGCTCGTACAAGTAGTACCGGACGTTCAGCAGGTTAATTAATTCGCTTGGAACATCCGCGCGCAACTTGTGCGAGAAGAGTGATATCGCGGTGCGTATTGACTTTCCAGGGAACGGATCAATCGGTCCCTCCAGCGATTCACCTGGTCGCGACGTTTCTGCTTCTGCCCTCCTCAAGTCCCAGCTCACTAGGGTAAAATTCTCAGCAATTCGACTGGCGTCGTAGCCGAGCTTTATGCCCGAAAAATGGGCATCCCGCTGCGCATAGTCGAGGAGGTCGGCACAAACAGTATTGCCGATGATGTCCAACATGTATGCATCACGGTGGGGTATAAATTCGAATTCTGAAATGAGGTGACCCTTCCCTGACCGCTTGAGGGTTTCCACGATCAGAACCTCGAAAGGATACTGCTCCTTCTTCGGGCAGTTTTCAACAGTGACCCTATCAGCATGAAGCACATCCAAATAAAGCAATGCACGCATCGCGCAACACAATTGCGCCAGTAGTCTTGCGATGTCATCCGGCGTCGAACGCCATGCCGCCAGAGCACTAGCGCTCGGGTCTTCCAGAAGGGTACCGGCCATTGTTGCAATCGCCACGAGGTCAGTCGGCGGGTCCGAAGTAGGCGCCTCCATGTACCGCCATAATGAGGATGGGAGCTCGAGTGCCTCAAGAGGGTGTCCGTTTCCGGAGCCTCGCGGGCCACTAGGCCGAACGCCCGCTTCCACAGCCAGCCATCCTAAATACTGGCAAATTAGGCGATAGAATGCGTCACTCTGTCGTCCCGGCTCATCGTGCTTGCAAGCTACCAGCTGGATCTCATCCTCTATCGTATGCCCGTAAGGCGCATGAGTTAGATCGTGGAGCAGCCCCACAAGGCGAATCACCGGTCGCGCATTTTTGACAAGAGATGCGAATTCCTGCTGAGGATTCCGACGAAGGCGAACACTGATTCCGAAGGGAACGCGAACGGCATTCCGGGCCGAAGGCGAACAGTTCTCGGAGCGTAGCGACGCTGGCATTTCGATTGTGGAACAAGTGTTCGTCTTCGTCAAGCAAAACCTGTCCGGAGCGCAGCGGAGGAAGAGCGCCGCTAGCGGAGAAAGGGGTGCGGGGAAAGGGGCGGCAGCCCTTGTCCCCGCCTCAGCACACAGTCACCCGGCGAGCGTCAGCTCGACGGCTGCGGGCCACGTTTCTTGCGCATGGAATCGCCGCGCATCTCGATGCGATGGGCGTTGTGAACCAGCCGGTCGAGGATGCCGTCAGCAGCGGTGGGATCGCCGATCTGTTCGTGCCAGCGTCGCCACGGGAAGCTGCGAAGTCAGAATCGTGGAGCGAGTCTGATAGCGGTCTTCGCAGATCTCCCAGAAGTCGCGGCGCTCGGTTTCGGCGAGCGGAGCCATTGCCCAGTCGTCGATCACCAGCACGTCGATGCGGCTGAGGCGCGTCAGCAAACTGCGCAAACTGCCATCGGCGCGAGCGATCGCGAGATCACGAAACAGCGCGGCGGCCCGAGTGTAGAACGCCGAGTATCCATCGCGGCACGCTTTCTGCGCCAAGGCGCACGCCACGAAGCTTTTGCCGACGCCGGTGGGGCCGAGCACGAAGATGTTCTCATGATTCGCCGCCCATGCCGACTTTTGCGCCAGCGCTCGGATGACGCTCTTGTCGAGCCCGCGAGATGCGCGATAGTCGATCTCTTCGACACAGGCACCCTTCAGTTTGGCGGAATGTAATCGCCGCGCTAGGGCCTGATTCTCGCGCCAGCTCCACTGCTGATCGACGAGCAGGCCGAGCCTTTCGAAGAAGCTCGCCTCGTGCGCGGTTGGATCTTGCTCCTGCGCCTTTAACGCATCCACCAGTGCTCCTGGCGCAGAACCACATCGAGCTTCGAGCGCCAGCGCTGGTACAGCTCACAGAATCGCGAGTAGCGATAGCCGTCCGGGTTGGCCTGCCGGTATTCTTCCCACAGCAACTGCAGGGTCACGTACTTGTTGCTGCGCAACTGCTCGTGAATCGCGGCGAACTCGGGCGGCGTGCGCGCCGGATTCTTCTCGGCGATCGTTGGCTCCCGACGCGGGAATACCGCCGCATCTAACCGTGCTTCATCCCAATCCTCGGGCAGCGGCCAAGTGATGCCCGCCGCCTCGGCACGCTTCAGGTACTTGTGAACCGTGCTCACCCCGATCGCGCAGCTTCGCCCGATCTGCTGGTAGCCCAGTTTGAGTTCGAATCGGAGGCGTAGGACCTCCCGTAGTTTCCGCATGGACAGTCTCCTGGCCGGCACTCTGATCCTCCCTTGGAAGGGTTCATTGTGCCGGTTATGATGTCCAGCGCCGCCTTGCCTTGAAAAACATTCCGGGCATCGCGAAAACCATTCCGGGCTCGGGCGAAAACCGTTCGCCTTCCCGTCGGAATCACTGTTCGCCTTCAGCCCGGAATCCTGTTCGTCTTCACCCCGGAATCGTTTTCGCGTTCACCCCGGAATCCCTTTCGCCTTGCCCCGGAATCCGCATCCTGCGACAAAATCTTACTTTTGTCCGCGATTAAAACGCGCCTGGGAGAGGACTTGAGGCTTTGGATGATCGCGTCTACTAATTTGTCTGTTTGCTCAAGTACCCCAACGACATGATGTAAACGTGAATGAGAAGCGTCGATGTAGATCCGGTCAGTCAGTCCTAATTGATGCAGATCGTAGAGCCGCTGAAGCGCCGGCGTGTGTAACAGGTCGAGTTCGCCACGGCTCAGGCGTTGGTCGTCGTACAAGACCGTCCGTATTCGTGGCCCGCTCATAAATCCGAATATAACACGAGAAAAAGCCCCCAGTTTCCTGGGGGCTTTTCAATTTAATCTGGGCAACGTCCTACTCTCCCACACACTCGCGCGTGCAGTACCATCGGGGCTGAGAGGCTTAACTTCCGTGTTCGGGATGGGAACGGGTGGATCCCTCTCGCTACAGTCACCCAAAACTTGTAAGATCTCCGCCGCGACCTACGGAACGTCCGTATCGGATTCGCGTTTATTCGCGTTCATTCGCGGCCAATCTTTCCGAAGCTTTTTCTTCAAAGAGCCAGCCCATTAGGCACAGCTCTTTGACCTGAATATTGACGGGCCTGCCACAATTTAATTCGTAACAACTACAAGCCGCTTGAGCACTTTTTCTGTTTAACGCCCGGCGCCTTGCAGCGCCTGGCGTATTACTACCCTGTATCCACAGTAAAATTTTATGGTCAAGCCGAACGGGCTATTAGTAGCAGTCAGCTCAACGTATTACTACGCTTACACATCTGCCCTATCAACGTGGTCGTCTTCCACGGCCCTTCTTAGCTTTCGCTTGGGAAATCTCATCTCGAGGAAGGTTTCGCGCTTATATGCCTTCAGCGCTTATCCCGACCAGACTTCGCTACCCAGCTATGCCACTGGTGTGACAACTGGATCACAAGAGGTCTGTTCAACCCGGTCCTCTCGTACTAGGGTCAACCCCTCTCAAATTTCCTGCGCCCACCACAGATAGGGACCGAACTGTCTCGCGACGTTCTGAACCCAGTTCACGTACCGCTTTAATAGGCGAACAGCCTAACCCTTGGGAGCTTCTACACCCCCAGGATGCGATGAACCGACATCGAGGTGCCAAACCGGAGCGTCGATGTGAACTCTTGACTCCGATCAGCCTGTTATCCCCGGCGTACCTTTTATCCGTTGAGCGATGGCCCTTCCATTCAGAACCACCGGATCACTATGTCCTGCTTTCGCACCTGCTTGACTCGTTGGTCTCGCAGTTAACCTGGTTTATGCCATTGCACTCAAAGGAGGATTTCCAAACCTCCTGAACCAAGCTTTGAGCGCCTCCGTTACTATTTAGGAGGCGACCGCCCCAGTCAAACTACCCGCCTACCAATGTCCTTCATCCCGATAAGGGACGTAAGTTAGAATCACAGAATGCTCAGGGTGGTATCTCACTGGTGGCTCCTCTGAAACCAAAATCCCAGATTCAAAGCCTCCCACCTATGCTGCGCAGAGCACCCCATAATTCATTGATAGGGTATAGTAAAGGTGCACGGGGTCTTTCCGTCTTGTGGCGGGCATCCGGCGTCTTCACCGGAACCACAAATTCGCCGGGCGGCATGTTAAGACAGTCGTCAGATCGTTACGCCATTCGTGCAGGTCGGAACTTACCCGACAAGGAATTTCGCTACCTTAGGACCGTTATAGTTACGGCCGCCGTTCACCGGGGCTTCAGTTCACAGCTTCGCCCTTGCGAGCTAACCGCTCCCTTTAACCTTCCGGCACCGGGCAGGCGTCAGCCCCTATACGTCGTTTTCGACTTTGCAGAGACCTGTGTTTTTGTTAAACAGTCGCCTGACGTGCTTTGCTGCGACCCCCATTGCTGAGGGCACTCCTTATCCCGAAGTTACGGAGCTAATTTGCCTAGTTCCTGAACATACCATCACCCGAGCGCCTGAGAATACTCATCTCGTCCACCTGTGTCGGTTTGTGGTACGGATACGGCCGTTCTCCTTAGCGGATTTTCCTGGCAGACAGCCGGGCGGATTTCCCCTTCCCAGCCTCGCTTCACTCTGGAGTTAAACCATTACACCCAGAGCTTACACGCTGCGTCCCCGCATCGGTCTTGATCGAACGTTCGTAGTCACGGAATGTTAACCGTGTGTCCATCGGCTACGCCTTTCGGCCTCACCTTAGGCTCCGACTAACCCTGAGCGGATTAACCTTTCTCAGGAAACCTTAGACTTACGGCGACCAGGGTTCTCACCTGGTTTTTCGCTACTTATGCTGGCAGAGTCTCTTCCTAACGATCCAGTGCTGCTCTCGCTACACCTTCACATCAGTTAAGAATGCTCTCCTACCACACGCTAGATAAATCTAGCGCATCCATAACTTCGGTACCATGCTTGAGCCCCGTTGGATTGTCGGCACCGACCCACTCGACCAGTGAGCTATTACGCTTTCTTTAAAGGATGGCTGCTTCTAAGCCAACCTCCTGGCTGTCTGAGCGAATCGACTTCCTTTCCCACTTAGCATGAATTTAGGGACCTTAGTTGATGGTCTGGGCTCTTCCCCTTTTGACGACGAAGCTTAGCCCCCGCCGTCTGACTCCCGCGCTACTCGTTTACGGCATTCGAAGTTTGGTTGAATTCGGTAACCTGGGAAGGCCCCTAGTTCATCCAGATCTCTACCACCGCGACGGACCACGCGAGGCTAGCCCTAAAGCTATTTCGGAGAGAACGAGCTATCACGGAATTTGATTAGCCTTTCACCCCTACCCTCAGCTCATCCGAGCTGTTTTCAACCAACACCGGTTCGGACCTCCATCCGCTGTTACACGGATTTCATCCTGGCCAAGGGTAGATCATCCCGCTTCGCGTCTTATCCCAGCGACTGAACGCCCTATTCAGACTCGCTTTCGCTTCGGCTCGCTTAAAGCTTAACCTTGCCACTGAGATAAACTAGCCAGCTCATTATTCAATAGGCACGAGGTCAGGCATTCCGCTTGCGCGGCATAGCCCTCCCACTGCTTGTAGGCATGCGGTTTCAGGTACTATTTCACTCCCCTCGCAGGGGTACTTTTCACCTTTCCCTCACGGTACTTGTTCACTATCGGTCGCAAGAGAGTATTTAGCCTTACCGGATGGTCCCGGTAGATTCCCGCAGGGTTCCACGTGTCCCGCGGTACTTAGGAGCCACTTGAAAGAAGATTGCATTTTCATATACGGGGCTGTCACCCTCTATGGCCGGCCTTTCCAGACCGTTCTATTAACACTTTCTTATCCCTCGTTTAACCATTTCCAGCAACCTCCCCGTTTTGTGGGGACCTTGCGACCGCCCCAGTTCAGGCTTGTTGAGCCCGCTCCGGTGCGGCTTCAAGAGCCTCCCAGCGGGAGGCTTCAAGAAATGATTATTGTGGTCCTGCAACCCCGGACTCTCCTTGCGGATCGTCCGGTTTAGGCTGTTCCGAGTTCGCTCGCCACTACTATCGGAATCACGGTTGTTTTCTCTTCCTAGGGGTACTGAGATGGTTCACTTCCCCCCGTTCGCTTCCTACGACTATGTATTCATCGCAGGATAGCCGGTGTTCGCACCGGCTGGGTTCCCCCATTCGGAAATCCCCGGATCATAGATTGCTTGCATCTCCCCGAGGCTTATCGCAGCTAGCCACGTCCTTCATCGCCTTCTTGCGCCAAGGCATCCACACGCATGCCCTTAGTAGCTTGACCATAAAATTTACTCTAAACACAGAGTAGTATTCTCGCAGAGCTTACCAACCCGCTTGCCTTGGAAGGCTTGCGGCCTGGCGCGCCCTACATTGTTCTTTAGCGCTACCGGCCACCAGATACTTGGCGCCCTACGCTCTTTTTAAGAGAGCCGGGACTCCTGGTGACCTTTGCAACTTTGTAGTTGCCCGTCAATATTCAATTGTCAAAGAACACGATGACTTCGCAGCCATCAGCACACGCCGCTTTTTGTGATGCGCTTTGCGGCGCCTGCTGATGTCTGAGTTTGGCGGCTGGTTTTGCGCGCCGGGTCCAGCTTTTTTGGGTAGCTGGGTTGTTGGTGGGCCTGGATAGACTCGAACTATCGACCTCGCCCTTATCAGGGGCGCGCTCTAGCCACCTGAGCTACAGGCCCACATTGAAGCGGCTCTGCGGCAGGTGCCGCAACGCCGCGATGTTGGCCCATGGTTCAGGGCCAGGGCAGCTTCAAACTGGTGGAGCTGGTCGGGATCGAACCGGCGACCTCCTGAATGCAAATCAGGCGCTCTCCCAACTGAGCTACAGCCCCTGATTTTTAGTGATTTGTGGCGGCCCTGTCTGACAGGGACCGCCGAATTTGTAATCGAGGCCAGTTGAACGCGGGATCACCAAGACCAGCTCGATGATCATAAAAGGTCGTGCGGAACTTGAGAAAGAGAACTGAGACATGCTTGCATGATCCGTAAACGGACCACTTGGGCTTATGGACTGGAACGACTATCACTTACTTGGATCGGTTGTAAACTTCCGACCTTTATTCGGTGATTCCAGCCACGTTCTCTTAGAAAGGAGGTGATCCAGCCGCAGGTTCTCCTACGGCTACCTTGTTACGACTTCACCCCAATCATGAATCACACCTTGGGCCTGTTTGATTAGGACTTCTAGTACAATCCACTTTCGTGATGTGACGGGCGGTGTGTACAAGGCCCGGGAACGTATTCACGGTATCGTTCTGATACACCATTACTAGCGATTCCAGCTTCACGCAGGCGAGTTGCAGCCTGCGATCCGAACTGAGAACGGTTTTTTGCGATTGGCTCCCCCTCGCGGGTTTGCAGCGCTTTGTACCGTCCATTGTAGCACGTGTGTAGCCCTGGACATAAAGGCCATGATGACTTGACATCATCCCCACCTTCCTCCAACTTATCGCTGGCGGTCTCCTGAGAGTGCTTCCCTTACGGGAGTGGCAACACAGGACAAGGGTTGCGCTCGTTGCGGGACTTAACCCAACATCTCACGACACGAGCTGACGACAGCCATGCAGCACCTCGACTCCGGTCTCTTGCGAGAAGTCTCTGTTTCCAAAGATGATCCAAAGCCGTTCGAGCCCAGGTAAGGTTCTTCGCGTTGCGTCGAATTGAACCACATGCTCCACCGCTTGTGCGGGCCCCCGTCAATTCCTTTGAGTTTCAGCCTTGCGACCGTACTCCCCAGGCGGCATACTTAACGCGTTAGCTCCGGCACGAACGAAATGAATCGCTCACACCAAGTATGCATCGTTTAGGGCGTGGACTACCAGGGTATCTAATCCTGTTTGCTACCCACGCTTTCGTGTCTCAGCGTCAGAAGTGGTCCAGTAAGCTGTCTACACCACAGGTGTTCCTCCTGATATCTACGCATTTCACCGCTACACCAGGAATTCCGCTTACCTCTCCCACCCTCTAGCATTCTAGTTTCCGCTGCACCCTCCCAGTTAAGCCGGGAGATTTCACAACAGACTGGGAACACCGCCTACACACTCTTTACGCCCAGTAATTCCGAACAACGCTCGCTGCCTACGTATTACCGCGGCTGCTGGCACGTAGTTAGCCGCAGCTTCTTCTCCGGGTACCGTCATTATCGTTCCCGTCGAAAGAGCTTTACACCCCGAAGGGCTTCATCGCTCACGCGGCGTCGCTGCATCAGGCTTTCGCCCATTGTGCAAGATTCCCCACTGCTGCCTCCCGTAGGAGTCTGGCCCGTGTTTCAGTGCCAGTGTGGCCGTGTGCCCTCTCAGGCCGGCTACCGATCTTCGCCTTGGTGGGCCATTACCCCGCCAACTAGCTAATCGGCCGCGGACTCCTCTTTCAGCGCATTGCTGCTTTCCCTTTACAGGCTTATGCGGTATTGTCTCCGGTTTCCCAGAGGTATTCCCCACTAAAAGGTAGATGATCCACGTGTTACTCACCCGTGCGCCACTTTACTTAGGATTGCTCCCTTTCTCGTGCGACTTGCATGTGTTAAGCGCGCCGCCAGCGTTGATTCTGAGCCGGGATCAAACTCTCGTTTGAACCGTTTCGGTTTCGATCGACCTTTCGGCCAATCTAGCCTGGCAGACAGATCCTAAGATCTATCGTGCCGATTTGTTAGTCGCCTCAGTTTGAACTCAAGTTACTGACGAATTAGTTGCTTGACACGCCCTCGCCAACCACCTTGCGGAGGAGGACAAAAACGCGCCAGCATAACTTCTACTTCGCGTCCAACCAGATTTTCAAAGATCTGCGCAGCCGAACCCGCGATCCTTTCGGAAAACGAATTCCCTGCCGGCCTCGAAAGCCGTTCGGACAAAGCACCTTGCAAAACGCACAAGGATGACCTCATCCAGAAATTATGGGAGCCTGAAAGAACTACTTCAGATGGAGGTCCCGAAATCACAGCAGGATTAACTCACTGCCGCGTTTGCTGCCTTCCCTACCCGTTACGCTAGTACTACCGTTCTAGCGTACATCGTCTACAATAGCAAACCTCGGCCCACTCCGCAAGTCCTTTTTGCAAGTTTCTTGCAAAGGAAGAGGTTTCGATCTCAACCCAGATCCAGGGTGCTGTCGTTGCTACTATCGTTCGACGGCTTGAACAGGATAGCAAATGGGTTACAGGGTGTGCAAGGGGGAAACCGGGGAAAAACGAGATTAGCCGCGAATGAAAGCAAATTAAGGCGAATCAGAGGCTGGAGACTACGCGGAGCCACACGACTTTGGGGTGCTGGAAGTTGATTAGGAGGGCTAGCGGGAGGTTGGAGGCTTTCAGATAGTTCAAGGACTGGGCCAGATGTGCCTTGGCTAAAGCGTTAACGCACTTGATTTCTACTAGTAGGCGGTCGTCTACTACCAAGTCGGCGATATATTCGGCGATGATGTTGCCTTTATAGATGATCTGGTAGGGAACTTGAGGACGGGCTGGGATTCCACGCAGGGTGAGCTCCTTTGCGAGGGCACGTTCGTAGACCTTTTCGAGAAATCCTGCGCCGAGGGTGTTGGATACTTCATAGGCCGCTCCGACGACGGCCTCGAAAAGCGCGTTCAGCGATTCGCGTTCATCTGCGTTCATGCGTAAAAGTTAGTTCACGGTGGGACGGGGAATTCTCGGGAGAAACCGGGGAAAGATTAGATTAGCCGCGAATGAACGCGAATGAACGCGAATCGGAAACCCGCCGAGACACTCCCTGCGCCGAGGCTCCCTCTCTAGCTCTCAGAACACGAAGCTTCCGAAGCTCGCGCGCGCTCGTCGCCAGGGCCGATGCGGCTAACAATCTCGTTCATTGTGTAGTGAACGAACTGCTCGCCGACTCCTGTCAAGACGTATGGTTTGGTGTCCTCGAACGACGATTCCATGGTTGTCGAAATCGGAGATTTACCCTTAGGCCGTCGCTTTCGCAAGAACTGGCCAGCCTGGTTGGTTTCGCGCTCCTGGCGGATCACTCCGCCCGTACTCAGGTCGCGAATCAGGAATCGGAAAAGATCGGCTTCCGCGGAACCCTCCCGCGGCAGTTCACCATAGATTTGATCCCATATCTCGAAACGCGTAATTCCCTGCTTGTTATAGATGCAGCGTATCACCGCGAAATGGGACTCGTGGTACAGGTTTAACCAGTCTAAGAACAAACGGATCACGTCATCCGAGCAAAGGCGAGTGCCGGCTGCGTTCGCAACGACATTGCCCACGTACCGTCGCTTCTCTTCGGTCGAGGCCTCGTCCCAAACGCGGAAGGCCCGCCGGACCAGTTGCAAGTACTCCTCACTTTGGATGCGCTCATCGATCGTTGGGCCAAGATTCTCGAAACGATTCACGATTGTCTCGAGCGTGATTCGCAAGTTCGCAAGTTTTCTTGCATGCTCATCCAGCCACTGAGAGTGCAGGTTGTCGATACGCCGCGCACCTTCCTCCATCTTTAGACTCGCCGCAGAACTGAGGAATCCGCCAATCCAAGGAAGTGAATACCTGCAATCCGAGTCTCATTCCACAATATAGATGAATCATGAATCCTACATCGCACCTGGAGGGGCCCATGCAAGAGGAACAAATACGGGAAGCCCTGAATACCCACTGGAGCGCGTCGGCAGCCGGCGATGCAAACGCGGAACACGATATTTACGATGACGATGCCATTTGTGATTATCCTCAGTCAGGCGAACGAATCTTGGGGCGAAAGAATTTGCAGGCCTTGCGGAGTCATCATCCAGGCAAGCCGTCAGGATTCAACGTCAAGCGAATTCTAGGAAAGGGTGATCTCTGGATCACGGAATACACCATCACTTACCAGGGGCGACTGGCATACACAGTGAGCATTATGGAGTTTCGCAACGGTAAGGTCGTGCACGAGACACAATATTTCGCGGACCCCTTCGAGGCTCCATCCTGGCGGAGCCAATGGGTTCAGCGGATCGCGTGATGCCGCATTGAGGCGTATTAACGAAGGTCCACAATTGGATCGGTGTCCGTCTGTGAGCCAATTCTCTTTTTCGGATTCGCGTTCATTCGCGTTCATTTGCGGCTAATCTTTCGGGGAGCGATACTGAAGTCATTCTCAACTCCGGGCAAAGGAGCCACCCATGAAACGTCGCGATCTGCTTGCGGGGCTCGCCTTGGCGAGCGTTGGAGCGAAGGCGCAAACTCCAGCCGAAATCGCCGCAGCGGCCGTCGCCGAATCCCTTTACATTCCAAAACCGCAACTGGTCGACGACCGGCGGTTCCTCCACGATTTCATGGACGAGTTCGCGTTCGTCGATCTGGTCACCGTCTCGCCCACACTGCGCATCACGCACATTCCGGTGTGGCTCGACCGGACCGCTGGACCCTATGGAACGCTGCACGGGCACATCTCGCGCCAGAATGTACAGAAGTCCACTTTCGACGGCAGGCAAAACGGCGTCATCGTTTTCCACGGGCCGCACGGATACATTTCGCCCGACTGGTATGCGCAGACCGGAAACGTGGTCCCGACGTGGAATTTCGCCGTGGTCCATGCAACGGGCAAGATGCAGCCGGTGGAGGGGCGCAAGGAACTGAACGACTTGCTGGCGAAATTGATCGCGAAATTCGAGACGTATGAGGGCACGGGCTACGACTTCGCCAAGATCGACGATGGCTATAAATATGGTCTGATGGGCGGCATTATCGGCTTCGAGATGCAGATTGAGCTGCTGGAAGGCAAGTTCAAGCTGGGGCAGGACCGGAGCGCGGCGGATCGGGAGAGCCTGGTGAGGAGACTGGGAGAAGGCAAGGCACCGCGATCGCTGCGCGACTTCACGGCCAGTTTTTATGAGAGGCAAAGCAAGGCATGACGCCGGTTCGGAGCGGGGCGGCGGTGAGTAGCCGGCCAATCCCTTTCTCCGGACAAACGTCTTTTGATTCGCTCACGGATCCGCATTTCCTGGACATTCCGTTTCCGCTGCAGCATAACTCTGTAACCCGATCTATCCCCGCGCGGGCTTCCCTCTACTTTTAATTTCAAATCGTTATTACTTCGCGCTACGTACGCCGATACGGATTGAAATCGTTCGCTGTGCCAGCTCGATTGAGATAAATCAGTTCGGGCAGGCACAAGAGTGTTGTACGAATTAGCATCGGGAAATTCCCCCACTGGGAGTCACAATGCGCGAGCTATGCCCGTGGTACGCACTGACGGTGAAACATCAGCATGAGGTCGCGGCGCGGTCGGCGCTGGAATTCCAAGGCTTTGAGGCGCTGGCGCCTACCTATCGCGCGCGGCGGCGCTGGTCGGACCGGGTGAAAGAAATAGACCTGCCCCTGTTTGCGGGATACGTGTTTTGCCGGTTCGAATTCAACCGAGCGTATCAAGGTGATTGATGTCCCGGGCGTGGCTAGGGTAGTCGAATTCGGCGGCGCGCCGGCGGAGATTTCCGAGGTCGAGATAGCCGCCATCCGGACGGTGATGGATTCGAAGCTGCCGGTGCGGCCGTGGCCGTATCTGAAGCCGGGCGATCGCGTGCGGGTGGAGCGGGGGCCGCTGCGTGGCGTCGAAGGCACGCTTCTGCGGGAGGAGAGAGACTGCCTGCAACTGGTGATCGGAATCGAGATGCTGCAGCGGTCGCTCGCGGTGGAAGTGGAAGCGGATATGGTGACGCCGGTGCAGGCGCGCTGGGCGGTGGCTTAGATGGAGATCAGATTCCTGTTGGCGATCGCGCTCATGGTCGGCTGGCGGGGCCGGCGGTGGCGCAGATGGAGGCACAAGTCGAGAGCGTGGGAGCAAATCTGCCCGTCCAGGCCATTGGCCCTGCCGATCTGCTGGCGGTATCGGTCTACGGCGCGCCGGAATTCACCAGGACGGTGCGAGTGAGTTCCGAGGGGCTGATCCGGCTGCCGATGCTGCGGGAAAAGATCGATGCCCGGGGGCTGATGCCCGCGGACGTCGAGAGGCGGATCGCGGCGGCGCTGGCGGAGGAACAGATTCTGGTGGATCCGACGGTGACGGTTACGATCGCGGAATATCATAGCCGGCCCATCAGTGTGCTGGGCGCCGTGAGAGTCGCCGCTCACGTTTCAGGCGCTGGGCAAGATTACGCTGCTTGAAGCGCTGACTCGCGCCCAGGGCTTGAGCGAAGACGCGGGGCCGGAGATTCTGCTGACGCGCGCGGCCAGGATCGGCGGCGCGGTGCGGGTGGAGCACATTCCGGTGAAGATGCTGATTGACGCGGCGGACCCGGCGTGGAACGTGACGCTGGAGGGCGGCGAGGAAGTCCGCGTACCCCAGGCGGGCCGCGTGTTTGTGGCCGGAAATGTGAAACACCCGGGAGCGTTCCGGATGGACGGAGCAGGCGAGACGACGGTATTGAAAGCGCTGGCTTTGGCCGAGGGGTTGGCGCCTTTCGCGAACAAGGAGGCCTACATTTTTCGGCGTGGCCCTGGAGTGGATACCGGGGGCGGCATTGGGCGGACCGAAATTCCCGTGGCGTTGAGCAAGATTATGGAACGCGCGGCGCCGGACGTGGCGCTCGCGGCGAACGACATCCTTTACGTACAGCCGCCGCCCACCCGCGGAGCCATCGCCGAGCGCTACTTTCATTTCGATAGCTGGCGGGTAAATGCCACGGAGTCCCTGTGGGTTCCCGCTCAAGTTTATGTTGAAGAACAAGCTTCGGAGGGCCGGCGTGCCGACGGCGCCATGCCGCATTTCAAGGCGCAAACACGATTTTGGGATTACGCCGCGACACCCTCACGGAAAGTCGACGAATTGACCAGCATCCTGATTGAGAGCGCTTCCGCGACTGAGGATCCGGCCGCGCCCGAAGGACATTTCGCCGCTCGAAAGCCAACGCTTGTGGGAGCGGCAGGCGGAACAGAACCTTCTCGCCCGCCTTGAAAAGGGCGGGCTACTGGCGCCGCCCGGACCAGTGGACGAAGTTCTCAACACCGTGGTCAACAATTTGATCGTGTCGTCGAAATTGGATATCGAAGTCCATTGCCGCGTGCTGCTGACTACGCCGCTCGAAACTTTTGCCATGGGCCACACCATCGTCATCAGCCGCGGGTTGATTGACGTTCTGCCCGACGAAGGGAGCCTGGCGCTGACTCTTGCGAGCGAACTGGCGCACATCACGCTGGGACACGCGACGCAAACTCAGTTCGCCTTCAACAACCAAACTATGTTGAGCGATCTCGAACTGCTGCAACGCTTCCGCTTTGAGCGGCCGGCGGAAGAGATGCAGGCCGCTTCCACGGAGGCCATTGCGATGATGCGCTCGTCTCCATATTCAAACCTGGCCAACGCGGGTCTATTCCTCAAAGCGCTGGCCGCGCACCAAGCCGCAATGCCGCGCTTATTGCAGGCAAACCTGGGCGATCAGGTGGGCGATGCGGCGGCGCTGGCGCGTCTCGCGAGCTTCGCGGCAGCGGCACCGGCGCTTGAACCCGAGAAACTGGATCAGATTGCGGCGCTGCCGTTGGGCTCGCGGGTGAAATTGAATCCCTGGACCAATCAACTGGCTCTCGTGAAGACCCGTCCGCTTGCGCTGCTCTCGCCGCGCGAAAAGATGCCGTTTGAGGTGACGCCCTTCGTGCTCTACCTGACCCGGACCGAAGCCGTCAGCGCGAAGAAATAGCCGCCGGGACCACTGGGGCCGCGGGAGCCTGCAGCGCTTCGAGATTCTCGCCGGTTTCGCGCTCCAACTCCGCGTGCAGGCTGTTGCCGTGCGCGTCCATGGTCACGATCGCCATGAAGTCGTGCACGTGCAGCTTCCACATGGCTTCGGGGATGCCGAATTCAAGCAGGCTCACGCCTAATACCTGATCAATGGCGCGCGCGTAATACTGGGCCGCGCCGCCGATGCCGTTGAGATACACCGCGCCGTGCTCCTGGAGCGCCTCCAGGGTTTTCTTTCCCATGCCGCCCTTGCCCATCACCGCGCGCACGCCAAATTTGCGGATGATGTCGGCTTGGTATGGCTCTTCGCGGCTGCTGGTGGTGGGTCCCGCGGCTTTGACGGTCCAGCGCTCTCCGCTCTTGAGCATAACGGGACCGCAGTGGTAGAGCAGCGCGCCCCGCAGATCGATGCCCTCCGGCAGCGGATTGGTCATCAGATGCGCGTGCACGGCATCGCGCCCGGTGTAACATTCACCCGTGATCAGCACCACGTCGCCCACTTTGAGCGCGCGGACCTGCTCCTCGCTGATGGGAGGCCGCAGAATGATTTCACGGCCAGTGAGCGGGAAGCCCGTACTCTGCGTCATTTTTTCAACGGGCCGCGAGGGATCGCGGTATAACCACCCGGTGATCGCGCCGCTTCCGGCATCGAGCCTGACTCCCAGTCGGCGGAAAGCCCAGCATTCATAGGCCACCGACACGAAGAAGCTGGCGGGCAGGCGGTTGGCGGCGCCGATCTTGCATCCGATCAGCGACACCTTGCCGCCGAACCCCATGGCTCCGATGCCGAGGCGGTTGGCCTCCTCCACGATTTCGCTCTCGAGACGCGCCAGATCGGGATGCGGATTTACGTCGTCGAGGGTGCGGAACAACTGCTCCTTGGCGAGGACGTAGCCGTGGGCGCGGTCGCTGCCAATGCACACGCCGACCGCTCCCGGAGCGCAGCCCTGTCCCTGCGCCTGCCACACGGCGTGCAGAATGCACTTGCGCACACCTTCGAGGTTGCGGCCGGCTTTGCCCATGTGCTCCAGATCGGCGGGCAGTGAATACTGGATGTTCTTGTTCTCGCAGCCGCCACCCTTGAGGATCAGCTTCACTTCGATTTGATCCTCGTCCCACTGCTCGAAGTGAATGACGGGCGTTTCGACGCCGAGGTTGTTGCCGCTGTTTTTGCCGGTGAGAGAATCGACGGAGTTGGGCCGCAGTTTCCCGCGGCGCGTGGCTTCCGCCACGGCTTCCTGAATCGCGCTCTTGAGCACAATCTGGTTGACGCCGACCGGCGTGTGGACCACGAAGGTGGGCATGCCGGTGTCCTGGCAAATGGGACCCTGGTCCTCGGCCGCCATATCGATATTCGAGGCGATCACGTTCAGCGCCTGCGAGGACTGCGTGTTGGGCAGCTCGGTTCCGAGCGCGCGGCTCATGGCTTCGCGCACGTCGGGCGGCAGGTTGGTGGAGGTCTGGGTGATGAGTTCGACGAGGCTTTCGGCGAGGAATTGCATTTCGACCAATTTTAGCGCGCGGGAGGGGCAGTAGGGATGAAATTATCGCGAAGGAGAACACTGTTTTGATAGTCGTCGAAACTCCCAGTAAAAACCCGCTGCGAAGATCAAGAGCGTCGGGAGTGCCCCTGCCGGGGCGCCAAGTCCCGATAACGAAAATTCGAAGCCCCAGTAGCCGCCCATTCCCATGACAATGAGGAAGGGAATACCCAAGATCAGTATGTCGGATACTGCGACGACTGCGACACCGACCAAGATACTTTTTAGGTAGATCACTGGCGGCCCGCTCCGCTAATCGTTATTGCGCCGGAAATCGCACTGGCAGCAATCGCTGCAACGTTTGCACTTCTCGCACAGGTGATTGGTGCAAGTGTCCTTGGTGCAGTAGACGCAAATTTCGGTGGAAGGTTCCTCGCAGATGCTGCACTGGAAAGTGGTGGTCTCAGTCATGAGCTCTTCCCTCCCCCTACTTCGTATTCGGCGATTGCGGGGCGGCGGGGTTCGCCGCAGAGGCGGCCGGCGCGGGTTTGGGAGCGGCCGGAGCTGAACGCACGGGCGGCTGGCGCATCAGCGTCCCGCGGCAGCGCTGGGCTTCGCGATCCACCACCTGAAATTCCTCTTCCTTCGTCTGCGCCAAGTCGGTGATATATTGCCGTAGCTGATCGCGATTGGCGGAGTTGGCGGATACCACGCTCACCAGCAGGTCGCCCACAGCGGGATTCTGATAGCGCCGCACTCCATCGACCAGCGAATTCACCTGGGCTTCGACGGCCTGCAAACGGAACAGCGTGTCCAGCCCCAGGGTGAGCTTCTCCGGCTGCTTCTTCATGGCTTCGGCCGCGCCCAACAAATAGCCCACTTCGCTGCGCGCGTTGCGCCATTGCGCGGTGTAAGCGGCGGGCGCACCCTTGGCTTCCCACTTCTCCGGCGTCAACTGTTCGAGGATGGGCAGGAGCCGTTGCGATTGCGCCGCGAGCGAGGTGAGGGTTTGCGAGATGTCCCAGGGCGCGGAAACGCCTTGAGCGCGAGCCGTCGCGAAGCGCTAGCGGCAGAATTAAAACTGTCAGCAGATACTTCATAGCTAACCGCTAGTTTCGCACGAGGGGCCCGCTTGGCGGCTCGCCTGAAGACGGGAGGTTGCTTCGCGCCGCGCCTTAGAGGGACGGAGCCGATGGCGGAGGCGGAGGCGGGGGTGGTGGCGGAGGCACTTTCTGGGTATCGCCCACGCCGCCGCCGGTGGGCATACCGCCGCCAGAACCGCCGCCCGAGCTCGGCATGTGGGTAGCCATTGTGATGGCCGCGTTCGCCATGGAGCGCAATATGATCCGCGCCAGATTGCCCTTGTCTATTCCGCTTGCGGCGATCGGCTCGTTGCGATAAACACGCAACGATTCGCCGGGGTTCAGCAGCTTGGAATTTCCGCGCGGCAGCAACGCGTGCTGCACTTCCACCTGGCCGTCTTCCACTTCGACCAGCGTAGTTTCGTCGTCGTCGTCGACGGTGATGTCAAAGGTCGTGCCGCGCACCGAAATCACCGCGGTCGGCGTGAGCACGCGATTCGGGTTGGGCACGTTGCCGAAGTGCTCGATGTGAACCCGGACGCGTCCCACTAGGACGTCGAGCAGGTCCTTCCAATTGGGCGGATTCTTGCGGAACACCACGCGCGAGTTCGGGAATACCTCAAAAGTGCTGCCGTCTGAAACCTGGAACAGAGCATGGCCGTCCGGACCGGTGAGGATGAGGTCGCGAATCTGCACCGAATCGCCGACGGAAAGGGCCCACGGCTGGGTGTCCTTGACGACCGAAACCTGGCCGGTCTGCGAGATGACTTTCGCCGCGTAAGTGCCAGTGTCAAAAGGAGTGAACTGCGCCGGGCACACTACCGCCGCCGCTGCAAGCAGCAGCGCTAGCACCACCGTTCTGCCGGGATACACGACGCGCAGCATAGAATACTATTTCGGCCAGTTTAGCACTAAACTCCATGGCAAGTGGGGGTCCGCAACGATTTCTTTGGAAATTTCCTCTGAAATCAGAAGCTTCGGAGCCTTTCGGTCGATATACCGGGATACAATGGACGGTTTGGATGTATAAGTTGTCCACAGCACCGTGGCGCTTCGCCACAGTACTACTCGTCATCCTGGGGCCGTGGCGCGCCCACGCGCAGCAGGCCCCGCCGGTGGCGGCGGCCGGCCTAACCCCCGACTGGCGGCACATCGGCAACCTGGTTCTGGATGAGGCGCTGGCCGGAGCGGCGTCGGGTGCCTGCAAACGAGTCTGGTATGGGCCGGGTGGGATGCTTTATGTCCAGACCCGGGGTGGCGACAATGAGCCCGGTCGCGTGTATCAGACGGCCGATCTGGAGAGCTGGCAGCCGAGCAACGCTCCGGTGCCTACGGTCGTTGCGAACGCGATGACCGGAAGTCTGCCGGAGCCGGGAGCGCAAACCCGCGCATTCCCAGGCGACGCGAGCCGCGTGTATGCGTTCGGCGAATATGTCTATCGCTCAGAAGATGGCGGGGCGCATTGGGAAAACACGACCATCTATCGCGGAGATTCGCTGGGCGGAACTTCGCTGATTGGTGGAGGCGTAGCCGATCTGGCCATCGCTCCCGGCAATAGCGATGAAATCGTGACGGCAGGCGCGGCGGGCGTATTTCGATCGGTGGACGGAGGGCGCTCCTGGAGCGGACTGAACGAAGACTTGCCCAACTTGCCGGCCACCCGGCTTATGGATCTTCCGGTGGGCGATCAAGGCGCGCGCATCGCGCTAAATAACGACACAGCCGCCGCGTGGCCTCCGGGCAACAAACAAGCCTGGATTCCGGCTAGCAACGCCGACCTGGTGCAGGAAACCCAATTACGACTGGCGCTCTCCTCGATTCGCGGCGCGAACGTGACGGCCCTGGCGATCGCCGGCGACTTCATCTACAGCGGCATGCAGGACGGCAGGATTCAGGTTTCGGCGGATCGCGGTGTCACCTGGCAAACCTTCTCTCCGAGTGCGGGACTCGCGGATTCGGGGCCAGTGGAGCGCTTCTGGATCGATCCGCAAGACCCGCGCGTGGCCTTGGCGGCGCTGGGCGCGGCTCCTGCGGAGCCACTGTCGCGCGTACGGAGCGGCGCACGTTCTGCATACCATCAACGGCGGCGCGTTCTGGGATAACTTTACGGCCAATCTGCCGGATGCGGCGGTACATGGAGTCGCGGCCGATCCCGCCAGCGGCGCGTTGTATGCCGCCACCGATCGCGGCGTGTTCCTGGCGTACGCGGATTTAAGCGCGCTTGGCGCGGTGCAAAGCTGGACGGCTCTCGCGGGCTTACCGGACGGCGCCGCAGCCATGGATGTGAAGCTGGACGCGCAGGGAAATCTGCTGTGGGCTGCCATCGACGGTTATGGGGTTTACGCAGCGTTGGCTCCCCACCGGCTGCGCGATCCGAGCGTGGTGAGCGCGGCGGACATGATCAAGCGCGCGGTGGCGCCGGGCTCGCTCGTTAGTATTTTGGGAGTGCAAGTAGATGGCGTTCAGGCCGGAGGCATCGTGGCTCCCGTGCTGGCGGCGACCGGCGGTGAATCGCAAGTCCAGATTCCTTTTGATGCGCACGGCGCTGCGCTGCCACTGGCTGCGAGTTCTGCCGGGGCTCCCGTAAATCTGCCGTCCCTGCCGCTGGCCGCTGCCGCGCCGGTGATCTTCGTGGCGCGCGACGGCTCGCCGATGCTGTTGGATGCCGATAAGGGCGTAATGCTGGATGCGATGACGGCGGCGCACTCCGGCACTCGCATTCAGATTCTGGCTACTGGGTTGGGGCGCGTGACGCCGGATTGGCCCACTGGAGTGCCCGCGCCGCTCGATGATCCGCCGCTGGTGGCGGGCAACGTTCACGTTTTCCTGGACCGCGCGCCGGTGGAAGTGACGCGCGCCGAACTCGCGCCGGGATACGTGGGCTTTTATTTGGTGGAAATCGTGGTGCCCAAAATTAGCAATTACGGGCCTGCGGAGCTATATCTGGACGTGGATGGCGCTTCGAGCAATCGCGTGCGGGTGTATATTGAGCCTTGATGCGCTGGGATGGCATATGGCTGCTGCTGGTCGCGCCCGCGGCGCTTGCGCTGGCGGTCGCGTTGTCGGCGCAAGATAAGGCGCAAGACAAGGCGCAAGAGGAAACCCAGCCGTCCGGCGACGCCAAAATCGCGCCGTATTTCCCGACGCCGCAATCCATCGTCGATAAAATGCTGCAATTGGGCGAGCTCAAGGCGGGCGAGAAGATGTACGACCTCGGCTCGGGCGACGGCCGCATCGTCATCATGGCCGCGCGCAAGTACCACGCCGACGCCACCGGAGTGGAACTGGACGACGCGCTGTATAAACAAAGCGCGCAGCGCATCAAGACCCTGGGCCTCGAATCCCGCGCGTGCATCGTCCATGGCGACCTGCTGCGGCAGGACTATTCCTCCTACGATCTGTTGACGATCTATTTACTGCCCGTGGCCATCCAGAAAATAACACCGATTTTCGAGAAGCAGCTTAAGAAGGGCACGCGCATTGTGGCCCACGATTTCGAATTTCCCCAGTGGACCGCGGCGAAGGTCCTGGATATCGACGACGACGGCGAAGGCCGCAGCCATCGGCTCTACCTCTACCGGCGGTAACATCATGATCCCCTATCAGGGCCGTGCCGCCATACGCGTCGCACGTGTAGTGCTGGCGTTCACGTGCCTGGCCTGGTATCCGTTCACTGGATCGAGCATCACCTCGTCGCTGGTGTTCCTGATTGCCTACGCCATCTTCTCGGTGGGCGCGCTATTCGAGACCAAGTTCGACGCGGCTCCGCGCGCGGTGGTGGCCCTGGTGATCGACTTCGCATTCTTCACCTTCTGCAAGTGGCTGCTGCCGGCCGAATGGGCCCCAGCGCTGGCGTACGGATTCCTACTGGTGTCCGCCACGATATTGCAGCCATTCGCAACGGTATTGATCGTGGCCGTGGCAGCGATGATTCTGACCGTGCTGCTGACAGCCCCGGGCGCAGGTTTCCTGTGGGCGGATTGGTCCGCCGCCGCCATGGCCGTCGCCTTCTCGCTGTACAAGCGCTACCTGGAGCGCAAGATGTCGAACACGCTGCGCTACAACATGATCATCCGCGCCCAGTCCGAAGGCGCGCGCGAAGCCGAGCGCGAGCGCATCGCCGCGGATTTCCATGATGGCCCGTTGCAGAGTTTCATCAGCTTCCAGATGCGGCTGGAGATCGTGCGCAAGCTGCTGGCCCGCGACATCGACGCCGCCACCAGCGAGCTGCGCCAGTTGCAGGAGCTGTGCCGCGATCAGGTAACCGAGCTGCGCAGTTTCGTGCGCAGCATGCGGCCGGTGGAGGATGGCGTATCCCTGAGCGCTTCGCTCAGCCGCATGACGGAGCAGTTCCAGCGCGACACCGGCATCGCGGCGACCTTCACCAGCGCCGAGTTTAACGATCCCGCGCAAACTGAGGTGTCGCTGGAGCTGCTGCAGATCGTGCGCGAGACGCTGAACAACATTCATAAGCATTCCGGCGCCTCGCGCGTGGCCCTCACACTAGGCAAAAACGGCGGAAAGCTGGAAGTGCGCGCCGAGGACAACGGCGGCGGTTTTCCCTTCAGCGGCGTGTTTACGCTGGAGGAACTTGAGCTGCTTCGGACGGGTCCGGTGAGTATCAAGCGGCGCGTGCGCATGCTCGGCGGCGAACTGATGCTGGACTCGCGGCCGGGGCACGGATCGAGTTTGGAGATCCGGGTGCCGCTTTAGCCGCACAAATTAAGAAACTAGTTCCGCTTATCGAATCCCAAACACAAACAGCCCGTGTCCTGCCGCGACTGCGACGTATTGCTTGCCATCGATCTGATATGTGATCGGCCCCGAAGCCATGTCCCCGCCCAGTTGCGTCTTCCAAAGCATCGCTCCCGACCGCGCGTCCAGCGCATAAAAGTTACCTTCGCGGCCGCCGGAGAAGAGAACGTCCCCGTCAGTCGTCAGAATGCCGCTGTCGGTCACGTCATACATCTTGAATTCCCATTTCTTGTCGCCCGTGGCCGGGTCGATCGCCATGATGGACCCGTGGCCCGCATCGTCGGTCCAGGTATTGATGGCCCCGCGGCGCCACGGCAGCGGCGTTTCCGAACTCTTCGTGAACGTGGAGTAATAGTTGTCCCACGCGCCGACATAGAACAGGCCGGTGCGCTGACTGTAGGACGGTGAATACCAGTTCGTCCCGCCCTGAATGCCCGGGTAGGTCACGTCATCATCGCTCTTCTTAGTCGTCCGTATCGGACGCCCAGCGTCGTCCAGTCCGCTCGCCCAGTTCTCTTTGACGAACGGTTTGCCGGTGAGAAACTGACCGGTAGCGCGGTCGAGCGCATAGTAAAATCCGTTGCGATTGGCCCACAGCATCAGCTTGCGCGGCGCTCCCCGCCAGTTCGCATTCACCAGCACCGGAATCTGGACCGAATCGTAATCGGCATGGTCACTCGGAGTGAACTGAAAATGCCATTTGAGCTTGCCGGTATCGGGATCGAGCGCGACCACTGAAGTGGTGTAGAGATTGTCGCCGGTGCGCACGCTCTCGTCGAAATCCGGCCACGGATTGCCCACGCCCCAATACGTGAGATTCAATTCGGGGTCATAGGAACCTGTCACCCACACCGATCCGCCGCCGTGCTGCCACGAGTCGCCCATCCAGCTCTCATGTCCCGGCTCACCCGGCCCGGGAATGGTATAAAACCGCCAGTCTTCTTTGCCGGTCGCGGCGTCATAAGCGACGATGCGGCCGCGAATCCCCATCTCGCCGCCTGCCGTGCCCACCAGAACTTTATCCTTGATCACCAAGGGAGCCATGGTCATCGAGTAGCCATCCTGCGGATCGGCCACCTGCACGTTCCAGATGGGGCGGCCGGTCTTCGAATCGATGGCGACCAAGTGCGCATCGACTGTGGCCATGTAGAGCGTGTCGCCCAGAATGGCAAGTCCGCGATTCACCGCGGCGCAGCACAGGCGGCCGGGCTTGGCTCGATATTCGTAAACCCAGAAGACGGCTCCGGTCTTGGCGTCGAGCGCCACCACGTCGTTGGGCGGCTGCGTGAGGTACATGATGCCGTTGATCACCAGCGGGGTGGTTTCGAAGGGCGTGTTCTGGACCTGGAAGATCCATTTCAACTCCAGGTTTTTCGCGTTGCCGGTATTGATTTGCGAGAGCGAACTGTGGCGATTGCTGGCATAGGCGCCGGAATAGGTCAGCCAGTTCTGCGGCTCCTTATCGGCGTGGAGCAAGCGGTCGAAGGTGACCTGCGCGGTGGAACACACAGGGAGCAGCGAGAGCAGGGCAAGTGCGCGGAAGCTCGTCATTTTAATTCGACCCTTTCAATGAAACCAGGTACGCCAGGACATCGGCCATCTCATCGGCGCTGAACTTGTCCTTATAAGAAGGCATGGGCGAAGTCTTCAAGCTCGAATACTCGCGGAGGTCGGCCTTCACCAGCGACACCAGGTTTTCGTGTTCGTCGATCATCTGCACCGTATCGGTGTTTTCGTTCAATCGCCGGCCGGTGATCACTTTCCCGTCTTTGGTCACACCTCGCACGAAGCGGTCCTGCGGCAGCATGGCGCCGGTTGGGTCGAGAAGAGTTCGCTGCAGAAAATCCGCCGAACGCGTGGCGCCGATTTCACTCAGATCCGGGCCCACGCGCGAGCCTTGCGTTTCGACGCGGTGACAAGTCAGGCACTGGCCCTTTCCACGGAACAGCTCGGAGCCGCGGGCAACGTCGCCTAACTTGACTGAACTCGCCTGGAAATCGTGCAGCGATGTGATGTACGCCATCACTCTGCGCAGGTCGTCCTGGTCGAGATTATTGGCCGGCATGGCTGTGCCGGGAATGCCGTTGCGAATGATTGCCGCTATCTCCTGGCGCGTCGACCCATGACGGAACTCGCCGCGGCGGAAGTCGACGCCGGGCACCGACGCGCCGTCCGGCCCATGGCAGGTAAAACAATAGGCGCGATATACGTGCAGACCAGCTTCGATGTCGACCGCGATGGCGATCTCATGTTGTGCCCAAGCGGGCGCGGCAGTGACGGCTGCCGCCAGGGCCCACAGCAGGAGCCGTGGAGTGCTGTTCGGAGTTCGATTCTTGATCATACGGTAACAACATTATACTGACCGACTCTCCAGGGGCCTTTGCACCCGGCGATCTGCACTGGTATATCTTATACGCCCGTTTCCGGCGGGAAACGGGCCGCTCGCGGCAGGTGCAACCAAAACGCGAGTGTCATCGTAGTGACATTTGGACGTGCAAGAAAATGAATCTGGAAAAAGGAGAAACAAATATGTCTGGTGAAAAAATTGGTGAAGGCAACGGGCAACGGGGCATGCGAAAAGTGTTGTCGACGCAGCCGAACTTCAAAGTCGAAGTGTCGTTCGAAGAGCACTCACAACTGATGGGTGTTGAAGGCATGAACATGGGAACCTACACCGCCACCACCAAGCCTGATGGCAGCCTGGAAGGCATCGGCGAAGGTGTATTCGCGACTCTCGATGGTGAATTCGTGACCTGGCGGGGAATGGGCGTAGGGCACTTCGTCGAGGCTGGGGCCGTGCACTATAGCGGTATGCTCAGCTATTCGACCACGTCCACAAAACTCGCGAAGCTGAATTCGATCGCCGCGATGTTTGAATTTGACGTGGACGCAACCGGGAAAACGCGTTCAAAGATCTACGATGCGTCCGCCAAAGCGGCGCACGCTTAACTACTGCTGCCGGGGCGCCCGCGTCTTCCGTGTGGGCGGGCGTCCCAAATTACACCTGCGATAACGTCGCGGCCGAGGCGATCTACTGCACGCCGTCCTGCTGATCGTCCGACTGCGCACTCGCCACCGCCTTCGAGTACCAGCGGTGCGCTTCCTCGCGATCCACCGGCACTCCCAGCCCGCGTTCAAAGAGGACGCCGATGTTATAGGGAGCGGTTGTGTTGCCGAACTCCACGGCCTTCTTGTACCAGCGCATCGCTTCCCGGTAATCCACCGGAACGCCTTGGCCCTTCTGATACATCACACCGATGCTGTTCATCGCGAGATTGTTCTCGCCGGTCGCGGCCTTCAGGAACCAATCCATCGCGGCGCTGAAGTCTACGGGCACGCCCAGGCCGTCCCGATACAGCACGCCGGCGTTAAACATCGCCTGCGCATTGCCGGCTAACGAACCCTGGCGGAACCAGCGCAGAGCCAAGTCGTATCTTTGCGCAACGCCGCCCGCTCCACGGTAGTAAAGGATGCCGATGTTGCACATCGCCTGGCCGTCACCGGCATTGGCGGCTTTGGTGAACCAGACCATTGCCTGCGCGGGGCTCGCCAGAGTACCCTGCCCCGACGCCTGCATTGTGCCCACGTACATCATGGCCTCCACATTGCCGGCCTCGGCGGCTTCGCGAAACGCGCGCAGCGCGTTGCTGTAACTTTTCGCCTTATACATTTCGAGGCGCACGCTGAAAAATCGCCTTCTGATCCGCAGGGGGGCCGCCCGCCGAGCGCGGAGCCGGCTGTTGAGCCTGCTGCGAGTAGGCTAGGGAGGCGAAGAGGAGAAAAGGTAAAAGAAACGCAAAGCGCACTAAGTTAATAATGACGCACGCGCGTCAGGCGTGGTTGCGGCCCCGTCAATCTGCGGCTTTCTTGAATACCAGGGTCCTCTGGCCACCCCGTCCGCCTCGGCCGCCTTTGCCCCCACCGAAACCGCCACCACCGCCCCGACGGGCTCCGCCACCCATCGAGACTGACAGGTCCAGCTCGCCCGAATCCGAAAGCGTGCCGTTATACTGCTGTGTGAACTGGTTGCCGTTGAACTCGCGGACTACTTTGAAGGACACCTTGTTCCCATCAATAGTGCCATCGGAAATATCCACCGCGCCGCCGCGAGCGCCCTCGAAGGAGCCGGTCAGGTTGTTCCCAGACGCATTCAACACCAGAGTTTGGGTTACGGTTCCATTTCTTCCTTCAACCTCGGCCGTCCATTTGCCGTTGATATCCGCCGCCAGCGCCGCGCCGGCAATTCCCAGCAGCAGTATGGCGGGTAAGATGAGTTTTTTCGTCATGAGATGATCCACCTCTCCCTCAACAAGATGTCATCCAGCTGCTCCAAGTTACTCCGCCGCAAATATGTGTCGAGGGTAGGCGGCGGATGAGCGCCCGAAAGCCGAACCAATGCGCTGGCTAGACGATGGTAAGATTGCATCTGTACCACGAGATGTTTGCCAATTATTTTTCGTTCATCCCGCGGTTGTTACCCGCCTGGATGCTCATCCTTGGTTTCGTGGCGCCCGCAAACAGCGCCGAAACCACTTTACCGGTGCCCCCGCCGCGAGTCATCGTGATTGGATTTGTCGGGGGATTCGTGCGGCGCAACGACACGGTCCATCAGGAAGTGCAGCTCGCCGCTCACCTGCGGAAGCAATACCCCGCTCGCATGCAGGTGAAGATATTTGAGAATCGTCAGGGCCGCGCAAGCCCACCGCGAAGTTCTCGACATGCTTGGACGCCGACCGCGACGGAGCGCTATCGGATCGAGAAAAACGCACGGCCCGTATCGTCATTTACGGCCACAGTTGGGGCGCTTCGGAAGGGCATAACACTGGCCCGCATGCTCGGCCACGAAGGAATTCCAGTGCTGCTCACCATTCAGGTCGACAGCGTTACGAAATTAGGCGAAGACGATCGATGGATTCCCGCGAACGTTGGGCAAGCCGTCAATTTCTATCAGCTAAATGGTCTGCTTCATGGCCGCCGCGAGATCCAGGCCGCCGATGGTTCCCGAACCGAGATTCTGGGAAATTATCGAGTGGATTATAAGACCAAACGCGTCAACTGCGACGGGTTTCCCTGGTACGCGCAGATGTTCATGTCGTCTCATATCGAGATCGAATGCGATCCCAGCGTTTGGGGTCAGGTGGAGTCGCTGATCCGTTCGAAATTGCCAAGCGACTGAAGCGGGCATTGGATGACCCGCGCCGGCAACGTGCAGAGCGCGCTGACATCCCGCCAAGACCGCCGATTTTGACCCTCTGCTAACTTGGTGTTTCAGGCCGCTCCGCTCCCCATGATTTCTTTTTCGAATATCAACAAGCAGTATGGCAAGCAGCTAGTCTTCGTCGAAGCCTCCTTCCAGTTGAACCCTGGCGAGAAGGTCGGCCTGGTCGGACCCAACGGCTCCGGCAAAACCACGCTCTTCCGCATGGTGGTGGGCGAAGAGGAGCCTGACGAAGGTTCCGTCTCGCTTCCCAAAAAACTGACCATCGGCTACTTCCGCCAGGACGTCGAAGAGATGCAGGGCCGCTCGGTCCTCGATGAAGCCATCGCCGGCAGCGGCCGCGTGGGCGATCTGCATCATGAACTCGAAGCCCTGCAGCACGCCATGGAAGACCCCGCGCAAGCCGCCGATATGGACCGCACGCTCGCCCGCTTCGGCGAGGTGCAGGAAGAATACGAGCACCTCGGCGGCTACACGCTCGAAGCGCAGGCCCGCGAAGTGCTGCACGGCCTGGGCTTCGCCGACGATCAGATCGATGGCGATGTCGGCGCGCTCTCCGGCGGCTGGAAAATGCGCGTGGCGCTGGCGCGCGTGCTGCTCGGACGCCCCGACGTGCTGCTGATGGACGAGCCCACCAATCACCTCGACCTCGAATCCATCATCTGGCTGGAGCAGTTCCTCAAGTCTTATCCCGGCGCGCTCCTGATGACCTCGCACGATCGCGAATTCATGAACCGCATCGTTTCGAAGATCGCCGAAATCGACGCCGGCGAGATCATCGCCTACTCCGGCAATTACGATTTCTACGAGCGCGAGCGCGCCATCCGCGAGACCAATCAGCAGGCCGCTTTCGCGCGCCAGCAGTCCATGCTCGCCAAGGAGCAGCGCTTCATCGACCGCTTCCGCACCCACGCCGCCAAAGCCGCGCAAGTGCAGAGCCGCATCAAAGCGCTCGACAAAATCGAAAAGATCGAGCTGCCTAAGCGCCGCCAGGTGGTCAAATTCGAATTCCGCATTCCGCCGCGCTCGGGCGACCAGGTGGCGGTGATGGAGAATCTCCACAAGGCTTACGGCAAGCGCGTCATCTATGAAGGTTTCGATCTCACCATCCGCCGCGGCGAGCGCTGGGCCGTGATGGGCCGCAACGGCGCGGGCAAAACCACGCTGCTCAAAATGATCGCCGGCGCGAGCGAGCCCGACTCCGGGAACGGTGCGCCTGGGCGCCAGCCTCAACATGGGCTACTTCGCGCAGCAGTCGCTCGACGTGCTCGATCCCGATCTCACCGTCATCGAGCAGCTGCAAATGGATTTCCCGCAGGACGGCCTGGGTTCGCTGCGCACGCTCGCGGGCGCGTTTCAGTTTTCAGGCGACGATGTCGACAAGAAGATCCGCTCGCTCTCGGGCGGCGAGAAATCGCGCCTCGCGATGGCGCGGATGCTCTACAATCCGCCCAATTTCCTGGTGCTCGACGAGCCCACCAATCACCTCGACCTCGCCACCAAGGAAATGCTGGTCGATGCGCTCAAGGATTTCGAAGGCACCATGATCTTCGTCTCGCACGACCGCATGTTTCTGCGCGGCCTGGGCTCGCGCGTGCTCGAACTCGGCGGCGAGAGCGGCCGGGATCGCGAACCCCGCGTCTATCCGGGTTCGTATGATCGAGTACGTGCAGACCCTCGGCCACGAAGCGCCGGGCATTTACGCGTAACGAGCCCCAGCTTTGCTATAAATCGAAACGATGCCCGAAATCCTGATCCGCCCCGCCACTCTTGAAGACGTCGAATTTCTGGTGAGCGGCAACGCCAGCATGGCCCTCGAAACCGAAGGTCGCGCCTTGGATACTCACACCCTGCGCGCTGGAGTCTGTGCCGTTTTCGACCATCCCGCGCGTGGCTTTTACCTGATCGCCGAGATCGATGGCCGCCCGGCCGGTCAGATGATGATCACCTATGAGTGGTCGGACTGGCGCAACGGCGCGTTTTGGTGGATTCAAAGCGTCTACACGCTTCCCGAGTCGCGCGGCCGCGGCGTGTTCAAAACCCTCTACTCGCATGTCGAATCTCTCGCACGGGAGAGCGGCGGCGTCTGCGGCTTGCGCCTGTATGTCGAAGCTCACAACCAGCGAGCGCGGGCGGCTTATGAGCGCTGCGGCATGAAGGAATCCGTCTACCGCATGTTTGAGGTCGACTACTCTCGGTCACCTATTTAATGCCCCGCTGACGCATCCGCAGGAGTGAGCAGCATTACCCTTGCGCCTGGCTGGAACCCCATGGCCCGATACACTGGGCGCCCCATATTTGAAGCGTGCAGCGTCATCCGCGCCGGACCTATCGCTCGTCCGGCCTGCTCGATCGTGTGCCGCATCACAGCCCCGGCGTAACCTTTGCCATGCGCCTCAGGCACCGTCGCCACGAAGGCGATGTACATTGTGCCACCGCGCCGTGGCGGCAGCAAATGATCCGCCGCCATGCCTGTCATATTCAAGGCCATTGCGAAACCTTCCTCGTCGGCCAACCTGCTTCCATTCTCCCGGAACCCAGGACTCCCCAAGTGCCAGCAGCGAACCATGCTTGCAGGTTTTGGCCCTTTCTCTCACGAGAGTGAGCGCGTCGCGCAACTCCTCCGCATTCGCCAGCGGGCAATCCGGCATAGATATATTCAAGAAGGGCAGCGGGGCGTGCGCAAAAATGGTCACGACGCCTTTGGAATGCTCGATAACCGCCCCCGGTTACCGACCCACCATCAACTTACAAGCTCTAATCAAGACCTCGACGGCCTCTTCATTTGACATGCTGCTAACTGACCTCCAACTCGCTAGCTCGCCATTCGTCCGGCTTTGCGATTTTGCGCGGCGCCGATTCGCGCGTCGCACACATGGCGGCGATCCCGACGGCCAATGCCGCGGTCCAATACCACGCGGGTGCGAGCGGATTCCCGGTCGCCTTCATGAACCAGGTAACTGCGTATTGAGTCGTGCCACCAAAGGCTGAGATAGAAACCGCGTAAATAACGGCGACACTACCGGAGCGGATCGCAGCCGGAAGAGATTCGGTAATCCAGACGATCATCGGGGCCGCGCAAAGCGCCAGTAAACCCGCCAAAACGGCGGTCGCCGCCAGCAACATACCTATCGTGCGATAGTGCGAGATCGCATAGAAGGCCGGCAGAATCGACACCAGTAACACGACGCCCGGTATCAGCATCGCAGGCTTACGCCCGAAGCGGTCGGACAACATGCCACCTATAAGATCCAGGAGAACCCCGCTAAGACCCACTACTACGGTTGCCGCAAAAGCCACTTTCCCAGGCATGCGCAGCGTTGTTATGGCATAAGTCGTCATATAAGCGAGGATGTAATTGCCGATAGTTGAGCTGGCAAGTAAAAACAAGCCGATTACCGCCACCGTCAAGTAGGGGCGCACCGGCATGCGTTTACGCTTGCGGTCGTCAGACGCGTGAAGCGTCTCTGGCAAGCCACGCCGCATCATCAGGCCGAAGGGCACGATCGCTGCGCCGGCGAGAAACGCGATGCGCCATCCGAAATCCTGCAATTGTTGTTCAGTGAGCGTGTTCGCGAGTCCTAAACCAACCAACCCGGATGCAAGGATTGAAAGATCCTGAGTCCAGAACTGGAAGGCCGTGTAAAATCCACGCCGTCCCGGCGGCGCTACCTCCAGTAGGAATGCGGTCGTCGGGCCCACCTCTCCGCCCAGAGCAAAACCCTGCAACATGCGGAAGAAAACCACCAGCACGGGCGCTGCAACGCCGATACTCGCGCGAGACGGCGTCAACGCGAGCCCGGAAATCGCGACGCCCATAAGCCAGAAGGAAAGGATCATCGCGGGCTTGCGTCCCAGCCGGTCGCCCATCCTGCCGATCACCAGTGCGCCGATCGGCCGCGTGACGAAACCCGCGCCGAACGTGGCGAGAGATGCCAGCAAGCTTGCCGACGGATCGTTGGAAGGAAAGAAGGCCCTGCCGATATAGACGGCGAAAAAGGAGTAGGTCAGGAAATCGTAGAACTCGAGGGCGTTTCCGACCACAACGGCGGCAATATAGCGTGCCGGAACCGATTGACGCGTCGCCGGCACGTCTTTCATCACTCGATTAAAGCACAGGTGCGCCATCCCTCAAAGCCCACGGCCGCACCGTTAGGATAGAGAGATGGAAATTGCGGCCGAGGAGAAAACGGCGCCGTCCCCCCTTGCGTCCCCGCCGCCTGCAGCGCCCACAGCTCCTCCGGCTCTTCCGACGTGGGCCTCGCTCCGTGACGAAGAACTTCTGGCAATCCGCATCTGCGATCTCGGCGTTCGCATCGAAGGCTCCGAACTCGAACCGCGCCTCCGCCAGTTTCACGACGACCTCGCCGCTCCGCGGCGTCGCCCTCCGCCCCGATTGCTACCTGGGCGACGAATGGTTCTCCCCCGAGGGCGCCTGCGCCATCGCCATCCCGTTCTATCTCGCGCACCCGCGCCTCAAGGCGCTGGAACTCCGCCTGATGCTCGAAGTGGAAGGCGGCACCGCCGAATGGTGCCAGATGCTGCTGCGCCATGAATGCGGCCACGCCATCGATCACGCCTATCAGTTCTCCGCGCGCCCCGCCTGGCAGAGCATCTTCGGCAGCCCCGAGACCGAGTACACGCCCGAAACCTACACGCCGCGCCCCTACAGCCGCAGCTTCGTCCGCCACCTGCCCAACTGGTATGCGCAGGCCCACCCCGACGAGGACTTCGCCGAAACTTTCGCGGTGTGGCTTTCCTCGCCGCCCGACGACTGGCGTCAGCGCTACCGCGGCTGGAAGGCTCTCGAAAAACTCGAGTACGTCGAGACGCTCATGCAGGAGATCGCCGTCACCAAGCCCCCCGCCAACGTCAAGCGCGGCCGCCGCATCTCCGACGCCCGCAAGCTCCGCAGCTACGCTCGCCCGCCACTACGCCAGCCGCCGCAAACTCTACGCCGAAGATTTTCCGGATTTCTACGACGCCGATCTGCGCTCGATCTTCGGCCACGGCGAGCCCTGCGGCGTGCCCCCAAGGAAACCGCGGCCCGCTTCATGCGCCAGCACCGCGCTGCCTTAATCGCGTCCATCGTGCAATGGACCGGCCAGCGCAAATACACTGTCAACATGCTGGTGCAAAAACTCATCCATCGCTGCCAGCAGCTCAAGCTGAAAACCCACGCCGAACCGGCGCGCCTGCATTTCGACATCGCCTCCTACCTGGCCGCCATGGTCACCAACCATCTTTATACCGGCCGCTTCAAGAGGTCCGTCTAGCATGAAGATCCTCGCCCTCTTCGATCTCGCCCACGCCGTCGATCCCGGTCAGGAATTTTCCCCCGAGTCGCTCAAGGAACAGGACAAGCCCACCGAAGCCTGCGTGCTCGAATGCCTGAAGCGCCTGGGCCACGACGTCGAAACTCTCGCGGTCTTCGACAACGTCCCCGGCCATCGTCGAAAAGCTGACCACCTACGCGCCCGACCTGGTCTTCAATCTCTCCGAATCCTTCCATCACGACCGCTCGCATGAGCCCAACATCCCGGCCCTGCTGGATCTCATGAAGGTGCGCTACACCGGCTCCGGCCCCGACGCCCTGCTGCTCTGCAAGGACAAAGCGCTCGCCAAGAAAGTGCTGGCCTACCATCGCGTCCACTCGCCGAATTTCGTGGTCTCGAATCACGCCCATCCGCTGCGCCACCTGGCCCGCTTCAACTACCCGGCGTTCGTCAAGCCGGTGGGCGAGGAATCCTCCGACGGCATCAGCAAAGCCTCCTTCGCGCGCGATGAAGCCGAAGCCCTCGAGCGCATCCGCTTCATCCACCAGAAATTCAACTGCGATGTTTTGATCGAGGAATACGTCGATGGCCGCGAGCTCTACCTCAGTGTCCTCGGCAACCATCGCCTCACGGTTTTTCCGCCGCGCGAGATTTTCTTCGAGCAGGTGCCCGAAGACACGCCCAAGTTCGCCACCTACCATGCCAAGTGGAATGAGAAATACCGCCAGAAGTGGGGCATCACCAACGGACCCGCCAAGCCTCTGCCCGACCGCATGCCGCAACAGCTCGCGCAGCTCGCGAAGAAGGTTTACCGCCTGCTCAAGATCCAGGGCTTCGGCCGCATCGACGTCCGCCTCTCGCCCAAAGGCGAAGTCTTCGTGATCGAGGCCAACCCCAACCCGTCGCTCGCCGCCGACGAGGATTTCGCGCAGGCAGCGCTCAACGCCGGCGTCACCTACGACGCGCTGATTCAGGAAATTCTCAACGCGGCACTCGCGTAGGGTAGACTAACAACTTATGCGCACAAAGAACTGTCTCTCTCTAGACGACGCCAATCGCGTCATCGCCGCCGCGAAAACCGAGGCCGCGAAGAACAAATGGGCCGTCACCATTGCCGTGGTAGACGACTCCGGAATCCTTCTGGCTCTGGAGCGTCTCGACACCGCCACCGCGCAGTCGCCCGACATCGCGATCCTGAAGGCCCGCGCCGCCGCACTGGGCCGCATGCCCAGCAAGGCGCTCGAAGACATGGTGAAGGACCGCCCCGCGCTCGGCACTTTCCCCAATCGCGCGCCCGTGCAGGGCGGACTGCCGATCTTCTATCACGGCGAATGCGTCGGCGGAGTCGGCGTCTCTGGCGTCAAGTCGAGCGAAGACGAGCAGGTCTCCGCAGCCGGCGTCGCCGCGCTTTAAGGGCGTAGCAAACCGGCGTGGAGCCATGAGCGCGGTATCGACCTGGAAGGATCCTGAAACTTGTCTTAGGTTCGAATCGCTCGATTTGCAAGCTCCTCGGCCGGATTGTTGGGCAAAGACTCCCACAGGCCTTTGGACCCTCCCTGCGGGTACCGACAATCCCGACAAACTTAGTCTTTGCCGGTTTCCGGGAGCGGCGCCGGTTCGGCTTGATGTCGTTTACATCACTTAAGATCGCCGGTCTTGAATGGTTGCTGGGCCCCATGGCGGATATGGAGAATGTCCACCTTCCTCTGCGCTTCCATACACGGTAGATAACGCGATAAACGTGTGGCTTACTGCCGTAAAGCAAATGCCTTAGGTCTTTGCTCTCCGGTGTTGTGGGACAGCGTTGCGGATTATCTTGGAGGCTGCGTATGGCTTCCTTGAGTCCGCGGTACCAGATGAGAGCAGCGTGAGAAGATCGCGCGTTGATCGTTGCAAAGAGGTGCAAAAGATCTCGTTGCGCGCCGGGGAACGATTTCAACCCGGTATGCCATGGTTCGCTTCGAAATCCGCAAAGAACTCTTCGATGTCACGACCTTTCCGTTGGCGGGCTTCCTCGAGGCCTTGCCGGATACCCTCGTGAGAGTCAGCGCGGGCGGCGATATCGAGCAAGCGCTGGTAGGCCTCGGCGTCCTGCACGATTGCGGCCGCTTTGCCTTTAACTGTTAAGACGACGGGTCGCTTGCTCCGCTTGAGCTGCTTCATGAAGTCACCCGAGCGGCGGCGAAAGGTGGTAAGCGATTGAATGTCTTTGGTGATATCGAGCATAGGGAATCCCAAACCCCAATGTTAGCACCTTTTTAGGTGCTTTCAAGCCGGCAGCGATGTCCGGGAGTCGATCTGGTTAGGACGGCGCGTTCGCGTGCCGTCGCGCCGAGTTCTTAGAAGGCATTCATGCTATCGCGGAGGATCGTTCCATGGAATATGCCCGGACGCCAGAAGTCGTACGGCGTGGGGTGGCACGTCATGACGTGCCGGTATTCCGGCTGGCGCGCCTGGCTGTCGATCGCACGGTGCAAGGGAAAGGCCTGGGCGGACAGTTGTTGCTCGCGGCGGGAAGACGCTGTTTGTTCGCGGCGGCAGAAGTGGGAGGCGTGGCCCTTCTGATCGATGCCAAGAACGAACGCGTTGCAGGATGGTATGCAGGTTACGGTGCCGTGCCGCTGCCGGATGCGCCCCTCAGTCTGCTGCTGCCGCTTATCACCATCGAGGCTGCCCTGAAATCAGCAGGAAAATACTGACTGAACCCGGATGGTCGTTTCCTCGAGTGCGAGCTCTCCCATTGCTTGACTGCTTCGATCCGCATGAAACCGGCAGGTTAGGTGAGAGCCGCACCCATCAGACAGAGTTACCACCAGCGTCATCGGCTACTGGGTGCACGGATCGAAACCGAGGGCGATATAAAACTTCCGGGCCTCCTCCGAAATGGCATGAACGACGATTCCTCGAATACCCATAGCGTCAGCAGCATGAGCGACACGGCGTGCCCCGTCGCGGAATAACGCACGACCCATGCCTGGTCCTTGATAGGAGCGGTCGATCGGGCCTCAGTCCTTCAGGTGGGCGCGAAGATCCTTAAGTAGACGGAATAAATGGTATGGGTCGACGGGTGAGGCGATAAAGTCGAAGTGTTCATAGAAGGCCTTAGCTTGATCGTCCTTGGCGTGAACGGCGAATGCGCGAATGCCTGCAATATCGGCAGCCTGAAGGGTACGAAGCATTGCGTCTTTGAGAAGGCCGGCACCCAGTCCCTTCCCTTGCCAAGGGATCGAAATGGCGAGACGGACAAGCAGCATGATGGGTACGGGATGGCGGGCCACGCCTTTGGTTAAGCGATTGGGTGCGTCGGTGAATTCGACGTGACCCACTACCAGCGTGTAGTAGCCGACGATTCTCTCATCTGCCACGGCAACATAGGTCTGGGAAGCTCCTGCCAGCTGGTTCTGAAATGCATAACGGATCAGGAAGCGATTCAGCGCTTCGCGGCCGCAATCAAACGCGTCGACCGCGTGACCACGCTCCAATTTCTCGATGCGGAGCGAGGTCACTTAACGCTGCCGCGCTCAAAGACGCTCGGTTCCTTGAGAAGCTTGGCGATCCGCCGGGCCGGTCGGCGAGGAGCGGACAGAGCAGCCTGGAAGGCGTTCCACTGCTCCGCTGTCAGCCCGAAACGCTGGCGATCCGGCAGGGATTCTTCGGCACGGGTCAGCGCACTCTCCAGTACGAATTCGCTTACAGACCGGTGCGCGGCGCGCGCGGCTATTTGTAGTGCTCGTTTTGCCGATGGAGTGAGCCGAAGGTCGAGCTTCTCGTTGCGGGTTTCAGTGTTCGGCATTGGGTTTTCCCTTCCGTCGATCATGTTAGCACACCGCCAGACAATGTCATGACATCAATGCAAGAGTGAACCACAGTGCTATCCCTCGTGGCATTCTGCCGTGCGCCGTAGAATGGCCCAATCATGCGCGGCTGCCCAGCCGCGCCGGGATTGACGCGTTCGACTTGGGCCACACACGCGCCAAAAACTGTCACGATTGACATGGCTTGATATCCATAGGAGTATATGGATATGGATACTCTTACCAAGAAGACCACGATCTTGTTTTCTCCGGGGCTCCACGAGCGATTGACGCAGCTCGCTGAACAGCGTCGGACTAGTTTGGGAGAGTTGGTGCGCAGCGCCTGCGAACACCAGTATGGGATGGTACCGGCCGCCGAAAAGGTGGCGGCGGTGCGGCGGATGACGGTACTGGCACTACCGGTAGCGAGCGTGCGGCGAATGAAGCGGGAATCGGTTGCGGACGCCGGGAGCCTAGCGCCGTGACGCTGGTTGATTCGAACATCTTCATGTATGCGGCAGGACGTGAGCATCCGCTCAAGAAGCGGGCGGCGGCATTCCTGGAAAGGGTTGCGGAGGGATCAGTAGAGGCGGCAATCGATGCAGAGGTCTTGCAGGAGATCCTGCATCGGTACCGCGCACTGAAGCGCTGGAATGAGGGTCGGCTGGTCTACGATACGGCACGAATTGTGTTTCCGGAGGTGCTGGCCGTGACCGGCGAAGTGATGGATGGTGCGCGCCGGCTTATGGATGAGCACAGCGGATTGATGGCCCGGGATGCGTTGCACGCTGCGGTGGTGGCGGCGTACCGACTCGCGTCGATCACCAGCTTTGACCAAAACTTCGATCGAGTAGCGGGGCTGCAAAGAGTGGAGCCGTAGCTGGGTCTGCGTCTAAATTCCGACTTAGACCCCGTCCCGCCTGAGCCGCGAACCTCCCCCGCCACTCGCGTTCGCTCCTTTATTGTTTTTTGGCCACTTGGTTCCGTTGGGCGGGTTCTGTCGGGCCGAACCGACAGGGTCAGTTTGGAACAAGCGTTTTTTCTCGGTTTTTCCCGCCCCTATATATAGAAGGGAGACGGGAATTTCAACTTGCGTGAAGCGTCTCTTATGGGTTGCGGTGCATGCTGAGGGTCCGAGTAAACTGACTCTTATTCAATATGTTGCAACATTTGAGGTGCGTTTTGTTTGCGCCGCGAAAGCCGGAAGTTGATCGTAAAAAGGGGAACGGAGGGAACAGCAAGGTACCGCACAGGTACACGTGGGGGTGAGGTGAGGAGCTGAAAAGGACACTGTTGGGCCAATTTTGGGTCCGTGGAACGATAGGGTTTTGGGATCATGTTTTGTCGGCCACTCTAGTCCCGCGTGACAGGTTTTATCGGGCCGAACCGACGGGGTTTAGGCACGGGACGCGTCTGCGGCGATCGATCGGAATCCGGCAAACCAGTCGTGGTCACGATTGACTCTATTGGGGGGACACTCCGGTGAGGGAGCGACAAAAGCCCTAAGAGTGCCGTTTCCAGGACATTCGCAAGACCGTGGTCTTCATGTTGCTATCTGGTGTCTCTACTTGAACTTTCGCGGAACTGGTGAACGTCAGCAAGCTTAGACCGCGGAAGAGACATCGGTCTTTTTGAAATCCTCTCCCTTGAAGAGCAGAGACTCTCCTGTGCTCTTCGCAAGCGCATAGGCAAAGCAGTCACCGAAGTTCAGTCCGGCGGCGTGACGGCCCTTGCCGAAATCGAGGAAGGCCTGGCGCGCGATGTGCGCCTGCTCGACAGACACCGGTTCGATGACGATGCCGGCTCTGCGGAAACATATGTCGCACTGACGGCCGGCGTCCGGTCCAATCTGGGCTTCGATGACGATTGAGAGTTCCAAGAAATTTGCGGCGCTGATCAGGCAGCGGTCAGCGGCGTGGATGAACTGGGTGAAGAGAGCGGCTTCGGGCTCCCCGAACAAGATGGCGGCGAGCGCGGAGGTATCCAGAATCACTTGGGGAGACCGCGTTCGTCATAGAGGAAAGCAGCGTGGTCCAGATAGGGGCGCTTCACCTGCGAGGAAGCACGTCGGGCGATAGCGAGAAGTTCCTCGACCGAGGCTTTGTCGCGGCGGCTGCGGAGGCGCTGGTAGCGCTCGCGCAGAGCTTCCGTGACGGCATGGGTTATGGTCTCGCCGGTAGCTTTTGCGATGGCTTGAGCTAAACGGTGGGCTTCCGGGTCCTTGACATTAAGGGTCATGTGATTCTTTTCTGTACTTTTGTCTACCTTTCTTTATTATGGCTTAGAAACCTTTTCTGGTCAAGCGGGTAGCATGCCCTTGTAAGTGCGTAGGCGCGGGCAGGCTTGGACGAAACTCGGAGATTGGCTGCTGTGCCAGGCCTCATACAACCGCATTGTCTAGGCAGCCGCTGGACCAGGGCGAGACGCTGGTATACTGAAATACGCATACTGGTATGGAATTTGCGCCGCGGCCGGTGCAGCGGGATGTAGGACAAGCGCTGTATGCGGCGCAATGCGGCATGGAGTGCGCCTCCGTCAAAGCACTCAAAGGGTTTGCCGGGCGCACGGTGCTGGAGATCGTCGCGCCTTATGACGGAGATACCTACCGGGCCGTCTACACGGTCCGTTTCGAAGGCGCGATTTATGTGCTCCATGCGTTTCAAAAGAAGTCGAGAAAGGGCTCCGCGACGCCTGGCAAGGACATCGAGTTGACCCGGCAGCGTCTTGCCGCCGCGGAGCGGCATCATCGAGAAAGGCAAAACTGAGATGAAGAAACAGAAGAAAATCCCGGTGAAGCGGGGGAGCGGCAATGTGTTCCGCGACCTGGGCTTCCCCAATCCCGAACGGGAGCAACTCAAAGCCCGGCTCACCTTGCGAATCTGCCGGCTGATTGAGGGCCGTGGCCTTACCCAAGCGGCGGCCGGCGAGATCCTGGGCATTCAACAACCCCATGTATCGGTGTTGATGCGCGGCCAGTCGGGAGCTTACTCGGTGGAGCGCCTTATGGATTTCTTCACGGCGCTCGGCCAAGACGTAGAAATTACAGTAAAGCCTAGCCGACGGGCACAAGGTGAGCTGTCACTCGTCGTCGCGTGAGAGGCAACCATCGGGCAGCTTTTAGGACTTGTGAGATGAGCTCCTCGAAGGACGGCGGCGCCCGCGAGTTTTCACGCTAAGCAGCGGCAACCTGCTAGTTCCGGCGACGAGGTCATCATCCGCCAGCCGGATGATGATTGCCGGCGACGACCGCGGTCATCAGAAGTCGCGTGGAAAGTTCTTCCACATTTCGCGCCGACTCTCTTCAATCTCTTCGGCGGTCAGTTTGACGCTCAAGTCCGCCCAAAGGCCTCTAACGGCTTTAAACGGCTTTCTAGGCGCATCGTCCTCGCGCAGGCGGTTGGCGTGCTGCAGGAGCTCCCTTTGTTTCTCCGGCGGGAGTGTCCGCACGATGGATTGTTCGAGACTGATGATACGCCTTCCTTTCATTATGCGTGTAGTAGCCGATGATCTTTTCATCGGCCACGGGACAAGAAATGACACTAGGTAGGAATAAGTGGTTCGTCACCTACACGCGTTGGCTTCTTGGGAGGAGGCGGATTCGGCGGACGTGTCGCCGGAGAACCATTTGCAGAGGACATTTTCCGATCTTTGCACGACCGAATCAACGGTCATAGTGGACCCGCCTGAATTCAACTTCGATAACTTCCCTGCCCTGGCGCCGAGAAGACCCGAACGTAAGCAAGCTTTGAGAGCGTTGATCATTACTGCAGGTGTAACAATGCGATTTGTGATTGAGGAGCGAAAGGAGTCTCCTTGTCACCTGTCACGAGGAAATCGGCCCAGCTTCAGCCAACGCGAGCAGATAACTATCTTTCGGGTCCGGTGCGATCGGGCCGGCAGGCAATTCGCGACAGTAGAAAGAGACCTGTTGCCATCTGAAATGCCATATGCCATTATTAAATGGTATGAAATTAAAGATCGATAAAGCGGGCCGTGTGATCCTACCCAAGCCGATGAGGGACCGGTTTGGTTTACGCGCCGGGAGCGATCTCGAAATCCGAGAAACTTCAGAAGGCATCGTACTTAAACTCGCCGACCAAAAACCTTCCTTAATCAAGAAGGGGGGATTTTGGGTTCACACAGGCGAGATTCCCCCGGGTTATGACATCCTCAAGGCGATTGATGAAGATCGCGAAGAACGGATGCGCAAAGCATGGGGTCTATGAACTGGTATTTTGATACCTCTGTACTCGTGCCGGCGGCCGTAACCCGGCATCCTCATAACGCCCCTGCACTCGCTGTCCTTGAGGAATTAGTCAACCGGAAACATCGCGGATTCATCAGCGCCCATAGCCTGACCGAGTTTTACTCGGTGCTGACACGAACACCATTCAAGCCGCCACTCTATCCGAGCGAGGCATGGCAGATCATCGAGCAGATGGTGCTTCCGAACATGGAACTAGTGACCCTGACCGCCAAGGAATATAAAGAGGTGGTCCACGAATGTGCCGTCGGCGGATGGGCTGGCGGCCGGATTCATGACGCGGTCCACTTGCGTTGCGCCCAAAAAGTGAACGCCGATCGCATCTACACGTTCAACGTAAAAGATTTTCGGTCGTTGGCTTCGGGCGGTCTTGCCGAGCGAATTGCCGCGCCATAAGACCATCGAATGAGAACTCTCTCACGAGTTTAGTCCCGACTTCCCATCTTCCCCATCGCGCTACGGCAGCTTTTCGCGCAATGGAGAAAATGACGAAGCGGTGGTGGAAGGTTCTCGGCGGCGAAGGTTCTGGCTCGCGTGAGGTCATCTTCCGCCAGCCGTATCGTGATCGTTGGCGATGCTCCCGCTTGGAGGGCCCTCTCGCGGGCGACGCGCGCTACAGTCCCCTGGCCAAGTTTGCCCGTTGCTTTGGCTTGCTCGAAGCGATCGGCGACAAGGTTCTGGTTTTTCGCCCACCATTCGGCCTCTTGTGTCTCCGTCTGGAAGGGTGGTGGTTTTTTGGCCATGTGATTATGGTGTCGGACTCAAAAGAAGGTCTGATTTTTGAATACGCAAATACGTATACTAGTATAATGGAAGTGGAACCGCGGCCTGTTTGGTGGGTGGGGTCCTCAAGGAGGGACCTTAAGAGTTTCCCCCCTGCAGCGGCGCGTAGGACAAGCTTTGTATGCGGCGCAGTGCGGCAACGAGTACTCATCGGTCAAAGCATTGAAAGGTTTTGCTGGACGTACTGTTTTGGAAATTGTGGTGCCTGATGACGGGAACACTTACCGGGCGGTCTATACTGTCCGTTTCCAGGATGCGATTTATGTCCTGCATGCCTTTCAAAAGAAGTCGAAGAAAGGCATCGCAACGCCTCGAATGGAAATCGAGTTGATCCGGCAGCGTCTCGCGGCGGCGGAACGCGATCACCGGGAAAGGCAGAACTGACATGAAGAAGCAGAAAAGAATCCTCGTAAAACGGGGAAGTGGGAATGTCTTTCGAGATCTCGGCTTCCCCCATCCGCAACGAGAACAGCTCAAAGCCCAGCTCACCTTGCGAATTTACAGGCTGATTCAAGATCGCGGCCTGACCCAGGCGGGGGCCGGCAAGATACTGGGCATTCAGCAACCCCACGTTTCTGCGTTGATGCGCGGCCAGTCGGGAGCTTTCTCGGTGGAGCGCCTTATGGATTTCCTCACAGCGCTAGGCCAAGACGTAGAAATTACGGTAAAGCCTATCGGAACTAGAGAGCGCAACACATGAACTGGACGAAAAAACCTATCGACAGGAATTTCAGGCCAAGTTCGAGAACTTGACCGCCGGTCTCGCCTACTATTCATTCGAACGAAAAGCCGTCGTCCAAAAACTGGAGTATATTCCCGGACGCCCACTGTTTTGGTCGCTCGATTTCAATATCAATCCGATGTGTTCGATCATCGGCCAGCAGATCGATGGCGTCACGAGAGTGCTTAAGGAGTTGGCGCTGCCAGATTCGAGAACCCCCGATGCTTGCATGGCGTTCTTGGCTCAAACGGAGGTATTTCTATGTTATTTTGCCATGTTTATGCGTTATCGGGATCGTTTTTTCATGTTTTAGAGGAGATTCCGGCGAATCTGAACGGTCATTCCGAAGCGAATCCGAACGGCATTCCGGGATGAACCCGAACACCATCGGAGCGTAGCGACGCTGGCAACTCGATTGTGCAAGAAGTGTTCGGCTTCGTCAAGAGAAACCTGTCCGAAGCGCAGCGAAGGAAAGGATGCCGCTAGCGGAGAAAGGGGCGCGGGGAGAGGGGCGGCAGCCCTTGCTCCCCGCCTCAGCACATAGTAACCCCGGAGCGCGAGCACCCAGTCCCTTCCCTTGCCAAGGGATCGAAATGGCGAGACGGGCAAGCAGCATGATGGGGTACGGGATGTTCGGCCTTACGTGCAGTTGGCCGGGTGCTGGCATCGATTCTGCCCGGGCCATTCCGTTGATTACCGATGCGGTCTCACGTTCCGCTGCATCAACTGACGCAGATAGGTGTTGACACGCGTCTGATACCCTTCACCGGTTGCCTTGAGCCACGCCAGCACGTCGGCATCGAGTCGGATCGTTACACTCGCCTTCCTTGGACGGTAGAACTTCCCAATCACGGCATCGGACGGTAGGTTCTTGATCTTCGGAATATCAGATAGGTCAATCCGGCTGTCAGGCAACTTGGCGAGCCTTGCCAGTTCTTGGCGCTTTTCAGTGGTTAGCTTTGTCATATAGCTTTCTCTCGTGAGCAGTCGCACGGCGACAGGAGATGATGCGAATCACTTCGTCCGAGCCTTCAACTCTGTAGGTATGAACCACGACAATCATGATGATGTTTTCAATCATGCCAATCGCTCGCCACCGCTCCTCCCCATCGTCAACTCTCTCGACAAACGACACACATAAAGGATCATCGAAGGCCAGCTGAGCAGTCTCGAAATCAATACCGTGCTTGGTTTTGTTGCTTTCGTTCTTTGCGTTGTCCCACTCTAACCTCCGCATTTATTTGTACATACATTATAGTACATACAGCGTTTCAGTTCCAAGAGGAGCAGGGTTGTTTGCCGTGTATTCAATGGCTCTCATCGCCAGATTCAGCAAACTTCATTACTTCAAGTGAGTGGGAAGATCCTTGAGCAGGAGAAATAAATGATAGGGTCGACCGGCGAGGCGGTGATCGGATTGATGACTAGGATCCGAGGGTTGCTGTTGATACGCTAATAGCGTATGGTAGTCGTCGTGCCTTCCGCTCCGATGAAGGTGGTCGAAACGCCCACCTTCCTAAGGGAAGCTGCCGGCGCGCTGACCGAAGCGGAGCGAATCGAGCTAGTCTCCTTCCTGGCAACCAATCGTGAGTTTCCGGTAAGCGTGCGTGACTGGGCTTGAGCTTGGCTGATAGGTTGTGTCGAGGGCGGGAGGCCTGGCGGCATGCCACAGGGATCGGCAAGCCATCGCGAGGATGTGGAGCAGTTGGGGCGGCGATTTGTGGAGTTTCGCAGTACGCACCCGGTGAGGTCGCGACTGCCGGAGGAGTTGTGGGCAGCGGCGGCGAAGTTGGCACGCCGGGACGGGATCGAAGCTACGGCGCTGGCGTTGGATGTGGACCGGCCGAGTCTACAGAAGTGGACGGATCGATTCGAGCCTGGCGTGCAGGTCCAGGCGCGTAAGCCTCGACGACAGCGTCGAGCTGGCAGAACAGTGAGCGCAGCGCCCGCCTTCGTGGAACTGCTGGCGGAGACTACCGGCGCGGCGCCGAGTTGCCTGGTGGAAGTAGAATCGCCGCGAGGAGGCAAGCTGCGGCTGGAGTTGAAGGGCATTCAGCCCAGTGCATTGGCCGAGTTGATTCGCGCGTTCGCGGCATCCTAACTCATGCTGCAGATCACGCCGCAGATGCAGATTCTAGTGGCGGTGGAGGCCGTTGATTTCCGCAAGGGCATTGATTCGCTAGCGGAGTTGTGCCGCGCAAAACTGAACGCCGATCCCTTCTCGGGCTGCTTGTTTGTGTTCCGCAGCAGGCGGGCAACCTCGATCAAGGTGTTGGTCTAT
>CAWCER010000010.1:0-67973 GCA_963794595.1 Bryobacterales bacterium | reverse complement strand
CTTGGATTTGCTTGTCAGCTGCCTTAAAAAATCAAAAATGATCACAAAATTTTCATCGTGCTTTTTAAGCTTGTTGAGTATTTGTTTGTGCGTAGCCAGGTATTCACGCATCTTAATAAAAGCATTCACAACGGCAATACGGACAAGTACCGCCTTTTCACCTTTAATGACATTTGAAAGCATTACAACCCCGTGTTTGGTAAATGCTTTAAATTTTGACCCCGCTTCAAGGTCGCAATTTGCGACCTTGAAGCGCTTGCTTCTTCAGCAGTGAGCTGGAACATAAAGTTTTCAGGAAACCGTGTTATATTCCTTTTTACCTGTTCATTGAGCCTTTTAACCTCAACCCCATAAAATATGGCAAGGTCGGCGTCCAACATTACTTTTTGTTCCCTTATAAAATATATTTCCTGCGCTATATTCTCCACGGGTATCAGGCCTTCCATATTTTACCATCCCGACGGCTTTATGGATCCCCTGGCTCCGGATAAATGATACAGAACCCCGGCTATAAGGTTCCCCAGGCGGTTCTTTGGTTTAAGCCTTATCTCAGCCGGCAATGGAGTGGGAAATTTGCCGAGGTGGTAGTTCATGTAGAACTCCTCCATACGCATGATATTGTCCGCTGAAAACCCGTGCGCTCCCGGGTACTCTTCCTGCAGGTCCGTCGCCAGCCGCTCCGCCACCGGCCTGTCCCAGCCAAGCCCGCTCCGCTTCTCGCATATCATCCGCCCGAGGTTCCAGTAAAAATGCACCTTCCAGGCATGCCGCGCCCCGCCCGCGTCGATCAGGTCCTCCCGCAGCCGCCCTTTCACTTCCTCAAGGAATTCCCCGTAAACATCCGGCCCTTGTGCTTTCATATTCCCCTCCACGTCATATGATTTTAACACCCTGTATGTTTATTTCGGTAAAAGCATACACTTTGTATACTTACAAGTCAAGGAGAATTTTTAATTTTTTATTCCGTGAAAAGTGGGCCGACAGTATTACAATAATAAAGCCAGGATTTCCGCTGAGAGAGGGGGCAAGCCCCCTCTCTACAGTGTTATTTTTTTTTAGGTCTTCTGCCTTATTATCATATTGCAAGGGCGTAGGTCATGAGCGAAGCGCTATGACCAGCCCGCAGCAGGTGAGGCAGTAAATAGAGAGCGATATGGAACAATAGAAAGTCCTTCTATAATACCTACCGAGCTTGCTAAATCTACTGCTCAACTGTTAAACTGCTCACATGCCCTTCGCTCCACTTATAATATTGCAAGGGCGCAGTCATGAGCGAAGCTATACTACGAGCCCGCAGCAATAGACCATGATCTATTTTCGATTCTCGATTCTCGAACGTTACAAAGGAAGGTAAACAGCCTTTAAATAGCCTTCAAAAAACCGATCTCCACCCCGTCCTCCACTTTCTTCCCGAACTCGACATCCGGGTCCAGGTACCCCGCGGAGGCGCACGGCTTGCAGCAGGCCCTGCGCCCTTTTCGCACCACCTTCAGGTCCTTATCCTTGTATATATGGCGGCAGACCACGTCTTTTTTCAGCAGCATCGCCCTGGCTTTTGCCGCGGTCTTGGCCCTGTCAAGCTGTTCAAAATCGTCGTCAACGGCCTGCATATTGCGCAGAAAAGTACGCATCCTGATCAGTTCCGTATAAATATCCATCCTCTTATTTATCATGGTCTCCGCAAAAAGCACCTGCTGCTCTGTGGCGGCCTCGCTCTCCCTGTCATCCTCGGCAATTTCCTTATCCCAGCCCTTCTCGTCAAACCACCTGCTCTTATACTCTATGTTGCTCAAAAACGAGAGGAACCCCGTGGTGTTCCACTTATTGGCAAAAACGCGGGCAATACGCTGCCTGACCTCGGCGCAGAGCGAAGGGTCGCGGGAGCCGGCGTGATCGTCAAGCGTGTATTCACCAATCTCAGATCGTGGCTTTCGCGCGGACGAAACATCATGCGGTGCTCGCCAAGTTCGACGGGCTCCGAATAACGGTACACGGTAAGGTGCCGTACGGTGAGAAGCGCCATCAGGACGGATTGCCGCCGCTCGCCAAACCCACTGGAATATTCTCATTTACCTCGTCTGTAATCACTTGGAAGTTCTCCAGAAAGGCCAGACCGAAGGTGGTTGCGATGGCGACATCGGACGCGTCGCGGCCGCGCGCGATCAGCACCCGTCCAATGCGCGGCATGTTATTACGAGGATCGAAAATGTACCAGCGCCCTCCCAGATAGACCTCCATCCAGGCGGCGAAGTCTCCGACGGCATAGGGCGGCGGCATCCCAATGTCGCCCAGGTAGCCGGTGCAGTAGCGCGCAGGAATATTCATACAGCGGCAGAAGGCGATCGCCAGGTGCGCGTAGTCGCGGCACACGCCAATGCGTTCGTTATAGGCTTCCCAGGCGCTCCTAGTGGGGCGCGCGCTTTGATAGTCGAACGAGATGTGATTATGCACCCAATCGCAGATCGCTTGCACACGGGCCCAACCTGGAGGAGTCTGACTGAAGAGTCCCCAGGCTATGTCCGACAGGCGGTCCGTCTCGCAATAGCGGCTTCCCAGCAGGAATACCAAGGTCTCCTCGGGCAGATCCTCGACCGCGTGCTGGGGCGCGGAAAGAACCACAGGGTCGGGCCGCCCGTGGTCCATCACCACGCCAGACGCACGGATTTGAATTCGCCCCGCGGGAGCGACAATGCGGTTGCACCAGTTCCCGAAGCCATCTCGATAGCCCGAGACCGGTACGGCCGGATCGCTGGTCAGGTAATCGGGAATGACAATGTCCGAGGCCCGCGAATGGTGAATGTTCAGCGTCAAGATCATGGGGGTGTCTTGCGGACAATTGTAGGTCAATTCGTAGCCGACACGGATTCGCATCCAAACTCCTTTAATTCGTCCAGCCACCGTCCGAGCCGTTTGCCCGCCGCAAAGATAGCGATTCATGTGGCTACCACGGATGGCCCGGTACACAGCTCAGCGATTTGACTGGTCGTGAAACTGTCCGGCACTACATTGATCCCCGCCGGGAATCGAATGTTTCCGAATACTGCGAAGACCGCACTCGCGATTGGCGCGCGAGTTCCATGGGGCGGTTCCTAGGTCCAGCCTAACAGGTCTGCTGCTCGGGACGCCGCGCGTCTTTGGGTAAGGCGAGTTGATGGCCGGTGCCAGAGTGGAGTCGGTGACCAAGACGCGTCCGCTCGCCGCCCTAGCAGTGGCCTTGATCGCTAGTTTTCGGGCCGTCCTTCTGGGCGGTCCGGCCGACGCCTCGGGCCCCCAGCCGCCTTGCGGAGCCGAATCCAATCCACCATATCCGGATCTGCCGCACTCGCCGCTACGTACCGCCTGCAGGCGGTAAGCGCGGCGGGGCACGCGCCCGCCGCCAACCGTGCCGCAGCGTTTCTTCGTCACTTCGCGGGCATCCCCACCGACCAGGAGCAGCCTCCCGCAGCACGTTGATGGCATTGACATTCCGCGCGCCCGGGGGCCGCGCTTCGCCAACCGCGCCACAAAGTGCTAAACTGTGAGTGTCGCTTCGAGTATCCGTTTCTCCTGAGTGCCCTGCCAGCACTCCAGGTGCCAACGTTGGAAACAAAAGAGTTTACGAGGTGACAGTCCGGCAAATTTAATTACATTCAGGAGCACGTTATGGCCGGTCGCGGACCGCAGTCTTTCAAAAAACGGCAAAAAGAACAGCTGCGCAAGGAAAAGCAACAGGAAAAGAATGCCAAGCGCGCGGAACGCCGTACCCTAGGTGGGGTTTCTCCCCTCGAAGAGGAGATTCCGTTGCTTGATGGACCAGTAATTTTCGAGGTTGACGAGGCTGACCTGCCTTGGGACGGGACTCCGAGGGTCAGCGAAAGTGAAACAAATTAGTTTGGTTATGGAATTTGTTCTAACTGGTTTCCGGCAAGACGCCAACGTCCGGCGTTTCGCGTTTCAGCGCGTGGCCGGAGACCACAGCCGTACCGAGTTCACGGTGTCGGCGGACATGTCGCTCTTGGTGAAGCATAAGATTCCTTTGCAGGAACTTCCGTTGCTGTGCCGCGCGCTGCTTGAAGACCAGCAGCAGGCCGGTCCCGGGAAAGCTGTGACTTTCACCGAGACCGATATGCTGGTGTACGTCAACCGCCGCAGCGCCGCCAAGGACGAAGCCGACCGCAAGCGCGCACAGCACCGGTCGCCATTCGTCAAGCGGGCGAAGACTCCATAAAGCGACGATTGAAACCCTGAAGTACTCCTAGTAGCATTGGGACACGTGCGCGTTTCCGGTTACATCCTTGCGCTGGTGCTGTCTGCAGCGGAGTCCGCTGTCGCCGCACCTCAACAAAGCGCGTCTAACCAGCAACTGGCGTCCGTAAAGGGCGTGGTGACCAACTCCGTTACCGGAGACCCTCTCCGCAAGGCTTTCGTCAGATTGTATGCCACGACGGGTAACGTACTGCTCCCCGCGGCTACCGATGAGCAAGGCCGGTTCGTCTTCCAGAATCTAAAGTCCGGCGCTTACAGGATGGAAGGGGAGCACGCTGGCTTTATCCAATCCTCGCTTGCTGACGCCACCGGCACACCGGTGTTGTTGCGTTTGGCCGCTGGAGAAACAGCGGAGGTGACCCTGAAGCTGACGCCTCAAGCAGCGATCAGCGGACGCGTGCTCGATTCGGATGGCGATGTGTGGGTTCACGCCGAAATAGAAGTCTATCGCTCCATGTTTAGACGAGGCAAGAGACAACTGGAACTTGAAGGCAATGGTGAGATCGACGTTTAGACGAGGCAAGAGACAACTGGAACTTGAAGGCAATGGTGAGATCGACGACCAAGGGCGCTTTCGTGTAGCCGCGTTGCCTGCCGGGACCTATTACGTCAAGGCCCGGCCAAGCGTTGACTGGGAACGTCTCAACCGCACGGCTTCAGAAGAACGATTGCAGCCCGCGTGGTATCCCGACTCGTTCGATGCGGAAGGTTCGACGCGTATTGTTCTTTCACCGGGCCAGGACCTCTCCGGCATAGAGATCCGACTGCGAAAGGGCGCAACCTATCGAATTCGCGGGACGGTGTCTGGGCTGGAGTCCGTCCCTAGTCCTACTTCGGTTCAAGCAGACCGAAGAGTCTGGGCATCATCGACGTCAGAGGTTGGAGGAAATGGGTACCGTGGGTATTTAAGCCCGAGCGGTTCTTTCGAAATTCAAGGGCTTGCATCCGGGGAGTACGACGTCAGCATCCTGCAGGGGATGCCCCCGGTCGGTTTAGGCCATGTCAAGGTTCGCGTGGATGACCGTGACGCAGATGGCGTATCCATCGAAGCGGCTCGTATGCACCCGCTGAAAGGAGCCCTCCGGTTCGAGGAAAACGAGGGAGGCCCGGTTTCAGGCTTGCTGATAGCACTTCTCAATCCGGATTCGCAAGACGGAAATCGGCAAACCTACACGCGAGCGGACGGCGGCTTCGATTTCCCGCTGGTGCCGCCGGGCCGATATCGTGCAATTGCAGGAAGCAGCGATTCTGCTCAACGGTATTACCTGAAGCTCGTTCGTTTCGAAGACCGGGAAACGCAGGGCAGCATCATATCGCTTACCGGGGACGAGAGTTCCATAGAACTGGTGCTAAGCACAAAAGGCGCGCGCGTGGCGATCAACATGAAGCAGGAGGACGCGGCGGCCTTGGCCTCGGCTGGGCGAGTGGTGCTGATACCGGATACGGACAACGCGGAAGAGCGCGGATTCGGAACACGGCCTGCCGTCCGAGATCAGAACGGCGCTTTGACGATAGGTAACATCGCTCCGGGAGCCTACCGATTGTTCGCTTTTGAAAGCGTGCCGGATGAGGCGTGGATGGATGCGGAGTTCTGGAAGGAAATCCGCAGCAAGGGCGTAGAGCTGAGCATCAGCGAAGGAGAGTCCAAGACGGTCGTTACCCCGCTGGTGCTGAAATCCGAAATCGCAGGGCTACTGAGCCGGCTGGGAATGGAATGACTACTTCTTACTCAGCGCCGCTACGCCTGGCAGTTCAACGCCGCCTAGGAATTCCAGCGATGCCCCGCCTCCGGTGGAGATGTGTGAGATCTTATCGGCCACGCCGGCGGATTTGACGGCCTTCTCGGAATCGCCGCCGCCCACCACGCTCACCGCGCCCGACTCCGCCACGGCCTTGGCCACCGCCACCGTTCCCTTGTCGAAGGGCGGCATCTCGAAAACGCCCATCGGCCCATTCCAAATGATGGTCTTGGCGCCGGCGATCACCTTCGAATATTCGGCGACGGTCTTGGGCCCGATATCGAGCGCCATCATGCCATCGGGAATCTGCTCCACCACTTGGTTCTCCGCCCCGGCCTTGAACTCGGCAGCCACCACGTGATCCAGCGGCAGCATGAGCTTCGGGCCGCTCGCCGCCATCAACTCTTTCGCGAGCTCGATCTTGTCTTCTTCGACCAGCGATTTGCCGGTGCCCTCGCCGCGCGCGCGCAAGAAAGTGTAGGCCATCGCGCCGCCGATCATCAGACGGTCCACGACCTTCATCAGGTTCTGGATTACTTCGATCTTGTCGGACACTTTCGCGCCGCCAATAATCGCAATGCAAGGCCGCTCGGGATTCTGCGTGACCTTAGTGAGGTATTCGAGTTCCTTGTCCATCAGCAGCCCAGCGGCGGCCGGCAGAACACCCTTGGCGTCCGGTTTCAGGAAGGCGATCATGCCTACGGTTGAAGCGTGCGCGCGATGCGCGGACCCAAAGGCGTCGTTCACATACACGTCGCACAGCGCGGCCAGCTTCTGCGAGAACCCAGGATCGTTCTTCTCTTCCTCGGCGTGGTACCGCAGGTTCTCCAGCAGCAGCACTTCGCCGGGTTTGGGCAGCATGGCTTCAACTTCAGGCCCGACGCAATCCGGCGCCATCGCCACCGGCTTTTTCAGAAGCGCTGCGAGGCGCTCGGCGCAAGGAGCCAGGCTCATCTCAGGATTCGGCTTGCCCTTGGGACGGCCGAGATGGCTCGCCAGGATCAGCGCCGCACCGTGGTCGAGCGCGTACTGAATGCTGGGCAGCGACGCCTTAATGCGCTTGTCGCTGGTAATCTCTTTGCCGCCGGGGGCGAGGGGAACGTTGAAATCGACCCGCATGAAGACCCGCTTGTTGCGCAGATCCAGGTCGCGAATGGAAAGTGTGCTCATTTTTTCTAATATAGCGGGGACGGTCGCATAAACGAAATATCGATACTGTCTCCGGCGCCGAACCGTCGCAAAGAGCTACGATAAAAGCAGGCAAATATCATGGCAACTCTCGATTGGTCGCAATGCCCCGCCGTGGAGAGCATCCCCGGCAAGGTGAGCGGCGCGTGGGTGTTCAAGGACACTCGCATGCCGGTTGCCACGGTGTTCGAAAACCTGGAGTCCGGGGCCACCATCGACGAAATCATGGAGTGGTTCGACGTGTCGCGGGAACAGATTGTTGCCGTGCTGGAATTTGCGGCCCGTAGTCTCGACCCACCGAATCCGCCCACTCCTGCGAACCATCAGATGCCCGTCGATGCGCATTCTGTTTGACCACGGTACGCCCTCACCGCTTATCCCGTTTCTGACAGGCCACACCGTCACGAAGGCTAAAGACGCGGGTTGGGATCGGCTTGTCAATGGCGAGTTGTTGAAAGCCGCCGAAGAAGCCGGGTTCGAGGTTCTGATCACCACGGACAAGAACATGGTGACGCAGCAGAACTTGAAGGGCCGCGCCATCGCCCTTGTTGTGCTTGGCAACTCGCAATGGCGAATCGTGCAGCGCCATGTCCGCAAGATAGCCATTGCCGTGAATGCCGCAGAGCCCGGCAGCTATGCCAAGGTGGACATTCCCTACGAGTAAGCCCGTAGTTTCTTTGTGGCGCGCGTTTCATCATGATTTCAACGGCACGCGCTCGCCGTGCTACACGGAGATGTAAGATGGCGGCCCGTGCCGTGTACGACCCGTCGCCGACGCGGGGCGGAGATCGTGCACCGAACGAAATCTCGGGTGGCGCGCCAATGGTTGCGTCACGGGTTCATCCTCAGATCCCACCTTTCATTTCTTTCCACAAACGATAGCCGGCAAGCTCATCTTCGGTTACGTCCTCATGTTGGGTTCTGAAAGGGAGCCATGAGGCGAATGTTGCCCACGATAGTGGAAGGTGGCCCATTCCGTGATTTTCATCGTGTATTGTTCCCACGGTCAGAACTGCCGTGTTCAAGGACCTTGGAATTTGCGCAAATCGTTCTCTGTAGAGGCGGACGTGAACCGCAGATTTGTCGATCGCCAGAATTTTGATGACCGTGTAGTCCCCATCCTTGGAGGGAACCAACCAGATATCGCCGCTGCATAGATCAGCGGGGAGTTTCCTTATTAACCACCACCTTGCAATCGCTCTTAACGGAGCTCGCATGGGAACTACGTTGACAATTCCGTAATGATCCAAACATGGTCGGCTAGCTAGCAGTAAGGACAATATCAAAATTTCGCCGCCCGCGCTTCTAGATCCCGAACACTGCCCAGTACTTCTCCGGCAACTTGGTGGGCCGCACATCCCTGCCGCAAAAGATGTGCTTAGTGAAGCCCGAGGCCAAGCGTGTACCGCTGGCCTGGTTGAAAATCTCATACTCGAAGCGGATCATGCGCGGATCGGCGGCGGCCAGCGTGGTGCGAATGCGCACCTCGTCGTCATACCGCGCGGGCCTCGAATAGCGGCAATTGGCTTCCGAAACCACCAGCAGGATGCCGTCGTCATCCTCCATATCGCGGTAGCGGATGCCCATGGCGCGGCAGAATTCCACCCGGCCCACCTCCATCCAGATCAGGTGATTGGCGTAATACACCACGCCCATCTGGTCGGTTTCGGCATAGCGCACGCGAAGGAGAGTGTCGACAGGCTCCATGCCTGCCGATTATAACCTTCGAGGAAACCGAGAATGCCCCAAACCAGTCTGTTAATATGTGCACAGTGCGCATTCGAGTGTTATTTTTTGGGGTAATTCGTGACGTGGTGGGGCTGCGCGAGGACACCCTCGACATTGCCGAAGGGGGCAACCTGGGTTCGGTTTTCGAACACTACGCCGGGCGCTTCCCGCGGCTTCGCGAGATGGCGGCGAGCACCGTGCTGGCTCTGAATCAGCAGTTCTCATCACCCTCGGCGCCGCTGGCGGAAGGCGATGAGGTGGCGCTGCTGCCGCCAGTAAGCGGCGGTTCGGGCTATCTCCAGCACATTGCCGATCCCTCTGGAAACTTTTACGCGTTGACGCGCGAGCCTATCGACGGCACCGCCATCGCGCGCAAGCTTTTGCGCGAGGAGGACGGCGCGTTCGTCAACTTCGAGGGAGTGACGCGCAATAACACCAAAGGCCGGGCCACGCGATTCCTCGAATACGAGTGTTACGAGGCCATGGCGGTCAAGACGATGGCCGAGATCGGAGCCGACATCGCGCGCAACCACGCCATCGGCCGCATCGCCATGGTGCACCGGCTCGGTCGCCTGGAGATCAGCGAGACCAGCGTGGCCGTAGTGGTCACCGCGCCGCATCGCAAGCCGGCGTTCGATGCGGCGCTCGAGGGCATCAACCGCCTGAAGAAGCTGGTCCCGGTGTGGAAGAAAGAATATTTTGTCGATGGGGAAGTATGGGTGGACGGCGAATGGGACGACGCCGTCGTCAAAGCAAATCGATGAGTTTGGGAAGAGAGGCGAGTAGGGCGAGATCGATTATTGCAACGGCCACGATCCTGGCCGCTCTGGCCTTCGCGTGCATTCTTGCGGCGCAGGAGCCCAGCTTCAAGGTTGACGTGCAACTGGTGCGTCTGCTGGTCACGGTGAAGAACCCGGATGGCGATCTGGTGGGGTCGCTCGAATCCCGCGACTTCGAATTGTTCGACAGCGGCGTAAAGCAGGACATTTCGGTGTTCGAGCATCAAACCAACCAGCCGCTTTCGGTAACGCTGCTGATCGACACCAGCGGCTCCATGGCCAAGGATCTGAAGGTTGCCACCGTCTCGCTGGCGAAGTTTCTGAACGCGCTGGTAAATGAGGGCAACCCTGAAGACGCCGCGTCGCTCTACAGCTTCAACGATCGAAGTCACGCTACTCAATCCGTTTACCCGGCGCTTGACCCGGCTCGAAGACAGTCTGAGGCCGCTCAAAGCGGATGCCGGCACATCGCTCTACGATGCGATTTATCTTTCGGCGTCAGCGCTGCGCGACCGCGACGGCCGGCACGTGATCGTGGTGGTGACGGACGGCGGCGACACCACCAGCACCAAGAATTATTCCGACGCGCTGTCGGCGGTCGCAGCACGCGGACGCGGTCTTTTATCCCATTGTGATCGTGCCCATCACGAATCCCGGCAGGACGCAATATCGGCGGCGAGCATGCGCTCGAAACCCTGGCGGAGCAGCACCGGAGGCCGCATGTTCTATCCCACGGTCGAACAGCTCGATCGCACTTTCGCCGACATCCTGCGCGAGCTGCGCACGCAGTACTTGATCGGCTACTATCCGCACGGCCCGACCGTCGGCGATGGCAAAGTTCCACAGGGTTCGCCTGGAACTTCCGCAGCGCCCGGATTTGCGCATCTCCACGCGCACTGGCTACTATGGAGTTGTCTCTCGCTAGTGAACGAGTCAACTCGCCGTGGCCGGAAAAATCAGTCAAATCAAAGCTCCCGATCACACCCAGCAAGAGGTCGAATACTTGCAGCGCCTGGTGGACGAGCGCATTCCGGTGCGCGTGCGCATGAGCGACAACCAGGAAGTGGAAGGCGTCGTCGAGTTTTACGACGCGACTTTTATTCGCCTGACACGCGAGGGCGCTCCCAACCTGTTCCTGTATAAGCAGGATCTGAAATATCTCTACGAATTGGCCCCCTCTTGAAAAGCTTTGTTGAGATAGCGGCTGAGATCGCCCGCGAAGCCGGCGCCTCAATTTCCGAGTTCGCGCGGCGCCGCATCGGCTTTGAGCTGAAGGGCACCTACGACCTGGTGACCGAGGCGGACCGCACCAGTGAGCGCATCATCGTCGAGCGCCTGCGCCAGCATTTCCCCACCCACGCGGTGATGGCCGAAGAGGGCGGCGGCAACGCCGGTTCATCCGAATATCAGTGGTATGTGGACCCTCTCGACGGCACCACCAATTTCGCGCACGGCTTCCCGGTCTACAACGTGTCGATCGGCCTGGCGCGGGCCGGCGAGCTGATCGCCGGAGTGGTCTACGATCCCACGCGCGACGAAATGTTCCAGGCGGAGGCGGGATCGGGCGCGTTCCTGAACCAGCAGCCGATCCACGTGACCCCGACGGCGCGCATCGACGATTCGCTCTCGGCCACTGGCTTCCCTTCCCGCAAGCGCCATCAGAATATCAACATTCATTTCTATTACCAGCTTGCGATGACGTCGCACGGAGTCCGCCGCGCCGGCGCCGCGGCAATCGACTTGGCCTACGTAGCCTGCGGGCGTCTGGACTTCTTCTGGGAGTTCCAACTGAAACCCTGGGATATGGCGGCCGGCTGCCTGCTGGTCCGCGAAGCCGGCGGTATCTGCACCGACATGCGCGGCGCGCCGCTGGATCTGAACGGGCCGCACGTCCTGGCGGATAACGGCGCGCTGCATGCCTCCGTAGTGGAACTATTCGGCGAAATCTTCGCCGGCAAGCAGCGTGAGCCGCTACCGCAATAGGACGCGGCACGGGCTGCCGCTCGTATTTTCCGGGCTTGGACGCCTTAGAAATCGCCGTGCGTCATTTGCATCGATCCGCGAGATTAGGCTTCTCCCGATATTTGTCATGGCAGTTTGCGCAGGCCGTTGTCAGCACATCTGCGGCGTCGACAATCTTATCCTGATTCTTCGATTGCGCCGCCTTGTACGCCGTCATTCCCGCATCACGCAGACCCTGAACCAGCTTCGCCCAATCCGCATTCTGCAGTGGAACAGCCCGTCCGTTCGAGCACTTGCGCCCAGGAATCGTAAGCAAATTCGCCGCCTCGACGATTGCCAGGGAACTGTTCTCGACCGCCTCCCACTTTCCATAGGTGCTCGCTAGCGGATTGGTTGCCATCGAAGGGTCTTTGGCCGGCGGCACGTCGGCGGGATTCTCGCTTTGCGCGGCAAAAATGACGTTCGAAGCCGGGAACAGAATTCCTCTCATGAGCTGGCGGAGATCCGCCTTCACCTGCATCGCAGGCGCCGGCGCGGTGGGCCGCGCTGGGGTTGGGGTCTGTGCCATAAGAGGCACGGATATCCCGTTCCAAAAAAGCACGTAAGCGATTACTCTGCGCATTCTCATCGTTCTCCTGTCTTTCCTCCGCCGTCCGCCCACGGTGCATAGAAATGGATCCGCAGCGACATCTAAAAAGTAAATTTAAGAGCAAGTTGTACCAAGCGGGGCGAGGCTGCCTTCACTACTTGCCCGAACAGCGGACTGTCGATATTGCCCTGCACCGCGGCCGGACCGAAGAATTGCGCGTGATTGAAGGTATTGAAGGTTTCAAGACGGAACTGAAGAGCTTTCGATTCCGTGATCTTGAACATTTTCAGCAGAGCAATGTCGAAATTGAGCATTCCGGGACCATAGAATGATCGTCGGGACGCGTTGCCGGGCGAACCTAAGGCGGCCTGGCTGAAGGCGTCGGCATTGAAATACGGCAGTCCGTTGCGTGGATTCCCGTTGAGATTTAAGGGTGCGCCGTTGTAATCGCCCACATCCAGGCTGTAGTTGTTTACACCATTCGGAATGCTGCCCTGAAGCGAATTATCATCGAGGCTCTTGAGCGTGACCGGAAAGCCCGAACTGATGCGGGTGATTCCGGAAATGGACCAGCCCTGCGTCAGAATCTTAGCGCGGCGGGTGAGACGCTCCACCGGGAGCTGATATTCGTAGCTGGCCACCAAGTCGTGCCTGAGGTCCCAGGCGGAAAGGGCGCGAGTGGCTTTGTAGTCGAAGGGATTGGCGGTATCTCCCAGAGACGAGCCTTCGTCGATGCTCTTGCTGTAGGTGTAACCGATCAGCACGGAGAACTTGGGACCGGCATGGCGCAGCGTAGCCTGGAACGAATTGTAACTGGAGTTCCCAAACGATCCTTCGAAGTCGTCGTTGCTGAATGCCGATCCGTACGGCCCCCGGGTGCCGTTGAAGACTTGGCCGGAGGCGCTGATATATTGCGTGTCCTCGCCGAACGGACCGCAGGTGGCCGATCCCGGCGCAACTTGGCTCGGTTTACTCAGCGACAGGCACAGGCCGGGATTGCCGGGATTCACCGAGTACGTGATCAGCAAGTGATGCGCCTGCGAGCCGACATAAGACAGCGTCAACACCGTGTTCGTGCTCAGCTGCCGCTCGATCGAAGCAAAATAATTCTCGTTGTACGGATAGGTGTTCTGCGGATTCGGCCCGGTTGCGCCGGCGATGGGCTCGAAGGGAGAGAAATCTTGAGTAGTATCCGGATGGGTAATGGTGGTGTTCAATGGCGGGAATATCAGCGGGAAGGGATTGCCGGTAAACGACCCGTTGGACGCAGTCCTGAAGGGCGTGGCAAACAGCGGCGGACCGGGACTGGTGTAGCTCAACCCGTAAGGCGGCTGTGGCAGATCGAACGCCAGCGACTGCCCTTGCACTACCGAATAAAACATTCCGTAGCCGACGCGTACGCTGGTTTTTCCCGGGCCTCCGATGATCTTGCCGAGCAGCCCGTCCGACTTGCTGGGGGACCAGGCAAGGCCCAGGCGTGGCGAAAACTTGTTAGCGCCGGGCACCAAGGTGCGCGGAATTCCCACGTCGGTGGGATACACCAAGCCCAGCGGCGCTTGCGTGAATACCTGCGATTGCTGGCCCAGCGAAAAAGTTGGCATCTGATTGTATTTTTCGTACCAATATTCCATGCGGTCGTAGCGCACGCCGTAGTTCAAAGTCAGGTTGGGGAGCACTCGCCAGCTATCCTGCACAAACGCAGATGCGTATTTGTGGCGCTCATAGTAGGTCTGCGAAGCGGCCTGGTTATAATTGCTGGCCACTCCGATCAGGAAGTCCGCGAAATCCAGGCCGGTCTCCGTTCCTGAGAACAGAAACGATCCGTTAGCGGTGGGGTTGGGGTTTACATTGATCTCTTCAAAGCTTCCCTGGAAGCCGGTCTTGAAGGTATGGTTGCCCCAGGCCTTGGAAAAGTTGTCGTTCACGCCGAAGGTGTTGTTAGCCTGGACGAGGTTGGTAATTGGCACGCCCATCACGAAAGAATTCAAGATGACGTTTTCAATGCCTTCGATCTTGGGCAGTCCCGGCACAATTCCGTCGGTGCCAACGCCGGTCGCGAAACCCTGCGAGGCGAGGCTCGGCCCAACGCCGCCAACAGGTTGTCCTACGACATTGGCGCTGCGCATGAAGCTGAGGCGCAAGTCGTTCACCATGCTGGGACCGATGGTTTTCGTATCGCCCAGCGAGATGAGTTGCCCTCGGCCGAGGTTCAGTGCATTGAAACCGGGGACGCTCGCGCCGCCCTGTCCGGTCGGGTAGGGGTTGTCGAGGCGAAAGTCGTCGATGAAATAATACGCCGTGAGCAAGCCCCACTTATCGGTGTTGCCGTCGATGCGGAAGCTGCCTTTGTCGTCGCGCACGATTTCGGATTGGCTGCCGGTGGAAAAGGTGGAGGCTCCGGTGTTGGGGAGCGGAATATATTGCAGCAAATGCTGCGCCGGCGCCGACCACGCTCGCTGCGGGATCACCGCGTTGGGGAACACGCACTGGGTGCTGTTAGTGCAACCGGTTAGGTAGTAAGGCTCACCTGCCGTCACTCCGTAGCCCAGCTTTTGCTGGAGCAGATTAGCTAGGTAGGGTCCGCCGACACAGCTTCGGGTGCATTCACCATTCGCGTCGAAAACCGCCGTTAAAGATGCGGCTTGATCCGTGAGGTCGCCGGTGCGATCCGCTAGCGTAGGAACGGCAATCAATCCGGAATCGAGGCCTTCGTTGGTGCGCGTTCCCTGATAGTCCCCGAAGTAGAATATTTTGTTCTTCTTGATGGGTCCGCCGATGGTGCCGCCGAATTGATTCTGACGATAGAAGCCGCGCTCGGGCGAAAAGAAGTTGCGCGCGTCAAGATCGGTGTTGCGCAGAAACTCGAAGCCGTCGCCGTGCAGGGCGTTAGTTCCCGATTTGGTCACGGCGTTCACGATGCCGCCGCTGTAGTTGCCGTACTGAGCGTCAAAATTATTCGTCAGCACGCGGAACTCTTCAATCGAATCCAGGTCAGGCACAATCAGGGTGCCGCCGTTCATGAGTTCTTTGACGTCGGCGCCGTTGACCAGGAAGCCGTTGGCGTCCTCGCGCTGGCCTGAAATAGATTGGTTGCCGGGGTTCAGTGCACCCGAGGGATTGATAGCTACAGTCGCGCCGGCCATCACCACCGAATCCGGCTGCTGCGTCGACATCGGAACGATGCCCGGCTGCAGAGCCAGCAAGTCGGTATAGCTGCGCCCGTTCAGCATGACCGCCGTCATCTGGTGGCCGGTGACCACTTCGCCCACCTGCGAAGTGGCGGTGTCGATCTGCACCGCGTTTTCGGAGACGGTGACCTCTTCAACTTTCTCGATCACTTCCAAAGTTAAGTCGGTCTGCAGCGCTGTGTCCAAATCGACCACCAAGTCGCTCCGTTTGGCAACCTTGAACCCCTTGGCAGCCGCTTCGAGGTTATAGCGGCCCACCGTAAGGCTGGGAAAATTGTAGATCCCCTTTTCGTCGGTCATGGTCTTGGTCTGAATCCCCTGAGAAATGTTGGTGACCGTCACCTGGGCGCCCGGAATTACGGCGCCGCTGGGGTCCTTCAAGGTGCCAAATATACTGCCTGTAGTGGCCGCCCATATCGGCATCTGAAGCGAGATAAGAGCCACCATCCCCCGAAGCGCATTGTTTTTAATACTCATAAGTTGAATCTTTTTCATCAGGCGTTCAGGAGAACAGAGCCGCTTCTAAACCCGCGCATACCTCTCCTTTTCCACAGTAGAGGCGCGCGCCAAATCCGATCCAGTTATCCTTTGGCCATTTTTGCCTTCCGGCATCTCGGCGCGGTCGAGTAGAATCACAATTAGGGTTAACTCTGTGATTCGCCGGATTTTGCATACTCCTCCGCGAACCGTGCTGATATCCGCAGCGGCCTTAGTCGCTGTGATTGCCGTGACCGACTGGCGCGTCGAACTCAACGTCACGCTCGGATTCTTGTACTTGTTCCCGTTGGTCCTGTTGGGAACCACGTTAAACTGGCCTTCCCTGATCGCTGTGGCCGTGGGCTGCACACTGCTTTCCGATCGCCTGGATCCTTTTCCAGGTGAGATGGAGACGCCACGGTTACTCCTGATTTTTTTGACGCTAGCTATCACGGGACTGCTCTCGCTCTCCGTGACTCGGAGTTATCGCAGAGAAATGGAGGGCCTGGCGCGTTTACAAAAGGAGGCGATCGCGCGGCGCGCGGCGGAGGAGCAGTTGGAGTTCCTGATCGAGAGCAGCCCGGCTGCGGTTGTGACCATGACGGCCGACGGAACGATCCTGCTGGCAAATCCCGCCGCTCACAGGCTTTTCGGGGTTGCCGGCGGGTTGCTGCCGGGACGGAGAATCACACGTTATGTTCCCGCTCTTGGATCGATTCCCTCCATCGGCGACACGGCGCGGATCTTCCGCACCGAGATGCAAACGCGGGGCCAGCGGGAGAACGGAGAGATCTTCCTCGCCGACGTGTTTTTCTCAACCTACCGTACTCCGGCAGGGCCTCGTCTTGCGGCGCTGGTCACCGACGGCTCGGAACATTTCCGGGAACGCGAGGAAGCAAGCCTGCAGCAACTCCTGGTGGGATCGCGGATTCTGGTGGCCGCTGTTTCGCATGAAGTTAGAAACGTATGCGGGGCCATCGGAATGGTGCACGAGAATCTTGTGCGTAATGGGAGCTTAGGCGGCAATCAGGATTTCGAAGCGCTGGGATCTCTGGTCGAGACGTTGAATAAGATCGCATCCTTGGAACTGAAGCAAAGCGTCGGCGCGGGAAAGACCGGCAGCATCGATCTCCGCGACGTGCTTACCGGCCTCCGCATTGTGCTGGAATCGTATTGCGAGGAATCGGATATAGAGCTGACCTGGACCGTTCCGGAGGAGCTGCCGCTGGTACAGGCGGACCCCCACAGCTTATTGCAGGTGCTGCTGAATGTGACGAAGAACAGCCAGCGAGCCCTGGAGTCAGCCGCCCGCAAGGCAATCGACATCTCGGTCATTCGCGGAGACGGCGTGGTTTCCATTCGGATCGTCGATAGCGGGCCTGGAATTCCCGCCGGCCAGAAGCTGTTTCAGCCTTTACAAAAGGGCGCCGATGCAACCGGATTGGGCTTGTATCTGTCGCGCGCTTTCATGCGATCGTTCCGCGGCGATCTGCGGTATGATCCAGACCAGCCAGGGTGTTGTTTCGTCTTGGAGCTGATCGCACTACCGAACGCTGAACAGCACACTCCGCAGGCCTCGACCGCACATGCAGCAAATACGTCTCTTATTGCTTGACGATCACGTCCTGTTCCGCGAGGGCCTGCGCCGCCTTCTGGTGTCGGAAGCCGACTTTGAAACTGTTGCGGAATGCAGCACGCTCGCGGAAGCTCTCGAAGTTCTCTCCCGCGCCACGATCGATATTGTCTTGCTGGATTTCGATCTGGAAGAAGAGACCGGTGCGCGCTTCATTTCGGCGGCCGCGGCGAGCGGATATTCGGGTAAGATTCTGATGGTGACCGCGGGAATGAGCCCGCTGGATATGGCGGTCGCGAAGAAACTCGGTATTTCGGGAATCTTCCTGAAGCACAGCTCGCCGGCCACGCTCCTGCACGCGATCCGGACTGTGGCGGACGGCGGCGAATGGATGGACCCCAAGATCGCTCAACTGGGATCGGACGCCGCGAAGTCGGAGATGCGCGCCGAAAAGGAGCCGCTGACGCAGCGCGAGCAACAGGTTCTGCGAAGCGTCTTCGAAGGCCTGACCAACAAGGAAATCGCATACCGGATCGGCGCTTCGAAGAGCTCCGTCAAAGCGACTCTGCAGAATCTGTTCGACAAAACCGGCGTCCGAACCCGCGGCCAGTTAGTCCGTATCGCCATCGAGCGCTCTCTTGAGACGGCGCGGACTTGATGAGCGCTCGGCCGCTCGCGCGGGAACACTCTTCTTGCGGCTGGAGCCAGTGAAGCGCTCCATCTAAATATAAATCACCGGAGTGATGTAGAGCGTCAGGAGCTGCGAGACCACCAGACCGCCGACTAGCATACGAAACAGTCAATTCCATCCCAAATGGCAGGCTTTTGATAGGTCACTTGCAGTCTAGCGGGCGGGTATCAGATCCACCACCATGTCCCCCGGAGGCACGCCCCGAATGACCGTCCCCGCCGGCAGAGCTAGCGGCTCGCGCAGCCAGAATGGGTGTCCGAAGACAGGCTTATAAGGCTGCAGCCAGAGCAACGGCTGAATGCTGCCATCCGGCAACTCGGCGATCATCTGGAAAGAGGCGCCGGGGTCTACTTGAGAAGGCCTAATGCCGACTAAATCAATAGATTGTCGCAGCTTGTAATCTCCGCTAACAGCCAGCTTCGCCGACCCATGCTGTGGCGGCGCGGGAGCCGTCCATTTCGGCGCCTCCGGCAAGTCCTTGGGCTCGCCTTCGGGCGAACCGCCTTCCACCCAATCGCCGATCAGCTCAATCTGTTCCGGCGTCAGGGCCTGCTCGTCGCGAAAATCCCCGAAGCCTTTCACCGCGCCCCACGGCGGCATTCTGCGCTCCAGCACTTCTTCTTGGATGGCCTTCGCCCAAGGCCGCGCTTCACTGTAAGATGTGAGAGAAAATGCACTCCCGCCTTCGCGATGGCAGAATCCGCAGCGCGCGTAGACGATGCGAACAATCTCGCGGTCGAAAGTGATTTTAGTGGTGATGACGTCGTGGGCTGACGCGCCGGGCAACCCGGCCAGCAATCCAGCGCAGAAGACCAGTGAATAAACTCGTCTCGTCACCTTGATACCAGATTAGCGCGGGACGGCGGCCATGCCGACCGAAGGCGCGGTTGCTGCAGGCGTCTCTTCGCCTGAACGTGGCGGGCGCGGTTTCGGCAACGGCTTGCGCGGCAGCTTATCCGGACGCGTCGCGGCGTTGTAGACCATCGAAGCAATGATGGCCGCGGCCTGCTCTAGATCGGCCGCCTGGATACGATCGTACACATCCATATTCGAGTGGTGCGTGCGTGTGAAATAATCCAGCGGGTCTTGAATAAACTGGAATCCGGGAAGGCCCACGGCGTCGAACGAAAGATGATCGGTGCCCCCGGTATTGCGCAGGGCGATGGTTCCGGCGCCCAGATCCTTGAAGGGTTCAAACCATTTTTCGAAAATCGGCCGCATGGCATCGTTGTCCTGCAAATTGATGCCGCGAATTTTGCCGCTGCCGTTATCGAGATTGAAGTAGCCGGAGAAATGTTCGTGCTCGGCGGTAGGCTTCATGGTGGCAGGGTCGGCAAAATGCTCTTTGACGTAGGCCTTCGATCCCAGCAGCCCTTCCTCTTCGCCGCCCCACAGAGCCAGCCGCACCGTGCGGTCCATTTTCAGATCGAGAGTTTTCAAGATGCGCATCGACTTCCATCGCCACCGCGGAACCTGCCGCGTTGTCGGTGGCTCCGGTACCCGTGTGCCAGGAATCGAAGTGCGCGCCCACCATCACTACTTCATCCCGCTTAGCGTTACCGGGAATCTCGGCAATCACATTGAACGATGACGGATCGTCGTCGAAGAACTGCGCCTTCACATCGAAGGTGAGTTTGACGGGAAGCTTGTGATCCAGCAGCCGGGCGATGCGATTATAGTGTTCCGCCGAGAGCACGATGGTGGGGACGTTGTCCTTGGATTCGCGGTCCGCGCCCAGGCCGAAAACCAATCCGGCGTCGCCTTCGCTAGACTGCGAACCACCAGCGGCACGCCTTCGTCTTTCCAAAAACGATTGAGGCGCTCGCGCAGGCGGCGCGCCTGCTGCGGGTTAAACGGAGGCTGCCCCGCGCGGCCCCCGCGTCCCGGCGGCGCGGGAATGGGGAACACGGAGAGATCGGCAAGCTGCGCGTCGCTGAGCCTGCGGCCCGCGGGATCGGTGGGCAATGTAAGCATCGCGCGGAACGTCGCGCAGAACGATTTTGCCGCGGAGCTTCCCTTTATATTGGTCCAGGTCCGCCTCGGTGCGAATGGGCGCGAGCACCGCTTCCGGCGGTAAGCGGTCCGTCGGTGCCGGGAGTCCACGCCAGCGGATAGCCGATGAGCGGCTGATACTGGGGTTCATCGATATAGCCCGAGTAGGAAGTGTAAGCCCAACCGCGTCCAAAGGGTCCCCACTTTTCGAGCTTGACGTTGTCGAGGCCGTATTCCTTGAGCTGTTTGACGGCCCACTCGCCCGCCGCGCGAAACTGCGGTGAGTTGGTAAGCCGCGGCCCATAGACGTCGGTGAGCTGGAACACGGTGTCCATCACCTTGGGGTTCTGAAAAGCTTCCGTCTTGATCTGGTGAACGACGCCCAGGTCCACGCGCTCCGGAACCCCCTCCTGAGCGGAAACCGCTAGGGCGAACGTCAGAACCAATGCCAGCGCGGATTGCATTCGCGGCCACATCTTCGACGTAGAGGATAACAGAGAATGGCGCGAACGTGAAGCGTAGGAGGCTGTTCGAGTACTTGGTACGCGGTGAAGAAGAACCGGACCGGATCGCAGGAGATTTCACGCTGCGCCCTCCTTAGAAGCGCGGCCCGCTCCTTAAGCGTCTGAACTTGGGTGCCCCGAGCGAGGCTGGGACCGCTTCAGTCTGAAACGATCCCGGAGCCGTGGCCGGCACTCTGCGCATTTTACTAATTCACGGTAATGCGCTGTCCCGTGATCGTGCCTGCGATCTGCGGAGGACCTGTCCCGGAAACAGGAACGATGTCAATCGTAAATGTACCCGTGAAGGTGTTTCCGCCGTGATCCAGCGTGACATATTCACGGATGTTCACGGTGGCCGCCAGCGTGCCATAAGGCGGGTCTGGAGAGGGAATATAGCTCAACGCAAAGTGGTTGACCTGGTAGTTATCGTGTTTGGTCTTCGCCCACACGCCTAGACAGAAATTTTGGGTCGCTGGCGTGTGGCCGCCGGAATTCATGATTTCGGTTCCATCGCTATGCCACTGGCTATATCCGAAATCGATCGTCGTTCCACCGGACGTGAACTGCACCTTCCACATCCCCACGATCGGGTCGTCATCCTTATCCACCAGCACAAACGCCGCCGGCTTAAGTTGCCATTGCAAGGGCGCTCCCTTTTGTTCGGGCTGATCCCCGCATCCCGCCTTCGCGCTGCCGGCCAGCAGCGTTATCAGTGCCAAGCGAACTCAAGCCGTAGTAAACGCTTTCCACCTGATTGTCATGACTTCTCCTTTTTGGCCGGCTCCCGCCGGCACGGTCGAAGTTAACACCAGCGCGAGCAAAAACGGCATGAGTTCCCGGTTAGGACCTCCTCATGTCACCTGAGGATGTAACTATTTGGAACAGAGCAATTCCCATGGGCGTCGATGGCAACTTGCCTCTGCAGTTCGGCGATTTCGAGCTGGATATCCTTTCCGGAGAACTCCGCCGCGGCGGCCGTCCGATCAAGATTCAGCCGCAGCCCTTACGAGTCTTAACCGCTCTAGCTGGAGCAGCCCGGCGAGATCGTTTCCCGCGAAGACCTGCGAGCCCGCATCTGGGGGACGTCTACCTTTGTCGAATTCGACCTGGGATTGAATTACTGCATCCGGCAGATTCGGCTGGCCCTCGGCGATGAGGCTTCGGAGCCCATTTACATCGAAACTCTGCCCAAGCAAGGCTACCGGTTTCATCGCTCCCATTGCCGCGAATGGCCACATCGCGGACCCGGCGCTCAGCGCTGCGCCCGTCCCCTCGCCGCCTCCGAAAAAGCCGCATTGGAAAATTCTGGGAGCGGCCATCGCCTTGATTGCCTTTGTCGGCGCGGGAGCCCTCTTTCGGATTACGCAACCCCCGGCTGCCAGGCAGCCCGCCGCCTATACGCAGATCACGAGCTTCACGGACGCGGCGGTCGACCCGGTGTTATCGCCCGACGGACGGATGGTTGCGTTTTACCGAAGCGAACGTGGATTCTTCACTTCCGATCAGATTTATGCCAAAATGCTTCCCGACGGTGAGCCGGTTCAATTGACTCACGATCCACGCCTGAAATACAACTCTGGCATTTTCGCCGGACAGCTCTCGAATCGCGTACACGGTGATGGAAAATGGATGGCATACTTACACCGTCTCTTCGCTGGGAGGCGACTCGACATTATTCCTCCCGAATTCCGCGGGCCTGACCTGGCTCGACCAGCACCGGTTGCTGTTTTCGGAAGATCAAGACGGGCGTGCACATGGGCATTGTGACCGCCAACGAGGATCGCTCCCAACATCGCGAAATTTATTTCCCCGTGCGCGAGCGCGCTATGGCGCACTATTCCTACGCTTCGCCGGACCGCAAATGGGCTCTGGTGGTAGAGATGGATCCTCAATGGCAGCCCTGCCGCCTGATTCCCTTGGCCGGCGGTTCACCGGGCAAGCAAGTGGGGCCTTCCGGCGCGTGTACGTCGGCGGCGTGGTCGCCCGACGGCAGTTGGATGTATTTCGGAGTTGAGGTGCAAGGGAGGCGGCATCTGTGGCGCCAGAGTTTTCCCGACGGGCAGCCGGAACAAATTACGTCGGGTCCCACGGAAGAAAATGGCGTGGCCGTAGCGCCCGACGGACGCTCCCTCATCACTTCGATCTCCACCAAGCAAAATGCGGTGTGGATTCACGATTCCCGCGGGGACCACGCTCTTTCCACCGAAGGATACGCGGCTACCACTCCCCCTTTGTTCTCGCACGATGGCAAGAGCCTCTACTATCTGCTGCGGCACGACTCGCCCGAGTCGCCCAGCGAACTTTGGCGTGCCGATCTCGATTCCGGCAGCAGTGAAGCGGTAGTGCCCGGAGTTTCGATCCTCCAATTCGATATTTCGAGCGATGAAAAAGAGGTTGTCTTTTCCACCAGGCCTGCGGGGCACGCCTCCCAACTCTGGCTGGCTCCCTTGGACAGAAGTTCGCCGCCGCGCATGATTTCGGCAGGCGGCGAAGCCAATCCGCGTTTTGGTCCGAAAGGCCAAGTGCTTTTCCGCTACACGTACGGAAACGCGTACTATGTCGCCAAGATGGGACTGGATGGGTCCCGCCGTACGAAGGTTTTCCCGTCCCCGATCCTCGACTTCTTTGGAACATCTCCAGACCGCCGCTACGCGCTCCTGAGCGCTCCCGTAAGCGAGTCCAAGATTCCTGGCCAAGGGCCTGTGATAGCAGTACCCGTGGAGGGCGGCCCTGCTCGGCAAATCTGTGACAATTACTGCGTGGCCAGATGGTCGCCTGACGGGAAGTACTTTTATATGGCCGTTGCACCACCTTCATTGACGAATCTTGCCGGTAGAACAGTGGTGATTCCGGTGTCTCCAGGCGACCCGTTCCCGTCGTTGCCCGCATCGGGTATTCATCCTGGGCCGGCGGAAGGGTTGGCGATTCCAGGAACCAAGTTTGTTCAGCAAGGCAACATCGCCCCGGGGCTGGGTTCTACGTACGCCTACGTGAAGCCGTCCGTGCACGCAAACCTCTTTCGCATCCCGCTCCTCCGCTGAGCGCAACTCGCATCGTGAGCCTGCCCGGCCGAAAATGAAGCGGGTGCCGATCTTCAGCTGCGTGGACTTGAACTTTAGCGCTAACGATCTGACGAATCGCGGTTACTTGGAAACACAGAATTATTTCGAATCCCGCGAGGCTACGCCCAGATTCACCTGTCATCAGCCGTATCCACGCCACACCGGCTTATCCGCTTACCGCAGTCGCCGGCATTACATCGCGGTTCGGCCCCAAATGATGGCTAACCACGGATCTTCACGGCGAGCGCGCCCAGCTATGTCGGCGCGCAAGTCGTTTAGCGGGAAAATGTCCGCTAGTCGCGGAGACGAACGCGGCTACTGGTCGTGAAAGCGCCGCGGTGCCGACAAGCCCGGCGGAACTAATGGTTCCACCTGAGAATAAGCCGTGGCTACTTTGCCATCCCGAAGGCGAATGACAGTCGAATTTCGGCCGCGATTCCTGGAGTATACAAAGGTCTCGACCATATGGCCGCCGCTGGAGGTTACCGCGGATAAGGCCGGATCCCCATACTTATCGGTAATCGCGTCTTCATGAGCTCCGCTTGCGATCTGTTCGACGGCAGGAAATGGCCGCGGAGGCGCTTGCACCCGAACCACCGGAGCCGGCGAAGAAGACGAAGGAGCCGCCGCGGCATCTATCACGGCTGCGACAGGCTGTTCCTCAACCGCCGGCGGGGCAGCCTTGAATTTTGGAAGGTGCTTGACAACCGGAGCGGGCGCAGGGGCAGCCGCAGGTTCCTCGACTTGCGCTCCAGTCGAACTAAGGGGATGCATGGGCGCTTGTATCCACCACGCAGCAAGGGCGCCCACTGCGATTATGCAGATGACCATCAACACGGTTCCATCTTTCAGCATTGACCAACCTCCTCCGCCCAGGCCAACTAACGCCTGAGTGTCAACAGAAATCACTCTACCACAGGGCATCCCTAAAGTGGAGGGTACGTCGCCCGAGGGTTCCGGGCAGGAATACTGGTACCATCAGTACTCGTCGAACGCGTCATTTTCCGCGAAGATCGTTCAGCAGCGGAACATCCTTGGCCGGTTTCGGCGGCGGAATGGTCTTCAGAAACGCGTAGACGTCGATGAGTTCCTTGTCCGGCATCACCTTCTCTGTGAAGGCCGGCATCTGACCCGCCGGGCGGCGCACATAGCGGATCACGCCTTGCGCACTCAGCGGCGGCGGACCGATACGGGCGCCCGCAATGGTTCCCTGTCCCACCGTCCCGTGGCATTGATAGCAGCCGTTCTTCATGTACAGGCGCTTGCCGGCTTCGGCATTACCCGCGGAGTCTTCCGCGCGAACCAGCCCTGTGAGCAAAATCACGGCGGCAAGAGTTTTCTGCATGATAGCTTCCTAGCGCGGCTGCGTCACCACGTCGATCAAGGCCGGCTCGCCACGTTTGACCACTGCGATAGCTTCCTTGATCGCGGGTCCCAGATCCTTAGGATCGATAATCGGGCCCTTGCCGTACATGCCATACGCTTTCGCCATCATCGCGTAGTCGATATTGGGATCGTTAATCCCGGTGCCCACGCTGAAGTTTTCGATGCCGCGATTGGCGCGCGCTGCCATGTCGGTGAGATACATCGCCTCCTGATGATAGGCGCGATTGTTATGCATGATGGTCAGCAGCGGGATGCGGTGATGCGCCGCCGTCCACAGCACGCCAGGCGCGTAGTTGAGGTCGCCGTCACATTGAATATTCACCGTGAGGCGGCCGTGCTTGCGATTCGCCAGCGCCGCGCCCACCGCCGCCGGCGCTCCGTAGCCGATCCCGTAAGCGCCGTGTTCGCCCAGATACTGATAATGTTTTTTGAAGTCCCACATCCGCAGCGGCCAACTGCTAAAAAATGGATTGACGTCGGACACCAGCGACCAGTCTTCGTTCTTGATCTGGTTCCATAACTCCGCGCTCACGCGGGCCGTGCTGATCGGGCTGGCGTCCCAGCCGTAAGCCGCGAGTTCAATGTCGCGATCCCGAGCCGCCTTCGACGCTTCAGCCAGTTTTGCGCCGCGCACCTGCATGGCGCTCCTGCGATCCGGCGTAATCAGTTTCTTGCAGGCATCGATCAAGGCCGGCAGCGTGGCTTCCGCATCCGCCGCAATCGACAGGTCCACTTCGGCGTAGCGCCCGAAGTCCTGATAGTTGCTCTTGCCGTAGAGATCGCCGGAGTAGATCGTGATCAGCTTCGCGCCCGGCTTGGTGATCGGCTTCGACTCCATGCCCATCCGGTTGATGGGAGTCATGGAATGCGTCGCCATCCAGAAATCCTGCACCTCCAGCCCCAGCACCACATCGGCCGTGGCAATGTTGCCGCCGTTCAAGGGATGCATGCGACGGAAAGTTCATGCGGAAATGGCGATCCTGCACCGGTGCCTGCAAGGTCTCGGCAAGCTCCACCAGCAAAGCGATCCCAGCGGGAGTGCGCGCGGAGCGTCCCGCGACGATCAGAGGATTTTCCGCCGCCACCAGCATCTTCGCCGCTTCGGCCACCGCGCCCGAATCGCCCGCCGGCGGCGTCGACAACGTGAGTTTCGGAATCCGCGCCGTGCGGCGGTCGGCCTCCGGCATCGGCTCTTCTTGCAAGCACCGCGTCGGCCACGATCACCACCGGCTCATACGGCGGCGTCATCGCGATCTTATACGCGCGCACCGACGATTCCGCGAAGTGGCCTAGCGACACCGGGTTGTCATCCCACTTGGTATAGTCGCGGACCATAGCCGCCGCGTCCTGAACGCTATGCGCCCATTCCACGTCGCTGCGGCGGAAGTCTGATGTCCTGAATGTTGCCGAGAACGATGTACACCGGCACGCGATCCGCGTAGGCGTTATAGATCGCCATCGACGCGTGCTGCAATCCGACGGTGCCGTGCGCCATCACCATCAGCGGCTTGCCCTCGACCTTGAAGTAGCCGTGCGCCATCGCCACCGACGATTCTTCGTGGCAGCAGGTGATCAGCTCCGGAGCCTTATTGCCGCCGTAGTTAACCAGCGATTCGTGCAGCCCGCGGAAGCTCGATCCCGGATTGGCGCAGACGTACTCGAAGTTCAGGGTCTTGATGACGTCGACCATGAAATCGGACCCGGGGCGGTCCGTTGTATAGACGTCGACACGGACGGCAGGGGAAGACTTCTCGTTCGCAGCCAGCGCGGCGGAAGGCAGCGGTGTTGCGGCCACTCGTTCCGGAGCTTGCGCTTTGGCCGCCGTGGGGCTTGTCGCCAGCGCCGCCGCACCGGCAGCCGCTCCTGCCGCGCCCTTCAAGAACCCTCGGCGTCCGACCGGACTCTTCTTGGCCATTCCTATCGCCTCCCGGCTCTGAGACTCAAAGTAGCATTATTCTTGAATCTATGAGGCTGGCAAAGCGTATGATCAAATTCCTGACGGCCGCCGCCGCGCTTGCCCTCAGCACTTACGCCGCCACCCCCAACGTCGCGGTCGGACCGCAATACGATTCAACTCACGCCTATGTCGCTCCGGAGGATTTCGACCGTTTCGTCGCGAGTCTTCTAGCCACGTTTGGCGGAAGCGCCTCCAAGCAAGGCGTTTTCACGGTTACGCCAACCCCCAGCAGCACAATGTCGCAAATCGTATTGACTCCGGTGGGCATCGTCTCCGTATTCGGCTTCAAGACGCCGATTCCCTATCCGTTCGGCGCCGAACGCACCGGCTACCTCGTCACGAATCTGGACGACGCGACCCACGCCGCTGGTGCAGACGGCGCCGATGTGGTTGTCAGTCCCTTTAACGATCCCATCGGCCGCGACGCCATCGTCCAGTGGCCCGGCGGCGTCAACATGCAACTGTACTGGCACACAACTGCGCCCTCCTACGCTCCGCTTCAAACCATTCCGGAGAACCGCGTCTACGTGTCCGCGGATAAAGCGAACGCATTCACGCGCGGCTTTCTCGCCTTCTCGCACGGGAAAACGGTTTCCGATGACGCGCGCGCGCCTGGGATCGAGATTGGGCGCCCAGACGATACCTACAGGCGTATTCGAATCGAATCCGCTTTCGGCAAGATCACCGTGCTAGTAAACGATGGTCATCTTCCGTATCCCTACGGCCGGGAGATTACTGGCTATGAAGTAACGAATCTCGGAGAGACCCTCGCCAAAGCCAAGGCGGCCGGGGTTCAGATTCTGGTTGGCCCATATGCAGCGGATCGAAGAGACGCCGCCGTTGTGCAATTTCCGGGCGGATATATTGCCGAGATTCACGCCGCGGCTTCCGGGAAATAGCGCTACCCTTAGCGGTATGAGCGCAATCACACTCAAGGTCAACGGCCAGAGCCACACGCTGGATCTGGACCCGTCGACTCCCCTGCTCTATGCGTTGAGCGACGACCTGGCACTGCGCGGCCCGAAATTCGGCTGCGGCCTGGGGCAATGCGGCGCGTGCACGGCCATCGTGAACGGCGCCGCAATGCGATCCTGCGTGACGCCGGTGAGCCTGGTGGCAGGCAAGGAAATCGTGACGCTGGAAGGGCTCGGCACGCCTGAAAATCCCCACCCGATTCAGAAAGCGTTCATCGACGAGCAGGCCGCCCAGTGCGGATTCTGTCTGAACGGCGTGATCCTGACGGCGAAAGCTTTCCTCGACAAGAACCCGAAAGCCACCGAGCCCGAGATCCAGCAGGCGCTCTCCACCGTGCTCTGCCGCTGCTTCACGCACGTGCGGATGCGTGAGGCGATCCAGCGCTACGCGAAGGAGGTGGCGAAATGAGAACCGCAGCCATGACTCCTGACGCGCGCGCCGCATTGAACCGCCGCAACTTCCTCAAGAGCGCAGGCGTTCTGATCGTCGGCTTCCGCATGGCCGGTGGCGATGCCGCGCAGGCGCAGTTCGGTCAGGCCCCGCTGCCCGGCGCGCCTCCCATGGATCAGGTCGATTCCTGGATCGCCATCGCCGCCGACGGCAGCATCACTGCTTATAGCGGGAAGGAAGAACTGGGCCAGGGCATCTCGACCGCGCAGCAGCAGTTGGTGGCCGAGGAATTGTCGGTGCCCTTCGATCGCGTGAAGCTGATCTACTGCGACACCGCTCTGACGCCCGATCAGGCCTACACCTCGGGCAGCCAATCGCACCCCGCGAATTTCAATCACGCGAATCTGGCGCAGGCCTGCGCCACCGCGCGCGAAGCGCTGTTCAAGCTGGCGTCGCAGCGGCTGGGCGTACCGGTGGAACAAGCTCACCGCCGCCAACGGCGTGATCGGCGTGAAAGGTGACGCATCAAAGAAGGTGACCTACGGCCAACTGGTCGGCGGCAAGAAACTCAACGTGAACACTGGATAAAGCCGCCAAGCGCAAAAATCCGCGCGAGTGGACCGTCCTCGGCAAACCCATCGGCCGTCCCGACATGCCACTCATGGCGACAGGCCATTTCGAGTATGTCCACAACGTGCGCCTGCCGGGGATGCTGCACGGGCGCGTGGTGCGGCCGCCTGCGGTGGGCGCCACCTTAATCAGCGTGGACGAAAGTTCGGTCAAAGATATGCCGGGCGTGGTCAAGGTCGTCACGCGCAAGAATTTCGTCGGCGTGGTGGCGGAGAAGCCCTGGCAGGCCATGCAGGCTGCGGAAAAGTTGAAGGTCTCCTGGACCCCAGGCACGGGCTTGCCCAAACAGTCGGAGTTTTATGAACACCTGCGCCAGCAGCCGTCGCACGACATCAAGCTGCTCGACTCGAAAGACACCCAGCAGACGATGGCGACCGCGGCCACCATGCTCAAGTCCACCTTCTATCACCCGTATCAGATGCACGGCTCCGTGGGCAGTTCGTGCGCGGTAGCCGATGTGCAGAGCGATCGCGCCACCATCTATTCGCCCACCCAAGGCGTCTGGTACCAGAAGACGGCGTCGGCGATGATCACCGGACTGAAGCCCGAGAACGTGCACGTGATCTTCCGGCGCGGCGCAGGCTGCTATGGTCTGAACGGCGCCGATACCGTGACCTACGACGCCGTGGTTCTCTCGCAAGCCGTGGGCAAGCCGGTGCGAGTCCAGCTCTCCCGCAAAGACGAAATGGCCTGGGAAAATTACGGCAACGCATGGGTGATCGAGGAACGCGCCGGCCTCGACGCGAAGGGCAACATCATCGCCTGGGAGCACGAATCGTGGACCCCGGGCATGGGCAACCGGCCCGGCCCTTCCACTCCCGGAAACGTGATCACGGGATTGCTCATCGGCTACTCAGCCCGCGCCTTTCACGCCGGGCCCCGCCGAGGAGCCGAAGAGATACAGCAATAACAGCAACGGAATCCCTTCCTACATGATGGGGCGCGTCGACGGAGTCGCCAACGGCGCCGGAGCGGTCGGCGAGCGAGCGCGTGATCGTCCACAATGTGCTCTCGCCCTTCTGGACCGGGCCCCTGCGCTCCCCCGCGCGCCTGCAGAACACCTTCGCGCATGAAAGTTTCATGGATGAGACTCGCCGCGCACATCAAGGCCGATCCTGTGGAGTTCCGCGTGCGCCATCTGCGTGACCCGCGCTTGATCGGAGTTCTCGAAGCCGCGGCGAAAGCGGCGAAGTGGGAGGCGCGTCCCTCACCCAAGCCCGGCAATCCCAAGACCGGAGTGGTCACCGGCCGCGGTGTCGCGTGCGTCGCCTATGAGGGCGACAACGGATATACCGGAATCGTGGTTGAGATCGAAGTGAATCAGGATACCGGCAAGGTGATCGTGAAGCGGATCTGGGCCGGCATTGACGTCGGTCCGGTCTCGAACCCCAACGGGTTGCGCAACCAAGCCGAGGGCGGCGCGCTGCAAGGCATGAGCCGCGCGCTGGGCGAGCAGGTCACCTGGGACGATCAAAAAGTCACGTCGGTCGATTGGCGAACCTATCACTCGCTGCCGCTGGGCATCGAGATTCCGAAAATCGAGTGCGTGCTGATGAACCGCCCCGACGACGAGGCTACTGGAGCCGGCGAGACCTCCATTACCGTGATGGCCGCGGCCATCGGCAACGCCATCTTCGATGCCACCGGCGCGCGCCTCCGCCAGATTCCGCTCACGGCGGAGCGCGTGAAAGAAGCCCTCAGCGCGGGCTTGAGCGCCCGCGCTTGATTACCTGAGATAGTAGACGCATGAACATTCTGCTCGCGGTGGACGCCTCGTCCGCCAGTCAAGCCGCCATCGATCAAGTGGCGGCGCGGCCTTGGCCGGCTGCCTCGCGGTTCCTGATTCTGACGGTTGTCGAGAACCTGGATCCCCCCATACTCGGGCTGGCCGGGGAAGAATTAAGGGCGCGCGCTCAGCAACTGGCGGAGGTTGCCGCCGCCCACTTGCGCTCACACCAGTTGCAGGCGAAAGCCGTCATCGCCGTGGGCGATCCAAAAACCGAAATCCTGGATCACGCCGCAGCCCTCGCCGCGGACCTGATCGTCGTAGGGGCCAATGGCTTGGGCGCTGTGGAGCGATTCCTCATCGGCAGCGTATCGCGAGCGGTGCTGCGCTTCGCTCCTTGCTCGGTGGCACTCGTGCGCGAAACCGCCACCGAAGCAAGCGCGGGACTGAAGGTATTGCTGGCAGTAGACGGATCGGAAGGTTCGCGTCATGCGACCGCGGCGATCGCGGCGCGCCCGTGGCCCATCGGCACTGAGATCCGCGTATTCAGCGTCGTCGAACTGGGCATGTCGGCACTGCAGGGCGCGTTTGAAATCCCGTCTCTCGATGCGGCGCATCTGGAGTCGCAGCGTGCGGCCGCCATGCGGCGAACCGAGGAAGCCATCGACTCGGCCAGAAAGACTCTCGAAGCCGCCGGCTTGACTACCTCGGAATCGATTTCCGTTCTGGCGGCCAGTTCCAAGAAAATCATTCTTCAGGAAGCCGCTGCATGGCCGGCCGACTGGATCGTCCTCGGGTCCCATGGCAGCAGCGGTCTCAGCCGGTTCCTGATCGGCAGTACTTCCGAGACTGTGGCGACCCACGCCGCGTGCTCGGTCGAAGTGGTTCGGCAAAACCCGTCCGTTTGACGGATGACGGTTAGTCGGCCTTGGTGGTCGTGGCGGCAGGCTTCGATTCGGTCTTGGTGTCGCTCTTGCTTTCGCTGGATTTCTCGCCGGACTTTTTCTCGCCGGACTTGCTTTCGCCGTCTTTCGAAGCAGACGCCTTCGCGTCCGAATCCTTCGAATCGCGCCGCCTTGCCGCCGGCATCGGAAACAGGTTTCGCGCCGGCCTTGGCGTAATCGGTGACGTACCAGCCGGTACCCTTGAGCTGGAATGCCGGAGCCGAAAGAAGTTGCTCCAGCGTTCCGCCGCAACCCTCATGCTCGGTAAGCGGTGGATCGGAAAACTTCCGGATCACTTCGATCTTCTTCTCACACTTGGAGCAGCGGTACTCGTACAGCGGCATGATCGGTGTCTGTTATTTCTCCGGCAATGCGAAAGCGCGCGCTTCATCAATTCGTCGGTGGCAGGCTTCTTGTCGGTGGTATCGTCCGCTGCACGCATCGGGAAGGCTATCGTCCGCCGCGCCGTCCGCCATCGCCAAATCCGCCTCGGCCTGCAGAATATTGGGGGTCACGCCGTTATCCTGAATCGACTTGCCGTCCGGCGAATAATACTTCGCCACGGAAAGAATCACCGCGCTGCCATCGTTCAACGTCACGGCCTTGCGGACGGCCGCATCGCCGTAGGTGCGTTCACCCACCAGTTGCGCGCGCTTGGAATTGAGCAGCGCCGCCGCTGCAATCTCTCCGCCGCCCGCGGTGGAGCGGTTCACGATCACCACCAGCGGCAGTTTGGTCACGGCCTTCGATGCCTGAGCGTCAAATTCCTGCTTCGCCGATTTCTGCCCCAGCGTATAAGTGATCAGGCCGCGATCCAGAAAAAGATTGGCCAGAGCGATTCCCTCTTCATCGGCGCCAGTGGAGCAGTGCCGCAGATCCAGCACCAGTTTCGTGGCGCCCTGTTTTTCCAGTGCGGCGATCTGCGCCGCCACTTCCTTCACGCGGCCCGGCATCAGACCCTCCACCTGGATCACGCCGGTCTGCCCGTCCATTCTTCCGGTCACATCCGGGTAGACAATGGCCGCCCGCACCACGCTGACTTTCTTGGCATCGGTTTGCCCCACCCGCAAGACGCCGAATTCCACAGCGCTGCCGGCATCGCCCTGCAGTAACTGCTCGGCGAAAGCCGGCGGCATATCGCGCGTCGAAACATTATTGATCGATTCGATCACGTCGCCTGTGCTGAAGCCTGCCTTCTCGGCGGGCGATCCCGGAATGGCGTCTTCCACCGACATGTAACCGAACCGCTTGGCCAGGATCAGCCCGACGTCGGCTTTCGTCGAATCCTTGGCCTTCAAATACTGCTTGTATTGGTCGGCGGTCAGATAGCTGGCATGCGGGTCGAGCGACTCCAGCATTCCATTGATGGCGCCCAGCGTCACCGCCTTCATGTCCGGCTCTTCCACGTAATCCGCCTTGATGCGCGACAGCACTTCGCTGTAAACGCCCAGATTGGTGTAGGGTGCATCCGGCGATGCGCTCCGGCCCACTGCCCCGAACAGCAGCAGCGCCACCACCGCGGAAGAAAACGCGACCACGAGGAATTGGAAACGGCGACTCATAAGGTGGACTCAGCCATACCTTTCTGTCTACAGCATACCAGAACCGATATTATGGTCCTTTCCAATGGAAATATACCTGCTTCGCCACGGCATTGCCGAGGATCGCTCCGCCACCGGCCGCGACCCCGACCGCCGCCTCACCGACGAAGGCCGCGCCAAACTGCGCCGCGTCCTGGAGCGCGCCCATCAAGCCGGAGTCCGCCCGTCGCTGATCCTTTCGAGCCCCTACCGCCGAGCCCTCGAAACCGCCGAGATCGCCGCACACGAACTCGGCTATGAGGGCAAAATCGTGCGCATCCCAGCCCTGACGCCCGACAGTTCGCCGCAACAGGTCTGGGAAGCCATCCGTGAGCACCGCACCGAATCGGCCGTGCTCCTAGCCGGCCACGAGCCGCTCTTCTCCGCGACCGTCGCCCATCTGCTCGGCTCCGCGCATGCCATGGTCCACTTCCGCAAAGGCGCCCTAGTGCGCATCGACGTCGAAACCACCGCCCCTAGCCCGGCCGGCGTCCTCGAGTGGATGCTGACCGCAAAGCTAGCCTGACCACACCCTTCTCGTCAACCATCGCCCATCCGCTCGGCTCCGCGCCTTCCATGGTCCACTTCCTCAAAGGCTCCCTCGTGCGCATCGACGTCCAAACCACCACCCTTAGCCCGGCCCGCGTCGAGTGGATGCTGATCGCAAAGCTAGCCTGACCGAGCAACAATCAATTCAATGGCCCGCAGATAAACACAGATGGACCCAGATAGCGACATCTCCCGGAAGCGAGCAGACTATATTTTTCTTATCCGCGTCCATCTGCGTTCATCCGCGGGCCAAATTCTTTTCGGCATGCGCATCACACACCCTCACTCCCCTCCATCCCGGCTCTTTTCAGTCACTTGGCACTCTGAACTTCCCCTCACCCGCCACGCCCTCACACATAATCCAACCGTAGTTCGAGCCTGCGCAGGCCGATCGTTGCAGTTTGGATAAATCCGCGCCCGTGTAAAAAGCGGGCTAGCCGCCCCGGAAACATTGAGAAAAGGGCGGGACACGGAAGAGAATCGATTCTCTGGTTGATACGGACGTCGCGAAAGTGGCGCGAGGTGACCGCGAAAGGAAATAGGAGAGGGCATTGAAGGTTGATTCGGACACTTTTCTGAGACCCCAGCCGCCTATTCCTTCACCCCCGGCGGGTTGTTCACGTGAGCAGCCCGCCGCGAGACGATCAAAAATTCCATTCCGCACAGCACACGTGTCTTTCCACTCACAGCCCCTCCGCACCCGCGTGATAATCTAGGTTTTCCCATGTCTGAACGCGTGTCGGATGCACAGCGCCAGCCCGCCGGCCCCGGCTTCGCGCGTCTGGTCGAAATCATGGCGCGCCTCCGCGCCCCCGGCGGCTGCCCCTGGGATCGCGAACAGAACTTCGACACCATCAAGCCCTATCTCCTCGAAGAAACCTATGAAGTGATGGACGCCATCGACGCGCGCGATTGGGAGCGGCCTCGCCGACGAGCTCGGCGATCTGCTGCTGCAAGCCGTCTTCTTCGCGCAGATGGCTTCCGAAGAAGGCCGCTTCGATATCGCCGATTCGCTCCTCGCCATCAACAGCAAGCTGGTCCGCCGCCATCCGCACGTCTTCGCCGATGGAGACGCGAAAACCTCCGGCGACGTGCTCCGCCGCTGGGACGAAATCAAAGCTGTCGAAAAAGAGAGCAAAGGCGCGCCCCCGCCCAAAGGCCTGCTAGCAGGCGTTCCCCGCTCCCTGCCCGCGCTAGTCGAAGCGCAAAAAATCGCCGCGAAGGCCGCCGGCGCCGGCTTCGATTGGGAAAATATCGAGCAGGTTTTCGACAAGCTGCGCGAAGAGCTCGCCGAAATCGACGCCGCCCGCGCCACCGGCAACCCGGCTGAAATCGAGGACGAAATCGGCGACCTCCTATTCGTCGTCGTCAACATCGCGCGCTTCTTAAAGGTCGATCCCGAACAAGCCCTGCGCAAAACCAACGCGAAATTCCGCCGCCGCTTCTCGCACGTCGAAGAGGGCCTGGCCGCTCACGGCAAAACCCCGCAGCAAGCTTCCATCGATGAAATGGAGGCGCTGTGGCAAGCAGCCAAGCACAGCGAAGTATGATCACCGTCCGCGCGCTCGCCGGCCGCCACGAGTTCGCCGACGCCGTCCAGCTCCAGCGCATCATCTGGGGCTTGGAAGACCTCGACCTCCTGCCCGTGCGCTTCTTCGTGGTCGCTCGCGACATCGGCGGCCAGTTGCTCGGCGCATTCGACGGCAACCTCATGTGCGGTTTTTGTGTCGCCATCCCCGGCGTTCACCCCGCCGCTGCGCCGCCTTATCTGCACAGCCACATGCTCGGCGTGCTCCCCGAGTATCGCGATGCCGGCGCCGGCCGCATGCTCAAGCTCGCCCAACGCGACGACGCGCTCGCCCGCGGCTTCGACCTGGTCGAGTGGACCTTCGATCCGCTCGAACTCAAGAACGCCTATTTCAATATCGAAAAGCTGGGCGCCGTCATTCGCCAGTATCTTCCCAATCACTACGGCATCACCACCAGCAGCCTCGGCGGCGGCCTGCCCACCGATCGCTGCGTCGCCGAATGGTATCTGAACCGCCCTCGCCAGGAATTCACGACACTCGCGCGCATCCCCGTGCCCGCCGGTCTCGATCGTCTTCGCCGCACCGATCCCGGCGAGGTGCTGCAAATCCAGCAGCGAGTCGCGCGCCTCTTTCAGCAAAACCTCGCGAACGGACTCGCCGTCACCGGCTTTGAGCGCTCCTCCGACTCCGGCACCTATCTTTTCTCATCATGGCCTTCCGAATAGACCGCATCGTTCTCCGCCAGATCCACATGCCGCTGGTGCATTTCTTTGAGACCAGCTTCAGCCGCACCTATCGAGCGCCCCATCGTGCTGGTCGAAGTGATTTCCGACGGCCTCTCCGGCTGGGGCGAAGTCACCGCCGGCGAAAATCCTTTCTATAACGAAGAGTGGACCGCATCCATCTGGCCCATTCTCCGCGATTATGTCGCGCCGCGCGTTCTGCATCACGATTTCGAAAGCGCCGCCGAAGTCTACGATCGAACCGCGCACATCCGCGGCCACTTACATGGCTCGCGGCGGACTCGAAGCCGCGGTGTGGGATCTGGAAGCCCGCCGCGCCGGCGTCCCGCTCGCGCAAGCACATCGGCGGAGGCGCGCGAACCGAAATCCCCTGCGGCGTATCCATCGGCATTCAGGATTCCGTCGCGCAGCTTCTCGAGAAGATCCAGACCGAAGTCGACGCCGGCTACCAGCGCATCAAAATCAAGATCAAGCCCGGCTGGGACATCGACGTGATCCGCCAAGTGCGCGCACGCGTTCCCCGACATCCTGCTGATGGCCGACGCCAATTCGGCCTACACGCTGGCCGACGCCGACGCATCTGAAACAACTCGACGAATTCAACCTGATGATGATCGAGCAGCCGCTGGCGCACGACGACATCATCGATCACGCCACCTTGCAGGCGCAGCTCGAAACGCCGATCTGCCTCGACGAATGCATCCGCACGCGCGCATCACGCCGAGCAAGCCATCGCACTGCAGCGCCTGCCGCATCATCAACATCAAGCTCGGCCGCGTAGGCGGGTTCCACGCCGCCAAACAGAGTCCACGATGTCGCGCACGCGCACGGCATTCCGGTGTGGTGCGGAGGCATGCTCGAATCCGGCATCGGCCGCGCGCACAACATCGCGCTTTCGACGCTGCCCAGATTTCATTCTGCCCGGCGACGTCTCCGCCAGCAAGCGCTACTGGACCCGCGACATCATCACGCCGGCCGTCGAAGTCTCGCGCGCAGGGCACCATTACCGTTCCCACCGGCCCCGGGCTTCGGCTATGAAATCGACCATCGATTACCTCAACAGCGATCACCGTGCGGGAGGAAACCATCTCTTGAAATCCGGCGGCTTCCTGGCGCTGCTGCGCGCCAACCGCAACTACCGCTTTACGTGGACCGGCCAGATCGTCAGCGAAGTCGGCGACAACTTCAACAATGTCGCGGTCTTCAGCCTGGCGCTCGCCAACACCGACTCGGGCCTGGTGGTCGCGGCATCCTGCTCTCGCGCGCCATCTCCATGCTCCCCGCCGGACCCATCGCCGGCGTGCTGCTCGACCGCATGGACCGCCGCCGCATCATGATCCTCAGCGACCTGGTGCGCGCCGTGATCGCGCTCGTGCTTCATCTTCGCCATCCCCTTGGGACGCACCTGGCTGCTCTACCTGCTGAGCGGCATGCTGATGTTCGCCTCGCCGTTTTTCACCAGCGGCCGCGCCTCGATTCTTGCCGACCATCGCCACCCGCGACGAGCTGCACACCGCCAATTCGCTCACGCAGCTCACGCAGTGGACCGCCCTGGCCATCGGATCTTTTCTCGGCGGCGTCTCGGTCCTCGGCGGCTATCACCTGGCGTTCGCCTTCAATGCGTTCTCGTTCTTGTTTTCGGCCGCCTGCATCTGGCAGCTTCGCGTCCCCGGCGGCTTCCACGCCCGGCGTGCGGAACGCGCGCAGGCCCGCGCCCGATGCCGACGCCCGCGAACCTCTCACCGAAGACCGCATCGTGCGCCCCTGGCATGAATACATCGAAGGCCTGCGCTACATGCGCGCCACTCCGCTGATCTTCGGCATCGGACTCATCAGCGTCGGCTGGGCCACCGGCGGCGGCGCGGCGCAAATTCTGCTCAGCCTCTTTGGCGATGTCGTTTTTCAGCGCGGATCCATCGGCATCGGCGCCATGTGGGGATCGGCCGGCATCGGCCTCATCATCGGCGCGATCGTCGCCCATCGCATCTTTCCGCGGCTCAGCTACTCGGCTTACAAGCTCACGATCTCGATCTGCTACATTTTGCACGGCCTCTTTTTTCTGCTGTTCAGCCTCTCGCCTTCCTTCGCCGCCGCCATTCTTCTGTATCGGCATGTCTCGCGCCGCGGTCGGCGTCAGCTCGGTGTGCAATTCATCGCAGCTTCTGCGCCACGTCGGACACGAATTTCGCGGACGCGTCTTCTCCACCATCGAAACCTGGACCTGGATGACGATGATGGTTTCGATGAGCGTGGCCGGCTGGGCCTCCGATCACGCCAGTCCGCGCGTCATCGGAGCGGTTGCCGCGATCTTCAGCATGTCGACCGCGTTTTGGTGGGGCTGGGCCAACTTCGCCGGCAAACTGCCGGAGCCGGCTCTGGCCGGAGTCGACCCCGATGAGATCGAAGTGCACGGCGAACCCGCCGCCTATGACATGAGACTAAATGATGGCCCCTCTCGACGGACGCGTGATTCTGGTCACCGGCAGCGCCAAACGCATCGGCCGCGGCATCGCGCTGCGATTGGCCCAGTCAGGCGCGCGCGTCGCGATCCATTACAGCGGTTCGGAAGACGCCGCCCGCGCCACCGCCGCCGAATGCGGCAACGCTCCGGTGTTTCAAGCCAATCTCGAACACGTCTCCGAAATCGAGCGCCTGTTCGCCGAGGTCGAAAAACACTTCGGACGCATCGACGGCCTGGTCAACAATGCCGGGCGCTTCACGCGCATCGATCCCCTTACAGATCACCGAAGCCGACTGGGACTTCATCCACGACGTCAACCTCAAAGCGACTTTCTTCTGCTGCCAGCAAGCGGCGCGCCGCATGCTCGCGGGCGATGGCGGACGCATCGTGAACATCAGCTCGCTCGGCGGGCTGCGCCCGTGGTCGGACCACGCGCACTACTGCGCGTCCAAGGCCGGCGTGATCATGCTGACGCGCGCCCTAGCCAAAGCCTTCGCTCCGAAAGTAACGGTGAACTCGGTCGCGCCGGGCGTGATTCCGTTTGGCGAACACGACGAGCGCATCGAGCGCCTGATCTGCAAGACGCCGGCGCAGCGCGCGGGGACCGCCGAAGAAATCGCCGACGCCGTGATTTATTTCCTGACCGCGACCAACTTCGTCACCGGCCAGGTGTTGGCTGTGGATGGCGGGTTGAGCCAGAAGTGACGCCAGAAGTAGTGCGCGGCCGCACGTTGAACTCCAGCTTCCAGCGCCGAGCCGTCGCTCGCCACGAACCACAGCTCCAGCATGCCGGTCTCCGTCACCAGACTTTCGAGCGTCACCGCAACGACTTCGCCGGGCTGGCCCGGCAGCGCCACTTCCACTGGAGTCAACTCCTCCATATCGGGCGCGATCTCGTCCAGCATTTCTCCCGGCGCGTCCTGCTTGCGATCGGTCGATTGAAACAGCCGGAACCGCGCGCGCTCGCCGATGCGCAGCGCGAACCGGCGCTGCTGGATCTGATGGCCGGTGCCTTCTTCCATGCCGAACGGAACCACGGTCAGCGCTTTCAGCGGCGGCTTCATCCCCGGCACCGCCGGCATCGCGGTTTCGATGCCGATGTAGTAACTGCGCGGCACGCCGCCGCGAACCCGCACGCCTTTGCCTTGCCGCGCGAGCCCATAATAGGCCGCGCCGCGAGCCACCGCGTGCATCAGATCCTCGGAAGCCAGCGCCGTCACCGGCTTCGGCAGCCACTTGTTCAGCACTTCGAGCACGCGCTCGCGCACCAGTTTCGCGCGCAGCACGCCGCCGTTGAACAACACGTGCGTGGGACGCGCGCCATGGCGATGCAGAAAATGCGCCAGGTGCCTGGTGATCGCGGCGTCGGCGGCGTAAGGCAAACCAAATTCCGTCAGCGACGCGTGCTGCCCTTCGGGCGCCGCATCCATCGGCACCACCGGCAGAAATCCGTCCAGCAAAATCCGCTGCAAATCGTCACGCTTGAGCTTGGTCTTGATGGTTCCGCCCACCACGCCGGTCCCGCGGCCCAGGATCGTGATCGATTGTTCGCCGCCCTTGGCGTCTTCCGCCAGCAGTTGTTCTTTGGCGCTCCGGCATTGCTGCCACAGCGCGTCGAATTGGATCGCGTCCAGTTTTTTCGGCAGCGTTTGCGCAACGCTATGCGCCAGCGCCGCGTCGATGTTGTCGCCGCCCAGCAGAATGTGATCGCCCACCGCGATGCGCTCCAGCGCGATCTCGCCGGCCTGCTCCTTCACCGCGATCAGCGTGAAATCGGTGGTGCCGCCGCCGATGTCGATCACCAGAACCAGATCGCCGACGCCCACCTGCTCGCGCCAGTTCGCGTTGCGCTCGATCCACGCGTAGAATGCCGCCTGCGGCTCTTCGAGCAGAATAACGTCGCGATAGCCCGCCTGCTCCGCGGCCTTCAGCGTCAATTCGCGCGCCACCTCATCGAAGGATGCCGGAACCGTCACCAGCACCTGATGGCTATCGAAGGTTTCCTCGGGATGCGTTTCATTCCACGCCTCGCGCATATGGGCCAACAGCAAGCGCGACGCTTCCACCGGCGAAATCTTTACGACGCCCTCCGGCGCGTTGGGCGGCAGAATCGCGCCTTCGCGATCCACGCCCGCATGCGAAAGCCAGGACTTCGCGGACGCCACCAGCCGTCCCGCGTTCTCCAAGCCTTTCTTCTGCGCCAACACTCCCACAATCGGCGCCGCCGGATCCAGAAACACGAACGATGGCAGCAGCGACTCTGCGCGCACTTCGCCCTCATGCACTAACTGAGGAATCGCGAACTGCTCGACGGCTTCGTCGCGCGCATAGGCCAGCGCGCAGTTCGTCGTGCCGAGATCGATCCCGATCACCGGCTTCATTTGTACATCTCGGGATACGCCCGGCGCTGCTCTTCAGCCGTCTCCATCGCGGTGCCGATCTGGATGAGCGGGCCTTTCCCGATCCCGGGACAATAGCGCGCGGTGCGGTTCCAAGTGGCCTTGCGCTCGACGATCTCGGGCCAGAACGGAAACGTCCGGCACTGCGTCGGCTTGGCCGGATGGATGCTGCAGCCGTGGCCTTCGAGAAATGAACACTGCTTGTTGCGAGGCTTGCGGAAGCGCATTTCATGCCGCGTCCGGTACACGTATTTCGCTTCGAACGCCGCCGCGCTCATGCCTACGAACGCAGCGGCGCGCTTCAGATCGTCTTCGGTAAGGTAAACGTTGCCCTTCTGCTCGCAGCAGTTGGTGCAGCCTTTTTGACACGTGAAGCGGATCGCATCCATTCAACTCATGATAATCGGGCGCAGCCGGTCGCGCCGCTCACAAAGGATTGCGGCCCTGAATCACGCGAATCAGAAATACCACGATGGCGATCACCAGCAATATGTGTATGTATCCGTAAAGCGTGTATGACGTAACCATTCCCAATAGCCACAGCACCAACAGGATCACGAAGATCGTCATCAACATGGCAGATGCCTCCGTTATTCTGAGGCAACTGCGAGGCCAAACGTGCAGCGCCACAAAAACAAAGCCCGAATGCAGGATGGCATCAGAAAGTTTTGACGAGGCTGAGGCGTTGCCGGGCAAAAGTTACCGAGCTTATTTCGTTGCTTCCAGATCGCTCATCACGAAACGGAGCATGGCTTCCAGCAACGCCGCGCGCGGATAGTGGCCTTGATCGGCGAACGATCGAATCGAGGAATCCGAGGCTTTTTCGAACGGCATGGCTACCGCCAGATGGTCGGCGCGCGCCGTGCCTAAGACCGTCGATCCCGGCAAAATCGCGTCTTCGTAGGCCAGTTGGCTGTCCTGGCGCTGCGAGAGGAACGACATCAGCTGCCAAGCTTCCAGCAGCGCCTTCGAAGTGTGCGCGCGAGCGGAAGTCGCCGGCAAAGAATAACTCGGGACCACCGGATTCGGGTGCGCAGCAAGGAATTGCTGCCGCACCGATTTCTTCAGGCTCGTGAACGCCGTCGCCACGTCGCCTTCGCAACTCCCCAGCTTGAAGCGGTCGATCCAATTGTTCGCTTGCGCCGGCAATAGATCCGCAATCAGCGATCCGCCCACCGCGCCCGCCACCGCGATAAAGGCCGCCACCGCATCCTTCGCTTCGGGATGCAAGGGCCAGCGCCGTCTGCACATCCGGCGCGCCTTTGCTGTATCCGAGCACAATATATTTGCGCTGGTCTGTCATCATGTGATCGCGCAAATACTGGGCGATGGCCGCCCCGTTGGCCTCCGCGGAATCGTTCGGGCGGCACCCAAGTTTCTACCGTCATCCCGTGCTGGTTGCGCATGTGATCCAGTCCGTCTCCAAACGCGGGAGCGACGGACGAAGCGCACGCGCTGAAGAATCCGGGCACGATCAACACCCGGTATTTCGTCGAGATCGGCGTCAAATCCACGCGCGCCTGCGGAGCCGTTTGCAGAAACTGTTCGCACCCAGACCAGTCTCCGGTATCCGGATTTTCCTTCTCCCGCACCGAGCAAAAACAGGTTGGCGAATTTTACATCCGGCGCTCCGCTGTTCATGGCCGCCGCCGCCGATGCCGGGATCAAATGAACCACCATCACGCGGCCGTCGGAATGAAACGTCGCGCCGGTCGCCGTGCGTTCCATGCATTTTGTGTCGAAAGACTCCCGGCGTGCTGCCTTGCGCATCTTCAGCCGGGATGCGATCGATCATGGCGGTGGTCACTTCGGCAAGCTTATAGTTGACGGGCGTCGTGCTCGCCTCGGGTCCGCGCGAAGTGAATCCGACTTTGACGTGAAAACTGCCGTCGGGGTTGTCCGTTGAGGCTTTGTTGACGCTCACAAACAACCGCCCGGCGCGCGAAACCTGCATCTGGCGGCCGGCGCCAATCAAAAACGGCACCGCGGCATCGCTCGATCCGATGCGGCCGATCAACGCTCCCAGCCCCGCTTCGTTCACCGGATAAGCCTTGATCAAATCTCGAAAGCCGCGCTGCGCGCCCTGCGGTCCCGCTGATTTTCCGGGTCCCAGATTAAGGGTGCCGGTGGTGGTGAATTGCACGGAATCGCCCGCGCGAAGATCCACGCCGGTGTCGATCCATTGCGCGCTCGCGGCAACATCCAGTTCCTTGCCGGGATCGTTGACGGTCTGGTTGGCAGTCTGCGCCAGAATGGGCAGACACAATAGCAGCGCGTACCATCGCATGTGAAATATTGTACGCCCGTGGATACAATATTGAAATGTCGTTACGGGTGCTCATCATCGTATTGCTGCTGCCTGCGCTCGCCCTTCCGTGGCGTTCCCGGATTGAGGCGCGCGAGCGATGATGAGCTTGTGAAAATCCGCATCGCAGGTCTGCTCCTCCTTCCGCTATTGGTGTCGGCGCAGGGCAACAAACCGATCATCGATAACGACCGCGTCACCGTCTGGGACGTGACCTGGGAGAAAAACCAGCCGAGCTTTACCGCGGCGGGCGATCACGATGCGGTGACCGTTTATCTTGTCCGGTGGAGATTTCAAAACGCTCGTCGGGCGTCGTAATGCACGGAAAACCGGCGAAGCCGTGTTTAGGCCGAAAGGCGCTCGCCCGTCCGAGACGTGGGTGGGAACCGGCACGCCGCCGCGCACCACTGAAATCGCGCTGAAAGATTCCGAAAAGCGGCCGGCTGCCAATACATTCGGTAATCCGCTGGCATTCCCGCGCCCCGGCGCGACGAAGCTGATCGACAACAATCGCGTCTTGGTGTGGGATAACCGCTGGACACCTGGAGTGCCGACGGCCATGCACTTTCACGACAAAGATGTCGTGGTCAGCTACCTGGAGGACGGAGATCTGACCTCCATTCGCCGGATGGGAAGACCGTCGTGAACCCTTATAAGTTCGGGCTCATCCGGTATTCTGCTTCGGCAACCGCTCGCACAAAGAAGTGCTGACCAAAGGCACGCAGCGCGCGATCATCGTGGAGTTGAAGTAGCGGCGGGCACGGCCTACGCAGAATTTCTTTGACTACCCGGCCTTGATTCCCGACGCCCGACAAGCGCGCATCCAGACCCTGATAGTTCACGGTAAGCCGCATGTGATCGATGCCCAGCAAGTACAGAATCGTCGCGTGGAAATCATGCATGCTCACCGGATTTTCGACCGCCGCATAGCCGAACTCATCGCTCGCGCCGTAGGAAAGTCCAGGCTTGATGCCGCCGCCCGCCAGCATGTAGGAAAACGCTTTGATGTGGTGATCGCGGCCATCGCCCGACTGCGACATCGGCGTGCGCCCGAACTCGCCGCCGAAGACGATCAGCGTGTCGTCCAGCATGCCGCGCTGTTTCAGATCCGCGATCAGAGCTTTGGTCGGCCGGTCCACTTCCTCGGCCTTGAATTCGATGCCGGCTTTGACGCCTGAATGATGATCCCAATCGCGATGGTAGAGCTGGATGAAGCGGACTCCCCGCTCGGCCAGCCGCCGGGCGAGAAGACAATTGGACGCAAACGATCCGTCGCCGGGATGCGCGCCATAGGCATCCAGAACGCTTTGCGGTTCCTTGCTCATGTCGACCAGATTGGGAACGCTGCTTTGCATCTTGAAAGCCATCTCATACTGCGAGATGCGCGTGAGGATTTCCGGATCGTGCACCGCCTGGTAGCGCTCGCTGATCGAGCGCAGTGATGGCGTCGATCGACTCGCGCTGCAGTTTGGCCGGATACTGCCTTCGGGATCGTCAATATACAGCACCGGATCGCCGTAGGAGTTGAGCTTGACGCCTTGAAACTTGCTGGGCAAAAATCCCGCCGACCATTGCCGCGCGGAGATCGGCTGCATCTGCCCGCCGCGCCCCGCCGACAGCATTACGACGAAGCCCGGCAGGTCCTCGGTCTCCGATCCCAGCCCGTAAATCAGCCACGAGCCCATGCTGGGCCGCCCCGCGATGATGGACCCGGTGTTCAGAAACATGTGGGCCGTATCGTGGTTGATTTGCTCCGACCACATGGACCGGACAATGCACAGTTCATCGGCCACGCTGCCGATTTCCGGAAACAGCTCGCACAGTTGCTGGCCGGACTTGCCAAATGTCTTGAACCCGAATTGCGGCCCGAAACAATTCAGCGGCTTGCCCTGCAATTGCGCGATCTGCTGTCCTTTGGTGAACGATTCCGGCATGGGCTTGCCGTTCATTTTCGCGAGCGCGGGCTTGTAGTCGAAGGTCTCCAGGTGCGAGGGCCCGCCCGCCTGATAAAGATAAATCACGCGCTTGGCTTTGGCCGGATGATGCAGGGGATGAACGCACTCCCTGGTATCGCCCTGCAGCGGGCGTTTGCCCTTGCAGCAATTTTGGATCGACCAGAGAGTTCAGCGCGATGAGTCCGAGTCCGGTGACGCCTCGTCCCAGGAACGCTCGCCTCTTCATAGCGGTGTTGTCGAACATCTTTGGTTCCTCTAGTCTCTGCGTAATCACTTCGTGCAGATTCAGAATCGTTCGCGCCACGTTACTCATCGCCGCGAGTTCAGCCGGGTTCGTCTTCGCTGGAACCGGCGAATCGCCAACCTTCAGCAGCTTCCGGGCGTCAGCCGGATCTTCCTTGAAACTGGCCAGGCTCTCGTCATGTAAATTCGTCAAAATTTTCAGCTCGCCGTTGTCGGGCCGGCGTCCGGTTGCCTCCCTGAATGCCCACTCAATCTGACCGCTGAAGATGCGCGCCGCCTTCCTTGAGGATTCGCTCACCGAAAGCGCGAGCCGCCTCGACGAATATCGGATCGTTCAACAAATCCAGCGCCTGCAGCGGAGTGTTCGAATTGATCCGATTGACGTTCGATTCCTCGCGCGAGGGCGCGTCGAAATTCCGCCAGCATCGGATGCAGGAATGTGCGCTGCCAGTGCGTATAAATGGCGCGCCGGTAGAGATCGTCGCCGTGGCTCGCCGACCAATCCCGCTTGGGAAAATTCAGCGCCGCCAGATATCCGTCCGGCTGGTACGGCCGCACCGGCGGTCCGCCAAATTTATTTACCAGCAGGCCCGATATTTGCAGCGCGAGATCGTGCACCACTTCCGCATCCACTCGAAAACGGCTCTGCCGCGCAAGCAGACGATTCTCAGGATCGCGCTGGTCCAGCTCGGGCGTTGACACCGAAGTTTGACGATACGTGTAGCTCGTGACGATGGTGCGAATCATGTGCCGAACGTCCCACGGATGCGCTGCGCCGCCGGCGACAGTCGGACTCATGAACTCTGCCGCCAGCCAATCCAGCAATTCAGGATGCGACGGCCACTCGCCCTGCGAGCCGACGTCTTCCAGCACTCGCGAAAGGCCGGTGCCGAAGAACTGACGCCACAGCCGGTTGACGAAGACGCGCGCCGTGAGCGGATTCTCCGGCGAGACCAGCCAGTTCGCCAGATCCAGCCGCGTCGCGCGCCGCCCGCCGGTATCGAGCTTGCCGAGGAACTCCGGAATCGCGGGCTGAAGAATCGCGCCTGCATCGCTCATCCAATCGCCGCGCGGCAGCAGGCGCGTCTCGCGCGGTTCCACGGATTCGGTCACCATCACCTGCGCCACCGCGGCCTGCAGGAAGCTCAGGTTCATCTCCAGCCTGGCAATCGCCAGCTTCGCCGGCAAGAGATCGGAGGATGAATATTCGAAGTAATCGCGTATCAAGTCGGATTGCTCGGGCGTGCGGCTTTTCCTCCGCAAGTTCGAGCGCCGCCGAAGCGAGCGCCGGCAAGCCGTCCCTCGGTGGCACGCGGCGAAGTCGCGCTCGCGGCTTCGAGCGCTTTCGCGACCTCGCCGCTCGGAGGGTCGGGCCACAGCGGCGTGCCGCTCGATAACGCGATGCGGAATCGTCCCAGCGTAGCGCGCCGATATTTGGAATCCTGATGCAGCCGGAGAACCAGTGTCGAATCGGCGCCGGTTCGCAGCGGCTCAGCGAAGCGCAGAATCAGGAAGGGCCTGCCGGCGCCGCCAAAAAATCCCCAGCCGGTCTGCGAATCCCCATCGATGGCGGCCATGCGCGGGATAGCCGGTGGTGGGCTTGGTCGCCGAGTATGCCAGCAAGAACGGCGCGGGCTTCGGCGGCTGACGTCCGTCCGCGGAATAGTGCGGCGTCCACTTCCGTCACGACAAAACGATCCGATCCGCGCGAGACGTTCGCGCCCGGCAAACTCAAGTCCGAATCCACTTCGATGCCGACGCTCGCCCACAAGCCCGGCCCGGGCTTCAGCGTAACCGTATAGGTCTCGTTATCGGGATTGGGCCGCTAACCACAATCATTCCGGGACCCCCGGGACTGCCACCGCGCAATGCCGAGGAGGCGGCGATTTCCGCCGCGGTTGGTCCGTTGGCGTCAATGGTCAGCTTTGCGACGCGTGCGCCGATGCCGCCGCCGGCATTGGAAATTTCCACGACCGGCTCGCCGGATTTGGCTTGCTCCAGCGTCTCCCGCTCCCATTGGCGCCGCTGCTCGACGAGCTTGTCCGGCCTTCGCGATCCAGCTCGGTTTTCGCCGCCGCGATCTGGCGAATCAAATTGTCGATGCGCTCCTTCTCGCCCGGCTGGTACACCGGCATTTTCGGACTGAACGCATCCGGGCCCACGTCCTGCACCAGGCCGTCTTCTTTGACGTCGGCGAAGAACGCCTTCAATGCATAAAAATCCTTGGTGAGCACCGGATCGAATTTGTGATCGTGGCATTCCGCGCAGCCGAGCGTGCTTCCCAGCCACTTGGCGCCCAGCGCACGCACGCGATCCGCTCCGTACTTGGCAAAGTATTCCTTGGGCTGCAAGCCGCCTTCGGCCGAAGTGCGGCCCATGCGGTTGTAGGCCGACGCGATCTCTCTGCTCGATGGTGGCGTTGGGAATCAGATCGCCCGCCAACTGCTCGCGCGTGAATTGGTCGAACGGCTTGTTGTCGCGGAACGCTTTCAGAACGTAATCGCGATAAGGCCAAGCCGGGCGGTCGCCATCGCTGTGGTAGCCGGCGGTATCGGCGTAGCGCACCGCATCGAGCCAGCCCACGGCTTCATGCTCGGCGTAAGCTTGCGAATCGAGCAGGCGGTCGACAACCTTTTCGAACGCGTCGGGCGAGCGGTCGCGAATGAACGCTTCCACCTCGGCGGGCTCGGGAGCGAGCCCCGTCAGATCCAGCGTCACGCGGCGGATCAGGATGCGGCGGTCCGCTTCCTCCGACGGCTTGAGCCCTTCCTTCGCCAGGCGCGCCTGCACGAAAGGCGTCGATGGGATTCAGAATCTTCGAGCCGCTGACCGGAGGCACGCTCGGACGAGTCATCGGCTGATACGCCCAATGACCTTCGTACTTGGCGCCTTCAGCGATCCAGCGGCGGATTGTATCCTTTTGCTCGGCGGTCAGCTCTTTGTGCGCCGAGGCGGGAGGCATGATGCGGCCGTCGGCCGGCAAAGATTCGCTGCACCACTTCGCTATTGGCCGGGTCGCCGGGAACGATGGGCGTGCCGTGAGCCTTGGGCTTCAGGGCTTCGTCGCGGATGTCGAGCCGCATGCCTGCCATGCGCGAACTTGCATCCGGACCATGGCAGCGGAAGCACGTTCCCGACATGATGGGACGAATATCGCGATTGAAGCTGACGCGCGACGGATCGCCCGCTGGGACGCTCGCGCACCGCAGTTTTATCAGGCACCGAGGCGGCCGGGATGCTCGCAGGCGCCGGGGCAACGGCAGCGGTATTGCCTGCGGCGGGAGCTCCGAAATTCGCGACGAGATACGCCATGATCGGGTTCATGTCTTCCGGATTTAGAGACGCGCCGTTTTCGATCATCTGGCGCAGGGTGTTGCGCCAGCCCTCTTCGGAAAGCCTCAGTGCGGTGATGCGATCGAGGCTGTGGCACGCAGAGCAGGCGTTTACAACGACGTCCTTGCCCTTCCCCTCCGGGAGCGCGATATCGGCGCAAAAAGCGCTACGGGCCAGGAGGACAAAAACGCAGATGGCCCAATGTTTCATTGCACTTGTAGCATACAACATCCAGGCTCAGTTTCCGCTCCTATCTTCCCAGCAGATCATCCGCCTAGTCCATGGGAGTACAATGGCTAAGTATGACCTTAGCCCAACCAATCGGCCGGGGAATTCATAATTGTCTAAGGCTGGTCGATACGGAAGTCATCAATGCTGGGCCAAAGGAGGCACGATGAACGTCAACGAATCAAATCGCTCCGTTTCTAGTTCTTCGGCGGCCGCCGCTCGGGCTCGAACTGAGGAATCCGCGGCTTCCGCATCGGATCGGGACCTTGCCGAGCTGGTGCGGAGCCTATGCGCGCTCGCGGCCGATTCGCCGGAGCGCCAGGCCAAGATCCAAGGCCTGATGCGCGCCTACGCCACCGGCACTCTGCAGGTGGATGCCGAGGCCACGGCATCAGCCATGATCGACGACGCCTTCAGCTCGCGCTGGGCGCGGCGCTAGATTCCAAAACCCGCGCGCAATACTTTTCCCGAACGATCGACAATGGCCGAGACGGTGGCGAAGCCGGGGCGGTCCGGAGTGCCGAAACGCAGATCGATTAATTCCAGCCGCACGCCTTCTTGCAACCGGCGTGACTTTCCAGAACGGCAACTGCGACCAACTGCTGAAAACCTGAAAGGGACGCGTGCCGAGCGCCGCGTCCATAGCGGGAATCGGAGCCGCGATCGGGTACAGCCGCTCGCGCCGCCCGGACCGTTCCACGACGTCCACCGGCAGGATCATCACGAAGCCTGGGCCTTCGACCACGCCGCGCCACGCCAGCGGATTGAACGCTCCCGGCAGCGCAGTGACTCGGTGCGGCACCGCGCCTTCGTATCATTCGCGCGGAAATCACCTCGACCGCGCGTGAGTGAGCTACCAGGCGGAAGCCTTCGAAAACCAGCAGCGCTGCAGAGCGCTGCCCATGCCCAGTTGCGGCGCACGTGCGGAGCGAGCACCATCGCTACGATTGCTCCCAGCAGGATCGCCATGATCCACACATCGACAGGTTAGACGGTATCCAGGCGGAAGCGATGCCAGGAAAAGGGGAGTGCGAGCGGGATGCCGTAGGAGTTGGTCCAATCGAGCAGCAGGTGGCTGAACACCCCGATCAGCGAAGCCAGAAACGACCTCCAGGAAAACCGGACGCGCACCAGCAGCATCGGCAGCAGCGCCATCGAGCGGCGCGAAGGCGATGGCATGCGTATAGGTGCGATGCCATTCGAGATACGTCTGCGTGCCGCCGAACCAGAAGACGGCGTCGATGTCCGGAGCGTTGGCGGCCAGCACCATCATGGCGGTGCCGTGCGGCGTGGTTTTTTCCAGACCGGCGCGCGCCAGCATCAGTCCCACCAGCGAATGCGTTAGGTTATCCATTTCGATCAGCGATACGCGGGCGGTCAAGCAGGGTCAGAGCGTCGGGCACCATCTCCAGAGTGGCGGGGATGCGGCCGCCATATTCGCCGTCGATCTGCAGGTGCGCGTCGCCCGAGAACTCGACGCGGCGGGCGCGCAGCGTCCTGCACACCCGGCATGGACTTCACCTGACCGCAGCGTCACCGCGGTCATGTAGGCCGCATAGCGCAGCGGATTCGATCCCTCGAACAGCACCATTTCGAAATCGTCGCTGAGCAGCGACGCGCCGCTGGCGATTTCCATGTCGCCGCCATAGTTGCGCACGCGGGAGGCCAGCACAAACCCGCACTGCTGCTGTTCAGCGCCGGCCTCTGCGTGAAACTGCCCGACCGCGTCGAAGAATTGGCCGAAGCCGGCGACCCAGTAGGCCAGCTTTCCGGCGCGGGCTTTCGAGTCCGGGATTCACTTTGGTGCACGATGGTCGCGTCCAGACCCACGCCGCGCCATCATCAGAAAATGGCGCGGCGCGCTCGTGCCGTGGCACAATGCTCCCACCGCGATGCGCCGCTCGACGCAGCGTCCCAGGCGCTCGATGGCGCGTTCAAGTGAGTTGCCCAGCCCCAGTTCCTTCGCCAGCACATTCGCGGTGCCGCCGGGCAGCATGCCCAGCGGCACGCTGCGAAGGGATCATGCCGTTGACCACTTCGTTGATGGTTCCGTCGCCGCCCAGCACCAGGATCAGGTCCGCGCCGTCGGCCACGGCGTCGCGCGCGAGTTCGGTGGCATGGCCGGCCGCCTCGGTGGGCGTGAGTGCCGCCACAATGCCTGCTTTTTTCAGCGCATCAATGGTACGTTGGAGAATGCGCTCGGGATTCCGCCGGAACTTGCCGGCGGCAGGATTGTAGATCAGGACCGGCTGCTGATATTTGGCGATTTCTCAAGTATAACGTCCCTGTGAGTTCCGTCCCCCAGAAAATCGAAGCTCTGCGCGAGAAATTGCGGCATCACGAGCATCTTTACTACGTGCTGGACGCGCCCGAAATCAGCGACGCCGAATATGACGCGATGATGCGCGAGCTGCAGGCGCTGGAAGACGCGCATCCGGAGCTGATCACGCCCGATTCGCCCACCCAGCGCGTGGGCGGCAAGCCGCGCGAAGGTTTCGTCAAAGTGGCGCATTCGTCGCCCGATGCTGAGCCTGGACAATGCGCTTGAACGAGGCCGAGCTGCGCGATTTCGACCGCCGCGTGCGCGATCTGTCTGGGCGATGAGAAATTCGCTTATGTCGCCGAACTGAAGATGGACGGGCTGTCGCTGGCCGTGCATTATCGCGATGGCAAGCTGGCGCAAGCCGTCACGCGCGGCGACGGCGCGACCGGCGAAGACGTCACCGAAAACGCGCGCACCATCCGCTCCATTCCCTTGCGTGCGCACCGGATCGGAAGAAGTGCGCGGCGAAGTGGTCTTGAACCGCAACGCTTTCGAGAAACTGAACGCCGAGCGCGAAGCGGCCGGTTTGCCGCGTGTTCGCCAATCCGCGCAATGCCGCGGCCGGATCGCTGCGGGTGCTGGACCCGTCCGATCACGGCCTCGCGGCAGCTCGATTATTTCACCTATTTCCTGTTCCGGCGCCGCCCGACGCAGCATGGGAATCGCTCGAACAACTGCAGAAGACTGGGATTCAAAGTCAATCCGAACTGGCGCAAGTGCGCGCGATATCGAATCGCTGGTGGCGTTCTGCAAGGAATGGGAAGAGAAGCGCGACTCGCTGCCCTATGAAATCGACGGCGTGGTCGCCAAAGTGGATTCGGTGGAGCAGCAGGAACGCCTCGGCTGGACCGCCAAAGCCCCGCGCTGGGCCATCGCCTTTAAATTCCCCGCGCGGCAGGAAGAAACCGTGGTCGAGGATATCGAGGTCAACGTCGGCCGCACCGGCGCGCTGACGCCCGGGCGCACGTCTCCGTCCGGTGAATGTGGGCGGCGTGATGGTTTCGCGCGCGACGCTGCACAACGAAGACGAAATCGCGCGGCTGGGCGTGCAGATCGGCGATACCGTGCTGGTGGAGCGCGCGGGCGACGTGATCCCGCAAGTGGTCCGCGTCGTGAAGCAAGGCGAGCATCGGCGCCCGTTCCACATGCCGACAGCGTGCCCCGTCTGCGGCGGCGAGGTGGTGCGCGTGGAAGGCGAAGCCGCCAGCCGCTGCATCAACACCAATTGCCCGGCGCGGCTTGAAGGAATCGATCCTGCACTTCGCCGCGCGCGGCGTGATGGATATCGACGGCATGGGCGAAGCGCTGGTGGATCAACTGGTGGACAGAGGCCTGGTGAAGAACGTCGCCGATCTCTACGCGCTGAAGCTCGAAGACCTGATGGAGCTGGAGCGCATGGGCAAGAAATCGGCGGAGAAGCTGCTCGCCAACATCGACGCCTCGCGCCAGCGCGCCGCTGCCGCGGATCCTGAACGGGCTGGGCATTCCCTTTGTCGGCGAGCGCACCGCGCAGTTTCTGGCGGAGGCGTTCGGCGATCTGGACAAGATCGCCGCCGCCGATGAAGACGAGCTGCAGAAGGCCGAAGAAGTGGGGCCGAAGGTCGCGCAGAGCATCCGCCGTTTTTTCCACGAGAAGCGCAATCGCGATCTGGTCGAGCGGCTGCGCGAAGCAGGGTTCTCCTTCACTCACGCCGTCAAGAAACGCGCGGGCGGGCCGCTGGCGGGGATGACTTTCGTGCTCACCGGCACGCTGCCGAATCTGACGCGCGAAGACGCCAAGCAGCGAATCGAAGCGGCGGGCGGAAGGTGGCGGGCTCGGTCAGCAAGAAGACCAGCTACGTGGTGGCGGGCGAGGAAGCGGGGTCGAAGCTGGACAAGGCGCGCGAGCTGGGCGTTGCGGTTATCGACGAAGCCGGTCTACTCGCTATGATTGGGGACGCGACTACGTCTGATAACGACGCCGAATAGCGGATGCATCATTTTCTCGAAATTCTAAAACAGCTGGGACCGCTGGGGGTCCTGGTGCTGGCGATGGTCGAGTCGGCCGGCATTCCCAATCCCGGCGGCACCGACGTGCTGCTGCTCTTCATCACCGCAGCACGCCCGAAGACGCCGTGCTGACTGCGGCGCTGGCCGTGGTCGGATCGCTGGTCGGCAGCATGTTCTTCTTCGAGGTCCTGCGCCGCGGCGGCGAAAAGTTTCTTGGCCCGGCACACGGCGTCGGGGCGCGGCCAGCGCTTCCGCGCCTGGTTCCTGCGCTACGGCATGGTCACGGTATTCATCTCCGGCGCTTCTGCCCATTCCCGTTCTGCCGTTCAAAGTTTTCTGCGCCTGCGCCGGCGCCATGGGCGTCACGCCGCAAGCGATTCCTGCTGGTGCTGGCCGCGGCGCGCATTCCGCGCTACGGCGCGCTGGCCTATCTGGGCGCCACGCTCGGCGAACACTCCGGGACGTGGCTGCACGAGCACGGCTGGCACCTGCTGGCGCCTGGCGGTGGTACTGGCCGCGGCTTTGGGCCTGGTGGCGCGGCGGGCCAGCCGCGAGGCGCTACAATTGGATTGAATTCGTACGGGACTGACCTCGTGACCCCTCTTGTCGACACCTTCGGCCGCGTGCACGACAACCTGCGCATCAGCGTCACGGACCGCTGCAACATCCGCTGCTTCTACTGCATGCCCGAAGAGGGCGTGAAGTTCGTCGAGCCGCGCGAGGAGATCCTGACGTTTGAAGAGATCGAGCGGTTCGCGCGCATCGCCGTCGGCCTGGGCATTCGCAAACTTCGCATCACCGGTGGCGAACCGCTGGTGCGGAACGATCTGCCGATGCTGGTCCGCAAACTGGCGGCTATCGACGGCATTCGAGGACCTGGCGCTCACCACCAACGGCGTGCTGCTGGCCGACCAGGCGCAGGCGCTGTACGACGCCGGACTGCGGCGCCTCAACGTCCATCTGGATACGCTGGACCGCGAGCGTTTCCTGCAAATCACGCGCCGCGACGATCTGGCACGCGTGCTGCACGGGCTGGAAACTGCGCAGCGCGTTGGCTATCGGTCCGATCAAGATCAACGCCGTCGCCGTGAACGGATCTGGTGGAGCCCGACATCGTCCCGCTGGCCCGTTTCGGCCGCGAGAACGGCATACGAAATCCGCTACATCGAGTTCATGCCGCTGGACGCGCAGGGATTGTGGGACCGCGGACAGCGTCCTGATGGCCGGTACGATATGATCGCGATGCTGTCGCGCGAAATCGGGCCGCTGGTGGAGATTCCGGACGCGGACCCGCGCGCGCCCGCCACTGAATACGCTTTCGCCGACGGCATGGGCCGGGTCGGCTTCATCGCGTCGGTGAGCCGCCCGTTCTGCCTGAATTGCAACCGCATCCGCCTGACCAGCGGACGGCAAACTGCGCTACTGCCTGTTCGCGCTCGAGGAGACCGATATCAAACCGCTGCTGCGGAGCGGCGCCGGCGATCGAAGAGATCGCCGACGGCCATCCGCGCAAATGTGCACGCAAAGTGGCTGGGCCACGAGATCAACACCGTGCAGTTCGTGCCACCGCCCACGGCCGATGTATTCGATTGGCGGGTGACGCTTCTATCTGCCGTAGGACTGGGTGGGCTTCGGCGCCAACGTACTGATCCACGGCTCTGCGCTAGAATGGAACACCGGAGCCGCCGTTTCCTTTCACATAATGGTCAAGCCAGATAGCGCCAAGACAACACTCAAGTGTCTCTGCTGGCTGTCGCTGGCGATTGTGGCGTTCTATTGGCAGATCGTTTTCACGCGCCAGTTTTCGATGCTGACGGTGGGGGAAACCGTCAATCAGGCATACTCGTGGTTTCACTTTTGGGCGGAAAGCGTGCGCCACGGAAGCGTGCCGCTGTGGGATCCTTACACTTTCGGCGGGCATAGTTTCATCGGCGAGATGCAGACGGCGGCGTTCTATCCGCTCCACCTGGTGTTCGCGCTGTTCCCGGCTAACGGCAACGGACTGCTGTCGACGCGGCTGTATCATCTCTATTTCGTATTCACGCATCTGCTGGCCGCGTATTTCATGTTCGCGCTGATTCGCGAAATGGGGCTCATCCGTTCCGCCGCGCTGCTCGCGGGAGTGTGCTATTCGCTGGGCGGATTCGTGGGAGCGGCTCCCTGGCCGCATCTGCTCGAAAGCGCGGTGTGGCTTCCGCTGCAGTTCCTGCTAATGCTGCGGGCCTTGCAGGCGCCGGCTCTGCGGCAGTCGCTGACTTATGCGGCGCTGGCTGGATTGACGCTCGGTTTGTCGATCCTAGCCGGCGGATTGCATATCGTCATGATGCAGGCGATTGTCCTGGTCTACTGCGGCCGCGTACTACGCGTCGCATACTCGAACCGGCTGGTGGCGTTCGGCGGGAGTGGCGGCGGTGTCGACGATCACGGGCCTGGCGGCGGGTGCGGTTCAGTTGCTTCCGTCGGCGGAGTACAGCGCGCGGGCGATTCGATTCATCTCCGGCACGTCGCTGCCGGCCACGCAGAAAATACCCATCGCGTATCTGGTGGATTCCATCCTGCCGCGGACGCTGGCTGAGTTATGTTTTCTCCTGGAATTTCCAGGGCAAGATGGGGCCGGGCGAGGTGCTGAGTCCTTATCTCGGCGTGTTCCCGCTGCTGCTGGCTGTCATTGGATTCTGGAAGTGCCGCGATCATCTGTGGGTGCGGTATTCGGCGGGACTGGCCGCAGCCGCGTTTGTGTTTTCGCTGGGAGCCGCCTCGCTGCTCTACGGATTGATCTATGCGCTGGTGCCGCTGCTGTGGATGGCGCGCGAGGCCAGCCGCTTCCTGTATATGGCGCACTTCGGGTTGGTGATCCTGGCGGCCTACGGCGCACAGACTTTGTTTGGCGGGGCGGATGCCGCGCGTTCCTGGACCCGCCTCAATCGTGTGCTGCTATCGCTGGCGATCGCGGCGGCGCTGGTGCTGGCGATTCCGCTGGTGTTCGGCGAAGCTGGAGCTGAAAGCCGTGGACCGAGTGGTCGCTGCTGTTCATCATTCTGCTCTATCCGCTCTTCCGCTACGTCGCGGGCGGCGGCAAGGGCGCCGTCGGGCGCTTCCTGGTGATCGCCTTCATCGTTTTCGATCTACATTCATTTAGCGATCATCGCATTCAACAAAATTGAGGCGGCGCGCACCAGCGGCGATCAGCTCGAACGGCTGATCAGTATGCGCGGCGCGGCGGATTTTCTCAAAGCGCAGCCGGGTCCCTTCCGAGTTCAGGTCATAGCGCCGCCGGAGCTGAACATCGGCGACTCTTGGGGCATCGAGACTCTCAATGGCGGCGCGGTAACTCTAGCGGCCAACTTTATGGATCTGACGGGCAGAGGCGCCCCCGGAGCCGACCTGCTCAACGTCCGCTATTTTCTGAAGCCGGCTTCGACGGCCGAGCCCAATCCTGTCTATGCGGATGCGAACTGGAAAATCTATGCGAATCCAGGGCTCGTCCGCGGGCATGGATCGAAGGAGCGACGGGGCTGGCTGGTGTTGAGGAGCATTCAGCCCGCCACATTGCCGTTAAAGTGACTGCCGCCGAGTCGGCGGCACGCTGGTTCTGAGCGAACTGTATTATCCGGGCTGGGAAGCTCGCGTGAACGGAAGCGCGCAGCGCATCGACGAGGTTCATGGCGGGCTGCGCGGCATTCCGATTCCGCAGGGAGAAAGCCTGGTTACGGTGGATTACGCGCCACTATCCGTGATGCTTGGCGCCATTCTTACCGTCCTGACGTTTGCGTTCACCTTGGCCGCCGCCGTGCATTGGGTTCGCCGCTAGTTGCAAGTGACTTGCAATACCCAGTTGAAAACGCTCCCAGTAAGAGCCATAATGAATACAGGATGCAAATAGGTTTCAATAAGAAAAGCCACGCCGCTCCGTCCGGACCTCGCAACCTAACCGCGCTCAAGAAAGGCGAGTCGGGTATCCTCGAGCGCATCGACATGTCCGACATCGATGCCCAGCGTCTGATGGAACTGGGTTTTCTGCCGGGACACGCCGTTACCCGGGCGCATGCTGCGCCGGGCGGCGACCCGCGCGTATTTCGCGTGGACGGCTCGGAAGTCGCGCTGCGGCGCGAGACCGCGGTGCATTTGATTCTGCGATAAGGAAGCCTTCATGGGCGATTGCCACGGCCCCGCTACAGCGACTCTGCCGCCTCCGGTACTTCCGGCAAGCAGCACATCGTCGCCATCGTCGGACCGCCCAACTCCGGCAAATCGACGCTGTTCAACCGGCTCACCGGCCTGCGCCAGAAGGTCGCGAACTTTCCCGGGCGTAACGGTGGAACATCGCATGGGCCGCGCGAAAGCTGGGCCACCTGCGCGAGATTTTCGTGGTCGATCTGCCCGGCGTTTACAGCCTGCAGCCGCGCACCGAAGACGAGCGCGTCACGCACGACGTGCTGGCCGGAACCATGAAGGGCTTGCCCAAGCCCGACGCGGTGATGCTGATTCTGGATTCCACGAATCTCAGCCGCCACCTGTCGCTGGCCGCGCCCATGCTGAGCCTGGGATTGCCGACGCTGGTGATCCTCAACATGGCCGACGATCTGCACGGCCGCGGCGGGGAAGTGGACGCGGCGGAGCTGGCGAAGCAACTCAGTACGCCGGTGGCGCTGATCAGCGCGTCCAAGGGCACCGGCGTCGAAAAGGTTTTCGAGTTCCTCAACGCCGCGCCCAAGCACCTGCCGCCCAAGCCGCCGCTGTTGCAACTGCCGGTAATGCAGGACGTCCCGAAGTTCCGCGCCTGGGCGGCCAACATGAGCCGCCGGACGAACTTTCGCGCGCCCGCGCCGCCGCTGTGGACGCGCCGGCTGGATGGCATTTTCCTGCATCCGGTGGTCGGACCGCTGGTGTTTCTGCTGGTGGTGGTCGGCGTTTTCCAGACCATCTTCGCCGGCGCGCGCCCGCTGATGGACGCGGTCGCAAACGCCATCCAGATCTCCGGCAACTGGATCGAAGCTACCATGCCGGATACACGCGCTGCGATCGCTGATCGTCGATGGCGTCTGGAGCGGCGTGGGATCGGTGATCGTGTTCCTGCCGCAGATCCTGCTGCTGTTCCTGTTCATCGGCATTCTGGAAGACTCGGGCTATCTGGCGCGCGCGGCGCTGATCGCGGACCGCACCATGGCGCGCATCGGCCTCCAGGGCAAGAGTTTCATTCCGCTGCTTTCGGCTTATGCCTGCGCGGTGCCGGCGATCATGGCGACGCGCACCATCGAGAACAAGCGCGACCGCATCGCCACCATTCTGATCGCGCCGTTCATGACCTGTTCGGCGCGGCTGCCGGTTTACACGCTGGTGATCGCGGCCTTCATTCCCGAAAAGCCGCTGCTGGGACCGTTCTTCGGCACGCGCGCGGCGGCGCTGCTGGGTTTGTACGTGCTGGGCTTCCTGGCGGCGATCGTCACGGCGCGGCTGCTGAAATCGACGGTGCTGAAGAGCACGCGCGCTCCTTTCATTCTGGAAATGCCGCCCTACCGCTGGCCCACCGTGACGTCGCTGGTCCTGCGGCTGATCGACCGCGCGAAGGTGTTCCTGCGGCGCGCCGGCACGGTGATTCTGGCGGTGGCGATCGTCCTGTGGGTGCTGGCGAATCTGCCGCTGCACGATGGCAAGCCGCCGGCAATCGGCGACAGCATCGCGGGCATGATCGGCCACGCGGTCGAGCCGGCGATCCGGCCGCTGGGCTTCAACTGGAAGATCGGCATCGGACTGATCACGTCGCTGGCGGCGCGCGAGGTGATCGTCGGCACGCTGGGCACCATTTACGGAATCGAGGGCACCACGCAATCGATGGGCCTGCAGGCGGCCTTGCGGCACGACCTGACGCCGGGGGGCGCGGCGGCGTTGCTGGTGTTCTTCGCGTTCGCGATGCAGTGCATGTCGACCGTCGCCGTGGTGCGCCGCGAAACCGGCGGCTGGCGCTGGCCCGTCATTCAATTCGCCTACATGACGGTCTTCGCCTACGTCTTCGCGTTTCTGGCGAATCGCATCGTGTCGCTCTGGTTTTGATGAATCGAAACGGCGCGCCAATCATCTATAGAGGTCGGTTGGTAACATAAATCGTGCATAACGTCATCATTCTTGGATCGGGCTGCGCCGGGAACACGGCCGCGATCTACACCGGCCGCGCCGGCTTGAACCCGCTGGTCGTCATCGGACATGAGCCGGGCGGGCAGCTTTCGCTCACTACTGAAGTCGAGAATTTTCCGGGATTTCCGGATGGCATCAACGGGCCCGACCTGGTCGCCAACATGCAGAAGCAGGCCGAGCGGTTCGGCGCTGTTACATGCATGGCACGGTGACTGAAGCCGACCTTTCGAAGCGCCCGTTCCGCCTGAATATCGACGGCGAGTGGCAGGAGACCAGCACGCTGATCATCGCGTCGGGCGCTTCGGCGCGCTGGCTGGGCCTGCCCAACGAGCAGAAGCTGATCGGCCGCGGCGTGAGTTCCTGCGCCACTTGCGACGGCGCGTTTTACAAGGGCGGCAAAATCATGGTGATCGGCGGCGGCGATTCCGCGATGGAAGAGGCCAACTTCCTGACGCGTTTTGGAGACACCATCACGCTGGTGCATCGCAGCGACAACTTTCGCGCGTCGAAGATCATGCTGGACCGGGCGCGCGCCAACAGCAAGATCAAGTTCCTGACCAACACGGTGGTCGAGGACATCTACGACGTCTCGAAGAACATCGTCACCGGCGTGAAGCTGCACGACCTGAAGACCAACCGCGTGTGGGATGAGGCGGCGGATGGATACTTTGTCGCCATCGGCCACATTCCCAACACCAAGCCGTTTGTCGGGCAGATCGATCTGGATCCCGACGGCTACATCGTTTCCCACGGCGGCGCGCGAACCAATATCACCGGCGTGTTCCATGCGGGCGACGTGCAGGACCGCACTTATCGGCAGGCGATCACGGCCGCCGGCGCGGGCTGCATGGCGGCGATTGAAGTCGAGCGGTTTTTAGGCGAAGGGCACTGAGGCCGGCCGGGAATCAAGTCTGGACAACGAGCATAACTCTTGCGCGATGAACTCAAAGTCCGCGAGCGGCAAAGGCGGATTCGTTCCATTTCGCGGCCTGGAATACTTCGGATTTAACATTCGGAAAAATCAAGACTGTGGAGAAAGCAAGAATACGAATCGGGACGACCAAGTAGCCTAGAAGACTTCTACGCAATCTCATGGCTCGTTTCGATTGCGGAAGCACGGGAGTCAAGATGTTGGATGGAGTGAATCCCACTGAAATGGAGCGTCCAGGGCGCGAATGAGCGAGGCGTTGAACGATTGCCCTTCTACGTTGTTTGCCCAACTTGCGGCGGAACCTGCTAAAGCAGATCGGTCAAATTCGGAAAAGGGGAAAGCGCCAACAGAATCGTGAGCGGGTCGTATTGAGCCGACCGGCCGCCGCCGTTGAAATACGTGTGCTACGTTTACGATATGAAGTTCCTGCGCGGCTTGCCTCCAGTCCTCAGGTCATGATGGGAAGCCCTGTATAAGGGAACCCGTATTCCGGTGTATCGCTCCTGCAAAAATGGCCGCGGGCGAGGATTCCGATCAACTTCTGGATGCCTGTCCGCAGCTCACCAAGGAACGATCTGTTTGCGTGCCTGGAGTTTGCAGCCGCGCTCGCCGGTGAAGAATTCGTCCTGGCCGAGGGGTGAAGCCTCTTCTTGACGAAAGATCTGTCTCACCGACATGCGGCCCGGCTGCGCGCTTAGGGGCATGACGCGGTTGCCATCGTGGAGGAGAGCCTGGGCGGCGCGAGTGATGCGGAGGTACGTTCCGCCGCGATTACGTCCGGACGCGTACTGGTGACGCTGGATTCAGATTTCGCCCCCGATTGCCACCGCCGCTCCGGTGTGATATTTATTTGGCCGGAGAGAATACCGTGTCGGCTGGTTCCTCTGCCGCTGCGCCTGCTCAAGCGCAGAATTTCGAGATTGTTCCGCGCCACAAAGGCGGTCAGCAGTGGCTCGCCCGCGCCGACGCCTATTCCGTAGGGCTGGCCTTCGTCAACGGCGAGATCGACGTCCACGGCGATTTTGTCGCTGCGGTTCGCTATCAACTGTCGCAATCCGCGACCACCTTTCGCCGCCAGTTTTTCGACGCGGTTTGCCGCTGGAATCCCTGGAGGCTCACTCAAGGCTGGGCCACCCGCGGCGCCACCGCGCGCAACATTCGTTTCCACTACGACCGCTCCAACGAGTTCTACAAACTTTTTCTGGATTCGCAAATGGTGTACTCCTGCGCCTACTTCGATCGGCCTGGCGCAACTCTCGACCAGGCGCAAGCCGCTAAGCTCGACCACATCTGCCGCAAGCTGGCTCTGCATCCGGGCGATCGGCTTCCTCGACATCGGCTGCGGCTGGGGAGCGCTGGTCCGGCACGCGGCGCGCGCGCTTTGGGGCCCACGCCGATGGTTGCACTTTGAGCCACCGGCAATTCGAATACGCCACGGAGCGGGTTCGGAAAGAAGGGCTCGCCGAGCAGGCCGCGATCCGCGAGATGGACTACCGCGATCTCACGGGAACCTTCGACAAAATTTCTTCCGTCGGCATGTTCGAGCACGTCGGCCGCGCTCACCTCGAAGTCTATTTCCGTACCGTCTCGAACTTGCTCGCTCCCGACGGCCTGTTCCTGAATCATGGGATTACGCGGCCCGCGCCGGTGCAGAGCGACGCCCAAAGCCTGTTTATCGCGCGCGCCGTTTTCCCCGGCGGCCAGATTGTGTGCCTGCACGACGTCATTCGCGCCGCTGAAAACGCCGGCTTCGAAGTCCTGGACGTGGAGAACTTGCGGCGGCATTACGCGCTCACCTGCCGCGCCTGGGTGGATCGTCTCATGGCGCAGCGCGACGCTTGCCTGCAGGTAGTGGACGAGGCCACGTGGCGCACCTGGCAGTTATATCTGGCTGGTTCCTCCTTGGCTTTCGATGAGGGCGGACTGGGGCTGCACCAGGTTCTTGCTGGCGAAGCGCGGCGCCAACGGCGCGGCGCCGATGACGCGCGCGTACATTTATGCCGGCTAGGACGCGCCGCTATTTGGCGGGTTGCTCTTTAGTGGTATCTTCGGGCAACGCATCCGGCACATCGCCGAACTGAATATTGGTTTCCGCGCCGAAGCGGTTGTACATGCGGAATTCGACCTCGTTCTTCGACAGAAACCGGCCCTCGCGCGAACGGATCTCGGACTTCAGCGGCAGCAGGTATTCCTGCCCTGAGATTTTCGTGAAGTCGTAATTCATGTCGAGATCCACGCTCTGAATCGGGAAAATCGGCCGGCAAACCTTCCACTTCGAGCTTGATGCGCATCACCATCTTGGTGTCGCGGTCCGCGTACACCAATCCGTGATAGCCGGCGATCACCGTCCGCTTCACCGCATCCGAATAAATGCTGTATTGCGAGTGCAACTGGCTCACGTGAAAGTTGAACACGTACATGCGCTTGCCGCGCAGCGTGGCCCAGCGCTCCCAGTCGAATTGGGTCTCGGTTTCGGGAGCGAAAATCTCTCTCAGGATCGATCCAAATTCACCGGAAGAACTGGCGCCATTCTTCTGTTCGTGTTTGGCGTCCGCCGTCGCCGGGATTCCGTTGATCGAAACCACCTTGTAGTCTTCCTTCTGCTCGTAGTAAGCTCAGGCGCTCGGCGATGGTGTCGATCAGGTGGTAGTTTTCTTGGCCGCTGACATCCCCGTAGCGGCGCGTCACCTGGAGGCAGATAAAGTTCGGCAAGCCCGTCGATGTAGTTGCGGGCGTGCTCGGTGATCTCCTCTAGAATTCGCTTTTGCTCGATGGAATCCGGCGGTGGCGGGCCCTCCACGACTAGCTTCGGAGCGGGCGGCGGCGGAGGCGCCAGGCTGGCCGATTCGGTGATCAGCCCCTTCAGCGCGGCCACGGTTTGCGGCCCGGCTCCCGCGCCTTGCAGATCTTCCACGGTGCGCGCGTCCAGCCGGTTGGACAGCTTCACGTTCTTCTTGATGTAAGTTGCGATCTGGCGGTCGTCCTGATGCAACTGGACGGAGGATTTGACGAAACTGATCAACTGCTCTACCGTCAGCTTGCTTTGCGCCTGCGCCCTAACAGGCTGAGCACCACCAATAAGGCTAGTCGTGCTGTCCAGTGCTTCATTTCTATTCCAATAATAGTACGGTGAGGCGCGCGTACCTGTTTGGGGGCGTTCCGGGGCGGCGCGTCACTTGGCCGGCGGTTGCCGGGGCTTTCTGGCTCGGGCGGCGCAGCGTCGGCGCGCGTCGCCGAATTGAATGTTGGTCTCGGCGCCGAACTTGTTATACAGCCGGAACGCGGCTTCGTTCTTCATGGCGCTTTTCCCGTCGCGCATCTGCATTTCGACTTTGAGCGGCAGGATAAACTTTTCGCCGGAGATCGCGATGGTGTCGTAGTCCAGAGTCTCTGACGCGCTGCGGATCGGAAAATCGGCCGGGATATCATCCGCTTCCATGGTGATGCGCATCACCGAGCGGCTGTCGCGGTCGGCATAAATCAAGCCGTGATAACCCACCGGTCACAGTCCGCTGCACATCTTCGGCGGTGATGTGGTATTGCGAATTTTCCAGGCGGACGCGGAAGCTGTAGACGTGCATGATGTGAGCGCGCAACTTGCCCCACCGCTCCCACTGAAACTCGGTCTGGCTGGCGGGTTCGAAGATTTCGCGGAGCATGGTCCCGAACTCGCCGCTGGAGGTGGCGCCACCCAGCTTCTCATGCTTGCGGTTCGTGACCGGCGCGTCATTTACCGAGATCACCTTGTAGTCTTCCTTGTGCTCGAAATAGCTCAGGCGTTCGGCGATCTTGTCGGTGGGCACGAAATGATCGCCGCCGGCGCGGTCGACGTAGCGCTGGGTAACCTGCAGGCAAATGAAGTTCGGCAGACTGTCGGAATAATTGAGAGCGTTTTCGGTGACCGCCGCCAAAATCTCTTTCTGTTGCGCGGCGTCCGGCGCGGCCATGGGCGCGAGCACGGGCTTCGGCGCTTCGACTGCCACGGGAGCGGGCGGCAGACTGGCGGAGTCGGTCATGAGCGTGCGCAGCGCCGCTAGTGTCAGGCGTCCCGCGCCCAGAGTTTGCAAGGTCTCGACGGTATGCGCGTCGAGTTGATTCGAGAGCTGGACCTTCTTGACCATTTCGGCAACTTTGCGATCGTCCTCGTGCAATTCACTGAGGATTTGACGAAGCCCACCAGTTGCTCCACCGTCATCTGGCTTGCGCCGAGGCCGCGGCCGTCAACGCCAGGAGCAAACACACAATTGGGAACAGCTGGATTCTCATGCCTACTTCAGAATAGACGCGAATCCATGCTTCTTAGGTTTCTCTGGAAGTCGCGGGCGGAGCCACGGTTTTGGCGATGGCCGCCGAGGCCAGGGGCGCCATCACCCTGAATCCCTTGGCGTTAGGATGCAGGCCGTCGTCCGAGAGGTCGGCTGGCAATTGACCTGCTGGGTCCACCATTGCGGTGTAGTAGTCGAGATAAGTGTAGCCGTGCTGGGTGCAGAACTTCTGCAGCCAGTCGTTCAAAGCCTTGATGAAAGCCGGCGGCCGCTGCAGCCGGCGCTCGTAGGTGGGGTCCTGATCCTTGTGGTAGTCGCTCACCGGCAAAACGGAAGCGAAAATCACTTTGATCTTATTGACGGACGCCATGTCGGCCAGCATCTGGTAATCGCTCTCGATGGTGGTCACCGGCGTCTCGCGCGCGAGGTCATTGGTGCCGATCAGAATCAGCACCGCGGCGGGATGCAGATTGATCACGTCGTCTTGCATGCGCTGCACTAATTGACCGGCGGTCTGTCCCGAAATTCCGCGATTGAGATAATCGCTGTCCGGAAAGTATTCGTTCAAGTGCCAGATGTCGGTGATGGAATCGCCAAAAAACACCACTCGCGGCTTGCCTGGCGTGGGCGCAGGCAGCTTGCGGTTGGCCTCCGCATAGCGCGCGAGATTCGCGGGATCGGGACTGGTCAGTTGCCGGTCGCGGCTCTCGATCAGGGCACGGAAGTGGGCATCCAGCCGGTTGGCGTCGTTGCGCAGTTCGGTCAATTGCTGCTGCGCCGCTTCGGGAAACGGGAACGGCTTGGGAACCGAATCGGCCAGCGCCAGATAAGCGCGCAGATTGGTCAGCAGCGAGTAAGTGATCTGGGCGCGCGCCGGGCCGCAGGCGCAACTGGATGCAATTCTGCCGGGTGTTTTCGATTACCGGAGCCGCGGCGCGCTGCAGGTCCGGGATGGCTACGCCTCCCGCCTCCATCAGTTCGCCGAGCCGGCCGCATAACTCGTTGACCTGGGCGTTCGGCATCAAGGGACTCGACGCGCGGGACGCCGGGCGCCTGCGCCGGCCCGCTGCCCGCGCTCACCAGCAGAATCGCAGCCGCCAGCAGTATCGGCCGCCTCATTTCGCTTCCTCCTTTTGGAGCTGCAGCGTCACCGTTCCGATGGGGAACGCCAGCCGCAGGCGGATTTGCACCGGTATTCTGCGGGCGTCGTCCGATACCCACACGAATGCCCGGCCTTTGCGCTGATAAATCACACCATTCATCAGATTCGCTTCGTAGCGGATGGTTTTGAAGGTGCCGGCCGGCGTGGTGACTTCCTCGCGCTCCTGGGCATCCACCTTCACTTGCGCGGCGCGGCGGCCATCGCTCATGGGAGCGAGCGTCGATTGCCCGGGTTCGAGCGTCGAACCGCGCAGCGCCAGAATCCCGCCCAGCACATCGTGAACGCAATGCGGGATATCGACCTGAGCCTTTCGCAACACCTTGTTGTTATCGAGCACGTCACGTTCCACCCAAGTGGCGCGGTTCTGGTTGCGATCGTAGGTCACCGTGGTCTGGCGGTGGCGCTTGCCTTCCTTGGAATCCATCTGGCTTTCGGTGGCGCAAAAGCCTGGTTCATAGCGCACGGTATAGGTGTCATCCACTTTGAACAGGGCGGAAACCAAGCCTGCGGAATCCAGCTTCATGCGGCCTTCGGAGTCGTGCAGATTCGAGCACCGCGTCTCCGGCGTGGATCAAACGCCACTCGATATCGTAGGTTAATTTGCCGAGATCCGCGGGCGGAGGGGGGCCGGCTGACGTCGCCGCCGGCAAAATCCACAGGGCCGCGGCAAGAACCGGCGCTCGTCTAAGGACAAAGCGCACACGATCAGTTTACACTCTTATCGTGAAGCATATACTCGTGAAGCAAATACCAGGCCGTCATTTCGTTCGCAATCTAGTGCAGCGGCGCTCGCTGGTGGCCCAACTGGTCCGCCGCGACTTCCAGCAGCGCTACGTGGGCTCGGCCGCCGGCTGGATCTGGGGCGTGATCCACCCGCTGGTGCTGCTGTTGAGCTGGACTTTCATCTTCCAGGTCTGCCTGAAAACCAAGCTGCCGCCGGGCTCGGTGACGCAGAACTACACCATGTTTCTGTTCTGCGGAATGCTGCCGTGGCTGCTGTTTCAGGACACCGTGCTGCGCTCGGCCCCCAGCATGGTGGAACAAGCCACCCTCATCACGCGCACGCTGTTTCCGGCCGAGGTGGTCCCGGTCTCGATTTTTCTGTCGTCCCTGATTCATCATCTGATCGCGCTGCTGCTGGTGATGATCGCGTCGCTGATTGTGTTGAAATCGATCAGCCCGATGGTGCTGCTGCTGCCGCTTTACATGCTGTTTATCGGACTGTTCGCGGTGGGGGTGGGCTGGTTCGTCTCCAGCCTGCATGTCTATCTGCGCGACACCGCGCAAGTGCTAGCGGTGGTGATGACGCTGTGGTTCTGGTTCACGCCCATCATGATCAGCGAACAGCAGATCCCGGCGCGGTTCCAGCCGCTGCTGCGCTTGAACCCGATGTCATGGATCGTACGCGCCTACCGCGACCGGCTGCTCTCGGCGCATTGGCCCTCCTGGCAGGAGTTCGCGGTGCTGGCGGCCTATTCGAGCCTGACGTTTATCGCCGGTGGGCTGTTCTTCCGCCACCTGAAGCGCGGTTTTGCGGATGTACTGTAACTAACCCGTCGATTTACAGCCGATTATACTGGCGGAAAACAATTATGCAGACTTTTGACTTGATCGTAATCGGGTCCGGCCCGGCGGGGCAGCGCGCGGCCCGCAGCGCCTTGAGCGTCACCAGGGTACGGCTTTCACCGCCAAGACGGCCCTCTATGTCGCTTGACGCGCACGCGAGGTCCGAGCGCGGCCGCCGCCAGCTCGCACATACGCAGGCGATGCTGGTAAGGCGCCGAGGGCTTGTCGAAGGGATGCTTGCAACACGGCACCAGCCACAGTTCGTCCACCGCGGCCGTCTCCAGCACGTACAGCGACACCATTTGGTGCGCCACGCGTGGGGAGGGTTGAAGCTGCCGGCCGAAAAATGCCACCCGCATGCGCCCAACGATACAACAGGGACGGGCGCGCCGAGAGCTACCGTCGGTGGGGCTTCTTCTCTCGTCGACGAAGATGGGACCGACGACGCTCCGCAAAGGCAGCCTCGGCGTCCTGCCAGGTCCCGCGAAGGTCGTCGAGTCCGGCGCCCGATTCGATGCCCTTGCAGAAGCGCGTCTCCGCCAGCGAGGAGGTCGAT
>CAWCER010000009.1:0-519831 GCA_963794595.1 Bryobacterales bacterium | reverse complement strand
GTCCCCGTCGTCCCCGTCGTCCCCGTCGTCCCCGTCGTCCCCGTTGGCCCCGTCGTCCCCGTTGGCCGCCTCCGGCGGGTGGAGCCGCGCCAGGCCAGGCGGAAGGTCCCGGCCGGAGGCACAGACGGCCGCCTGCGGCCGGGCCACCGCGAGCACCCGGGAGAGTTCGGCGGCCGGAGCGCCGGGATCCAGCGGGACCACCACCCGGCCCGCGGCCAGGATGCTGACCAGGGCGGTGGCGTACCCGAGCGGGTCAAGCAGGCGAACCGCCACGGCTGCTCCCGGCGGCACCCCCGCGCGGTCCAGGTAGCGGGCCCACGCCTGGGCGGAACGCCGCAATCCGGCGTAGGTCAGCACGCCGTCTGCCGCGGCGTTCTCCAGGTACGCGGCCCCGCCTCGCTGTGTCGCGGCCGTCTCAATCCATTCGCTTATCAAGGTCACGTCTCCGTTCTTGTTGGTGGTCGTGCCCGCCGGGCCGGCTACGGGCTGGCCGCGCCGCGGGATCAAGGTGGCCCAGGGCTGCTGCTTGCGGCCGGTGAGCGGCACCGCCAGCGGCGTCCTGGCCAGCAGGTGAGTCAGCGCGATGCCGCAGCAGAACACGATCCCGACGGTCAGCAGGCAGAGCAGCGGCCAGGGCACCGCCGCGCTGAGCCGTCCCCAGCCGAGCCAGGTCAGCGCGGTGATGAACACCATCTGGGACAGGTAAACGCCGTAGGCGTTATCGGAGCCCGCGCGCACCGCCCCTCGCGTCCGCCGGGACTGCCGGGCTGCACCAGGGCCACGCTAGACTGAATAATCACTGGAGCATCCCCGCGCCATCAGCCGCGTCGCCTCAATCTTGCTCACCCCCGCGGTCACTACCAGCACCTTGCCGTTGAAGCCTTGCTCCCATGCCAGATTCAGAAACGCTCCGCCTTGCTGCAAGCCCAGATTGATATCCAACAGAACCACGTCGGCGTTGGAGGATTGCAGTTGGCTAAGCCCCTCCTCGACGGTGGCGCATTCGCCTGCCACTTCGAAATCCGGTTCCGCGCTCAACAGCCGCGCGATGGCCTCGCGGAAAAGTGAATGGTCGTCAATCAGCAGGATGCGGGTAGCAGGAGGCATGATCTTAATCGGCCGCAACCATGGCGGGAATCTCGATCACAAACGAACATTCCCCGGCCGGCTGCAGGTGATGAAGTTCACCGCCAAAAGTCCGTATGATGGCCCGGGAGACAAACAAGCCCAGCCCGGTGGAAGAGGCGCCTGGCTGGAACGGCTGGAATAGCCGCTCGGCCGACGAGATCCCCGGTCCATTGTCGGAAATGCGGATCACCACGGAAGAATCCAGCGAATAGGCCGCCACCCGGATCCGCGCATTGGGAATATCCTGCAAAGCGCCACGGCTATTCTTCGTCAGATTCAAAAAAACCTGCAGGAGGCCCGAACGATTGGCGCGAATCGGCGGAAGCGACTCTTCTATCTCCCAGTCGGAACTGACGCCGGCCGCCTCGAGCGACGGCGAAATAATGGCGCGCAGTTCCTGCAGCAGCTCGCCTACATGCACACCCTCCAGCACTTCTTCGCTGGCGTCCGCCAAATCCGTGGAGGAAAGCCTCAGGATGCTTTCGAGCACCGTCCCCAGCGCCTGGAAGTCCTTGCTGTCACCCGAATTCGTGTGTTGCCTCAAGTTGTGATACACCACCGACCCCGCCGCCGCCAGGTTTCGAAGTTCGTGGGAGACCGCTCCGGCAACGATCCGCGAATTCGTCAGTAACTGTTTCAATCCGCTTTCCTCACGGTCGCGAATGAGTTCCGTCGCGTCGGATAAGACCACCGCCAGCCGCCGCCCGGCGGTGTCGTCATAGGAGGTGACCCAGGCTTGCGAGAGGAACGTCTCTCCGGTGCGCCGGCGGCCGCTGGCCTCCACCTTGGTCTGCTTCAAATTCAAAGCCTGCGGCGAACGAAGCAGTCTGGCGAGCACCGGGATGTATTTTTCAATAGGATCGCCTTCGGGCGATCCGGAAGCGAATCCCAGCAGACGGCTGGCGGCGGCGTTCGCCATTCCGATTTTCCCATCGGAATCGACCGTGATCAGGCCCACCGGACTGCTCTCGAGCAAGGCCCGCATCTCCGTCACTGCATCCAGCCGAACCCGGGCCTCTTCCTGGGTCTTGCGCAGCAACGCCATCGTGATGCGCCGGTTACGCGCCAATTCGCCCGCAAATAAGCCGCCCGCCGGTAAATGCCACAACCGCCAACGCCAGCCTTTGAAGTGATTCCGGACCCCAGGGATATCGGACCGTAGTACTCGCTCATCAACGCCGTGGCGATGGCCAAGCAAAAAAATCGCCCAGCGCGACATGAACGCCGCCGCGACCGCCAATGGAAGCAGATAAAAGCCTCCCAGTGGCACCCCCGGTCCTATCAGGCGCCCCGCCAGCGTGAGAGCGCCGATCGCCAGGATACAACTCCCCAGCACAACAAAACGCTCAACTCGCGATACCGGTCTCAGGAAATCTAGGGCCATGGCTGCGGCAATGGGCGGCGCAAAGCGCGATATTAACTCTAACATCTAGCGATTCACTTGGCTCGGCAGCGCGGAAGCCGAAATGTTTCGATTATACGAAAGATAGCTTGAACCGAATTTGTAAGCCGTGGTTCAATTCAAGTGCAAAACGTCCGGCGCCCTTCGCAATGCGGAGGACCAAGGCGAGTTCCCGATCTCGATTGTTGGGCCTCCGACCTTCAATTGATGTTGGAGCTTGCCCGCGCCGGACCTTCTGCGTCGGATCCTTCTGCGCCGTGCGCCGCCTCGTAAATCTCTCCGACCATCCCGCGAAGCCAGATGATTTATGGAACGGTTGACGGTATGCTATGAGGGTGTCCGCGCGCGTCGCGAAACCTATCCGGAAAGGCTGAGAGATTCCTTGAGTACCCATAATTTGTTATCCCCCGTTGAAACCTTGACCGTGCCCTACGACCGTGAAGGTCTCGAAGACGTCGGGTTCATGACCTGCATGACCCTGTCGCTGCTGGGCAATTATGCGCAGACCGGACACTTCGGCGGGCCTCTCGCCTATACGCCTTACAACGTGGCGGTCCATCTTGCCGGTCCGGCGCTCGGCGGCTTGCGCTAGGACTATTCGCCGCCCCAAGCATCCCTTCAGCGACAAGTTCATGCTGGCCGGCGGCCACAGTATTCCCACTTGCTACGCGCTGTGGATGATCATGGGCCAGGCGATGGAGCGCAAGTTCAAAGCTCACCGGCGATAAGCGCTACTATGTCGACCCCAAAGTCGCCATCCTGCCCATCGACGCGCTTGGATTCCGCCGCGGCGCCGGCGCGCTGAAGACCTCCTGCAGGAAAACGGCCTCGACGGACCATCCGCTCTTCGCGCAGGCGAAAGCTGCGCGGCATCAAAGCCCTCGCCGGCCATGCGGAAAGCATCGACGTCACCAATGACGTGAACGGCGGACCCTCCGGCGTCGGCATCGCGACTGCGCCGCCGGCAAAGCGGCGTTCTGGGATATCGTCGGCGCGCCCGAGCTCACCCAAGGTCATCGCGCTTCGAAGGCGAATTCGCCATGACCGAAGGCCACGCGCAGGAGCTCAAGACCCAGGCCCTGGCCCTGCAGGTGGGCAAGCGCCTGCGCGTCATGCTCTCCGACAACAACGCGGGCATCGACGACGTTCTTCTCGGCGGCGTCGTCGACCGCAAGTTACGACGGCTACAACCTGGTCGACCAGTGGACTTCCTACGGCTGGAACGTCTTCACCGTCGACAACGGCAACGATTACGGCCAGGTGATCGCCGCGCTCAAGACCATGGAGGATTGGGACCCGACAGACCGCCGTCCCATGATCGTCATCGGCAAGACCACCAAAGGGTATTGGCCGAGCGCCGTCGACGGCAAGATTCCCGGCGCTGGGCCCCAACTGGTCAGCTATCCAGAGCCATCCCTACGCGATGAAGATGAACTCGGATTATTTCGTCGCGCTGGCAAGACCTTCGAAGAGCACTATGGCGTCGAGTTCGAGGGCATCCGCAAAGGCGCCGGTCACCGACCCCCGCGAGCGGCTGATCCAGTTCAAAACCAATATCGATGTCGTGATGTCGCTGCTCGACCGCAACGGCCTGGGCGACTGGCTGGCGGACCGGCTGGTCGCGATCGGCGACACCGTCAAAGACGATACGCCGCTGCATTTCGATCTGAAGAGCGATCCTTTCCTCGACGATCGCCTGCGCGTGGCCAATCTTCCCACCGATCCGCAAAAGGTGACCGTGACGAACCGTTTCTCCGGCGCGCGAAAAGCAGGTCGCGATCATGCTTTTCCGCAAGCCCGGCGAAGTGGCCGGCACGCGCCGCGGCATCTCGGAAATCATCAAGTGGATGAACTACGTCACCGACAACCGCTTCTTCACGCTGGCCGCCGACCTTTCGGAATCCATCAACGTGGAGCACGGCAGCCTGTGGGGCCATTACGATCCCGAGACCAATCCGCTCGGCACGCGCATCAAAGCCGCGATTCAGGAAGCGGGCAACGTTTCGACCGCCATCGGACTGGTCAGCCAGAGCGCCAGCGTCGATCCGGCAAAGTTCTCCGGCGTGTGGGCGCTGAGCGGCACCTACGGCGCATTCACGCCGCTGATGTACACGCCCGCGCGCGTCTGGAGCCAGCAGAACCAGGACAGCAAGTTCCGCATGGGCGTGCTGCACATTCTGGCCGGCCATTCCGGGCCGGAGACCGCGGCCGACGGGCGCACCCACTTCGGCATTTTCGCCACGCAGGTGTGGAAGCTGTTCCCGCGCGGCCAGACCATTCACCTGAATTTCTGGGACTACAACGACGTGGCCGCCGGTTATTTCGCCGCCGCCGAAATCGCCGCGCGCGATCCCAAGGTCGGCATCATCAGCATTGAAGTGGCGCGCCCCGATTTCCCGGTGGCCGATCGCAGCAAGTTCGCCGACACCGATCTCAAAGCCGCGGCCAAAGGCTTCTACGTCATTCGCGATTTCGCGCCCGGCAACCGCGCCACGGCTATGTGATTGCGCAGGGCTCCAGTTCCACCGTCAATCTGGTGAACCAACTGCCGCACCTGGAGAAGGCGGGCATCAACGTGAAAGTCATCGCCGCGATCAGCGAAGAACTGTTCGACCGCCAGCCCGAAGCCTATCGCCATTCGGTGCTGCCGCCCGAAGCGTATTACGACGCGATGGTGGTGAGCACCGGCACGCGCCGCGTGTGGCCGGTCAGGAATCTGGGGCCGCTGACCGACGAATACTCGCTCACTTCCGACTGGGACAACCAATGGCTCACCGGCGGTCTTGAGAAGGAAGTGATCGCGGAAGCGCACCTCGACCCCGAGTCGATTTTCGACGGCATCGAGCGCTTCGCCAAGCATCACGACGAACGGATCAAACGCCAGCGCGGACTCTTAGGCGCGTAGCGACGTTCGAGAGGCGTAGAATTGTGGATGAGGCACAACCTGCGTGGCTATGAACGTCAATCTAAAACCCGAACTGGAGACGCTCATCGCCGGTGAGGTGAAGGCGGGCCGCGTCGCCGACCCGGGTGAGTTCATCAATCGCGCCGTCTACCACTATGTGGTGGCGCGGGACCTCGGCCAGGAATTCACACCCGAGGAAATCGATCGCTTGATCTGTGAAGGCCTCGACGATATCGACCGGGGCGACACGATCGACGGAGAAGAAGCCTTCCGACAGCTCCGCGCCCTCAGCGCCGAGCGCCGCCGCCAGGGGACGTGAACCAGTTTGAACTTGGCCGTCGCGCCGCCGGGGACCTTCGAGAGATCTGGGAATTCGTCGCTGGGCGCGATCATTTTAGCTTTTCGAGTTTTATGGCAAGCTCGAATTCTTTTGCACTACCGCACCATGTCAGCTGCCCGATCCGGCGAGCTGTGCCCCTGCCGCTACGGACCATCACGGGCACGCATGCTTGACGCGTCCTGTTCCGCGACTGACTACGTCCGAAGTCGCTTTCTAGCCATCAAACGTGTACCTAAAAGCTCAGGCACTTCGAAATTATCGCCCCTGCGGCCCCCCGTCCCCCTCAGACCCTCCATCAATTCTCCGCCCATCAGGCAGCGTGACCCGCCGCGCGTCCACCAGATGCGAGCCATCCTTCGCGCGATAGCCATCCACCACAATCTTGTCCCCGAGTTTGATGTCGCCCTTCTTGAACCCGCGCCGCGACAGCGCGCCCGGCCCTCCGCCTTCGCAGCCCCAGTTCACGACGTTTCCCTTTTCGTCGGTCACATCGATATAGAAGTACGAATGCGGATTGGTCCACTCAATCTTGGTGAGGACGCCTTCCAGCCGAATCGGTTTGTTCCCGTCGAACTCCGCCGCAAACGAATGATGCGCCCACACCGGAGCCGCCGCAGGCATCATCGTCAGCCCCATCGCCGCCACCCATCCCGCGATTTTCTTCTTCACAACGGCGCCTCCTCGACGTACTTAGCTATAGAATAATACTGCATGGACGTCAATCACGCGCGCGCCTGCGGTGTTCTGCTGGCGTTGCTCTCTACGTCAGCCTTGTCTCAGGAGATGACCGCGCCCGAACCCTCCGGCCCGTCCAAGCCCGCGCCTCGCATCGCAGACGGCCATCCCGACTTCAGCGGCTATTGGAAAGGCCAGCGCGGCATGGTCCCCGGCGGCAACATCGCCAAGGATCTTCCCGGATTGAAGCTGCCTCTGACCCCCGCCGGCGAGGCCGCCTGGAAGCACAACGTCACTGCCACCGTCGATCCCGAGGCTCTCTGCATCCCCGGCGGCATCCCGCGCCACAACGCCAGTGGACTGCCCTTTGAGATCGTACAAAGCGCCAAGAAGGTGGCCTTCCTCTATTGGTATAGCTACTATCGCCTGATCCCCATCGACGCCACGCGCAAACATTCCGAAGATCCCGACCCGTCGTTCTTCGGCGAAGAGCTCGGCCGTTGGGAAGGCAACACGCTGGTGATCGATTCCATCGGCTTCAAGGACACTCAGGTCTGGGCCGACGAAAATGGCAGCCCGCATAGCGACGCCCTGCACGTCGTCGAGCGCTGGACCCGTCCCGATGCCGACCACCTCCACGTTGAGACTCTGATCGAAGATCCCAAAGTTCTACACGCGGCCGTTCACGTACTCCCGAACCTGGATCGCCGGAAAACCCGACGACGAAGTTCACGAATACGCGTGCAGTGAGAACAACGTCGACCGCGACCACCTCGGCTTCGGACCCGGTCACATACGGAAGGACGGCACTCGCGGCTACGAAAATCCCGCGCCGCTTCCAGAGCCACTACCCGCGCCCGTCCAGAAATAGACGCTCAGGAGAACCATCCAGCATGATTCGGCATTTGAAAAGCGGCCAGTCCGCAGCAATGAAAGCGGAGAGCACACTGAAAGTCCGCAACACCGTCGAGGCCATCCTCGCCGACATCGCCGCTAGCGGCGAAAAGGCCGTGCGTCAGTATTCCGAGAAGTTCGATAAATGGTCGCCACCGTCGTTTCGCCTCTCTGACGCGGAAATCGCCGAGTGCATCCGCTCCTTGCCGCCCCAGGTGATCGAGGACATCCAGTTTGCGCAAACTCAGATCCGCAACTTCGCCCTGGTGCAGCGGGCCGCGCTGCAGGACATCGAAGTCGAAACGCTGCCCGGCGTAGTGCTCGGCCACAAGAACATCCCCGTGAATAGCGTCGGCTGCTACGTTCCGGGCGGACGCTATCCCATGGTCGCTTCCGCCCACATGAGCGTCGTCACCGCGAAGGCAGCGGGCGTGCAAGCGCATCATCGCCACCGCGCCGCCCTTTGAGGGCGCGCCGCATCCCGCCATCGTCGCCGCCATGCACCTGGGCGGAGCCGATGAAATCTACGCCATCGGAGGCGTGCAGGCCATCGCCGCCATGGCGCTGGGCACCGAGAGCATCGCGCCGGTCGATATGATCGTCGGCCCCGGCAACGCCTATGTCGCCGAAGCCAAGCGCCAGTTGTTCGGCCGCGTCGGCATCGATCTCCTGGCCGGCCCCACCGAAACCCTGATCATCGCCGACGATACCTGTGACCCCGAAATGGCCGCCGTCGATCTCATCGGTCAAGCCGAGCATGGCCCCGGCAGCCCCGCCGTCCTGCTCACCAACTCCGCCAAACTCGCCGCCGAAACTCCCGCCGCCATCGACCAACTGTTGAGCTGGCTGCCCACCGCCGCCATCGCGCGCGAGGCCTGGCAGAACAACGGTGAAATCATCCTCTGCGACACCCTCGACGAAATGGTGGCGGAAGCCGACCGCATCGCCTCCGAGCACGTCCAAGTTCTCACGCGCGACCCGGATTACTTCCTCGACCACATGACCAACTACGGAGCGCTCTTCCTCGGCCACCGCACCAACGTTGCGTACGGAGATAAAGTGATCGGCACCAACCACACGCTGCCCACCATGAAAGCCGCGCGCTACACCGGCGGATTATGGGTCGGCAAATTTATCAAGACCTGCACCTATCAGCGCGTGCTCACCGACGAGGCCTCGACGCTGATCGGTGAATACTGCTCGCGGCTCTGCGCCCTCGAAAACTTCGCCGGCCACAAGGAGCAGGCCGACCTGCGCGTGCGCCGCTACAGCGTTCAGAATGTCTGACGCGCGCGCAGTCGCATTCGTCACCGGCGGCGCCGGAGGTCTCGGCTCCGCCATCTGCACCAAACTTAGCAAGTGACGGGATGCGCGTCGTGGTCGGCTACCACCACTCAGCCGACGCCGCGAACCGGTTAGTTTCAGCCTTGGCGGGGGCAGGGCATTCCGCTCGCCCCGCTCCCGTTACCGACACCGCCGCGCTCGACAGCTCTCGCCGCCGCGATCGCGCACGACTACGGCCGTTGCGACGTGCTGGTAAACTGCGCCGGCATCACGCGCTTCGTTCCGCACGCCGATCTCGACGCCCTCGACGACCAATTGATCGACGCCATCCTCGCCACCAACGTCCGCGGAGCCTTCGCCGCCGTCCGCGCCTTCCGCGCTTTGCTCGATAACAGCCCGCTCCCTGGCGGAGGCGTGGTCGTCAACGTCTCCTCCATCGCGGCCGAAATCGCGATGGGAAGCAACGTCATGTATTGCGCTTCCAAAGCCGCGCTCGACAACATGACCAAATCGCTCGCCCGAGCGCTTGCGCCGCGCATCCGCGTGGTATCGGTTTCGCCCGGCCTCGTCGATACCGAATTCGTCAAGTCGCTCGATCCAACCTGGCGGGATGAACAGGCGTTGCGCGCTCCGCTGAGACGTCTGGCCACGCCTCAAGAAGTTGCCGCCGCAGTCGCCGCCGTCATCACGACCCTCACCTGCACCACTGGGTCCATCGTCAAGGTGGATGGCGGCCGCACACTGGGTTGACCCACTGGTCAACCCCATCGGCTGACCACCCGCTGGAATTTCAACCGAATCCTCGACCCATAGGCGCCACCGCTCTCACACCCTTGACCAACTCCCTGCGCTTGCTAAACGTTTGCTTGCAACATCCGCTACCCGCACGTCGGCATCTAGCCGAAATGGGCAGCAACGTGCAGCGGTAAGCACAGGGTGAAAAACTTATGTATAACCGTATTTTCAGTGTCGCGATTGTGGTAGCCGCGGTCGCCGCTGCACAATCTACTCCACAGAGCGCAACGATTGTTGGAGCTGGAAATCCAAACGGCGGCCAATGCACCATCTCGGTGCTGGTTGACGGACAAGCCGAAATAGAATTTCGCGGCTCAACTGCCTCTATGCACGACCTCGGCGGGGCGCCTCCGCAATGGCGTCGTTTTGAATGCACTTCCGCCATGCCCCCGAATCCAGCCCACTTCCAATTCGCCGGATTGAACGGCCGTGGCCATCAGAACCTCACCGCCGAGCCGCGGAATGGCAGTCCCGCAGTGGTCCGGATTGAAGATTCGGAGGGAGGCGCCTCAGAATATACCTTCCGGCTCACATGGGGTGACGATCGTGGCGGCCAAGATCGTGGGCCGTCCGCACGCGAAGACCGCGGCTTTGATGATAATGGCGATCGCCAGGGCGACCACCGCCGGGGCGTGGACGGTTATCATAACGACCGCGACGGCTTCTTCCGGGGAAACAACGGCCGAGCCATTTTGTTCCAGCGGGTCGGCGAAGACCTGGATCGCGCGACCTCGGATGGGTCCCGTTTTGTCGGCAATCGTTACCGGCTGGCCAGAACCCGGCGGCAACTCGATGAGTTGCAGTCCAAGTTAGCGCGAGGGTCCTATGATGAGCGTGAACTCAACGAAGTGATGGGTTCTTTGCGAAGAATTGTCGATTCCAACCGGCTGGCGCCTCGTGACCGCAATATTCTCGCTGAAGACTTAAAGCAATTGGACGACTTCCGCGTCCGCCACGAAAATTATGGCGCGCACTAATCGCATATGACAAGCGTGTCGTCGCCGCCCGGCTGCACGACGGGCCACTCTATTGTCTTGTTATGTTATTTGGTTGACCCGCGGTCCCGCACAGGTTCATACTTGAGGCGGGACCGTGACGTAGTCGCCCCGCGCTGCCGTGGGCGAACCGCTTGGTCGCTTACCAGCCGCCAGAAAGAGACCCAGGCCATGCCGTTTGAAAACTGTTTTGGGCGCGTGTTCACCGCGGTCACCATCGAGCGGGAAGCGCCGGAGGCATCCGGTGTCTATGGGATATCCAACTCGCAGCGCTGGCTATATATCGCCGAGACTGAAAACATTCGCGCCAGCTTGATGGGGTATCTCGCGGATAGCGCCGCTAATTCGCAGGACTCGCCGGCCGGTTTTTCATTTGAAGTGAGCCCAGCCTATAGCCGGACCGCACGCCGCGATCGCCTGATCGCCGAGTTGGCGCCGCTCCAGAACCAGAGTGTAACCGCCTCGTCGCGCAGAAGAGGCCTGGCGTGGCCAGAAAGAGACACATAGCCATGCCATTCCCCTCGGAAAACTCTTTCGCGTTTACTCCTGTGTCGGTTCGGGCCCATGCTCCTGCAGCCTCGGGCATCTACGGAATCTTCAACGGCAGTCAGTGGATCTACGTCGGCGTCGGAGAAGATATTCGAGACGCGCTGCTAGCGCATCTGCGCGATACCGAGGTCTGTATCCGGCGCTTTAACCCCACCGGCTTCACCTTTGAGCTCGATTCCGGCAAAGCCAGAAACACGCGCCAGGAAGCTCTGATTCGCGAGCTAGGGACGCAATGCAACCATCAAAATGGGAACCTGCCGTCCCTTCCTTGGCTCAAAGCGCTTTAAGAGTGCGGTTGGCGGCCGGGATCAGCTTGGTGAAACCGGCAGCGATTGCACGGTCTCAGGGTGCTATGAGGCGATCTGCGGCAAAGGATGGGCGCCCCGGCTCTCGATCAGCCGCGATAGCGATTCTGCTCTGCGCCGGCATTCGGCCGATTGCTGGGCCGCCAGTTCACGGCTGGCCACGTATTCTTCCATGCTGATGACTTTGGCCAGGCGGCTGTTGACCAACACTTGAGATTCCTGCCGTAACTGTTTGCTCCAGGCTCGATTGCATGCCTGAAGACGAAACATTTCGTCCAGGGTCCGCTCTTCGATATTTTCCGGCCAGATAGGCATCACAGTTATGTTATCGGCCTAAACCGGCGACTACTGTAGTTCAACCCTGACTATTGAGGGAAACTACTAACCCCTCCCAGCCTCTTTGTCGATTCCGCGCCCCGCCGTTCGTCCTAAACATATAAGAAACATCACTCCCAAGGACTACGATAAGGAGAAAACACCATGCCTCAATACATGCTTGCGCTCTATGACGATCCCTCCGGCTGGAAGAAGCTCAGCCCCGAGGAAATGCAGAAGGCCGTTGAAAAGTACATGGCCTGGGGCAAACGCCCCTATGTGATACAAGGCAAGCGGCTCGGTGCCGATCTTGGCCGGGTTCTCAAAGGCGGCAACGGAAAAGCTCGCGCCACCGACGGGCCCTATAGCGAGACCAAGGAAGTGCTCGGCGGCATCTATCTGATCGAGGCCAAGAACTACGACGAAGCTGTCGAGCGCACGCTCGATCATCCGCACCTCGAACACGGCACCATCGAGCTCCGCCAGTTGTACGCGTAACATGACCGCCGCGGGATTCGACACCACGCGCGGCGTGGGCGCCGATCGGGGCAATGACGCGGGCGTCCTGCTGGAGCACTTATTCCGGCATCAAGTCGGCCGCGTCGTAGCGCACCTCGCGCGCGTCCTGGGACCCGCTCGTCTGGACCTGGCCGAGGAGAGCATGCAGGAAGCCATGCTGCGTGCTCTCCAGGTCTGGCCTTTTCAGGGGATTCCGGAAAACCCAGGCGCCTGGCTCTTTCGGGTAGCCCACAACGCAGCCATCGACTCACTTCGCCGTGGCCGCTTCCTTGAACAGAACAACGGTTTGGTGTTAGCCGAGCTTACTCGCGCCACCTCCATCGTATCGGTCGATCCCAGTTTCGAAAAGCAGCTCCGCGACGACGAGCTGCGGATGATCTTCATGTGTTGTCATCCGGAAATCGCCCGCGATGCACGCGTCGCGCTCAGCCTGGAGACGGTGGGCGGCTTCAGCGTGCGCGAAATCGCCAGTGCGTTCCTGGCGGATGATGCCGCCGTCGCCCAGCGTCTGGTCCGCGCCAAACGCCAGCTACGCGACCGGCGCGTCACGCTCGACCTGCCGGGCGCGGCGGATCTCGATCAGCGGCTCGACTCCGCGCTCGAAACCATCTACTTCATCTTTAACGAAGGATACGCCGCACACGAAGGTGCGGACCTGATTCGCCGCGACCTGTGCCTTGAAGCCCTGCGCCTTGGGCGTTTGCTCGCGGCCTCATCCCTTGCGACGCCCCGCGTGCATGCCCTGGTAGCTCTAATCGCGTTTCAGGCCGCGCGCCTGCCTGCGCGCATCGACGACGCCGGAGATTTGATCCTGCTCGAAGATCAGGATCGCGCGCGCTGGGATCAGCGCCTGATCGCCCTGGGCTTCCATCATTTCGACCTGTCCATCGCGGGGGATCAAGTTTCGGAATATCACGTTCAGGCTGCGATAGCGGCCATCTACACCCGCGCCGCCGATCTGCGATCCATCGACTGGCCCGCGATCCTGGAGCTGTACGATCAGCTGCTGGCGATCAGCGGAGCTTCGCCGGTGGTCGCCTTGAATCGAGCGGTCGCCGTGGCCAAGGTGCATGGCGCCGCCGAAGCGCTGGCCGAGATCGAAACCCTCCGCGGCAATCCGCAGTTGCGCGACTATTACTTGTTGCTGGCCGTGCGCGGCCACCTCTTAGAGGAATTGGGCCGCCGCGAGGAAGCTGCCGCCTGCTGGCGCGCCGCGCTGGAATGCCGTTGCTCGGAGCCGGAGCGCCGTTTCTTGCGCCGCCAGCTGGCGGGCGCTTGAAAGCCACGCTGCGGCCGCTCGGCTGATGCTCATTTGCCGTAACCCTCTCGCCCCCGGCATCCGTCTCACGTTCATGCTTACCAGACGCAGCTTGATGCGGTTCGCTGCCGCTTTGCCGGTTGCATCCGCCGCCATTCCGGCGTGGGCCTTCGGCTCCAAGAATTTCTGGGAGACCAAGCCTTCGAGCGACTGGAGCTCCGAGGAGGTAGACCGGATGATCACGAAATCGCCCTGGGCCAAGGAGGTCACCGTTACGTCCGGCAACCGGGCGGGTGGCCCTGGAAACGGCGGCGGACGTTCACGCGGCGGCCTAGGCTTCCCGGGCGGTGGCATTGGTTTTCCCGGTGGTGGCGGCGGTTACCCGGGTGGCGGCGGTTACCCGGGTGGTGGCGGTTACCCGGGTGGCGGCGGTTACCCGGGTGGTGGCAATCGTGGCGGCTATCCTGGCGGCGGTGGCTATCCGGGCGGCGGCCAGTCCGTCATCAACGCCACTGTACGCTGGGAATCGGCTCTCCCCGTTCAGGAAGCGCTGCACCTGCATGCCGACGACGAAAAACCCGACGCCGACTTCGAAAAATACTACGTCATCGCTTTGATCGGCGATCTGCCCAGCGGCCGCCGCGGGCGTTACGACGACAACTCCGATGACAGCTCCCGTGACGATAGTGATCGCAAGGATCAGTCCGATCGCCGTATGGAAGCGTTCAAGGATTACACTCGTCTCGAACGTAAGGACGGTCCGCTGCACCTCGAAAAAGTTGACGAGGGATCGCGTACCGGAGACCGCGGGCCGGGCGTCTATTTCTACTTTTCGCGGAAGCAACGAGATTTCCATGGACGACAAGGAAGTGGACTTCAGCACCAAGGTGGGCGCCACGGAAATCAAGGCCAAGTTCACGTTGAAGGACATGCGGTATCACGGCAAGCTGGCCTTGTAAAATAGTCCACGTGAACTACGCTTACCTCGATACTCCCATCGGCACTCTGCTCATCGCGGGCGACGCCGCCGCCGTGCACCGCATTACGTTTCCGCAGCGGGCCGCGCCGCGAAGCCGGAGCCGGAGTGGCAGGAGTCGCAACGCGGACCGGTCGGTGAAGCGATGCGTCAGTTCCGCGAATATTTCGCCGGGAAGCGCACCGCATTCGATCTTCCGCTCGCGCCCGAGGGCACGGCGTTCCAACGCAGTGTCTGGCGGCAATTACAGGAGATTCCCTACGGCGAAACGATCTCCTATGGCGAGCTGGCACGGCGCGTTGGAAATCCCAAGGCGTCGCGCGCCGTAGGCTCCGCCAATGGCGCCAACCCGCTGCCTATCGTGATTCCGTGTCATCGCGTGATCGCGGGCGATGGAACTCTCGGAGGTTTCGGAGGCGGACTGCCCACCAAGCAGACGCTGCTCGCGCTCGAACTGCGGGCGTCAGTTGCTAATCGGGCCGCCGCCGGCCGATAACGCCGCGGGCTTTTTAACTGGCGATCGGGCCGTCGCCGGTCGATAACGCTGCGATCATCGTCTCCCGCGTGAGGTCGGCCGTGCGCACCGCCGAATCCAGCGCCATCCGGTAAACGATCAGTCCCACTATCGCGTCCAGCCCCAGAATCGCGTACAGCGCGGCCTGGCTGCCGAACGCGTAGCGCGCCAGATACGCCAGCAGGATGGGCGCGAAAGTTACCGGATAAATCGCAAACAGCATCGCTTGCAGGCGCCCGGCCGCTCCGGTGCGGATGGAGTTTCCTGGATCCACGCCGCGCGCCTGGCGAATCGACAAGCAGATTGCCGGCGCTGAACAGAAAAATCATCACCACCGCCGCAACGCTATAAGCTTCGGCAAAACGCCGCACTCCAAGCGGCATGCGCAGCAGTGCGCACACTGCGGTCACCATCGCGATTTCGAGCAGCATGAAGAACAGAGCCGTCAGATTCTTGCCGGCCATCACTCTCCGGAACGGCACCGGCGCCAGAAAATAGAACTGCGCGGCGGAGCGGTCAAACCCGAACGCATTCCAGAAGCACACTTCACTCATCAGCATCAGCGAGTACACGCAGACCACAGTGAGATAGTTGCGCACGAAAAATCCGCCCAGCGGCCCTCGCGGAAAGAACGCCATCGGCAGCCAGATCACCAGGCCAAACGTGAATCCCATCAGAAATACCAGACGAAAGCGCGGCGACCGCACCAGGAAGCGAAATTCCTTTTCGATCAAGGCGCCCAGCGGATCTTTGAATATGGCCGAAGGCAGGCAGTAAAACCATTCGATCCACCAGGAGCGGCGGCTGGCCCCGGAGTCGCGCGCGTTAGCGGCGTCGGAGTCGAATGCCAGCGTCCGCGAAAACTGCCAGCGGCTGAAGGCCAGTGTACCCACGGTCCAAGCGGTGAGCACCGCCAGCGACGGCCAGAAATGGTTGCCGAGGATCAGGTTCGAAGTCGCGGTCCAGGGCCATCCCGGCCAGGCATCGCGCATGACCAGCAAGCGCAATTGCGGGCTGATCATCCCCTGCCGCGCCAGCAGCAGTTGCGGCAACGCCACCGCCAGGATCACCAGAAAGAACACCAGCTCGCGGATGCGCTTACGCGCCAGCAGACGCCCCAGCATATCGCGCAGCCCCACGGCGATGACCAGATTGAAGGCCACATAGATCAGCGTGGCCAGCAGGCTCCACTTAGACAAACCGGGATTCAGCATGGCCCCGATGGTCATCCCCGTCAATACCAGGACCATCTCGATCCCGGCGGTGATCCGCAGCAGGACTTCGATCGAGAACAACTGGCCGTCCGGGATCGGATAAGCGCGCAGCTTGCGCAGATCGAGCGACGAGCCGGTGGTCGCCAGCATCAGCGGAACCACCTGCCAATAGAGAAATATCAGCAGCAAGCCGCCGGGGAGCGCGATGCGAATGACGGGCATTTCATCCGGGTTGCTGAAGACGCGCAGGAAAGAGTACGCTGCGCCGGCCCACAGACCGTACCAGATGAGGCTCACGAGCGCCGACCACGCGACGCCGCGCCGCGGATGAGAAGTGGCAGAAGGTGCGCCACTGAGCCCAGAGGATAGCGCCGGCGTGCGTCATGCTTCGCGCCGCCTTCTACAGCCAGTCCAGCGTCTCGGCTGGCATTCTCCATGCCGAGCGCCCGCACGAACGCGTCTTCCAGCGTCTCGGCGGTGCCGCGCATGTCCGCCATCAACCCTTCGGCAACCAGCTTGCCCTCGTGAATGATTCCGACGCGTTCGCACAGCCGCTCCACCACTTCGAGCACGTGCGAAGTGAGAAAGATGGTTGCGCCGTGGCGGACCTGATCGAGCAGTATATCTTTCATCAGCCGCGCGCCGACGGCGTCGACGCCTTCAAAAGGCTCATCCATCAGATACAGCTTCGGCCGGTGGATCAAGGCGGCGGCCATGGCCACGCGCTTGCGCATGCCTTTCGAATATTCCGCGATCAGTTTCTTCGGCATGTTGCCGAGCTCGAACAGATCCAGCAGCTCATCGGCGCGGGCGCGCGCCATGGCGCGATCGAGACCATAGATCCGGCCGACGAACTCGATGAACTCGCCGCCGGTGAGATGATCGAACAGCATGGATTCATCCGGCACCAGTCCGATCTGCTGCTTGATCTCGAGCGACCGTTCGGGCATCGGCAGCCCCAACAGTTGAATGCTGCCGGAGGTGGGCGGCGCCAGGCCCATCAGCATTTTGATGGTGGTGGTCTTGCCGGCGCCGTTGGGTCCCAGAAATCCGAAAAAGCAGCCTTGTGGAACCGTCAGCGTGAGGCCATCGACGGCTGCCTTGCCGCCGTACACTTTTCGCAAATCGCGGATTTCGATGGCCGACGCTCCGTCGCCCTGATGCATACCTTCTCTATGGTACTAGCACGGCACGAGCGTAACGCGTACCCTGTCCGTGAGCCGGCGTGGCGCCCGAAGTCGTCGCTGAAACGCTGCCCAGTCCAAAAAAAGATTTATCGGGCCTATCTCAAAGTCATTGTTAGAAAATCGCAAGAATGCTGGTATTCTGCTTGTGTCCTTAAGCGAAAAGCGAGTGGATTTCCTGTCCGAACGGGGACCCCAAAGGGCAATCTTTCTTCGCTTTCGCAGAGCACATTCTCAACCACGTCGTTAGACCATGTCGTTAGACCACATCGTTAGACCACATCGTTAGACCATGTCGTTAGACCATGTCGTTAAGCCAAATCGTTACCTTCCTCAAAGGAGCACAGGCGGCGAGCGCGATCAGCCCGCGTCGCACGCGTGACTTTCAGTGGATCGAAAGCAGCCGTTGAAGGCAGAAAAGAAAGATGGAGTACTATGCAGTGGATTCAAGTGGCGCCAGCCGAGACCATTCCGCCTCGCGGAAGCCGTGAAGTCCATATTGGAGATTTGTCGGTCGCGGTATTCAATGTCGGCGACCGTTACCTGGCGCTCGAGAATCGCTGCCCGCATTCGGGCGATCCGCTGGCCGACGGCATGGTGGTCGATACCACGGTCACCTGCGGGTTGCACCACTGGCGCATTTGTCTGGAGACGGGCCTCGTAACCAAGCCGTGCATCGAAGGAACCCCGCAGGTGCGTACGTTTCCGGTGGAAGTGCGCGACGGTGTGGTGATGCTCGGCGTGGATGATGCCGTCCAGACCGCAGCCTGATGCTGCTAGTCGCCATCTGCACAAGCATGGAGCGTCTCGCGGCTGGGAGCCTGTCCTGACGCTCCGAAATCACTTCACTCTATTACAGGTCGCTACGGGTGATCCCCAGCCTCTTCAACTTGGCATTCAAGGTCGTCCGTGGGATGCCAAGACGACTGGCTGCCGTACTGATCACGCCGTCAGCATCCCGGAAAACACGCAAAATGTGATCGCGCGTCATATTTTCGAGCGTAAAGCTGCCGGATTCCAGAGCGTCAGCCCGCAGTTCCGATAGGGGCGCGTTGAGGCTCGGGCCGCGTGACAGGATCACAGACCGCTCGATGAAGTTCTCCAACTCTCGCACATTACCCGGCCATGACCAACTCATTAGGGCCTTCATCGTCTCGGGCGGGATCGTATTGATCTGCCGTTCCATTTTTGCAGCGTACTTTTTAGTGAAATGGCTTGCCAGGGCTGGTATGTCGTCTGCATGATCCCGCAAAGGCGGTATGACAATCGGGAAGACCATCAGGCGATAGTACAGATCGCTGCGGAAGAATTTATCTCTCATCAGCTGGGTCAGATTCCGGTTGGTTGCCGCCACGAGGCGGACATCGATGAGGATAGTTTTGGTACCACCCAATCTCTCGAAGGCCTTCTCCTGCAAAGCCCGAAGCAGCTTGGGCTGAAGATCCAAGGGTATATCGCCCACTTCGTCCAAAAACAAGGTTCCCCCGTTCGCCAACTCGAAACGGCCGAGCTTTCGCGACAGAGCGCCGGTAAACGCCCCTCGCTCATAGCCAAATAACTCGCTTTCGAGCAATCCGGTCGGAATTGCAGCGCAATTCAAGCTGACGAACGGAAGATTCTTGCGGGAACTCAAGCGGTGAAGCGCGCGCGCGATCAGCTCCTTCCCCGTACCGGTTTCTCCCAGAATCAAAACAGTGGCATCGGTGGGCGCCACCACCTCCACCTGTTTTACGACGCGTCTCAAACCCGCATTGCTGCCGATAATCTCGTCAAAGTTGTGCGTGACCTCGGCGACACCGTCGCCGATGTCCTCTAAGCGGTTAAGTTCCCGCTGTGATGCCTCGCGGGAACGACGCAAGTCTTCTTCACTGCGTTTGCGATCGGTGATATCGTCGATGCCCAACAGGATGAGTCCGCTTTGACTACCCTCGCGCCGGAGTTTACGGGCATTCAGCGCCATCGACCGGGGTCCCAGTGCCGGGAACTCCTTCGTCACCACAAAATTCTCGAACTCGCTTTCTTCCGGCAAGATGTCTTCCAAGAGCGCGCGCAGCTCTGGGACGTTCCATTCTCCATTTCCGAGCTGGTAGAGAAAACGCCCTTCCGTGACGCTCGGTGAAACCTGAAAAGTCTGGTAGAAGGATCGGTTCGCTGTGAGCACTCGAAGGTTGCCATCCAGCACCACGAGAGGCTCCCGAATCGTCGCGAAAATACTTTTCATGGCCAGGGTGCCGGACAAAGCCTGATACGCGGCCGCCGCGAACTCCCCCAGCGCCGTCACAACTCGCGCGTCCTCGGCGTCAAACCGCCGGGTCTGATCATGCGAGATAACCCAGACAGTGCCTACCGCTTCCCCCCGCACATGAAACGGAATGAGCAGCGCTTCCTCTATGGGAGGCGTGACCTCGGCGAAGTACCTGTAATGGCGGTCGAGATGTGACATCAATTGGATTTTGTCCGTATCCAATACGGTTCCACACGGACTAAATTCACGAGGTGTCGTGCCCCAAAGGTGAGGGGCGTACTGGCCGGCAACGCCGTGCCACCGGAAAATCTTCCGGCCATCCTCTTCTTCAAGCAAGCTGATCCCGGCCGACTGAGCGGAACATAAGTCCAGCGCTTTTTTGACAAGTTCCTGCAGGAGTTGGTCAGGCGAACCCGCCAGCGTTTGAGCCAATGCCATCAGAGCGCTCGCGAGCGCCTCAGAGTTCGGTGACCGCGCCGGCCGGAGATCTAATTCTTCAGTACAGAGGACCGACTCCAATGGAGCCTGCAAACTCGCCTTTTGCTGAGTGTGTCCCATAGAGCGCTACTTCTTCGTTTGGGTGCTGCGTTCGGACGATTCCGCAATTGGGTTCTGATGCTCGATCTGACGTTCCCGGGTATCCGGGCATCGCATGCATATCGGAATGTTCCGGAAGTAGAGTTCGGTATCTGCGCCGCATGTGGCATACGTGGCCATAAAACGCTCCAATCCGCGTTGGGGCGTTAGCAGGCCACCAGCAGCGGCCAGTGGGGCAACGCCATGGCCTCAAGGGACAAACCTATCAACTGTATCCTACCACCGGTGACTGCCTGGCGTGCTCCGGAATCCACAAATCGCTGCGACCACGCGTGGTCATGACGGCGACTCTAGATCGGCGTTCCCTCCTCTTAAAAATGCCTTATCGGCCGCGCCGCCGCAAGGTTAACAATCGCGTCGCAGGTAAATAGTGGGCTTTAAACGGCTGCTAAAATCTCCACCGGGATCACTGCGATTCCGGTGGGGTGTAGGTGAGGTCTTTCTCGATGTCGTCGGCTCCAGGTTCGGTTGCGAGCCTTTTCCTTCAGTGCCAGCGCCTGATGCGGCTCCGCCAGCGAGAACGCCGGAATGACTAACGAAATGTCTCCAGAGACCGCAAGGTTAACAATCGCGTCGCAACTGTCGCTCTGCTCCTGTTGAAGCGCCTGCTCCAACACGAAGTTCGATTCGACATACACCGTCATCTACGCAGGATTCATCTCGATTCGCGCCTTCTCCAAGGAGCCGATCAGCCCCGAGTCCGCCAACCATCGCCTGGAAGGATCTTTTTTCGATCTCGCATCGCCGGTGCGCGCGATCTCCGTCAGCCACGAGAGCACCAGCAGTTCGAGCGCCTGCCCGGAAACGCCTTGCGATGTCTTCTCCAGCTTGTCGAAATACGGTTTGAATTCCGCCGCCGCGTCAATCGTAAATTCCGGCGGCGCGTCCAGCACTCCGGGACCATCCTGTTTCCAGAAATACATCCGCTCCGGTGTCGCGATCAGAAAGAACTGCGCCTTCGGCAGCGTCCCATGCGCCAGCATGTTGCGCCGGAATTGAGCCGCCCACTCCGCCGACGTCCCGACCCTGCTCTTGGCCTCCGCCAGCAAGATCACGCGCCCGTCTGGATCGTAAGCAATGACGTCGATTCCCTTATCTTGCGTAGGCATTTGGTCTGAGCTTCCTAATCCAGTGTGGCATGTTCCGCGTCCACCGTCCGACAATGCGAAGATGAAGGCATGGCCGAACTGATCTTCGAGGTCACTCAGGAAACCGACGGCGGCTATTGCGCCGAGTGCATGACGCTCGACATTTTCACCCAGGGCGACACCTGGGATGATCTGCGCTCCAACGTCCGCGAAGCTGTCCGCGCCTACTTCTTCGATCAAGCTATTCCCGAGCGCGTCCGCCTGCACCTTGTCCGTGACGAAGTGTTCGCTCCGTTATGAAGACACCCCGCGGCTTGGCTTCTCACTCCGGACGCGGCCTCTTCCCCAACAGCGACACCAGATACGCCTGCGCGACCGGCTCCTCGCGAATCGCCTTCCAGCTTTCGAACGCCGCCCCTACCGCAACAATCTGCGCCAGCACATCCGTTTGCGTCCACTCTTTCCCAGTGTCGTAATCCGCTTCCTCGCGCCGGTGCTGGACTTGAATGAAGGTCTGCGCCACAGTATGCAGATGCTTGAACACAGCTAGCTCCCGGCCCTCTGGCGGATTCTTCTTGAAGTACGCCTCCAGTTCGGACCGCCTCTCCACCGACGCCGTCTTCATCTTTCCATGCCCAAAAACTCTGCCCAACTCGGGACGCAGCTCCGCCCGCCCCCAGTTCAGCGTCGCCTCGAAGATCAACAGGTGAAACAGCGCGTAGTACGCCGTCGAAACGGCCCGTCTCAAGCAAGCCTGGCGAGGATTCGCCGGCTCCAGGTTCGCTAGCTGCTGCGCCAGCTCAAGCAAGTCGTCCGCGTAGCCCACCCGTCATGCCCACGCTTCTTCCTGGAGAGCGGCCTGCTCGGCCATGCTCCGAAAGCTGAAGTATGGGAGGACCCCCCATTCTTCGAGCGGTTGAAGGCGCCGCATGATTGCATTTTCGATTTGGCTGGTGGATCTCCACAACTGGTCCCGCTGGCTGGCCCGCTCCGAAAGGACCACGCGGAAGAAGATCGCCGGCTCCCCGCTCCAATCCTGCCCCAGCGTGTACCGCAAGGTCACGACATCGGAACCCAGCCCCGGCTTCAGATTGCCGACCGCCTCGTCGAGCTGCGTTTGCTGTACGAAGGCCCTGGCGATGTTCACAACTCAATTATCGCGCGTTCTGGCGGTGCGTGGATTTGGGACGCACCGCAGCTCGTTAATTCAAACTGGTATCAAGGACCCTAAGCAATGACTCGTAAGTACTCGCTCGTCATCGAAGGCGACCCCACCGGCTACAGCGCCTACGTGCCGGAACTCCCCACCATTCTCGTGACCGGCCGCTCCGTCGAAGAACTGATCGACCGCGCCGCCGAAGCGATCCGCCTTTATTACGCGGAGCTATCCTTGAAGCTCTTTAACCCGACTAGCTAACCATCGCGGTGTCGGTAGTTCATTCCCACTAATGCCAATCTTGAGTGTGGCGTTCCGTATTTCGATCAATCGCTGCCGAAAACGATAGTGCGCCCGTTGTGCAACGGAAGCAGCCCATAAAGCTCTTGCGACACCCGGCAAAAGTAAAATCTCTTTGAATTCGTCGGGGTTCCCTGCAAAACCTTGACGAGACTGGCTCCACGATAAGGAAGCCAGGAGCTCCAAAGCGTCCTTCCGCACAGCCGGGCTGTGGGCAGCAGACTTCAAAATCGCAAAGAATTGTCGTCTGCCGCGCCTACTCCAAAGAGGGCTCTTGGGGTCGAGGAAGCAAAAATGGATCATCCTCGTCCCTTTGCTTCCGAAGTACTGCAAGTATGTACCGTCGGCGACGAAAAGCTTCAGAGCTTCCGTCGTTACACGATCTTGAATTGTTCGAAGTAATCCACCGATAAGCCGAGTCGCCGCGATCTGTGCATCCTTTGAACCGGGCAGTGACGGATCGGGCGATGTCGGAAGGAATTCGAGCCAATCGAGTCCACTAAGGATGTCACTCTTTGCCAACGACATCAAGAGTTCCCGTTCCTCTCGTCGGGCTCTCTGATAAACAGAGGTGCGGAAATGTGTGCCGGTTCAGCGTGAAATGGAGAAGAGGCGTTTTCCGTTAGTGTAAATTCCGCCCTTCGGGCGGGGATTTTCAAGGCATCTGGGTCTTTCGATCCGATGATGGGAAAACGAAGCGCGAGAAGCTGGTTCCCGCGCTTCCGGTCATCGTCTCGATGAGCCCGCCAGGGTATCCCTCGGCATGGTTGCATCCCTGCAGAGCCCGCTTCTGTTTCTCCTGGCAAAATCATTGTAACTCCGCGTCTCATGCGACCTGCTGGCGGCGCAGTTGACGCTGTGCGCGCGCCGCTTCCAACTTCCTGTCTCTGGCGGCGTGAATCTCAGCCTGCCGGCCGGCGAGCATGTCCGCCGGAGTCACGAACCCGATCGCGCTGTGCAGCCGGACCTGGTTGTAATGGTCCACATAGTGCTGGATCAAGCGGCGCGCATCTTCCGGGCTGAGCGGCGTTCCCGGTCGAATACATTCGCTTTTCAGCGATTTGTGCCAGCGCTCCAACTTCCCATTCGATTGCGGATAGTAGGGCGAAGTCCGCACGTGCGTCATACCAGAGATGCGGATGAACTCCTTGAAGTCCTTGGCCAGAAACTGCGGCCCGTTGTCGGAAATGATCCGCGGCCTGGCTTCCGGGTACCGCTCCTTGGCCCGCTCCAGAATGATCTCGATGTCGGTCTCTCTCATCGACTCACGCAAATCCCAGTGCACGATGAAGCGGCTGTAGCCGTCCAACACGCTGCACAAATAGTAAAACGTCCCGCTGATGTTGATGTAGGAAATATCGATGTGCCAATGCCCGTGCGCTTGTAACGGCTGCTCGAAGCCGGTCCCTTTCTTCGAGGCTTTGCCCTTCCATTTGCTCAACAGCCCCGCTCGTCCCAGCACCCGCCACACGCTGGACGGGCTGACCGCCACCACGTCTTGATCCAGCATCATGAACGTCAACCGCCGGTAGCCTTCCAGCGGATTCTTCAGATGAAAATCGATGATCGCCTGCTTCTCCCATTGCTCCAGCCAAAAGTCCCGGGGAACCCATCCGTTGTGCTCGTTCACCTGGCCATACCGGTCGCGCCAGTCATAGAACTTGCTGGCCCGGATGCCGAGCCACTCGATGAACCGCCCGGCGCCAATCTCGATCTTGTCGGACCAGCGCCGGACGAAATCTACGATCTGATCCCGCACGTCGTGCGGCATCCAGACGCCGGTCAGAGTTCCCCAAGGCTTTTTTTTAACGCGATGTGCTCCGCCATCAGCTCCGCCAGGACCTCATCCTTGGTCTGGATCTTTTTCTCCAGATACTCGATGCGTTCCTGCTCGGCCTGGTGGTTGGGCCGGCTCTTGTGCTGGAAGGCCGCCGGCCCGTTCTCGAAGAACTCCTTCTGCCAGCGGTACAACACGGTCGGCTGCAGCCCCAGCTCGTCACACAGCGACGAAACCGGCTCCTTGTCCAATAGATGCCGCCTCAGGATGGCGACTTTCTCTTCTGCGGTGTAGTGCTTTCTTGGTTTCTTCAAGCGTTCTCTCCGTTATCTTAACGGTTGAACGCCCTCTCCATTTCCAGCTGAGGCGGAACAAATGTATCCATTTGAGCGCCTGACCTGTTATGCCTTGGACAAGACTATGGATAAGAGCAGGCGTCAGATTGAAAAGAGACACCGGCGCTTGCAGAACACGACCTAGAAGTTCCAAGCACTCGTGGGCTAGCGTTAAAAACTTGGTCGTGTCCACTTCTATTTCCGCGTCAGCGGCTTCGGATAGGTACGCGTCCCTTGTCTCTAGAACAATCCGCATAAACTCTTGCACAATGTCGACCTTAGGACTACCGACCCGTGCTGCGTGCGCCGTCAACTGAGTGTTAAGAACATCCAGATCGTGCAACTCTCCGTAACTCTGTACCAGTCCATCGAACTCGCGTTGGGTTATATCTCGGTGGGTTTCGCCGAATCCTGCGTAATATGCGAAGTTCTTCATTCCTACGAACGCGCGTCGCTCGCTCCAAATCGAGAGGAGCTTCGTTAGCCGCGATCGTAGAACCTCATCTACAGCGCCGCATCCCCGAATAGCCAGTTCAATACGCTTCTCATGGGAGGGTTGATCCGGCTTTGTAGGCAGATATGCCCCAACTTGGATGAGAACATCATTACCGTTATTGAGGAAATCGTCCATGAATCCCGGCGACTCAAGCCTTACAAGTTGTCCCAGGAGAAAATCAACCCACTGAACTTCAGAAGGATCGTGGCGCTTCATGCTGGGTCCCAGCGTCATCAGATTTCTAAGCAAAGTTTTCAGTTTACGGGGTGTTTCAGGCAAGAGATCGGAATTTTGCTCAATTACCTCGACGTTCATCCAGGGGCAAAGCTCTTGGATGTGATATTTGACAAGCCGAAAACGCTCTTCAGCCGTCGTGTTCGGCAGTGAGAACGAAAAATCAAGGACCTTATCCAGAAAGGCTTTCCCGTCTCCCCAAGCCTCATTCACGCGTATCAGTGCTTTGGAGATGATCTCATCGTCGAATGCCAAAAGAAAACAAAATCCAGGAAGATCGAGCAAATCGCGCAAACCCAATAGGAGAGTTGGAATAAGCTTGGGATCAGTCCGATCCAGGTCATCAATGAAGACTATGACCTTGTTCGAGTGAAGCTTTTCCCGGAGTCGTCGGATTTGTTCTCCCTCAGGACGGAGCCACTGCTTAATCGCCGATCTACCGAATCCAACGAGTGCCTTCGCATACTGATTAGCTTCGGCGAGCTTTTCGACCGGTTCACTCTTCTCGCCAAGCAAGCGAAGGCGCCAAGCGCGAACCCCTTCGACCAGAATGCCTTCTCGGTCTAAGGCGTCAATGAAAGCTTCGAGGACGATACGCCAGAGTCCATCAGCACTCTCAGCTTGAGAAGGATTGACCCAGAAACAAATTAAGCCATCCGCCTGCGCTTGAGTCTCAACGAATTTCAGGAGGCTTGTTTTACCTTCCCCCCATTCCCCATAAATACCCACGCGGCACGACCAGTCTGCCGGCGTTTCACGCACAATTGCATAGACGTCCCTGGACAGACGCCATCGACCCAGGAGGTCCTCGCTCATTGTAGAGACTGGGCTCTCGAAACTCTTGGTTTGTAAGTCGATCTTTTGACGAGTTGCCTACCAAACTAGCGTCGAAAGCCGGGCCGGTTTTACACTACGCCGTTAAGCAACATCGGCTGACGCCTGAATCAGTTCCGACCATTCACCCTTCTCTTCCGCTCCCCATCCCCCATCCCTCCAACCACTTCCCCTTCGCACTCGTCTCCGCCTCGCCCCCCACCCGCTACCCTCATCCCGGAGCCAATATGCCCACTAACCCTAAACCCAAATCCAGCAAAAAATCCGCCACCGCCCGCGCCAACGGCGCCAAATCCCACGGCCCGGCCACTCCGGAAGGCCGCGCCCGTTCCTCCCAAAACGCCCTTCGCCACGGCCTCGCCACCCGCGCAGCCGCCCTCCCGCCCATGTCCATCGTCCTCGGCGACGAATCCACCGCCGACTTCCAGCGCCTCCTCAATTCCTATCTCGACGAATTCGCCCCCACCAGCCCCATCGAAGTCGAGCTGGTCGAAACCATGGCCTCCGCCCGCTGGCGCCTGCGCCGCCTCGCCAACATCGAAACCACCCTCCTCGCCAACGAAATTCTGACCAGCGTCGATGACGTCGATCGCTTTTTTGACGACGTCGATTGCATACCCGAACCCCACGATCGCCTAGCCTGCGCGTTCAAGAGCCTCGCCGAAGGCGCCAGCCTCCACCTTTTGAATCGCTATGAAGGAACCATCAACCGCTCCTATGCCCAAGCCTTCAAACAGTTGCATCTCCTCCGGTCGCTCCGCATTCGCGTACAACCAAACGAACCCAAGCAGAGTTTACGCATGGAGCCTTCAGGCGCGCCGAAGAGTTTACCCGTGAAGAGTCTACCCGTGGAGCCATCGGCGACCGGGTCAGGCGACCGGGCGCGCCCACCCGTGCTCCAAACCCCTCCGACCCGGAGTTTACCCGTGGAGCCGCAGGCGACCGGGCAGCCGCATAAAATTCACAGCGAACCGCACCAAATCCCCGCTCCAGCCCTCCAAATCCCAGCAGAGTTTACCCGTGAAGCCATAGGCGACCGGGCCCAACGTGCGACAATGGAGGTTTCCCCACGTATAAATGACCAACACCTCCATTCGTAACATCGCAATAGTTGCGCACGTAGACCACGGAAAGACCACCCTGGTCGACGCCATGCTCCGTCAGAGCGGGATTTTCAGAGAAAACGAAGAAGTCGCCGAGCGCGTCATGGACTCCAACGACCTCGAACGCGAGCGCGGCATCACCATCCTCGCCAAGGCCACCGGCGTCTACTATCACGACATCAAGATCAACATCATCGACACCCCCGGCCACAGCGATTTCGGCGGCGAAGTCGAGCGCGCGCTCAAGATCGTCGACGGCGTCATGCTGCTGGTCGACGCCAGCGAAGGCCCGCTGCCCCAGACCCGCTACGTGCTCAGCAAGGCGCTCGAAGCGCGGCTTCCCCAGATCGTGGTCATCAATAAAATCGACCGCCCCGACGCCCGCATCCCCGAAGTGCTCGACGAAATCTACGATCTGTTCATCGATCTCGACGCCACCGAAGACCAGCTCAACTTCCCCATCGTCTACACCAACGGCAAGGAAGGCATCGCCAAGCTCAACGTCGATGACGAGAGCACCAACCTGCGCCCGCTCTTCGACACCATCCTCGAAAAAACTCCGCCGCCCCCCGGCGATCCCGACGCCATGCTTCAACTTTTAGTCGCGAATCTCGATTACAGCGACTACCTCGGACGCCTCGCCATCGGCCGCGTCTTCAACGGAACGCTGCGCCTCGGCGACGAAGTGTCCATCGCGAAACTCGACGGCTCGTTCCACAAAACCAAAATCACCAAGCTCTATTCCTTCTCCGGACTCAAGCGCGTCGACGAAACCATCGGCCGCACCGGCGACATCCTGGCCATCGCCGGCGTCGAAGGCATCACCATCGGCGAGACCATCACCAGCGCCGTCACGCCCATGCCGCTCGCGCATATTCAGATCGACGAGCCCACCATCGCGATGACGTTCACCATCAATACGTCGCCGTTCTCGGGCAGGGAAGGGCAGTTCGTCACCTCGCGCAACCTGCGCGACCGCCTGGATAAAGAACTGCTCACCAACGTCTCCATCCGCGTCGAAGAAGCCGGCGGACCCGACGCCTTTAAGGTTCATGGGCCGCGGCGAACTGCAACTCGCCATCCTTATAGAGATGATGCGCCGCGAAGGCTTCGAGCTGGCCGTCGGCAAGCCCGAAATCCTCACCAAAACCATCGACCACAAACTGTGCGAGCCGCAAGAGCTCCTGGTCATCGATTGCCCCGAGAGCTTCGTCGGCGTGGTGATCGAAAAACTCGGCACGCGCAAGGGCAAGATGGTGAAGATGGTGAACCACGGCTCCGGCCGCGTGCGCCTCGAATTCCACATCCCCTCCCGCGGCTTGATCGGACTCCGCAGCGAGATGATGACCGACACCAAGGGCACCGCCATCATGAACTCGCTCTTCAACGGCTACATCGAGTGGCAGGGCGACATCCCCACCCGCCCGACGGGTTCGCTCATAGCCGACCGCCCCGGCAAAACCACCGGCTATGCGCTATTCAATCTTCAAGAGCGTGGCGATATGTTCGTCGGCTCCGGACTCGAAGTCTACGAAGGCATGATCGTCGGTGAAAACGCGCGCGACGCCGATCTCGACGTCAATATCGTCAAGGAAAAGAAGCTCACCAACATGCGCGCCTCCAGCGCCGACGAAGCCATCCGCCTGGTCCCGCCCCGCCTGCTGAATCTGGAGCAAGCCCTCGAATTCATCCGCGACGATGAATTAGTCGAAGTGACGCCGAAATCCATCCGCCTGCGCAAAAAGATTCTAAAACAAAATCAACGCTAGACGTTTGAGTAAAAACATTAATGTTATCAATAAGATACAGTCGTTATACTTTCCAATCCTTGCATCGGCGTGCGATACTAGCCTTCAGCCGCCATGAGCCAAGTGAGCGAGGCGACAGCCCGTTATCACAAATTAATCGAAAGTGAACCGTACATTGACTTGGCTTGGGCCGAGGCGCTGCAAGCGCGCCTGCGTGCCGAGAAGCTAGTCAGCCGGCCCCTGTCACCGGTGCTGCGTCCGCACTTTCTCACCACGCGCGACTATGCCATCCTTGGCAAAGCCGCCGGCACGATATTTTCCGCCATCGAGCGCGCCGAGCAGATGGTTCTGGCGACGCCTGCGCTGCTCTCGCGCATGCAGTTGCTCCCGGCCGAGCGCATGCTCGCCGCCGTCGATCCGGGCTACTCCTCGCAAGCCCTGGCCGGATTGCTCGACGCCAACTTGCATAACGGATCGACGCACTTCGTCGGACACCGCGTGGGTGCGCCTTCGAGCGTGGTCTATGGCGACCTGCTCGCCGACGTCTATTACGACGCGCCGCCGGTCAAGGAATTCCGCAAGAAGCACAAGCTCACGAAACTCGGCGGCACCAAGGCGCTGACCTGCCGCGATTCTCAAAGCCTACAAGGAATTCGGCGGCAAGCATAAGAAGCCGTCTATCGCTATTCGTCGAATCGCGAGCGCCGTTCCAGCCCACCGATTCCAGCGAGAACGCGCTGCTCGCCGAGTACCTCCGCCGCGAAGGCTTCCAGGCCGAAGTAGTCTCGCCCGAGCAGCTCGAATACAAGAACGGCCAACTGCGCCGCGGCGACATGGTGATCGACATCGTCTACCGCTGCGTGCGCGTGCAGGAATTCCTAGTGCGCTTCGATCTCAACCATCCGCTGGTGCGCGCCTACAAAGATCGCGCCGTGTGCATGGTGAACAGCTTCCGTTCCGAAGTCGCCGCCAAGCGCGGCATGTTCGATCTGCTGACTGACGACACCGTCACCGCCAAGTTCCCGGCCATCGAGCGCAAAGCCATCAAGGAATTCATTCCCTGGACGCGCATGGTGCAGGCCGCGAAAACCACTTATAAGAACCACAGCGTGGATCTGCCGGACTTCGTCATGAAGCATCGCAACAAGCTGGTGCTGAAGCCCAACGACGATACTTCCGATCAGAACACCTTCCGCGGCGCCGAGCTCGACGAGTTGGGTTGGGAGAAGGCGCTCCGCCAAGCCATGCGCAGCCCCTACGTGGTGCAGGAAGTGGCCGATCCCGCGCGCGCCGTCTTCCCGCTGATGCAGTACGGCAGCCTGGTCATGAAGGAGATGCAGGTGGAAGTTCACCCCCACTTCTTCGGCGGCAAAATCCACGGCGCCTCGAGCTGGCTCCACGTCGTGGGCTCGTCCGGTTTCTCGACGCTCTCCGGCCTTGCACCGACGTTTCTGCTGGAATCCAAGTAACCTCCAGCGCGCATCACGCGGCCGCACCATCGGCAATACGTGCGCTTGCATAATGTTGGCGCTCCGCCGAGTTCGTCCTGATCGCTCACGGCGACAAACTGTGGACAGTGATCGTCGGTATGGTATCGATGCGAGCGTGTTCCGCCCTCCTTTCTGCCGGAATCCGGATAATTGGAACACCCCCGGCGTTTCTGCGTATAGTGTTTATAAAGCGGAGGTGTCATCCGTGAAATTGATAACCTGTCTAGCCGCCGCAGCGCTTTGCACCGGGCCCCTGAGCGCGCAATGGCTGAACTACCCCACGCCCGGCATCCCGCGCACCGCTGACGGCAAGCCGAACCTCTCGGCGCCCGCGCCGCGAATGCCGGACGGCAAACCCGACCTCTCGGGCCTCTGGCGCGAGGATCAAAGCGGCAGCGCCGCAGCCGAAAAAGCGATCGATACAATCGCGCCGCAGCCCTGGGCGGATGCGCTCTCGAAGAAACGCAAGGAAGAGCTATATAAGGACGACATGGGCGTCCTCTGCCAGCCCTTCGGTCCTCGAATCGGGGAGACCATTCGCAAGCTGATTCAGACTCCCGGCTTGATCGTGATCCTCAACGACGACCTTACCTACCGGCAAATCTTCCTCGACGGCCGTCCTTTGCCCAAGGATCCGAATCCCGACTGGATGGGCTACTCAGTGGGCCACTGGGACGGCGACACACTGGTGATCGAAAGCGCCGGATTCAACGACCGCACTTGGCTCGACGGCTCCGGCCATCCCCACACCGAGTCGCTTCGCGTAACGGAGCGTGTGCGCCGCCCCGATTTCGGGCACATCGAAATGGAAAAGACGCTGGAGGATCCCAAGGCACTCACCAAGCCGCTGGTGGTCCCCCTCAAGCTGGAGCTGGATGCAGACACGGAGATAATCGAATATGTTTGCACCGAAAACGAGCGCGATCGCCAACACTTGGTCGGCAAGGCCGCCGACGAGTTGAAGAATGCGGTCACGGTGTCCCCGCAGACTCTGGCGAAATACGCCGGCGCTTACGATTTCAAACCGCCCGACCGGCCCGAGCTGACCATCGTTATGACCGTCACTCTGGATGGCGATAAATTGATGATGGACATGGACGGCGGCCCCAAGCGCCCGCTCACGCCCCTGTCTGAAACCAAATTCTTCTTTGCGGAAGGCGGGGCTACTTTGGAATTTGTGAAAGACGATCAGGGCGCGACCACGGCAATGACTTTTAGCATTGTGGAAGGCACTTTCAAGGCTGTCCGCCACCACTAAGACGGAGTCATTTGTTTATTTTGTCTATTTTGGATAAAAGGTGTATTGTTGAGCTATCATCATCACTGGCGATAAAGATTTATTGGCTCTCCACCCGTTTCGTAAAATCGCAATCATTACTCCGGCTCGGTATTTGTTGAGATAGACCATCTCACTTCCGCGCATCCGTCAAACCTGATATTGTGCAGAGACTATGCGGACTCTGGTTTTCTCGCTCGCGATCGCGTCTTTCGCGGGATTCTCGCTGGCGCAAGCGCCCAATGCCGCCGGACGCCAGCAATTTGAGACCCGCTGCGCGCACTGCCATGGCGGCGATGCCACCGGCGGCGAAGGCGGACCCAACATCATCGACCAGATTGACTCGCGCACTCAGTCCGAGCTGGCTGACTTCCTGCGCACCGGGCGTCCGGCGAGCGGCATGCCTGCGTTCGATCTGCCCGCTGCGGACATGACCGCGCTCACCGCTTATGTACGTACGCTGGTCCCGGTGCCGAGCGGCGATCCGCTCCCCGAGGTTCGCAAGACGATCCAGACCACCGAAGGGCGCACGCTCGAAGGCCGCGTGCTCAATCAGGGCATGAACGATTTGCAGATGGTCACCGACGATCGCCGCATTCATCTGCTGCGCAAGGCTGCCAACGGTCGCTACCGCGAAGTGACTTCGCAAACCGACTGGTCCACTTATCATGGCGACCCCAGCGGCAACCGCTACAGTAAACTAACGCAGATCGATAAGAGCAACGTCGCGCGCCTCGCGCCCAAGTGGGTCTTCGCCCTTCCCAATGTCCAGCAGGTGCAGAACACTCCCATCGTGGCGGCCGGCATCATGTATGTTTCGAGCGCCAACGAGGTCTATGCGTTGGATGCCGGCACTGGCCGCTCCGTCTGGCACTATCAGCGCCCGCGCACCAAGGGCTTGGTGGGCAATGCATCCGGCGGTTTCAACCGCGGCGTCGCCATCTCCGGCGACCGCCTGTTCATGCTGACCGACAACGCTCACATCATGTCGCTGAACCGCTTCAACGGCGAGCTGCTATGGGAAACCGAGATGGCGGACTGGCATCAGAACTATAACGGCACGTCGGCTCCGCTGGTGGTAGGCAATCTGGTGATCACCGGTACCGCGGGCGGCGATGAGGGCGTGCGCGGATTTGTCGCGGCCTACGAAGCGGCGACCGGCAAAGAAGTGTGGCGCTTCTGGACCATCCCCAAGCCTTCTGAGCCGGGTTCTGAAACCTGGAAGGGAAACTCGTGGCAGCACGGCGCGGCTTCTACCTGGATGACCGGCACTTACGATCCGCAGCTCGGTCTGGTGTACTGGCCGGCGGGCAATCCCGGTCCCGATTTCAACGGCGACAATCGTGACGGCGACAACCTTTATAGCGATAGCATTTTGGCGCTCGAAGCCAAGACCGGCAAACTCAAATGGTATTACCAGCTCACGCCTCACGATATTCACGATTGGGATGCGGAAGAGCCGCCGGTGCTGATCGACACCAACTGGCATGGCCAGCCGCGCAAGCTGCTGATCCAGGCGAATCGCAACGGCTTCTTTTATGTGTTTGATCGAGCCACCGGACAACTGCTGCTGGCCAAGCCGTTCATTAAGAAATTGAATTGGGCGAAGGAAATCGGCAAGGACGGGCGGCCAGTTTTGAACGAACTCAAAGAGCAGGCCAACGGAGAGAGCCTGGTGTGTCCCGGCATTCAGGGCGGCACCAACTGGTATTCGACTTCGTTCAATCCGGGCACCGGCCTGTACTACATTCAGGCGCTGGAGCGCTGCAACTACTATTCGAAGCGCGATATGGAATGGCAGGCGGGCAAGGGCTACATGGCGGGCGTGGCGCGTCCGGTTCCCGAAGAGACTTTCGTCAAATCGCTGCGTGCGATCAATATTCAGACGGGCGAGATCGCTTGGGATCTGCCGCAGGGTGCCGCGCGATTCCCTGGGTCGGCGGGCGTGATGTCCACGGCATCGGGGCTGGTGTTCTTCGGTGAGAATAGCGGGTCGTTCATGGCTGCCGACGCAACGACTGGCAAAGTGTTGTGGGAATTCCCAGCGAATCAGGGCTGGCACGCTTCGCCCATGACCTACATGTTCGACAATAAGCAGTACATCGCGATCGCGTCGGGCTTGAACATCATCGCCTTCGCGCTGCCGGAGTAGTTGGTCTAGGCGGCGGGGAGGGAGACTTCGAGGCGGGCGCCGCCTTCCGGGCGATTGCTGGCGGCGATGGTGCCGCCATGCTGGGTGATGATGCCCTCGGCGACCGTGAGTCCGAGTCCGGTGCCGTGGGCGTCGAGACGCGTGGTCACGAAGGCATCGAAGATATCGGGCAGCACGTACGCGGGGATGCCTTGGCCGTTGTCCTCGACTGTGAGCATGATCGATGCGCGGCCGTCGCGCTGCTCGCGGCGGGTGCGGACTTCGATGCGTCCCGCTGCGTCGGATCCGATGGCGTTCAAGGCGTTGCGGAGGAGATTGACGAAGACCTGAAGAAGGCGGTCGGGGTTGCCGATCACGTTATGCTCGGCGCTGGCGTGGTTCAGGAAGTCCACGTGTGAAGATTTCTCGTCGATGGCTACCAGAGTCCACGCTTCATCGATCAAAGGGCGCAGCGCCGCCGGCTCCATTTGAGTCTTGCGAACGCGAGAGAAGTCGACCAAGCTCTCGCTGATGCGGCGCAGACGGTGGGTGACGCGCTGCATGCGCGCGAGACGCTCTTGGGTGTGCGAGTCCGGATTAGTCTCGATCAATTTCTCGATGGAGCCGGCGAGCACCGCGAGGGGCGTGTTCAGCTCGTGCGCCACACTGGCGGAGAGCAGGCCGAGGCTCACCAGGCGGTCCTGTTCTTCGATGCGGCGCAGAGCGGCCGCGAGTTCGTCTTCGCGTTTACGCAGGGCCTCGACCGTGTCATTGCGCGAGCGCATGATCTGGCCGATCTCGTCGCCCATGATTTCGGTTTCCGGAATCAGCTCGCCTTCCCGGTCGCCGGCCTGGGTGGCCGAATCCGCCGCCAGCATGCGCCTCAGCGGGCGGTAGACGTACCACGGCATGATGGCCGATTCCAGCACGACCACCGCTAATAAATAGATGATGCCGAGCACCAGAAACAATCTGACTCGCGCCTGGGTCAGAGCCGACTGCTGGGAAGTGCGCGCGGCCTGCGCGCTGGCGTTCGCGTTGGGGCTCTTTTCGAGAACTACTTCATGGGCTCTGGTGTCTGTCACCAATTGCTCGTAAAGCGGGATCAAGGAAAAGTAGGCGGCGGTGGTCAAAACCAGGAAGAACAAGTTATGCAGCACCATGAGTTTCGGGCGAACTTTGAGGTTCCCGAAGACTCTTCCGACCGACTCTCGCTTCCTGTTAGACAAGAATTTTTACTCTACTTGCAGAATCGCTGCCGTTATGGTAGAAATATTGTTGGCTTCCACACGGCTCGTCCAAGTTTCTAAGGTCCGGAGATAAACACTCAATGGCTGTTATCTTTCCGAAGTCATCTGACATTATCTTAAAGGTCGCCGGCATCGTAGTAGGCATTGGCGCGCTTATTGGCGTGGCTGCCTTCACCTATTACACATATCCGACGGTGATTGATACAGGATACCAGCCGGTGCAACCGGTCCCGTACAGCCACAAGCTGCATGCGGGCCAGTTGGGGTTGGACTGTTACTATTGCCACTCCACCGTCTACAAGGCGGCTTTCGCAGCGGTGCCGGCCACCAGCACTTGCATGAACTGCCATACGCAGGTCAAGAAAGACAGCCCACGGCTGGAGCCGATCCGGCAAAGCTTTGCTACTGGGGAACCGATGCATTGGGTACAGATTCATCGCCTTCCCGACTTTGTTTATTTTAACCACTCGGCGCACCTCTCGGCAGGCGTGAGCTGTGTGAGCTGCCATGGCCGCATAGACCAGATGATCGAAGTCCATCAGGAGAAGCCGCTCAATATGGCCATGTGCCTGGAGTGCCACCGCGACCCGGCGCCGAATATTCGGCCCGCCAACTTGGTCACCAAGCTGGATTGGGTGCCAGACCGCGATCCACGTGAGATCGGGAACGAGATTATCGCGCAGAAGCATATAGATCCGCCTACTAACTGTTCGGGGTGCCACCGATGAGTTTGATTCAAATCCAGGCTCCCGGCGCCGGCGGCCTTTCGAACGCCACCGGCAAGAAGTATTGGCGCAGCTTGAATGAGCTGGCCGACACTCCGGAGTTCCGTGAGTGGGTTCACCAGGAGTTTCCGGCGAATGCGACGGAGTTGCTGGACGGTAACTCACGGCGGACCGTTTTAAAACTGATGGCCGCGTCGTTCGGGCTGGCCGGTCTGGCGGCCTGCGGCCGTCCGGTGGAGCATCTTCTTCCCAACTCTGTGGGCACCGACGCCGATATTTATCTGCCGGGCGAGCCGTTCCACTTCGCGACGGTGATGTCGATGGGCGGTCATGTGACCGGCTTGCTGGTGGAGACGCACGATGGACGGCCTACGAAGATCGAAGGCAATCCGGATCACCCGCACAGCATGGGTGCTGCCACCGCGATCCAGCAGGCGATCGTTTTGGGCATGTACGACCCGGACCGTTCCGCCAAGGTGCTGCAAGGCGGGAAAGAATCGACATGGGTCAACCTGGAGTCCGCCGTTCAGAAACTGTCGCTGGGCGATGGCACCGGACTGCGTTTCCTGAGCGGCTTCGTTTCGTCGCCATCGCTGGATGCATTGCGCGGCGACGTGCTGAAAAAGTTCCCGAAGGCCAAGTGGGTGGAATACGAACCGATCTCGCGCGATAACGAACTCGCGGGCGCCAATATGGCGTTCGGCCAGCCGCTGTATGCGCATCCTGCCTTCGACAAGGCCAAAGTTGTGGTGGCGTTGGATCACGATTTCCTAAATCTGGACGCGCCTACGCCGTTGTTCACGTCGGCGTTTTCGAAGCGCCGCCGGGTGGGATCGGACGAAGATCTCGACAAGATGAACCGCCTCTATGCGGTCGAGAGCCAGTTCTCACTCACCGGAGCAAACGCCGATCACAGGCTGCGCATGAAGGGTTCCGACGTGCGGCAGTTTGCTTCCGATCTGGCCGCGGCGGTGGGCGCTATGCCGGGCTTGAACGTGGTCAATAACGGCGGCAGCGCCGACAAGCGCGCGAAGTTTCTGGCGGCGGTGGTGAAAGATCTCAAGGCCGCGGGAGCCGAGGCCCTGGTGGTGGCCGGTCCAAGGCAGCCGGCGAGCGTACAAGCATTGGCCGCGCTCATCAATGAAAAGCTGGGCAGCCAATGTATCAGCTACACCAAGCCGGTGATCGAGAAAACTAATTCCGGGGTGGACGCGCTGAAGGCGCTCGCGGGCGAGATGTCGGCGGGCCAGGTTTCGACGCTGGTGATGCTGGGCGGCAATCCGGTCTACTCCGCTCCGGCGGATCTGCAATTCGCGGTGGCGTTGTCGAAGGTCGCGAACTCGATTCACCTGGGGGCGGAAGACGATGAAACCGCCGCAGCCGCGACATGGCACATTCCGCAAGCACACATCCTCGAATCATGGGGAGATGAAGCGACTTCCGACGGTCTAGCTGCGATTCAGCAGCCGATGATCGAGCCGATGTATGGCGGCAAGACGGCCCTGGAGATTGTTTCGTGGGTGACCAGCGGCAAATTCACCAAGTCGCACGACCTCGTGAAGAAGTATTGGCTGGCGGAGTTCACGTCCAATAAAGGGCAGGGCGACAAAGAACAGGCCTGGCGCAAGGCGCTGCACGATGGCGTTGTGGCTGCGTCGAAGACTGTCGATCCCGTGAAGGTGAGTGTCGATAGCAAGAAGCTGGCGGCGGCGCTGGCGGCGGAATCGAAAGCGGCGGGGACGGGAATCGAAGTCGGCTTCTATCCCAGCTCGGCGACTTGGGATGGCCGCTTTGCCAACAACGGCTGGCTGCAGGAAGCGCCGGATCCGATCACGAAACTGGTGTGGGGCAATGCGGCGATGATTTCGCCGAAAATGGCGCGAGATCAGAAGTTGACCGATGGCGATGTTGTCTCGCTCACGCGCGGCAACTTCAAGATGGAAGCCACGGTTATGGTGCAGCCGGGGCATTCCGACGATACGGTTTCGATCGCAGTGGGATATGGGCGTGAGAAATGCGGGCGGGTGGGCAAGGACGTCGGCTCCAACGCGAATCTGATCCGCACCAGTGCCGCCTTCTACTTCTCGCCGGGATTCTCGATGGCGGCTACGGGCAAACGCGAGACGCTTGCGACCACGCAGGAGCGCGGCACTGGCGACAACCAGGAAGGACGGCCGCTGGCTCGCGAGGTCGTCGTCGAAGAGTACAAGAAGAACCCGCAGTCGATTGAGGAGATGTCGGAGGTTCCCGTCATCCACTCCATTTATCCTGAAGTGAGCTACACGCAAGGCTACCAGTGGGGCATGGCGATCGACTTGACGTCCTGCACCGGCTGCAACGCATGCGTGGTGGCGTGCGTGGCGGAAAATAACACGCCGGTGGTGGGGAAGGATCAAGTGATTCGCGGGCGCGAAATGCACTGGATCCGCATGGATCGCTACTACTCGGGCGATGAGAACGATCCGGAAGTGATCGAGCAGCCCGTTCCCTGCATGCAATGCGAGAACGCGCCCTGCGAAAACGTTTGTCCGGTGCAGGCCACCAGTCACAGCCCGGAAGGCCTCAACGACATGGCGTACAACCGCTGCGTGGGCACGCGGTATTGCGCGAACAACTGTCCCTTCAAAGTGCGGCATTTTAACTTCCTGAACTTCCACCGCTACGAGCCCGAAGTCGTAGGGCTGGTGTATAACCCGGATGTCAGCGTTCGGATGCGCGGCGTGATGGAGAAGTGCACCTACTGCGTGCAGCGCATCGAGGAAACCAGGATCAAGGCTAAAGTGGACGGACGGCGCGCGATCAAGGACGGCGAGATTAAGACCGCCTGCCAGCAGACCTGCCCGGCCGAGGCCATCGTATTTGGCAACATCAACGACCCCGACAGCCGGGTCACGAAACTGAAGAAGCAGGAACGCAACTACGCCATGCTGGCCGAGCTGGGCATCAAGCCGCGCACCACCTACCTGGCGAAACTGCGCAATCCCAATCCGGAGTTAACTGCATGAGCGAGGACCAAGGCACGATCTTTCCATCGATGACTGAATGGGACACGCGGCAGAACCCGGCCCTGCTTGAGACCAATCCGCCGCTGGTTCAGGGCGGCATGGATTATCACGGCCTCAGCGATCAGATCGGTTCCATCGTCGAAGCCGATGTGCTTAAGACCCCCACCAAATACTGGATCACGCTGGCGATCACGGCGTCGATCACGGGGCTGCTGGGCTTGATGCTGGCGTACCTGATTTCGACCGGTATCGGCGTGTGGGGAAACAATCGGCCGGTCGGGTGGGGCTGGGCCATCACCAACTTCGTATTTTGGATCGGTATCGGTCACGCCGGTACTTTGATTTCGGCGATTCTGTTCCTGTTCCGCCAAAAGTGGCGAACCGCTATCAACCGCTCGGCCGAAGCCATGACGTTATTTGCCGTGATGTGCGCGGGCATTTTCCCGCTGTTCCACACCGGCCGGCCGTGGCGCGCGTATTGGCTGTTCCCGATTCCGAATACCGACCTCAACCTGTGGCAGAACTTCCGCAGCCCGCTGATCTGGGACGTGTTTGCGGTCTCGACGTATTTCACGGTTTCGCTGCTGTTCTGGTTTACGGGCCTGGTGCCGGACTTGGCCACTATGCGCGACCGTGCGGTGGGCCGGGTCAAGCAGGTTTTATTCGGTTTCTTCAGTCTGGGTTGGCGCGGGTCGGCGCGTCACTGGCGGAACTATGAGAAGGCTTACCTGATTCTGGCGGCGATCTCGACTCCCCTGGTGCTTAGCGTACATAGCATCGTGAGTTTCGACTTCGCAACGTCGGTGATTCCGGGCTGGCACACTACCATTTTCCCGCCGTACTTCGTGGCCGGCGCTATTTTCTCAGGGTTCGCGATGGTGATGACGCTGCTGCTGATCGCGCGCTGGCTGCTCAATTTGCAGAATCTGATCACCATGAAGCACCTGGAGAACATGAACAAGATCATCCTGGTGACTGGTTCCATCGTGGGTTATTCGTATGCCTGCGAGTTCTTCATCGCCTGGTACAGCGGCGACATCTATGAGCGCTTCACCTTCCTGAATCGCGCTTTCGGACCGTACTGGTGGGCGGCGTGGTCGATGTATTCGTGCAACGTCTTTATCCCGCAGTTGTACTGGTTCAAGCGCATGCGCACCAACCTGTGGGTGATGTTCGTCATCAGCATCACCACCAATATCGGGATGTGGTTTGAACGTTTCGTGATCATCTCCACCAGTTTGACGCGCGACTTTATGCCCACTTCCTGGGGTTATTTCCACCCCACCTGGGTTGACATGTGCACCTTCTTCGGAACGTTTGGCTTATTCCTGACGTTGTTTCTGCTGTTTGCCCGTTTCCTGCCGATGATTGCGATCTCGGAAGTGAAAGGGGTGCTGGCTTATGAGAAGCACGCGTTTAAGGGTGAGGAGGTCATGGTCAAATGAACCTCGAGCAATTCAAGGACAAGATTGGCATAGGCGAGGACAAAGTTTATGCAGTCATCGGGGCGTTCAGCAAGCCTGACGATCTGGTTGACGCCGGCCGCAAGATTCGCGAAATGGGCTACACCAAACTAGACGCCATGTCGCCTTTCCCGGTGCACGGCATCGACGAAGCCATCGGCGTGCCTTTCTCGAAGCTGGGCTGGATCGTGATCTGGTTTTCGGCTATGGGCACGGCGACCGCCTTGTTGCTGATCTGGTATATAGGCGCGATCGATTATCGCCTGGTGATCGGCGGCAAGCCCTTTTTCGACTTTTCGTATACAATTCCGGTCGCCTTCGAACTGACGGTATTATTCTCGGCATTCGCCACGTTCATTGGCGTGTGGGCGATCAACGGATTGCCAAGGTTATATCATCCTTCGGCGAATTATTCGCAGGCTCACCGGGCCTCCGACGATTTGTTCCTGCTGGTGATCGAGGCCAACGATCCGAAGTTCGACGCGCAGGGCACGGTGGAACATCTGCGCAGTGTCGGCGCCGCGGATGTGGAGGTGGTGGCAGGATGAAGCTCGTGAACGCATGGTTCATTGCTCCCGCGCTGTTGCTGCTAAGCGGCTGTTCCAGTGTCCAGCGCGACACCCCCATACAGGTATGGGACGACATGAAGCATCAGCAGAAGTTCAAGGCGCAGGCGCCGGTGGTGGGAATTTTCGCCGACGGACGATCCAATCGCCTGCTTCCCGAAGACACCGTGCCGCGCAGAGGGTACGTCGAGGATTCGCCCTACAATACGGGGCTTGAAAACGGCATGTACGTGGGCAAGAACCCGGTGCCGATTACTCCGGCGCTGCTGGAGCAAGGGCAGGCCAAGTTCAACATCTATTGTTCGCCGTGCCACGATCAGACCGGAATGGGCCGCGGGATTATCCCGGCACACGTTCCTATCTGGCAGCCTTCTAATTTGACCGATGACCGCGTGGTGCAGTTTGCGGATGGCGACATCTTCAACGTGATCACCAACGGCCGCCGGACCATGCCGCCCTACCGCTTCCAAGTGGTGGTGGCTGACCGCTGGGCGATTATCTCCTACGTGCGCGCGCTGCAGCGGGCCGCGCATGGCACGCCTGCCGAGGCCCCGGCGGGAACCGTTATCGCCGCGCTGAAATAATGCCATGAGCCAAACCCACTCCAAATCCGCAATCGCCGCCGACAACTACCAGCTCGAAATCGGCCGCTGGACGACGGGCCGCAATGTATTGGTATTTGCCGCGTTGTTCGGCATCATCGGATGCATCGCCGGCTATGTCACCAATCCGGCGAGGCTGTACGAGTCTTATATGGTGGCCTTTGCTTACACCTCGCTGATCGGCTTGGGCGCTTTCTTCTTCGTCATGATTCAGTTTCTGACCGGGTCCGCCTGGAGCGTGACTATGCGGCGCATCATGGAAAACATCATGATCACGCTGCCGGTGGGTCTGCTGCTGTTCATTCCGATCGCCATGGGCGTGCGTGTGATTTATCCCTGGGCGAATCCGCAGGCGATTGCCACCGGCGCCATGCTGGGCACCAAGGGCACGTATCTTACGCCGAATTTCTTCATCCTCCGCACCGTGGTTTATTTCTTTCTGTGGTCGCTGTGGATCGGGTCGATTTATCATCAGTCGACCAAGCAGGACACGACGCGATCGGTGAGGCAGATGCATATTATTTCGCGCTGGAGCGCGCCGGGTCTGTTCCTGGCGGTGGCGGTGGGAACGCTGGCGTCCTATGACTGGCTGATGTCGCTCGAACCAAAATGGTATTCGACCATTTTTGGACTGGTGATGCTCTCGGGCGGTGCGCTGTCGTTCTTTTCGGTAGTGACACTCGTATGTCTGGCTTTCCGCCGAGCCGGGATTCTCAAGAACTCCATCACGGAGGAGCATTACCACGATCTGGGCAAGTGGCTGCTCTGTATGACATGCTTTTATACTTACGTCGCTTTTGCGCAATATTTTTTGATCTGGTACGCCAACATCCCCGAAGAGACTATCTGGTATCGCCACCGCATGGTGGGAAGCTGGCTGGGGATCAGTTTGGCGATGCCTTTCCTGCGTTTTATTATTCCGTTTTCGATCCTGCTGTGCCGGCCGGCGAAGCGCAGCCTGAAGGTGATCGGCTTCGTTGCGGTGTGGAGCCTGGTGGTCGAATATATCGATTTATATTGGATCGTCATGCCGACCTATTACAAGACCGGACCGCAGCCGCATTGGCTGGATCTGGCAACTCTGCTAACCACCGTCAGCATTTGCGGACTGGTTTTCTGGAGCCGTTTCCGCGCGCATAAGATGGTGCCGGTGGGCGATCTGCGGTTCCAACAGAGCCTGCATTTTGAGAACGCCTAAAGAAGGAGGATCACGATGAGCCACGCGGATGAACAGTACGAACACCCGATCGAACACCACGATCCTCAGGAAGGTTTCGACCACACCGAGCCAAATACTCCGGCGATCTGGCTGTTTACGATCGTTAGCATTTTGGGGCTGATTCTGGTGATCGTCGCGGTGCAGGGATATTTCGACGAGATCTGGAAAGAAGCGGTGTATGACCGGGTGCTCTCGGTGCCGAGCGAACTACTGCAAGACGTTCGGAATCGCGATGCCTGGAACCTGACCCACTATATGTACGGGAACCTGGACAAGTCGACGAATCGGGTGCGCATCCCGATTGACAAAGCGATGCAAATTTTCGCCGCGGAAGCCGCCGCCGGCAAGCTGTTCTATCCGGCTAAGGACACGGCGATCAAGGTGGAGCAGCCGGATGCGGCCGCGACTCCCGCGGGTGCAACCCCCGTTGCTGCAACTCCGGCTGGCGCGAAGCCGGCTGGCACAACCCCGCCTAAGGCGGGTTCGAAGAAATAGGATTTGTAATGAATTTGCGATGCACGTGGATGTTCGGTCTGATGGCTCTGGCGGCGGCAGTCCCGCTGGCGGCGCAGTATCGTTTATCCCAAATCGGCAACACGAATCTTCCGGCGAGCGTGCGCCCCCCGCAGCTCGAAGGCGTGGGTATTGACGAACATCTGGGCGCGCCGGTAGATCTGAATCTGATGTTTACGGGGGAAGATGGCTACCCGGTAAGGTTGGGCCAATATTTCAATCAGGGACGTCCGGTGATTCTCAACCTGGTGTATTACAACTGCCCGATGCTGTGCACACTGATCCTCAACGGGCAGACGGAAGCCATGCGCAAAATCCCGTGGACTCCGGGCAAAGAATACGAAGTGGTCACGATCAGCATCGATCCGCGCGAGTCCTTCGACGTGGCGCAGAAGAAGAAAGCCATCTATATGAGCAGCTTCGACCGCCCGGCTCCCGGCTGGCATTTTCTGACGGACCGCGACGGCAACGTGCAACGCCTGGCGAAGCAGGTCGGGTTCAATTATCGGTACGATCCGCGGATTGAGCAATACGCGCACGCTGCGGCGATTATGGTGCTGACGCCGCAGGGCAAAATGGCGCGTTACCTGTACGGCATCCGTTTCAGCCCGCGCGATCTGCGCTTTGCGCTGGCGGAAGCCTCGGAGGGGCGCAGCACGCTGGCGGTGGAGAAGATTTTATTGTTCTGCTATCACTACGATCCCAAAGCTGGGGCTTACGTCTGGTTTGCTCTGAATTTGATGCGCGCCGGAGGCGCCCTAACGGTACTCGTCTTCGCGCTTTTTGGATGGCGGATGTTCCGCGCGGAGCGTAAACGAGCCAAAGCCCAGTTCAAGGAAGGTTTCGCATAATGGAGTGGCTACGCAGATTATTGTTGCCGGTCGATCAAGGCTCGGAGTTTGCCAAGCACATCGACTTCATGTACATGTCCATCTTTTGGCTGAGCGTGGTCCTGTTCCTGGGCTTGATGGTGCCGATGTTCTATTTTGCGTGGCGCTACCGCTTCAAGCCGGGCCGCGTGACGCCGCACCAGACTCACAATACAGTGATGGAAATTACGTGGACCGTGGTACCGCTGCTGCTGTGCGTGGCACTGTTCTTTTGGGGAATCATCGGTTATATGGAGTTCGCCGTGGGACCCGGTGAATCCATGGAAATTCAAGTTACCGCCAGGCAGTGGCTGTGGCAGTTCGAATTTCCGGACGGAACGCGGGCAATAAACGAGTTGCATGTGCCCGTGAATAAGTCGATCCACCTGGTGATGACCAGCGAAGACGTGCTGCACGATTTCTTCATACCCGACATGCGCGTGAAGCGGGATATCGTTCCCGGCCGCTATACCGAATACTGGTTTACGCCCGAAACGGTGGGCGAACACGTTGCCACCTGTGCCGAATATTGCGGCAAGGGCCATTCCGACATGAAGGCTAAAGTGTTTGTCGACACGCCCGCGGATTTCGCCAAATGGATGGAAACCGGCGGCGATGAATGGACGCATCATACGCCGGAGGAGTGGGGCCGGATCCAGTACGAAGAGAAGGGCTGCCAGAGCTGCCATAACGTCGATGGCACCAAGAGCAAGGGTCCGACCTGGAAGGGCATTTGGGGCAAGCCGGTCAAACTGAATAACGGAACCACGGTGATCGTGAATGAAGCTTATGTCCGCGAGTCGATGATGCAGCCGGGCGCGAAGATCGTGGCTGGTTTCGACAATATCATGCCCACTTTCCAGGGCCTTTTGCGGGAAAATGAAATTCGTGGGTTAGTGGCGTATATAAAGTCATTGCAGTAAGGGTAATCACATGGAACACACACTCACATCGGGCACTGTCATAGCGGACCGGCCGCGGCCCGTCAAAAATTATCTCAACGAGACCACGGGTCTGTGGAGCTGGATGTCCACGGTGGACCACAAGCGCATCGGCATCATGTACCTGGGAGCGGTGTGCTTCGCGTTCCTGATGGGCGGCATATTCGCACTGCTGGTGCGTCTGTCGCTGCTCAATCCGCAGCACACGTTATTCGGCAAGCACTGGGTGACGGCGGAAATGTACAACCGCTTTTTCACGCTGCACGGCGCGATCATGGTGTTCCTGTTTATCATTCCCTCGATCCCAGCGTCGCTCGCGAACTTCGTGCTGCCCATGATGCTGGGGGCCAAGGACGTGGCTTTTCCGCGCCTGAATCTGATGAGTTTCTACCTGTGGTGCGCGGGCGCGACGCTGGCGATCAGCTCCATGGTGATCGGCGCGGTGGACACCGGCTGGACCTTCTATACGCCTTACTCGACGACGACTGACGGCGCGGTGGGTTTGATGACCATGGCAGTCTTCATTCTGGGGTTCTCTTCGATTTTCACGGGACTGAACTTCATCGCGACCACGCATAAGCTGCGCGCTCCTGGGATGGGCTGGTTCGATATGCCGCTGTTCGTGTGGGGCATTTACGCGACCGGCGTGATTCAGATCCTGGCGACTCCGGTGCTCGCGATCACGATGGTGCTGCTGCTGATCGAGCGGGTATTTCAGATCGGCATCTTCGATTCGCGGATCGGCGGCGATCCGGTGTTGTTCCAGCACTTCTTCTGGTTCTACTCGCATCCGGCGGTCTACATCATGATTCTGCCGGGCATGGCGATCATCAGCGAAATCATTCCGACTTTCAGCCGCAAGACGATTTTCGGGTACCGGGCGATCGCCTACTCAAGCGTCTCGCTGGCGCTGCTGAGCTTCGTCGTGTGGGGCCATCACCTATTCGTGGCCGGGGAAAGCGATCTGGCCAACGTAATCTTCTCCGCCCTCACCTTCCTGGTGGCGATCCCGTCGGGCGTCAAGATGTTCAACTGGCTGACCACCATGTACAAGGGCAACATTAGTTTTGAAACGCCGATGCTATATGCGATGGCGTTCTTGTTCCTGTTCGCGATCGGCGGCCTGACCGGCATTTTCTTCGCTACGCTGGCGGTGGACATTCATCTGACCGATACCTACTTCGTGGTGGCCCACTTCCACTACGTAATGATGGGCGGCACGGTCATCGCGTTCCTGGGCGGCCTGCATTACTGGTGGCCCAAGATGACCGGCCGCATGTATTCGGAGAAATGGGGACGCATTGCGACCGCGCTGGTCTTTATCGGCTTCAATATGACCTTCGGCTCACAATTCATCATGGGCAGCCGGGGCATGCCGCGGCGTTATTTCAACTACCTGGATCAGTTCCAGCCCATCCACGCATTCTCCACTTACGGAAGCTGGGTGCTGGGATCGGGCTTGTTTATGACGGCGATCTATTTGCTGGCGTCGCTCAAGACGGGTCCGCTGGCGCCGGATAATCCGTGGGGCGGGACTACGATGGAATGGGAGTCATCGTCGCCGCCAGTGGTGCACAATTTTGAAGAGCAGCCGGTGTTTGAGCACGAACCTTATGACTACCGCCATAGGACGGTAACGCACGTATGAGAGTCCACGTATGAGCACGACGACTGTTGATCTACATCAGGATCCACACGGACACGGTGGGGAGCACGATCCGCATCACCAGCATCACTTCACCACCATGGAGCAGCAGTTCGATACCAGCAAGATTGGTATGTGGCTGTTCCTGGCAACCGAAGTCCTGACCTTCGGCGGCTTGTTCGCAGGGTTTGGGCTGATGCAAAACAAGTATCCGCAGGAGTTCGTGGCAGCCCACGAAGAATTGAAGCGCTGGGCGGGTTCCACGAATACCGTGGTGCTTTTGATCTCCAGCTTCACCGCTGTTATGGCGGTGCTCTCGGCGCGCACCAACCAAGGCAAGAAATGCGCGATGTATTTGTGGGTTACGGTAGGGTTCGGCGCAGTCTTCATGTGCATCAAGGCGTACGAGTACACGCACGATTTTGAAGAAGGCTTGTATCCGGGGAAATTTTACAGCCATCACGGCGATTTGATCGCCGGCAGCCACGGCTACGCCACATTCTTCAGTTTCTATTTCATGATGACCGGACTGCACGGCCTGCACGTGCTGATCGGCATGGGCCTGATGAGCTGGCTGGCGATCCGCGCCAGCCGCGGCGAATTTCTCCGATAAATATTACACGCCGGTCGATCTGGTGGCGCTGTTCTGGCACTTGGTGGATATGATCTGGATTTATCTGTTCCCGCTGTACTACTTAATCACATGAGCACGCATATCGAACACGCACTCAATCCGAAAGCAGAAGCCACAAAATACCTGATCACGCTGGCCGCGCTGATTATCCTTACCGCGATCACGGTAGGTGCGTCCTACATTAATTTCGGATCGGGCAACGTTGTGATCGCGCTCACCATTGCCACTATCAAGGCCACGATTGTGGCGCTGATCTTCATGCACTTGCTGCATGACAAGCCGGTGAATGCGGTGATCGCGGTGGCGGGGTTCATATTCCTTGGCATCTTTCTGATGTTCGACTTCATCGACGTCGACTCGCGCACCAATCCGCAGCCAACGAACTTGCATGCGCTGCCGCCTGCGACGGCTCCGGCAACCGCGGGGACGCCTGCTGCCGCGGGCGCTGGGGCTGCAGGCGCCGCCCCGGCCGCTGCCCCGGCCGCGAAGAAAGAGTAGCCGGACCCGTCCTCTCGCGATAAGATGGGGAATCATCCGCGCCGCCTCCACCGACGCCGACTTTGCTCAGGCCCGCGCCCTGTTTGAGGAATATGCCGCCGGCTTGGGGATCGACCTGTGCTTTCAGGGATTCTCGCAGGAACTGGATGCTCTTGCGCGGATGTACGGGCCGCCTGGCGGAGTCCTGCTGCTGGCGGAGATCGAAGGCGGCTTGTCGGGCTGCGTCGCCGTGCGGCCGATCGACACGGCCATTTGCGAACTCAAACGATTGTACGTGCGCTCCGGCTATCGCGGCACGGGATTGGGGCGTCGCCTCACAGAAACCGCTTTGCAAGCCGCGCGCGACCTGGGTTACACGCGCATTCGGCTGGATACGCTGCCGCGAATGCAGGCGGCGCAGCGGCTGTATGAGGACTTGGGCTTCCATGACATTCCGGCTTATTATGGGACACCGATGGCCGGTCAACGTTTCATGGAGGCGGTGTTAGGCTAGCATGGGACCCGGCGCGCACACATCGATTACCGCGGAGACGCTGCATCCGGTGGAGATTCGGGTGCTGGGTTCGCTGCTGGAAAAAGAAATCACAACGCCGGAATACTATCCGCTCACGCTCAACGCGCTGGTGAACGCGTGCAACCAGAAATCGAGCCGCGATCCGGTGGTGAATTATGAAGAAGAAGCGGTGCAGCAGGCGCTGGCGCTGCTGCGGCATAAGGGGTTGGCGGTCAGGATCAGCGGGGCGGGGCATCGCGTCGAGAAATATGCGCACTCGCTGGGCGAGCGGCTGAACCTGGGACGGCGCGAGTCGGCGGTGCTGTGCGTGCTGATGCTGCGCGGTCCGCAAACCGCCGGCGAATTGCGCGGACGCACTGAGCGCATGCACGAGTTCACGGAGATCGCGGACGTCGAGCATTGCCTGGAATCGTTGGCCCAGCGCACGCCGGAGCCGCTGGTTGCCTCGATGCCTCGGGGGCGGTGGTGTCATCTGCTGGGAGGAGTTCCGGATCTCACACAACAAACCCCGCAGGAGACGCCTGAGGCGAGAGGGACGAGCGCGGCAGTGGCTGGTCTCGAGCAGCGGGTGGCGGAGTTGGAGCGTGAGGTCGCCGAATTGAAACAAACTCTCGAAAGTTTCCGGCGGCAGTTCGAGTAAGATCGAAGTTGATGCCGCCCGCCTCCCACAATCACCGCTCACCAGTTAAAGTTAAACGCGTCGATGAATGCGAGACGATTAGCGAGCTGATCACGCACTGTTTTCCCGCGTTCGGCGGGGCGTTTCTCAGGCGCATTTACACCATCCTCGATCATGCCATCGGCCAGGGATGCCCGCTTACGGTGGCGGTGGCGGGTCCGGTAACGGTTTCCGGCCAGCATCAGGCGTGGCTGATTCCGCTGCTGGAGACCGGCTGGGTGGCGTATCTTTCGACTACTGACGCTGTGTGCTATCACGATGGGCACCGCTCGCTCGACGCCCATCGGGACGGGCCGATCTTTGAAGTCCCGATCTGGGGCGACGACGGCGCACTGCGGGATGAGCGCACGATTCGCGTCACCGACATGGCGTTCGATGAAGACGTGCTGCTGGACCAGGACCGTTTTCTTACGGCCGTGCTGCGGCGTCCCGAATTCCAGCGCACGATGACCGGCACCGAGCTGCGGCACCGGTTGGGCGCGTTCTACACCCAGCAGGAGCGCGCGAATCGCGTGACGCACGGCTTGCTTTCGACGTGCCATCGGCTGGCCATTCCGGTGTTCGTGGGGGCGCCGGGCGACGGCAGTATTTTTCTGAATTCGATGAAGCTGTGGGCTATGCGGGAGGCTGGGCTGATCGATTCGTATAAATTCGATCTAGACCTGCACGCGGAAGTCTACGAAGCGTGCGCCTATCATCGCTGGGGGTTGTTCGACAATCCGCCGAATGCGCTGGCGACGCTGATTCTGGGCGGCGGAGTCCCGAAGAATTACAACTTGCAGCCGGAGCCTGCGCTAGGCCAGGTTTTGGGAATTCCCAACGTGCGTGGATATAATTTCGATGTCCAGATTGTCACGGCGCCAGTGACGGACGGATCGTTGTCTTCGTGTCCGCCGGGGGAAGCGGTGACTTGGGGCAAGGTGGATAAGGACACATATCTGCAGGCCACCGAAAGCATGCAGGCGGATTATTCCATGCTAATGCCGTTCCTGGTGAAGGCGCTGCTGGACAATCGTAAGCGCTATGCGGAACAGGCGGCGGAAATCGGCGAGGAGAAACTGTTCGAGCGGACTCCAGAGGCCTGCGGCTATCTGCGTCCGGCCGGCGGCTATCGACTGTTCGACCAGCGCGAAGAACTGGTGCGGCGCCTGACCGAGGATGTGAAGGCCAACAAAGACTGGTTGCTCGAAACGCTGCAGTATCCGCTGGCTGCGCGTTAAGCGCGGCGGCGCTGCGGAAACGCCGGCATCGCCGTTAGGAGATAGCCTGCGGCCAGGCACGACAACCATAGAATCGGCAAGCGGTAGCGTTCCTCCGATACGACGACGTAATAGAGCAAAGGGTAGAGCAGAAAAATGGCGCCGAACACGGCGGTGACGGGCAGCCGGCGGGAGAGCATCAGCAGGAACCCTGGAATCGACAACAGGGTGATGATCCAGATCAGGTAGGTGGCGCGGTGCGGCGGCGTGGGGACGGGGAACCAGAATTGGGTCACTCTGACTAGCGCGAGATGCAGCAGACGCCGAGGATGAGACCGCATCCACGCGAGAGCCTGATGTCTTCTGAGGCGATCATAGGCGGGTTCGCCCATGCTCTTCAAGAGGGCGGCTTCGACCGCGTTGCTTTCGGGATGCATGGCTACGAAACATCCGCTGTGCAGTTCCTGGGCGAGGCTAGGCTCGGCGCAATCGTTGTTGGAGGTGTAGAGGGCAATCCCCAAATTCGTCCGGGTTACGAACTCGCCCCACGTGCGGCAATTGCGCATGATCCACGGGAGATTCACCAGCAGGAGCGCCAGTGCGAACGGTATGAGGAAGCGGAATACTTCGCGCAGTTGGAAGCGGCGAGTCAGGAGTAGAAAAGCGATCCAAGGGAGCGCGACCAGCAAGACCACCTGGTTCATCAGGAAGAGAACGCCGAGCGCCGCGCCGGCGAGCGTTCCACGCCAAGGGACATTGCCGCGGGTCTGTACGAGCCGGGGGGCGGCGAGGAAGAACAGAATGAGTCCGAGCTGGGTGAAGTTCGCGTCCCAACCGGCAATAAATTGCGATGCCGCGATGGAGAGCACACCCGCCGCGATTCCCGGCGCAGTCGTTCCCCACAATTCAGCAGAGACTTGCGGCAACAGAGCGGCGGCCAGGGCGTTCGCGATCAGGTTGGCGGCCAGGACGGCGGTTATGAAATTAAAAGAAGACGTGGGGTAGAGCCAAACACAGAAGGCCAGGAACAACGGATAGAGCGGCGGGTTGGTGGCGGTGGGCCCAGTCTTCATGGATCGGAACGGATCGCCGAAGGTGCCTTGGTGGACCAGAGTCCGCGCTTCCATCACCATTTCATTCCCGGGACCCAGGCTGAGGCCTACGGGATGAAAATACTGGTAGGCTCCGAAAGCCATGCCGGCGGCGAGGAGCGCGAAGAAACACTTATACTTCATGCGTGGCGATTGAGTATCGATGCTAGCACAGCGGCGGATGGCGCCGAGGGAAGTTTAAGAGCGGACGCTGCGGCGCGGGGCGAAGAGGCTAGACGGTGCGGAGTCCGCCCGCGATCAGGGCCACCAGGTTCCAGGCCACCACGATCGCAAACAGGACATTGATCCGCGTCAGCAGTTTTTGGCGTCCGCAGCGCCAGCAGTAGATGCCGAGAGCCAGCGCGAGAAGCTTCACCAGCAGTAGGCCTCCTAAGGGATGCGAGGAGTAGCGCAGGGCGAGGCGCATAACGGGGTTGGCTTCGTGGACGCCGTGCAGCAAAAAGGCCTCAGTGGTCAAGAAATCCAACATCTGCAGATAGGAATACTGGAGTAGGAGCTGATTCACTAATAGGCCCTCGGTCTTTAACCCTAACCAGTCTAAAGCGAACCACTTAGATAGTAAATAGTACTTTTGAATCAGTTCGGGGTACTAGGAGGAAATCACCCTAGGGGAATCAAAGGTTTCCGCCGATTAGTACCTGTGGCTGGTCTTAACCCCGATCATAAGTCTTACCTCGGCGCGCGACTGGCGGTTTTGCGAAACACCCAGAATTCCGACGGAGGTTGGGGGTATTTCGCGGGGAAATCGTCGTGGCTGGAACCTACCGCTTACGCGGCGCTGGCGCTAGCCGGCGAACCGGCGGCGGACCGCGCATGGAAGCTGCTTTCCTCCTGGCAATTGGCGGATGGAAGCTGGAAGCCGGCGGCCGAGGTCCAGGTCGCAAGCTGGGGAACGTCGCTCTGCGCCACCATCGCTATGTCCCGCAACGAATGGGGACCGCCGCTCGAAAACGGAGTGAAGTGGCTGGTGGGGACGAGCGGAGCGGAATCGAGTTGGCTGAATGTGGTGGTGGGCAAGCTGGGGCTGGTCAAACAGGAACGCAACATCGGCCTGAAGTGCTGGCCCTGGAAGCCGGGGAATTCGGGATGGGTGGAGCCCACGGTGCATGCTTTGGTGGCGTTGAAACAGGCGTCGGCGAAAATTTCGAGCGGCGAGTTGCGCAGCCGCGTGCAGATGGGCGAGGCGCAGTTGATGGACGTGCGTTCGCGGGACGGCGGGTGGAATTACGGAAGTCCGGCGGCGTTGGGAGTGGATCTGCCGTCTTATCCGGAGACCACGGCGCTGGCGCTGGTAGCGCTGCAGGGCCGCGACGATCTGGGCAAGGCGTTCGACCTGGCGCGGCGGCAGATGGGGGAGACGCCTTCGCCGATGGCGCGCGCATGGCTGACGATCGCAATGCGGCTGCATGGCGTGAAGCCCGAGGAACTCAGTGGCGATCCGCAATCGGACCTTATGATCACCGGGATTGAGGCGCTGGCGGCGCCTGAGGGTAACTTTCGTTCTATGCAAGCCGTGGGAGTCTCCACGTGAACGCCAATCGCAGAGAATTTCTGGCGCTGGCGGGCGCGGCGAGCGTGGCGGGATACGCGGGGTTCAACGGCGGACGGGAGGAGCGGTCCAACGGAATGTCCAAACTCCCTTTGGCAGGGCAGAGATCGGCGGTGGCGGTGGTCAAGGCGGCATCCTATTCGAAGGATCTCGCGGATGCAATGCGGCGCGGGATTCTCGAATGCGGGCTGGATGTGTCCGGCAAAACGGTGCTGCTGAAACCCAACTTCGTCGAGTTCGATCCCAACACCTGCATCAACACCGATGTGGCGGTGGTGGCTACCGCGCTTGAAGTATTCCGGTCGCTGGGCGCATCCGATGTGAAGATCGGCGAGGGCCCGGGGCACCGCCGCGATACCTTCGCGATTGCGGAGCTCACGCGCTACCGCTCGGAAATCCCCAGGTTCGACGATGTGTTTGTGGACCTGAACCGCGACGATGTGACGGCGGTCAAGGGCTTTGCGGGCCGCGATGAGTTCTACTTCCCGAATAGCGTGCTGCGCGCCGATCTGATTGTTTCGCTGGCCAAGATGAAGACACACCACTGGGCCGGGGCAACGCTCTCGATGAAGAATTTTTTCGGACTCGTGCCGGGGTCCATTTACGGCTGGCCCAAGAACGAACTGCACTACATTGGGATCGACACTGCCGTAGCGGAGCTGACGCGGAAGTTTGGGCCCAAGAGTTTTGCGCTGGTGGATGGCATTGTGGGCATGGAAGGCAACGGCCCGATCCAAGGGACTCGCAAGCAGGCGGGGGTGCTGGTCATGGGCTCGGACCTGGCGGCGGTGGATGCGACGTGCTGCCGCATCATGGGCATTGATCCGGCGCGCGTGGGATATCTGCAGAAGGCGGCCGACCAACTGGGCGTCATCGAGGAATCGCGCATCGAGCAGCGGGGCGAGGCCATCGCCGGATTGCGCACCAACTTCGAGCTGATCAAGGAATTCAGCCAGCTGCGACTGGCTTAGGCGATTCAGCCAGGTTCGCCTGCCACACGCGATTCTCGCGCGGCGATAAATATTCTGGACGGCGGGGCACACGTTGCTATTCTGTAGAGAGATGCGCAAACCTGTTCTGGCCGGTAATTGGAAGATGTACAAGACGGCAGCTGAGACTGCGGCTTTCTTTGAAGCTTTCGCTCCTTTGGTGGCGAAGACGTCACATGCGGAAATCGTGATCTGCCCTCCCTTCGTAAATGTCCCGGCGGCGGTGGCAGCCGCGGAGGGCACGGCAATCGGGGTGGGCGCCCAGGATCTGTTCTGGCTCCGCGAGGGCGCTTACACCGGTGAGGTTTCGGCTCCCATGTTGACGGCGGTGGGCTGCCGCTGGGTGATTGTCGGCCATAGCGAGCGGCGCCAATATTTTCATGAGACTGACGAAACGGTGCTGAAGAAAACGCAAGCGGCGCTGGCGGCCGGGCTCACGCCGATCGTGTGCGTGGGCGAGCGTTTGGAAGAGCGCGAAGGCGGCGCGACCGAGAGCGTTCTGCGCAGGCAGTGCGCGGGCGGAATTCTGGGTCTGACACTGGAACAATTCGCGTCGGTGGTGATTGCTTATGAGCCGATATGGGCCATCGGCACGGGAAAGACGGCTACCCCTGAGATCGCCGCCCATGCGCATGGGGTGTTGCGCGCGGAGATCACGAATCACTTCGGCGATGCTGCCGGCGCGGCCTGCCGCATCCTCTATGGGGGCAGCGTCAAGCCGGAGAATGTCGCGAAGCTCATGGAGCAGGAAGAAATCGACGGGGCGCTGGTGGGCGGTGCGAGCCTGGATGCGGCGGCGTTCGCGGCGATTGTGAATTACTAGGTGCCGGGGCGGGGCGCGTCACGCCAGGCGTGGGATCAGGGCGTTCAGGAGGCGAATCAGGGTATCGCGCACTTGCGCGCCGGCGTTCAGCACTTCCTGATGGACCAGCTTCTGCGGCAGAATGCCCGCTGCCATGTTGGTGACGCAGGAGATGGCCAGGACCTTCATCCCCATGTGATTGGCGATGATCGCTTCGGGAACGGTCGACATGCCGACCAGTCCGGCGCCGATGAAGCGCAGGAAGCGAATTTCGGCGGGGGTCTCGTAGCTCGGTCCCAGCATGGCGGCGTAGATGGCTTCCTTGAGATCGATGCCCAGCTCGGCTGCGGTCTGGCGGGCGATATCGCGATATTCGCGCGAGTAGGCTTCGGTCATGTCGGGGAAGCGCGGGCCGAGCGCCTCGTCATTGCGCCCGACCAGCGGGTTCTGCCCCATGAGGTTGATGTGATCGGAGATCAGGACCAGCTCGCCGGGGTGCAGCTCGGTATCGATCGCTCCAGCGGCGTTGGTGAGGATCACGCGATCGACGCCACGCTTGGCGAGCTCGCGAATGCCGAGGGTGACTTCGGCGCCGGTATAGCCTTCATAGTAGTGCGCGCGGCCGGAGAGCACCACGACATCGGTGCCGCCCAGACGGCCCGTTACCAGTTTGCCGGCGTGTCCGGCGGCGGTGATGGCAGGCCACCCTGCGATATCCGAGTAGGGGGTTTCAAAACGATTCTCAAGGGTTTCAGCAAACGCGCCCAAGCCGCTGCCGAGGACAACTCCGACGGTGCTCATAACAACATCCCCGCGATGCAGGCTGACATAAAATTAGCCATGGTTCCGGCAGCCACCGCTTTCAACCCGAGCCGGGCCACATCCGACTTGCGGGAGGGCGCCAGGGCTCCGATTCCTCCGACCTGGATGGCCACTGAACTTAGATTAGCGAAACCGCATAGGGCGTAGGTAGCGATGACGAAGGATTTCGGATCGAGGGCGGCTTGGATTTTTCCCAAGTCGACGAAAGCCACGAATTCGTTGAGGATCAGACGCGTGCCGAGCAGGTTGCCGACGGCAGCGCAGTCATTCCAGCGGACTCCGAGCAGCCACGCGATGGGAGCGAAGATGACGCCCAGGATGCCTTGCATGGAATTGGGAAGCCATCCGAAGAAGCGCATCCCGTGCAGCGCATGAAGGCCGCCATTGACTAAGGCGATCAACCCGATGAAGGCGATCAGCATGGCTCCAATATTGAGTGCGAGATTGAGGCCGTCGCCTGCGCCTCGCGCCGCGGCATCGATGATGTTAACGCCGGGTTTCTCCACTTCAATTTTGATGCCGCCCATGGTGGCGGGCTGGTCGACTTCGGGCATCAGCATTTTCGCCAGCATCAGGGTGGCGGGCGAGGTCATGATGACGGCGGTGAGAAGGTGGCGGATTTCCACGTGGGCGATGAGTACGTAGGCCGCCATAACGGCTCCGGAGACATGCGCCATGCCGCTCGCCATGATGGTGAATAATTCGCTTTGGGTTAAGCCGGCCAGAAAGGGACGGATGGTGAGGGGAGCTTCCGTCTGACCCATGAAAATGCTGGCTGCGACGCTGGTGGACTCCGCGCCGCTGGTGCCCATCACTCTTTGCATGACCTGCGCCATGGCGCGCACGAAAATCTGCATGACGCCCAGATAATAGAGAATCGCAAACAGCGAAGCGATGAAGATGATGATGGGCAGCACCTGGAACGCGAAGACCACGCCGAACTGATCGTTGGGCGCGCCCAGCTTGTCGCCAAAGACGAACGTGCTGCCTTCAATCGAGTAGCCAAACACGCGGTTGATGACGTTGCTGATAGAGCGGAACACGTCTTCGAGTGGAGTTTTCAGGACCAGGAAGGCGAAGCCGATTTGGAGGCCGAGTCCCCAATAGATGACGCGGGGCTGGATCGCGCGGCGGTCGCTCGAGAACAGATACGCCACGGCCATGACGACTATCAGACCCAGCAGGCCCGTGAAACGACCCATGGGGAGCCTCCGGTTAACCTACGACTTCAAGAATAAGTTCGCGGCTCTCCGGCGCAGTAGAAGCGATGCGGAAAGCATCTTCGACAAGCTGCGCGGCTTCGTCGACATTGTCTTCGCGAGTGTAATACAGGCGGCACAACACGCCGCCGGCATCCACCTTTTGACCAACCTTGACTTCGAGGATCACGCCGACGGCGGGGTCGATTGAGTCCTCTTTAGTATCACGGCCGGCGCCGATCATGGACGAGGCCTGGCCGATGTATTCGGCGTCGATGGCGCTGATGTAGCCCGCGCGCGGGGAACTGATTTCACGCGCGCCAGTGGCGTTGGGGAGCAGCTCGAAGCGATCCAGCACCTGCGGGTTGCCGCCCTGCGCCGCGATCACTTCCTTCAGTTTGCGATAGCCCGAGCCATCCAGCAGCTTCTTTTGCGCGAGCTCGCGGGCTTGGTCGAGCGTGGCCGTGAGCTTGCCGAGGTAGATCATGCGGGAGGCGAGCTCGAGCGAAAGGCGGGTGAGGTCGGCGGGGCCGGCGTTTTGCAAGGTCTGCGAAACTTCCATTACTTCGAGCGCGTTGCCAATGGCGTAGCCGAGCGGCTGGTTCATGTCGGTGATCAGCGCCTGCACGTGCTTGTCGGCGCGGCGTCCGATACCGACCATCATCTGCGCGAGCCGGCGCGCGTCCACCTGGCGCTTCATGAAACCACCGGAGCCGACTTTGACGTCCAGGATCAGCGCGTCGAGACCAATGGCCAGCTTCTTCGACATGATGGAGGAAGCGATCAACGGAATGGATTCGACGGTGGCAGTGGCGTCGCGCAGGGCATAAAAGCGTCCGTCGGCGGGCGCGACTTCGGGAGTTTGGCCGATGAAGGCCAAGCCATGCTCCGCAAGTTGCGCGCGGAACTCGTCGAGGTTGAGATTGGTGCGGAAGCCGGGAATGGATTCGAGCTTATCCAGTGTGCCGCCGGTGTGGCCGAGCGCACGTCCGGAAATCATGGGCACGATGACGCCCGCAGCCGCGGCCAGAGGCGCGGCAATCAGGCTGGTTTTGTCGCCCACGCCGCCGGTAGAGTGCTTGTCGACTTTAACGCCCGGGATGGAGGACAGATCGACCGTTTCGCCGGATTGCGTCATGCGCGTGGTGAGGGCGGTGACTTCGCGGTCGGTCATGCCGGAGAAAAATACGGCCATAAGGAATGCTGAGGCCTGATAGTCGGGGATGGTACCGTTGGTGTAACCGTCTACAACGTAGGCGATCTCTTCGGTGGACAGTTCTTCGCCGTCCCGTTTCCGGTGAATCAAGTCGACAGTGCGCATGAATCCTTTGAGGGTAACACCTTATTTGATTGGAAGTAAAGGACCTGCGGGTTTATTCGCGTTCTGACGGAGGCGCGGGCGAGCTGATTTTGGTATGTTTTCAAGGCGGCTATTTTGCGCGCTTGCGGGCACGTTTGACGTGGTCTCGCAGGAAGAGGGCGAAGCCGGTTTCATCGATAGTACCGGCGGCGAGTTCGAGGACGGCTTGAGCGGATTCGGCTTCGGAGGCGGTGAAGTCGAATCCGTTCAATTCCAGAAACAGAACTCCGACTACGAAGCCGGTGCGCTTATTTCCGTCGACGAACGGATGGTTCTGGACGATGCCAGCGGTATAGGCAGTGGCCATATCAATTATGTCTGGAGACGCGTAGGCAAACTGCTGGCGCGGACGGGCTAAGGCTGATTCGAGAAGTCCTTCATCGCGTACGCCGCTTGCGCCGCCATGGCGCATGAGCAATTGTGCGTGAATAGCGAGGGCATCACTCGCGTCGACCCAGACGGGTTCTTTCACTTCGCCAGAACCCGCAATGTATTGCGGTAGCGATCCATGATGCTGTTCGCTTTTCGCATCTTTTCTTCGAATTCGGGATTGGGCGGCGTGAGTTGAAACGTTCCGTCCGGCGATTCGATGACGAGTAGACGCTCCCCTTCAGCGGTATTCAGGCGCTGAATTATTTCCTTGGGCAGGATCACGCCCAGCGAGTTGCCGAATTTGCGGACTTTGAGTTCGACCATGGTTATTACTATAGTAATAACATTGGTGGGGAATGTCTAGCGGGATTGCGCCATGGTTATGCGGCGGGCATAGTCGGCGAGGCTGACGGCGGCGAGCGCTACGGTGAGCCACTTGAGTGCAGCAACTGCGGTCGCGACGGGAATGCCGGACAGGTAGCCGATTTGGAAACACAGGAATACGATCTGCACGAAGGTGCTGATCTTGCCCCACGGTGAGGGCGGGAAGTTGCGGCGTGAGGTAGCGAGATAGAGAACTCCGGCTGCGGCGAGGATGATCAAGTCGCGGCCCAGCACGACGGCGGCGAGCCACCATTCGATGGCGCCGGTGAGTGCAAGGACTAAGAACGTTCCGCTGAGCAAGACTTTGTCGGCGATAGGGTCGAGATACGCTCCCAGGCGGGAAGATGCCCTGAAACGCCGCGCGAGGAAGCCGTCGACTACGTCGGTGACGCCGATGATGATGAAGAGCGGAATGATGGTGCGGTACTGATGGCGGAACATCAGCAGGAACAAATACGGCGCCAGCGTGAGGCGCGCCGCAGTGAGCAGGTTCGGAAGGTGCTTCACTTACTGTTTAGGAAACCATGGCGATGCTGCTAGCCACTTGATCATGCGTGATGATTTCGTAGATGGTGGGATCCGACATGATCTTGTTGACCAGCGCGAAGTGCATGGCGTGGCCCGCTTTTTCGGCAATGACGTGACCGAGAAGCGGCTTGCCGATCAGCGCCAGGTCGCCGATGAGATCGAGGGCCTTATGGCGGCAGCACTCGTCGGGGAAGCGCAGGCCGCCGGGGTTGAGGATGGACTCGCGATCGAAGCACACGGCGTTATCGAGCGACGCGCCGCGGATCAAACCCATGTTGCGCATCTGGTGGAGCTCGTATTCGAAGCCGAAGGTGCGCGCGGGAGCGAGCTCAGCGGCGTAGTTCTCGGGCGTGACTTCCATATCGAGGGTCTGACGCCCGACCAAGGTGTGCGGGAAGAAGACTTCGCAGGTGAGCAGGAAGCGGTCCGAGGGAAGGATGCTGATGCGCTTGCCTCCGCCTTCGACCGAGACCGGTTTGCGAATCCGCAGGTAACGTTTGCGGCGGCGCGACTGGCGGATTCCGGCGGCGCGGATGAGATCGACAAAGGGCTGGCCGCTGCCGTCGAGGATGGGAACTTCGAGGTTATCGATCTCGACGAAGGCGTTGTCGATGCCCATGCTATAGAAGGTGCTGAGAAGATGTTCGGTAGTGGAAATCAGCACGCCCTGGCGCATCAGGCTGGTGGCATAGCTGACTTTCTGGACGTAGCGCCAACTGGCGGGGATGGTGAAGCCTTCGAGATCGGTGCGAACGAAAACGATGCCGGTAGAGGGCGGGGCGGGGAGGATACGAATGCGGACGGGAACGCCGGAATGGAGGCCGACTCCCGAGGCATCGACCGGGCGGTTTAGAGTTTTCTCAAAATCCAAATAGCGCCTCCGTTGGGGGCTTGCTTCGAGGTGGGAGCGGCAGGATGCAAACGCTCCTAAACTTCATAGTAACAAAACGGGAATTCGCGTGCCAGGGTTACATATAACAAAAATAAAGACTTGTCTGCTCTAAAATGTGGCTAATCTGCCACACGTGGCATTTTGGTTGTGTCAATTCTGCATCGGATTCGGGCCGCGGGGGAGGAAGTTGGGGGCCACGGCTCAGTGCTGTGGGCAATCGACGAGGCGCGGGCACCCATTGGGTCACGCTACGGGGGATGGGTCGCGATACACTGGTCCGGAGCGCCAGATGAAGAACCTTGGGCTGCACCTGTATTCGATCATGGTGGCGGTGGCCGCGTTGTGCCTGATCGTCAGCGGCGCCATGGTGGCGAGTCAGGACGGCATACCGGAAGATTGGCATCGAGCGATCGGCGCGTTGGTTGCTGTGCTGGTAATGGGCTTGGGTGTCTGGCTCGCAGTGACCAAGACGCACGAATGGCTGCGACGGCTGGGGAGGGCGGCTGTAGCGGTGACGATTGGCGACGCGGGGCTGGGCCTGCTGGCAGGGCCTGCGTCGGCGCCCGCTTCACCGATGGCGAGCATGGCGCATGCGTTTCTGGCTCCGATCCTTTTGTCATTGCTGGCGGCGATCGCACTGACGACGTCGCGAAGCTGGCAGAGCGATCCGATCTTCCTGCAAGACCAAGGATGGCCGCCGCTGCGGGGGGTGGCGAGAAATACGCTGGTGCTTGTAGTGATTCAGGTGGGGCTGGGAGCGGCGTTCCGTTACGGGTCTATCGGAGTGATGGTGCACATCCTGGGCGCGCTGATCGTGGTGGTGTTCATTCTCACGCTAGTGGTGTTAGTGACGCTGATGCCGGAGCATCCTACGCTGCGGCCGGCGGCGATCACGTTGGGCGTGGTCACTTTCGTGCAAGTGTTCCTGGGGCTGACGGTGGTGTCGCTGGGAACAGCGCAAGTCAATAAGGGCCTGGCGGCCGGGGTGGCGGTGGCGCATGTGGCGACGGGCGCGGTGACGCTGGCGATGACTCTAATCGTGGCGCTGGAGGTTTGGCGGAATGTGCGTCCCGCAGTGCAGCCGGCGCTCGCGAAGGATGAAGGAGTGAGTTCGTAGAAAAGAACATTGCGGCAGTCCCTTGCACTTACAGCCAGCGGCGAACGCGCTCGCGGTATTGGGCATAGTCCCGGCCGAACTTCGAACTCATGACACGTTCCTCGGGGACGATCTGAAAGCGCGTCAGGTAGAGCATCAACGTGACAGGACCAAGAATCACCCAAGGAGCCGAGAGCCAAATGGCCCAACCCACGAGCACAGAAGTTAATCCGACGTACATGGGATTTCGGGTGTAGTGGTAAATGCCACCGGTGACGACGGACGATGCTCTTTCAAGATTAACCGGGTTGATGGTTGTATTGGCCTGGCGAAGGGCCAAAAAGCCCAGGAGTGCGACGATCACCCCGAATCCAGCGCATAGACTTGCGAACGTAAGGCGCCATTGGGCTGTGAGCTGAAGCACGGGCAGCCGATACGCGGCGATCCACATCACCACTCCGACGAGAAGGGCCGCGATGGGAGGTGGAATTTTTAGCTCTAACGCTCGCATGTCCTCCCGATCCTACCAATAGTGCGACTCACGTGCCGATTGATCGAGTATGAGTGACGAGCTCGCGTGGGATTACCGCTGCTTCCACTAGCGGCTTTTCGTTACCATCGTCAAATGGCGGCTGCGAAATAGATGACCCTGTACGCCGTCACCATATTCCTAAGCGCCTTTCTGCTGTTTCAAGTGCAGCCGCTCATCGCCAAGATGATTCTGCCGTGGTTTGGCGGCTCGGCGGCGGTGTGGAGCGCGAACCTGCTGTTCTTCCAACTGCTGCTGCTGGCGGGGTACGGCTATGCGCACCTCTCCATCCGCTTTCTGAGACCCCGCGTGCAGATGGTGCTACATGTGACGCTACTGCTTGCGAGCTGCGCGTTCCTGCCGATTCTGCCGTCGCCGCGATGGCGTCCGACGCAAGTGGACGACCCGACGGCGCGCATCTTAATCCTGCTGACCGCGACCATCGGACTGCCGTACTTTCTGCTGTCCTCGACCAGTCCCTTATTGCAGGCGTGGTTGGTGCGCCGCACTGGCTCGGCGGTCCCTTACCGGCTGTTTGCGTTGTCGAACTTCGGATCGATGCTGGCGCTCTTGAGCTTTCCGTTCTTGGTGGAGCCGCACCTGGCATCGCGCCAACAGGCTTTCACGTGGAGCGGCGGCTATGTGGTGCTTGCGCTGTTGGGCGCGTATGCCGCGTGGGTTAGCCGGGGCGCGGGGATGGATGCTCGTGTCGCGGAAGGTACGGCGCTGAATGTGAGCGAACGCCCTGGTGCGCGGCAGCTCCTTTCTTGGATTTTATTAGCAGCCTGTGCGTCGACGTTGCTGGTTTCGGTGACGAATCACATGAGCCAGAACGTCGCTCCCATTCCGCTGCTATGGGTTCTGCCCCTGGCCCTTTATCTGCTCACTTTCATCCTGGCGTTTGAAAGCGATCGCATCTACCGGCGAGGGTTGTTCATCCCGCTGCTGGCGCCAGCCCTGGCGGGGATGGCGTACATGATTTACGCGGAGGATGGCAATTTCAACATTGAGATCGCAATTCCCGGATTCGCGGCCGGCTTGTTCATCTGTTGCATGTTTTGCCACGGCGAACTGGCGCGGAGGCGGCCCGCACCCTCTCATCTGACACTGTTCTATTTGATGGTGTCGCTAGGAGGTGCGCTGGGCGGCATCTTCGTGGCGTTGATCGCCCCGCGCGCGTTCCACTCCTATTGGGAACTCCCACTCGGAATGATCACCTGCAGCATCCTGGCGCTGCTTGCTGTGTGGCCTCTCGGCGGGTGGGCGCGCATTCTCTTGATGGCGGGGATCGGCGTACTGTCCTGGTATTTTGCCGCGCAGGAGGGCAAGCTTTCGCAGAATCTGGTGCTGCAGACACGAAATTTCTATGGACCGCTGAGAGTGCGCGACCATGCGATCACGGCCGACTACGCCGAGCGCGCGCTGCTGCTCGGTACCATCAAGCACGGCTCGCAGTTGCTGGATCCGGCGCTGCGCTATGTGACCACGTCGGAATACGGCGCGCGCTCCGGGATCGGCCGGGCGATAAACGCACTCGAGGCCCAGGGACCCATCCGCGCGGGCGTGATTGGCCTGGGCGCGGGGGTCCTTTCCAACTATGGGCGGAAGGGCGACTATTTCCGGTTTTATGAAATCAATCCGTTGGTCGAACGCGTCGCACAAACTTTGTTCACGTTCTATCCGCACTCGCCCGCGGACAAGGCTATTCTGATGGGCGATGGGCGGTTGACGCTGGAGCGGCAACTCGCGAACGAAGGACCGCAGAATTTCGACATCCTGGTGGTGGACGCGTTCTCGAGCGACGCTGTCCCGGTTCACCTGCTTACGCGTGAAGCCATTCAACTCTATTTCCGCCACCTGAAGCCCGCGGGCGTATTGGCGTTGCATATTTCAAACCTTTATCTGGATCTGAAGCCGGTGTCGGTGGGCGGTGCGCAAGCAGTCGGCCGGCAGGCGTGGGCGGTGGAGGATGAAGGCGACCAAGCCCCCTACTTCTCTCCATCGACATGGGTGTTGGTAACTTCCGATCTGGCGATCTACAGCGGCGCCTTCTTTAAGGACGCCGATTGCTATGAGCTGAGCCCTAAGAAGGGATTTCGCCCCTGGACCGACGACTACAGCAATCTGTTCCAGATCCTGAGTGTGGAGTGATCAGTGCGCTGACGGCGTATCCATTTTCTCGAGCGACGTGCCGTTTCTTCCGCAGGCTTGACCAGAGCGAAGGGTCCGCGTGAAATAAACGCACGACTCGCTTATTCTGTAAGCATCTTTGGGCGTCATGCGATCGCGATAGCTGAAGTCGACCACCAAGTACATAAGGCGAGAGCCATCCAAGACATTATCGAGATCCCTCGACAAGAGGTCGCTGGTCCGTTGTTCGCCGGGGTTTTCGGGAATCGTAAACGACGGATCGTTCGGTTGACCTGGAGAGATTTCGTCGCGGGAGCGCCCGAGTTTAAGAAAGCCCAACGCTCTATCTTGAATGTCGGTCACTTCTTTTTCGGACAGGATTCTGGCCGCGGTGGCCAGCGTGTAATAGTGGCCCACGTTGGTGGCCGGAAATTTACCAGCATTGTAAAAGGAAATCTTGAGGGCCGGAGAACCGTTGCGAGATGTTGGAACCACTGTGTTCCTTATTTGCAGGCGGGCTTGCTCGTTCGAAGGAAGATCCCCATCCGGCTTCATGAACGAATGTAAGTACAGCAGGGCCAATCCCAACATCAGACTGCCCATGATAGTAGCGAGTTGCACCTCGCCGCGAGTGGCGAATACAGAGCTGAATAACGACCAAACCGCAACACAACCGAAGGGCCACGCGAGGATCAAGAGCCAATGAAAATCTGTTGCCAAGAATGCGGCCACGGTGAGAATGAGAGCGACGGTGGCTCCAATCGATCCCCAGAATGAATTGTTCCGATACCAGGGTTCGCGGCTCTTGTTCATTCGTCAGGCTCGTGAATGCTGCACTCATTCTCACACGGCCCGCGGTGGCGGGGCAGAGGCGGACTTCTTCTCTCAGAGCAATTGTTTCCGCAACACCCAGGTGGTCATCGAACGCTGATTTTGGACCACTGTGGTCTTCAACGGGTCGGCCAGTTTGGCGCCTAACCGTTTAGTGAGCGAGGCGAGCAGCGCTTCATCCACCAGATACCGCTCCGAACCATCCGGCGATTTGTAGCGACGTCCCTCGATGTGTTGTATCTGGCTTTCCATGCCGATGGAGGATCCGAGGCGACAGAAGAAAAGGCCGCCGGGCTTCAGGACCCGCCACGATTCGTGCAGCATGGACCCAAAGTGCGCGTCGTCGCGGGCGAAGTGGAGGACGGTGTTGTTAACGACCACGTCCGCGCAGGCATCGCCGAAAGACATGCGTTCGACGGCTTCGACCCGGAAATTCGATTCCGGAAGCGCCGGCGCGAGGATCCGGGCGAGGGAGCGAACGCTCTCCACGGACTGCGCGTCGGCGTCCACCGCGTAAACTTCATAGCCCTGCCGCAGGAAGTAGACGATGTTTCGACCGGAACCGCATCCGGCGTCGAGTACTCGCATTCCGGGAGAGATGCGGCCTTTCAGAAGCTGGTCGAACAGATAGATGTCGATCTGGCCGAATTGCTCCTGGAGCGTGGGGACGGGCATTTTGGAAACCTAGCCTAGCGGCGCAGTCGCGCCAGGGTTTTGCGTAAAGCAGAATCATCTCAGTCTAGCCGACGGAGAAACAGCCGGTACGTCCGCTGAGCCGGATTCCAGGCTAAGCATTCAGTCTGGGATCGGCCAAGTCAGCGAGTGATTTTTCAAGGGGCTGACTCAAATTCAAACCTAAAATGTATTTGCATTTGCGCCACGCCGTGTGCCTTACGGATGCAGAACCGCCGAGGTTGATCTGGTCCGCGCGCAATAAGAGTGTGGAGAGGACGGGGATCGGATCGGCCGTCTCAATACGCAGACCCTCGTGTGAGATGTCGAGGCACTTCACTTTCGCGTATCTGGAAAGTCCATGCTCGTCTTGCCACGAAATGCGGACCGCGCCGTGATACGGGACGCGTTGATGCCGGCGATTTTCTTTCTGGGACCACGTCACAATCGCATTATCCCTGAACATCGTAAGGTAAACTACTGTCGGCGCGCGCGAAAGTTCTAGTACTAGAGCGGTTTGGATCTATGGCGCCAACGTGGAAATGCGCGGGGCGGCAGGCTTACCTCATCGCGCGCTCGCGAGTCGGCCAAACCAGCAGGGAGCCAGGGCAAGCAGTAAGGCGCAGGTCGAGAACCGCTAGCCGCGGCCAACGCTCAAATCGTGACTTCGTAGTAACCGATCAGCCGCCCCATCGAGACCAGCCCGATCCACAAGGCCAGCGAGAGGCACGCGGCGACTTTGGCGTTAGTGGGCATGACCGGCGCACGGTCGAGCTCGGCGGTGTTATTGTAAACGCTTTTACGGAAGACCAGGGCGTGCACGCCGACCAGCATCAATAGAGTTAGCTTGGCCCAGAAAAACGGATTGTGATAGTAAAATTCGGCCTTGGCCCAGGCGAGCATAATGCCGCAGGTGGCCACCAACACCAGCCCCACGCGTTTCCAGGGGCGAAACTGTGTCACCACGTCCGATACCGAGGTTCCGCGCATCGCGATGCCAAGGATGCGCAGATCCGTCATAAAGATCATGCCGCCAAACAGCGCCATACCGGTGAGATGGGTTGCCATGACCGTTGGATAGACCAGGGCAGACTCGCGCAGGGCGGTGGCGAAATCGGTTTGCTGGAGCCATTGGAATAAAGGAAGTAGAGACATGACAAAAGCTCCTTAAGTGAAAGCGATAAACAATCCGCCGAAGACTACGGATACCCACAGGGCGAGCGAAACGCCTCCGACCAGTTTGCCCACCATCGGCGAAGGATTCGATCGAGCAACCCGGGAATGGATGGTGTAGTTATACACGATGGCGACGAGCAGAGCTTCCATTTTGAAAATGAAGCCTGGGTTATGGAGGTACATGTTGGGGTCGGATGAAAAGATCATGGGGCCGGACATGAGCACGATGGCGAGGGCCACCAGGGTCCAGGGAGCGGTGTCTTTGAGGAGCTGCGCGGAGGTCTGGCGCCGCATCCCTACGCCCAGGAGGCGAAGATCCACGATGGTGATGGTGCCGATCGCGACTGCGAAGGACGCGATGTGGATGATTTCGAGGAGCGGGAAAGACCACTCGTTGTTATTGAGCGGATTTGTCGATGGATCGTATGCGAGCATGTGTCTCCTAAAACCGGCGCTCCGCCGGGACCACCGTCCCGTCGAAGCCATCGCGGGCGCGGCGAAAAACCGGGCGTGGATCTTGTCGAGAGGCGGTCCGATGTAGCCGATGCCTCTCCCTGCGATCACCAAACTTGTCCATAGTATCAGTGAAAGGGGCGCCGCGAGTTTGGCCTGTGCGGGGATGCGTGGCGCTGCGCCAAGGGCCGCTGTGTTGCGGTAGACGCCGCGGCGAAAATTGAGGCATCCCACCGAAGAGGGTGATGGCGATCATGTGCGTGGAGAGCACGATCGGCTAGACAAACGCGGAGCCGCGAGCGCACTCCAGGGCGGGGAAGATCAGGGGCGAGTCGTTCAGCGGATTGAGCGCTTGCAGCAACATCAATAATTGATTTCTTCCGGCACAGCGTATCATGATGTTCGCGCCAGGCGGATGACGCGATACTAAAAGCAGGATGAGCTACCTCGATAATTTAGAGAACAATCTTAAGGCGCTGGAGAACCAGGAGGAGCGCGATCCGCAGAAGGTGAAGCGCGAGCAGGAGCGGCGCGAGGCGGAGAGGTCGGCTGCGCTGCTGCGGGCGCCCTACGTGGAGGCGCTGAAAAACTCGCCGTTTACCCTGGAGCTGCTGACGCAATGCCGGGCCATCGGGCATCGGCAGCGAGTCCTGGTGCAGTTCACTTGGCTCGGCGAGACGCTGCGGCTGGACGCCAAGGAGAAGCGCATGCTGCTGATGCCGACCGGCGAAGGAATCACGGCGATATTTTCCGTGAATGGCGATGAGACGGGCCGGACGACTGTCGATCCGCGGGTGGATGGTACGGCCGGGTTGGCGGGGCGCTGGCTGCTATAGATATCGCTCTTCAAGTATCGCCACGTGATGCGCGACGTGCCCGGCGATGATGTAAGCCAAGGCGCGGATACTCACAGGGCTGCCGCTGGCGATGCCGGTCCGGCTCCAGGCTTCGTCGGGCAGGTTACGGAAGAACGTTAAAGTAGCGGCGCGGACAGCGTTGAAATCCGCGACGTGACTTTTCCAGGAAAACTGGCCGGCGGCAGCGTGCGGGATGGCGATATTCTGATCGAAAGCCGGCAGCGGCGTGTCGAACCCGCGGGCGAACCAGAGGGCGCGGTAGAGGAATACGCGCTCGGTGTCGCTGACATGGTTGAGGAGCTGGCGGATGGACCACTTATCGGGCGCGTAGCGGTGGAAGGATTTTTCCTCGGAAATATTGGTGATGACTTTGAGAGCTGTATGGTGCTGCGCTTCGAGGGTGGCCAAAACATCGTCACTGGCGATGCGATCGATGTAAGTGGAGTAGAAAGGCGCGGCTTCGTTGCGTTCGGGCGTCCGGTCATGCGGTCACTGTATCGCTGGAACGGGCCTGAGAGCAACCCTTAAGATGGATGAAGTGCCGCGGCTCTTCCTGATCGATTCATTTGGCTTCATCTTTCGTGCATATCATGCGCGGGCACGGACCGGCGCGCCTCCCATGCGGACGGCGGCGGGGGTGCAGACCGAAGCGGTCTATATCTTCCACAACATGGTGAAGCGGTTGCAGAGCGTGCATAAGCCGGAATATCTGGTGGCGATTTTTGAAAGCTTAGGCCCGACCTTTCGGGACGCGGCGTTCGCGGCATATAAGGCGAACCGGACGGAGACGCCTCCGGATTTGATCGAGCAGATTCCGTGGATCCGCAAGACGCTCGAAGCGATGCGCATTCCGCTGCTGGAGTATGACGGGTTCGAGGCGGACGATGTGATTGGAACGCTGGCGTCTAGGGCGGCGGAGCAGGGAGTGGAGGTGGCAATCGTTTCGAGCGACAAAGACATGCTGCAACTGGTCAATGACCACGTGCGGATGATGAATCCCATGAAGGACGATCTGTGGTACGACGCCGCGGAGACGGAAAAGTATATGGGCGTCCAGCCATCGCAGGTGGCGGATTTGTTGGCGCTGAAAGGCGACTCGGTGGATAACATTCCGGGCGCGCCGGGGATCGGCGACAAGGGCGCGAAGGATTTGATCACGCGCTTCGGGTCGGTGGAAGGGGCGCTGGAGCACGCGGCGGAGGTGGAGAAGCGGACTTATCGGGAGAGCCTGCAGAACCATCGCGATCAGATTCTGTTGAGCAAGCAACTGGCGACGATTCATACGGATGTGCCGGTGCCGTTCGAGTTGGAGTCGTGGAAGGCTCAAGAGCCAGATAAAGTTCGGTTGCGTGAGTTATACAAAACACTGGAGTTCAACCGGTTGCTGCGCGAGATGGCGGAGGGGGAGCCCGCGACCGATGAGGGCGCAGCGCGTCCCCAATATCGGCAGTTGCAATCGCCAGAGGAGTTGCACGCGTGGCTGGGGGCTGTGCCGGTGGACGCACCGATAGCTATCGCGGTGGGTGAGATGATGTCGGAGACGGTGGTGGGACTAGCGGCCCAAAACGAGGCTTGCTCGGTGGCGTTCGGGGATGCGCTTCCGGAGCGGGCGACGGTGGCGCACGACATCAAGACATTTGTCCGACGATTCGGCGAGTGCCCGAACCTGACGCACGATGTGATGCTGTACGGGTTTCTGCTATCGGCGGATCCGGGGTCGTGTAGTCTGGCCGCGATGGCGGAGCGGCATTTGGGGCACGCGACGGGATCGGATCCGGCAGCGGAAGCGGATGCGGTGATGGAAATCTTTCACAAACTGCGGCCGGAGGTTGAGGCGGCAGGGTTGGCGGGGGTGTACACCAGGATCGATCTGCCGCTGATTCGGGTGTTGGCGGACATGGAATCGACGGGAATTACGGTGGACCCGGCGCAGCTTCGCGTGTTGAGCGGGCGGATGGAAGGGGAGATGGCGCGGCTTGGAGGCGAGGTGTATGAGCTGGCGGAGAAGTCGTTCAATATCAACTCTCCACAACAATTAGGTAAAGTATTGTTTGAGGACTTGAAGCTGCCGCAGCCGGTGAAATACGGCAAAGGTAAGACGATTTCGACCGCTGCGGATGTGCTGGAAGAGCTGGCGGTGGAATATCCCATCGCGAGCAAAGTTCTGGAGTATCGGCAGCTCGCGAAATTGAAGGGGACTTATGTGGATGCGCTGCCGTCGCTGATCGATCCCTTCTCGGGCCGGCTACATACGACGTTTAATCAGACGGGCGCGGCGACGGGGCGGCTGTCGTCATCGAATCCGAATCTGCAAAATATTCCGATACGGACGGAGTTGGGTCGGGAGATTCGGGCGGCGTTCGTGCCGCAGCCCGGATGGCGGTTGATTATCGCGGACTATTCGCAGATCGAGCTGCGGCTGCTGGCGCATATGTCGCGCGATGCGGTGCTGGTGGAAGCCTTCCGCAATGGCGAGGACATCCACACGCGGACAGCGGCCGAGGTGTTCGGCATCCCTCCCCTGATGATTACGCCGGAGCAGCGGCGCAATGCCAAGGCGGTGAACTTCGGGATCGTGTACGGGCAGACGCCGTTCGGGCTGGCGGCGACGTTGGGCATCGAGCGCAAAGAGGCGGAGCTGTATATTCGCGCATACTTCGAGCGCTACGCGGGAGTGCGGCGGTTCATAGACTCGACTATCGTCGAGGTGCGGAGGAGCGGAGTAGCGCTGAACATGTTCGGACGCAAGCGGCCGATTCCGGATATGCAAAGCAAGAACCCCAACGCTCGCAATTTGGCGGAGCGGACGGCGGTGAATACGCCGCTGCAGGGGACGGCGGCGGACCTGATTAAGCTGGCGATGATCCGCATTCATGAGCATCTGCGCGGCATGCAGGCCAAGATGTTGCTGCAGGTGCATGACGAGTTGGTGTTTGAAGCGCCTCCGGAAGAAGTGGAGGCGGTGCGCGCTATGGTGAAATCGGAGATGGAGAGCGTGGAGCGGCTGGACGTGCCGCTGGTGGTGGACGTGGGAGTGGGAGACAACTGGCGCGATGCAAAATAGAATCCTGGCGGGCCTGCTGATGACGATAGTGGGGGCGACGACGTTGGCTGCACAGAAGCGCATTGTGAGCGATGCGGAAGTGAAGCGGGTGCATGCGTCGGCGCTGCTGATCGACACGCACGATGATTTTCCGACGGAGCAAGCGGGGAACGACAGGCCCGAGGGGTCGGCTATCGATATTGGCGTGCCGTCACCTAAGGCGCACACGGATCTGGCGCGGCTGCGCGAGGGTGGCGTGGGTGCGGTGTTTTTTGCGGCGTACGTCGCCGCGAACTACGGGCTGGGGCCGCGGGCATATGAGCGCGGGCTAGAAGTGATCGGGACTATACATCATCTAGTCGATCAGTATCCCAACGATTTTGCGTTCGCGACGACGGCGGCGCAGATCGAGGCGGCGCACAAACAGGGAAAGATCGCGGCGCTGATCGGGGTCGAGGGTGGCCACGCTATCGATGACAAGCTGGATAACCTGCGCGAGTTCTATAAGCGCGGTGCCCGGTATATGACGCTGACGCACACTAACACCAACCATTGGGCGGATTCGTCGGGCGATATCAACGATCCGAAGGTGGCGCATCACGGCGGGCTGACGGATTTCGGCAAGAATGTGGTGCGGGAGATGAACCGGCTGGGGATGATGGTGGATATTTCGCACGTCGCCGATAAAACTTTTTACGACGCGCTGGCGGTGAGTACGGCGCCGCTGATCGCTTCGCACTCGGCGTGCAGGGCGCTGGCCGATGTGCCGCGTAACATGACCGATGAGATGATCGTGGCGCTGGCGAAGAAGGGCGGCGTGGTGCAGGTGAACTTTTATTGCAATTTTCTGACGAATGCGAAGCCGCCACGGGCCACATTGGACGATGTGGTGGCGCACATCGATCACATCCGCAAGATCGCGGGGATCGATGCCATCGGCATCGGCAGCGACTTTGACGGGATCGACTGCGCGCCGGTGGGCCTGGAGGATGTCTCGAAGTTTCCGAACTTGACGCGGGCGCTGCTGGAGGATGGCTATTCGGCAGCGGAGATCCGCAAGATTTATGGCGGTAATTTGCTGCGGGTGATGAGAGCGGTGGAACACGTTGCGGCTGCGAAATAGCCTTTTGATCGCGGCGTTGTTGCTCGGCGGCTGCTCCCGCAAGGCGGCGGAAACCAGTGTCTTTGTCGATCCGCAATTCGCGGCGCTGGTGCCGCCGGATACGACCCTGCTGGTGGGGCTGCGGGTCGAGAATCTGGTGAAGACTCCGCTTTACCAGAAGTATTTGAGCGGCGGGAGAATTCGCATCATCGACAAGTTCGCGCGCGGCACGGGGATCAATCCCGAGAAGAGCCTGTGGAACCTGTTGTTCGTCTCGAATGGCCGGGATAGCTTCGTGCTGGGGCGCGGGAAGTTCGCCGATGAATTGATGGCTCCGGACTTTTCCAAACGAGGCGTGGACCGATTCGGGTATCACGGCCTGACCATGTTCGGCGATGAACGGCAGGCTATGCTGCTGGTCAATTCCAGCACCATTGCAATGGGCGAGACCCCGATTCTGCAGGAACTGGTCGACAAACGCACGTCGTTCAGGGGGCTGCCGGAGCAGTTGAGCGCGCTCACCAAGGAAGTTCCGCACGAGTCGCAGTTTTGGGGCGCATACACGGGGGGACCGGTAGACTTGCCGCTTACCGGGAATCTGGCGAACGTGAATAAGGTGCTGGGGCTGGTGGGCAGCGGAATTTTTTATTTCGACGTGAGCCAGGGGGTGACCGGCACGATTACGGGAGTCGCGGCAACGGCACAGGACGCCCAGCAGGCGCACGACGGACTGGTGGGGTTCCTGGGCTTAGGGCGCATGATGACCCCGGGCCCGTCTGATCTGGCGCGAGCGTTGGACGGAATCCAGGTGACGCGGGATGGACAGCGGGTGAGCGTGAAGATCGTCGAGTCAGACGAACTAGCCGGGTCGCTGGTTGGGCTGCTGCTGAAGCAGTAACTATTTTTTGGTGGTTATTTTTTAGCGACAGGGATGGCGTCGCCGAGATTCATGGAGCCGCCGCCTTCGCTGACGTAGTTGCGGTTCCAGGCGGGCATCGCCACGACGACGTCGCCTTTGACGATGGCCTGGCAGCCGAGGCGCGATTCGAGCGTGAGGTCGCCGGCGGTCTCGACGCGGTCGAGCTCGTCTTCTTCCATCGGCGAAAGGTTGACCTCAGCTCCGGTTTTCATGTGGACGTGGCAGGTGGTGCAGGCGCAGCTTCCGCCGCAGGCATGCTCGAGCTGGATGCCGAAATTCAGGGCCACATCGAGGATCGATTCGGGCTTGCCGTGCTCCTGGTAGGGAAGTTTTCCGGACTCGAACTCGACCGTGCGGCCGATATCTAGGAACGTAACCTTGGGCACAAGTCCATTGTAGCTTGCGGGTGCTGGCATACTGGTTCTTTCATGTTTCATCTTCTGGAAAAGCGCATTGCGGAGGCGTTTGCCTCGCGGATTGAATCGTTGTACGGAGTCGCGGGGCCGGTGCAGACCGAGCAGCCGAAGCAGGCGTCGTTTGGAGAGATTTCGGTGCCGGCAGCGTTTCAACTGGCTCGGCAATTGAAGAAAAACCCGCAGGCGATCGCCGGGGAGCTGTCGGCGGCGGTGGGGGGGATTGAGGGCGTGGCGGCGATCGAGATCGCGGGCAACGGGTATCTGAACCTGCGGCTCGACCGCGGATATTACGCGGCGGGGCTGCTGGCGGGCGATGGCGCGGCCGCGGCGGTGAGGGGCGAGAAGATTATCGTCGAGCACACCAATATCAATCCCAATAAGGCGGCGCACATCGGCCATCTGCGCAACGCGATTCTGGGCGATACCTTCGTGCGCATGCTGCGGGCGACGGGGCGCAACGTCGAGGTGCAGAACTATATCGACAACACTGGCGTGCAGGTGGCGGACGTAGTGGTTGGGTTCCGGCATCTCGAGAAGACCTCGCTGGCCGAGGTGAAGGCGCTGATCGCGACGACGCGGTTCGACTACCTATGCTGGGATCTGTACGCGCGGATTTCGTCATACTACGCGGAGCATCCGGAGAGCTTGCAGTGGCGGCGCGACATGCTGCATTTGATCGAGCAGGGATCGAGCGAAGACGCGGAGCTCGGGCATCTGGTCGCGGATGCGGTCGTGAAGACGCATCTGGCGACCATGTGGCGGCTCAACATTGTTTATGACGTGCTGCCGCGCGAGAGCGAAATCCTGCACTTGCAATTCTGGGCGACGGCGTTCGAGTTGCTGAAGGAACGCAAGGCGATTTACTTCGAGACCGAGGGGAAGAACAGCGGTTGCTGGGTGATGCCGGGGTCGGCGTTCCGCGAAGGGTCGGCGGAGGGCGACGATGATAGCAAGGTGATCGTGCGCTCGAACGGCACGGTGACGTACGTCGGCAAGGACATCGCGTATCAGCTGTGGAAGTTCGGGCTGCTGGGCAAGGACTTTCACTATCGCAAGTGGCACACGTATCCGAATGGGCATGAGGTGTGGGCGTCGACGCCGGATGTGCAGAGCGGAAGGCTCGCCGCACTTCGGGGGCGGCTCGCGGGTGTATAACGTGATCGACTCGCGGCAATCGTATTTGCAGGATGTGGTGGTGGCGGGGTTGCGCGCGCTGGATTTCCCGAAGCAGGCGGACAACAGCATCCATTTTTCGTATGAGATGGTGGCGCTGTCGCCGCGCACGTGCATCGAGATGGGGATCGAGCTATCGGACGAAGACAAGCGGAAGCCGTACGTGGAGGTTTCGGGCCGCAAAGGGCTGGGCGTGAAGGCTGACGACCTGATCGACAAGCTGATCGAGAAGGCGCTGGATGAAGTGACGTCGCGGCATGCGGAAGAGCCGGAGGAGTCGCGGCGGCGTGCGGCCACGCAGATCGCGGTGGGCGCGCTGCGGTATTTCATGCTGAAGTACACGCGCAATTCGGTGATCGCTTTCGATTTCGGCGAGGCGCTGAGTTTCGAGGGCGAAACCGGCCCGTATGTGCAGTACGCGGCGGTGCGCGCGCGCAACATTCTGCGCAAGCTGGAGGAGCGCGGCGAGAAGCTGCCGGATTTCCGGGCGCGGCTGGATCGGGAAGGCATGGCGCGGCAACTCGCGGATGAAGACTGCTGGCAGTTGCTGCTGGCCGCGTCGAAGGCGGATTCGGCGATCGAGCGCGCGGTGGCCAGCGGCGAGCCGGCGCATGTGGCTCGGTATGCGTTTCAACTGGCGCAATCGTTCAGCAATTTTTATCACGAGTACCCGGTGCTTTCGGAGATCCAATGCGGAGAAGAAGACGTTCCTGCTGTGGATGACGGACTATTTCCGGGTGCAGTTGGAGCGGACGCTGGGGGTGCTGGGAATCGATGTGCCGGAGTATATGTAGGAAGAACGAATTGGCTCACGGATGGACACAGATCAATATCCGCGAGGTCGATCCACTAGAAGTCGGCCCGGGCGGCGAAATCGGGTAGAATAGAGAGGTCAACCGGGCCGGAGTGTCGGAATTGGCAGACGAACCGGACTCAAAATCCGGCGCACTTCACTGGGCGTGTGGGTTCAAGTCCCACCTCCGGCATTGTATGGCGCTCAAGCTCTATCGGCGGCATCGCAAGGACTGCCAAGGCAATCATCCCGAAGACTCTCGTTCCGGTGAATTTGAGGATCCCTCCGACGGCAAAGCCTTGGTGATGGAGCTCGTCAAAGGCCAGACGCTGAAGGGTCCGGTGCCCGTTGATGCCGCACTGAAGTATGCCGCGCAGATCGCGAGCGCTCTCGATGAAGCCCACGAAAAAGGGATCACGCATCGCGATCTGAAACCAGCGAATATCATGCTGACGCCAGATGGGACGATCAAGGTGCTGGACTTCGGGCTCGCCGCGGTGACACAGCCTTCGCAGAGTGATGGCGGCGAGATAGCTACCAACATGGCGACCCTCACCATGTCGCCGACCAGCGCGGGGATGATCATGGGTACTGCGGCGTACATGAACCGGCGCGGGGCCAGACTGTGGACCGCCGCGCCGACATCTGGTCGTTCGGCGTGGTGCTGTGGGAATTGCTGACGGGCAAGCAGCTTTTCGGCGGCGACACTGTTTCCGACATCCTGGCAAGCGTGCTGAAGGAAGAGCCCAATCTGGAGCAAGTTCCCGCGAAGGTGCGTCCCTTGCTGCGGCGGTGTCTCGAAAAGGAACCGAAGAAGAGGCTGCAGGCCATCTGGGATTGGGGACTGCTCATCGCTGACGATGCCCCGGGCAGGCCAGGCGCAACTACCTTTTTCCGCATCGCCCCGATTTACCACGACTCCAATATCGGTCCCTTCCACTTTCGTGGTGATGCGCTCGAAGTCGCCGATCCCGAGGAATAAGAGGCAGGTCGACATCTTCGGCGTGGTGGCAAAGTGAACCCGTTTCTGCCCATTCGCCAGATTCTTCGTAGAGGCGATGGGCATGTTGGATACAGCCATGAGATCGGCTGGCGAATCGACCGAGATGCTAAAGGTCGCCTTGAACGCCGGCTCATCCCAGGACGGCATGAATCGCCGTTCAGAGGCCGGTTCAAAGTTGGTGGCGATGGTGCGCCGCTTGCCCGCCGGGCTGTCGTAATCCATGGCGAAGAACCCTAGCGTTTCGACGCCGATTGCGCCGTGGTAATCGATCGTAAGAATATGGCGTCCTTTGGTCACGCGGCGCGCGAACGTAAGCGTCGCCCTCCGCAGTTTGGCGTCGAGCGCGACGGCGGTTGCAGCCTCTTTCGTATCGAGCACCACTTTGTCGAGCGTGAGTGCGTCGGCGTTCAACACAATAGCCGGGGTCGGCTGGTTTACGTCGATGATGATCCGCACTCGCCCGCGAAAGCTTAATTTAGCGGAATCAGGGACCAAGGCGAGGTCGTAATGGATCGGTGTGACACCCACGGGAAGCTGCTCGCGTTCGAGGGCCATGGCGCTGCTTGCGATAGCAGCGGCAACCAGAACCACTAACTCGCGGCAAATCGGTTGTCGTCGCATGAATCAAACTAGCACGTCGCCGTGCTATGATTCTACGGACAGTCGACGTCGAGATCCAAGGAGAAGAACTAGTCGAACTGTGTCCCCACGGGTTGGCCATGTCGTTCAGGCAAGACGTCGCAGCGCAATACTGCTTGAAGCGGATGAGGCGGTTGTTCCCGGATGGCCATCTGTCAGTTACTCTTGAAGCTGGTTCTGGTTAGGATCTTTTGGAAAGATTCCTTCCGGATGGCGCGTCATCCAGGCGGTAATCGTTTCGCACGCCGCCAGGGTCGGTAACTACTGCGCGACTGATCGCGAGTGATAAGCTTGGCTAGACGTTGAAACGTCTGTTTTTTCGGTATTTCGGAGGCCAATGATGGGAATCACTCGTCTGAAAATCGTGGCTATAATTACCGTTCTGACCGGCGCTGTACCGGGCTACGCTCAACCCGTCGACAAGGGCCTGGTGCGATTTCGGGATATCTATAAAGAACTAGTCGAAACGAACACGACCCTTTCAGCGGGCGATTGCACATTGGCTGCGAAGCGTATGGCGCACGGCTGAAGGGTGTGGGCTATCCCGACGCGGACCTACGTGTATTCATACCCGACGGCCATCCGAAAGAAGGCGGCCTTCTCGCAGTGCTCCACGGCACGGACCCCCAGGCCAAGGCAATTCTTCTGTTAGCCCATGTCGACGTGGTGGAGGCGAAACGGGAGGATTGGACCCGGGATCCGTTCACGATGGTCGAATAAAACGGCTATTTCTACGGCCGTGGAACGAACGACATGAAGGCCCAGGCCGCGGTGTGGGTCGACAATATGATTCGTTTCCGGGAAGAGGGATTCAAGCCAAAACGCTCGATTAAATTGGCGTTGACCTGCGGGGAAGAGACCAACAGCGCGCTGAACGGCGCAGGCTGGCTGGCGAAGAATGAGCGTCAAGCAATTGATGCGGAGTTTGCCTTGACCGAAGGCATAGACGGCGATCTCGACACAAAGGGCCAGCGAGTGGCTCTAGAAATCTCGGCTGCCGAAAAGGTATCCCAGAATTTTACGCTGGAGACGACCAATCCCGGTGGTCATAGCTCAAGACCAGTACCAGATAATGCGATCTATCACCTTGTGCGTGCTATCGACCGGATCAGCCGCTACGAGTTTCCAGTTCAGCTTGACGATGCTAACCGAGCCTATTTCACTGGCATGTCGAAGATTTTGGGTGGCGAGACCGGTGAGGCCATGGCGGCCGTGGTCAAGAACCCGGATGATGCCCCTTCGGTCGCCCTGCTAGATAAGAATCGGAATTGGCACGCCATGCTGCGGACCACTTGCGTAGCCACTATGCTTTCGGCCGGACACGCTACCAACGCCTTGCCGCAACGGGCGACCGCGAATATCAACTGCCGTATTTTCCCCGGTGTGTCACGCGAAGTTGTTATGGCCCAACTGGTCAAGCTCGCCGATGATCCCGCCGTCGCGGTCACCATTCCCGAAGTTCGTGGCCCAATCGCAGCGGCAACACCCTTGACGCCGCGTATCATGAAACCGATTGAGAAATTAGCGGATGAGATGTGGCCGGGAGTGCCAGTGGTTCCCGCCCTTGAGCCTGGCGCATCGGACGCCCAATTTCTGAATCCCGTAGGCATCCCAACTTATGGGATCACCGGATTCTTTCAAGATGCGGATGGCGGGAATGTTCACGGTCTGAACGAGCGCATCCGTGTGAAATCCGTCTATGAGGGGCGAGCATTTCTCTACCGGCTGGTAAAGCTTTACGCGGATCAGTAACGAGCGTCGTTTACAGATTGGCGCGCGGCACTCTCGGCAAGCAGGTTTCAAAAAGTTACGTCCGTCTAAACGGCGCAGGGTTTGCCGATTAGCTCCTCAGTGGTCGGCCAACCTTCCATAAACTCTTTTGATCGTCCGGCGCTACTGCTAAGGAAAAATAATGGACGGATGCGCCGTCATCCAGGCAGAATGCGCGCGTAACGCCCAGCCTAGGATCGGTAAACACTGCGCGACTTTGCGTAGTTCACGGAGCGAAACGCAACTCCCGGCGCGTCGGGCATCGCCTAGGTAGTATAGGATCTGCACGAGTTCAATTATGCAAAATAACGAGGAGGATCCTATGACCAACCCCATAAGCAAGCGCGACCAGAACGGGCAATCCATCTCGGGTCTGGAGGAACAAAGGCACTCGAGCCGCGAACGAATGGCTAGCAGAGAAGGGACACGTCAGTGGGATCGGCGCAGCTTCTTGAAAGGAGTTGGTGCGCTGGGAGCCAGTCTGTGGGTTTCTCCTTCTACGGATGCTTTCGCCCTGCCAGAGGACAAGATTAAGGTCGTCCGCTACTTCAGTAATTTCGGTGATGCCCAAGGACGCCAGGGTCAGCCGATGGTAAACCAGTCCAGCAACGTCGTGATCATCGAGACCGAACGGGGGCGCATTGGCATCGGCGAGGGCGGCGAGCCCAGGACCATCGAAGAATGTGCCAGCATGCTGATCGGCCTAGATCCGTCCCGGATCGATAACATGTGGCAGCGCATGATGCGCGGATATTTTTATCCGGCCGGTCGTGAAAAGCTGCATTCCCTGGGTGCGTTGGACCTGGCGCTGTGGGACCTTAAGGGTAAGGCGCTGGACCTGCCGGTGTGGCAGCTGTTAGGCGGCAAGTCGCGCAACTACGTGGAGTGCTACTCCACAGCGTTTCCGGGGCCACGCGGCGGCACGCTGGAGGATGCGGCCCGTGCCTGTATGGATGCGGGCTTCCGCACGTATCGCTACGCCACCGATAACCCGCGCCAGCGCGTGGTGGATCGCTTTAAGCTGGTCCAGCAGATGTATCAGGACTGCGTGCTGCTGCACAAGGGCGCGGGCGACGGCGGATGGGCGATCGACTTCCATACCGAACTCGATCCGCCCGACGCGATCAACCTCGCCACCCTGCTGGAGCCCCTGCATCCCTACTTCTGCGAGGATCTCATCCGCAGCGAGGGCGTCCTGTCCTACGAGACCATCCGCGAACGCACCCGGGTGCCGATCGCCGTGGGCGAGCAGTTCGGCTACAAATGGGACATCAACACCCTGATCGAGAAGCAGTTGATCGACTATGCCCGGGTGACGCTTCCCAACGTGGGCGGCATCAGCGAGTTCATGAAGATTATCGCGATGGCGGAAACACACTACGTCGGCATGATTCCGCACTTCACGGGACCGATCGCCGAGGCCGCGCTCGTTCAGTGTCCCACCGCCACCTCGACCACGGCACTGATGGAGATGTTGGGCGATGGCAGCCGCACCTGGCCCTACCTGCCGCGCATGTACGACTTCAAGGAAGGAAAGCTGTGGCCCAACGACCGGCCCGGGCTAGGCGTGGAGGTCGACGCGAGCAAACTGACGAAAATCGGTGAATACGACACCTATCGCGCCGGCATGTTGATGAATCAACGCCCCGATGGTTCGTTCATGAACTGGTAGGGCGGTGCGGGAAAAGCAACCGACGCGGCCCGCCATCCGAATTCAGTGGCGTGCCAGAAATCCCCCAGCAATATGCGATAAACTAGCGTGCTATGCGAATGGCCCGCGCGGTTCTGTTCCCACTCTTTTTGAGCGTGACGGTCCTTGCACAATCCACCGATACCGGTTCAGCCCACAAGGCTGCCGCCACGGCTTTGCTGAATTCGAATAACGCCGGAGCCGCGCACCTTGCCTGCCCGGCTTCCATCTCCCCTGTGCCGACCTCCAACCCCCCGGGCGGCGGTCCGCCCAGAGCAGCCGGCGCTCCGGGGGGTGGCGGTGGAGTCCGGCCCACCCCGCCGCGGGAGACCTGGTATGCCGAAGGAGGACAGGTTTTTGACAACCTCTATATGCTGACCACAAAAGCGAACAGCGCGTGGGCGGTGAAAACTTCAGACGGGATCATTCTGATCGATACCCTGTACGGTTACGCCGCGCAGGACGAAATTGTGGATGGCTTGAAGAAGGTGGGCCTCGATCCGGCCAATATCAAGTACATTGTCGTCAGTCATGCGCATGGCGATCACGATGGCAGTGTCAAGTTTCTGCAGGACACTTACCATCCACGGATCATCTTGGCCCCCAAAGACTGGGAACTATCCGCGCGGGAAGCCGATCCATACCGCCATGATATCGATGCCACGGATGGACAGAAGCTGACTCTCGGCGACACCACCATCACAATTTATTTCACCCCCGGTCACACCGCCGGCACTCTTTCCTTCCTAGTTCCGGTGAAGGATCATGGCGAGCCGCACGTGGCAATGGAGTGGGGCGGGACGGCCCTGAGCGGGAATACATCGAAGGAAATGCTGCAGTCCTACATTTCGAATGCGGGCCGCTTCAAGGATATCGCAGAGGGCTCGGGCGCCGATGTCATTATCGGCAACCACACCGAATACAATGATGCGCTGGCAAGGTTTGAACGGACGAAAGCGCGGAAGCCCGGCGAACCCAACCCGTGGGTGGTCGGCAAGGCTGAAGTCCTGAATTATCTCACTGTCGTGCAGGAATGCGCGAAGTCCTGGCTCGCCATCGACAACGGGCGCCCCTGAGATCATCCGCCGGTGCGCAGAAACCTTTCGAGCGCGAATCGGCGGCTCTTACTGCCAGATGCCGGCTCGGCACACCGGGAAAACGGGGAAATATCGGTCAACCCGTTTTGATCACTCCCGAGTGGTCGCGCATACTTCCACTATTTTTTGGAAGATTACTTTCCGTGTGCGCCGTCATCCAGGACTTATTTTCTTGTTTGGGCTAAACTCGATCAGCAACCTATGCCACTGGCCGCGGGTACGCGCTTGGGCAACTATGAGATCGTTGGTCCGCTGGGCGCCGGCGGGATGGGCGAAGTCTATCGCGCCACAGACACCAAGCTGGATCGCGAAGTAGCGATTAAAGTTCTGCCCGCGGCGTTCGCGCAACATCCCGAGAGGCTGGCACGATTTGAGCGCGAGGCCAAGGTTCTGGCTTCGCTGGATCATCGCAACATTGCGCTCATTTACGCGGTCGAGGAATCCTCCGACGGCAAAGCCTTGGTGATGGAGCTGGTCAAAGGCCAGACGCTGAAGGGTCCGGTGCCAATTGATACCGTACTCAAGTATGCCGCGCAGATTGCGAGCGCTCTCGATGCGGCCCACGAAAAAGGGATCACGCATCGCGACCTGAAACCAGCGAATATCATGCTGACGCCGGATGGCACGATCAAGCTGCTGGACTTCGGCCTCGCCGCGGTGACCCAGCCTTCGCAGAGTGACGGCGAGCCTGGCGCCACCATGGTGACGCTCACGATGTCACCGACCAGCGCGGGCATGATCATGGGCACGGCGGCGTACATGAGCCCGGAACAGGCGCGCGGCCAGACTGTGGACCGCCGCGCCGACATCTGGTCGTTCGGCGTGGTGCTGTGGGAATTGCTGACGGGCAAGCCGCTTTTCGGCGGCGACACAGTCTCCGACATCGTGGCAAGCGTGCTGAAGGAAGAGCCAAATCTGGAGCGCGTTCCTGCGAAGATGCGTCCGCTGCTCAAGCGATGCCTGGAAAAGGATCCGAAGAAGCGACTGCAGGCGATTGGCGATTGGCAGTTGCTGCTCGATGCGCCGCAAGCCGCCCCTGCCATAAATCGGACGCAGAAGTTTTGGCCGGCGCTGGCTGCGATCCTGGCGATTGTCCTCGGGTATTTATCCTTCGTTCATTTTCGCGAAACCTCGCCGGCCGCCGATCCGATGAGACTTTCCATGACCCTGCCTCCAGGGACGCAACCTTCATATGCGCTTCTGTCGCACGATGGGAGCCGTCTGCTGGTCAATCTCCTCTCCCAGAACAAGACATCACTCTATACGCACCGGCTGGATGCGGCGGAGTTTCATGCGTTGGATGGAACCGAAAATGCGCGTTCTCCATTCTGGTCCGCCGACGGACGGTTCATCGGTTTCTTCGCCGATGGAAAGCTCAAGATGATTTCCGCCGCGGGCGGTCCGGTCTCGATTCTCTGCGGGCAAACCGGACTGGGCGCTGGAGGCGGCGCGTGGAGCGATCGAAATGTCATCGTTTACTTCACCGACGCGGGGATAGCCTACCGGACAAGCCCTGCGGGTGGGGAATGTTCTCCTTTAAAGACGGCGGACGAGAACCTGCGAGGCAGTCTCCCGGAATTCCTGCCGGATGGGAACCACTTTCTTTTCCTGGGCGCGAATCGGATGGACTCAACGATTCGGGGCGTGTATCTTGGTTCGCTCGAAGTAGGCAAGCCGCGCAAAATCCTCAACGATTATTCGAGCGTGGTTTATTCGGCGCCGCTTCCTGGCTCGAGTGCCGCGCACCTCCTGTTCCTGCGCGCTTCGCAGTTAATGGCGCAACCTTTCGACCCACAACGGCTCGAAGCCGTGGGCGATCCATTTGCCGTGGCCGCGCAAGCGTCTGCGTCCCTCACGCCCAACCAGGTGGCGGCCTCGGCGTCCGTCAATGGCACGCTGGTTTACCTTAGCAACCGATCGCGAAACTTGCAGCTTACCTGGCTCGACCGATCTGGAAAAGAGTTGGGAAAGATTGGGGAGTCGGGCGAGCGGACTGGTGTTTCCGTGTCGCCGGACGGAAACATGGTTGCCTTCCGTGAACGCACGCAGACCGATCCGCTGGGTGGCATCCGATTGTTGGATATTGCCCGAAACTCGGAGAGCAGATTCACTCCCGAGGGCAAATCGGCCTCTGCCGTGGTGTGGTCCCCGGACGGCGCTCGCATCGTCTATTCGGCGCCGGACAGTGGGGGAACGAACTTGTTCATGAAGAATGCGAATGGGGACGGACAGGAGTTGCGGCTTCTTCCGGCGGGCCCGAATCTTCGCACGGCGTCTGACTGGTCGGCCGATGGACGATTTCTCATCTACACCGAATTCGATCCCCGGACCGGCTCCCACATTTGGTATTTGCCGAGCCCCGGTAAGCCAGACAGCGCGCCGGCTCGATTTGCTCCTATGGACGTTGTGGGGACAGAAGGGCAGTTGTCCCCCAATGGGCTCTGGCTTGCGTATAGTGGCACGGCTGACGGAGTCTACGTTCGCCGCTTTCCTTCCGGCGATGGCGTGACGAAGATCGCCGGCAATGCCATTGAACCGCGGTGGAGTCGCACTGGACGCGAGTTGTTCTATCTGGAATTTGTGAATGGCGGCAACGAAATGAATCTCATGGAATCGAGGATCGAGCCAATCGTGGGCGCGGCTCTGCAGTTCAGCGCGCCCAAGAAGATTGCGAATTTCCGAAGCCGCGTGATACTGCCGCAGAACAACCAGTTTGCGTACAGTCCCCATCCGGACGGTAAGCGGTTTCTGGTAAACGTCAGAGAATCGGACGGCAGCCCGGAAGTCAACGTGATTACGAACTGGCAAAGGCTGGCCAGGTCGGGAAGACCATGAGAAGCGGAACGTGGTAGCCGGTCCCGGTCCCGCTGCCGCACATTAGGGTTCTCCAGCAACCGAAGTTTAGCTTCTGGTTGGTACTAAAATAACCGGCCAAATCTACTTGCACCCGGAATTGCAGCGTAAGCGATTTAGAATCAAGCAGTTTGGCCGGTTATTTTCGACATAACTGGTCCAATCTGTGCACGCGCCCTTAACTCCAATATTCTGTGCCACTTAGGAGCGCGCGGGCATCACGATTGGCCAGTTATGTACTAAACTTCCACTACTTTTTTGGCCAATCACCGGGGGATAGTGTACGGATGCGCCGTAATACAGGCACAATCCACTTCTTAATCGACTAAACTTAACTACACCGCTCACATGCCGCTCTCCGTCGGCGACAAACTCGGTCACTACGAAATCCTCTCCCTGCTGGGTAAAGGCGGCATGGGCGAAGTGTATCGGGCGCGCGACACCAAGCTGAAGCGTGACGTTGCGCTTAAGGTTCTGCCTACGACATTCCTACGCGATCCCGAGCGCATGGCCCGGTTCCAGCGGGAAGCAGAGGTTTTGGCTTCGCTCGATCACCCCAACATTGGACACATTCACGGAATCGTGGACTCCGTAGACTCGCCGGGATTGGTTCTCGCGCTCATCGAAGGACCTACGCTGGCGGATCGCATCGGGGCGAGGCCGATCCCGCTAGATGAAGCGATTGCGGTCGCGAAGCAGATCGTCGAGGCACTGGAGTACGCACACGATCGGGGCGTGGTCCATCGAGATCTGAAACCAGCCAACGTCAAGATCACGCCCGAGGGCGTAGTCAAGGTGTTGGACTTCGGACTGGCCAAAGTTATCGAAGACGAGCCGCCAGCCTCGTCCCTGGCGAACTCGCCGACGCTGACGATGGGGCACACCCACGCGGGAGTAATTCTGGGCACCGCAGCGTACATGTCGCCCGAACAAGCCGTAGGCCGCCCCGTCGACCGCCGCAGCGATATTTTCTCATTCGGCGCAGTTCTGTATGAGATGCTCACCGGCGCGAGCGCTTTCGCTGGAGCCACCACGCCGGATGTTCTGGAAGCCGTGGTGAAGGACGATCCGGACTGGTCCAAGCTTCCGGCCGGCGCTTCCGACACAATGCGTCAACTTCTGCGGCGGTGCCTGGTGAAGGATCGCAAGCAGCGGCTGCAAGCGATCGGTGAAGCCCGGATTGTGCTGAGCGGTCCCATGGACGAGGCGGCGGCCACTCCCCGCTTACGGCTCGGTAGAGTGGGCTGGATTGCGGCGGCAGTGATGACTCTGGCCGCTTGCGGCCTTGCTGCGTTCTATGCGTCGCGCCCCGCTCCCACGATGCTCCCGGCGCAGTTTACCGTGAGTGCTCCCGCGGGAATGAATCTCGATTCTCCGGTCACCGGCCAAGCGCTCTCGCCAGACGGCCGCTTCCTGGCCTTCCGGGCGGCGAAAGGTGAGAAGCGTTCCCTCTACCTGCGGCCCCTGAACGCGCTGGACGCCCAGCCGCTGCCAGGAACGGACAACGCGAACTCCCCTTTCTGGTCTCCGGATAGCAAGTCCATTGGGTTCTTCGCGGACGGAAAACTGAAGCGTGTGGAGATCAGCGGGGGAAGCCCGGTAACGCTGTGCGAATCCAGGGAAGCGACAGGCTCCTGGAACCGGAATGGTGTCATTCTAATTGGAGCAGGTGGCTCCTCCTACCGCGTTCCTGCTTCTGGCGGCGAGCCGGTCCGCCTTGGCAATTTGGCGGCCGCATTCCCGCAATTCCTTCCCGACGGCAACCATTTCCTGTACCTGGACAGCCGCGAAACGGAAATCTATGTCAGTTCTCTCGATCACGCTCAAGATCGGGTTCCGGTGATAAAAGGGGGATTGAAGGCCGTATATACGCCACCGCTTGGGCACGAATCAGGCCGGTTGCTGTTTATGCGCGATACGACGTTGATGGCTCAGCCGTTCAATGCCGGCAAACTGCAGCTCGAAGGCGAGCCTTTGCCTGTCGCGGAAAGCATTGGGACCAAGCCGAACAGCCTCGCCGCGGCCTTCTGGGCGAGCGACGCAGGGCTGCTCATGTACAGCTCTGCCAACAGTACTGTCAATCGATCCAATCTGGTCTGGATTCACCGGAGCGGAAAGCGGCTCGGGGACGCCGGACCAGAGGACGACTATTCCTCCTTGCGGCTCTCTCCGGATGGGACTCGAGCGGCGATCGGCCGACGGAACCGAGAGCGCCTGGACGACATCTGGGTCTTCGAGTTCACGCGCGGAACCATGAGCCGCCTCACCTTCGATCCTAAGCGCGAAACCTGGCCCGTGTGGTCACCAGACGGCCGACAAATCGCTTTCTCCGCGAACGGCAGCGGCACCTATCAGCTCTACCGGAAATCCGCGGATGGCTCTGGTAACGAGGAACAACTTACGCATGGGAGCTCCAACAAGGAGCTCACCGATTGGAGCCGGGATGGGCGGTTTCTCGTCTATCAGGAGCCTGACCCGAAAACAGGCGAGGACATCTGGGCGCTACCGCTCGAAGGAAATCGCAAGGCGATGCCCATTGTGCAGACGCCGTTCAACGACGGCGCCGGCCAGCTCTCTCCCGATGGGAAGTGGATCGCTTACCACTCCAACGAGTCGGGCCACTTCGAGATCTACATGCAACCGTTTCCCCCCTCCGGGGGCCGTTGGCAGATCTCCACGGGAGGAGGAGGCTCACCGCGCTGGCGCGCCGATGGCAAGGAAATATTTTATCTGACGGAAGATGGGCAGAAAGTGATGGCGGTGGATATTCGGGCGTCGCCCGGAAAAGTAGAGGCGGGGGTTCCGCATGCGCTGTTCCCGGCGTCCCTGTCTGGCCCCAATATTCTTTACCCCTACGATGTCACACCGGACGGACAGCGCTTCCTGATCCTGGAGCCGCATCCGCAAACCGGAGCCGGAGCTGCGACGTTCACGATCTTGATGAACTGGCAGGCGGGATTAAGAAAGGGAAACTGAAGAAATGACGGCCGGTGCTTTCCACCTAGTGCTGGGTCGAGATCAAAGGGCAACCGGCTAGTCCCCGCAAATTGAAATAGGTCCGAGATCGGACAGCCCTGCTTCATTCAGTCGCCAGGAAGTAGGCCTTGCCGAAATCGCGTTTTTACGCGGCCTGCCTTGCGTGTCTCTGTTGCCTCTCGAACGCTGTCAGGATGGTCCGGGAGCAATCCACCCAAGCAGCCCCTCTTTCCGGCGCCGGTCAGCGACTTCAACGGTGAGCTGCGTCACGTCCGAGTGGATACTTTCCGGATGCGCCGTCATCCAGGCGCTAACTGCTTATTCACTTCGACGGCTTGCAACTCCACGTCCAGTCCTAGCTTCCGGCTGTCAGCATCTCCTTCGACATCCGAACCACATGCCGGCGCGACGATTGCCATCGCTCCGGGCACTGCAGTAAACTTGGTCGACAAATAAGCTGCATTCGGATGTTCGGGTGACGCCGCATGATGGGCAGCGTCCGGCGAAGTCATCGCGCTTGGACCGGGAAGTTCTAACAGATCGTGTCTGGGTCGGTGGGCGGCTTTGAAGTTCCACACCCATGTTCTGCTTCGTGAAGTTCCAAGGCGGCTCGTGTCACATCACAAAGCCCACGAGCTGCTTTTATTCGTAGATGAGCATGATTGAAGGCTGGGTCTTCGGCAGAATGGTTAACAAGTTCGGCGAGGGCCTGCATGGCCTCAATATAGTTTTGGACGGCTGCTCGATGCTCCTGCCAAGGCGCATGTTGTTCCGCACAGAGCATACCGGCCACGCATCGAGGTATCTTCCAAAGTCTTAAGGTTTTAGCTTACGTTGCAATCGCGGCAGAGCTTTGCTTTTTTTTGCGGCCACCACCGGTACGGAAGGGCGCGCGGCAGTCTTCTTCGCCACCGTGGCCATTTTTAGCTTCTTGTCAAACGTCAGCTTCCCGGGCGTCACCGCGGCCCCGCCTGCCAGTCTTGAGTTGATCTTCTCCGCGCCCATCTGGGCGACGCGGTCGGCGGTCCATTCAGCGACCTGAAAGACTGATTGCTGCTTAAGATCTCCTTGGGTAATCGGTTTCGCCCATCTGGCTGCGGCGGCCGCCTTGGCGATCGCCACGCGTTTCTCTGGCGTGAGCTTTTCCATGCGAGCCTTGCCGCTCGCTTTCCCGCCCTTGCGGCCGATCCCAGCCAGGTATTTCGATACTGTCGTCTTGCGAGCCACTGTTATCAATGCTAGCTGTTTCAACTGCCAATTGACATTGCTGAAGCGGTATCAGCATAATGGCTTGTGATTGCTGAAGCGGTATCAGCATGTAACAAAAGAAGAGGATCCAACAGACCTGGAGGGCCCGATATCAGAGGAGGGCCTTCTGGTCTTTTCTTGAGTTCAGCCTGCCAGGTGTCTGACTTTTAGCGGAGCCATCCGGAATAATTGCGGTCTGCGCCGATCCTTCTTTTTGGTGGAGCCCTCGAAGCGGAGGAACGGGTAGAAAGGCGGCGCAAAGTAGTCCCATGACCCAAGAGCAAAGAGAGATTGCGGAGTCGGCCTATAACAAAGTTACAACCGCCTTGGAGGAACTCATGCAGCCAGTGATGGATCCAGCCTATCGGATCAACGAAGCCCGCCAAGCAGTTGTTGAAGCGCAGAGCTCACTGAATCATCTTTTGGATCAAAGTTGACCACTCCCCTGGACCCATCTACCGATAGGCCTCACTCATCGGAAGTCAGAAAGGACCGTGACCATCCATTTTGGCAAAGCAATGGGGCGTCACCCTAGGGTAATGCTGCGAACTTCACAAGACGCTTCGTATTACGCAAAATGAGCCTACGTCCCACGGCCCGGGCTGATTAGAATTAGGCCACACACACATGGGCCAAGACGAAGACCACGAGGCTCAGCAAGCCAGCTTCAGGCGCTCCGGGGCTGAGTTCATATTGGCGGACCTTGAGTTAGCTTTTACTTTCCTCGATGTTGCGCGTACTTCGGTGGTCGCGGATACCGCCTGCCGCAACCAAGAAAATGCGCGCGCAGCGTATGATTCGATTCTGCGGTTCTTGCCAAGATCCATCGACGCATTATCCGCCGCTGAACGGCAGAACGTGCAGGACAAATTAAGAGTTCTAGGGCATTCAAACTGAGACACTGCCGGAGATTATTTCGGCAATCTGGCACCATAGGAAATGGTCGTACTCGTGAACCTGTGGCCTTGGCGCGGGCCGGTGGCAACGCCGCAAGGCGATGATGTAAGTTGCCAATAGCGCAGGAATTTCCGCTAACATTCTCATTAGAAAAGTGTTGCCCGGATAGCTCCCGGATTGTACTAAAATAACCGGCCAAATCTACTTGCACCCGGAATTGCAGCGTAAGCGATTTAGAATCAAGCAGTTTGGCCGGTTATTTTCGACATAACTGGTCCAATCTGTGCACGCGCCCTTAACTCCAATATTCTGTGCCACTTAGGAGCGCGCGGGCATCACGATTGGCCAGTTATGTCGGGCATCCGTCCATTAACAAATATAATGAAAAGACACACTGTGATTAAGCGACGATCATGGTTCGACAACATTGATTGAATCTGTGAGTTGGAGACGGCTAAGGCGTTCTTTCGGCAATTCCAAGCAACCCTGGAATGACTGGCGGTCCGTTCTCGTCAGCCGGGTCGAATCCGGCCGATGCTGGGATTCAAACGATTCGATAACGCGGTGGTAACGATCTCTGGAATTGAGTCGGCAGAGAAGATCAAGAAGGGGCAGTTCAAGACGGGCAAACTCGGCGGGTGCAATGCGAAGATGACGGAACTGTTGAACAGCCCCCCCTGATCTCACGAGAACACGTTCATTCAGCGAAGCGGTTCGGTCCCTTCGTTCAAAATATCGAGATACCCACCGTACGCGAAAAGCCTGTGCCGCTGCTTACCGGTGATCTCGCGCATTATTCCCAATTGCCGCATGTGATCGACGGCGCCCGCGACCGTTGGAAATGTAGTTCCGATCTTCTCAGCAGTGGACGCGATGGAGAGAATCGGATGGGTCTGCGCGTACTGATGGACGCGTAGAACTGAGGCTGCGGGACGCCCCAGCCCCTCGATCCTTTTGCGGTCAGCTTCGAGCAGGGTGATGATCCTCCGGGCGGCGCTGACCGCTTGGTCAGAAGTCTCCTTCACACCGGCGAGAAAAAACTCCAGCCATGCCTCCCAATTTCCTGCCCTCCGCACGCCGGTCAGGAGATCGTAATAGACTTGCCGATGCGTCTTGAAGAACAAGCTCAGATACAAGATGGGTTCGCGCAGAGCACCGCCCGCGCACAGCAGAAATGTAATGAGGAGCCGTCCGAGCCTGCCGTTTCCATCGAGAAACGGGTGGATCGTCTCAAACTGCACGTGAACGAGACCGGCCCTGATTAGTAGTGGCAGCTCCTGATTTCCATCATGAAGAAAGAGCTCAAGCTGGCCCATGCACTCCATGACGAGATCCGGGGGAGGTGGAACGAACGCGGCGTTCCCTGGTCGTGTGCCACCGATCCAGTTTTGACTTCGGCGGAACTCGCCTGGCCCTTTATCGCTGCCTCGTCCATGCGAGAGAAGGACTTCGTGAATCTCGCGAATGAGACGCAGAGAAAGGGGAAATCCCTCTCGCATGCGCTTCAGCCCGTGATAGAGCGCGGCAACGTAGTTCGATACCTCCTGAACATCCTCGAGAGGAACTCCGGGCGCCTCCTCGTTCTCAAAGAGGAGAAGATCGGAAAGCGATGACTGTGTGCCTTCGATCTGCGAGGAGAGGACGGCCTCTTTGCGAACGTAGGCGTAGATAAAGAGCGACAGATCGGGGAGTACCGAGGCGAGTCCGTCTAACCGGCCGAGCGCTTGGTTTGCCTGCTCAAGAAGTACCTGCAGCGCATCGAGACGCACCGCAGGAACTGGCGGGAGTGGTGGGGGCACGAACGCACGGACCGATTCCCCGGCCAAAGTGCAGACGGCATACCGTCCAAGTCTTTGATTTTGTTCTTCTTCCATCCTAAGCAAACTGGCCTTTAATTAGCGAATGGCTAATTAAAGGATACGCGCACCGGCTTTAATTAGCCAGCTCCCAATCGGGCCCGTTGTGGATTGGAGACACACCAATTGTGCAAGACCTTCTTGCACAATTCACGATTCGTTTGGCATGTGTGCGTCTGCAGGTAACGCCGACTGTGGACAATCTCGTAAGCGATCTTCGTGGCGGTACTCTTCATCGCATTAACTCAGTGTGCCTCGGCGTCACGGAGGGGAGTATTGCTCAGTCGCTTGATTGTGGATGTGGCAGCAATCCGCCGAAAGCGCAACTTGTTGGATGGAGTCTGCCCGGATGCATCGGAGAGGGGAGTACAATCATAGCGGGTCAGGGTTGATCGAAGTGGAGTGCGAGCCCGACGATCCGGAGCGTCCACTCACTTGGAACTTCTGGCATATCGCGAAACGTCCGGATTCGGCGCGAAGTGAAAAGGATTGTGGCAAATCATGGCTGCACGAAAACGACCATCTGTACCCCGGAAGAGCTTGAGTGGGCAGAATGTGTGGGAAGACGAAGTGCTCCGCGAGGTCTACTCGAGGCGTGATGCCTATGCGGCGGAGCACGACTATGATCTGGATCGGATCTATGCAGACCTAAAACACCGGGAAGCGGGCAGTCATCTCCGGCGGACGACTGCGCGCCGGCCGGCGCAGGCATAGCGTCGGCTATGTTTGGGATTCAGGTTCAAACTATGCCCATTCACTTCCCTCCAGCTGTAGGGGATGGATCCGGAACCGGACAAACCACAGGACAATCAGGTACAATTTGGGTGCTAACACAACATAGAAAGGTCTGCAAAGCCTTTATTCGTCGGTTCGACTCCGACTGCGCCTCCAAAATTTCCAGGAAACCGTAGTAATCCAAAACGCGAACAATGTACAACAACACGCTTGTTACGATCAAGCAGGAGATTCATTATGAACGTCAGTCTCGACTGGCCCAGCGACGTGGTGGTCCGCCTCACTGATGACGCGCAGAAGCGTGGACTGTCCCTCGACGGCTACCTTCTGCATTTGGCTTTAGAGAAGAAGGCCGCCAATGGAAACCACGCGGGGGAGGACACCCAGAAGCGCCTGGCGCGCAAAGAGGCTGGCCGGCACATTCGCGAAGCCCGAGAGGGAACCATCCTTGGGCCGGACCTCACTATCCGCGAATTGATTAACGAACGGCGCGGGGCTGAGCAAGGGTGACGCCCTCGTCCTCGATTTGAAGCTCATTTCCGCTCGCTCGCACGTCGGCGGCTCGATGGCTATGAGAACGGGCATCACGTTCTTTTCGTGCGCGATTCTTGGCACTGGATTGAACCGAACGATAGCATCGCCTTCGTGGACTTCGATGAGTGGTGCGGCGATACCAGGCAAGATCATCGCTGAAACAGCTCACCGAGGGGCCTCTAAGGTATGAATGGCTGCCCGTGGAAGACCGCGATTTTCATGTGGAATACGCAGCAACACCCCTCAACGGTGCGGTTGTTGAATCAGCGTTGTTCAAGCACGGACCTCGATCTTGAACCTGTGAACTCCGTTCTGCCTTTATGGACGTGGAGGCATGCATCACTTCCGCCAATCAGGCGGACACAAGCTCGGCCCGCGTCAACACCGCGAGCCGACTTCCCGGTACTAATATGGCAAATTCCTCGAACAGTGTTTCTGGATAGCTTAGTCGCTAGCGCAGTTTCTGCGTGGTTAATTCGGAAGTAACTTCGCAAAGCGGCGAAGTGTTGTTGGCGTGGCGGATGCTGCCGGGTACGAGAGGGGATCGGAGCGATGCGAGAGCGACGGTCAGTCGGCGAATTTGTCTGTCGCGGCGACCAGGGCGCGGCTGTTAGGCGCGTCTAAAGCGCTGTGGCCACTATCGGGTGTGATAACGAGGTCGGCTTCGGGCCATGCACGGTAGAGCGCCCAGGCGCTTTCCAAAGGACAGACGACAGGCAGCTAGATATTGATTATAAATGCTTTAGGGTGGTGGCCAGGGACGGTTTTCCACGGCACTACACCATCTTGAGTATGCCCCTGGACGGGATCCGATTAGACCTAAGATTTGATATCACTTGAGGCCAGGCACCACCATCCAGCCCAAATCCACGGCGGGCTGCTCCGGAGAACGGCTTTACAATCCGGGCCGGTCAAGCACGAGCAGAGCCATCAAAAGCGGCAGATAGGCAACAGACGCCAGTAGGACCTGTCGCGCACGGAAGTTTGTGCGCTCTGTCGCGACACGAATTCCGAAGTATAGGAAGTAGCCCCCCAGAACTAAGGCTCCGACCAAATACATTCTCCCCGTCATCCCCAGTAGCACCGGAATGAGGCTGACTGGAATGAGCGTTGACGCAAATGCCACGATGTGCCGCGCGGTCGATCTCCCGTCAGGTTCTATGACGGGCAACATCCGAATTCCGGCGCGCGCATAATCGTCACGATACATCCACGCAATCGCGAGCGAATGGGGAAACTGCCATACGAAAAGAATCGCGGCGAGCGCCCATGCTTCCGCCTTCAAGCTTCCACTCGCTGCGGCATATCCGATAAGCGGGGGCATCGCTCCAGCGAATGCGGCTGCCGTCGTGCAGAGCCAGGATTGCCGTTTCAGAGGCGTATATACAAAAAGGTACGAGAACAACGTAATACCGGCGATGATCATTGCGACCACATTGGCCCCCCATGCCAATTCCACGGAGCCGAAGACCGCCAATGCGATCCCGAACCAGAGCGCGTTGGTCGGCGCAATCCTGCCGGCCGGCAGCGGTCGCTCCGAAGTGCGCCGCATCTTGCCATCGGATTCCCGTTCATACCACTCATTTAGCACCGCTGTCGCGGAGGCCATCAATGCCGTCCCCACCAACGTGTGCAGGAACCGCAACACCGTCATCCAATCCCACTGCCCTGCTTTCGCCCCAAAGAAATAACCCACTGCGGTGGTGACCGCAATGAGCCATGTGACCTTGGGCTTGGTCAGGGCTAAATAATTCTTGGCCTTTTCAACGTTTATCGTTGCCATGCTTATCTCCTTGTTTTTCAAGATGCGCTATCTTGTTCCACAGCTTCCACACTCACGACTCTCTGCCCTTCATCGATACCCTTCCATCCCAGTTCAGCAGCTCGCTGATTGGCTTGTTTGGCCGCTTTGGGGTCCCCCAATCTCGGAACTAAAAATCCCTTCGGTGTCCTTATGCTTTTCCATTGTGCGGATGAAGTAGTGCATCTGTGACTATTCTAGCGTCTCCGCTTGGCGCTGCCGAAATTTGGGCGCGTAAGGCAAGCGCGCGCACGTCACTTAGTAATGGAAGCCGACCCGGCCCTGATGCTCCAAGCGGACGCATGCTCCAAAAACCATATGGGTATTAGGACTAGATATCGGTGCTGGATGGATGAGCGGGGTAATTTCAATGAACGCTCTCTTGCTTGGTCTCGCTTGTCAACATAACTGCGTTGAGTAGTGGTAACCGTAATGGGAGTTACCCCTCCCGCTTCGCGGTTGCAATCGCGGAAGTCATCATCCGTTCCATTTCTTCAGACCCGATGAGCGCCTTCAAAAACATACAAAGCTGTATCGGGCGAAAGCGGAGGAGTTCGAGCACCTTCGCCAGATCCTCTTCTGAGAGAGTGGCCAATCGGAACATAAACGGAATCGAAATCTGCGAATCCCCACTACCGTCTGTTCGCCTACCAGCAAGAGGGTAATCAGGCCCTAGGGGTTTATAACGATAAGCGTGATCCGACCGAGGTCCCCAGCAGTTTGCTTACATGCTCAGCTACAACAAGGCGTTGCCAGAGCACCTGCCGGATTTCTACCATTACCCGATATTCTGCTTTTGTGGGCAGCTGCTACATCGAGATGCGCGGCAAGGACGGAGAAATTCACTCCACCACACTCGATGCGAACAGCCTCTTCGATGCCGTCGCCAGGGCGACGCACGCATAGGCAATGTTGTGGTGGTTCGACGCCAACAGCCCATCACCTCAGACACGGTGAGGACTGCTGGAAAGTTTCACAGGACCGGTTGCGCAAGTGGCGCGAGAGCGGAGAAAAAACCAAATGAAATTTGCAAACCCCGTCAACCCCCGCAACAGATCGTTCAAACTACTTCAGACCTGCTATCTGATTTTTGGAGTCGCTGCCGCCAAACGCAAATTGAACTTTTTTTGCGCACCATCTTCCGCTCGGAAGCCGCACTTATCTTGCGTTTCTTTTTGGGCTCCGGGGTGTTGTTGGTCTCCACCGTGGCCGTTTGTTGCTCTCTGGGCATTTGCGTTGATATTATCACCGTTGTCCAGCGTGCAATAGCGTGCACGGGTCGCTGGCAAATGAGGTAATGTTGGGATTGGTGGCAACGGCTGGTCTATAACTTATGGGAGCTTTTGGGGTGCCGTAGCTCCAAGTCCCACCTCCGGCACCAACGACGGGCGGCTTTGGACGGTAGTCATCAACCGCCCTCGGTCTTGGCCACCTTCATGATACTCTTAATCTGGCTGAGTATCTTGGTGACGTCTTTGTCGATGCGGGGCATAACGGCCGATGCCGAAACGGCTACGAAACCGGCCACCAGGACAAATTCTATTAAATCCTGCCCATGATCGTCCTTCCAGATTTGCATCCGAATGAGCAATCGATCCCAATGCTGAAGCCATTTGTGCAGTCTTTGCATAGTATTCACCTGCCTATACGGTGGCGCTCACGGCCTTCTGTTGACACCTTGCGTCGATACACTATCGCGATCAGTCTGTGACTTGGTTTCGCACGGAATACAGTGACTTTTTAGCTGCCCTGTGTCGAAGCCACCTTCAATACGCTGCTCACCTTCGAGAAGATTGTGCTGATGCTGGAGGCGACTCCGGGCATGATCGCGCCCGCGGAAACGGCCACAAAACCGGCCATCAGAGCGTATTCAATTAAATCTTGCCCATGGTTGTCTTTCCAGATCTGCATCCGCACTACTAATTGATTTATGTGTTGTCTCATGATTCACTGCTGAGTCCATTCTGCGCCACCATACAGGACTTCAACAATTCCGTCGATCAACCAAACGAGCCGTACGAAGGTACTAAGGTTATCGGGGAGAGAGACCGCCAGTTTGTCGAAGAATATCTCCGCCACTAAGCGGAATGCTTGACGCCTATGCTTCGTAAGATTGCAACCCCTTTTAAACTCGTCCTGGTTTACATACTGATGCTGTTGTTCCTGGCGGGCGACGAGATCCAGCAAGCCACCTATTCAATCGCCGGGCAAGTCAAGACGACTGAACTTTCTTATCGGCTAGCGGACGACGCGTTGGAGGCAATCCGCCTGGACATTTACAAAATATCGGTAGTCGCGCGGGATGGCCTGCTGGGCCGGCGGCCCGGGGAGGCTCGCGAGGCGGTGATGGAGAACCAACGCGACATCGAAGCCCAGATTAAGTTCCTACGGAAAACGGCGGGCCCGGACAGTATCGCGAGCCTGCAACAAATCGAAGACAACGTCCACACCTATCTGGAGACCATCTACTCGGTGACGGATCAGCCTTATTCAGCGGATTCCCAAAGGAGGCTGAATGAAGCGCTGGGGTCGCGCCTATCCATCGTGAACCTCGCTGCGGCATTCTCCAAATGGAACGATGCGAATTTTGAAACTGAACAGAAGGACATCGAAGGTTCCCTGGGCAATCTCCGGACGGAAATCAATACAATCCTGGCGTTGATTGCGCTGCTGGGCGCGGCAGCGGGTGGCGCGGCACTTTACCAGATGATGGGAATTGAAAAGAGCAATCAGCAGGCCCATGCCAAGGTCACCAGGGCGCAGGAAGAGTTGCAAAGCCTCTCGCGTCAATTGGTGTCCGCCCAAGAGGAGGAACGGAAGGCGCTTTCACGGGAGTTGCATGATGAGATCGGGCAATCCCTAACGGCATTGAAGTTCGAGCTTGCCAACACCGAAAAGATTGCGCGTGCCGAGGGCAGCGCGGTGGTGATGCATTTGCAGAACATGCGCGAAATTGCGAATCAAACGCTGCGCGCGAGCAAGAATATTTCCTTGGGCCTCCGCCCGTCCATGCTGGATGACCTGGGGTTGGTGTCGGCGCTGAACTGGTTCACGGCCGAATTTTCCAGAAGAACCGGGATTGCAGTGGAGATGACCGCAGATGGCGAAGTGGGCCGCCTCAATGAAGCGCATCGCACTTGTGTCTTTCGTGTGGTGCAAGAATCGCTAACCAACTGCGCGCGGCATTCCCATGCCAAGAACGTTACCGTGAAGCTGGATTCCAACGAAAAGCTTCTGACCGTGACGGTTACCGACGACGGAGAGGGCTTTGAGCCGGGCCGGAGGGTAGGAACCGGTCTGGGGTTGCTGAGTATGCAGGAACGGGCAGCGGAGTTGGGCGGAAAGGTTAAAATTGTCTCGCACCCCGGCGGTGGCACGGCGATTCAAATCGCAATTCCGGCTGCGTTTGTCGCTGCTTAGGCAGACCTGGATATTTAGACGGCCTGGATCCAGCGCTTATCCGACCAGTCTCCGGCGCACCGCGTAGATGACCACTTCCGCGACGGTGTGCAGATCCAGCTTCTGCATCAAGCCGACGCGATATTTATCCACCGTGTACGGGCTTAGCTTGAGGACGTTGGCAATTTCCTTATTGGTTTTGCCCTCGGCTATCAGCTGGAGTGTCTCCCGTTCGCGGCCGGTGAGGGAATCATAAGGATCGCGTAGCTCACCGGGCGGCGCCGCCAAGCCCGCTGCGGCGGAACCGCCTCCTAGCAGCATACGTTGCGCAATCGCCGGACTGAGAAAAGGCTTACCAGCGACCACCGTGCGAATGGCGTCCACAATTTCATCCTCGGCCGATTCCTTGGAGACATAACCCACGACTCCAGCCGAAATGGCGCGCATAATGTAGGTCTCGTCGGTATGCATGCTGAGCATAATCATGGAGGGAATGAAATCCGATCGCGAGATTTGCGCGGCTGCTTCCAAGCCATTCAGGTTGGGCATCGAATAGTCCAGGATCACTACGTCCGGCCGTAATTGCTGGCACATTTCCACCGCCTCGCGCCCGTCCTTGGCGGCGCCGACCATTTCGAGATCGGGCTCGGATTCAGTCAGGAACTGAATGCCCTTGCGCACGATAGCGTGATCGTCTGCCAGTAAGATCGAGATGGGTTTCATTGGTTTTAACACCCGGACAATGATTCATTCGACAAAACAGGAGCAATTCATTAGTCTTCCCAACTGGCCGTAAAATCGGTCGCCCGGGCAACAACGCCACCGATCGCTCAAACGCCATCGCCAGATGTCCAATTATTTCGGCCCAGTAGGCGCGCTTAGCTGGTCCCTTTGGTAAATGCCTTGCGTGCTTGAGTATTCTCCTTGTAAAGTTGCAAAATGAATCATGGTACGCAGATGCTTCGGGTCAATGGCGATCGCGGCGGTGGGCTTGTGCAGCGTTCTGACTGTTTCAGCGCAGTCGACGCACGATCTTGGCATCGGCAAACTACTGGTTGCGACGCGGGATGCGCCGGATTCAACATTTGCAGAGACGGTGATCCTGCTGGTCCGGTACACGCAGGACGGGACAGTGGGGCTGATGCTGAATCGCCGTACGCAAGTGCCGGTCTCGCGGGCGCTAGAGCCGTTGAAGGGAGCGAGCGGCCGCTCCGATCCGGTTTTCGCGGGCGGGCCAGTGGAATTGCCGAATGTGCTGGCACTGCTGCGAGCGAACGTGATGCCGGAAGGCGCCGAGCACGTCACGGGCAAGGTCTACCTGGTTCCGACGGGGGCACTCCTGGGGAAGACTTTGGCGAAGCGGCCCGATCCGGCGGATTTCCGGGTTTATCTGGGATACTGCGGCTGGAGTCTGGGTCAACTGGAAAACGAAACCAGCCATGGCTTCTGGCGCGTTCTGAACGGCAGCGCCGATATCATTTTCGATTCGGAGCCGGAGACTCTGTGGTCGCGTCTCATTGAACGGGCCGAGCAGCGGATCGCGCGGGCGCAGGGTCATGGCGTGGATCAGGCGCCGGCTTGCGCCGCCAATCCTTCAATCGCAGCGATGTTTGAAATCAGCTCTGGCGGAAGCCCGTGTCGTTCCGCCAGATAAGCCGGGCTGTTATAGGAAATCCATACTTTTCCGGTGGCGTTTTCGCGCACGTCTTCCCACACGAGGATCTTGAGCGGCAGATCGATGGCGCTGCTGGGCGCCGCCAGCATCAGCGGAGTCCCGGACTTGGGATTGCCGAAGATCAACAGCTTGGTCGGAGGCAACTTCATCCCAGCCTTTTCGGCTTCGCCGCTGTGGTCGATGATCGCGAAGAGTGCGACGCCTTTGGCTTGCAGGATGGTTTTCAATCGGTCGACAGTTTCATCCACGGAATGACGACTGGGCAGATCGACGATGCCATTGTCCGCTGCGGTTGCCATGAACAGAAGAATAACGAATTGAAAATGTGATACTCAAGTGATGTTCGATCGGCAGGCCACGGAGCTGAACCCGCGCTTTTATTTTGGGGCGTTTGCGGTTCTGACCGCCATTGGTTTCCTGGCGCCGATTCGGGTGGGGGATCTGCCCGGATACGACGACGCGCGCTACACGGTGGTGGCAAAGCAGATCGTCCTCAGCGGGGATTGGCTGAACACTCAATTCAACGGGGCGCCGGACTTTGAGCACCCTCCGCTTCTGGAGTGGATTCAGGCGGCTTTCTTCTCGGTCTTCGGCATTTCCGATGTCGTGGCCAAAGTTCCGTCTGCCTTGCTGGGCTTGGGCACGGTTCTATTGGTGGCGTGGCTCGCGCGGCGCTTGACGGGAGATCCGATGCAAGGGATCCTCGCCATGTTCGCGCTGGCGAGCAGCGCTTATTTCGTGAAGTACACGGCGCGCGCCATGACGGACGTTCCGGTGACGTTCTTCTTTCTGGCGGCGTTGTGCGCGTGGTCACTGACGGCGGATAACGCCGGCTGGTATCTGGCGGCGGGAGCGTTTACGGCGATGGCGCTGATGACTCGCGGACTGATCGGTTTTGCGCTCCCGGCCATTTTCGGGCTGGACCTGATCATTGCGCGGCGGCGTCCGCGCTGGGGCTACGCAATAGCGGCATTGGCGCTCGCGATTCTGCCGCTGGCGCTTTGGTATTGGCGCTTGATCGATCATTACGGACAGGTGTTTTTTACGGCTCATGAGGCCTGGCTGGATCGCGAAGCTTTCGGCGCGCTGTCGCCAAGCTGGCGGCGCTATACCGGACTGTTTGAGTATGTGTTCATGCTGGCTAAGTCGTATTGGCCGTGGCTGCCTTTCGCGATTGCCGGGATGGTGACCGTGATCCGCGGCCGGCAGCGGCGGCTATACGTTCTGCTCATCTGGTTCGTAGTGGTTTTGGCGATGTGCGCGGCCGCTAAGAGCCGCGTGTTGCGTTACATGCTGCCGGCTTATCCCGCCTTGTCGATTCTGACTGCAATCGGTCTGGTTACGCTGATTCCATTGCGATTCATCCAGAAGGGGCTTCTCTTCGCCACGCCGGTGCTGGCGGTAGCGGTGCTGGCGATCGCAATCTTTCCTCCGGTGACCTACCATGTGCCCGAAATCCGGCCTATCGCAGTGGCCGCCACGGCCGCTACGCCATCCGGCGAGAGCGTTGCCTTCTACGACCAAGGCGCGCCGCTCTACGACGAGGTGAATCAGATGCTCTGGTATGGCGGCCGGGAGATTTCATTCCTGCTTTCTCCGAGTGAGCTCGATCGAGGCATTACAAGCGCGCCAAACGCGTGTGTTCGTCGTCGACGACGGCACCTACCAAAAGCGTTTCAGCTCGCGGATCGCGCATGAAGTGATTGCGAAAGCGGGCCACCTGATATGCGTTCGCTTAAGTCCGTAGTTGCTACGTAAGCTTGCAGACCCAGCCGCTGGCGGCGTCGCAATACCACATGACGCCTTTGTATAGATCCAGGCCGTGCGGCTCCGGATCGTCCTTCGACAATTTGATCTTCGCCAGCAGCGTGCCGTCCTTCGGATCGATTTTGTAGATCTCGCGTTCGTCGGAACCGACGCACCAGAGAATCCCATTGTCCCAAGCGAGCCCGTGCGTACGGACGGTGGGGGCGGGAATGCTGCGCGCGATTTGGCCCGACTCGGGCTCCATCAGGTAGAGCTTGCCGGAAGCGGGAACGGCCATCCAATACTTGCCGTCCACCCATTTCAGGCCGTGCGCGCCGGAAGGCGTCTTGACTTTGCCGTATAGGCCGGCTCCCGGAGTGTCGAAAGATTTCAGAGTCGCGCCGGTCTTGGGGTCAACCTTCAGCGTCTTCAGAGTCTTGGTGGAGCCGATCCACCAGGCCCCATCGCCGAACGTGAGGCCGCTGCCGTGCATGGACTCCGTCTGGACTTGATTGATGATGGCGCCGTCTTTGGGATTCACCTTAAAAACTTTGTTGGGATCGACTTGATCCAGAATCCACAGATTGCCGTCGGCAGCGAATTGGAGATCGTTGGGCTCCTTGATCGCGGGGTTCTTGAAAACCTTTTCCACGCGCTTGGTGATGACCGACAGGTTCGCCTTATCCACGTTGGTGGCCGCAGCTAGGCGAGAGGCCGCGGCGAGAGATCCCGTGGAAATCAAAAAACCGCGCCGCGAGAATGAATTTCCGTATTCCATCGAAGCCTCCTTGGTCGTTGCGCTTTAGACGGGTCCGCTGGGGCGCGCTGTTAACGCCGTCGACTATGATACCCGCAATTGATGAGGAATGCGCGGGTTGCAGCATCCCCTTTGACTTCGAGGTGGTTCGCGTATAGCATCAATCGGGTGTATAGGTTAGGAAAGATCGTGGTGGCAAGTGTCCTCTTCTTGGCGCGATGCCGGCGTGGAGCCAGGCTCCGGCTTATCGGGCTCCGCGCACGGCGGATGGAAAACCCAACCTGAACGGGATCTGGCAGGCCAATAATTCGGCCGACTGGAACCTGCAGGGTCACTCCGCGGCACAAGGGCCGGTGTACGCGCTGGGCGCGGTCTTCTCGATACCGCCGGGCTTGAGTGTCGTCGAGGGCGATGAGATCCCTTATCTGCCGGCGGCTGCTGCGAAACAAAAAGAGAATCGTGCGAATTGGGTGAAGCTGGACCCGGAGGTCAAGTGTTATTTGCCGGGCGTGCCGCGCGCGACATATCTTCCTTATCCTTTCCAGATCGTCCAGTCGCGCGAGAACATCATGATGGCTTACGAGTACGCGGGAGCGGTTCGCACCATCAATATGGGGGCTCCGACCAAGGCGCCTGCCGATAGCTGGATGGGGTGGTCCAACGGACACTGGGAGGGCGAGACGCTGGTGGTGGATGTTACCAGTCAAAATGAGGACACGTGGTTCGACCGTGCGGGCGACTTCCATAGCGATGCGCTGCATGTGGTGGAGCGATATACGCCGCGCAGCCCCGACATTCTCAATTACGAAGCCACCATCGAGGATCCCAAGGTGTTTTCGCGACCGTGGAAAATCAGCATGCCGTTGTATCGCCGCGTGGAGGAAGATGCCCGGCTATTGGAATACAGGTGCCCGGAATTCACCGAGGAATTGCTGTACGGGACGCTTCGCAAGAAGGCCAGCAGATAGGCCGGCAAAAAGGAGGTTTCCATGACGAGACATCGCTCGCTCGCTTCCGTCACCGCCTTAACCGTCACGATCGGCGGATTTGCGCTGGCGCAGATCCCGGTTAGGGGGCAGGCTCGCGTCAGTCAAACGACCCGCGCACCAAAGGCGACGGGCGCAGTGAAGACTTGGACCCCGCCGCGCACGCCAGACGGCAAGCCCGACCTAGAGGGAGTCTGGACCAACAACACCGTTACTCCTTTGGAGCGGCCGAAGGATCTGGCCGGGAAAGAATTCTATACCGACGCAGAATTAGCGGCGGGGATGAAGAAGGAGCATGAGCGGCTAAATCTAAACGAAGAGGAAGGCCGCCCCACCGAACCCGGCACTGCCGATGACGTGCATTACGATTTCAGCGAGTACGGACTGGACCGGGCCCAGACCAAGCTCGCGTGGAACCGGCGGACTTCCATCATCGTGGGGCCGGACGGCGCCATTCCTCCGCTCACGCCGGACGCTGCCAAGCGGCGTGCGGAACACAGAGCCAAGGCCAAAGGACATCAATTCGACGGCCCCGAGAACATGTCGCTGAGCGCGCGGTGCATCGCCCGGGCAAATGTGGGACCACCGCTGCTGCCCTCGGCCTACAACAGCAATCTGCAGATCGTGCAAGGCTCCGGATATGTGGTCATCGAAGCCGAGATGATCCACGACGCGCGTGTCATTCCCACCGACGGGCGGCCGCATATCGCCAAGAACGTCAAGCAGTGGATGGGCGATTCGGTGGGGCATTGGGAGGGTAACACGCTGGTGATCGACACTACGAATTTCACCGATCTGAATCCGTTTGAAGACGCGCAGAACCTGCACGTGGTGGAACGGCTGACGCGCGTCAATCCGGAAACCATCCTCTATCAGTTCACAGTGGAAGACCCTGGGATGTGGACCAAGCCGTGGTCGGGAGAACTGCCCATCACCAAGATGCAGGGGCAATTATACGAGTACGCATGTCACGAGGCGAATTACGGATTGGTGAACACGCTCCGGGGAGCCCGCGTGGCCGAAGAAGAAGCCGCGAAGAAGGCAGCGAAATAGTGGTGTCGGCGAAAAGGAAGGGAGACGGATGAGAACGAGGCTGTTGGCTTTGGTGGCTGGTCTTGGTCTGCTTGTGGCTGCGGTACCGGTGTGGGCGCACCACGCGTTTGCCGCGGAATTCGACCAGAAAAAACCCCTGAAACTGAAGGGAACGGTGGTCAAGTGGGAAGTGACGAATCCGCACTCCTGGATTCACATGGACGTGAAGGGCGAGGACGGACAAACGGTTACTTGGATGATCGAAGGCGGCAGCCCGAACAATTTGTACCGGCTGGGCTTCACCAGGGATTCACTGCCTCCCGGGGCGGAGATCGTGGTCGAGGGCTACCAGGCGAAGGACGGGTCGAATCGAGCGGTCGGCAAGAACGTGACGTTTACCGACGGCCGGAGGCTTTTCCTCGGGCTGCAGATGCCCGGCAGCGACGGGGAGAAAAAGTAGAGTCACTCCATTGGTCGCGCGCTTAGCGGGGCTTCAGTGGAGCGGGTTTGCCGAATTTCGCTTCGTCCACCGGGACATTGGTCTTAATCTCGCGAAGCTCGATTGCATCGCGTCCGTCCAGCCACGCGTAGGTGATTCGGAACGGCAACTTGATTCCGTTGACATCGCGATAATCGGCGAAATCGATTTGAGTAGGAACGCGGCCGATCGGCGAGTTGCCGTAGCGCAACTCACGCAGAAGCAAGCCAGTCTGCTTGTCAAAATAAAGCGTTACCAGCAGGCCCCTTGGCCCGGTGCCCTGAACCACGTCGACATTGTGCTCCTGCACGGAGACCGCATTCTGCTCCAGCGAAGACTGGCTGGACGGCGCGGGAAGGTCGGTGATGGAAGTCGGCGGACCGCTTTTCAAATTCGTGAGAATTTGTTTGATTTGCCCGGGAAAAGATAGCTGGGCGTCAAACCTGGCCCCGTCGAGGTCGCCCCCGCCCAACTGAAACTCTCCCACCACATTGAGCGGAGTTCGCACCCAACCGGTGGTGCCATCGTAGGCTCTGATCTGGTCGCCCCGGCCAGTCGCTTCCTTAAACAGGATGATGGTGGCGCGCTTATCCGGAAATTTCGCGACAATCTCAACGTCGCCGCCGCCGCCGAATCCTCCGAAACCCACGCTGGTACCCCGCGCGTCATAGCTGGTAAGTCCGGCCAAACGCTGAGCGCCGCCCGAAGCCTGAATATATTTATTGAGGATGGAGTCGGCGGAAGGCAGCCCTTGAATCTGCTGGATGACATCGTCCGACTCCAGGGCAGGCATGCCGTAGACAATGTCCATGGTGGGCGTGGTCATGGGTTTGTCGCGGTTGCGATGACAGGTCCAGCAGGTCACCATTTGGCGGCCGCCGAAGTTGGTCTTATTGATGGCGGCGACCATATTCACCATGCGGCGCGCGATCACCTTCCGCGGAGTGTCGGCAGCCCAATCTACCGCGTTGGTGCCGGCATTGGTGTGACAATCCGCGCAGTCGAATTGGAGGGCGGCGGTCATGATCCCCATGGTCTGGAGAAAATCGTCGACGGAGATCCCTTTGAGCGCCTGAATGTTCTTGAAAACCTGTTCCGCCAGAAGCGGCTTTTCCGGGGACGCGGGCTGCGCGGTTGCCAGCCCAGCGCCGATCAGCGGGACAACCACAACTTTGATGGCCGCGAGCATTCGTCTGGACCATAAAGTATTTTGATTTCTTAGCCGCATGAGTGTTGTCAGGTCCCTTCTATGAATGAGCGTGCCGGAAGACAAGCTGTATATTACAATCCTTTCTGGTTTCGCACAAGGCCGCGCGATAGTAGGCGCAGCCATCGATGAAGTTCGAGAGGAGCCTTTCCGATATACTTGTCCAAACTGGAGGATGAGTATGAAATTGCTCCTGACGCTCCTGATGGCTGTCACGGCTTTCGCGGAAACTCACCAATTTGCGCCCACGAAATTCTACAACACTTTTTCAGGCGCGCATCCGCCAGTGCTGCATATCAAGCCGGGCGACCACGTGATCACGTCGACCATCGACGCGCGCGGGCTTTGACTCCGCCGGGGTGCAGCGCGGCCAGCGGCCCAATCCGGAGACGGGCCCGTTCTACATCGAAGGCGCCGAGCCGGGCGACACGCTGGTGGTTCACTTGTTGCGCCTGGAGACCAACCGCGCCACCGGCTTTTCCGCGTCGCTGCTGGCCCCGTACACCGCCGATCCCGAGCTTTTTGCGAGCGGAAGCGCTGCGCGAGGCGAAGCAGGCGACCTGGCATATCGATAAGCAAAAAGGCATTGCGTATAGCGATCCGGCGCGATTTCAAGGGACCACGTATCGAGCTGCCGCTGCGCCCCATGCTGGGCTGCATTGGCACGGCTCCGGACAACCACGCCGCCATCCCATCGAGTACCGCCGACAACTTTGGCGGCAACATGGACTACAACGGCATGGGCGCGGGCGCTACGGTAATGCTGCCGGTGTTCGAGCCGGGCGCGCTGTTCTTTCTGGGCGACGGCCACGCGCGGCAGGGCGACGGCGAAGTGGTGGGCAGCGCGATTGAGACGTCGCTCGACGTCGAATTCTCGGTGGATCTCATCAAAGGGAAAAAGATCAACTGGCCGCGCCTGGAAACCCAGGACTACATCATGGTGCTGGGCAGTTCGCGGGCGCTCAATGAAGCCTTGCAGCACGCGACTACCGAGCTGATGCGCTGGCTGATGGAGAGTTACGGGTTCGACGAACGCGGCGCCAGCCTGCTGCTGGGCCAAGGGATGGAGTACGACATCTCGAACGTGGTGGATCCGGAATTCACGATCGTGGCGAAAATGCGCAAGCGATATCTGGGACCACCGCGTTAGGCGAGCAGATGCCAGCTAAATGCTTGGCCTTGCGATGGGGCATCTGAGATCGGGCGTGCTTCACGATCGCGACGAAGCGGCGCCCCAACTCGTGGATGCGCTGGGACTGACGAAGCTGAATGGACTCATGCGGGATCAAGGCGTCGCCTATCCCCAGGGCCGTGGCGCCAGCCATAATAAACTCCGCCGCAGTTTCCTGATTGACTCCCCCTGAGGCGATCAGCGGTATGTTCGGATAGGGTCCTTTGAGCGCCTGGATGTAGTGGGCGCCTCCCACTGCGGCGCAGGGAAAAACCTTTACAAAATCGCAACCGGATTTCCAGGCCTTTACACATCTCCGTGGGGGTCAGCGCGCCGGGAATGATCACGGGGCGGTCCTCGCGGGCGAACTCCTTGGCCCCCAAAGCGAGCCCTACATCGAGACCAGGGCCGGTAAGGAATTTCGCTCCGGCGTCCAGACAGCGCTGCGCGGTTTGCGCATCCGTCAGTTCGCCGGCGCCTACAATGAGAGCCGGATAGTTCCGCACCAGATCGAGCAATGATCTCGATCGCGCCAGGCACAATTGTCGCCAGCTCCAGGATGGGAATCCCCGCGGCCGAAATCTCCTCTGCCGCAAATAGAGCATCCTCGTCCGAAGCAACGTGGATCGACGGAATGATTCCTATCTCTTGAATGCGGGCGCGAACGTCGGACTTGATCATCATGGTGCTCCCTTTAGGATCGCGCAACTGTGAGGCGGAATTCGCCGGAGGCCGCGACTCGGTGGGCGGGGCGCCGCGCACTTGCGGTTGGTGCATGCAGTACCGAGTATCGAAGCGCGGCCCGGGAGGCAAATGGACCAGAAGTTTGAAGAAACGCTGCGCGAGAACGCACAGCGTACCGTCCAGAATCTGGAGAAGGCTGCGGACATCGGGCAATATGGGTGAATTGACGCAGCGTCCGTGGCCCGCGTCGTCGTTTCACCCAAGCGGGCCGAGGGGCAACTCTTCAGAGAGCGCCGCTAGCTAGCGGGGGTGTTGGTGAACCAGCCGGTCCGCCAACGTCAAAGCGCCTGCCATGGCGGCAATCACCAGCAGCGGTGCTAAGAAAAGTCCAACACTTGTAAGGATCTTCAAATAGATGGCTTGGCATATAAAGAACCCTCTGCAACGAGGTGTAATTTGGCCGCCATCTATCGGACTTCGCCGGTGGCGATTTGAGTTGCGCCTGGGTTCGTCATCGAACTGGCGCGCGCGGTCACGATCAGCACAGCGGCTAATGCGATTGCGGCGGCGAGCGATAGCCAGACTCCGGGCATCGCGCGATTGCCGGTGGCATGAATCAAATAGGTGCAAACAGCCGGCGTAAATCCGCCAAAAACGGCGGTGGCCGAGCTGTAGGCCAGAGCGAACCCGGTGGTCCGCATCTTGGCGGGCATCATTTCGACCATGAGCGGAGACATGGCGCCCTGGTATGCGGCAAAAAGAAATGCGAACCAAACCTCTACCGCGAGCAGACGCTGGAAAGAAGCCGCCGCGGATAGCCAAGCCAGCGCCGGATACGCCGTGAGGATCGCAGCCGTGGTGGATAGAATTAAGATCGGGCGGCGGCCGACGCGGTCGGATAAGGCTCCAGAAGTGGGCAGCAGGAGGAACGCGGACAGGCCGACGGCGAGGGTCACGACCAGTGTGCCGGTCGATGGCAAGTGGAGTTCGGAGCCGCCGTAGGTGGGGGTGTAAACCGTGGCCAGGTAATAGGAGACCGTGCTGAAGGTGGACATCATCATACCCAGCAGCACCAGTCTCCAGTTTGCCAGCAGCGATTCCAAGATCTCGCGAGTGCCCGGGTGGCGTTTCCTCGCGAGGAATTCCGGAGTCTCCTCCAGCGAGCGCCTCAGGAATAAAAGCAAAGGCAAAAGCGCGCATCCGGCCAGTAGCGGAATGCGCCATCCCCATGCAGTCATCTGCGCCGCGGAAAAGGAAGACGCAAGAACAATGCCGAGCACAGATGTGAACATCACCGCCGCCTGCTGGCTGCCAGACTGCCAACTGACGTAGAATCCCTTGTGCCCTTGAGGGGCGATCTCGGAGAGATAGACGGCGACGCCTCCCAGTTCGACGCCGGCGGAGAAACCCTGCACCAGGCGGCCGAGCAGCACGAGGAGTGGCGCGGCCAAGCCCAGAACCGCATAACCCGGAAGAACGGCGATCGAAAGCGTGCCGAAGGCCATTAGGGCAAGCGTCAGAAGCAGTCCGGCGCGCCGGCCGTGCTTGTCGATATAGGAGCCCAACACAATCGCGCCGAGTGGGCGCATCAGGAAACCGGCGCCGAAGGTCGAGAGCGAGAGCATGAGCGATGCGTACTCGCTGGTTCCGGGGAAGAAAACGTGCGCGATGGCCGGAGCGTAGAAGCCGAAGATCTGGAAATCGTACATCTCCAGCGCGTTACCGGAGGCGACGCGCACGATGCGGCGAAGATTCTCTGAGCGGGAGGCGGATTGGCGAGCGTCGGCGATCAAGAAATTCTCTTGTTCAAGAATACACGCCGGGGAAAGGGGAGGACTTGCCCCACGCAGCCTCTGATGGCAAATTGGTCTGATGTACGAATCCAAAAGTGAGAGTGCAACGGCAGCGATGCGTCAGATCAATCAAGCATGGCTGGATGGCCGGGTGCACGCGGAAATTGTCACGACATTTCCCGATTTCGCCGGAAAGATTCAAGGTCGGGAGGGCTTTCTCGCAGGATTCCATGATTTCTGCCAAAACGCAACCATTCAGGAATTCCGGAAGCATGATCAGCAGGTCGATGTCGCCGGCAGCACGGCGGTGATCACCTTTCGCTATGACATGGTCTACGAGCGTTTAGGCGAGCGATACCGTGCAAGCGGGCGGGATTTGTGGGTGTTTGAGAAGCAGGATGGCGCATGGATCGCCGTTTGGCGAGCAATGCTTGAGATGAAGGAAGACGCTTTTACTCCTTGAAATCGATAATCTCGCGCTTGGCGTCGAGTTTTGCTGCGTCCAAGCCGGGCACTTTCTTGAGATCGTCGAGCGTCTTGAAGCCGCCATTCTGCTTGCGATATTGCACGATGGCCGCAGCGGATTCGGGCGAGATCTCTAGCGCAGCTTGCAATTCCTTGGCTAGATCCTTGTTCACGTTTGCTCGCGCCGGAAAGTTCTTGGCCAGATACTCTACGATCTGGTCGCGTTCTGACTGCTTGACGTCGGGTGCTTCCTGCAACATCTCTAGGACTTTATCTGCCCATTGGGGCTTGGTCAATTGCTGGGCGGCGATTCGCTCGGTGGTGTGGCACTCGCTACAAACAGCCTCGACTAGATTTTTCCCAGGCCCGTCGGGCAGACCTTCGGCGTTCGAAGGAAGTGCAGCCGCCGCTAGTGCGGTTGTGAGAACGAACAGCTTTAACAGGACAAGGTTGGTTCCCTTGGTGGGCTTCATTTGACATGGACGCCTTGACGGCTTGCTTGAGGAACCCTCGGGTTGTAGTGGAGAAGTTGCTCCTGGCCTAGAAACGGCTTTCAAAACGTGCGCAGGCTGAGGCATGGCGGGTTTCATGACATCTGGGGCATTTGTGCCAGGATCTTCTCAACTCCACAGCGAACCACTTGACAGCGAACCACCGGAGTGCCGCCTGGCGGCTAACGCCGAGCGCGGCGTCCGAACCAGGCTAAACCGGCCAATCCCGATCCGACGAGGAAAATCGCGAAGGGTTCGGGGACGCTGCTTGCAACCGGTGTCAGCACGAAGTTGTTGGCGTTGTCGGAGTAAAGACTGTCGGCGAGAATGAAGGTGATGGTCGGGTTAAGCACTGAGAAGTTCCCGAAACCTAAAGCGGAAAGCGAAGTCGCGGCCAGCGTGAGATCGGCGGGCGGAGCACCGCTTCCCAGCCCATTACCCGCATTCGCCGCAAACAGTTGAACGGCGCCCGGACCAGAAACTCCGGAGATTTCAAGAAGCAGCGCACCGTAATTCCAGGTCCCGGTGGTGCTGTTGAACGTTCCAGTGAAAGTCGTCGTTCCGCCCACTCCGGCGCCGGTACCGGCAACGGTCAGCACACCTGCGGCATTGACGCAATACCGAGTGGGGTCCGATTGCAAACAAGGATCTGATGGACTACCGCTCACCGTGAGAGCGAGCGTATCGGCCTGCGTCAGCGTGCCACTGTAGGTGAACGATGTGCCGGTCGTGCTGGTGCCCACCACGGTCTGAGTTCCGCCAGGGAGCACGATGGAGCCTCCCAAGCAATACCCGGCCAGCAGGGTGCCCATGCAAAGTAATGGAATTTTCATCGAGTTCTCCTATCTGTCGGGATTTCCAAGTGGAATTGAAACCTAAAGATTATAACAGTAATCGCCTGGATAGCGACCGATCTTCGCCCGAAACCGGAAGGGCTCGAGCAAACGCTGAAGCCTTAGGTCCACAGCTTTGGAATGAGATTCCCGCCGGTAACGGTGGGCCGTTCGGCGCGCCCGTTGTGCATGTAAGTGGTCCGCAGATGATTCAGGCCCAGCAGGTGGAGAATGGACGCGTGAATATCCCAAACATGCATCGGGTCCTCAGCGGCGCGCAGGCCGAGATCGTCGGTGCTGCCGATGTTCTGGCCGCCTTTGACGCCGCCGCCCGCCATCCACATGGTGAATCCCCAGGGGTTGTGATCGCGCCCGTATTTGTCCGGGCTCTGTCCCGCGATCACTTCAGCGAACGGAGTGCGGCCGAACTCGCCGCCCCAGACTACCAGTGTGTCCTTCAACATGCCGCGAGCCTTCAGATCCGCCAGTAAGCCGGCGACCGGTTTGTCGGACGCTTTGCACCACTTGGTGTGGTTCGCTTCCACGTCGTGGTGCGCGTCCCAGCCGGAGCCGGACCCGGCATAGACTTCGACGAAGCGCACGCCGCGCTCGACCAATCGGCGGGCCAGCAGGCAGTTAGTGCCGTACACTTTGGTCTCAGGCTCATCCATGCCGTAGAGCGCCTTGGTGGCGTCAGACTCTTTCGTGAGATCGACGGCTTCCGGAGCGGCGGATTGCATCTGGTAGGCCAGCTCATAGGAGCGCGTGCGGGCGTCGAGTTCGGTGTCGTCCTCTTTGTCGCGGCCGAAGTAATCGTTCAGTTTCTGAAGGAATTCGATCTTGCTGCGCTGCTGCTCGTCGGTGGTGCCGGCGGGCGGCTTCAGGTTCAGGATGGGCGTATCGCCTTGACGGAAGAGCGAGCCTTGATACGTGGCGGGCAGGAAGCCGGAGCCGTAGTTCTGCACCGAGCCCAGGATCTCCTTGTCGTCCTGCATGACAACGAAGCTGGGCAGATTTTTCTGTGCGCTGCCGAGGCCGTAGGTCAGCCACGCGCCGAGCGATGGACGCCCTGCGAGGAGCGAGCCGGTGTTCATCTCGCAGACGCCGCCTACGTGATTCACGGCATCGGTGTGGCACGACCTGAGGACCGCGATATCGTCGACGTGCTGGGCGATGTTCGGCAGCCAGTCGGAAACCCACAGGCCGCTCTGACCATATTGTTTGAAGGCGCGGCGCGAGGGGAACATGCCATCGCTGGGCTTGGAGCCTTGCGCGGTGAGCAGCGTCTCCGGATGAAAGGAGGCCGGCATCGGCTGCAGCGCGTACTTCTCCAGCAGCGGCTTGGGATCGAACAGATCCACCTGGCTGGGGCCGCCTTCCATGAAACACCAGATGATGTTCTTGGCCAAGGGCGGCAGTTGGGGCGGCTTCGGCGCCAGCGGATCGACACCGGCGGCGTAGCCGTCTTCCGCCAGCATCGCACTCAGCGCGATCCCCGCGAGGCCGCTGCCGGCGCGCGTGAAGAACTCGCGGCGGCTGGAGACGTTCCAGCGCCGCTTCAAGGTATCCAGCATTCTATCTGACATGGCGTTCTCCCCTTTCATCCAAGATCAGTTGATGTACAGGAACTCGTTGGAGTCCATTAACATTTGCGATAGATCGACGACGGCGGCGGCTTGCGCCGGATCGATCCCCGCGGGCATGTTCGCAGGCAGCGGAGGCTTAGTATTCTCGCCGCCGGCGAGGCGCTGCGCCATGATGGCGCTTTGCTTGGCCAAGAAATCCAGCGCGAGTTTTTTCTCATCGGCGTTGGGGTCGCGTCCGTAAGTCAGCTTAAAAGCCCGCTCCACTTGGGCATCGGGAGTCAAGCCGTTGTCGTTCAAAACGCGGCCGGCTAAAGCTTGGGCCCAATCCAGTATCAGTCCGTTGTTCAGCAGATCGAGCGATTGCGAAGGCGTCACGGTGTTCTTGCGGAAATCGCAACTCTCGAAGGTGTTGGCGGAATCGAACTCCTGCAGCATGGGATAGCGCAGATTGCGCCGCACGAAAATGTAGACGCTGCGCCGGTTGTTTTGCGCCGGATCCTTCTCCTCGCTCCAGCGGCCGTAGTTGGATTTGGCAGCGAGCGTGCCGGGGGGAACCGGCGGGAAGACGCCCGGGCCGCCCATTTGCGGATTCAGCAGTCCGCTGACGGCCAGCATGGAATCGCGAATCGCTTCGGCTTCCATGCGGTGCCGGCCGTAACGCCACAGCAGCTTGTTGTCGGGATCGACTGCCGCGGCTTTAGCCTGAAACTCCGACGACTGCTGGTAAGTGTTCGACAGCAGAATCATGCGGTTCATTTTCTTGATGCTCCAGCCGTTGTCGACGAACGCCGAGGCCAGGTAATCCAGCAACTCGGGATGCGTTGGCCGGGAGCCCATGAGCCCGAAATCTCCCGGCGTCGCGGCGATGCCGTGGTCGAAATTGTAGTTCCAGATGCGGTTGACCATCACCCGGGCAACCAGCGGATTCTTAGGATCGGTAAGCCAGTTAGCCAACGCGGTGCGCCGGCCGGTGGAATTCGGGAGCGGCGTAATTTTGGCGTCGGAGGGATCGAGAATCGATAGGAAGCCGGGTTGGACTTCTTCCCCCTTCACATCCAAATTGCCGCCTTTAAGCAGATAGGTGGGCGGAGCCGTGGCGCTGATGTCGATCATGAATTGCCCTTCGGGCAGCGGCGCGGGCTTGATGGAATCGAATTCCGCGAGCTGCTTCTCCAGCTCAGCATAACGCTTTGCGTCCTCTTCGTTGAGGTTGCGCAGCGCTTTGGCATCGAACTTGGCGTTGGTGGCCATGAGCCCCAGTGCCGTATGGTTCATCATGGCCTGCACCGGATCGCGCTTGGCAGGGTCCATGAAAATGGCTTCCTGGACTTCGGGTTGATAGTAGGCTGACCCGGTCTTCATTTTCTCCAACCGCAGCGGAGCTTCGATCTTTGCGATCTCGGCGCGGATGTCTTTGGTCTTCTCTTCCCAGATGGACTCTTGCTCTTCATACTTCTTGCGCGCATCGGCATTCTCAATGGGCAGCGGACCGTCACCAGTGCCGGTATTGGCGAAGAAGGCCTGCAGGCGGTAGTAATCCTTCTGCAGGATGGGATCGAACTTGTGATTGTGGCAGCGCGCGCAGCCGAACGTCAGACCGAGGAAGGTCTCGGCGGTGACGGTGGTCATGTCGTCGAGCGTTTCCTGGCGGCGAAGGAACAAAGTGGAGGAGTTAGTCTCGTCGATCCAATGCCGGTTGAATCCCATGGCGACCAGCGCTTCGCTGTTTCCGGGATAAATCTCGTCGCCCGCGATTTGCTCCTTGATGAAACGGTCGTACGGCTTGTCGTCGTTCAACGCTTTAATGACGTAGTCGCGATAGCGCCAGATGTTGGGCCGCGTCTCATCCGCCTTGAAGCCGTTGCTGTCGGCGTAGCGGACTACGTCGAGCCAGTGGCGCGCCCAGCGCTCGCCGTAAGCGGGGGAGGAGAGCAGACGGTCCACTATTTTTTCGTAGGCGTTGGGCGACTTGTCGTTCAGGAACTGCTGAGTCTCTTCCGGCGTAGGCGGCAGGCCGGTCATATCGATAGTGGCGCGGCGCAGGAGCGTGATGCGATCGGCCGGCGGATTGGGCGTAAGATTCTTCTCTTCGAGCTTCGCGAGGACGAAGGCATCGATGGGATTCTTGACCCACGCCTGGTTCTTGACGGCGGGCACAGCCTGGTGCTTGACCGGAACCAGCGACCAGAAATTACGCTGGGCGGGAGTGAAGGGGCCCGACTCGGCCGCGTAAACGGCGAAGGCGACGGCAAGAGAAGCGCACAACACCACGACACGGTGACGCATTTACACCTCCAACATTCTGGCAAAAACTATATCATGTTGAAACATTGGGGTCAAAGGCATGCCAATAAAAATGCCACGCATTGCGATAGCAGCCGTTTCGTGGTAGTTTCGTTGCCAGAACCGCACCGTCGTAGGTAGAGTAAATAGGAGTGAACAATGAAGACGAAGATTGAGATGCGAGCGATCATCGCAAGTCTGTTTGTGCTTGGTTTGGTGGCTTTGTCCGCGGCCCTGCCGGTTTCAGCCCAAACCGGCAGTGACACCAAAAAAGCTAAAAAGGAGCCACCTCCGGTGAACACGGCCCCTTATGAAGTCTGGAGTATGGAACGATTGACACAACCCGGCTTTTTGGGCAGGTACGAAAATCCGCATCATGACTGCAGCGTCCAGCGCCGCAACGTAGGAGCCGCCCCGGAAAGCCACAACAACTTTGCTCATATCCTCATTTTTACGAGCGGGTCGGGGAGCGTCAATCTGGGCGGAGAAATCGTTGCCGGACCGGACGGGAAGAAAATCGTTGAAGGCGGCGAGAGACGCAAAATTGTGGTAGGTGACGTCTACCACATGGCCATAAAGACGCCGCACTGGGTGATACCGGACCCCGGCAGTTCGGTCACCTATTTCGTTTGTAACCTCTACACGGACTAGCGGCTTGCCGCGCCTCGTCGCGCCCGTATGCGGCTACAGCACCCGCAGCGCGTCCGCCGGGAACTGGATTACCCATTCGCGGTTGTCGCGCTGGCGCTCATAATCGGCCCGCGAAACGGTCACACGCACCGGCCCGGGGATGCCGCCGCCGGAAAACTCCAAGCGCAAGCCGTGAGGCCGTTCGACAGTTCTGAGCAGCGCAGCGGGGATCTGGTTGGGTCCCGGTCTGCCGTTGCGCGCCGAGACCGTGAGCTGTTCCGGGCGCACGCACAGGGTTACGCGGTCGCCTTTCAGATGGCCCGGAAAATAAGGGCCCTCCAACTCGAACTCGCCCACTTGCAGGCGGCTGATATTGCGCCCCGGATCGAGCGTCCGAATCTCGCAGTCCAGTAAATTAAAGGCGCCCAGCAAGCGCGCCACTTCTAGGGTCGCCGGTTCGTCGAGCACCGAACGCGGTGTGCCTTTCTGCACGATTTTGCCGGCGCGCAGAATCAGCATTTCGTCCCCCAATTCGAAACATTCCGTCAGATCATGCGTCACCAGCAGCATCGGTGTGGCGAATTCGCTGCGAACCTGGCGCAGGACTTCATAGAATTCCGCACGCAGCACCGCGTCGAGACCAGTGGCCGGCTCGTCCAGCAGCAATAGTTTGGGCTCGCCGATCAATGCCCGCGCGATGCAGCAGCGCTGGCGCTGGCCGCCGGAAACCTCATGGGGACGACGGCCGGCCGCCTCCGTCAGGCGGAATTTCTCCAGCATGTCGTGGACACGCCGGTGCCGATCGAGGCGCGGCTTCCGCTCGGCTGCGAACGCCAGGTTTTCACGCAGCGTCATATGCGGAAACAGCGCGTAGTTCTGAAACACATAGCCGCAGTTGCGTTTTTGGGGCCGGAGGCACACCCCGGCTGCGGCGTCGTACAGAATCTGGTTGTCCAGGAGGATGCGGCCATCGTCAGGTTGCGTGAATCCGGCCACGGAATCCAGCACCAGCGTTTTACCCGCGCCGCTGGGGCCGAAGAGCACGGTGACGCCCGACGTCACCGAAAACTCCAGGTCCAGAACAAATCCCGCGGAATCGGGTTTGGGAGCGAAGGACTTGCGGAGCCGGGCTTGCAACATGGCGCCTCAAACGCGGCTGGGGCTAAGGCGATTGGCCAGCGTCAGCAAAAGCAAGGCCGCCGCCGAAACAATCAGCACCAGTGTTCGCGCGAGCGCGCCGTTACCGGATTCGACCGCCTCATAAATCGCCACGGCAACTGTCTGGGTGCGGCCCGGGATGTTGCCGGCCACCATCAACGTGACTCCGAAATCGCCCAGGGACCGCGCGAAGGCCAGCGCGGTAGCGGCCAGAATGGAGCGCCATGCGAGCGGCATCGTCACCCTCCAGAAAAGTTTCCATTCCGAAGCGCCGAGATTGCGCGCGGCGCGTTCATAGCTGCGGTCGACGCTTTCGAGAGCCGCCCGCGCGGACTTGACCAACAGCGGCAGCGCGTGCAGTAGCGCGGCCACGACAGCGGCTTTCCAGGTAAATACCAAGGGCGATCCGAAGATTGTTTCCCACAGCTTGCCCAGCGGGCTTGCGCGGCCCAGCAGCACCAGCAAGTAATAACCCAGTACCGTAGGCGGCAAAACGAACGGCAGCGTCACCGCCGCATCCAGCACGTCCTTGCCGCGGAATTGCCGGTTGGCCAGCAGATAGGCGATCCATAGGCCGCCGGCAAACGCCAAGGCCGTCGACAGGAGCGCCACGCGCAGACTGAGCCAAAGCGGGAACCAGTCTATTGTCATAGACAGACTATTGAAAATCACAATCGGCATCGGATGTTCGATTATAGCGGGTTGGAGCGGGCGTCGCGAAGAAAATAATTACGGCGAATCATCGTCTGTGGGAGCTTCCGGGTCCGCGGAGCTTCCGGCGCTTCACTCGCTTCGGCTTCCGCCTGCGCGATCAGCTCTTCTTCGCTGATCTGGGTCTCCAGAATCTCGCAGGCACGATCGTATGCCGGGGCGGGGACCATTAACCTTAACTCGCCGATGCCACTCCACACGCCTGCCTGCTCATTCTCGAAGAAACACGGGATGTCCGCCGACTGCAGCAAGCCGCGCGCAATGTTGGCTTCTTCGAGCGAAAGGAAGGCTGCCACCAGTTGGAGGCCGCCCTCCGTCTGGCCGTCCGCATCGTCACCAGCGGCCCAAGGACGATGCGTTCTCTTCCGCATCCGGCGGAGCCAGTTTGCGCTCCGCCAACTCTGCGTCATAGTACAGGGCGGGCCGCGTCAACCAATTCGGCGCGATCTATCTCCAGCAGCGCGTCGTCGGACAGCAGCGCGTAATGCCGTTTGAAGTCCTCAGGATCGATTTGCACGCGTCACCTCGCATCCTTCCCAATTGCTGCGGCCGCTAGCCGCTCCAGCGCCTCACCCTGCAAGCGGAAGATTCGCCAGTCGTCCAGCGCGACGGCGCCCAGCCGGTGATAAAAATTCATCGACGGCTGGTTCCACGTCAGCACCGACCACTCCATTCGCCCGCAGTTTTGTTCCTTCGCAATTCTTGCGAGACGCTTCAAGAGCGCGCTGCCGATTCCGCGGCCGCGATGCTCCGGCTCCACAAAGATATCTTCCAGATAGATGCCGCGCTTGCCCAGGAAAGTCGAAAAATTATGGAAGTAGAGAGCGAGTCCAACCGCTGCGTCATCCGCGAAGGCCATGAGGGCGTGTGCATTGCTCTCGGCCCCAAACAGAGCTTGCCGGAAATCATCCTGGCTCGCAACCATGGCGTGCTCCAGCTTTTCGTATCGGGCCAACTGCCTGACCAAATGCACAATCGCGGGCAGATCGCGTTCGGTTGCTGGCTCGATTCTCAACGTCATGTCCCTCATTGTTTCATTTCCTGGCAAGGTCGCGACGGCCCACTGCGCTACACTCTTTTCAGAGGCCTTGCGCCGACGATGTATTATGCATCCCAGAACCCCTCACCGTCTTTTTCTGATCGTTCTTCTTCTGCTCAATTTCTGGGCCTTCCAGTTATAGGTCAAACTCCCACTAGTCTGCGAATCGTGATCGTCGAAGGGGAGGGCGCGATTAACAACGTCAAGCAGCGCGTCAATCGGGAACCAATCGTTCTGGTGGAGGACGAAAACCACAAACCGGTAGCCGGAGCCTCTGTCACCTTCTTCCTTCCGAACCAGGGACCCGGCGGCACTTTCGCTAACGGCACGAATTCCCTGACCACCGCCACCAACGCACAAGGCCAGGCAGTGGCCCGCGGCATCCGCTTCAACAATCAGGCCGGCGCCATGGAGATCCGCGTGGCTGCTTCCTTGGCGGGGCAAACCGCCAGTGCGATCATCACGCAAACCAACGTGCTGGGCGTCGTCGGCTTCCGGAGGCTCGGCCGGCGGCATGAGCCGTACTGCGAAACTATTGATCATCGGCGCGGTCGTGGGAGGAGGAGCCGCGCTCGGCGTGCTTGTCGACTCACCGGGGCGGTTCGACAACCGCTACTCCGACCACTACCATCACCCCCGGTACCGTCACCGTCGGAGCACCACAATGATGGGCGAAATGCCGTGCTCGCGAGCGTCATTCTTTCTAGCGCTGGCGGGCGCGGCCTGGGCGCAGGTGCGAGGGTCCGGTTATGGGTTATCTCCCGGACGGCGGCGCGCTTGCGCACGATGTCGGGTATTCCCGCCGGCGGTTCGGTAGGCGGTGCGATTACTCCCGGCGGCGCGTTCTCCCGCATCGAGGTTTCACCAGACCAGACGCAGGCGCTGGCGGTTGCGGCCGGCACCGGCGCAGTGATGCTATACACCATTGGCTCGGGTGCGAGCGTAGCGGTGCAAGGTGTGGCGTCCGCTCCTGACCGCATCATATTCAGTCCGAGCGGAACGGCCGCCGGATTGTGGTTCTCGAGCACGCGGCATTTTCAGTTGCTCAATACGTTTGTCGGCGACTCCGGCGATCAACGATATCGACTTCTCCTTCACGCTTTCCGATCCGACCAGCTTGGCGGTCAGTGACGACGGCCAATGGATGGTGGGAGCCTGGCCTTTCAGTTTATACGCCGTTGGCCCCTCTCACGCTGCGATCGTGCTTCCGGTGAGCGGCGCGGCGGAAGCGGTGTGCTTCTTCCATGGACGAAATGATGTGGCGGCGATCACGGCCAGTCAGGTGGTCCTCATCACCGACATTGCCGGCGCGGTTGCACCCAACGTGATCTGGAGCAAGCCGGACGATCCGCCGCCGGCAGATCCGGCCACGGCTCCGCCAGTACAAGTAGCTGTCGGATTGGCTACATCATTCGATAACCGGTATCTGAGCGTCGCCGGAAACCTGGGATCGCTATCGACATTCGACCTGACGGCCGGCACCAGTGTCGGCCTGAATTGCGCTTGTGCGCCCGCGAGCCTCTATGGAATGGGTGGAGCGCTGTTCCGCCTGACGAGCCTGACCGATGGCGTGGTGAAAGTGTTCGATGCCTCGACCAACGAGGTTTGGTTCGTGCCGCTGGCCGTGACGGCTGCTAACGGAGGCGCGCAGTGATCGCGCGGCAGGTTCTTCCTCTCGCGATGCTGTTGATCGCGCTATGCACTGGCGCCCGGGGCCAAGTTACAGTCACCACCAGCGTATTTCCCACTACCGGCGTGGCAGCAACGCAATCGTCGGCCGCAGTTGCCCTCAGTGGGCCGTCCCCGGTTGCAACGACCGGAACACTGACGCTGGCCTTTACGCCGACTGGTGGCGGCACTCAAGCATTTGATGCGAAGTTTGCCAGCGGCTTGCCCTATACGGCCAGCTTTACTATAGCGGCAGGGGGCACGCAGGGCCTGTTCGGGACGGCCTCCAGCATACCTGTGATGATTGGAACCGTGGCTGGAACCATCACTATCCACACCACTCTGCAAGATCCCGCGTTCCAGGCCGCGGGCAATATAAACATTACCGTCAATCCCACGGTTCCGGTCATCACTAGTGTCATTCCCTGCGCCGTGACCCTCAGCGGCTTTAGCATCGCCGTGACCGGACGGTCGACGCCGCGCGATATGGCCAGCGCGCTGTTCCATTTCACGTTGCCGACGAACACGCAACCGGCCACGTTGGATGTTACCGTCCCTCTCACAACTGCTTTCGCAGCATGGTATAGCAGTCCCAATTCGAGCGCCTTCGGAAGCACGTTCAAAATGACGGTGCAGTTTTCCTTCACAGGCCCCCCGGGAAGTACGGTCCCGTTCATCGCGGTCACTTCGACTTTGACCAATTCGATAGGCACGTCGACCCCGCCGGTAGCAGGTCAGTCTTCCGTAGCTACTTGTCCGTAAAAACTTAGCGCGTTGTCGCCGTGCTTCACGAGACGAGTGCGGTGGAGAGCGCCATAGCGATCCGCAAGTTTAAGGCGCGGCGGATGCTGGGCGATCACCAGCAGCGGCGGCTTTTCGCCCAACAGGTCCAGCGCAGCGGTATATTCGTTTTCGAGCGCATACGGTGGATCCAGAAACACGATGCCGGCTTCCAGGCGCGGGATTCGGGCCGTCGCGCGCCCTTGCCGCACTTCCGCGCGGCCTTCGATTCCGAGCGATCGCAAGTTCTCGCGAATGGCTTTGACCGCCGCGTGCTTTTGCTCGACGAAAATGGCGTGCGCCGCTCCCCGGCTCAAGGCCTCGATGCCGACCGCGCCGGTACCGGCATATAAATCGGCGAAGGCCGCGCCTTCGATCCGCGGCGCCAGGATGTTGAACAACGCTTCGCGCAAACGGTCAGGGGTCGGACGCACATCGAGTCCCGGGAGACTCTTGATCGCGCGGCTGCGAAACTCTCCTCCGATCACTCGCATGACGGATCAGCCCACCTGCACCAATCCGTAGCGCCGCTGCCAATGATCGCGGATGAATGTCACGGCGTTGCGCAAGTCCTGCTCGGAAGGCGGGTGGGCCACGAACGCCGCCGCCTCATTGCGCGCCACTTCCAGCACGTCCGCATCGCGCACGACACTGCCAATCTGCAGGGCAGGCAGGCCGGATTGCCGCGTTCCGAAGAATTCGCCGGGCCCACGCAGCTTCATGTCCATCTCGGCGATATAGAATCCGTCGCCCGATTCCACCAGGGTTCGAATGCGCTCGCGCGCGAGCTCACTCATTTTCGCCGTTACCAGGATGCAATAACTCTGCTCGGCTCCGCGCCCCACGCGCCCGCGCAATTGGTGCATCTGCGCCAGGCCGAAGCGCTCCGCCTGCTCGATCACCATCACCGACGCATTCGGCACGTCGACGCCCACTTCGATGACGGTGGTCGATACTAGAAGCTTGGTCAGACCTCGCTGGAATCTATCCATTGCGGCTTCCTTATCGGCGGCGGGCAGGCGTCCGTGAAGCAGCCCCACCTCCAGATCGGGAAACACCAGTTGGGACAGGTGCTGGTGCATCTTTTGCGCCGCCTTCATCGCTAGCGTTTCTGACTCCTCGATCACCGGATACACCACATACGCCTGCCGCCCCAGGGCAATCTGCTTCTTCAGGAAACTATAGACCTGCTCCACTTTATCTTCCGCCACGGTACTGGTGTTGATGGGCTTGCGTCCCGGGGGCGACTCGTCGATTACGCTTACATCCAAGTCGCCGTATATAGTCAGCGCCAGAGTACGGGGAATTGGCGTCGCGGTCATTACCAGCACGTCCGGAGGTGTTCCCTTGTCGGCGCCCTTTTCGAGCAGGGACTGCCGCTGCTCCACGCCGAAGCGATGCTGCTCGTCGACGATCGCCAGACCCAGGCGCTTGAACACTACGTCGGATTCGAGCAAGGCGTGCGTTCCGACCACGATGTGCGCTAGCCCGGCCGCCGCCAGTTTCTTCAATTGCACTTTTTCCCGCGCGGTAGACGAGCCTGTTACCAGGATGGTAACGTAGTCCAGCTTCTGGAACAGTTTTTTGAAATAGAAATAATGTTGGGTCGCCAAGATTTCGGTGGGGGCCAACACCGTCACCTGATAGCCGTTTTCGATGGCGATGATCGCGGCCTCGGCTGCCACCAGGGTTTTACCGCTGCCGACATCGCCTTGCAGCAAGCGGTACATCGGGTGCGGTTGCGACATGTCGAATGCGATCTCCGCCAACACGCGCTTCTGCGCTCCGGTCGGACGAAACGGCAGCATCTCTTTCACCCGCTCTCGCACGCGGTCCGTCAAGGCGAACTGGATTCCTGGTTGCAGGCGCGCTTTGGCGCGCTTCAGTTCCAAGCCGCACTCCAGCCAGAAAAATTCCTCGAAGATCAAACGGTATTGCGCTGGCGACCGGAATGCGTTGAGCACGCGGAGGTCGGCATCCGGGGGAGGAAAATGCAGCTCGCGGATGGCGCTCCAGCGATCGGGTAATTTCAGTTGCGCCCGAATATGCTCGGGGACCGGATCGTCACGCTGCGGCGCGATGCTCTCTAGTATCCGGTGAAGCAGGGTGCGCAGCGCCCGCGTGGTCACTTTCCCGGCGGCCTCATACACCGGCACGATGCGCCCGGTGTGGAGCGACGCGTCGCCATCCTCATCGTCCGCCAGAATCTCGTACTCCGGATGCATCATGGCGAGATGTCCGGAGTAAGTATCGAACTCCACCTTGCCGTAGAGTGCAATCTTCTGCCCCGGTGCCAGAACGTCGGCGAGATACGCGCCATGGAACCACTTGCCAGCCAGCACTCCCCGCGATGCGTCGGTGAATGTGGCTTCGAACAAACCGAGATTGCGGCGGCGAAAGCCCGATACTTTCGTCGACCGAACTTCGGCCAGCACCGTCGCCATCTCCCCCGGCGCCAGATCACGCAGCGCCTTCACATTGCTGCGGTCTTCGTAGCGGAAAGGGGCGTAAGCGAGCAGATCCTCCACCACCTTCAGGCCCTTGGCTTCGAGCATCGCGGCGCGCGCCGGCCCGACGCCTTTCACATACATGAGTGGAGTGGAGAGATCCAATGTGTAGTGTACAATGCGATTTCATGTCTCACTTATTGGAAGGGAAAACGACGCTGATCCTGGGCGTAGCGAATCGTTGGAGCCTGGCGTATGCGATCGCGCAAGCGTTTCAGCGCGAAGGAGCACGCCTGCTGCTGACGTATCAAGGCGAGCGCTTACGGAAGACGGTCGAGGAACTGGGCGGGTCACTCGGCGCGGCTCGCGTATTTGAATGCGACGTTGCGCGCGACGAGGATCTTGTGAAGCTCACGGAGACGCTGGCGCCCGAAGAGCGCCTGGACACAGTGGTTCACAGCATCGCTTTCGCTAACCAAGCCGACCTGGCACGGCCTTTCGTCGAAACTTCTCGCGAAGGCTATCTGCTGGCGCAGAATATTAGCGCCTATTCGATGATCGCGGTGGCGCGCGCGGCGGCTCCCAAGATGACGAATGGCGGCTCGATGATGACGCTGACTTATCTGGGTTCGACCCGCGTGGTGCAAAACTACAATGTGATGGGCGTGGCGAAAGCGGCGCTCGAAGCCTCGGTCCGGTACCTGGCGGCCGATCTCGGCCCGCAAAATATTCGCGTGAATGCGATCTCGGCCGGCCCTGTGAAAACCGCGGCCGCCCGCGGCATCAAGGATTTTTCAAAGGTCCTCGAAGCCGTCGAGGCGCATGCTCCGATGCGCCGCAACGTGACCCCGGGGGAAGTGGCCGATCTGGCCGTGTTCCTCGCCAGCGACCTGGGACGCGGCGTCACCGGCGACGTACTGTTTGCCGACGCCGGCTATCACATCATGGGGCTGTAGCTACTTCGTCCGCGGCTGCACGATCTCCGTGAGCATATCCGGTTGGCCGTTGCGCCGCTCCAGATGCGGGTAGCGTTCGCCTCCGTGATAATCCACGTTGCGGGTGCTTGTGTATTCCCCACTCCTCACCGTGACTTCGATGGGATCGGCGGTTTTCACGGCGCCCTGGACCTCCTCGCGTAGCACCGTAGCGGTAAACTGGCGCCCATTCACCGATATAATCGTCACTCCGGGCGCGACTCCCGCTTTTTGCACCGGGCTGCCGATCACGACGTCGCCCACCAGTCCGTCGCTCTTCACGGTCATTCCTAGTGAAGGCAGCATATCCGTGGTTCGATCTTGATCCTCTGTAGTGTTCCAATACCCCGGACGGATATCGTCATAAGCAAGGTTCCAGCCGGCGTTCTCGATCCCCTGAACCGGAGCGCCGGTTTGAATCGTGTCCACTCTCTCGTGAAAGAAATCCGCCCACGCGTACGGCTGTAAGCGGTTGAGGGAGGCAATGACGTCCGCCAGCGTGTAAGGATACACCGATGGAATGGTGTCGCCGCCACCATAGAACTCGCGGCAGAAGTCATCGATCGACTTGGCCCCGTGGCTTAACTGGCGAATGAGAGTGTCCACCTCCAGCCACACCAACTGGCCTTCGCCGTAGAAATCGATGCCACGGCGCAATGCGGAGTAATCTTCGCGCGCCGGAAACAAAATCTGCGCGGAGATCGCAGTATCCGACAGCGGCCGCCAGGAGCGTCCCGATTCATACTCCAGGTGCGAAATCACATATGCGAGTCGCTCGCGAAATAATTCCGGGGTCTCCATGCCGCTGCGAGTCGCCAGCACCGAGCCCAGATATTCGGTGAGTCCCTCATACATCCACACCAAATCGCCGCGCAGCGGCTCGCTGTAATCTTTGGTTACCAAGCCCGCCGGCCTGCGATACTTGCCATTCCAGGAGTGCACATACTCGTGAGGCAGCAATTCCGAGAAGAACGTCAGCAGGTCTTCGTCGAGCAGCGTCCGCTCTCCGAGCCGGTCGTCGCTCGATTCGTGATGTTCCAGGCCGAAGCTGGCCACATGGTCGCTGAGTGTCAGCAGAAAGTGATAGCTGCGATAGTGGCGGGAGCCAAACATCGCGCCGGCTTCCGCCATTAGACGTTTATACTGCTTCACCGCCTGCGGCGGTATGGCGAGGGCGCGTTCGCTATCCGCCGCAATATGAATGTAGTGCGATGCTCCATTAAATTTGCCCAAGTCGATGGTCTTATAGTGCGTCCCCGCCGAGACCGGCGAATCGACTAGGGTAGTGAGAGAAGTAGGCTGGAACTCAATTTCATCGCCCGACTCCTTGGCAACACCGAGCGCCGTTCCAAAGTGCCAATCATGCGGTAATCGCAGCGTAGCCTGATAACGCAGCTGATCCGCTGGAATACCCTGCGGATAGAGGACATATTGATTCCAGTTCAGCACCGCAAGCTCCGTGGTCATAGACGACCCTTCCGTAAAGCCGCCGGTGTCCACCGGCGAAATGAAATCGAAAGCGACGTCGAGAGCTGTACTGCCCGGCGGAGTAGTTACGTGGAACGCATATAGATTTACGGAGTCCCGGCGCCAGGCAACCGTCTTGTTGTTGGCGCGAAATGTGAGACTAACTACGTCCGCGATCGGACCCGTGGGCCCATGTTCGCCCTGGATCCACTGCGGATAGAGCAGTGTTATGGGCCCGGGGCTGGCTGGAATGTGAAGCTGGACGTGGATCAGCCTGCGCGGCGCGTCTCGCGCATCTACATTCACCTGAATGACGCCCTGCTGAGCACTCTGCTGCGTCCAGCCGAGTACCGCGGTGAGCAGCCAGAGCAGTGTGGCGCGTTTCGTCACAAAGGATTCGCTCCCGACAACTGCGTCTTCACCAGAGCCATACACTCGCCGACTTCGATCCAGCCATGCATCGGGAGGGTGGCGACCGGTAATCCGTTTCTGGAGAGGTGGACCCGAAGCCGATGCCCGGCGAGCGGAGCGCGTACTTCCGTGATGCGTCCACTGGCTATTTCGGCCGCTACCATCCCGGTTTCAAACTCGACCTGGATGGTTACTCCTTTGTCCAGGCCATCCAGGCGAAGCGCCACCGATTGGCCGTCGCAGCCGTAGAACATTTCCCATATGGGAGGGACAGCTCCGTGCATGGCGCCGGAGCGCGGATCGGGACGGTAGCGTCCAGCACCCATCCATTCGAAATACGATGTGACTTCGCCGTCGAGCGTGACGTGGATTGGATTGCGCGGAGTCTCGTGAATCTCGCCGCTGTGTTCGACATGAAGGATGGATCGCGAAAGCACCTCAGGCGGGACCAGCCCCAGCGCGCGATAGACGTTGATCAGGTGGTCGCGATAAAGCTGGTCGAACTCAGGACGATTATCGGAGCCGTGCTCCGGGCCATACCACCAGTTCCAATCGCTGCCCTCGGCGATGAGCAGCTCTTCGTAGGCGAGTTTTCGCGCGCTCTCGGGCACATCCGGCGTTGCGTCGTAGGCGCGACGCGCGGCCAGCAGCAGCGCCCAAGCCTGGTTGTCCTCTTCCGCTCCGATCCAGACGTTGAAGTTCGCGTTGATCCAGGAGCCGGGGAAGATGCCATGCAGTGGCTCCGCCTCGAATTTTTGCAGCGCTTCCGAGACTGTTAGGGCCTCGAGAGTGGTGTCTTCCGAGATGCCGCGGTAGAGTTCGCGCAGAAACGGGCGGCCATTGGCCTCATACCATTCCCAGGCATTTTCGCCATCGAGGATAATCGGCACCAAACATTCGCGCCCTTGCGTGTTTTGGCGGATGCGATCGAGGAAATGTCGGGCCGCATCGTGAGCACTCATCCGCGAATATTCGAAACCGATCAGATCGCTGAGATAACGGTCACGGAAGATCATGCGCATCGCGTGGCCGTTTTGCTGCCAGTTGTAGGCCCGATAGGTAGCGTCCACCCCGGCGTCACGGTTGAGCGTGCGCGCCAGGACGCCGTTGTCGCTAGCTGCCCAGGTGAAGCCGGCATGAGCGGCAAGAGCCAGGGCCTCATCTGAAACTGAGCCTTCCGAAGGCCACAAGCCGACCGGTGCGATGCCCAGCTTGTCATACATGTAGGCACGGGCGCGATCCATTTGTTCGCGGGCGTCACCGGGATACACGAAGCGCGGAGGAAGCGGAAGACCTGGGCTCGAAACCGCGCCTTGATCGGAATCGCAGATCAGCGGCAGAATGGGATGGTAGAACGGCGTGGTCGAGATTTCGATTTGTCCACGCACGCCGAATTCGCGATAGACCGGCAATACGCGTGCCAACGCCTCCCGCTGCTTGCGGGCGATCATTCTCTGATCGGCCAGCGAGAAGCCGCGGCCCTTGCGGACGAGAGCTGTCAATTCCGGATCGCGTGCCAGCAGATCCTCATCGAACCAGACCATCAGATGGAAGATTTGGAGGTCGCGAAGATCCTGCGGCGAGAAAGTCTCTTTGCGCTCCTGCTTGCCGTAAAGCTCAAGATAGCGGGGATAGCGCGAGATGAGCCGGTCGAGGTTGGCCTGGAAGAAATACTTCAGAACGAAGTTGCGCTGCGCTTCGCTCAGGTCTTCGGCGCGCGCCAGGGCGCAGTCGAGAAACGGGTCGGAAGCCTTGCCTGAAGCGTACTCCTCGATCTGCGCGACCATCGACGGGACCAGGTTGAAGGTCTGGTGAATAGACGGAAATTCCGCCAGGATCTCAACCATTCCCGCGTAGTCCTTCATAGCGTGGAGACGGGTCCAAGGCAGTTTATATTCGCCGCTCCATAGATCCTTATAGAACGGTTGGTGCATGTGCCAGAGGAAGCAGACGGTGGTCATCGGTCCTTTCGGGTCTGTTGAAGTCAGCTCAATCTTTGCGCGTCATGGGATGCAGCCCGAGCAGGGCTTCCGCCCGCCGCAAGTCGCCCACGACGACTTCCGTTTTCGCGGCGAAGCGGCTTTTGGCGACGGCGCTTTTGAGTGATGCCAAGGGTTCGTCGCCCGTGATCTGCACCAGGATCAGGCGCGGCATCATGCCGCTGGAGTCGAAGTGTTTCAGGTCCTCGGAGAAAGTCGAGGCGTCCGGCTTGGTAAAAGCTCTGGCCGCGGGATCGATGGCCTTCCCGTCGCGGACAAGCACGCCGTAATCACGAACGCTAAGTCCGGCCGCGAGCGCGTTGGTCCACAGATAGCCCGCAGGTGGAAGGTTGGCGGGGTCCGCGATGTTGAAGTTGGGACGCCAACCTAGTTTCACTGTGTAATCCGGCGCGAGCCCTCCGATGGCGCGCATCAGCGGCTCCGGCCGTGTGGCGCCGACTACATAGATGACATGTTCAACCGGCCCAAGGTCCAGAGCCGGTGGATCGGAGATCGGCCGGAAGGTTTCGCCGAGTGCATCCACGGTGTTGTCGCGAGCGTTGGCGACCCACACGCGATCGCCGCTAGTGCGCACTGCAGCAGGATAGGCGCCGGCCGGTAGGAATCCTTCGACGACGCCGCGAACGTCAGAGACATTTACCGCAGCGACTACATCGGCATCCGAACAGGCTACATATAAGTGTTTCTGATCCGCGGACAGGGCGAGTGCGCTGGGCGTCATGCCGAGGGGAGAGAGCGGGGCGGGTGCGACGTGTATCGTCTCGATGAGATTCATGGTCTTGTTTTCGCCAATCCCCACTGTGAACACTTCATTGGTATTCGCCGCGGCGACGAACAGACGATACTTCGCGTTCAGCCCCGCCGCTCCGTCAGGTGTTACCGGCTGGAAGCTGCTCAAGACCATGTCGGTAGGGTGCGAGCCCAGGCGAATGCGTCCAATCTCTTCTCCGTTAACGGTATTGTACTGATACACCGAAGCGTCAGCCCAACTGGAGACGAAATACGAACGGCCATCGGGATGGAACAGAATGCGGTAAGGGCGGCGGCCGGTCTTGAAGCGGTCGATCACGCGGCCCGATTGCGGATTGATCACCACGATGGCGTTGCCGAAGAGGTCCGCCGCGTAGACCAGATGGCCGTCGGGCGAGAGCGCGACATCGCCCGCGAAATCGCCGGCCTTCATTTCGCGCTCCAGCTTCAGTTCCCCTTGCGCGTAGCTGAATTCGTAGACCACACCGCGCGATCCGCCCCCGGCGTAAACCATTTTGCCGTTGGGAGCGAAGGTCAGGCCGAGCCACGCGTCGGGCAACGGAATCTCGACGCCGTTCACCACGCCGATCGACGCTTTGGCGCCCCCGCTCAAAACCAGCACGCGGCCGTCCGGCGCAACCGCCAGCGACATCGGTAAATCAAGCGCCAACGCGCTGAGCGCGGCCGCCAGAAACAGTGTTAATTTCATCCTGAAAACCTTTGAGCGATGGGCATCCGCCGGCCGACGCCGAAGGCTTTGGTGGTCACTTTTAATCCCGGAGCCGCCTGCTGGCGCTTGTACTCATTGCGATCCACTTTATTGACGATGTCCTGCACCAGTTCGAGCGGAAGGTTCAGGCTGGACGCGATCTCACGCGGCGTACGGTATTGCTCGACATACGCTTCGAGAATCGGATCCAGCACATCGTAGGGGGGCAGGGAATCGGTATCGCGCTGATCCGGGCGGAGCTCAGCGGAGGGCGGTTTGGTGAACACGCTCTCCGGGATGGCTCCATCGTGCCGCTGATTCCCGATGCGCGCCAGTTTGTAGACCAAAGTTTTAGGGACGTCGCTGATCACAGCCAAGCCGCCGCACATGTCGCCATAAAGGGTGCAGTAACCGACCGCGAGCTCGCTCTTGTTACCGGTAGTGAGCACCATAGCCCCGGTCTTGTTCGAGAGAGCCATCAGCGTGACGCCTCGCAGACGGGATTGCAGGTTCTCTTCGGTAACGCCGACGCCGGTTCCTTGAAACAGCGGGGAAAGTTCCTGTTCGAAACGTTCATAGGCGCCGGTGATCGAGACGATTTCGAAGCGAATTCCCAGCTTCTCCGCCATCGCGCGGGCGTCGGTGACGCTGGAGGCCGAGGAATAAGGTCCCGGCATCCCCACGCCAGTGACATTCTCTTTGCCGACGGCATCGACCGCGATCACAGCGGTTAACGCGGAATCGATACCGCCGCTCAGGCCGATCAGCACTTTCGAGAAACCGCATTTGCGGATGTAGTCACGCGTCCCCAGGACCAACGCCTGATAGGCAGCCGCGCATTCGTCGCCGAGGTCCTCATGGCGATCGCCGGTTCCGGCATCAAGATCGCAGAGGATCAGGTCCTCTTCGAAGGTCCGTGCCGCGGCGATCACTTCGCCGGCGCTGTTCATGGCAAAGCTAGTGCCGTCGAAAACCAATTGATCGTTGCCGCCAACCTGATTCACATAGATCACGGGTTTGGCATAGCGCCGCGCCGCCGCGCGATAGATGCTCCGGCGAATCGCCCGCTTCCCTAGGCTGTAAGGCGACGCGTTGATGCAGATGAGCATCTGCGCGCCGGCTTCGAATAATTCCTCCACGGGGTCACGCTGGTAGAGGCGCTCTTTCCAAAAGCGGCGGTCGTTCCAGGCATCTTCGCAGATCGTCAGCGCGACGGGCGTACCGCGCAGGGTGCACAGATATTCACGCTCGGCGGCCCGGAAGTAACGCGCTTCGTCGAACACGTCGTAGTTGGGAAGCAGCATCTTACTCTGCCGGAACACGACCTCACCACGCTCGATGAGAGCAGCACGGTTGAGCGCCCGCTTGCCGGTTTCCGCCTCCGACCGTCCCACGTAACCGCAGATGACGCTCAAACCGAGGTCCGCCGTATCGCGGGCCAGATGGTCCAGTTCGCGCTCGCAGCTTTCCAGGAAAGCGGGCTTCTCGACCAGATCGCGAGGCGGATAACCGGTGATCGAGAGCTCGGGGAAGACCACGACTTCTGCGCCACGAGCGGCCGCATCGCGCGAGGCGCGCGTCATGCGGTCGACATTCCCGGCCAAGTCGCCGACCGTGGGATTCAGTTGCGCCAGAGCGATGCGCATGGAAATTCTATTGTAACCGGGGCTGTGCACTGCGCCGCTAAGTGAATTGGGCTACGCCCTTCTCAGCTCAATAAGTGCGTCTCGATGGCCAAGCGCCGGAAATCGCCGTCGAAGGTGGCGAGCGCCAGGCCCGCTTCTCCGGCCACTGCGGCAAGGTACGCGTCGGACCAAGCCTTATGCGCAGGGAGGCGGCCTTGGGTGAGACGACGAAACCGGGACTCCAACGCCAATGGTTCCGCGAGGTATTGGATCCGCTCATCGTCACAGAGGCGGTCGTACAATTGCCAGGCCTTCTGTTGAGTCAGAACTTGCGGGCCCATCACGCTCCGATTCGTGAGAATCCGCAGGAAGCCGATTTGAGTAAAGCGGCAGAACCAAAGCTGGTCGCGCGATAGCGTCTCGAAAAAAGTTTCGGCCTTCCCATGCCCTGAGTGCGAATCGAGGATCAGCGCCACCCAGAAGTTGATGTCAGCTAAATAAGATCTCATCGATCTCTTTGTTAGTAAGATCCAGCGTGCCAGGACGGCCGGTGCGAATCACCGGCAGGGGTAGCCGCCTCCGCCGATCCTTCGGCTGCTTCGTTCTCAGCCATAGTTCGATAGCCTGGACCACCGCGTCTTGCTTGGAAATTCCGTGACGGGCGGCGACGATGTCGAGTCCACGCTTTAGGGCCGCTGGGACTCGCGCATTCAAGGCAGCATGCTTGCTTGCTTGCATACTTGCATTCTAGCACCGTGCGAGCGTGGCGGCGCTATGGCTGATTCGACGCGTCCACGTACTCGACGCCGGGGGGCGGGGTGAAACGAAATAGAGAGTCCTGAAGCGCGGGATCTTTCTTTTCGTTTTCAAATGCGAACCGCAGCACGGAGTTGTCCTGGTTCTTGACCTCCAGACGGCGGATGCTATAGTCGGGCGCGACGAGGAACGAGACTTCACTGTAGGGCAACTTGTCCGACTTTGGAATGGCCGTTATGAAGATGCCGCCGTCTTCCGCGTGGGCGCGAAATTCGCGGAAGTCTTTATTGAAATCCAGGCGCCCCAGCAGGAACGCTAGTGGCGCGCGCATGTCGTCAGTCTCTTTCAGTTTCATCTTTTCGGCGCGATTGTCCTGCGGCGCGTAGGAGTAAATGAACTTCCCGTCGGAGACGAACAACTTGCCCGCGGGCACGGTGTATTGCCAGCGCATGCGTCCGGGTTTGCGCAGGAACAGATCGCCCTTTTCGACACGCGTGCGGGCGCCCTGCTGATAGCTTTCCGTGAAGGAGAGTTGCAGGGTCTGGGTGCGGTTGTAACGGTCCTCAATACCCTTGAGCGTGCGCGGGACGTCGATCTCGGCCGCGCCCACCGCGCTACTAAGGAGACAAACGCTCCAAAATCCAAGCACCGCGGCTTTTGCGATAGCGCAGGCGGTCGTGCAACCGGTTTGGGCCCAGCTGCCAGAACTCGATCTCATCGGGATGTACACAATACCCTCCCCAGTTTATGGGACGCGGCGGGCTGTCATTGGGATACCCGGCCTCAAGGTCCCTGTAGCGGCCTTCGAGCACGGCGCGCGACGAGATCACCGAGCTCTGCCGCGAAGCCACTGCCGCGATGCGGCTTCCGAGCGGGCGCGTCGCGAAATAAGCATCGGATTCGGCGGCGGAAAGCTTCGAGACACGTCCGGTGACACGCACCTGGCGGTTCACTTCGCGCCAATAAAATACCAGGGCCGCATACGGATTCGCGGCCAGCTCGCGCCCTTTGCGGCTCTCGTAATTGGTGAAGAAAAGGAATCCACGCTCATCGATTCCCTTGAGCAGGACCATGCGCGCCGACGCGCGGCCGCTGCGCGTGGTGGTCGCGAGCGTCATGGCATTAGGCTCCGGCTGCCCGGCGCGTTCGACGGCGCGGAACCAGCGGCGGAATTGCCGAATGGGGTCTGCATGGAAGGTGCGCTCAGTAAGGCGCTCTGGCGGTGTCAAATTCCAGTGTAAGGGTCCACGTAACCAAATCCATCGGGTAAGCTGGAGGTGCAATGGAAAAAGTAAAGAAAACCGAAGAAGAATGGCGCAAACAATTGACCCCGGAGCAGTATCACGTGGCTCGGCAGAAGGGCACGGAGCCGGCATTCACCGGCAAGTACTGGGATAACCACGATGATGGCACCTACCGCTGCGTTTGCTGCGGCGCGGAACTGTTCGATAGCGCTGCCAAGTTTGAATCGGGCACTGGATGGCCAAGTTTCTCCGCGCCGGTGGATCCGACTAGGGTGCGCACGGAAACCGACAATAGCCATGGCATGAGGCGCGTGGAAGCGCTTTGCGCTCAATGCGATGCACACCTAGGGCATGTTTTCCCCGACGGCCCCCGGCCCACCGGCGCACGCTTTTGCATGAATTCTGCATCGCTCGATTTCAAGAAGAAAGAGTAGTACCTGGCGCATAAAGTTCCTACATGGGCGTGCCGATAACGCTGTTGAAGGATTGGTGCGCAACGGTCTGATGGCCCGCGCCGGTTCGACTTTAAGGAGCATGCCGTGGACTTCTTTGGAGCCATTATTAGCGGACTTCTCACGACGGTGGCATACGTCGTGATCTTTTTCGGAGTTTACAAGCTGTATCAGATTGCCACCGATATTCGCGAGATCAAAGATCTCATGGCGACCGGACGCCGCGCTCCCTCGGTTGCCGCGCCGTTTACGCCAGTGGGCACGCCCGGACTAACTCCAGAAATTAGCAAGAATCTGATCGCCGAGGATTCCGCTGCGGCTTACGCCGAGCACTTATTGCGCGCAGTGAGCGCCGAATCGCAACGAACCGAGTAACAAAAAGGGGACAGACGACATTTCCGCGTCAAGTTGTTTGACGCCGCTGCCAAGACGCGGCACCGAAATATCGTCTGTCCTCTTTTTTTGTTACACTGAAGTTTCCTGCTATGCGATTCGGCGTCGTGGTGTTCCCGGGTAGCAACTGCGATCACGACGCTTGGTATGCCGTCTCCCACAACTTAGGCCATTCGGCCGAATTCATCTGGCACGATTCCCGAACGCTTGGATTAGTCGACGCCGTGATTCTTCCCGGAGGTTTTTCCTATGGCGATTACCTGCGTTGCGGCGCCATCGCCAAATTTTCACCCGTGATGTCAGCGGTTCGTGAGTTCGCGGATAGCGGCGGGCTGGTCTTGGGAATCTGCAACGGCTTCCAGGTACTGGTGGAGAGCGGTCTGCTGCCGGGTGCACTGCTGCGCAATAGGGACCTGAAGTTTGTGTGCCGCCCGGTGACGCTGCGCGTCGAAACCACTGACACTCCATTCACCGCAGCCGCCACCAAAGGCCAACGGATCACACTGCCGGTGGCGCACGGCGAGGGCTGCTATTTCGCCGATGATGCCACTCTCGCCATGCTGCGGCGCGACGACCGCGTGGTGCTGCGCTACCTGGACAACCCCAACGGATCGCTCGACAACATCGCCGGCATATGCAGCGAAAAGCGCAACGTCATGGGGATGATGCCGCATCCCGAGCGCGCCGCCGACGCATTGCTGGGCTCGACCGATGGGAAAGTGATACTCGAATCCATGATCCATTCGTTGTCGGTTGCCGCCGCATGAGCGACCTGACGCCGTCCGAACTCGACAAGGTTCGGTCGATTCTGAAGCGCGAACCTAACGAAACTGAAATCGGCATCTTTACGGTGATGTGGAGCGAGCATTGCTCCTACAAAAGCTCGCGCATCCATCTGAAGAAGCTGCCGACCAAGGGCGACCGCGTATTGGTCGGCCCCGGCGAAAACGCGGGCATTATCGATATCGGCAGCGGCTATGCCATCGCGTTCAAGATCGAATCGCACAATCATCCCAGTTTTATCGAGCCTTTTCAGGGAGCGGCTACCGGCGTTGGCGGTATTCTGCGCGACATCTTCACCATGGGGGCGCGGCCTATCGCGGTCATGGATGCGCTGCGCTTCGGGCCGCTGGACGATCCGGATTGGGGCGACCGCAACAAGCGGATTCTTGAAGGGGTGGTCGGCGGCATCTCGCATTACGGCAACTGCTTTGGTGTTCCGACAATCGGCGGCGAGACAGTCTTCGAATCCTGCTATAACGGCAATCCGCTGGTAAACGTATTTGCGCTCGGCGTCTTTCGCCACGATGAAATCTTTTTCGGGCGCGCCACCGGGATCGGCAATCCGGTAATTTATGTCGGCGCGAAGACCGGCCGCGATGGGATCAAGGGCGCGTCCATGGCGTCCGCCGAGTTCGACGAAGATTCGAAGGACAAGCGGCCCAACGTGCAAGTGGGTGATCCCTTCATGGAGAAACTCCTGCTCGAAGCCTGCCTGGAAGCCATGTACACCGGCGCGGTCGTTGGCATCCAAGACATGGGCGCCGCTGGTCTGACCTGCTCCACCTGCGAAATGGGTAGCCGCGCGGAGACCGGCATCGAATTTGACTTAAAACTGGTCCCCCAAAGGGAGACCGGCATGACTCCCTATGAGATCATGCTTTCCGAATCCCAGGAGCGCATGTTGCTGGTGGCGGAAAAAGGCCGCGAGGATGAGGTTTTCGCGGTGTTCAAGAAGTGGGGACTGGATGCCGTCACGATCGGTGTGGTGACGAATGACGGGATGCTGCGCGTGAAAGACCACGGCAAAGTGGTGGCCGAAATTCCCAACCGCGAGCTGGCCGACGAAGCTCCGCTTTATGATCGCCCGCACAATGCCGCGCCCTATCGCCCGGTCACGGTGGACGCGCCGGCGACGTTTGCGGAGAGAGGCAGCCGCGATCTCAACGGCGATCTCTTAGCGCTGGTTGGCTCGGGCGACCTGTGCTCGAAGCGCTGGATCTGGCAGCAATATGATTACACGGTTCGCACCAACACGATTGCCGGTCCTGGCGGTGACGCCGCCATCGTCCGCATCAAGGAGACGGGCGCTAGCATCGCTATGTCGCTCGACGGCAACGGGCGCTATTGCGCGCTCGATCCGCGCGAGGGCGCAAAGCTGATGGTCGCCGAGTGTTGCCGCAATCTTTCGACGGTCGGCGCCACGCCGGTGGCGGCCACCAATAATCTGAACTTCGGCAATCCCGAGCGGCCCGAGATCATGGCCCAAATCGTCGAAGCGGTCGAAGGTATCAGCGAGGCCTGCCGCTACTTCGATACTCCGATCACGGGCGGCAACGTTAGCCTGTATAACGAAACATTAGGCGAAGCGATCTGGCCGTCGCCGGTGATGGGCATTGTGGGATTGATGAAGACGGCCGAGCCGGTGACGATTCCATTCAAGCAGCAGGGTCGTACCGTCATGCTCCTGGGCGGTCTGGGCGCCTGCGACGCCACCCGCTTTGGCTGCACGCAATATGCCAAGGTTGTTTTAAACAAAATGTGGGGACTTCCGCCTGCGCTGGATATGGAATACGAAAAACGGGTGCAAGCAGCCATCCGTGAGATCGTCCACGAAGGCCACGCGGAGTCGGCGCACGATGTGAGCGACGGCGGCCTGGCCGTGGCGCTGGCGGAATGCTCCGTGAACGGCGTGGGCGCGTCGATAGAGATCGCGACCAGCCTCCGGCCGGAGTTTGCGTTGTTTCACGAAGGCCCCTCGCGCATTTTGGTTTCAACCGCTGTGCCTGAGGCCGTAGAAGAAATCTCCCGTAAGCACAAGGTGGAAGCGCTGCGCATCGGCGTTACAATAAATACAGAGTTGCGGATAGGAGACGGCTCCGTGACCTGGATCGATTCCCCCGTGGACCGTCTCAAGCAGGTTTGGGAGAATGCGCTAGCCGAGCAGCTGGCACCCGTGCATGCCTGAGAGCATCCATGTTCGATAAATTCCACGACGAATGCGGGGTGTTTGCCATCTACGGCCACCCGGAAGCCGCAAATCTCGCTTACCTGGGCTTGTACGCAATGCAGCATCGCGGCCAGGAAAGCGCCGGTATCGCCTCCAGCGACGGCCGCCATATTCACAATCACAAGAGCATGGGCCATGTGGCCGACATCTTCACGCCGGAAGTGCTGGGAACTTTGCCGGGTGAGTTAGCCATCGGGCACACGCGCTATTCGACGGCCGGGGACACGGTACTATTGAACGCGCAGCCGTTTTCAGTGGCCTGCAATAAAGGTCAGGTCGCAGTGGCGCACAACGGCAATATCACCAATGCGGCCGAGCTGCGGCGCGATCTGGAGCGGGAAGGTTCCATCTTCCAGGCTTCGAGCGACACCGAAGTGATCCTGCACCTGGTGGCGCGGTCGCGCGAGCGAACGCTGCCTGGCGCGCTGCGCGAGGCGCTGCTCCAACTGGAAGGCGCGTTCTCGCTGGTGTTCCTGGCCGAGGACCGCATCATTATCGCGCGCGATCCCCACGGATTCCGGCCGCTGGCGTTCGGCCAGATGGAGTTGTCGGGCGGTTCGATCTGTTACGTATTCGCATCCGAAACTTGTGCGTTCGATCTGATCAACGCCGTCTATCTGGGCGATGTGGAGCCGGGCGAGATGGTGATTGTCGGTAAGGACGGAATGACGCGGGAGCGGTATGCCCCGGTCCGTTCGCACTCGCATTGTGTGTTCGAACACGTGTACTTCTCGCGACCGGATTCGTTCGTCTTCGGACGTCCGGTGGAGGAATCGCGGGAGCAGTTGGGACGGTTGCTGGCGCAGGAACACGGCGTGCCGGCCGATATTGTGGTTCCGGTGCCGGATTCTGGAGTTGCGGCGGCGTTGGGCTACTCGTCCGAATCCGGTATTCCATTCCGTCAGGCGCTGATTCGAAATCATTACGTGGGCCGTACCTTCATTGAACCTTCGCAGGCCATCCGCGACTTTGGAGTGAAGCTGAAGCTCAACCCTGTCCGGCATCTGCTCGAAGGCAAGCGGGTGGTTTTGGTGGACGATTCGCTGGTCCGCGGTACCACCAGCCGCAAAATCGTCCGCATGGTACGCGGTGCCGGCGCGCGCGAAGTGCATTTGCGGATTTCCTGTCCGCCCACCATTTCGCCGTGTTTTTACGGGGTCGATACGCCCAGTGTGGCCGAACTGATTGCCGCCAATAATACCGTGGAGGAGATCCGGCGCTTTGTCGAAGCCGACTCGCTCGGATACCTGTCCATCGGCGGGCTGCGCGAGGCTGTCGCCGATCGCAACCACGATTATTGCTACGCCTGTTACACCGGCAACTATCCCACCGAGCTGGTGAACATCCAAGAGTTGATGAGCGCCAAAGATCGTCGCGGGTAGGGACCAATCCCGCCGCAATGCGGCCAGCCCCGCTCCCGCGCCAATCAGCAAACTTCCAGCGATGCGGTTGGTCCATTTGGCGTAGCGCGGTTGCCGGGCCAGCATGGAGGCGCGGGCTGCCGCCAAGCTGTAGCTCGACAGCACCACAAACTCGCAGATCACCGAGGTTAGGCCCAGAATGACGATCTGCAGAAGTACAGCGCGGCGCGGGTCGATAAACTGCGGCAAGATGGCGGAGAAAAAGTTGATGGCCTTGGGATTCGACATCTGCAGCACGAAGCCGTCTCGATACAGCCGCGCGGCGCTGGCGCCGGCTTCCGCTGGTTCCCCGGCCGGGAGAACCTCGCTATGCCCCAGAATTGTACGAGCGCCTAAATACACGAGATATGCCGCGCCGATCCACTTCACCAGGAAGAATACACGGTAAGACGTAATCAGCAGTGCGCCGAGCCCCGTGGCCGACAACGCGAAATAAACCGTGTTGGCGGTAAGAATCCCCAGGATTGAGCCCACGCTCTTTCTGGCGCCGGCACGCAGCGCGCTGGAGAGCACAAACAACACCGCGGGACCCGGCGTCAAGGAAAGAACTGTCTCGGTGACGGCAAACAGCCACCACGTGGTCCAACTCACGTCGCCCCACTCACAACGCCGCTTCACCCCGATCGTCATTGCGGATGCGAATGGCTTCCGCCACGTCGAACACGAAAATCTTGCCGTCGCCGATTTTGCCCGAGCGCGCGGCATCCGCTAGCGCCTTGATAACTTCGTTTGCACGGCCCGACGGTACCACCAGTTCGATCTTCACTTTCGGCAGAAGGTCCACCTGGTATTCCATCCCGCGATAGACTTCCTTGTGCCCCTTCTGGCGGCCGTGACCGCGAACCTCGGTGATGGTCATCCCATCAATGCCGATTTGCTTGAGCGCTTCTTTCACTTCCTCGATCTTGTGCGGCTGGATGATGGCTTCAATCTTTTTCATGATGTTCTCCTGGTACGCCGCTTACGCCTCGAAGTTATAGCCTTCCTCACCGTGCATGCTGAGATCGAGCCCTTCAATTTCGGCCTGTTCGTCGGCGCGCACTCCTGTCACCGCATCGCATACCTTGAGGATAATCCACGTGCCCATAATCGCGAGGCCCCAGGCGATCAGCGCCCCGGTCAGATTGTTGATCACTTGCCCGGGATTGCCGTCGATCAGCCCCATGGGTTTGCCGAGGCGCAGGTCGTTAATCTCCTTTGTGGCGAAAACGCCCGTAAGGATCGCGCCCACCGTTCCGCCGATGCCGTGTACACCGAAAGCGTCCAGAGCATCGTCGTAGCCGAATTTGCTCTTGACGACACTGACCATGAAGTAGCACACCACGCCAGCGATCAGCCCGATCAGCATGGCGGGCATGGGTGACACGAATCCCGACGCCGGCGTAATCGCAACTAGCCCCGCCACCGCCCCGGAAATGCCACCCAGGATACTCGGTTTCCCGTTCCTGATCCATTCGACCAGCATCCATCCGAGCGCGGCAGCAGCGGTAGCAAAGTGAGTTGCGATGAACGCACTGGTGGCGAGTGAGGACGCTGCCAGCGCGCTGCCCGCGTTGAATCCGAACCATCCTACCCAGAGTAGACAGGCGCCTACCGTGCTGAGCACCAGACTGTGCGGGCGCATGGGATCCATGCCGTACCCTTTCCTCTTTCCGAGATACAAGGCGCATACCAGCGCGGAAACGCCTGAGGTGATGTGAACAACGGTTCCGCCCGCGAAATCGAACGTGGAAACCTTGCCCCACGTGGCGCCGAGGAACCCATTCTTGCCCCACACCATGTGCGCCATGGGGAGATAGACAAACAGCGTCCACAGGACGCTAAACAGCAGCATGCCGGAAAACTTCATGCGCTCTGCAAACGCTCCGGAGATCAGCGCGGGCGTGATGATGGCAAACATCAACTGATAAATCATGAAAGTGCCCTGCGGTATGGTGGGTGCGTAATCGGGATTGGGCTCGGCGCCGACGCCGTGGAGAAATAAATACTGCATCCCGCCGATGAAGGAGTTGCCTTCGCCGAAAGCTATGCTATAGCCCACCAGGGCCCACAGAACGCTAACGACCGCCATCAGCACGAAGCTGTGCATCATGGTGCTTAGAACGTTCTTGGTGCGCACCAGGCCGCCATAAAACAGGGCCAAGCCCGGCCCGGTCATCATCAGGACTAGCGCAGCGCTGGTGAGCATCCACGCGTTATCGCCGGCGGATTGCGCGGATTTTGCCGCCTTCTCCAGATCGGCGAGACGTTTATCGAGGTCGGCGGCGGGTCCGGCCGCAGCGAAGGTGCACAAAGAGAGGAACAACAGCGACAACTTGGTCATGGTACGCTCCATGGCGTGAACTAACAGCTTGGTTAGTTGTCGGGATCGAACGCGGACCCCAAAATCCAACTTTAAGATATTACCAGTTTGAGGCGTCAGACCGATAAAGGCGTTCTGGGAGTCCGGGCTTAGTACAATCGTGCTTGGTGCCAATGCCTCGCGGTTTGTTTATTCTGCCTTTGGTAGGCGCTGTTTTGAGCGCTCACGAGCCGGTGCGCGCGCGGCACGGCATGGTGGTTGCCGACGAGCCTCTGGCGGCCGACGTGGGCGTTGCGGTGCTTAAGAGCGGGGGCAATGCGGTGGACGCCGCGGTAGCCGTCGGCTTCGCTCTGGCGGTTACGCACCCCTACGCCGGCAATCTGGGAGGCGGTGGATTCATGCTGGTGCGCTTCGCCGATGGCCGGTCCACGTTCATCGATTTTCGCGAGCGCGCCCCGGAAAAAGCCAGCCGCGACATGTATCTTGACGCGCAAGGCAATCCAACCCAGGATTCCGTCGATGGCTGGCGCGCGGTAGGAGTCCCCGGCAGCGTGCGGGGCTTCGAACTGGCGCAGTCCAAATATGGGAGTCAAAAATGGAGCGACCTGATCGCACCCGCGGTCGAGTTGGCGGCGAAGGGCTACGCCCTTTCCTACAAATCCGCCGAACTGCTGCGCAACGCGCACAATCTTGCCGAGGATCTTGAATCCAAGCGCATTTTTCAGAAGAGCGGGACGTTTTATGATGCCGGCGACGTGTTGGTTCAGCCCGAGCTGGCGGCGACTCTCAAACGCATCGCGGCCTCCGGTGCCCGGGAATTTTACGAAGGCGAGACCGCACACCGCCTTGTGTCGGAAATGGCGGGGCATGGCGGCCTCCTCACACTTGGCGATTTGCAGCGCTATCAGGCCGTGGAACGGACTCCGCTCACCGGAGCCTATCGCGGCTTGACCATTCTGACCGCTCCGCTGCCCAGCTCCGGCGGCATCGGGATTTTGCAGATGCTGGGGATGCTTGAAGACAGTGGTTACGGGAAGGCTGGCCCCGGCGCTGCGGCGACGATCCATTACGTCGCCGAAGTCATGCGCCGCTATTTCGCCGATCGAAGCCAATATCTGGGCGATTCTGATTTCGTTAAGGTTCCGGTGAAAGGCCTGCTCGATCGGGCTTACATTCGCGAGCGGCGCGCGTCGATCGATCCGGATCGTGCTACTCCCAGCGATCAACTAAATCCCGGCCAGCCGTCCGGACGTGAAAGCACCGAGACCACTCACTATTCGATTGTCGATGCGTCCGGAAACGCCGTTGCGGTGACCTACACGCTAAACAACGGTTACGGAAGTGGCGTCACCGTTCCCGGTCTGGGCTTTCTGCTCAACGACGTAATGGATGACTTTACCGTCAAGCCAAATACCCCGAATATGTTTGGACTCCTACAAGGAGAGGCCAACGCCATCGAGCCCGGCAAGCGGCCGCTTTCGGCCATGACGCCCACCATTGTGGTCCGCGACGGCAAGCCTTTCATGGTTCTCGGCGCGCCAGGAGGTCCACGCATCATCACGGCGGTGCTGCAAGTGCTGCTTAACGTGATTGACTTCCACATGAATATCCAGGACGCCGTATATGCGCCTCGCTTCCACCATCAATGGAAGCCGGACAAACTGTATCTGGAAGCTGGCATCTCGCCCGACACTGTGGCCCTGCTTGAGGCTATGGGTCACCAAGTCGATTACTCGCCGGGCGTGGTGCTGGCGCGTATCAACGCGGTCCTCAGCGACGGCGGATGGCTGCAGGGCGCGGCTGACCCGCGCTGGACCGGCAAAGCTGCGGGATACTAGAACTCTACCCTCATGGAACGCGCTCTCTCGACCCACCTTCTGGTCAACCATCGTCTCAGCAATGTTTTGCTGGACCGGATTTGGGAGGCCGGCATCCCGCTGGTGGAAATCTTCTGCGCGCGCCAGCATCTGGACTATCACAATCGCGCACAAATCGACGAGCTGGGACACTGGTTCCGGGATTCCGAGCTCAAACTACATTCCCTGCATTCGCCCTTGCACACCGATGAATACGCCGGTCGCTCGGGACCGCACGCGGTCATCAACATCACCGAGCCTGTAAAGGGCAAGCGTATTCCGATGCTGGATGAAATCAAGCGCGCGCTGGAAGTCGCTGAGACCATTCCGTTTCCTTACTTGATCCAGCACATCGGCGTCACCGAGCAAGAATACGACGAGCGTTCGGTCGACGCCGCGTTCACCGCGCTCGAGGAAATCAGCTTGTTCGCACGCCAGCGCGGGGTGGAAGTCTTGCTGGAGAACATTCCCAATCAGCTTTCGACCGCCGAGCGGCTGCTGATGTTCCTGGGCACCACTCATTTGAATCTGAACGTCTGTCTGGACGTGGGTCACGCGCATATGAACGAAGGAGTCGAAACTGCCTACCGCTTGCTGAAAAACCGCATCCGCTCAACCCACATCCACGACAATGATGGGAAGGAAGACTTGCACCTGTTTCCCACGCTCGCGCCGGGGCAGGGGACTCCCAGGCAAGGAAACATCGATTGGCGCCGCACCATGCAGCTTCTCCGTTCCCAGGGTGACCGCTATCCACTGCTGTTTGAGCTCCGCGAAGTGCCCGACATGGGTCCGCCCTTCGATATCCTGCGCAAGCTGTTTGACACGATGGAAAATCTGACGATCAATGACGAGTCCTGAACCCACTGTACCCAGAGTAACGATTGCCAGCGCCGGCCAGCATGTGGGCGAGTCCGTCGAAATCGCCGGCTGGCTCTACAATCTGCGGCGTAGCGGCAAAATCTGCTTTCCGCAAATGCGGGATGGCACCGGCGTTCTGCAATGCGTCGCGGTGAAGAGCGCACTGCCGGAGGAAACCTTTGAAGCCCTGAAAGACCTGACCCAGGAGTCTTCGCTCACCATCCGCGGCAAGATCCGGGCCGAAGCGCGCGCACCCGGGGGTTACGAACTCGACGTAGAAAGCGCGCATATCCTGCAGCGTGTGTCCGAAGAGCGGCCGTATCCCATCACGCCCAAAGAGCACGGAGTCGATTTCCTGATGGATCATCGCCACTTGTGGCTGCGCAGTCGCCGCCAGCATGCCGCGCTGCTGGTGCGGCACGAGGTGATCAAGGGGATCCGCGAGTATCTCGACTCACACGGGTTCATCCTGGTAGACACTCCAATTTTCACGCCGTCGGCCTGCGAAGGCACCAGCACCTTGTTTGAAGTAAATTATTTCGACGAAGAAAAAGTGTATCTCGCGCAGTCGGGCCAGCTTTATAACGAAGCCACCATCATGGCTTTCGGCAAGACTTACGCCTTCGGTCCCACGTTCCGCGCTGAGAAGTCCAAGACTCGCCGCCACCTCACCGAATTCTGGATGGTGGAACCCGAGATGGCCTACGCCGATCTCGACGAGGTCAAGCGCGTCGGCGAGGAGCTGATCGTTTCCGTTGTGGGCCGTGTGCTGGAAAATCGCAAGGAGGAACTCAAAGCACTGGAACGCAACGTCACCAAACTCGAAGCCATTCAGGCGCCGTTCCCTCGCATGAGCTACGACGAAGCGGTGCTCAAGCTCCAGTCGAAGGGCAGCGAGATTCAATGGGGCATGGACTTCGGCAACACCGACGAGACTTTGCTCACCGATGACCTCGACCGGCCCGTCATCATCGATCGTTTCCCGTCTGTAGTCAAGGCGTTCTATTTCCAGCCCGCTCCCGACCGCCCGGAGGTAGCGTTGGGGGCAGACTTCATCGCTCCCGAGGGATTTGGCGAAGTGATCGGCGGCGGCCAACGTATCCACGATCTGGACCTGCTGCTGCAGCGCCTGAAGGAACACCACCTGCCGGCCTCGGAATTCGACTGGTATCTGGATTTGCGGCGCTACGGTTCGGTGCCGCACTCCGGATTCGGCATGGGCGTCGAACGATTCGTCGCCTGGATGTGCGGCCTCGAACACATTAGAGAAACCATTGCATTTCCGCGCATGCTGTACCGCACGCGGCCGTAAGCGGATTATCATGGAATTGCGATGCTGCATCTGCGCCTGAAGAATCCCGTATCCGCCCGGCTGTCACACCACAGACCCTTCCCGTTCCTGTCGCCTGATTTTCCTTTGAAGCCGCGTATTCATAAGCTAACGGAACGTCGATTTCAGATCATGAGCCTTCCGCAAAGGGACGGCTCCTACGTCGCTTCGATTGTCGAGGCTCCCGAGATTGTGGTTTATGAGAAATCCCGGAAAGCTGCGGAGAACAAGGCGGCCAAGAGATTCCTGGACACTGCTGACCCCTACGCTTACAGATCCCACCCTCTCGCAAAGACCAAAGCCGTAACCGTAGACATGGAATTTGACGAAGAGTCGGGCGTTTTTGTCACTTTCGTGAAAGAGCTTCACGGAATTTCGTCCTACGGCACGACCGAGCTTGACGCACTAAACGCTACCGCCGAAATGATCCGAGGATATCTCGCTTCGATGGAGGCGAATCGTAAGAAAGTTCCCCTCGCTGCGGCCAAGCTCATGGCACTTAAACGAGTCCTTGGCTCTTGACAAATGTCGACCGTTTCGGCGCCAAACGGCAAACAGGTAATCCGGGCGCTTCAGAAGCTTGGTTTTCGATTGGATCGAGTAGAAGGCAGCGATCACATGATGGTTAAACCCTCGCATCCATTTACCATACCTGTCCCGGTCCACGGCTCGCATCCACTTCCCCGAGGAACACTCGCAAGTATCATGAAGATGGCCCGAACTACGAAGAAGTAGTTTTTCGATTTACTCCGCCCGTGACTGGGGGATCTCCTTCGATGCAAGGCATCGTGAAACGCGATAATTGTGTCGGCAGCTGCCTTCGCCAGACTTCATGAAGCAATCTCACATCGCCATCATCGGTGCGCCGATGGACCTGGGTGCCGGACGCCGCGGCGTCGATATGGGCCCGTCGGCGCTGCGCCTGGCGGGCCTCAATGAGAAGCTTACGTTGCTGGGCTATGAAGTCGAGGATCTGGGAAACGTGCTGGTGGATCAACCCGAGAGCTTGCCCATCGGCAACCCCGGCGCCCGCTATTTGCCGCAGATCGCACACACATGTACGCGGCTTGCTGAGATGGTGGAAAAGGCCGCTGACAGCGGCCGCGTCCCGGTGGTGCTGGGAGGCGATCACTCGGTCGCGATCGGCACCGTCTCCGGCATGTCGCGGCACTTCCGCAAATCCCGGCTCAAGCTAGGGCTCATCTGGATCGACGCGCACGCCGACATGAACACGCCCGCGACCAGCCCCAGCGGCAATGTGCATGGAATGCCTCTCGCCTGCTGCATCGGACTGGGCCCGCGCGAACTCACGGATATCGGCGGCCCTTCGCCCCAGGTCGAGCCCACGTCGGTGGCGCTGATCGGCCTGCGCAGCGTGGATGATGTCGAGCGCTTCAATGTACGCGGCGCCGGAGTACATCCCTTTACGATGCGCGACATCGACGAGCGCGGGCTCCCCGCAGTCATTCGCGAGGCGATTGAGCTTGTCACCGCGGGCACTGCCGGTTTCCATCTGTCGTTCGATATGGACGCGGTCGATCCGCGAGAGGCCCCAGGCGTTGGAACGCCCGTCCCCGGCGGCGTCACTTATCGCGAGGCGCACCTGCTGATGGAACTGGTTTGCGATAGCGGCGGCATGACTTCGCTCGAAATGGTGGAAGTGAACCCGGTGCTGGATGAGGCCAATCGCACTGCCCTTCTGGCCGTGGAGCTCGCCACCAGCGCATTGGGGAAACGAATTTTATGAAACTCCGGGTAGCCGTACTTTATGGAGGGCGCAGCGGTGAGCACGAAATTTCTCTGCGCTCGGCTGAATCCATCATCGCCGCCATGGACCCTCAGCGCTATGAGGTCCAGCGCATCTTCATCACTCCGGAAGGCCGTTGGAAGCCGCGCGCCATTTCGCCTGAGCCCGGTGGCAATCCCGGCATAGACGTGGTATTCCCGGTCCTCCACGGCACTTTTGGTGAGGATGGCACGGTGCAGGGACTCCTCGAACTGGCCGGTCTGCCGTACGTCGGCGCGGGTGTGCTCGGCTCGGCGGTAGCCATGGATAAAGAGGTCACCAAGCGCCTGCTGCGCGAGCGCGGCCTGCCGGTGGCCGAGTTCGTGGTGCTAGCCCGCGGAGAATACGACCTCGACGACATCTGTTCGCGCCTGCCTTTCCCCATGTTCGTCAAGCCCGCGAATCTCGGCTCTTCAGTGGGGATCTCGAAGGTGAAGACTCGCGATGATCTCGCCCGCGCCCTGGAATTTGCAGGAAGGTTCGATCGGAAGATATTGGTCGAGCGCGGTATCGCGGGGCGCGAATTCGAATGCTCGGTGCTCGGCAACCAAGACCCGGTCGCGGCCGTCCCCTGCGAAATCCTGCCCTCGCGTGAGTTCTACGATTACGAAGACAAGTATCTGCTAGGCACTTCGAAGACGGTGCTGCCGGCCGACCTGACGCCTGAGCAAACCCGCGAAGTCCAGCGTCTCGCCGTCGCTTGCTATCAAACGGTTTATTGCGAGGGTATGGCGCGCGTGGATTTCCTGCTCGAAACCTCCACCGGCAAATTCTACATCAACGAGCCCAACACTATCCCGGGCTTTACGTCCATTAGTATGTATCCGAAAATGTGGGAAGCGGCGGGAGTGCCGTACGCCGAGCTGATCACCCGGTTGATCGATCTCGCGCTCGAACGTTATGGCGAGCGCGAAGCCACGCGCTTTCACAGATGAGCATGCGTATCCTCGCAATTATCGTGTTGCTGTTGCTGCCCGCCGCGCTGCGGGCAGATGACGACCCCGCCGCCGGGCTCGCCGACGATCTCAAGAAGCTGCTGGATGTATTCACGATTCTGGACCAGCAGGCGGCCGACCCGGTCTCGCCCGACCAGGCCCTCTACCAGGGCGCCATCCCTGGGATGCTGCGCACGCTCGATCCGCACTCGATCTTCTTCGATCCCGACCAGTTCCAGCAGCTCCAGCAGATGCAACGGAGCGAGTCCAAGGGCTTCGGCACCATCGTCAGCATCAACCCCGGGCAGGTCACGATTCTGCAAACCATGGAAGGCTCGCCTTCCGCGAAATCGGGATTAAGCGCCGGTGACGAGATCCTCGCCATCAACAATATCCCCATAGCGCCGCTGGTGCCGGAGCAACTGGTGCAGCTGCTCCAGCAGGCGCGCCAGCAGGCCGCCGTGCTGGATGTGCGCAAGCCGGGCAACGCACGCGCCTTCCGCCTGACGCTTTCGCCCGAGCTTATCGACGCACCGAGTGTAGACCGCGCTTTCCAGATCGAACCCGGCATCGGGTATCTGCGCATCAAGAGTTTCGACGAACCCACCGGCAAACTGGTTAAAGCCACCATTGAAAAGCTGGGCGGGGAAGCGCTGAAGGGACTGGTGATAGACCTGCGCGCCAACCCCGGCGGTGCGGTGCAAGCGGCCGTGGATGTCGCTTCTCTGTTCCTCCAGCCAGGCCAACTGGTGTTTACGGTGCGCGGCCGCACCGGACAAAAACAGGAAGCGCGCGTAGCGCCTCTGGCTCAGCCCTACACTTTTCCGGTGGCGATCCTCATGGACGAGATGAGCGCCAGTGCCGCCGAGATCCTGGCCGGCGCGCTGCAAGACCATGACCGCGCCACTATCCTTGGCGAACCCAGCTACGGCAAGGGCATCGTACAGAATGTGTTTCCGCTTTCCGGCAACACGGGTTTAGCGCTGACCATAGCGTTCTACTACACGCCCAGCGGGCGTTCCTTGCAGAAGCCGCTCGAAAGCGGCTCGCTCAACGTTGCGGCCAAGGCCACTCCCGGCATATTTCACACCGATTCCGGCCGGGAAGTTCGCGGCGGCGGAGGCATCCAGCCTGATATCGGGATCCAACCCCCTCAGGTCAGCCGTCTGGTTTACGTGCTGACCATAAGCGGCGCGCTCACCGCATTTGCCGGCGAGTATGTGCAAGCTCACGATATCCCGAATAATTTCGACGTTAGCCCCGATCTGCTCGACGAGTTGAAAGTGTATCTATCGGCGCGCAATATCCAGCCGGGGGTTGCCGAATGGCTCCGCGACAGCGACCTCATTCAAAGCAAGCTGAAACAGGAGATCGTCAATCTGAAATTTGGCGTCGAAAGAGGCGACCAGATCGAAATGCAGCGCGATCCTGTGGTGCAGCGCGCGATCCAGAGCCTTAGCGTGCCGCTGCGCTAGCCCGCCGCGAGTGCAAGTATTGGATCAATATTGGCAGCAGGCTCAGCAGGACAATGCCAATCACTACTTTTTCGAAGTTCCTGCGAACCAGCGGCACCCCGCCCAGGAAGTACCCGGCCAGAGTCATCGAGATCACCCATCCCAGCCCTCCGAAAACATTAAAGGAAAGGAAGCGCGAATATGCCATGCGCCCCACGCCCGCCATGAAGGGCGCAAAGGTGCGCACGATCGGGACGAACTTGGCATAGATCAGTGTTTTACCGCCATGCTTGGCGTAAAACGCCTGCGTGCGCGTCACATATTCCTGCTTGAAGATGCGAGAGTCCGGGCGCGAGAAGATGCGGGGTCCCGTTCGGCGTCCCAAGAAGTAGCCGCTCTGATCGCCCGCGATGGAGGCGAAAGCCAGCACCAGTGAGATTTTCACGATATCCAAATCGCCCGCGCCGGCTACCACTCCCACCGTGAATAGCAAGGAATCGCCAGGCAAAAATAGCCCGGCAAGCAACCCGGTCTCGGCAAACACAACGCCCGCGAGCAGGCCGTAACCCAGCCACCCAGTGAGCACCTGGGTGAGCAAATGAATCAGTTGATCCGGATCGGTGAGGCTGTGCCAAACTTCAAGGGCGAAATGCACTGGGGGCGCCGGTTCCGTCCCTAACGCGTGGCGTGGAAGTCCGCGATCAACTGGCGGATCGCGTTTTGATGGATCTTCAGTTTCCCATCCTGCCGCGCCTCTTCCATCAAGCTGTCCTGAAAAAGACCGTACATGGCTCGCGCCTTTTGCTGCTTCAGCTCCTGGATCGCGGCGTCCCGCTCATTGGAATAATTATTCGGGTCGGGAGTCTGCCGGTCCACGATCTTGTAGATGATGTTCCTGCCCTCCACCGATACCGGTCCGATCACCGAATTAACCGGCTTGGTGAAGATGTCGGGTAACTCGGCTGCTGGGCCCAGTCCCGTGATGGAGTCGTTGATCGTCACATCCGACGATTTGGTGGATTCCAGCTTTAGGCTCTTTGCAATGGCCGCCAGATCTTCGCCGGCGTGCGCCCGTTCCCCTGCTGTTTTCGCGGCTATGTCGGCCAGCCGGGTGGACTCACTCGTAACATAGGTATCCCGAACTTTGGCCTCGACTTCGCTGAATTCCGCGGGTTTGGGCGGGGTGATCGAATTGAGCACGACCAGAGCCAGCTTGTTTCCCGGCAGCAACTGAACGTCCGAGACATCGTTGGGCTTCATCCCCGCCACCAAGGCGGAGATCGCGGGCGATGCGCCGATGGTAGGAATAGGTTCACCGGCTGCCAAGTCCTTGGCGGTCACTAATTCCAGATCGAACTGCTTGGCGACGTCAGCCGCGGAGCCGGGAGCTTTGAGCAGCGCGGCGCGGGCTTGATCCATCGACGCCTGCATCTTGTCGTTCACTCCCTGCTTCTTCAGTTGGTCGGCGATGCTGTCTTTCACTTCTTCGAAGGGCTTGACCCGGGCGGGTTCCTTCTCTAGCACCTGGATGATGTGGTAGCCATACTCGGTGGTTACCAGATCGCTGATATCTTTCGGTTTGGCTGAAAACGCAAACTTTTCGAAGGGAGCCACCGTCTGGCCCCGCACGATAAAGCCCAGGTCCCCGCCGTTGGGCGCCGATCCCGGATCCTGCGAATATTTCTTGGCGAGCTCGGCAAAGTCCGCGCCGGCTCTTACCTGTTTCAGAAGATCCTGTGCTTTGACCAACGCCGCCTTCTTATCGGCGTCCGATTTTCCCTGCGTCATCAATAAAATGTGGCGGACCTTGACGCGCTCCGGCGTGCGGAAGCTGTCCATGGAAGATGCGTAGGCCGCGCGCAGTTGGGCGTCGGTCACCGTCATGCTTGCTGCCATCTTAGCCTGATCCGCAATCAACACCTGGAAGGACCGCTTCTCTGGCAGATTATATATACCGCGATTCTTCAGGTAAGCCTGCTGCAGAATCTCCGGGGTGACCTTCACCTGGTCGCGGAATTTCGCCGCCGGAAACGCGATGTACTCAATCTTGGCGGTCTGATGTTTATGGATAATCGCCTGGTCGACCTCGGCCTTGGTCACCACCACGCTGGTGAAAGCCACATTTTGCAATTTGCGCAATAGCAACTGCCGGCGCATTTCTTCGATGCCCTCCGCCAGCGTCATACCTTGCTGGCTCTGCAACGCCTGTTCCAATTGGTCCGGGGAAACCAATTTTCCATCTTTGAAAACCTGCGGATATACCTGCATCAGGCCCGCCAGCACTTCGTCGTCGGTCACTGTCAGCCCCATCTTCGCGAAAGCGTAGGTCGCGGCGCGGTCCTGGATCATTTGGTCGATCAGTTGCGGCAGATAAACATCCACCGAATCGCGCGGAAGCTGGCCATTGGCCACCAAGCGGCTTATGGCCGATTTGGCCTGATCCGCAGTGACAGTAGTGCCGCCAACTTCGGCCAATACGTTGTCGACGCCGGTGTCGCTGGAGGCCGTCAGCCCGGTGTTGGGGATCAGATACGTGACCATCGAAGCGGCCACGATCAGCAGCAAGCCGCCCAATAAATACTTCGTAAATTTGGCGCCGCTACGGAACAAATTGAACATTGTGGTGAAGACTCCTACGTGGGGCAAAAACGCCTAGTTTCATTGTACTCCAGACCTTTGAGGGCCGGCTTCCTGCCAGCATCTAGAGCACCGCCTGGCCCTGCGTGGCGCCCAGTCCACATTCCCGATGGACCGCGCGGACCGCCCGTTCCAGCCCTTCCCGGCGCACCACAATGGCAATCGTCAATTCGCTCGAACCCTGTGCGATGGCGATGATGTTAATGTTGTCTCGCGAAATTGCCGTGAAAATCCGTCCCGCCAGTCCGGGAGTGCCGCGCATCCCCTCGCCCACTACCGCGATCAGTCCGACGTTCGCATCCACCTGAATGGGTTTGATGTAGCCGTGTGTCAACTCCAGAGCAAATGCCTGCTCCAGATGCTCCAGCGCGATCTTCAATTCCGCTTCGCGCACCAGGAAGCAAAAGTTCTGGCGATAGCTGGAACTGGTGATAGCCAGCAGTTCTACGCCGGCTGAATCCAGAGCTTCGAGAGCCTCCGCCATCAGCCTCGTTCCGCTCAAGGTGGCTCCGCTGAATGCCGCGCCCGCCGGTTCGATCGCTACCAGCACTACCGCCGTCATCGAGGTCACGGCATGCGGGCCGCCTGCTACATCCGTCCCGTTGCCGAGTTGCGCCACGATGCGGGTCCCGGGCTTTTCCGGCGCGAAACTGTTCTTGCTCCAGACCGGAATCTGGCGCTCGATCAGTGGAGCCAGCGTGCGTGGATGCAACACCTTCGCGCCTGCGTAAGCCAGCTCGGCGGCTTCACTATAGGTGATCTCGTCGAGTACGCGCGCGTCGGGAATCAGGCGCGGATCGCCAGTCATGATGCCATCGACATCGGTCCAGATCCACAACTCCTCCGCATCCATCGCGGCCGCCAGGATTGCCGCCGAGAAATCGGAGCCGCCGCGTCCAAGAGTAGTGGGACGTCCATCGGCGGTAGCGGCATTGAACCCCGTCACCACCGGTATGACACGCTGGTCGAGCAGCGGTTTCACGACGTTCGCGGCCTGCACGCGTGTCTCCTGCATGAGCGGAGAAGCGTTACCGAACACATCGTCAGTTGCGATAACCTGCGCCGCGTTTACCGCCGCCGCACTAGTATTCTGGGATTCCAAATAGGCCGCCAGCAACAGCGCCGAGAGCCGTTCGCCGATAGCCACGGCGCGATCGACCGACGCCAGAGGACGCTCGCCCAGCATCAGGATGCCCTTGGCGATGCGCGCGAATTCGCCGATCAATCCGTTTACTCCGTGAATCGCGGTTTCCTGAAAGCCCGCTGGGAGCAAAGCGCGGCAGCAAGTCACGTGGCGCTCTGTCAACGCCGCCAGGTTCGCGTCGAGGCCAGCTTCATCGCCCGCCTCCGCCTTGCGCAGGGAGTCGAGCAGCAGGTCGGTCACCTGCGCCATCGCCGACACCACGATCGCCACCGGGCGCTTTGCGTGCTGCTCGGTGGTGAGGCGCGCCGCCGCCTCGATCCGTTCGGCCGAGCCCATGCTGGTCCCCCCGAACTTCATCACAAGCAGACCACTACTTTTGTTCAACGATGTCCCTTTCCATTCGAAGTGCGCGCGCGCACCAGCTTCAAGATCGCTTCTTCCACTTCAGAGGGCGAAAGAGGCGTGGTGTCCAGATACTCGGCGTCGGGCGCTTGCGTCAGCGGCGCTTCGGTACGCGTGCGGTCGCGATGATCGCGTTCCGCGATTTCCTGCGCGATTTCCTCGACGGCTCCGCCGGTCTCCGCAGCCCGGCGCTCGGCGCGCACTTCTGGAGCCGCATCCAGATAGATCTTCACTTGGGCGTCAGGGAAAACAACCGTGCCGATGTCGCGGCCCTCCATTACTACTGACTGTGCCGCTCCGATACGCCGCTGCTCTTCGCGCATGGCCCGCCGCACTCCCGGAGCCAACGAGACTTTCGAAGCCGCCTCGCTGACCTGCGGTTCACGGATAGCGGCCGTCACGTCCTCGCCGTTCAACAGGACCGTGGTTTCGCCCGCCGCGAACTCGACGCGGGCTTCTTTTGCGAGCTGCTCCAGACGATGCAGATCGTCCAGGTCCACGCCGACGCGCAAGGCCCACAGCGCCACCGCCCGGTACATTGCGCCTGAGTCAATGTATGTGAATCCCAGCCGCTGCGCTATGGCGCGCGCGATGGTGCTCTTGCCCGCGCCCGCAGGCCCGTCAATTGCAACAATCCAGCGTTTTTGTGTTTCGGCGTCGATACTCCTCAGTATGCCATGTGCTCCAAATCTTTCTGCTCGGAGCGGCGGGAGGGGAAGTGCCATGTGCGATAGAATTCGGACATGCGTGCGAACCACCTGTGCATCCTCGTCTTGAGCGGTGTTCCATACGCCTTTGGCGCAGCCACGCCCAACCACCAGGCCGATATCGTCGAAACGTCGAAAGGCGCACTCAAGATCACGCCTCTGTTTCACGGCAGCGTGATGCTGGAGTTCGACGGCAAGATCATTCACATCGATCCCTGGAGCCAGGCCGATTACACCGGCATCCCAAAAGCCGACCTTATTCTCATCACGCACACCCATGCCGATCATATGGACGCGGCTCTGCTCAAGACGCTGCGCAAGGAATCCACGATCCTGGTGGGGCCGCCGGCGGTGACCGATACGCTGAACGGAACTGTCGGCGATACCGACGCCATCAGCAACGGTGAGAAGAAAACGTTCCTCGGCATCGAGATTGAAGCCGTGCCGATGTACAACCTGAAACTGGGATCAGGGCCGGGCAAGCCGTTTCATCACAAGGGCATCGGTAACGGCTACATTTTGACCTTTGGCGACACCCGGGTTTATTTTTCAGGCGACACCGAATGCGTCCCGGAGGTGAAGGCGTTGAAAAATATCTCGGTGGCGTTCGTGGCGATGAATCCGCCGCGCACCATGCCGCCCGCGGAAGCGGCCGCGTGCGTGGCAGCGTTCCGGCCCAAGATCGTGTATCCATATCACTATCGCGGCCAGAACACGCAGGAATTCGCCAACGCACTGAAGAATACGCCGGGAATTGAAGTCCGCCTTCGAAAATTGGAAGGAGAGCCATAAATCATGGAGCTTGACCCCACGCTGATTGTTCGCGATGAAGCCGAGCTTGCCGAGATGTACGGACCTGCGCTCGAGCGGTCAGTCCGCAAGCAGCTCGATCATTTGGACGACCTCTGCCGCGCGTTCATTGCCGCCTCGCCGATGGTGATCGTCGGCAGTCAGGGGCCGGCCGCCGCTGACAACTCGCCGCGCGGAGACGTCCCCGGTTTCGTCAAAGTCGCCGACGACCACACTCTGCTGATACCCGACCGCCGCGGCAACAACCGCCTGGATACACTGCACAATCTGGTGCGAAATCCGAAGGTCGGGCTCTTGTTCCTGGTGCCCGGCGTAACCGAGACCTTCCGCATCAATGGCGAGGCTGTGATCAGCCGCGATCCGGCTCTTACGGAGCAGTTTGTCATGCAGGGTAAGGCACCGCGCACCGTGATTGTCGTGACTGTGAAGGAAGCTTATATCCAGTGCAGCCGCGCGCTGGTGCGGTCCGACGTCTGGAATCCCGCGAAACACGCTTTGCCGGGCACAGTCCCGAGCATGGGGACCGTGATGGCGCAACACACCTGCGGATTTGTGGACGCGAAGGCGTTCGATGACGAAGCTAAGGAGCGGGTGCCGATTACGTTGTATTAAGAACTGTGTGTTAGCGGTCGTCAGAATCCGCCATGCGGCCGGTAGCCCGGCCGAGCCTGCACGCGATATTTCTTGCCTATGTCCGACAGCACTTCTACTGTGACTTTGCGGAAACCATCGTTGGGATTGGGTTGCGGATAATAGGTGACACTATAGGAGTTGCCCAGATCTTCGCGGATGGCCTCGAACGCCTCCACCTGCTTCTGCCAGGTCTTGGCGAAATAGGATTTCCCGCCGGTTCCGGTAGAGATGCGTTTGAACACATTCGAAGAGATCGGGTCCTTGGTCACTTCGTTGGTGGAGATGACGTAGATCGGAATGCCTTCGTCCTCCGCCACCGCGCGAACGTCGTCGGGCGCCACCATGCTGGCGTTATCGGGTCCGTTCGAAAATACGATTACCACCTTGCGCCCGGGCACTCGGGCCGCGTCGCGCAGCGTCAGCAGGAGGCAATTGTAAAGCGCCGAATCGTCGCCCGCCACCGCGTTGCGCAAGCCCGTCACCGCTTCATTTCTCTCCTTGGTAAGCATGGCCGCGCGCGTCAGATTGCGGCTGTAGGTGTATACCGCAACCGAGTCCGCACGGTCCAGCCCGCGCACAAAATCCGCAATGGCGTCGGAGGCGTAGACAAACCCCCGGTACATATAGTTGCTGGTATCGAAGAGTACGAATACGTTGGTGCCTAACACGGCATCCAGGCGGCCCGCGAGTTTGCCTTGCTCGGAAATCGGCATCGGCCGCGTCGTGCCGTCGGCGTCGACTTCGAGCGGCGGCTTATTGCCCTCGGCAAAGCTCGAGAGCTTTTGCGGGATGCCGTCCTCAAGGACGCGAAAATCCTTGGGTTGCAGGCCGTTGATGTAGTGGCCCTTGTTATCGGTGATGGTGAACGACAGTACCACCAGGTCAACTTTGACCCGAAATGTTGGACGGTCCTGCGCCATCGCCAGCACCACCAACAAAAAGATCAGACCCATTCGACGAAACAATTTTCTATCCTCCCGGCTTGCCAGTTCGCTCAAATTTCCTGTCTACTAATCGGTCTTTTGGTTCTGCGCGACCAGTTGCTTGCGCGCCTTCTGCAGCACGTCGTCTCCCACTAGACGGAGCGAGCGCAGCAGCGCCGGCCAGTCGTCCAGGTGTGTCGCGAAGATATGTTCCACAGTCTGCTGGGTCCACTCCGGCACGCGGAGGTTCAATTCATCCGGCCGCATGTGGACTTCATCCGCCAGTGCTGCATAGAACAACAGATTTGATTCCCAGCTTTCTGCAAGAATCCGGCTGGAGTATCCCAACAGAGTGGGGAAGGTCCGCAGGTTCAGCAGAGCCGGCTCATAGGATGTCGAAAGCAGCGGCTTGGGCGTTCCAAATGTGTGCGATATAGCCTGGGCGCTGACTTCTTCGGGCGCCTCGGCCGCTATCCTGCGCAATTCGTCGGCCACGGCTGAATCGTGATCGCCCGGCGCCAGTTCACGTGCGACCCGAAACAACTCCGACGGCACAATGCTGTCCTCCGCCCGGCGCACTTCGCCCTCGGCGAGGAGCCGCTCGACCTTCTTTAAGCGCGCTGGCGGTACATAATGATCCAGCACGCCCACAACCCGCCGCCGCTCGGCCTCGTTCAAGGCCGACTGCGCCAGCGAGGATTCGGCGTAAGCCATGTTTAGTCCCACCCAATGCAGTTGGGTGGGAGTCACGTTCCACCAGCGCGGGATCACGGCGCTCAGGATCATCTGCGGCACCAGATCGCCCCAGATCAGCGCTTGTTCGCGAGTGGGAATCAGGAAGTTCTGTTCGGCCTCCGCGAGCGCGTAAGGCAGCGAAGTCAGCGAACCCGTCAAACGTCCCCCGGCATTGGCCGGCCAGCCGCTGCCCATAACCTCAGTGCCCAGCCAGGTGGCCGGATGCGACGAACTCCCGAAGAAATCGTGGCTGCGCACGAAAGCCGGATTCGTAAACAGCACCTGCGCCCCGGGAGGGGCATAGTGGACGTAATTGAATCCCACCAGAGTGTCGCGCAAGACGGGCGCCAGCGACCCACGAATATCCCGCAGCTTTTGCGGATCGGCACCGGCCTTGTCGATCGCTGAGCGCAGATTCAGTTTGCGCTCACCATCGATATGGCGGTCGGTCCAGTAACCCATCGACGCCTCGGTCCGATCCCGCGTGGACAAGGCCGTGCGCGGCAATTGAATCTCCGTAATGCGCCCAGCCAGCCGGACCACCGTTGCGCTATCCAGCTTCTGTCCCGCGGCCGCCGCTTCCAGACGGTCTGCCAGCGTAAAGATGGTGTCGAGCGAGACCAGCCTTTGCGCCTCGAATACGCGTGTCATCTCCTCGATCATCTGCGTGTGAGCGTCGGAGAGCGCGCCCTCGCTGGTCGCCTTAGTGCCGGCCAACAGGTCCATCATGTGATCCTGCGCGGATCCCGAAGCAGGCGCGTGAGCCGCTTCTAGAAGTTTGCCGACGCCCTTATGTCCAGCGTCGAAGATATCCCGCTGATTCTGAATCTTTGCGAACGCTTGCACCACCGACGCTAATGAGGCATCTGCATCGCCGGGCTGGATGCTCCGCTGGCGAACGAATATCTGCCAGAATCCAGTCAGCGCCTGCATGGTGCCGGCGGCGTCGGTGCGCAGGGCCACGTCGCGAATCTGCGTGATTCCGCGGACCGCATCCAGATAGGCCACGATGGTCGCGTCCGAAGTTGCCGGCGTTTCCGCGAACAGCGGATACTGCGAGCCAAATTCCTTGTAGTTGCGGACCAGCATTTCGACCGTATTGGTTTCGAGCGGCTTGGCGCGGTTACGTTCGATGTCGGTCAGAGCCATGAATATCTTCAGCGGTTCATTTTCCACCATCTTCCGCGACAACCCGAACATCGCTTCCACTACTTCTTCGGAGTCCTTCCAGCCCACCGCCGCCTTAGCCAAACGCTGATCGTATTTGGCCTCCATTTTCCCGGCGAACATGCTCTTCCATACATCCAACCCGCCCGGCAGATGTGGTTTGCCGTTGGCATCCAGGCCTAGACGCGTGGTCAGCAGCACCAAATCCGCATTCGCCCGGAACACCGGACGAGCCGGCCCGGGACTGGTCACCCTTCCACGCAGCGCCAGATAAAATCGCTTGATCCGCTCTGGGTCCGTCAGATACGCCTGCACCGGACCGTTGATGCGCGCCAGCGAGTCATAGTAGGACGCTAGCCAACCATCGTCCTTCTCCACCAATCGCTCAAAGAACGCGGCTCCTTTATCGGGCGCTACGCCCACCAGGTCGGCCCAAGCTTTCTCCGACCGGGCGCCTCCGGGCACCATGGCCTTGCCGTCCCGCAACTCGAACATGGAGCCGAAAAAGTCCAGCACGTGCGCGTACACTTTCGCTTTGGCGACGGGAAGGTCCTTGCGCATCTGTGCGGCCGTTTCGGGATCCAGCGCCGCGGTTGCCGAATATAGGCGGCAGACCGCAGGTTCGTTCAGGAAGTAATCGATGAATTCAACCGGCTTCTGGCCCGTGGCCGCCGGCTGCCAGTAATCGGCGGTATAAAAAATGGGCACGCGTGCCGGGTGATAATCCAGAATGAACGCCCGATTGGTGCGCAGCGCGGCTTCCAGTTCCGATAGCGGGAAGCCCGAGTCGATGGTTAGAAAGGCCCGGGATGGATTCACCGTTTCGAGCGCCAGGTCCGAGCCGCAGCCGCCGCGCATGCGGTACCCCAGAATGCGCAGCAGATCGCCGGTTACCGGCGAATCGCAGGTCGGGACCTGCAGAATCTTGCCCGCGCCCGCCAGTTTCTCCAGTTCGCGCGCCTGCGCCAGATAGCGAATCACCAGCTTCAGAAATTCGGTGGGCTCCAGCGATTCACCACTGTGTCCAGCGGCGTAGCCGTTGAGCGTAACGTTGTGCGCCAGCGCCGGCATTACGTCGTCCGGCGAGATATCCGGAGAAATGGCCGACATGCGCGCAAACGAACGCAAGGGGCCCGGAATCTCAATAAAACTGGACTGCGGCGGGGTGACCGCAGCAGGCAGGATCAAGCCGCTTCCACCCGAAGACCGGAATGCTTCGAGATGGGATTCGGCGCTGGCGCGGTCGCCAGCCAGCAGGTCCAACTCGACCAGGCGGCGCGCGATCTTGGCCCGCTCTCCTTGGCTCGCGCCATTGTGGCTGAAAAGCTGCAACAGTTTTTCGTACTGGACGCGCGCTCCCGGGTCCCGGTGATACGCCAGAAATTCCGCATACGCTTCGAGCGCCAGCGGATCGTCAGGCGCACTCTCGGCGGCCTTCTGCAACTGGCTGCGGGCCTCCGCCGCATCGCCTTTCACTTCGAGCTTCCAGGCTTCGCCCGTCAGTCTCGGGGATGTCAGGTTCTGGGCTCCCAGGTCGAATGCAAGTCCCATCACCGCCACGCTGAACGTGGCAATCGCCTTACAAAAACGCATGTTGCGTCTCCCTCGTCGGCTGTGCGCCCGTGCAAACGGCAGGGCCACCCAGGATCCCCTCGACGCCGCCAGCAAGCCGCTATCTTTGGTCACTAATGTATCACTCTGTTGGACGTCTTGGGGGGCGGGAGTGAACCCCGTCTCCGGTCACCTGTTAGACTGAAATTTTGGACGATTTAGCACATGATCGTTCGCATACATTTGCGGCAAGGTCACTCGCTGCGCAAAACGCGCGGCAAGAACCGTCAGTTGGCACTCGCCTCCGGCGCACTGTTGATTCCCGCGTCACTGATGGCTTACGTGCTGGGTTTCTGGCGCCTGGCCTCGGACATAGGCGTGGCCAATGAATTTGCGATCCGCGGACTGTTTTCCCACTGGCAAATTTGGATCGTGACCGCGGTAGTTCTGCACATCGCGGCCGGAGTGCTCAGTCGTTATGGCCGCGGCGGCGAGTTCCACCTGCCCAGCGCGCTGACTTTCCGCTTCGGCGCGGCGCCGGAGCAGCCCTCCGATCCAACGGCTCAATCGGACGCCCAGCGGGCGAAGGCCTCTTGATCGGGCGCATCTTGATTGTGCGTGAACCACGGAGCCCAACAATCTCCTCCTCCGTCAGATCCCGATACTTGCCGATTTCCAGTCCGCCAATTTCGATGCCGCCGATCGCGGTCCGCACCAGCTTGAGCACCTTGGCGCCCAGTGCTTCCACCATACGCCGCACTTGGCGGTTGCGCCCCTCGGTAATGGTGATTTCGAAGAACGTATATTTAGCTCCGTCGCGAACCCGCTTGACGATTGCCGGGCGCGTAGGGCCGTCGGCTAGCGCGAGTCCTTGGCGCAGTTGCTCCAGTTGTGGCTCATCAAGCAACGATGACGCCTTCACCAGGTAGGTCTTCGGGACCTTCGATTCTGGGCTAGTGATGTGATCGCCGAACGCCGAATCGTTGGTCAAGATCAGCAGCCCGGTGGTGTCCTGATCCAGCCGGCCGACCGGAAATACGAAGTCCTTCACGCCGCCGACCAGATCGTAAACCGTCGGCCGCCCTTCGGGGTCCTTATAAGTAGTCAGGTAGCTCTTGGGTTTGTAGAGCAGCAAATATCGCTTCTGGCGAGCGGTCAGCGGATGGCCGTCGAGCGCGACCTGATCCCGCTCCGGATCGATCCAGACATCCGGCGTTTGCACTTTTTTGCCGTTGACGGTGACGCGCCCCGCACCGATCCAGCTACGCGCTTCGGTCCGCGATCCTACTCCAAATTTGGACAGGACCCGGTCGAGCGTTCTTTTCTGGTTGTCTTTAGGAGCGTGCACTCCTTATGATCCCAGTAATGATCGAATGTGTGCCTAACTTTTCCGAGGGCCGGAACCCGCACACCATCGCGGCCCTTGCCCGCGTCATCGGACACCTGAACGGCATTGCGGTGCTGGGCTTCGAATCCGACGCCGACCACCATCGCAGTGTGATCACTTTCGCTGGCGAACCGGAGGCGGTGCTCGAAGCCGCCGCGCGCGCCACAGGCAAGGCTGCCGAACTGATCGACCTGCGACTCCATACCGGTGTGCACCCGCGAGTGGGCGCGGCCGACGTAGTCCCATTCGTGCCGCTTGATGGCTCGACGCTCGAAGACTGTGTGGCCATCGCCCATCGCGCCGGCCAGGAAATTTGGCATCGGTTCCGAGTGCCGGTTTATTTTTATGAGGCTGCCGCTAAGCTGCCTGAGCGGAAGCGGCTGGAGCATGTCCGTCGCCCGGGATTCGACGGCCGGCCGCCTGATATCGGCGATATCGCTGAACACCCCACCGCCGGGGCCGTGATGGTAGGTGCGCGTAATTTCTTAATCGCCTATAACATCAATTTGACGACGCCCGACATCGCCATCGCCAAGCAGATCGCCGCCAAGATTCGCGAATCGTCGGGAGGCTTCCCGTTCGTCAAGGCCATGGGGCTGCATCTCCCCTCAACCGGCCGCGCTCAGGTCTCCATGAATCTGACTAACTTCGCGGCCATTGCCCTCGACGATTTGTATGCGGCGGTCGAAGCCGAAGCCGCGCGCCTAGGCACGGCCGTCGCCGAAAGCGAGCTGATTGGCTTTATCCCGCGAGCCGCCTTTGAGCAATCGCCGGCCTTCTTCCGCCGCATCCGCGGCTTCGACGAATCGCGCATCATCGAGACGAGAATCGGCCAGTTGCTACAATCGAACTAGTGCTCGTTAGCATTGATCCCCAACCCCGCGCTCCGCGACCCGTCTGGCTGCGTGCGCCCGCGCCCGTCGGCGAAAACTATCACAACCTCAAGAAGCTGGTGCAGAAGCTGGACCTCCACACCGTGTGCGAAAGCGCCGCCTGCCCCAACATCGGCGATTGCTGGAACCGCCGGACCGCCACCTTCATGATCCTGGGCAACGTGTGCACGCGCCGCTGCGGTTTCTGCGCCGTGCAGAAGGGCGGCCCGCTGCCGGTCGATTACGACGAGCCGCGCCGCGTGGCAGAAGCGTGCGCTGTTCTGGGACTCAAGTTCGCCGTCATCACCAGCGTCAATCGCGACGACCGCAAGGATGGCGGAGCCGAGCTCTTCGCGCTCACCATCAAGGCCATCCGCGCGCGCCTGCCCGAATGCGGCATCGAAGTGCTGACTCCCGATTTCCAGGGCTCCCACGCCGCCATGGACCTGGTGCTCGAAGCCTCGCCCGACGTGCTGAATCACAATACCGAAACCGTGCCGCGCCTCTATCGCCAGGTGCGTTTGGGCGCGCGCTATGAACGCTCGCTCGACATACTGGCGTATGTGAAGCGGCAGCGGCCCGACATCCCCGCGAAGTCCGGTTTAATGCTGGGCCTTGGAGAGACGCTCGAAGAAGTGCATCAGGTGATGCGCGACCTGCGCCAGAGCAACGTAGACATTCTCACGCTGGGCCAATACCTGCGCCCCTCGCTCAAGCACCTGCCCATCATCCGCTACGTGCGCGTCGAAGAATTCGCCGACCTCAAGCGCCTGGGTTACGAGCTAGGCTTCAAGCACGTCGAAAGCGGTCCGCTGGTCCGTAGTTCCTACCACGCCGAAGAAGCGGTTGCGGGGTAGTCATGGGATAGGACGCATTTCCTTTATCTTGTCAGGACCGGAATCGACGTAAACGCATTTCCATTCGCTCGTATCCCCAGCACGCTGATCTTGGCGCCGGCTGAACTGAACTCGACCGTGCCGCGCCTGCCCCCGGCCAGCGGATAAACGGTTCCCAGCACAAAGGCGTAATGCCCGTTGGCAGGCACCGCTATCGTAGCGGTCTGCAGCGTATTCCCAGCGTCGTCGCGCAGAGTCATTCCGACATTCGCAGCCTGGCTCGAAAGATTCGCGATCGCCACTCCGGTAGCCAGCGGCGCCGTGTTGTCGAAAGCCAGCACATAGTCGCCGGCGTTGCGAGTTTCAAACGGCACCGTCGCCTCCTGCCCACTGGGATCGTAGCGGAACAGCGCGAAAGCGTTCGCTCCGAAGTCGCTGGTCAGTTGCGCCGAACCGAGGGCCACCTGCGCATCCAGCCCCTGCGCCTGGATCACCAGCGACGCGCCATTCGCCAGCGTCCTGGTAACCGTCGCGGCCGTTGACGTCACCCCCGTTTGCAGAAACGTCAGGGGCAATTGGAGCGGATTGCCGGCGTCATCGAAGAAGCTCAGGGTGATGGTTGAAGTTTTTCCCGTCGTATTCGACACATAGATGACCGTCCGCCATCCTCCTCCCGACGCGATGTGCGCCATGTCGCCGCTGGATGCCGCGGCCGAGGTCGACACCGGAATCGTGGTGAACGAATTGCCGTTGGAGCGAAGTCCTAGAACGCCGATCTGCCCCTGCGGCGGCGTAGTGAACTGCAAGGTGCCCCGTTTGCCGGCGGTCGCCGGATACTGATCGGCCAACGTGAAAGCGGTGTGGCCCAGCGCCGGTACCGAAACCGATCCGCTGGCAATCTGCTCGCCGGCATCGTCGCTGATTACGAAAGGAACGCTCGCGGCTTGATTCGAGCCGTTTGCGATCGCCACACCGGTCCCCAGCGTATTCACCAGGCTGGTATTGTCGTAGATCATTAGATACGACGGGCTGACCGCGGACTGCAGCGGCACCACCGCTTCCTGTCCGCTGGGGCCGTAGTGGAAGATTTCGTACGCATTTATGTCGCCGCTGCTGGTCAGATTGGCCCATCCTTCGCTGAGCGGAACCGAATCCGGCGCGTTCGTATCCAGCAACAGCATTGCGTTCGAGCCCATCGTCTGGTTTACCGAAGGCACGCTTACGGGCGCCAGGGCGCCCTGCGGGAACGTAAGCGGCAAATTCAGCGGGCTTCCGGAATCTCCAAAGAAGTTTAGCGACATCGCAGCAGAGGCTGGCCCCAGATTCACTACCGCGAAGCTGGTCTCCCAGCCGCCGCCGGAGGTGAGGTGCGTGAGTGCTCCCCCGTTTGTCACCACGTGTGTCGTGGTTGCGGTTCGAGGAGCGAAATGGCTGTCGCCCGCATAGGCGACCGTAATGGTCTTGGGCCCTGGCGTAGTAGAGGCCAGACTACAGCTCCCGGCAGTTACCGTCCCCGTGCAAGTAGCTGAGCCATCCGTGACCGTTACGTTGCCGGTCGGTGTCCCGTTAGAGGAGGTGACTGAATAACTCACGGAATACGATTGCCCCAAGTGACTGGGCTCCGGGTTGATGGCTCCGATCGTGAGCGTGTCCGGCGCCAGTGTCTGTCCTGTGATCACCAGGGTGGCCGGAGCTGAGTGCGCGAGCGAGCCGGCGGTCCCGCTAACGGTCAACGAATAGGTGCCCGGACCTGCGGTGCCCGCCGAGACAGTGAAGCTGGCGCCACTCGGCGATGCCGGTATCGCGCTGATGGTGGCGCCCGCAGGCAGCCCGCTAACGCCGAAACCGATGCTCGACGAGAAGCCTCTTACGTCGATCACGGAGACTTGGTAGCTGCCGGTCAGGCCTCCCTGGCTAACTGTCTGTGATCCCACCGTCGCCATTAATGCGAAGTCGGGCCCGTAGGAAGCCGATAGGGCGCAAAAACCGCCACTTGAATTTACCCAGTCCTGTTGGATCAGGTAATCCATCCCGCCGAGATTCATGTTGGCCTTTGAATTTCCGGCGGCAGGGTAGGTCGTTCCAAAAGTCCACGCACACTTATCTGCAATCTCATTTCCACTTGAGTCATACCAGGCATTCAGGCCAGGGTCCGTAACCGATTCCTCTAATTCGTGCGTGATAATGTTGGCCATGGCGTCCGCGCCGGTATTCGCGTTGGGACTGACGATCTGCTCGGCGCACCCGTTTAGCTCGGCTGGGTCCGGGTTTCCCACGAAAGCGTACTGGATATTGGTGTTGTTGTAGCTTTGTTGGGAGTGCCATCCGCAGAACGAGCTTCCAAATCCGGAGACGTGCACATCCCCCGACGTCAGGACATAGTAGACGCCGTTCGAATCGATAGGCAGATTGTGTTGGTTCAAGGCGTTCGCGACCACCAGCCAAATGCTGGTGTCGGTTAAATTGTGGCCCTGCGAGTAGGGGTCATTAGTGCTGCCGGCGAAGCTCACCGAGTTCGACACGCTGGCCCCTGTGCCGTCAAAATATCCGGTGTTGATGTTAAAGTACTGCGAGCCGCCAATGTGGCTGGCGAGATTACTCAGAATACCGATCGAGCTGCCGTCCCAGCTCCCGTACCAGATGAAATAGATATGGGTTGTCCCCAGCAGAATCGGTCCACCGTTGTAATTGATCTGGTTTCCGGTGGTGAACCCCACGCCAATGGCGTTATTCGCGCCCACGCTCGGCCCCTCATTGTCGCCAGATACCGAGCCCCCTCTTAGTTCTTGCGCCGCGAGCCGTGGCGTCGCCATCCAGCCGGCCAGCAACCAGCCGGCGGCCAGCATCCATGAAGCCAGTTTAAAAGGCGCAACTTTTCTGATGATCGGGTTAGCGTTCATTTTGGCGCTAGAGACGGCGTTCACCACTATTCCCTCCGACACTCATCTGAAACGTAGAAGCCTGCTACGCTGCCAATCACCGGCTTGGTGGGTTGGCGCCGCCCAGCGCGCCCGCCTGTGGCTTCTAAGGCCGACTTGGGCGGCACATTTAGTTTCGACAGATTATCGATATTCAAATAGGATACGCCCGTTAACGCTGCACGCCGGAGAGCCGCGCCGCGGCGAGGCCCTAAACTACAGGAACTGCACTTCTTCTTCGAGACCCAGGCCAAACCGGTCATTCACGCGGCGCTTCAGTTCGGAGATCAGTTCGCCCACTTCCTCAGCCGTTCCCCCGCCTTCGTTGTAAATAAGGTTCGCGTGATAGTCCGCCACGCATACTCTACCGCGCCGTAGGCCCTTGGCGCCCGCCTGTTCCAGGAAATATGCCGACGGGACCTTGCCTTCGCGGACTACCGCCGCAGGGACCAGCGCACGGACCGCTTCCGGCAGATCGCACCATAAAAGGTTCTTGAAGATGCTGCCGGCACAGCGCATCGTCGGCGGATATTTCTCGTTGCGGATCTTTAGGATTCCGTTGGCGGTAGTGCGCAACTCCTCCGCGTCCGCGGATTCGAGGTGCAGCGTAACCGACAGGATCACCCAATCCTTACGCCGCTTGAAACGGCTTTCGCGATACGCGAACTCGCATTCGGCATTCGAGATTTCGCGCACGCAGCCTCCTTCGAGATAACGCACGCCGGCCACCCGCTCTTGAATCGAGTGCCCATAAGCTCCCGCGTTGCCGTACACGGCGCCACCCACCCAGCCGGGAATTCCAGTCATGGTCTCCAGCCCTTTTAAGCCGCGAGCAACGGAAGCGTCCACCAGGTCCTGCAATACCGCGCCAGCGGCGGCCTTCACGGTATCGCCCGCGAATTCGAGCGTGGCGTTGGTGTAGCGCACCACCACTCCGGGATAACCTTGGTCGCCGGCCACCAGGTTGGTGCCGCCTCCAATGATGGCGAACTGCTCGCCGCTCTCTTCAATCGCGCTGAGGACCTCGGTCAGCGCAGCTTCGTTTGCGGCGTCCGCCAGAATGCGCGCCGGGCCGCCGACCTCGAAGCGGGTACAGCGGGCCAGCGGAGCGTTTTCGAGAATGGACAATCCCGCCGGCCGGGACCTTCGTTGCTGTAATTGACCTTGCGGCAACTGATCTTGCGGCAAAAAAATGTCCGCCAGAGGGAAGCGCATGCCGTCTACTTGGAAGTCTTGGAAAACAACCCTAGCAAGCCGGAAAGCGACGAACCTTTTTTATTGACGGGCTCGGTCTTGCCACCCAGCCGCTCCACCATCTGAGTGATGCCTTTGCCGAAAGGGGTGCTGGCGGGAATAGCTTTGCCATCCAGCAACGCCCGTTGGACCGCCTCGTAGTCGCTAGGCAGGGTGTCGAATACTTCGGTGTGGAGCGCCGTGCCGATCACTTCGCGGCTTAGTCCCACATCCCGCAAATACCGGTTCACGACCAGGCGGATTTTCCAGCGTCCGATCCGGTTGGTGTCGAGGTAGGAAAGCGCGCGCTGGGCCGCTTGCAGCGCCGGTAGCTCGTTGGTAGTGACCAGCAGCAGCTCATTTGCCGCCCGGGCGCAGTTCAAATTCCATTCCGTATACACGCTGCTGGTGTCGAGAATCACCACATCGTAGGCGTGACGCGCATATTCGAGGATGGGCGATGGGTCCCGCAAATCTTGATTCTGATCCAGCATCAACTCGGGAGCGAGCAGCACATCCACGCCGTGCACCGGACGAACCATGGCGCCCCACAGGTCCGCGTCCAATTCGTTGGAACGCTGCAGCACATCTAGAAAACTGTAGACCGATTTTACCTTGAGCAGAAAGGAAAGATTCCCGGTAAGCGGGTCCATATCCACTAGCAGAATCTTTTTGCCGCTGATGCGCTTCCATTGAAAGGCCAGGTTGCAAGCCACCGTGGTGGCTCCGCAGGCGCCCTTTGCGGGCATGACGGCGACGGTTTTCGCCGATTCCTTTCCCGAAGTCTCCTGGGCCGGCTGAGCGCGCGCGAGCTTTCCGAACGCCGCATCGACCTGCTCGGTGGTCAAGGGAAGGATCAGGAAATCCGAGGCCCCGGCGCGCAGGCATCGCAAAATGAAGTCCGGTTCGTTGCTCGCGAGCAACGCAATCACTTGAATGTGGGTTCCGGTGCGCCCGATTTCCTCCAATAACTGGACGGCTTGGTCACGGTCACTGGCGGTGTCCAGAAACACCAGGTGAGGACTTCCGGCGGGTAACAGATTGGGAAGATCTCTTGGAGATGGATAGGCTTGCAACCGATTGAGGGAGGCTCCTCCCATGTGCGGCGCGAGGAACCGTTCCAACTGATCTAACAGAGGAGCGTTCGGACTGATGGCTAATGGGCGCCTGGAAATTGGGGTCTCAGAATTCGCCATAGAGACCGAACCGGATTGATTTTGGTTTCAATGCAATAAATCGACTACCCGATCATAGCATGAGAGATCAAGTCGATTTCATGTACTAACAAAGTGGTACCACTGGCCGATGAGGCTTCGAAGGCGGTTTTACTCCGTTGCGGACTACGCCGGAAGCATCGGTACGCTGCTGAAGGCAAGCAATGAGGTCAAAGTCGCTTGGGTAAGCCCAAGGAGGGCAATTAGAGCTTATGAATGTTACTGACACCAGCACCCCATACTCGCCCGTTCTAGCGGATGGGTGGGCGCCACAACAGCGGGTACAGGCTGAAATAAGAACGGTTAGCGTCTGCGACACGCAACCGGTGACTGCGGAGGGCATCCGAACTTTGCTCAACGACATGTCTGGCCTGCGTTTCGATCAAGGAACCGATTCGCTGGCTCGCGCCCGGGATATCTTGCGGGACTCCGCGCCTTCGGTGCTCATGCTGGACAAAGCTTTCGGGATACAGGTTGTTCTCGAATGGCTCGCGGCGATACGTTCTGGCACTGTCGATCTCACCGCCAACACCGCCATCGTGATCTGGGGTGCTTCCATCACCGAGGCCGAGGCGCTGCGCTTCCTACAAGCGGGCGCCCGTGGCATCCTGCGCAAGACCGCCGAGATGCCCGTCATTCTGGCGTGTTTGCGAACCGTGGCCAGCGGACGAAGCTGGATGGAAGAGTCGGTATTTGGTGAGCTCCGGCGCGGCGAGCGCTATCCGCGTAGCGAGTTAACCGCCCGCGAGCAGCAGGTTCTGGAGCTGGTCGAGCAAGGTTTCAAAAACAAGGAAATCGCACTCGATCTGGGAATCCGCCCGGGCACCGTCAAGATCCATTTGAAGCACATTTTCGAAAAAACTCGCGTGCGGGGCCGTTACGGCCTGGCTCTCAATGGCCTAAAGCAGCGGGGAATGGCCGGGGCAACGGCCTAAGCTCGATCTCCCGCAGGCGGCGGCCACATAGGCGCCGCTTCCAGGCGCAATCGATAGGGTAGTGCCTCAAAATACTACCTTCTATCGAAGTAACAAGTCCCGCCTGCGGATCTTGATATGCTTAGAGCGTGCGAATCCCAGTACTGCTGGCCCTGGCGGCTACTTGTGTCTCAGCGCAGTCGCCGCTGATCGATATTCTGACGGGCGAGTTGAATCGCAACTTTGCCGCTCTCAAAGATAAAGGCAACCCCGCGCCCTATTTCATGGGCTACTCGGTCACGGATAGCGACTCTAACATCTTGAGTGCCAGCGACGGCGCCATTTCCAGCCAGAATCAGGGCCGTGTCAGGCTGCTTGACGTTACTGTGCGTGTAGGTTCGCCGAAGTTCGATAATTACCGCCGCGTCAACGGTCAGATTCCCAACTTTACTTCCACCACTACCGTCGCGCTCGAAGATGACCCGCTGGCGATCCGGCAAGCCGTGTGGCTCGCCACGGACCGCGTCTATCGCAGCGCTTCGCAGCGGCTCATCCAGATCCAAGCCGACGAAAAACTGCGCGCGGCGGCCACCGACGGCTCCGACGATTTCTCCACCGAAACGCCGCAGGTGTTCTTCGAGCAGCCGCCCGCGCTCAAATTCAACGCTGCTGAATGGGCCGCCCGCCTGCGCAAGCTCTCGGCGGAATTTACCAAATATCCGGGTGCGCTGAATTCCAGCATTTCTCTGCAAACCGAGCGAACCATGGAGACGCTAGTCACCACCGAAGGCACGCGCGTGGAACAGGGCCGCCTGTTCAGCCGCATCGTGATCACCACCGCCGGCAAGGCCTCCGACGGGATGGATCTGCAAACCTTGGAAACCTTCCAGACTGACGATCCCTCTCATTTACCCAAGGACGCCGAGATCCTGGCCGCCGTCGAGAAGGCCGGCAAGAACCTGCAGGATCTTTTGGTTGCTCCTCCGTCCGATCCTTTTGTCGGTCCGGCGATCCTGTCGGGCCGCGCCGCGGGCGTGTTTTTTCACGAGATTTTCGGCCATCGCATCGAAGGACACCGTCAGAAGGATGAAGCGGAAGGACAGACCTTCACCAAGAGCGTGAACAAGCAGATTCTCCCGCCATTTCTCTCCGTGGTTTCGACCCCACGGTGCGCGAGTTTCAAGGCACCATGCTCAACGGTTCGTATTTATACGATGACGAGGGCGTGAAGGCCCGCCGCGTTCCTGTCGTCGAAGACGGCGTGCTTAAGACGTTCCTGATGTCGCGCTCGCCGATCGATGGTTTTCCGAATTCCAACGGGCACGGGCGCCGGCAGCCGGGCGCGGAAGTGGTTTCCCGGCAGTCGAATCTGTTCGTGAACTCCTCTAAGCAAGTTCGCGACAAAGAATTGCGCCAGATGCTGATTGAAGAGGTGAAGAAGCAAGGCAAGCCTTACGGGCTGTTTTTCGACCAAGTCACCGGCGGCTACACCACTACCGCGCGCCGCGGCTTGCAGGCCTTCACGGTGATTCCGCTGGTGGTGTATCGCATTTATCCGGATGGGCGCCCCGATGAGCTGATTCGCGGAGTAAGCATCGTCGGCACGCCGCTGGCCAGTTTTGGCAATATCCTGGCGACGTCTGACAAGAGTGAAGTGTTCAACGGAATTTGCGGCGCCGAATCCGGCAACGTGCCGGTGTCCGCAATTTCGCCGGCTCTGCTGGTATCCAGCATCGAGATTCAGCGCAAGGAGCGCTCGCAGGATCAGCCTCCGTACCTGTCGCGTCCGGAGGCCAATCCATAATGGCCCCGTTCTCGCGGCGTCATTTCCTGATTGCGGCCGGCTTGTCTGCGCCGGCATTGCGCCTGCTGGCCGCAGGATCCTTACGCGGAAGACATCATCCTCCGCGCTATGAAGGAAGAACTGGAGCGCTCCCGCCAGTTGCGAGTGGTGGGCGGCGGCGGTGACGACACGCCTTACTTCATCAGCTACACGCTCGACGACGCCGACGCCTTCGAGGTGAACGCCAGCTTCGGCGCCCTCACCTCCGTTTCGCGCAATCGTTTCCGGCTGCCGAATATCGAAGTGCGCGTGGGCAGCTACGACTTTGACAACACCGGGCACATTTACAGCGGCATCTACACCGGTTCGCGCTACGATACCGAGCCCTTTCCGCTAGACGATAACTACCGCGCGTTGCGCGAAAGTCTGTGGCTCGGAACCGATCACGCTTATAAAGCCGCCGTCGAATCGATAGCCCGCAAGCGCGCTGCGCTCACCAATGCGGCCGCGCCCGCCGGAGAAGCTGGCGGATTTCTCCCCGGCCGAACCGGTCCAAAGTCTTCCCAAAGTCGGCGCGCACCAAGTTCGACGAAGCTGCCTGGAAGGCCCGCATCGTCAGGCATTCGGCGATTTTCGCCGCTTATCCTGAAGTGCTGGCGTCCGGCGTCGAATTCCATTTCAATCAGGACATCTCCTACTATCTGAATACTGAGGGAACCGCGCTGCGCTATCAGGACGATGGGGCCTGGGTCTTTGCGCGCGCCGAAGGACAGGCGCCCGACGGCATGGTCCTGCGCGACGCCCTCTCGACACCTGCACTCACGCTGGCTCAAGTTCCCTCTGAAACCGAGTTACAGGATTCCCTGAAAGCCATTGCCCGCAATATTCAAACGCTGCTGCAGGCGCCCGTGGGCGAATCCTTTACCGGGCCGGCCTTGTTTGAGCCGGCGGCGGCAGCGCAGTTGCTGGCGCAACTCCTGGGCGACAACCTGCGCATTACCCGCAAGCCGGTTTCCGATCCCAATCGTCCGGTAAACGTTTATTGCCAGTGAGTTCGAGGGACGCACCGGTTCGCGCGTGCTGCCGGAGTGGATTGATGTGGTAGACGATCCAACGCAGACTGCTTATCAGGGCAAGCCGCTCGCCGGCTACTATGAGTTCGATTTTGAGGGCGTGCAAGGCCCAAGCGGTTCCTGTGATTCAAAAAGGGGTGCTCAAAACCTTCTTGACGACGCGCCAGCCGGTGAAGAAAGCCGCTGGGTCGAATGGGCATGCGCGTTTTCCCGGCGGTTTCGGCACGCGCGCGGCCGCCATCGGCAATCTTTTCGTGAAGCCCTCGGAGACCACGCCGCTGGCGGATCTCAAAGCGCGGCTCATTCAGATGTGCAAGGAGCGCGACAAGCCCTACGGCCTGCTGATTCGCAAACTCGATTTTCCGTTCTTGGGAACCAGCGCCGAGATCCAGACGCTGCAAACCGCCTCGGCGAATTCCGGCGGCTCGGTCCGGCCGGTGAGCCCGCCGATTCTGATGTATCGCGTCTATCCCGACGGCCGCGAAGAACTGGTCCGCGGCATGCGCTTCCGCGGACTCTCCACGCGCTCTCTGCGCGACATTCTCGCCGCTTCCACGGAAACCGCGGTATTCGACTACATCAATAATGGGGCGCCGCTGGCGCGCTCCGGCGTCGGCGGCTACATTGCCCTTACGTCCGTGATCTCGCCCGGGATTGCTGTTCGACGAGCTCGAAGTGGACCAGCTTCAGAACCCGTTGCAAAAGCCGGCGCTGGTGCCGCCGCCGGACCGGACCGTGACCCGCTGAGTATCCGTCATGCGTTTGCTCAGCCGCACAATTTTCCGCGAACTGGTGACGACGGCGCTGCTGTGGGCGGTGCTTTTCACCTTCCTGATCTTTCTGATGCGGGCGCGTCCGCTTGTTCGAATTCCTGGTGCGCAGCACGGGCCCCCATTTGACGGTGCTCTATCTGTTCTTCCTGGTGCTGCCGCAATCGCTCCCCTTTACGGTTCCCATGGGCGTGCTGGTAGCGACGCTGATCACGCTCACCCGCATGTCGACCGACGGCGAAATCACGGCCATGCGCGCGGCCGGCATACCGGGACAGCGCGTGGCGCCGCCGGTCCTGTTATTCGGCGGCGGAGCGCTTGCTGATCGCCGCGGCTGCCTCGCTTGTGGCTGACGCCCTGGACCATCCGCGAGCGCTATCGCGTCGAGAATCTGTTGATCGGCAATGGCCTCACCTCCGACGTCCAGCCGCGAGTGTTCGAGGAGCGTTTCCCCAACTCCATTCTTTACGTGACGGACGTCACCACCGGCGTCACCGGGCTCTGGAAGAGAGTCTTCCTTGCCGATATCACGCCGCCGGAAGAGCGCCCGCCGGGGTCGCAGGAGCGCGGCGACGAGCCGCGCATCACGCTGGCCACCGAGGCCGTCGTGCTGGCCGATCCGGCTTTGAACCGCCTTCAGCTTTCCTTGCGCAACGGCAGCACCTACGAGGCGGGCAAGGACATCGGCGACTATCGCATCACGGCGTTTCCAACCGGCGATCAGGCATTGGAGGCCAGCAAACCCGCCGAGGTTCGCGCCACCCGCCCATCGGTCGAAATGGATACGCGGCCGCTTTACCGCCTGGCCTATCGCAATCCCGCGCTCGACCGCACGGAGAAGCTCGATGCGCGCACCGAATTCAATCAACGGCTGGCGTTGCCGCTTCGCCTGCCTGCTGATGGCCCTGGTAGGCATCCCGCTGGGCATCACGCGGCGGCAGGGCCGGGAAGTCCGCGGCGGTGGTAATGACCGCCGGTCTGGCGTTTCTTTATTACATCGGCTTGATCGGTTTTATTGGGATGGCGCGCCAGGGCTCGCTGACTCCCGAAGCCGCGGTATGGCTGCCCAACCTGGTCTTCGCCATCGGCGGCCTGACGATGCTCGCGCGCCTGGAGAAACCCGGCGACCTGGATCTGATGGGAGCGGTAAGCGCGCGCCTGCGCCGGGTCCGCGGGCTCCCGCTCCTTCGCAGGCCGCTCGAACGCCTGGAGCCGAGAACCTGGCTGGCTCGTTTTTCTCTGCTGCCCAGCATCACCGATACCTACGTTCTTTCCAGCTTCGTGTTTTATTTCGTGGTGCTGCTGGCCAGCTTCGTGCTGATGTTCCAGGTCTTCACGTTCTTCGAACTCCTGAGCGACATCATCCGCAACCGGATCGGCATGGACCGCGTGCTGGAATACCATTTCTTTCTCACGCCCCGCCTGCTCTACGAACTGGCGCCGTTCGCCGTGCTGACGGCCGTGCTGGTCTCGTTCGGAATACTGACCAAACATAATGAGGTGACGGCTCTCAAAGCCTGCGGCGTCAGCGTCTACCGTCTGGCGGCGCCCATCCTGGTGGCGGGCGTCGTTCTGAGCGGCGCCCTGTTTGCCTTCGATCACTATTGGGTCCCGGAGTCCGACCGGCGGCAGGACGCGCTGCGCGCCGAGATCAAGGGCCGCCCCGCGCAGACCTTTCTGCGCCCCGATCGCCGCTGGATTTCCGGTCTTCACGACCGCATGTACTACTACAAGTATTTCGATCAAGCGCAGCACGTGATGCTGGGCGTGAACGTTTTCGAGATCGATCCGGCGCGCTTTCGCTTGAAGCGCCACATCGCCGCCGAGCGCGCGCGCTGGGAGCCCAGCCTCAACGCCTGGGTGTTTGAGAACGGCTGGAGCCGCGACATGAACGGCAACACCGTGACGCGCTTCGACGAGTTCTCGGGCGGAACGCGCACTTTCCCGGAACTCGAAGAGCCGCCCGACTACTTCGTAAAAGAAGTGAAGCAATCGCGCCAGATGAACTTTCACGAGTTGGGCGCCTACATCCGGGAGTTGCAGCAGAGCGGCTTCGATACGGTGGCATTGCAGGTGCAACTGCAGAAGAAATTCGCGGTCCCGCTGTTCGCCCTTATCATGGCGATGGTCTCCATACCTTTCGCCTTCCTGGCGGGGAACCGCGGGGCCATGGCGGGAGTGGGCGTCAGCCTGGGAATCGCCATCGTGTATTGGTCGGTGGGGCAAGTGTTCGAGCAGTTCGGAAATCTAAGCCAGTTGCCGGTGCAGATCGCCGCGTGGTCCCCGGACGCAATCTTCTCCCTAGCGGGTTTGTATTTCCTGGCGCGCATGCGAACCTGACGGCGGCGGCCTTGGCCTTTGCCGGTCCCGTTGGCGCGCTCCCGCACCGCCTCATCCACTGCGTCGCTGGGAGCTCGGCCCTTGACGTCCACGGATTGTTCGGAGTAAAGTAAGCCCTAAGAGCTGCATACGCTCGGTTTACGGTCGCTATTCCTGGAGAGTGATTTATGAAGAAGAGAACGATGATTTTTTTGTCAGGCATCCTGCTGGCGCTAGGGGCGATGCCGGCCTTGGCGCATCACTCGTTTGCGGCCGAGTATGACTCGAACAAGCCAATCACGCTCAGAGGCGCCGTCACGAAAATGGAATGGCAGAATCCGCACGCCCGCTTTTATGTAGACGTGACCGACGAAGCCGGTAAAGTGACCAACTGGGAGCTCGAACTTGGCAGTCCGAACGGGTTGATGCGGCGCGGCTGGACCAGAAACTCCCTGAAGCCCGGCGATACCGTGACCGTCGAAGGATACCTTGCCAAGGACGGCAGTAAGTTGGCCAACGCCCGCAACGTCACTCTCGCCGACGGGCGCAAAATCTTCGCCGGCGCCGCAGACGACGGCGGCCCCAGCAAATAGCTGGGCAATCGGCAAAACCACCTGCTCTAGTTCGGGCCCCTCTGTGCGTTCAGGGTGCCGCGCGGATATTCGGCCTGTAGTGCCTCCAGAAGACGATTAATTTCAGGGTTATCCGGCGCAAGCTCGTGGGCACGGCGCTCCTCTTTTTCGGCACGCTGGTAATCGCCGGCCTGCAGCAGTGAAACTGCGAAGTTGTGATGATTAGCCGGGTCGTGCGGAAGCAGCACAACCGCCTGCTCAAAACAATTGATAGCGGCCGTGACCTGTTCGGTCCTCATGAACTCATAACCCAGGAGACTATGCACGTAGGCGGCAGACGATGGATCCTTAGCCAGCGTCGCTTCCAATTGGTGAATGGCTTTCTGATGATCGCCGGAACGCATCCAATCCACTGCGCGGTGCAGCATGCGGCGGGTTCTGGAGGAAATCGGATGGCGCAGCATGTCCGCCGAAACGGTCGGGGATGTCACCGCAGCCTCGAGCGATGCCGGTCGCGGCGGACGCGAGGCCTCCTGACTTTGCCCTGCGACGGGTAGGGCAAGAACGCACGCGCTTACGAGCGCAGTTCGCAGCAACATGGCTGGCATAGAATCACCTCCCGACCCTGCTTATCGGCGGTCGGCGTCACACATATTACACCCGCTCGGGTGGAAAACGCTACACCCCGCGCTCGCCGCCGCTCAGCAAAGCACGGGTAAATGCCGAGCAAGCAAGTCTCCAGTTTTCGTGAGCCGAAATCGCCGGCATTTCGCGCGAGGCAGGCCCAATAAAACGGGTGACACCGCTTGTTACGGGAGCCTCACCCGTGGCTGAGAATTCCAAAAGGGGTTGGAACTCAGCGGCTAACTACCGCTGTGCGACCTCAAGGGATGCCAGACGATCGTGACAATGGCGCCGATTACGGCGATGATGGATATCCCCCTATCGTCAAATGATGCCGATCAAGCCATCGGATGACGATAGGTGGCCGGCAAGGTCACTATTTGACGCGGGTACTAGCCTCGGAGGGAACTTTCGCTACCACTGCCGTAGCGGTATATGGCGCCTGGTATCAACACCCGACAGCGTCGGGTGTATACTTCACTGCTGGGGAGTGATGACGATGCGATTCTTTCTTGCGGTCACGGTAGCAGTGGCGCTGGCGGGAACTGGTCAAGCACAGTTACTGCCGCCCAACGCCGCGGGCGTGACCATGGGACACATGCACCTAAACGTCAAGGATGTCGCGGTTCAGAAGAAATTCTGGACAGAGCTGTTTAGCGCGACTCCTTTAAAGCGGGAAGGGACCGAGGGCGTCAAGGTTCCGGGTATGATTATCCTCTTCACCGTGAAGGAGCCAACCGGTCCTTCCGAAGGGACTACCATCGATCACTTCGGGTTCAAAGTTCACAACACCGAAGAGAAGCTGAAGCAAGCTCGCGATATGGGATACGCGACCCGTCCCGTATTCAAAGGCGCTGAAGGAAACCCCAACGCCTATATCGATGGGCCTGACGGGTTGAAAGTCGAAGTTCAGCAAGACGACACTCTTACTGGGCCGCCCACCCCAAATCACGTGCACTACCAGGTGAAGGATAATGCAGGCCTTAGGGATTGGTATGTGAAGACCTTCGGGGCAGTGGCCAGAAACCGCGGCAAACTCCCTGTCACCGCCGATATTTCCACCATGAATCTGACCTTTTCGAGTTTCAAGGAAGACACACCCCGGACGGCCACCAAAGGGCGGGCGATCGACCATGTCGGCTTCGAGGTCAAGGACCTGGAAGCATTCTGCAAACAGCTTGAAGCAAACGGCGTAAAGCTCGATGTTCCATACCGCAAGATTCCGAAACTCGGCATCGCCATCGCCTTTCTGACCGACCCTGCGGGCGGCTATATCGAGCTTACCGAAGGCATCGGCGCGTTTTGACACGCGGCGCTGCGTCGCCCGGGCCAGACTCCGCGCGAAACGACTTCACCCCTGCAGCATCTTGACACTGGGGTCCCATGGAACCAATCGTTGAAAGCAAGCACCACAATCACGGGAACGAAGGGTCGGAGGGCCCCCGGGTGGTTCATCCTGAACCACGCCTCCCGTACTGGAGGCGTGCGCATCGTAGTTGGCTCTTCTGGGTAGGGCTGTTTCTGATGCTCGCGGCGATTACGATTTACGTATTGAGCGAGAACCTGGCGTTCCTGCCCCATCGTTGATCGCTCGATCGACTATTATCGCAAGCACTCAATCAGCGCGCCGCTAAGCAGGTCAACGTTCTCGGGCGTCGCCAGAGGACCCATCAGGCCGATGCGGAAGATCTTGCCCAGGAGTTGGCCGAATCCTACCGCGATGTCGATGTCATACTTATCCAGCAGGCGCTTCCGGACCTCGATCTCGTTCACTCCCGCAGGCACGCGAATCGTGTTGATGGTGGTAATGCGGCGCGCCTCGTCGGGGATGAACATCTCCAGGCCGGCCGCCTCGATCCGCCGCAAGAAATCCTGATGCACCGCGCGGTGGCGGGCGTAACGCGCCTCCACGCCTTCTTCGAGCACCAACGCGAGACCTTCGTGCAGAGCGTAGAAAGTGCTGATGGGCGCGGTGTGGTGATAGCGGTGCGCGCCTTCGTAATAGTCCAGCAGAAGTTTCAAATCCATGTACCAGATGGGGCAGGGAGCTTTGCGCGCGCGCAGGAGCTCCACCGCGGCCGGCGATACGGTGATGGGTGAGAGCCCCGGCGGGCAACTCAGACCCTTCTGGATACAACTGAAAGCCACGTCGATACCGTTGGCGTCGACATTAATGGGTATCGTGCCCAGCGAGGTCACGCAATCGACAATGGTGATTGCGCCGACGGCGTGCGCGGGCCGGGTAATCGCAGCCAAATCCTGCAGCGCACCGGTGGATGTTTCGGCATGCACGAAGGCAACGGCGTGGGGTTTTTCGCGATTCAAGAAGTCGGAGGCTTCGGTCTCGGTGAAGGTCTCGCCCCAAGGCTTGCTCGAGCACACCACCTTCGCGCCATGACGGCGGCCCATTTCAACGAAACGCTCGGCGAAATAGCCGGCCGTGAAGACGGCGAGTTTCTGCCCCGGCTCCACGAAATTGGCCAGCGACGTTTCCATACCGCCGCTGCCCGTAGCCGAGATGACCTGGACGAACGGATTCTCGGTGCCGAAAACCGGACGGAGGTCGCGGCGAATGTCTTCCGAAACTTCGAAGAAAAACGGATCGAGATGGCCGACAATGGGCTTCCCCATGGCCTCATAGACACGGGGATGAACTTGCGTGGGGCCGGCGCTAAACAGCAGCCGGCGCGGCGGATTCAATGGGGACATGAAATTCAAGTTTACCGCGCGGGAGCGTGCGCGCGCGAGTTCGGACGCCGCGGCCAGGTAGTTAGTAGGTCTCGACAGTAGGCGCTGGAGCTTTGCGTGCCCGCAGGCGGAAGTGATACACCAGCGCACCGGTGGCGAGCGTGACCGCCGCCGCCAGCGAAATCATCGGCTTGAATTGCACGCCTCGGATGATCATCCACACGCCCACTAATATAAAGATCACCGGGATCAAAGGATACGCAAAACTCACCACCCGCAGCTTTTGCCATCCTTTGCGTCGCCGGAAGATCATCAGCGCCGCCACGCTCATCACTGCAAAAATATTCAGTGTGAAGCCGATGTAGATTGCCAACTGCGGAAACGGCGTCAATGTCATCAGCATCGCGCAAACGCCCTGCGCGACGATGGCGACGACCGGTGTGTGCCACCTCGGATCCACCTTCGCGGCTGAGGCCAGGAACGCCCGGTTCTTCGCCATCGCATAGTAGACCCGTGGGCCGATCGTGACCATTGCGTTCACCGTCGACATCAGCGACAGCGCCATCAATGCGGCGAAAATGCCTGCAACCTGCGGGCCGAATAAGCGCGATGCCGCCAGCGCGCCCACTGCCGTCTCGCCCTTCAGAGTCTCCATCGGCACGGCATAGATGAAAACCAGATTCAATGCTACGTACAGTGTGGCCACCAGAATGGTTCCCACGGTCAGAGCCAATGGCAGAGTTCGCGATGGCTGCTTCAATTCTTCGGCGACGTAGGTCGCTGCGTTCCAGCCGCTGTAGGCCAGGTAAATGAAGAATAGGCTGAGCACGAACTGCGTCGGGATGGAGTCGGTCGAGGTCCGCGCTGCAGGCACTGAGAAATGATGCCAATCGCCATTGCCGATGGTAAACGCCAGGATGATGAAAGAAACCAGAGTGAGGATCTTGGCCCCGGTCAGCACGTTTTGCAGCCGGGCCACACGCTGCACGCCAAAAATATTGATGATGGTAAATAGCAGTATCAACAGGCAAGCCGCCACTTGCGCCCAGCCGAACGTAAATTTCCAATCGCCCGAACCGAACAGCACGCGAGATTCTTCCAGATGGAAGGCCGGATAGAACTGCGCCAGATAATCCGCGAAGGCCAAGGCCGCCAAGGCAATGGGCGCCGAGAATCCCGCGAAAAAGGAAACCCAGCCGGTCATGAATCCCCAGGTAGGGCCGAACGCCTGCGTTAGATAAACGTACTCGCCGCCGGAGCTGGGCATGTTGATCCCGAGCTCGGAATAACACAGCGCCCCGGTCAAGGCGCAGACCGCGCCCACCACCCAGATCCACAGCACCAAACTGGCGGAGCCCAGATCGCCCGCCAGATAGCCGGTGAAGGTGAAAATTCCGGTGCCGATCATGTTCGATACCACCAGCGCGGTCGCGCTGAAGACGCCGAGCTGCCGGAGAAGGGAAGGTTTGGAGGTGGTGGCCACGCCTAGGTTCATTCTACGCAGCTTTCGCGCGAGCTATTGCACAACCCCGTGGCACTTCTTGTATTTCTTGCCGCTGCCGCAGGGGCACGGATCGTTGCGTCCGGTCTTCTGCGCCGGCATCTGCGAATAGAGCGCCGCAGCGGGAGGCTCCGGCCCGGGGCTGGGAGGAGCGGCATCGTGCTCATGATCGGGCTCATCGGCTTGCTCGGCTTCGAACACGGGAGCCAGTCCATGCAAGCCGCAATCGTTCGTCGAGCGCAAACATCACCAGCTCCGTCTCGGATTGCGACAGGTTAGCGATGGAATCGATCTTGCGCAGCATGCCCTTGACGCGCCCGCGCGTGGTCTCGCCCGGCATCGCCAGTGCGTAAGCGAACAACGCATCGTCGCGCAGGTCGTCGTACGGCTCGGCGCGATTGAAGAAGCTGGCGATCTTGTCGACGTAGCGCGTCAGGCGGAAATAACCTGCGCCGCGCAGAGCCTGACGCAGCAGTTCGACGTCTTTGCTTTCCGGCTTGGTGTCGTCCAGATGCTCAGGAAAGTACTCTGGCGTAAGGTTGCCATAGCGAGCGCCACATCGCCTCCAGCGCCTTGATACGCGCCTTGCCGCCCGCCGCGTACAAGCCTTCGAGGCCCTTGCGAACATCATCCCGGTCCGCCACCGCATAGAGACCGATGGCCGCGCCGCCGCGCTCTTCGATGGATTTGGATTCGTCGTTCAGGGTGGCGATCATGGCGTCGCGGATGCGCGCCGTTTCCTTGGTGTCGCCCGCGGTCGCATCGCCCAGCGAGGCCCAGGCTGCACCGCGAACGACGGCATCGCGGATCCGCAGTGGCCACCGCGAAAAGAGCGTCGCGCGTGGGCTTGTCGAGGTCTTGGTTGAAAAACGTGTGCGCGGCGCCAGCCCGCACATCCGCGTCGGGCGATATCAGCATTTCGAGGCGCTCGGACTCGTCGAGCACCTCAAACGGCGGCAGCTCGCGCTCTGGGTATTCGGCGAATAGGTCGAACGGCTCGGGCTGATACTTGGGTTCAGGCGCCTTCAGTTGCTCCAACGCGTAGTCGATCTCGCGCCGCAAATCGGCTTCCGACTCCGGCACCTCCGCCTGCATCTTTTCGAGGGCAGGCTGCGCCGCCGAGTCTCCGTATAGTCCCAGACAGAACGCGCCATCGGCGGCATCGTATTCCAGGCGATCGAGCAGCAACTTCAGCACCCGCGGATCGCGCACCCGCAGCGCGGCGAGCAGAAACGCCACATCCGATCCCTGCTCCTCGCCCAGCTCTTCGTAAAGGGCGAGCAGTGGACCGGCGGCCTTCTCGGCAAACGGCAGCAGCGCCTGGATCAGGCTGTCATCGACATCTTCCGGCGCGCGCCGGATCGCGTCGACATAGAATTCCAGCGCTTCCTCGGTTCCGAAATACCGGAACAGATCGGTGAGCAGCGGATCGACATTAATCGGGAACTGGTCCTGCGGCGAACGGGAGAAACGCAGGATTTCGGCGGCGGTTTCTTTCGGAGCACCGTGATCGATGACGAAATGAAGAAAGCGGCGGTCGACGCCAATGCGTCCGCGTGCCGCCGCTTCCAGTAATTCGTACGGACGGGCCTCTGGCCCATGTCCGGGCGTACCGCGCCCACTATTCTTCCTTGATCACGTGCACCGGCAGCTCCACCGCTACCTCGCGGTGCAGCTTCACGGTCACCTTGTAGTCGCCGAGCGCCTTGATCGGCTCCGCCAGATTCACTTTCTTGCGATCGATCGTATACCCGGCCTTTTCCAGCGCCGCAACGATATCCTGCGCCGTCACCGAACCGAACAACTGATCGTTTTCGCCGGCCTTCTGCGCGATGGTCACTTCCACCGTCGCCATCAGCTTGGCCAGATCGTTGGCGTCGCCGATTTCCTTCGATTCGCGCCGCAGGTAGGCTTGCTTTTCCTGCTCCACGATCTTCTTGTTGGATTCGTTAGCCGCCACCGCCAGCCGCTTGGGCAGCAGAAAATTGCGCGCGTAGCCGGCCGCGACCTTCACCACATCGCCGCGCCGGCCGAGCTTTTCGATTTCTTCTCTTAGAATGACTTCCATATCGGGTTCCTTTACATCGACGTCGCAAACGGGATCAGCACGATGTTGCGCGCCTGCTTGATGGCTTCCGCCAGCCGCCGCTGATGCGGGGCGCAGACTCCCGAAATGCGCCGGGGCGTGATCTTGCCGCGCTCGGAAATGAAGGAGTGCAGCAGGCGCACGTCCTTGTAATTGATATCGTCGATTTTATCGACGCAGAACCGGCACATCTTTTTGCGCCGGAAATATTGCTTCTTGCCCATCACGGCTTTGTCGCCGCCGGTGGGACGTGAGGAACCGCTGATGGGTCTTCCGCCTCTGGTTTCTGCCATGATTTACTCCTTGCCCTCAGTGGATTCGGCCGCTGCCACCGGCGGCGCGCCGGTCGGCTGACCGGCATGCGCTGCGGTTCAGCCGGCAGTGCCGGCATCGCGGAGCTGCTGCCGCTGGAATGGCGGGCGATGCCATCGGCGCCGGAGCGCGGCCTGCGCGCGGCGCGCTTATCGCGAGCCTTCTTGCGCTTGTCGATCTTCTTCTGCTTCTCGTCGATGCGCACGGTGATGAACTTGATCACCGTGTCGGCTACCCGCAAACGGCGCTCGACTTCCTTCACCAGATCCGGCGTGGAGCTGAACTGAATCAGCACGTACAAACCTTCGTTGTACTTTTGCACGCGATAGGCCAGCTTGCGCACGCCCCACTTGTCGGTCTTATCGATGGTTCCCTTGCCGTTGGTGATCACATGCTTGATCTGTTCGACGAATCCGTCGACTTCTTCTTCGACGGTGTCGGGTTTCAAGATAAACAACTCTTCGTAGACTCTCATTCTTCCTCTGTATTTAAGCCTCCGGCGCGACGGTTAAAAACCGCCATGGACTTTTCGACGCCCTCAGCGATTATGGATTCGACAGCCGCGGCTCCTCGCCCGACCACCTCTTCCACTTCCTTCATCCGCGCCCGCCGGAACGGCGCGAGCACGAAACTTGCTCCATCCCCGATCGGGATGGCGGCCCCGGTTTCATCCACGGGGCGAATCCCTAGCCGGACCCGCGGGAATTCCTGCGTGCCCAGACTGCCGATCACGCTCTTCACTCCCGTTGTGCCCCGCGTCCGAACCTTTCGGCCGGATGCGCAGCTCCTGCCACGGAAGCGCGAGCTCGTCGTACACCAACAACAAACGGTCCGGCTCTAAGCCGTACCGTTCGAGCAGCCCCTTCACCGCCGGGCCACTCAGATTCATGAACGTCTGCGGCTGTGCCAGCGCCACGCGTTTTCCGCGAATCGTCCCCAGCCCCACCAGCGAGAAGTTCTCTTTGCGGGTAACGCGGATGGCATTTTCCGCCGCGAGCCGGTCGATCACGCGGAAGCCCAGGTTATGCGGCGTATTTTCATATTCCGCCCCGGGATTGCCCAGACCAACCACCAGAAACTCGATCTCGTCGGGCATCGGTTCCGCGCTCCGCCAATTACCAGGCGGCTACTTCTTCTTCTTGTCTTCGGCGGCCGGCTTCTTCTTCTCGTCTGGTGCCGCGGCTTCCTCTTCCTTCTTGCCCTTCTTGATCACTTCAGGCTCCGCCGCTGCTGCCGGCGCTGCGCCTTCCGCCGCCACCGGCTCGGCTTCGACCTTGATCGTGATCACGTGCGAAATCACCGAGTCGGCAGGGCTCAACAGCTTGGTCGATCCCACCAGCGGGATATCGCCCGCGCGGATGCTCTGGCCGATCATCAGTTCGCTGACGTCCACCGTGAACTCTTCCGGAATCTCGTCCGGCAGGCACTCGATTTCAATTTCGCGGGTGATCAGCTCGTGCAATCCGCCCTGCAGCTTCACGCCCTTGGGATCGCCCGCGGTGTGCACCGGAACCTTGACGCGAATGCGCGCGTTCAGATCGATGCGCTTGAGATCCACGTGCAGCAGGTATTCCTTGATGGGATCGTTCTGCCAGTCGACGATCATCACCGGCGTGGTCTCGCCGCCCGCCACCGCAAGATCGAAAATCGTGTTGTGCCCGGTCTTGCTGTGCAGGATCCGGTTGATCTCTTTGGGCTTTACCGCCACCGCCACCGCGTCGCCGCCCGCCGCCGTACAGCACCGCCGGCGCCGAACCGCTGGCCCGCAGCCGCCGCGCTTCATTCTTCCCGCGCAGTGTGCGCTGCTCGGCCACAATCGTAATTTCTTTTCTCATCGCCTTTCCCTTCGACCTAAACAAATAACGTGCTTACCGAACCGTCTTCGTGGATCGACTGAATCGCCTTCGCCAGCAGCGGAGCCACCGAAAGCGGCTTGATCCGCTTGCAGTTGTCCGCCTGATCCGGCAAAGGAATCGAGTTGGTCACGATCACTTCTTCCAGCTCCGAATTCTCAATCCGCTCCACCGCCGGGCCCGACAGCACCGCGTGCGTCGCACAGGCCCGCACCGAACGCGCGCCCTGCTTCAGCAGCGCCTCGGCCGCCTTCACCAGCGTCCCCGCCGTGTCGATCAAATCGTCCACGATCAGGCAATGCTGTCCTTCCACATCGCCGATGATATGCATCACCTCGGCGACATTCACTTCCGTACGCCGCTTATCGATAATCGCCAGCGGCGAGCCTAATCGCTTGGCGAACGCCCGCGCCCGCTCCACGCCGCCCGCATCCGGCGAAACCACGGTCAAACTCTCGCCCCGCATCTCCTCGAAGTAATCGATCATCACCGGAGCCGCAAACAAATGGTCCACCGGGACATCGAAAAAACCCTGAATCTGCGCCGCGTGTAAATCCAGCGCCAGAATGCGGTTGGCTCCGGCGCGCTCCAGCAGACTAGCCACCAGACGCGCCGAAATCGGCATACGCGGCCGATCCTTACGATCCTGCCGAGCATACCCATAATAGGGTAACACTGCGGTGATGCGCTCTGCTGAAGCCCGCTTCAGCGCATCCATCATCAGCAGCAATTCCATCAGGTGCCGGTCGACCGGCGGCAGGTCGGCTGGACCACGAAAACATCGGCCCCGCGCACATTTTCCTGGATCTGCAGGTGCACTTCGCCGTCTGAAAACTGCTTGACGTTCACCGCCGCCAGCTGGCATCCCAGCTCATAGCAGATCTCCGCCGCCAGGGCGGGATTCGCGTTGCCCGAGAACACTTTGAAGTGATTAAACCTCATGCGGCGTACCGGCTTTGGGGCGGCCATGTTAACTCTTTTTCAGACCGGGGTTGCTCAATGTGTTCCGCCAATTGCCTGCGCCACAGCCGCCGGTAGCTGCTGCCGCTCACCAGGCTGGCCGGAATCACGCGGCAGTCCTCGAACACCCTGTCCCCCTCCAAAGTCTTTGCCGCGAGATCGCGCTCGGCCTTCGACCCGAAAACAGCGAATAACGCCGACCCGCTTCCCGTCATCCGTGCTCCCGCCGCGTGTTTCCGCAATCGGCCCCACATCTTTTTGAGCTAGGGTTGCTGACTGAAAACGGCAGACTCGAAGTCGTTCGCGCTGAGCGTACTCGCCGCCCTCGCCGAACGCATGTCGCCAAGCGTCCGCACAAAGAGCCGGAAATCATTAATTTTACGTGACAAATCAGGTGAAGTCAAACCTCGGCCGAGCGCCGCATAAGCCGGTCCCGTCGCAACGTGAATGCCGGGCGCAACCACCAGCATCGGCTCCGCAGCGACATCCGGCAAACCGTAAAACTCCGTCCCGCGCCCGATCGCCACCGCCGTGCCGCCGGTCAGAAAGAACGGCACGTCGCTGCCCAGTTCCGCGCCCAGTTCCAGCAGCCGATCGAACGGAATCCGGCGCCCGGCCAGCACCGGCAACGCCAGCAGCACCGCCGCCGCGTTGCTCGATCCGCCGCCCAGACCGCCGCCCATTGGAATCCGCTTCTGAAGCCGAAAGCGGACCCGCGCGTGCACCTTCATGGCATCCAGCGCGGCCCGCGCCGCTCGCAGAATCAAATTGTCGGGAATGACCAGTGGGTCGTCGAGTTCCAGCACCGTCCGCCGCGCCGGTTCATATTCGATCGCGATCGTATCGGCCAACGAAATCGTCTGGAAAACGGTTCGCAACTCGTGAAATCCGTCGGCGCGCTTGTGGAGCACCCGCAGATCCAGGTTGACCTTCGCCAATGACCGCAGCCGCACCCGCCGCGTCATCCCTAGTAATGCACCAGCGCCTGCACGTCCAACCCCGGCAATTTTTCGCGGCCCTTCAGGAAGTCCAGCTCAATCACGAACTGCAGACCCACCACCTCGCCCTTGAGCTGCCGAACCAGCTTCACCACAGCCGCCGCCGTGCCCCCGGTCGCCAGCACATCGTCGACGATCAGCACCCGATTCCCGATGTGCGACCGCATCGCGATGCACCTCCAGGACGTCGGTGCCATACTCCAGTTGATATTCGACCCGCTCCGCCGCAGCCGGAAGTTTTCCGGGCTTGCGCACCGGAACGAACCCCGCGCCCAGCGCGTAAGCGACCGCCGGCGCAAAGATGAAGCCGCGGGCTTCGATCCCGATCACGGTATCGATCCCTTGGCCGTGGTAGCCGTCGCTCAGCCCGTCGATGACGGACTTCAACCCCTTCGCATCCTTCAACAGCGTGGTGATGTCATAGAACAGGATGCCGGGCTTGGGGAAATCCGGCACCTCGCGGATCAGACCTTTGAGATGATTCATGGACGGAGTTTCAATTCTACAATAGGCGCATCCGCGAAAGCCGTTCCAACGGCGCTATTATGAACGGGAAGGGAATTGCAACCACACATGTTTGCTCGCGCTGCGCTTGTCCTGCTAACTGTTTCCGCCCTCGATGCACAAGTTACTTTCGACCGCATTCTCCACGCCGATAAGGAGCCGCAAAACTGGCTCACCTATTCCGGCACCACGCTGGGCCAGCGCTACAGCCCCCTCAACGCAGATCACTCCCGACAACGTGAGCAACCTCACCATGCAGTGGGCCTTCCAGGCGCGCAGCACCGAAAAGTTTGAATCCACGCCGCTGGTCGTCGACGGCATGATGTACGTCACCCAGGCGCCGAACGACGTGGTCGCGCTCGACGCCGCCACCGGCGAGATCAAGTGGCTCTACTCCTACTCGGTTTCCCGCGACGCGCGCCCCTGCTGCGGACGCATCAACCGCGGCCTCGCCATCCTCGGCAACACGCTTTACATGGGTACCATCGACGCCCACCTCATCGCGCTCGACGCCCACGACGGCAAGCTCTTGTGGGACACCGAAGTCGCCAAAGCCACTTCCGGTTACGCCCTGACGCACGCCCCGTTGATCGTCAAAGACAAGGTCATCATGGGCGTCGCCGGCGGCGAGTTCGGCATCCGCGGTTTCATCGCCGCCTTCAACGCCTCCACCGGCAAGGAAGCCTGGCGCTTCTACACCATCCCCGGCAAGGGCGAGCCCGGCAACGAAACCTGGGCCGGCGATTCCTGGAAAACCGGTGGCTCCTCCGTATGGGTCACCGGCTCCTACGATCCCGATCTCAATCTCACCTACTGGGGCATCGGCAATCCCGGTCCCGATTGGAATGGCGACCACCGCGGCGGCGACAACCTCTATAGCGATTGCGTCGTCGCGCTCGACGCCGATACCGGCAAGCTCAAATGGTATTTCCAGTTCACTCCGCATGACGATTTCGATTACGACGCCGTCCAAGTGCCGGTGCTCGCCGACATCCAGTGGCCGGGCGCCGCAGCCCCCGCGGGATCGCGCAAAGTCATGCTGTGGGCCAACCGCAACGGCTACTTCTACGCGCTCGACCGCACCACCGGCAAGTTCCTTCTAGGCAAACCGTTCGTGAAAGTGACCTGGTCGACAGGACTCGACGAATCCGGCCGCCCCATGCGCATCAACACCGTCGAACCCACCGAAGCCGGCACCGACATTTATCCGAGCCAGACCGGCGGCACCAACTGGTATTCGCCGTCCTTCAGCCCGCGCACCGGATTGTTCTACGTTTCCGCCTGGGAGCACGTGCACGGGCAATTCCAGAAAGTCGACGCCCCCTATGAGGAAGGGAAGCGCTTCTCCGGCGGCGGCGTGCAGCCTACCCGCGGCGGAACCCGCGGCCCGCAAGTGACTAAGGTGGACCCGGCGGACGGCTTCGGAGTGGTTCGCGCGCTCGACCCCAAAACCGGCGAACTCAAATGGGAATTTCCGATGCCGGATGTCACCGCCAGCGGCATCCTGACCACCGCCACCGACGTTCTCTTCACCGGCGGACGCCAAGGTTACTTCCACGCGCTCGACGCACGCACCGGCAAGTTGCTGTGGAAGGTGGCTGCCGGCGGCGAAATCGCCATGGGTCCCATGACGTATGAGGTGAACGGTAAACAGTACGTGGCCTTCGCCGCGGGCAGTTCGCTATTCACGTTTGCACTGAAATAATCCCTTTCCCGGACTTGGCGACCTGCTATGAGGAATGCCAAGCGATGGTGTACTTTCGGCGGAAAGCGCGAGTCGCAATCGCGGCGCCGGGAGGCCCGCTTTTAACGGGGAAGTACAGCACTCTGAAAATTGAATCCGGCGGCTAGTTTGGGGAAGCGTAGCGATGTAATCTTGGGCGGCAAGCGGGATCTCACTGCTGACCGGCCGCCCGCTTACTTGTCTTTACGGCCTCTGGTAAGATCCTTATTACGATCATTGGAGACAACATGAATCGTATAGCGATCTCCTTACTGGTCTTCCTGGCCGCGGCGGTCTCCGTACCCGCGCAGCAGCCGGTCCCGGGCGCGGCGCCGGTCCCTCTTTTTTCCGCGGATGTGATTCGGTCGTTCACGCCATCGGATAACCCGATAACGGATGCAAAGGCCAAACTGGGCGACATGATCTTCGACGAGAAACGCGTCTCGGCCGATAACTCCGTGGCCTGCAATACCTGCCATTCGCCCCGCAACGGTTTCACCACCCACACCAAAACCTCGCGCGGCGTTCGCGATCAGATAGGGAAGCGCAACGCTCCTTCGATTCTGAATGCGATGTTTTATAAGTCGATGTTCTGGGACGGGCGGGCTGCGACCCTCGAAGAGCAGGCCACCGTGCCGATTCTGAACCCCGTTGAAATGGGCCAGAAGGACCCGAAAGACGTGGTGGCGAAGCTGGCTGCAATTCCGGAGTTTGTCGAGGCGTTCCAGAAGGTGTTCGGCCGCCCCCCGAACTGGGAGGACATGGGCAAGGCCCTTGCCGCTTTCGAGCGGACCCGGCTTTCCAGCGAGGCGCCTTTCGACCGTTTTCTACACGGCGACAAGAAAGCTCTGAACGCCTCGCAGCGCCGCGGATGGGATCTGTTCACGGGCAAGGCGCGCTGCGGAAACTGCCACACGTACGATCCAGCGCTTCCGCTCTTTGGCGATAACCGCTTTCACAATACTGGAGTCGCCGCCGGCAAAAAGGATTTCAATCAGCTGTCCAAGCGCGCCGCAGAGAGCGCCGCGAACGGCAACAAGGCGGAGATCGACAAGCTGGCGCTGGAGACGGACTACTCGGATCTGGGCCGTTTTCTAGTTACGAAAAATAGGGAAGATATCGGCGGCTTTAAGACACCATTTCTGCGGGACGTGCTTCTGACCGGGCCTTACATGCACGACGGAAGCCTTGAGACTCTGTGGGACGTTATCGAATTCTTCAACAAAGGAGGGGAGCGAAATCCGTTCCTCGACGCCGAGATGAAGCCGCTCGGGCTGACCGCGAGCGAGGTTGACGATCTGGTGAACTTCCTAGGTGCGCTCACGTCGGACCGTTTCGCGGAGCTGCGCGCTGCGGAGCTGGACCGCCAGCGCACGACCTATCAGTACCGCCTCGCTGTGCAGCGCGAAACGCACAAGGGCTCGCGCTAGAGCTGCCGGCATCGCGGCGGGACAAGCGTAAGTTACTTCGCCAGCGCCGGAAGCGTGGTGTACGCGTGCGCGGCGCCGGTTGGCATTCGAATCCCCAGCGCGCCGATCTGAGCGCCGGCGGGCGTGTCGAACTCGATGGTGCCGCGAATGTTGGCGGTGGCCGGATACTTCTGGGTCGCCAGCGTGAAGGCAAGATGCCCGTTGGGTGCGAGATTCAGCGTGTCGCTCAGGATTAGGGTGCCGGTGTCGTCGCGAACCTTCACTGGAATGTTCACCGGTGCCGCCGATACCGCATTCACCGCGATGCCGGTAGCCGTCCCGTTGGTATTGTCGAAAGCGATAATGTAGCCGCCGGCGTTGCGGCTCTCTAGCGGCACCACCGCTTCCTGGTTGTTGTGGCGGAAGATCACGAACCCGCTGATGTTCCCAGTGGTGCTGAGCTGCGCCGATCCAGTGTACAGCTTCGCCGACCCGCCGCTTACGATCACCAGTGTCGCTCCGGCCGCTAGCGTTCTTGGAACCGAGAAAGCCACGGTATTGGCCCCGCCACCGGGTTGTGGAAACGACAGCGGCAGGGACAATTCAGTACCGGTCACGTCGTTGAAGAAGTTGAGCGTCATCTGCGCCGCGCTGGTCCCTGTGTTGACCAGCACGAAAGTGGTTTGCCAGCCGTCGCCGCCAGTTGCGATGTGTGCGATGCTTCCGCCTCCGGTGCCAACATCGGCCAGCGCCGGGATAGTAGTAAGAGCGTTATTGGGCGGGCGTGAAGCGGAGTCCCAGAACGCTAATCTGGCCGCCCGCCGGAGTATCGAACTCGATGGTGCCGCGGTTGTTCGCCGTGACCGGAAATCCAAGCGCCGGGTCGGACAACACGAAGGATGTGTGACTGCTGCCTGCCAGCGAGATACTGGCTCCCGGCGCGCTGATCACCACGCCCGTGTCATCGCGAATGATCACAGGAATGACGGCGTCTTGGGCCGAGACGTTCTGCAGCGCCACGCCCAGCACCACCCCGTCTGTGTTGTCGTAGGCCAGCAGATAGGAACTCGCATTGCGGGTTTCAAGCGGCACCACGGCTTCCTGCGTAGTCTGGTTCTGGTGGAAAATGGCGAAGCCATCCACCGGACCCGTGGCCGCCAGTTGCATCGAGCCGACCAGCACCGGCGGAGTGGGCGGACCGGCTGTCTCCACAATCAACGATGCATTCGGGGCAATCGCCTGGTCGAACGAAGAGGCCAGCAGCGGCCCCGCAAGCGATTGCTGCTGGGGGAATAGCAGCGGTAGCAGGAGCGGGCCATTTCCGCTTGCGTCGATCGGGTCGCCGAAAATGCTCAGTTCGCGCCTGCGCCGGCGCCGCGCCTTTATTGACCATGGTCAACGATGTGGTCCAGTTTTCTTCCGCTAACAGGTGCGCCAATGAACCAATAGAATTCAAGCCGGCGATGTTGCCCTGCTGCTCCACCGTGAAGGCAATTCCCGCGACCGTAAACGTAGCCGTTTGAGACGTCCCCGTACCGGCCGCGACCTGATAACTGACGGCGCCATTGCCGGTGCCGGACATGGGACTGGTGAGGGTAATCCAAGCCGGCGCGCCTGATACGCTCCAGCCGCATCCTGCCTGGGCCGTGACGCCGAAGCTCCCGCTTCCTCCCGCCACCGGGAATACCTGCCCGCCGGCACTCAGCGCGTAGTTGCAACCCGCCGAGGGAGTGATCGCCAAAGGAAGATTGATGACGAACGTGGCGTTCGTGGAGTCCTTCGCAGTGAACTGCGGGTTGAAACTACCGGGGAGGGTGGGTATGCCCCCCAGCGCGCCCGTCGACGGATCGATACCCATACCAGGCGGCAGACCAGTTGCCGACCAGGTATAGGGGCCGGTTCCTCCGGCGGCCTGGAACGTGACCGGGCCATAAGCAATCCCGGCGATTCCCGCGGACAGCGACAGCGGGCTGACGATGCCCGTCCCGGAACTGATATTCAAAGGAATGTTGACGCTGAACGTGGCGTTGGTTGAGTCATGCACGCTAAACTGCGGGTTGAAGACACCGTAGGCGGTGGGTGTACCCGCCAACACGCCGGTCGTCGGATCGATGCCCACGCCTGGCGGCAGACCGGTTGCCGACCAAGTGTAGGTGCTTCCGAATCCTCCGCTGGCCGTAAATGGAACCGGGCCATAGGCCACCCCTATTTTTCCCACGGACAACACCGATGGGCTGCTAATGCTCAGTGCCGGGCCGATCGTCAGGGTTCGCGTGAACGTTCCCGAGTAGGGACAGGTGCTGAACGGCGCTACGCACGCACTGGTGGAATCTGTCACGGTGAATAGAGCGGTATAGGTGCCTTGGGTCCCCGAGCCAGGGGTGCCAGCCAGCGAACCGGACAGGCTTATGTTCAGGCCGTTGGGCAGCCCCGTAGCTGAAAAGGTATAGGGGGCAGTGCCGCCACTCCCGGAAAGCGTCGCCGGCCCATAGGCTGAACCCACCGCGCCTCCCGGCAACACCGATGGATTTGCAAGTGGATAAAGGGAATCGAGGTAGGCTCCGATAGCGGCAATGTCTGCCGTAAGGTTATACCCGTCGTACTGATCCATCACGACGACCAGTGGCGCCCAACCGCCGCGCCGCAACCCTACACTAGACGAAAGAGCAGGCCCCGATCCGGAGCCGGGGAGCGCGTGGCAGCTGGCACAATCTTGTTGAAATAGAGTTGCGCCCTGTCCTTTAAGCAATTGCGGTTGAAGAAGCGCCAAGCAGATGACAGACAAGACTCCAAGAAATGGCTTCATTGCGAAAAATTCTCCTCATCGCCGGGCACACCTAGGCGGTATCGCATTCCAAATCATGCTATCGGCCTTTTCGCGATGAGCATTAGGCCGCCGGTAGGACAGGTCGATGACCTGTCCTACCGGCTTGGCACTGTGCAAAATAATGTCCGGATGCACGAGCACAGCCGTCGAACAATGATCTGTGGCATGCTGGCCTACATGCGACTTGTCTCTTTGATCTGCGGCGTGGCGGCGACGCGTGCTTTGATCGCGAGCGATGCGTACCCGCCTCCGCGGTTCACCGATCCGCAGCGAGTGCAGAAGCTGGAAGCCGCGATGCCCGAGGTGGACCGAATCCTGCGCGGCTACGCCACCGAAAAGAAGATTCCGGGAATGGTATGGGGCGTGGTCATAGACGGCCGCCTGGCGCACACCCGCACATTCGGGGTGCGGGACCGGATGTCGAACGCCCCGGTGACGGTGGGAACCGCATTTCGCATCGCGTCGATGACCAAGAGCTTCACGGCGCTGGCGATTCTGAAGCTGCGCGATGAAGGGAGGCTGTCGCTGGAGGATCCGGTGGCGAAATGGATTCCGGAGTTCGCGCGCATGGAACTGCCAACGCGGGACACTCCACCGTTGCGGCTGCGGCAGCTGTTGAGCCACAGTGCCGGGTTTCCGGAAGACAATCCGTGGGGAGATCAGCAGTTGAGCGTGACCGACGCGACGTTGGATGAATGGCTGCGCAAGGGAATTCCGTTCTCCACGCCGCCGGGGACGCGCTACGAGTATTCCAACTACGCTTTCGGGCTGCTGGGCCGGGTGATCACGAAGGTGACGGGAATGCCTTACGAGAAGTATATGCAGCGCGAGATTCTTTCGAAGCTGCACATGGACAGCACAACTTATGAGTTCGCCGACGTTCCGGCCGCGAGCCGGGCCGTGGGCTACCGGCTGAAGCCGGATGGGACCTACAGCGAAGAACCGCCGCTGCCGCATGGCGTTTTCGGATCCATGGGCGGGTTACTCACGACGGCAACGGACCTGGGCAAGTATGTGGCGTTTCATTTATCGGCATGGCCGCCGCGCGACGACGCCGAGGCGGGGCCGGTGAACCGGGCGTCGGTCCGGGAGATGGCGCATTTGTGGACTCCTTCGAATCTGACTGCGTCGCGCCCGAACGGCGTGCTGCAGGCTTCCGAATCAGGATACGGTTTTGGGCTGCGCGTGGCCAGCGACTGCCGCTTTGAGCATATTGTGGCGCATGGCGGCGGGTTGCCGGGTTTCGGGTCGTACATGGCCTGGCTGCCCGAGTACGGAGTGGGCATGTTCGCCATGGATACGCTCACTTATTCGGGGCCGGCCGAGGCCATCAGCCAGGCGTGGGACGCCATGCTTAAAACCGGCGGGTTAAAGAAGCGTGAACTGCCGCCGACTCCTCTACAAACACAGATGCGGGGACACATCCTGAATTTGTGGAAGCAGTGGGACGACGCGGAGGCGATGTCGATCGGCTCGATGAATCTGTTGCTAGATGCGCCCGGGGAACAGAGGAAGTCCGAGATTCAGAAGCTGAAGAATGAAGTGGGCGAATGCCGAGCGGCGGGTCCGGTGATGCCGGAGAACTGGCTCCGCGGCCAGTTTAATCTGCACTGTGCGAGAGGCACTGTAGGGGTGTTCTTTTCGATGTCGCCGACGCAGCCGCCCCGAGTGCAGCATCTCGCGTTTCAGAAACTAGCGGCGGAAACTGTGCGGCTGGGAGCGCCCACCGGGGCGCCTGCTGGAGTGGCCTGTTCGCAATAGAACAACGAAACAACGAAACAGACTCCTCCGGGCCAAGAAATCCTGTGCTAGAATCCTTTCGAACTCCAACGATCCAGGAGGCGACCAATCATGGGTTCGACTAGACGCACCATTCTGGCAGCGGGCGCCGCGGCAGCGGCAACGGCCGCCGCCCCGCGCCTGTTTGCGCAGCAGGCGGGCAAAGCCGCAACTGGCAAATTCTACGAAAAAGGCCCCGTTCGCATCCACTATGAGGAGGCCGGGGCCGGTTTCCCGCTGATGCTGCTTCCCGGCGGAGGATTGAACTCGACCATATCCTTCTTCACCGGCAACTCGCCCTTTAACGCGATCGAGGAATTCAAGGGAGAGTATCGTTGCATCGCGGCGGATCTGCGCAACGCCCCCTCCGGCCAGTCCACCGGCCCTGTTGAGGTCGACCGGCCGTGGGAATCCTACGCCGACGATCATCTCGGTTTGATGGATCATCTGGGCATCGACAAGTTCATGGTGATGGGCTTCTGCATTGGCGGCCCCTTCATATGGAGTCTCTTGAAGCGCGCGCCGAATCGCGTCGTCGCGGCGGTGCTGGCGCAGCCCGTGGGGTGGCGTCCGGAGATGCGCGATCCTAAATACCCGGGCGCATTTTGGAACAGTTGGGGCCCGATGCTGACCGCCCAGCGGCCGGAGATCACGATGCCTACAGTCGACAAATTTGTCACGAAGATGTTCGTCACCAACCCCGACTTCGTCTTCACCGTCACGCGGGACTTCGTTCGCAGCTGCCAGAACCCGATCCTGGTCCTGCCGGACGACGTGCCGGCTCATCCATACGCCGTCGCCATGGAGTGCGCGATGCTCGCGCCCAACGCCGAAGTAAGCATGTTCCCCTGGAAAGAACCCAAAGAGCGGATTCCCCTGGCGGTGCGGCAAATTCATTCCTTCCTCAAGGCGCATCGGCCCGCTTAAACGGCGTCATCCATACGACCGGCCGCACTTCCGGATGGGTCATCCAGGCGCTCTCCCGGACACCCAGGTGCGCATGGCGTACAATGAGGTCCTTATGAACGACGTCGTCGAAACGAAACACGAAGGCCGCGTATTGCGTGTGTGGTTGAATCGCCCCGCCGAGCGCAATTCGCTGACGATGAAACTCTGCAAAGATCTGGTTCAGGTGTTTGACCGGGCACAAAGAGACGGTAGCGTCGGGTCGGTGTTGCTGAGCGGCATGGGCGACTGCTTTTGCGCAGGTATGGAGATCAACGAAGTCGCCAGAGGTGACGTGGCCAGCGTCAGCCGCGTTCAGGAAGCATTGTTCACGATCGGGACCCGCCTCACGAAACCACTGATTGGCGCTGTACAGGGTGTCGCGCTAGGAAGCGGCATGGGCCTGGTGGCCAACTGCCACATGGCGATCGCGGCCGAAAACGCCACCTTCGGCCTTACAGGAATCCGCTTTGGCCTGTGGCCCTTCGTGATTTTCCCGGCGGTTTCCGCGGCCGTGGGCCAGAGACGCGCCCTCGCGCTGACCATGATGGGGGAAGTTATCAGCGCAGCGGAGGCCCTGCGGATCGGACTTGTGCACCGGGTAGTTCCCATTGCGGAAGTTGAGCAGCGTGCACTCGATGTCGCCCAAACCGTCGCGAGCTACAGCTTGAACGCGATGCACTCCGGTCTTAGATTCGCGCATGAAATCCAGGGCCAGACATGGAAAGCTGCCTCATGTGAAGGTAGCCGTGTCCGGGAAGAATATCTCAAAGGCGCGGATTTCCAGGCAGATCTTTCAGCCTTTCTGAACCAGAAGAAGCCAACCGCGAGCTGACTTGAAGGGTCTGCGAGTCGAGACCTCCGGGTGGATTCGTGAGAAGGCGCGGGTGCGGAGCGCTGGCTTCAACTCCCGGGTAGTCGGCTACTCGGAAGCGTCCAAGGGAACCCAAACTTTGACGACTTCTTATTTGCGAAGCTGTTGTTCCCTCTCGTGACGGAAAGAATCCCCTGGCCGCGTTAGGATCAACCGTAGCTTCAAGGGTGTGCTGCCGGGTTGAATGTCGACAGGTTCGGCGGAGAATGCGGAGATTGAGGATTCGCCGCCGACCGCATGCAGCCGATACAGCGTTCCGTCGAAACTGTGCAACAGGAAGTGACCGTCAGCATCCGAGCTTCCGAAAGACGCATACCCCGGCCACCGTGGATCTTCCAATGGCAACATGGCTCGCGCCGGTTTGCCGTCCGGCCATACAACCACTCCTTCAATGATGCGGTCTTTCTGCGGCTCGGGGAGGATTAAATCGAACGTTTGCACGCCCGGAGTTTCCGGGAGATGAACGATGGTAGCTCCCGCCGGCTCTTTGGTGCCGGGGAAGAACCAGCGCGCATATGGGTTTTCGGGGGAGGGAGGGCGATCCAGGTTAACTCCCAAATAAAAGTCGCCGGTTCTTAAGTATTCGAATTCGTAATGGCCGTCCAGATCGCTGGTGGCATAATTTTCGGCGACGGGTGAAGCGTTGGGTCCGGGATGCGCTGGAATCATTTCGATCGTCACCTTCGCGGCGGGCATACCCGCGCGTGTCAGGACGCGGCCCTGAATCCGGCGATCGAGCAGCATGAACACGGGTACTTCGGCACAACCCTGCGCGTGAATCTGAACCTTGCGATCTCCTGATTTATAACCGTCAGAGGCCCATTGAACGGTGTATTCTCCCGGCGGCAATCCTGTGAAGGTCGCCCTTCCGGCGCGATCCGTGAGAGCTTCCTTGATTCCGTCCGGACCGGAGATAGTGGTTCGAACCCTTTGCATCGGCCGACGGCCAGCTTGCCATGCGCTGTTATCGAAAACGGAGACGCGGATGTCGGCGGTGGCCGGCAATTGGGGAACGGCGCGCAGATAAGCGATGTCCTCTGCAGCCTGCGTGAGCGGCCGGGTACGCGAACAGATGCCAGTTTCTAGACGCCCTTCCGAATTTTTGTAAGCATATACAATGTAGTCCACACCGGATTGGAACGAGTAGCCGCAGTCGCCGCCGCCCATTCCGGTTACGATCTCGATTTCCTTCTGGGCAGCGTCCACCCCTGTCAGGACTTCTCCTATCTTCATCCGGACTACCCGCTTGGTCCTCGACCGCTCGGCAATATCGATAACAGTTCCAGTGAACACCGCCGTAGAACTCCAGGCTTCCTGGCATGGCGGTCCAGTTCCCGCGCAAGAGCAAGCCCAGACTGGTGCGAGGGGCGCCAGGAACGAGGCAATCAGTACCGTCATGCGCATGTTTATATTAGACACCGATTGCCGGGAAGATAGCTTTCTCTCCGCCGCTATACTGAAAGCTTGTGAATAAAGTCGTCGCCAGCGCGGATGAAGCGGTCGCCGACGTCCACGATGGCGCCACCATCATGTTTGGCGGCTTCGGACTCTGCGGCATTCCCGAAAATCTGATCGCCGCCCTGGTGCGCAAAGGCGTCAGGAACCTGCGCACCATTGCCAACAACGTCGGCATCGATGGTTACGGAACCGGCTGCCTGCTCGAAGCTGGCCAGATCGAGTCGCACACCGGCAGCTACGTCGGCGAAAACCGGCTCCTCGAAAAAATGGTGCTCGCCGGCACCCTGAATCTGAAGCTCCTCCCCCAAGGAACTCTGGCGGAGGCCATCCGCGCGGCTGGCGCGGGCATCCCGGCGTTCTTCACTCCCGCCGGCGCCGGCACGCTGGTCGCCGAAGACAAGGAGGTGCGCGAATTCGATGGCCGCCAGTATCTGCTGGAGCGCGCCCTCACCGCCGATTTCGCCATCATCAAAGCCTGGAAGGGCGACCGCCTCGGCAACCTGGTCTATCGCAAGGCCGCCCGCAACTTTAATCCCATCATGGCTACCGCCGCCGCCATGACCATCGCCGAAATCGAGCACTTGGTCGAACCCGGCGAGCTCGATCCCGACCACATCGTCACCCCGGGCATCTACGTTCAGCGCGTGGTGGTCGGCGAGCGCTTCGAAAAACGCATCGAGAAAAGAACTCTTCGGGACCAGACCCAATGAGCGCCGCTGCCACGCCTCTCACCGATCATCAGAAGCGCGAGCGCATCGCCCGCCGCATCGCGCACGAGTTGCGCGACGGCTTCTACGTCAACCTCGGCATCGGCATCCCGACCATGGTGTCGAACTACGTGCCGCCGCATTACGACGTCACCCTGCAATCGGAAAACGGAATGCTGGGCGTCGGGCCTTATCCCGTGGAAGGCTGCGAGGACGCCGATATCATCAACGCCGGCAAGGAGACCGTCACCGAACTGCCCGGCACGTCGTATTTTTCGAGCGCGGAATCCTTCGCCATGATTCGCGGCCGTCACATCGACCTCAGCGTGTTGGGTGCGATGCAAGTGGACGAAAAAGGCGACCTCGCCAACTGGATGATTCCGGGCAAAATGGTCAAAGGCATGGGTGGCGCGATGGATTTGGTCGCCAGCGCACGCCGCGTCATCATCGCCATGGAGCACACGACGAAAAAGGGTGCGCCCAAGATTCTGCCCAAGTGCACGCTGCCCATTACCGGACTCAAAGTGGTGGACATGATCGTCACCGAACTAGCGGTGATTCAAGTCACGCCGGAGGGTCTGGTGCTCGAAGAGATTGCACCCGGTACCACGATCGAAGAAGTGCAGAAGGCGACGGCCGCGAAGTTGATCGTCAGGCAGCCCGTCAAGACCATGCAGCTTTGATTTTTATTTCACGCGCAATCAGTTACTTCACGTTCCAGCCTCCCGCCATTACCCGAACCGTCGTTGTAAGTTTTAGCCAGTGTCGGGCCCACCCATTGGGCGCCCCGGCCGCGAGGGTGGTAGAAATACCTAGGCAACGCCGCCAGCGCTGGATCAATGGGGAGAAATGGCGCACCTCAAACGCCATCCCTCTCGCGTACGTACCTACTGGGTCGTGCGGGCTTGGTAACTGAGCGCGCAGCGCGATCAGTGAACAGTCTCAGGGGTTAATGACGGCTCGTAGGGGCCCCGACTGGATATTTGACACGGCGAAATCGCCGCGGATCGCCGCTAATTTGTAATTGGCGGCCGCACGTATTTTTCGTTGATGTACTTGCCGGCAAGTTCGAGCGCGCCTTGCGTGTCGTCCTTGGTGCGCAGCGCCTGGCGATATTCGTTCACAGCGCGATCGCGCTGATCGGTGACGTCGAAAATCTTTCCCAGGTTGATGTGCGCCCAGACTTCGGTCCACTTGGGTTCCAGATCGCCGTTCAGCACCTCGCGGAAGCCGTTAGCGGCGGATTGATAATTGTTCTGCAGGAAGAACAGCTCGGCCACGCGATAATGCGCCAGCGAGCTGTTGCGCTTCACATCGATGGCCTTCTGATATTCCTTCAGGGCTTCCTGGAATTCGCTCACTTCGGCGAACTGCTCGCCGCGCCGGATCGCCACCGCTACCCGCATGGCATCGTCGAAGCGCAGCACTTGTTCCTTGGGATCGAGCGTCACCGTCTTGGGCTTGCCGAACGTTTCCATCGCGAATTCCGAAGACGTGCCGACCACTTCGATGGTTTTTTCTTCCGGATTGCCTTCGGTTTCGACGTGCAGTGTCACCGGCATGCGGAAAGTGTCCAGATCCTGCGAGACTTTGCCCATCACGCGAAAGCCCTTCTGCGTGCGGAACACGGTGTATTCCAGCTTGAATTCGGGCGCGCCGCTGGATTCAATCCACTGCACGAAGAAACCTTGCAGGCTTTGCCCGGCGAATTCCTCGGCCAGCTTGCGGAACTCGTCGGTGTTCACGCTCTTCCACATGTAGTGCTCCGGCAGCGCCTTCAGGATCTTCATGAAATTGTCTTCGCCCACAATCACCCGCAGCATGTTCAAAACCGCCGCGCCCTTGCTGGCCGTGGCTGCCCAGTATTCGGGCGAATAATCTTCCAGACGCGCCGATTGAATCAGCGGCGGCTGATCCACCGTAAGCGCCTCCACATAGGTATCGTGGATCTCGGCGTCGAGCGCGCTCGGTCCGTTCACGTGTTCCAGGTACAAGATTTCCGAGTACCGCGCCAAGCCATTTTCAATCCACATATGGTTGCGCGTCGTCGGCGAAACCAGCGCGCCCCACCACTGCCGTGAAACCTCGTTGGCGACCAGCTTCATATTGACCGTCTGGCCCATGGCCTTGGGCGCAAAGAAAATCAATCCGGGCGCGTCGTAGCCGTTGGGCGCGCCGTCCTCGGTTTCGATAACCGTCAAGTCTTTCTTGGCCGGCAGTCCGAAAACTCCCGTGAAAAACGTCATGGCTCTGGAGATCTCAGCGGCATACGCCTGCGCCATGGAGGCCGCTTTCCGCAGATAAAACGTGGTCGAAACGCCGTCCGCGGAAAGTATGGTTGGGTCGCCCCGCACCACAGCGATGCTGCCCGGGAACGACGCCTGTTCGAACTGATAGCGCTCCGTATGCATGCCCGCGGGCGCATTTGCGTCCACTTGGCCGATGCCGCTCGCCACCACCCGGTATCCGTCCGGCACCGTTACCCGAAAATCCGACGCGAAGCGATCCGCCGTATAGTCGTTCACCGGGAACCACCGCGCCGGGTACATCAGGTACGCCACATCCGGCGTGATCGCCGCGAATTTGATCCCGAATACCGGCGACTCTTCCTGCCCCGTCAGTTTGCCTTCGTACACAAACGTCAGCGTCGCCGGTTGCCCCTTCGGCAGCGCCTGCGGCAAGCTCAGCCGCACGCTCATGTCCTCGCCGAAACGGGATGCGGCAATCTGCCTGCCCTCCACGTCGGTGACGCGCGTCAGGTTCAGTGCGTTGTTCAATTCGAAGGTAACGGTTGAGGTGTTGTCCAGCGGAATGAAGGTGATCTTCGCGGTTGCGTTCAGAGTCTGCGCGGTGGGATTGATCTGCGCATCCAGCGCCACCGTTTGCACGTCGATTCGCGCGCGCGCCTGCTGCCGGTCCTGGGCCACACCCATGACGGCCAACGCGACGGCTACCAGCACCAATCCCAAAACCTTAGGTAACTTCATTACGTAATTCCAACCGCCTGACTCCATTCTCCACTAAAATCCCGTCAATGCGCTCCGCCGCCACTTCCATGGGATCGCGCTCGCTCGAAAGTTTTTGCTTCACTTCTTCAAGATCGGCTTTCATCTTGCGCCGCGCCGTATCGTCATTCAGTAACCGCAGCGCCTCGGACGCGATCCTTTCGCCCGTCATTTCGTTCTGGATCAACTCCGCCGCCACCCTCCGCCCGGCCACCAGATTCACCATCGACAGGAATGGCGCCTTTACCATCCAGCGCCCCAATCTCCAACTTAACGCGTTTACCCGATAAAAAGTCACCATGGGCGTGCCTAGCATCGCTGCCTCAATGGTAACCGTACCACTCGCCGCCAACGCGACCTCCGCGTAGGCAAGGCAATCCCAGGTGAACCCTTCTATGACTTGGATGGACGCCGCGCGCGCCGGTTCCCAAAAAGTTGTGTGTTCCGCCCCAAAACCGGCCGGGAGCGCCAAAATAAATCGTATTTTCCCTGCGGACTCCATCCGTGTGACCGCCTGCATCCGTTTAACGGCGTCCAGCAGGTACGGCATGTGGCGCGCGACCTCGCCGTGGCGGCTCCCCGGCAGCAGGACCACCACCCGGTCATCCGCCGCGAGCTCATATTTCGCGAAGAACTCGGCGCGCGTCTGCGACGGCTTCACGATCCGTACGAGCGGGTGCCCGATGAATGTCGTGGGCACCCCGCGCTCTTGAAAAAACGGCTCCTCGAAAGGGAAAATGCACAGCAGCCGCTTCAGTGTTCGCTGCATCACCTTTACGCGGCCCTTTCTCCAGGCCCACGCCTGCGGAGCGATCAGGTACACCACCGGCACGCGCAGCGCGTGCAGTTTCTTGGCCACGCGCAGATGGAAATCGGGCGAGTCCGTCAGGATCGCCAGGTCCGGACGCCGCATCTTCGCGGCACGCACCAGTTTCCGGAATTCGCCATAGATGCGCGGGATGTGGCCCAGCACCTCGACGATCCCCACGACTGCCAGCGAACGCGCATCCACCACCGCCTCGACTCCAGCCGCCTGCATTCGCGGGCCGGCGCATCCGAAGAACTCGGCATCGGGATGGCGCGCCTTCAGCGCCGCCACCAGCCGCGAAGCGTAGAGGTCCCCCGAAGCTTCCCCCGCCGAAATCAAGACGCGCACAGAACCTAGTGTAGTGTCTGCAAAATAACTAGACAGTGACCTGCTTGCGTTTTCTGGACTTGGGGCTGGTGGAGCCCGGTTGGATCTGCTCCAAAGTTCGGCGGCAGCGGGCGAGTTTTTCCTGGATGGATTCGACGGTCGCGGTCCATACGAAGGGTTTAGGGTGCTGGTTCCAAGCCTTGAGAAACGACTGAATGGACGCCTGTAGGTCGGCCACGCTGAGGAAGACGCCGCGCCGGATGGCCTTATTGTCCAGGTGTCCGAACCATCTCTCGACCAGATTCATCCAACTGGAACTGGTGGGGACGAAGTGAGCCACGAAGCGGGGGTGACGTTTCAGCCACCCCTTTACGTTGGCGTGCTTGTGCGTTCCGTAGTTGTCCATGATCAGATGTAACGGGACATCGCCGGGGAACTCGGTGTCGAGGAGGCGCAGGAATCGCAGAAACTCCTGATGCCGGTGTCGGGCATGGCATTCTCCGACGACTTTGCCTTGCAGTGTTTCCAGAGCGGCAAACAGAGTGGTGGTGCCGTTGCGTTTGTAATCGTGAGTCATCGTGCCGCAGCGCCCCTTCTTGATCGGCAACCCAGGCTGGGTGCGATCCAACGCCTGAATCTGGCTCTTTTCGTCCACGCAGAGCACCAGCGCCTGTTGCGGCGGATTCAAGTATAGGCCTACCACATCCGTCATCTTTTCCAAAAACTTCGGATCGCGCGAAAGCTTAAATGTCTTGGTGCGATGGGGCTGTAGCTTGTGTGCGCGCCAGATATTGTTGACCGTGGATTTACTGACGCCCTGGCTCTGCGCCATAGTCCGGCAACTCCAGTGCGTCATCCCCGCCGGCTTGGTTTGCAAGGTTGCATCCACGATAGCGGCGATCTTGTCGATTTCATACTTGGGTTTTCGTCCCCGGCCGGGAGCGATATCCCACAGGCCGTCCAGTCCCTCGGAGGCAAAGCGCTTGCGCCACAAAATCACCGTGTTGCGGTTCACCAAGAGCCGCTGGGCAATCGCGACATTGGACTCACCCGCAGCCGCCGCCAGAACGATCCGGCACCGCAATGCCACCTGCTGTGGCGTGCCGTGCGCCGAAACCCACTGCTCAATCTTCTGCTGCTCCACGGTGGAAAGCGCACTCGATTTTCCCATGCACCAGTGTAAGGCGAATCGGCACCCACTGTCTAGCTATTTGTTGGACACTACACTAGTCTAGCGGGCGTCCGGTCACAGCCGCCTGGCGGACACGATCCGGCAAACTTCACTCAACGGTTTGCGCGTTACACGTCAAAGCGGCTACTTCAGGATGCGAGGTGATCCAGGAGTTAGCGATTTCTCGATCGGTTAAACCAAGCTAACTCACTTCCCTCAGTGAGGGTGGCATGGGCCAGATGTCCGTTCCCTTTCTGCTCCGCGGCAACGGAAATTAGCTATGGAATTTGCACTACAATGAACAGGGCTACCCGCCAGTCCGGCGGTGTTGAGTCGCAAGAAAGAGGCTGATATTCATGGCGATAGGGATCTACTTCTCTCCTGCCGCAATGTCGGCGGCGAAATACGACGAGTGCATCAAATTATTGAAAAAGGCCGGGGCGGGCAACCCGGCTGGACGTTCGTACCATGCGGCGTTTGGCCCGAAAGACAAACTGATGGTGTTCGATGTCTGGACATCGCAGGCGGCGTTCGACAAGTTCGGGAAGACGCTGATGCCCATCCTTCAACAACTCGGGATCGATCCGGGACAGCCGAGCCGTGATGCCGGTGCACAAGGTGATCGTGCCGGCGGCGAAGGTCACGTCACCCAAGAAGCAGGCGAAAGCCTCTGCTCGCCGCCAGAAGCGCTGACAACCACAGGGCCATCCCGCTCCAAGGGGGTACAGCGGCCGCGCCTCGGCCGCTGGGTCTACTCGAGCACGGTCCGGGCAGTCGGTTCCGTTACTGGAGCGGGTTCGTATCGCGCCGCGGATTGCTCGCGATTGACTCCGCCGTATCCGGGTCCCGGTTGGTCGGCAATTCGGCATATCGTACGAGTGACCTTACCGCGATCCCGGCTGGCTAAGTCGCGCACAAAACCAGTCTAGTGATCGCGCAATGCCCTCCCAGATCGCATCGTCAATCAATAAAGGGAAGGACGGCCCCGAGAAATTCCGCGGGCTTCTCAATTGACGGTGCATGCCCGCATTCCGGCACGATCGCGAGTTTGGCTCCCGCAATCCCCGCCGTGTAACCTCGCCCTTGCTCCAGCGGAACAATCTCGTCCGCGCCACCCCAAACGACAAGTGTCGGAATCGTGATCCCAGCGAGACGGCCGCTCACCACCTCACTGCCCAGCTTCGGATTGCCAAACAACAACCGCTGCGTAGACCCGTCATTCGCTTTCAGCTTCATCGCAAAGGACTCGCGTACAAACTCGTCCGTCACTCCGGATTTGTCATGGAAGACGATCGCCACGCCCTTGGCTTCCGCAATCGTGGCGGTCACGTGAACTGCAATTGGAGAAGGACCCAGTGGGGCCATTCCCGCCGCGTCCTCCAGCACCAGCTTTCCCGGCCTTGGCAGGGCGAATACACCTTGATTTGCAGGACCAAGGGCTTCGATCGTGTACAGAGCGGAAATCCAGCCGCCTAACGATTCTCCAATGAGCGTGAACTCCTTCACCTTCATTACCCGCAAAAACTCGCCCAGAAAATCGACATAGGTCTGAATCGAGTAGTCAATCAGCGGCTTCTCCGACGCGCCGAACCCGATTTGGTCCAGGGCAATCACGCGGTGATGCTTGGCCAGCGGCAGAATTACGTTGCCCCAATCGAATCGCGCCTCACTCGCAAAACCATGCACGAGAACCACCACTGGTCCTGAGCCGGTATCGTAGTACGCGATCCGCTGCCCAAAAACGGGCACGGTTTTCTTCATGGGTAGGCTGGATTCCGGCATCAGCAGCGATTCCGGCGCCTTCGCCGCGACGGCTTTCGCGCCCGCCACAATCGTAAGACCCAAAATCAAAGCTCGCATCCAGTGCATTGCTGATTGCCTCCAAAAACTAGTCTAGCGGGCGCGCAATCACCTGCGCCGCACGGCGATTTGCGCTGTCAAGTCAACGACACACGCACTCGGCCTCCGTGCGCCGCTGCCGGGTGTGATAAAACGTTCGCGTATGCCCAAGAACATCATCATCTGTTCGGACGGGACCGGAAACACCGCCATCAAGAACCGCGGCACCAACGTCTTCAAGATGTTTGAGGCGATCGACCTCAACGGCCATCGCATCGACCCCAACCTCGATCCTCAAGTCGCATTTTACGACGACGGAGTTGGCACGGAGACCTTCCTCCCTTTGAAACTCCTGGGCGGCGCGTTCGGCTTCGGCCTGGCGAAGAACGTTCGCAACCTTTATATGGATCTTGTGCGCGTCTATGACCCCGGGAATGCAACCACGCCCGCCGATCGCATCTACTTGTTCGGCTTCAGCCGGGGAGCGTTCACCGTGCGGACTCTGGCGGGCCTGATTGCCAAGTGCGGGGTCCTCGACCGCGACAAGTTACCCACAACGGATGCCCTGCGCGCAGCAGTCTGGAGTGCGTACAGCACCTATCGACGCTCGTATAGGACCTGGCTCGGGGGCGTGCTCAATTCGATTCTCGTTGGACTACACTTGCGCCACCCGGATGCCAATGCGATGGCGGATTTCAAGCAAGCCCACGGTCTTCCCGGAGAGGTTCGCATCCGCTTCATCGGCGCTTGGGATACGGTCGACGCCGTCGGCGGACCGTTCCACACCAGCGATGTAATCAACGCGGTATTCCATCGCTTCAAATTTCCGGACCGGATACTGAGCGATAAAGTCGATCAGGCGGTTCATGCCCTCAGCATCGACGAAGCGCGCGCAGCCTTCGGGCCAGTGCTGTGGGAGGCCAAACCCAATATCGAGCAAGTCTGGTTTGCGGGCGTTCACTCGAACGTGGGCGGCGGTTACCCCAAACAGGGAATGTCGCTGGTGACGCTCGATTGGATGTCCGACGACCGGAAGACTTACTGGGAACATGGCAACGTGGACGACAAGATGTACGATTCGCGCGCCGGCCTGGGAGTCTTCTACCGCTGGAAGCCGCGCAACATGCAAAGGTTGTGCATTGACCAGAAGAGCGCGATGCCGCCCGCGATCCACTTGAGCGTACTCGAACGCATCGCCCACGGCACCGATGGTTACGCGCCGTGCACGCTCGCTCCGGCTGTTAGCGTTACTTTCACTCCAATGGATGATCCTAAGCAAAACGAGGCACTTATAGTTCGTACACAAGCCGCTAAATCAGCCTTAGACGGTGTCTACGCCCGCAGCGGATCTGACCTCCAGAAAGTCCGCGGCACGGTCCTCATCGGCCGCATCGCTTATTACATCTATGTGCTTTCCTGCGGGGCGGTGATTCTGGCGGCGTCGGTTCCTCCGGACGCCGGCTCGCGCCGCAATCCCGTGATCGTCTTGAAGAACGCGGGAACACTGCTTTACGACGCGGTCACGGTTCAATGGGAACCACTGTTCTATGCAGCGAAGCGCTTATTCACAGATCCCAAACTGATCGGGACGTTGCTCGCCGGATTCGCGGTCGCCGGCGCGCTCGCCTACTATGTGGATCACAAGCGCAGCCTGGTATTCTCGCGTTACTGGCACGATGCGCGGCAAGAGCTTCGCAACGCGCTGAAGAGCGCGAGATCCGCAATGTTAGCAAATCGCCGCTAAACAACCCTCCCGGTGGAGGGGAGTAATTCCTGCTAATGAGTCGCCTAGAGTTTTTGCTACAGGTCACGGGGCGCACCCTTGATACGGGCATTCAACTGAGCTAGTCTTCGGGGCATGAGCGGCCACCTGAGCACGGTCTTTCTTGCTGCGTTATTCGGAAGTGTTCTTTTTGCGCAGCCTCCGACTTTAGTTAATCCGGATTTCGAACAAGGTCAGCCGGGCGAGCCACCATTCGGCTGGTTATTCGGATTCCAGCCCAAGCTGCGTTACTCTACGCTGACTGTTACGGAGTCTTGTAACACTGGGAACCAATGCGCGATGATCCAGTCCAACGATCCCGTCGGACCCAAGGGCCTTTCATTCCTGTTCCAATATGTCGACGCGAAGCCCTATCGCAACATGAAGTTTCGATTTCGCGCCGCTGTCCGGACTCGGGTGTCGGGACCACCCAATGGGGCAGGACTTCTGGTTCGCATCCACCGTGACGGTGGAGGAAGCTGCTTCCTAGACAACATGAGCGAGCGCAGAATCACTGACGGTGATTGGGCGTTCTATGAAATTGTGGGCGACGTTTGTGCTGACGCCCACGACCTAGAACTAGGAATGCAGCTCTCGGGAACCGGGGCCGCATGGTTGGACGATGCCTCGCTCGTGTTCGCGGCTCCCGGGTCAGTGCTGCTTCCTAAGATGAATCAAACTCTCGAACTACAGACGAAGTAGTGCGGTGCGGCTTTTTCCAGCCTATTTCGCCAATAGAAAACGCCGACCGAATCTACTTTGGCAGATCCACCATGCTCAGCGTGGGTCCCGCACCTGAGGCGGGGCGCGGTTGCAGGCTCGCCCCAGAAGGCCGCAGCAGCCGGCTGACATTCGTCTCGGCGGGAATCAGAAAGCCCAGGAAACTGGACTGCATTTCATCCCAGTTCTGCAGTCCCCAGAAAACGGTCTTCTGCGCATCCGGGTTGAATTTGTTATTGAGAGAATTGTCATAGTGCACGACGGTCACGATGCGCGTGCCCTTGGGAAGCACGATCGGCTCCTTCAAGGTGTAACCCAACTGCCAGTTGAAGTCCCACTTGCCCTTGAAGACGGTTTGCGATTCGCCGGTCGGATAGATCAGCCTGAGCTCATAATCCTTGGCGCGCAGGTGCATGTGCGGCTGGATGTAGGTGAGCCTGGCATCCAGGCCGAGGGTACTTTCGGCCACCACTTCCGCGTTGCCGTCACCCGCCGGAATCACCAAGTTCCATGCCGATGGCGTGCCGGGGGAAAGATAATAGCGCACCGAGGGCCGCGCCTTCGCCAGCACCAGACCAAGCTTTGAAATATCCGACGTGGGTTCGCCCGACGCCGTGTAGTGCAGCTCGAACACGAAATCGGACCCTTTGGGAATCATCTTCGCCGAGCCGCCGACATCGAAAGTTTGTGGACCCAAGCCAGGGTTGTATTTGCCAAGGATATCGTTGCCTTCTAGCGGACTGTTTCCACTGGTCTCTTGCTCTTCATAAGGCTTGCCCAGGATTGCGCCTTCCATCCAGTGCGACCCCGGAGGCAGCACCCAAACCTTGCCGTGGTGCAGAACCTTGGGATTGCTGGGCCGCATCTCCGCCGCCTCCACCCAGGTGTCTTCCGTGATGTTGCCTTTGACACGGATGAACTGATAGTTGATGGTGCCCTTAGCTGGGATCGGGAACGCCGATGGCATTTCGATCACCATGTCGGGTTTGATTCGCCACCCTTCGGGGAAGATCTTCGCGGGCGGCTTGTCCTTCGCGTCGCCTTCCGGCGCGCCGTTATCGGCCCAAGTGGAAATGACGGCGATCTCTTGCGGGGTCAAGCGGCGATCATTCGCGAAGTGCCCATATTTCGGATCGGCGAACCACGGCGGCATCGCCTGCGTGACGACAGCGGCTTTGAGCGCCTTGGCCCATGGGCGCGCCTCCGCATAAGTCAAAAGCGACATCGGCGCGACTTCACCGGGGCGGTGGCACTCCTGGCAATTCTTTTGCAGGACCGGCAGAACGTCCTTGTTGAAGGTGACCCCGCTGGCGGCAGCCATGGCCGCCGCTGCCGAGAGAAAACCGGCGAGAGAAACGCTGAGGATCTTCGTCTGAAACGCCCTCCGTGGCGCGATTCACTTGGGCATTATTGTATCTCGCGGCTACATTCCGGTGTAGCTACGCGTGCTGGGCAGCCTGCGGGCAGATCAATGACTCTTGTGAACTCGGATTACGAGTTCGCGGCTCTCTAGAATCGGATGGGGACCGCAGCTCAAGCATTCGTCACCGCGGGACGTGAACCACAGCATCATTTCATTGAAGTCGATCGAGTTTATAGCATCGCTGTCGACCATCCAGTAATGATTGAAATTGGGGGTGAGCTGGCGGTAATGCAAACGTGTCGGCTGCCGGCTGGTGGAGTAGGAGGCATCCCGTAGAAGTCTGGTGGGGAGCAGGTACGAATCGACGAAGATTGGATGAAGCAGAACCGGCAAGCTCGCCTTGATCACCTTTCCCTTAAAATCAAAATCGCTGTAGGGACGGACCGCATAACCATCGGCGGCCCAGGGAATGCAATCCCAAGCTGGCAAGAGATATAGTAAGCCGCCATCTTTGACCACACGACGAATCTCCGTCAATGCCTGTTCTGGATTAGGTACATGTTCCAGCACCCAAATAGACATTACACCATCGAACTCATCAGCCTGAAAAGGCATATGAGTGGCCGAGGCTTCGACGTAGGGTTTGTGAAAGAAGCGCTTCGCTGTCGATGAAATGTCCAGCCCAACATAATTCGGCACGACGTCTTGCAAATAGCCTGTTCCGGCGCCCACATCCAGAATTCGCTTGTCTTTGAGACCCATTTGCTGGACAAAACGAGTGATTCTCGGCACTACGTCTTCGTGCTGGATTGCAGCTTTGGCTGTTTGAATGTACTCAGTGCCATTCGAATTCAGGGAATCGCCGGCATATATCTGGGCATAAAACTCGCTTGCGGATTGTTTGACAGATGACGGCACGACGACATCGGTGTGATATGGAAAATGTATTGCTGTCGTCACAGCTAAGAGTGCGATATAGCATGCGACCACTCTAATAAACGTTTTACCGATTCCAAAAATGATGTCGCCTGTGGATTCGTGGGCACGAATCGATGAGAGGGAAGTGCTCATATACGCTGTTTCGACATGGCTACGCTAATCCTTTAGCCTGCGACTCGATATCATAAGCCCTCCGCAACTCGGATGAGTCGCGCTCACTGCGACATCCGGACGTGCAACGCAAAAAAGTTCCACCGCCGCGAGGGTGATAGCGACGCGGACGGCGACATCTTTGAAGCGCGAATACCTTCCTGGAACGACTGTTTGTTCTCTGGGCGGGAACCGGCAGTTCGGTGCATGCCTTCAGGCAGTGTGATACATTACCCTGAGCTTGAAGTTTTGAAACACCTGAAGCTTTGATCCCAAGGAACGCTTTGAAGCATTGGAGATATATATGTCAGTTTCCTTACTATTGCGACGACTTACAGTGACCGCGCTCACGCTGGGCGCGTTTGTAGCGATCGGGTCCGTGACTGCAGCCGACCTCACTCCGGCGGCGCTTAACCCCGCGGCAATCGCCATCCACTATAAGAAAGACATTGTCTGGAAGGAAGCCGAGCAGGGCTCCGCTACCGCCGTGATGGTGGGTGATCCTGCAAAGCCGGGCTTCTACGCGGTCCTGACCAAGTGGCATCCGCATCACTCCAGCCGTCCGCACTTCCACCAGAATGATCGCTATATTACGGTTATTTCGGGCACCTGGTGGGTGGGCACCGGAGCGAAATACGATCCCGAGCACACCACTCCGGTTCCCGCCGGCAGCTTCGTCACGCACTACGGCAAACAGATTCACTATGACGGTGCGCGAGACGAAGAAGCGGTCTTGATGATCATGGGACAAGGGCCCGCGACTTCCACTCCCGCTGAAGTGAAATAGGATCTGGCGCGGAAAACTGGCGGGCGGGCTGCTGAGCCGGGCACGCCGGCTCTTTTATTAAGATTATTTCTTTATCCGCCGCTTCTTATCCAAAATCTGCTATTCTGCCGAATGTTCCTCTATGTTGCGCCGTCGTTTGCTCCTCGTTTTGTTTCCCCTTGCGGTTCTTTTTAGCGGTTGTAGTGCGCCCCGGCGAGTTGCCGCGGAAAGCCTTCCGAAGGAGCAGCAGCCTGACCTGGTTCCGCACTCGCGCGAGGCCAATGACCTGGCGCGATTCCTGGCCGGTATGCCCGGAACACCCGGCAGCCCCTACGCAGACCTGGAGAAAAGCGAAGTCTGGAAAGAACACCGGCGAATTGTCGATGCCGCCTGGCAGGAAGCGGAGCGGGAACAGCTTCCCGGACTGCGCAAATTCCAGGCGGATGAGCTGAGCGCCCCGTCGCTAGAGAGCGATACCGTGTTTTACCCGTTCAGCGGCCCCGATTCCCTGACCGCCGTGCTCTACTTCCCGCACAATCCGCTTTACGTGATGGTGGCGCTGGAACCCGCCGGCACGCTGCCCACGGAGCATCAGATCGCCGCCAAGCAGACGCCCGCGTACCTGAGCGCGGTTCGCGAAACCATGGCGTCGGAGCTGGGCCGCAGCTTTTTTATCACCCGTCAAATGGACCGCCAATTCCGCGGCCAAGTTACCGACGGCCTGCTGGTGCCGATTTTGCAATTGTTGGTCCGGTCGGGTCACTCGATCGTGGGCTTTCGTTATGTGCGCCTGGACGAGACCGGCCAGGTGATCGATCGCGCGCCGGACTACCATGCCTCCACGCGGTACGGGAACAAGGGCGTCGAAGTCGAATTCCAGACCGACTGCCGATACGTCGGTTCATCACCTGTTCTATTTCTCGGTGAATCTTTCGAACGACCGCCTGCGGGAAAACACGCCCTTCCAGCAATATCTTTCGCGCCTCACGGGAACCGTATCCATGCTGAAGGCGACTTCTTACATGCCGCATCACCCGGGGTTCTCGATGATCGTCGATGCCTTGTTGCGCAGTAGCGATGCGCTCTTGCAGGATGACTCCGGGCTCCCCTTCAAAAAGCTCGCGACCGATCAATGGAAGCTTCAACTGTACGGAGACTATATCCAGCCCTATGGCAGTTTCCGCTGGGAGGAACAAGCCGACCTGCGGGAAGCTTACAAGACTTCAGGTCCCAAACCGCTGCCCATGCACGTGGGTTACGGCTTCCGGCGCATCACTTCGAATCTGCTGCTGGCCACGCGGAACAAGTAGCGTAGATTGGCCGTGTGAGTTTGGCGCCAGACACGGTAGCCGGTTTATCCGGGCAGGCGGCGGCACGCCGGTTGCGCGAATCCAATGCTGGTGGCCTGCTCGGCGATCTCGCTGGCGATTTTCGCCGTGGCTTACACGCGCGGCCAGGGTGAAGCCGACGCGCGCGCCCTCACGTTTACCGCGCTGGTGTTGATGAATCTTGCGCTGATTGCAACCAGCCGTTCGCGAACGAATGAGTCGCGGCGCTACTTCTGGCTAGCCGACAGCGCCTGGTCCAGATCCCACAGAATATCGTCAAGATCTTCCAGCCCGATCGAGAGACGAATCATGTCGGGTTCGACACCGGCGGCTTTTTGCTCCTCGGCGCTCAACTGCTGATGCGTGGTCGAAGCCGGATGGATCACCAGACTGCGCGCGTCGCCAACGTTCGCCAGATGCGACAGCAGCTTGGCGTTGTCGACCAGTTTGCGCCCGGCCTCCAGCCCGCCCTTGACGCCGAAACAGAACACTGCGCCCGCGCCCTTCGGTAAATATTTCTTCGCCAGGTCGTGATACTGGTTGCCGGGGAGGCCGGGATAGTTCACCCAAGCGACACTTTTGTGGCCGGTAAGGAATTTCGCCACCGCCATGGTGTTCGATACATGCCGGTCCATGCGCATCCCCAATGTTTCGATCCCTTGCAGGAACAAAAACGAATTGAAAGGGCTTAGGCACGATCCGATATCGCGCAACCCTTCCACGCGCGCTCGGATGATGAAGGTGATAGGCCCGAACACCTCGCTGAAATTCATCCCATGATACGCGCGCGAGGGTTGATTGATCTGCGGGAACGCGCCTTTCTTCCAATCGAACTTGCCGCCGTCGACGATCATGCCGCCGATGGAATTGCCGTGCCCGCCCATGAATTTGGTGAGCGAGTGCACCACGATGTCCGCGCCGAAATCGATGGGGCGGCAGAGATAAGGCGTGGCGAAGGTGTTATCGATCACCAGCGGCAGGTTATGCTCGTGCGCAATCTTCGCGACGGCCTCAATATCCAGCACGCCGCCGCGCGGATTCGAGATCGTCTCGCCGTAGAGGCACTTGGTTTTGGGTGTGATGGCCTTGCGAAAGTTTTCGGGATTGTCGGGGTCGACGAAGGTGACGTTATAGCCCATCTTGCGGAAACTGACTTCGAACTGCGTGTAGGTGCCGCCGTAAAGCGTGCTGGCGGCGACCATTTCGTCGCCCGATTCCATCAGGCTATTAATCGTGATAAATTGCGCGGACTGGCCGGAGGACATCGCCAGGCCCGCCACCCCGTTTTCGAGCGACGCCACGCGCTGCTCCAGCACGTCCGTCGTGGGGTTCATGATGCGCGTATAGATGTTGCCGAATTCCTGCAGCGCAAATAGATTCGTGGCGTGTGCCGAATCTTTGAACACGAACGAAGTGGTCTGGTAGATGGGCACGGCGCGGGCGCCTGTAGTGGGGTCCGGCTGATAACCGTGATGCAGCGCACGCGTGTTAAATCCAAAGTTGCGATCGGTGATCTCGGGCATAGGGCCATTCTATACGACCCGGTACGAATGCTGTTGCAGTGCGAACGGCCAAGACGGAATTTTACTTCGGCTCCATGTGATGGCTGTCCTTCTCGTTTTCGGCGCAGACGTATTCGAGAATGTCCGAATCCGCCTGCAGCAGTTGTGTCACCTTGACTGTGAACGGCTTGGTGTACATCTTGGGATCGTCGAAAGTGAGTTCGACATCCATGTGTCCGAAATCACGCCGCCGGTAGCGCTCCGTCATATGCATGGCTTCGCTGCGCGGGTGGCCGATGAGGTCCACCCAGGACTTATCGTTGAAGCCGCTGGTGTCCACCACAAACGTATCGCCTTCCCATTTGCCCACCGAGTATCCCAGCCAGGATGGACTCGGATCCACCGGAAGCTTGCGCCCGTCGGTGTAGATCTGGCGCGTCAGGCCGTCGTCTTCGAGCATGATGAGAGTCAACCCTGGAGTCTGCACGATCTTCGTGACTTCGGAGAGCAGCATGGCGAGAGGAATTCCGATGGGAAGGCAATGCGTGGAGGGCAGCTCCTCCGTTCCGCCGGGCCTGCGCGGGCGCATGATGGCCTCCGCTTCCGGCGTCATTTGCACTTCGCCGGGCTTATAGTCGAGCAAAATATTGATGGCGTATTTCGAGATGGTGGCGATCTCCATGCCTGGTACCGATACGTTGTCGACGTCATCGCCGAAGAGGCGCTTGTGTTCTGCGAGAGGCGTAGCCTCGACGTGCCAGACTCCGGAAAGGTCAGGCTTGCCGTTGGACGCGCGGGGGGCGCGCGCGGTGAGGTTGGGTTTGCCGTCAGACGTCCGCGGCGTTCCCGGCGTGGGATAGTTCAACCATTGCGCAGACGCGATGCCGCTGCCGAGCAGCAACGCGGCAGGCGTCAAACCAAGCCTCGAACTGTTTCGGAGAGACATAGGATCATTCTAGGGGAACAAAAGCAGGCATGCGTCAGAGTGGTAAGATTTGTTTCCAGGAGAACTTCAATTATGATCGTCGTGCGCAACAGTTTCATCGCCAAGCCGGGGCAGGCCAGCAAACTGGCCGCTCAACTCAAGGAAATGGCAGCCGCCGGACAACTCAAGAATCACCGCGTTCTCACCGACGTGACGGGCGATTTCAATCGCGTTGTGATGGAGTATGAAGTCGAGTCGGTAACGGGATTCGAAGAGACGTTCAAGAAGTACAGCGCGGACCCCAACATTCGTGAGAAAGCCAAAGGCTATACCGACCTGTGGACCACCGGCAGCCGGGATCTATTCCGCGTCTGACGAAGCGGGGCGCTAGGCGCGGGCGGACACGGACCGGGGGGCGGTAGCCGCGCTCTCTTTGTAAATTGCTCCGCCCGCCAACCCGGCGAGGATCATCTCGACCGCCTCCAGCGCGACCGAAGTCAATCCCAGGCCTACCGGGTAAAGGTGGAAAAACACTGGAACGGCGGTGGCGAGTGCGAACGCGAGCGACCACACCGTCAAGCCGGCGAAGATTGCGGTGCGTGGACCGGCGCCGTAGCGCGGCCGGAGCCCGGCGTAAAGCCACACTGTAATGAAGCCGGCAGCGAGCCCCCACAGGTTGAACGCGACGATCTGCTTCACGGACATTGTGTCCGACGCTCTGCCCAAGGCGGCAAACGTGTCGGCCCACTGCTGCTTCAGAATCACTCCGTTCAGAATTCCTCCGCAGACGTCGATGACGAGTCCAGCAACCACTCCGCCGAGAATTACACGACCCAGGTTCATTTTGCTCATATAGGTACCGGATGATCTTAGTCTGCTGCGGCCTCGAACGCAACGGGCGGCGCAAATTGGGGAGTGCGGCAGTGCTGAATCAGCGAGCTTTTTTGCCGCTGCCGAGCGCCGTTGCGATGATGGATTCGCGGTCTCCGCGGGTCCAGGCATCCTGAATCTGCTGCTCACTCAGGCCGGCGACGCGGCCGGTGAGTACGAAGGCCGGAAGCGCATGCTCCAGCGTCTTCCAGCGTGACATTTCCACCAGCGCGGGCAGGGCGCGGTTGCGCAACTGATCGAGCATGGAGGCGTCGCGGCCGTCGGTCAGGATCTGCAGCGCCTTCAAGGCGCGCTCGCGGTCGGACCAGGAAAGCGAGTTCAGCATCTCGATGAACCAGGTGGGTTCCAGCTTGATTCCGGAGTCCTGGTTCAAGCGCGCATAAACCGCCAGCGCGACGATGGCGCGCGCCGCGTTGGCACGGACTCCAGGATCGGCGTCGCGCAGTGCAAACTGCAGGTCCTCGGCCACTTGATCTTTTTTGGGCGCATAGCCGATCAGGAACGTGGCGATGCCCCGCTGCTCGTCGTCGGAAGAGTTGCGCAGCACGTTGCGCAGTTCGCCCAGGTGGGCCTCGGCGACCGCAGGAAACTCCAGTTGAATTTCGCGCACCAGCGGATCGGCCATCAGCGAGTGACCGTGCGTAAGGTCTTCGGCCGTCGATCCGCGGCGCACCGCTTCCTCAAACGCATTGAAGTAACGCCGATAGAGCGCGGTGATCTCGGGCGCTAGCGTGACTTCGCCTTCGGGAGCCTCGCGCAGATCGAAGTGCACCGCGCCGCGTTCTTCGATACCGACATAGAGCACGATCTTGCCTTCGTCGCAACACACCGCCTCGAGGTGCGACTCGACCACGCCGGGGATTTCGTCGAGGCGCTCCTCGACGTTGCCTTTCGAGGCAGGGAAGGGATCGCCTTCCTTGAAGCCGAGCGTCTTCTGGATGCGGTCCCGCGTAACTTTGTTCAGGCCGTAATAATCGATGACGCCGACGGTAGGCGCCGTCGGTGCAGAAGAAATGGCTGCGGGAGAAGCCGGGACGCGCGCGGCCGCCGGAGCTTGCGCCGCCCCCGCGCGGGCTGGCGGCACGGGAGAAGCTGGGACGCGCACGCCTGCCGGCGCTTGCGCAGATTCCGCGCGGGACAACGTTAGAAGTAGTAGTGATGCCGTATAGCAGCCGCATGCAGACTTTAGACGTGCGGCCACGCATTCGCGCTACGCCTGCTTTTCAGCCAACGGGCCGATCACAGGCAGTACCCAGCGCTCGCGGTTATACGCCTTGTACATCAGCATCAGCCACAAAATGAAGACGCCGAGACTGAATCCCAGATGCAGAATGATGCTCAGCATGGGGCCCAGGAACGGGATCGGCAGTAGCACGATGCCGATAATCGCCAGCGCGATAAACACGGCAATCCAGGCGATGTTCAGAAATATCGACTGGAACGCGTGAAAGCGAATCAGCCGATTCTTGTTATACGGCTCCAGCACCAGGAATAGGATGCCGGTGAGCAGTCCCAACAAATAACACAGCGCGCAAGCCATGTTTTCCTCTAGGCCTGCTGCCTGTGTCGGAGCGGCGGGCGGCGGCAAGGGAGCCGATGGCGGCGGCGGCGGTGTAAGCGCCGGGAGGTTCGGGGGGCGGGCTGGTACGACGCGGGAGCCGCCGGGGCCGGCGCCGGGGCGCCGCACTTGGCACAAAATTTTCCTTGAACTTCGGCACCGCAGTTGGAACAAAACGCCATTCAGTTCGTCCTCCGTCACTCAAATGTACTCGAAAGCGGGCGGGGGCGCAATGAGAAACGATGCGACGCTAGCTGATGATTCCCTTGCGCACGGCGTACAAAATCAGTTCCGGCACGCTGTGCAGGTTCAGCTTTTGCAGAATGTGGGTGCGGTGGGTCTCCACCGTATAGAGGCTCAGGCCCAGCAAGCTGGCGACTTCTTTGTTGCTCCTGCCTTCGGCCACCAGTTGCAGCACTTCGCGCTCGCGGGCGGTCAGCAATTCGTAGGTATCGTCGGCGCCGAATTTCTGCAGGCGGTAGATGTAGTCTTCCTTCAGCAGCGCCCGCACGCCGGGGCTGAAGAACGACCTGCCTTCGGTGATGGCCTGTATGGCGGCAATCAGGTCCGCTTCCGCGGAATCCTTCAGCAGGTAGGCGCGGGCTCCCGCCTTGAGCGAGCGCAGCACATAGCTTTCGTCGCTGTGCATGCTGAGCATCACGATGGCGATATCCGGATTGCGGCTGAGGATCTGGCGCGCCGCTTCCACGCCATTGAGATGCGGCATGGCCACGTCCATCACCACCACGTCGGGCTTCTGCGCGGCGGCGATCTCGACCGCTTCGCGCCCGTCGGCCGCTTCGCCGACCACTTCAAAATTTTCGTGGCGCTCCAGCAGCAGGCGCAGCCCGGCGCGCATCACCGTATGATCGTCGGCGAGCAGAATGCGTACCACGCCGGCCGCCGCTTTGATGGCTTCTGTCATTGGATTGCTTCTGGCATTTAACTGGCCAGCGGCAGCACCACCGCAATGGTCGTTCCGGAGCCGGGCCGGGATTTCACGCGCAGCGCGCCGCCCAGGTGATGAACCCGCTCCTCCATGCCCACCAGGCCCAGTCCGCGGACGCGCCGCGCGTCGAAGCCGCGCCCGTCGTCTTCGACCGTAAGCACGATTTGCGAAGGCTGCTGGCGCACCTCCACCGTTACGTTGCGAGCCTGGGCATGGCGGGCGCAATTGTGGAGTGCTTCCTGCACCACGCGGTAAATGCAAGTCTTGTGTTCATCCGGCAGCTCGCTGGCGTTTTCCTCGGCCGTGACCTGGACCCGCAGTCCGGTGCGCTTGAAAACCTCGCGCGCCTGCCATTCGAGCGCCGGCACCAAGCCCAGATCGTCCAGCATGGAGGGGCGCAGCAGCAGGCTCATATTGCGGATCACCTGCACGCTGGCCTCGGCCAGGCGTTTGATGGATTCCACGTGGCGGCGGACCTCGGTGGAATCCGGCGAAACCCGCGCCGCCGCGTTGCCGGCTTCCATCAGCAGGGCCGAGAGGGATTGCCCCACCTCATCGTGCAGCTCGCGCGAAATGCTGCGGCGCTCTTCTTCCTGCGCCGATAACAGGCGCGCCGAAAGCTCCTGCAATTCCTGGCGCGCGCGCATGACCTTCTTCGTAACGCTGCTGGAGTTCGGCTTCCATCAGCAGCGTGCGGCGCGCGGTGAAAAAGGCCAGACCGATTCCCACGCCCATGGTCACCGCTATCTTCAGCAGCGTTCGCCAGCGCAGGGCTTCGAAGGCGGTATTCACTTGGGCGTCGGCCGAGGCCAGCTCCACTTGGTTGATGTGATCGATGCGGTCTATCAACGCCAAAAGCGCGGTGCGCCGGCGCACCAGGTCGCCCGAGGAATAGGGATTTTGCGTCCCATCCGGTTTAAGAACCAAGGACTCGCGGAGTTTCCAATAGTCCTGCACCTCGTTCCGCAGATCGCGAAATAGCGGAGCCTCCTGCCGGTTCGACTCCGGCCGCTCTTTGCGCAATGACCTGGTCGGTCTTGCGGCGAATCTCGTCCCACTTGTCAGCCGACCTCCTGCGCCGACTGGGGATCGCCGGCCAGCAAGTAATCCCGCAGAAGGATGGACGATTGATAGATTCCCGCGCGGATCTGTTCGAGCGACAGGGCGCGTTGCAGGTACACCTCGCGCAGACCGGCTTCTTGCCGGTTCACCTCATGCAGCCGGATCAGGGAGTCTACGCCACCCGCCAGCATCAGCGTCAATAAGCCGCCGAAGCCGGCCAGCAGCACACGCCGTCCATGTTGAAGCGAATTGCGGAGCATCCGTTATCAGTCTACTCGACAGCCATCTAAGCGGAATACCGTCTCGACGGGATTGTGAGGCGGCCTGGAGCTGACGCCTACTGGAATGGATCGTAGTTTCCTCCGTGCAGAGGCGAACAATAGTGAAACTTAGAATTCTTGGACTATTTAGCTTAGTTGGTTTGTGTTTCACGGGAGCATGCCATAAGGCCGTGCCCGTGGCGGCCCGGACGCCCGAACCAATTCAGGTGGCGGCCGCTCCGAAAACGTCTGTCGCGTCCCCGTCCTCAGGCGCGGCAGCGTCCGTGAGCCGGCCGGTCAACCAGAATCCACGTTCCGGTATTAGCGCGGAGGAGCGGAAGGTTCTGAATGACCGGCTGGCTCATCTGGAAGACGCCCTGTTCGATTACGACAAGAGCACCATTCGCTCGGACGCGGCTACAGCATTGAAGGACGACGTGGGCGTGATTCGCGGCATCCTGGCAAATTATCCCAGCGAGAAACTGCGTATCGAAGGCCATTGCGACGAGCGCGGCTCGGAGGAATATAACGTCGCGCTGGGCGATAAGCGCGCCCAGGCAGCGGCGGAGTTTTTTGAAACCATGGGAATCTCATCCGCGCAGTTGACGGTCATCAGCTACGGCAAGGAGAAGCCAGTCTGCACCGATCAGACCGAGGATTGCTGGCAGAAGAACCGCCGCGCCCATATCGTTGCGCAAAACTGAATTCTTAGCCGGTTTCAGCACCTCTCCCTCTCTCTCCCCGGACAATTATGGAGTTCTGTTTCGGGGAGATCTTCTTTTGGCCGCTCGCGAGCGGACTGTTTTCGATTTCGCGCCTCCACGCTTCCATCCGCGCATTGCTACACTGAGGCTCAATGGCCCGGGACCGGCAAAGACCGCCTCTGGCCAGCGAAAACCGAGGGATCCGCATGAATTGGTATTACTCCGATGGCGGAAAGCAAATAGGGCCGATTGACGAAACCGAACTCAACCGGCTGGTGACTCTCGGCGCGGTGCGCTCCGATACGCTGGTGTGGCATGAGGGGCAGACGGCGTGGCAGCCGCTGGGCGTGGTGCGCGGCATGCATCCCGCGGCGGCCGCGGCGGCGGGCCGGCACTATGGCGGATTCTGGATTCGCTTTCTGGCGCGCGTGATCGACGGCATTCTGCTGGGCGTGATCAATGGCATGGTGCGGCTTCCGCTTATGCTGATGTTCGGCATTGGGACGATGGGCCGCATGCGCGGCTTGGGCCGCGGCGCGGGCGCTGGCTTGGTGTTTGTGCCGGCGATGATGGGCATGCTGGGCCTGTCGATGCTGCTCGGGATAGCGCTGGGCGCCGCTTATGAGGTCTACTTTCTATCGGCCCATGGCGCGACGCCCGGGAAGATGGCGCTGGGGCTGCGCGTGATCCGCGCGGACGGAGGACCAATATCGCCGATGCTGGCTCTGGGGCGGCATTTTGCGATGTGGATCAGCGCGTTTATTCTGATGATCGGCTACATCATGGCCGCATTCGACCCCGAGAAGCGAGCATTGCACGACCGGATTTGCGAGACTCGCGTCATTTATTCCCGCTAGCGGGGCGCTGACGGCTGGGCTGGCGGACTGGTGAGCGGTGCCGCGGGGCCCCGGTATCGCGAATAGTCCCAAAGTACTGGACCAGGTCCCCCGACAGAGGGATTGCGCCCCTGTGCCGAATATGGTCAAGTGGAGTAGGAAATCAATATGCGTAAGCTTTTGTTATTGCTGGTATTTACATTCTTCGTAGCGTCCTGTAGCCGGGATCCAAAAGTGCAGGCGCGGCGCTACGTCGACAATGGCAACAAGTTTTACGCGAAGAGCAAATTCAAAGAAGCCTCGATCATGTATCGCAGGGCTCTCCAAAAGGACCTGCTGTTTGGCGACGCCTATTACCGCCTGGCGTCTAACCGATATCAAACTGGCCGCCTATGGCGACGCCGTGCGCGCGTTGCGCCGAGCGGTGGAGTTGGAGCCGGATAATACGGATGCCGCGGTGAAACTGTGCGACATTCTTATGGTCGCCGTCAGCCAAGACCGGGATCACTCGCGACGAGTTGATCAAGGAAGTGAAACAGCTGGCCGACAAGCTGCTGCAAAAAGACCCGAATTCCTACGACGGACACCGCATCGAGGGACAACTGGCATTGCTGCAGAAGGACGCGCCGGGCGCAGTGAAACAGTTTGAGCTGGCCGACCGCGCCAAGCCCGATCAGACCGATTTGTCGATCGCCTACTTCCAGGCGCTGATCGCCAACCAGCAAGCGCCCGAGGCCGAGAAGATGGCGCTGGCCATGATCGATAAGAATAAGAGCTTCGCGCCGATGTATGACATGTTGTACGTCTACTACATGCAGACCAAGCGGGAGCCGGAGGCCGAGCGAATTCTGCAGCGGAAGGTCGAGAACAACCCGCAACAGGGCAATTACCTGGTGGAACTGGCCGCGCACTACCTGTATACCAAACAGAACGATCAAATGGACAGCGTGATGCAGCGGCTGTCGGACGAGAAGCAGTTTCCGGAAGGCCATTTGCTGGCGGGCGATTTCCTGTATTTCAGGGCGCGCGATTTCGATCGGGCGCGCGCGCAATACGAGGCCGGTGAGAAGGCGTCTCCGCGGGATAAGGTGCTGTACCAGAAACGGCTGGTGGAGTTGCTGTCCACCACCGGGCGCAACCAGGATGCCAACCAACTGCTGGCCACCATCCTCAAAGAGTCTCCCAACGATAGCGACGCCATCGCGATGCGGGCCGCCCTGATGCTCGTGACCGGAGATCTCAAACAGATCAACCAGGCCGTCAACGACTTGCAGTCGCTGGTAGCCAAGGCTCCCAACAACCACCTGTTGCGCTTCAATCTGGCGCGGGCTTACGTTGCGAAAAACGATATGGAACAGGCGCGCCTGCAACTGGAGGCCGCGATCAAGAGCCGTCCCGACTTCATACAGGCCCGCGATATGCTGTCGCGGCTTTACCTCAATAAAGGCGACTACGGCAAGGCGCTGAAGGAAGCCGACGAAGTGATCGCTCTGAATAAGAACGATCTGCCGGCGCGGCTCAACCGGTCGAGCGCACTCATGGGCATCGGAGATCCGCAGAAGGCGCGGCAGGAGCTCGATGCGGTGCTGGCGATCGCGCCCAATAATCCGGACGCCCGCTATCAAGCGGGATATCTGGCGTGGACGCAGAAGGATTACAAACGCGCCGAGCAGGTGTTTGACGACTTATACAAGGCCAATCCGAAAGATTCGCGCGGAATGATCGGATTAGTCGAGACCATGGCCAGCCAGAATCATATGGCCGACGCCATCAAGCTGCTGCAGGAGGCGATTGCGCGCCAGCCGGAGCGCCGCGACTTTCAACTCGCGCTGGCAAACTTGTACGTGCGCGACCAGCGCTACGCCGCCGCCGTCAAGCTTTTGCAGGGGCTTTTGAAGACGGAGCCGAAATCGGCCGATCTTCTGCTGCGCCTGGCGGAGACCGAGCGCCGCAAGGGCGATGTGAATACCGCGATCGAAACCTTCCGCCAAGCCAGCCAGGCAGCGCCGGCCGATACCCGGCCCCTGCTGCAACTCGGCCTGTTGATGGATGGCACCGGCCGCCGCGACCAGGCCAAGCCGATTTATGAGCAGATTCTGAAGATCCAGCCGGACCATCCGATCGCGCTGAACAATCTGGCGTACATCAAGGCCGAAGAAGGGCAAGACCTGGATGAAGCTTTGACCATGGCCCAGCGGGCCCGCCAAGGCATGCCTAATTCACCCGACGTCATGGACACGCTGGGCTGGATTTACCTTAAAAAGAACCTGAGCGACGACGCCGTTCGCACCTTCAAGGAATTGGTGGTCGCCTCACCGAATAGCGCCTCCTACCACTATCATTACGGGATGGCTCTGCTGCAGAAAGGCGATAAGCCTTCAGCGAAAAGGGAACTGGAGACGGCCATGCGCTTCAATCCCTCGAAGGACGAAGGCATCAAAATCCGTCAGCTGCTAGCCAGCATGTAGACCAGCGGACGCATCGGTGACCGGTTCCCCGGCTGTTCCCTATTCTCCGGCTGTACCCTACGTGGTTCCGTTTGCGGTCTTCATGGCCTTGCTCGGGCTGAGCCTGGTATGGCCCATGCCGGCGCTCACCGACCAAGTGGTGCGCATCGCCGTGATGGCAGCGGTTCTCTACTTCGTGGCGCGCCCGGCGCTGGATTTCCACGTGACGCAGTGGACCGGATCGGTGCTGATCGGGGTTGTCATCTTCGTGCTATGGATCGCGCCGGACCTGCTGTTTCCGTCCTACCGGCATTCCTTTCTGTTTGACAACGCGCTGCTGGGATCGGCCCGCAGCAGCATGCCGGAGGCCGCGCGTCACGACATTCCGGTGCTGTGGCTGCGGAGCCTGCGGGCGGTGATCGTGGTGCCGATCGTCGAAGAGCTATTCTGGCGCGGCTGGCTGATGCGTTGGATGATTGCGCCCGACTTTCGCAGCGTGCCGCTGGGAACTTACTCGGCGCTATCGTTCTGGACGGTCGCGCTGCTGTTCGCGAGCGAACACGGCGCTTACTGGGACGTGGGCCTGATGGCGGGAATTATCTTTAACTGGTGGATGCTCCGCACCAAGAGTCTGGGAGACCTGATTCTGGCGCACGCGGTGGCCAACGCCTGCCTGAGCGCTTATGTGGTCGCGGCGGGGAAATGGGAATACTGGCTGTGATGCGGCCTGGGGAAGCGGCGTCTTAGACCGGCTACGACTTCTTGAACAAGCTGTCGAACGCCGCGCGGGCGTCGTCGGCATTGCGCAGCGCAGGGCCGCCGTTGCCGGCCTGGTTCGATGCGGCAGGCGGCGCCGCCGCGGAATCGCGCGCCACCGTGACACGCGGTTTGAACAATGCGCAGTCGTTGGCCTGATCCTTGACCACTATACGTACCGGTACCGGCTTCACGCACTGGAAGCGCGTCGAAGGCTCAAAGTACGCGCACTGCTTGCAGCAGTGGAGCGCGGCACGGCACTTGGGGCACTCGGCTGGAAAATCCGAGCCGGCCGGCAGCGGCGTGGAACAGTTGTAGCAGCGCGCAGCCGCCACCGCCTGTACCAATCGCGGCAAACGCGGGCCGGTCACATCGATCGGCGGGCGCGGGCCAGCCGGACGAGGACGTTCGTCGCGCCGGGAATCGTTGTTGCCGGAGAAGTCGCGGTTGGATTCCTGATAACCGCGCTGATTGTACTTTCGATCGCCGTCCATAATCTTGCTAGAAGGCACTCCTTGAATGTGGATCTACAACTCGCGCTGTGGTGGCTGGAGACCGGTAATTTCGGTTACGAGAGACGGCAAGGCAACCAGACTTGGGGGCATTTAACGGACTGGATGCTCACGAACTGCCAAACCACTATGTACCACGGAACGGCCGCGGAATCCAGCAAAATCTTTTTTGGTCTGATTGTTGATCGGCAATCCGGCTTCTATACTTTAGATGCCGCCCGGGGGCAAATTGTTTCCAAGGACCGCTTAGGACATCCACTTTAAAGGAGCGTTACACGGGCGGTTCAGGGGGTCCGCATAGTGATTGGGGGTCACGCGGACGGAAAACCCCAGCCGCCCGGTGGTTAGCGGGGTAAAAGGCCGCCCAAACAAAAACACGGTTCCTTGTTGTTCCAGGCGATCGAGCGTGAGCACCTGGGCTTCTTCGAGGTCGCCATGAGCGCCGATTCTGCCGACCAGGGCTTCCACTCGAACATCGGTGGGGACCAGGCCCGCCAGATCGATGCGCGCCCGCAGGGGCAGGGACGCGCCGGCATTCACGGCGGCATCGCTTCCGGCGCTAGCCTCCAGGAAACGGATTTCCGGCCACAGCCGATTCACCTGGTTGTTCCAAGCGGTGTACTGATGCGCGGCCGCGAATCCGTCGCGGGCCACGGCCTCCCAGGCGCGGTGGGCGGGTTCATAGAGCTGCGAGCGGTAGTCTTCAACCATGCGCCGGCAGTTATAGTGGGCGCTCACATGGCTCAGACTGTGCTTCACGCGCTGCATCCACTTGACGGGGACGTCCTCCACGCGATCGGAATAGTACAAAGGCGCGATTTCGTTTTCGAGCAAAGAATAGATGGCGGCGGCGTGCGCTTCGTCGCGGTCCGGCGAGTAAGGGTCGCGGTTGCCGATGGCCCAGCCGCCGGAGCCTTCCGCCGCTTCGTCGAACCAGCCATCGAGAATGCTCAGGCTGAGCACGCCGTTGATTCCGGCCTTCATGCCGCTGGTGCCGCAGGCCTCTTCTCCACGGCGCGGCGTATTGAGCCACAGATCCACGCCCTGCACCATCTCGCCCGCGACTTCGAGGCCGTAGTCTTCGACGAACACTACGCGGCCGCGCAACTCCGGGTCGCGCGACAACTGCACGATCTCGCGGATCAAACCCTTACCCGGAATATCTTTGGGATGGGCTTTGCCGGAAATCACAAGCTGCACCGGCATCGCGGGGTTGGTGAGAATCCGCTTGAGGCGCGGTAAATCGCGGAACACCAGGGTGGCGCGCTTGTAGGTAGCGAAGCGCCGCGAAAAACCGATGGTGAGTGCGGCCGGATCCAGCACTTCTCTTGCGCGCTCCACTACTGGCGCGGGAGCATTGCGCGCCAAGGCGCTGGCGACGGCGCGCTCGCGGACAAAACTCACCAGGCGGCGCTTGCGGCGGCGATGGGCTTCCCACAGCTCGCTCGACGGGATGTCGCCGGCCTGCCGCCAGGTTTCGGGCTCGTTATTGCCTTCGCGCCAGTCGGGCTGCAGGTGCTGATCGTAAAGATTGGCGAAGTCGCCATTGATCCAGGTGGTGAGGTGCACGCCGTTGGTGATGGCGGCGATCGGAACTTCCCAAACCGGCAAGCCGGGCCACAGGGATTCCCACATGCTCTGGGAAACCTGGCGGTGCAGACGGCTGACCGCATTGCGGAAGGCCGAAGCCTGCATGGCGCAGACCGCCATCGAGAAGGGTTCGTTGGTGTCGGCGCCAGGGGCGCGCCCCAGAGCCAGAAAGGAATCCAGCGCGATTCCCGCCTTCTGGCAGTAGGGCCCAAAATGCTCCCGGACCAGTCCCAGGTCGAAACGGTCGAGCCCGGCGGGAACCGAGGTATGAGTGGTGAAGACGTTGTTGGCGCGCGCGGCATGCTCGGCTTCTTCGAAGTTCAGACCCTGCTCGGTCATCAGAACGCGAATTCGCTCGATGGCCAGGAATGCGGAATGCCCTTCGTTCATGTGATAGACGGTGGGGCTGAGGCCCAGCGCCTTCAGCGCGCGCAGGCCGCCGATGCCCAGCACGATCTCCTGCTGGATGCGCTTGTGATCGTCGCCGCCGTAGAGCTGATTGGTGATCTCGCGATGCTCCGCCGAGGCGTTTTGGGGGATGTTGCTGTCGAGCAGATACAGCTTCACGCGGCCCGCGTCGATACGCCACACCTTCAGAAACACTTCGACGCCACTGAGATCGACGCTGACCAGCAGCTCGCCGCCGGCCGATTGCTCATTGTCCGTGGGGCGATTCACCGGCGTGATCGGCAGCGAATAGAAATCGTTGACCGGGGTGTGTTCCTGCTGCCAGCCGTCGGGATCGAGCCTCTGCTGCAGATAGCCGTTCTGATACAGCAGGCCCACGCCTACCAGCGGCAGCAGCGCGTCGCTGGCGGCTTTCAAGTGGTCGCCGGAGAGCACGCCCAAGCCTCCGGAATAAATGGGCAGGCAATCGAGCAGGCCGTACTCCATCGAAAAATACGCCACCAGCATGTCGGAAGGCGCGCGGGCCGCCAGATAGGCGTCCAGGATTTCGCAGGCGCGGCGATAGAGAGCGAGGAAGCGCGGATCGACAGCCGCGCGTTCGAGGGTAGCTTGCTCCACGCGGCCCAGCATCACCACCGGGTTATGGTTGCTGGCTTTCCAGGCGGCGGGATCCAGGCGGCGGAATACCGCGCGCATGGAGTGGTTCCAGGACCATAACAGGTTCAAGCCCAGCTCCGGCAAGCGGCCCAGGGCAGGCGGCAGCGCCGGCACCACTAGAATCTCGTGCACCGGATAAATTTGAAACGACATCGGCTTAGATGGCTCGCTGAGACAGTTTTTTAAGGATATCAAAGCGCCGTGTTCTCTGAGCTTCGCGCTATCCTGAAAGCTAGCTCATGAATCGACAGACAGCTCTGAAGTGTATTAGTGGGGGGGCTGCTGTTGGCCGCCTCTGGCGGCGACGGGCTGCGGGAGCGGGCCGAAGATCGCGGTGGGATCGATGAACAGCACCGAGCAGACGCTGCTGGGGGAGATCGTGGCGCAGCATCTGGAGCATCGCCTGGAGCGGAAAGTGGATCGCCGTCCCGAACCTGGGCCAGACGGTGAACGCATACCAGGCGCTGCAGAGCGGCGAGGTCAATCTCTACCCCGAGTACAGCGGCTCGATCGTGACCGAGATCCTGAAGGAGGAGCCGTCGACCGATGCTTCGCAACTTTTCCAGCGCGCCCGGAGCGAGATGAAGCGTACGGCGCAAGCGGAGCTGCTCGATCCGCTGGGGATAGACAACCCGTTTGTCGTGGTGATTCGCGCAGACGACCCGCGTGCGCGCAAAGTCTCGACACTGAGCGAGGCGGCGGCGGTGAGCGACGGATGGGCGCTCGGCGTGACCCCTCAATTCCAGCAGTTATCCGACGGAATGCCGGTGCTTACGCAATATAAGCTGCCCATGAAGGCTGCGCCGCGCAGCATGGATGGCGGTGCTTTGTTTAAATCGCTCGAACAGGGAACCGTGACCATGATCGTGGCGCGCGCCACCGACGGCAATCTCACGCAAGCGACCTGGAAGGTGCTGCGCGACGACCGCAATCTTTTCGTGCCCAAACAGGCCGCTGTGCTGGTGCTGGACAGCCTGCTGGTTGCGCTACCGTCGGTGCGCCCGGCGCTCGAGGAGCTTTCCGGAAAATTCACCGTCGAGAAGATGCGGAAATTGAACGCGCAGGTGGACCTGGATCATATGCAGCCCAAGGATGTCGCGGCGTCGTTCCTGATGGAGTCGGGGCTGCGGTAGCTCGCTTCGCGCGGGTACCGGTGCCACGCCGGGTGACGCGACACCGACGCGCCGATCACAGCCGTGGAATCGCATTTCCCTTCGCAAAACCTGCAATTTCAATGGATTTTGCAGCGCTTTTGGCGTCGTCGTGAGATAATGGTGATTAACTCCCGGGACGTCTCCACTTCCTGATCTAAAGCTTGATGCACAACATTCACGAACAACTCCGTCTGGCGTTTGGATTCGCTTTCGAAGACCTGTACGGCCGCGAAGGCTTAGTCCGGCTGGATGCCGCATTTTGTCACAGTCTGCAAGCGGCGGACGCGGGGCTGTTAAGACAACTGTTGGAGGCGCGCAAGGACCCGAGTGCGCTGGTGCGCAAACAGCAATCCGAGCTGATGATCGCGATCGCTCCGCATCTCGAAGATTTCATCGGCGAGCTGTTCGGCATTGCGGCGGAAGTGCGCGCCTTGCAGGCGAAACACGACGCCTTGGCGCCGCTCTACGCGCTGAAGCGCAAGTTCGTGCAGAAGAAGGCCATCAGCGGGATGACAGCGGAGAAGGCCGCGCTGATCCACGGCGGAGCGCTGGGGGCGGAACTGGAGTCGCTCTTCGGCGAGCCGCTGACCGAGCAGAGTTTCGTCGAGCACGTCTCGCGGTGGCTCGAAGACGAGGCGGAGCACGCACGGCAGTTGCAAGCCGCGCAGCAATACGCCGCGTGGGCCGCGCTTTCTCCGGCCGGGTCGCCACAAACATCAGCACGGTGTTTTGTTTAAGGTCCCGCATAAGCTGGACATGGAGCACCTGGTGCCGGTGCAGACTCTCCAAATAAATGGCGATCGCGGAACTGGCGCTGCCGGAGAGCCACTGGCGCCATCGCGAAGGTTTCAAGCTGACCGACGCGGGCATGAACCTGACCGGCGCGCTCGATCAGGCGCACTACTGCATCAAGTGCCACAACCAGGGCAAGGACAGTTGCTCCACGGGACTCAAGGAAAAAGACGGCGGCTTCAAATCGACGGTCTTCGGCATCACGCTGGCCGGGTGCCCGCTCGACGAGAAGATCTCCGAGATGAACCTGGTGAAGCAGGACGGCAACTCGATTGGCGCGCTGGCGATTGCCGTCATCGACAATCCGATGATCGCCGGCACCGGGCACCGCATCTGCAACGACTGCATGAAGTCCTGCGTGTTCCAGAAAGCAGGACCCGGTGGATATCCCGCAGGTGGAAACGCGCACGCTGAAAGATGTTCTGGAGCTGCCGTGGGGCTTCGAGATTTACAGCCTGCTGACGCGCTGGAATCCGCTGAACTTCGCGCGGCCCGCTGCCCAAGGCTGCGACCGGATACAAGGTGCTGGTGGTGGGGCTGGGCCCGGCGGGCTTCACGCTGTCGCATCACCTGATGAACGACGGGCACGTGGTGGCGGCGGTGGACGGCTTGAAGATCGAACCGCTGCCGGAAGCGATCTCGGGCGTGACGCCGCTGGGAGAGCGCGTGCCGTTCCGGCCGATTCGCGATGTGAACGATCTGTATGAATCGCTCGACGATCGCGTGATGGCGGGCTTCGGCGGCGTGGCGGAATACGGCATCACGGTCCGCTGGAACAAGAACTTCCTGAAGATCATCCGGCTGCTGTTGGAGCGCCGCGAAGAGTTCCGCATGTTCGGCGGCGTGCGCTTCGGCGGCACGCTGACGGTCGACAGCGCGTTCGGACTGGGCTTCGATCACGTGGCGCTGTGCGCGGGCGCGGGAAGGCCGACGGTGATCCCGATGAAGAACGGCCTGGTGCGCGGCGTGCGCCAGGCGTCCGACTTCCTGATGGCGTTGCAGCTGACCGGCGCGGCCAAATCCAATTCGCTGGCGAATCTGCAACTGCGCATGCCGATCGTGGTGATCGGCGGCGGATTGACGGCGATCGATACGGCCACCGAATCGCTGGCGTATTACGTGGTGCAGGTGGACAAATTCCTGGAGCGCTACGAAACGCTGGCCGCGGAAAAGGGCGAAGCCGCAGGTGCGCGCGAGCTGGACTCCGGAAGAAGCCGAGACGGCCGACGAATTTCTGGCTCACGGGCGGGCGATTCGCGCGGAACGCGATCTGGCGGCGCAGCGAGGGCCGCGATCCGAAGCTGATCGACCTGCTCAATTCCTGGGGCGGCGTGACCATCGCCTACCGGCGGCGCATGATCGACGCGCCCAGCTACACGCTGAACCATGAGGAAGTGGCCAAGGCGCTCGAAGAAGGCGTGCGTTTCGCGGAGAGCGTGACGCCGGATGAAGTGGAAGTGGATCAGTACGGCCACGCCGCCGCGCTGTGGGTGTGGGTGAAAACGCAAGCCGGGGAGCGCGTGCGCATGCCCGCGCGGTCGATTCTAGTGGCGGCCGGAACGCAGCCGAATACGGTGCTGGCGCGCGAAGACTACCACAACGTGTTCCTCGACGGCAAGTGGTTCCAGGCTGTCGACGAAGACGGGCAGCCGGTGAAACCGGAGCGCCTGGCGAAGCCGGACAAGGTTTCGGTGCTGATGTCGATTCGCAAGGATGGCCGCGGCATCAGCTTCTTCGGCGATCTGCATCCGTCGTTCGCGGGCAACGTGGTGAAAGCGATGGCGAGCGCGAAGCAGGGGTATCCGGTGGTGTCGCGATTGCTGGCGCGGCGCGCGCCCGCGGGTCCGGCAGCCGGCCGATCTGTTGCACAAGCTGAACGGCGAACTGCGCGCCAAAGTGCGCGAAGTGATCCGCTTGACGCCGAACATCGTGGAAGTGGTGGTGGAAGCTCCCATGGCGGCGCGTGCGTTTCAGCCGGGGCAGTTTTATCGCCTGCAAAATTACGAATCGCTGGCGCCGCGTTCCAACGGGACGGTGCTGGGCATGGAAGGCATTGCGCTGACGGGCGCGTCGGTCGATCGCGAGAAGGGGCTGCTCTCGACCATCGTGCTCGAAATGGGCGGGTCGTCGGATTTGTGCGCGCTGCTGAAGCCGGGCGAGCCGGTGATCCTGATGGGTCCCACGGGGACGCCCACGGAAACGCCGGCGCAAGAGACGGCGCTGCTGGTGGGCGGAGGCCTGGGCAACGCGGTGCTGTTCTCGATCGGGCAGCAGTTGCGCGCCAATGGGTCGCGCACGATTTACTTCGCGGGCTACAAGAAGATCGTCGACCGCTATAAGATCGACGAGATCGAGAAAGCCGCCGACGTGGTGGTCTGGTGCTGCGATGAGGCTCCGGGCTTCACGCCGGGACGTGCGCAGGATAAAGCGTTCGTCGGGAACATCGTGCAGGCGATGGAAGCTTACGGGAGCGGGCGCGCTGAGGCGAGGCGGAAATCCCGCTGCACTCGGTGGACCGTGTGATCGCCATCGGCTCGGATGGCATGATGGCGGCGGTGGCGCGGGCGCGGCACACGGTGCTCAAGCCGTATCTCAAGCCGGATCACGTCGGCGTGGCGAGCATCAACTCGCCGATGCAATGCATGATGAAAGAGATCTGCGCGCAGTGCCTGCAGGTGCACAAAGACCCGGTGACGGGCGAAGAGACGGTGGTGTTCAGCTGCTTCAATCAGGATCAGCCGCTGGATCAGGTGGATTGGGCGAACCTGCGCACGCGGCTCTCGCAGAACGGCGTGCAGGAGAAGCTGACCAAGCAGTGGATCGACCGCTGCCTGCGGCAGATGGGCGTGCGCGAAGCCGTCAGCACTCTCGCGTAGTCAACTTCGAGGGCCGCGCGCGGGCTGTTGGGATGCATTATATTTGTCGTGTGACCGAGAATCGTAATGCAATCCTGGCGGCAACCTTGCTGATCATGCCCACGTTGGTCTCCGCGCAGTGGATGGTTTATCCCACGCCGGGTGTTCCCAAGAAGGCCGACGGCACGCCCAATCTGGACGCGCCCACGCCGCGTACCGCCGATGGCAAGCCGGACCTTTCAGGTCTGTGGCTGCTTGAAAAGAACCTCCCGTGTCCGAAGGATGGCTGTGCCGACATGGAGGTCAGCCGTGAGTTTATAAACCTGGGATGGAATGTTCCCGGCGGAGTCCCCTACCAGCCCTGGGCCGCGGCGTTGGTGAAAGCGCGGCACGAGCAGAACGGGAAGGACGATCCGGGCGCGAACTGCCGCCCCACCGGCATTGTGAAGGAAACCATCAATCCCTTTTACCGCAAGCTCATCCAGCTTCCCGGGCTGCTGGTGATTCTGATGGAGCGCGACACGGTCTATCGTCAGATCTTCACCGACGGGCGGCCCAAGTTGACGGATCCGTTGCCCACGCCTAACGGATATTCACTTGGAAAATGGGATCGCGACACGCTGGTGGTGGAGACCACCGGCTTTCCCGACGGCGTGTGGCTCGACCGTACCGGGAATCCGTTGACAGAGTCCGGAAAAATCATCGAGCGCTATCATCGGGTGAATTACGGCCTCATGGAACTTGAAATCACGGTGGACGATCCAAAGGCCTACACCAAGCCGTGGACAGCCAAGGTGAAGGAATTCATCCAGCCCAATACCGAAATGATGGATTACTTTTGCCTGGAAAATGAGAAGAGCATTTCTCACGCAGTAGGGCAAGTGAACGGCGGCCTTTACACCACTCGATCCATCGCCAGAAATTCCTGAATGTGCGGGTGCGGGGATTTCTCCAGATCCGCCACCGGCCCGAAGTAGATGGCCTTGCCTTCGAACAGCACCACCACCGTGTCGGCGACTTTGCGCATCAATTCCAGATCGTGCGTGACCACCACGCCGGTCAGCTTCAATTGCGTTCTTCAGCCGCAGCATCAGATTGCCGACATGGTCGCTCATGATGGGGTCCACCATGGTGGTGGGCTCGTCGTAAAGGATGCACTCGGGCTGCGCGGCCAGCGCGCGCGCGATCGCCACGGCGCGGCGGTGTCCGGTGGAAAGCTCGCCGGGATAGATGTCGCGGATAATCGAGCAGGTCCACCATGGAGAGCAGTCCGTTGACCACGTCCTCTTTGTTGTGCGGCGTGTAGTCGTCGCGCAGCTCCAGCGAAAACAGAATGTTCTCGCCCACGGTGAGCGAATCGAACAGCGCCCCGGACTGAAACACCATGGTCACTTTCTTGCGAATCGCGCGCAGCTCGGCTTCGGTGAAATCGGTGATGTCCTGGTAGGAAACGATCACGCGGCCGCTATCGGGCTTGAGAAATCCCATGATGTGCGCCAGGCTCACGGACTTACCGACGCCGCTGCGTCCGATGATGGCCAGGGTCTGGCCGGCATCCACGTAAAAATTGACATCGACTAAAACCGGGTAGTCGAACGTCTTATATACATTGCGGAACTCGATGTAATGCTCGCTCATCGCGCGCCCCATTCGAGGGGTGTGTTCACGTTTTCAAGCAGCGAAGCGTCGGCAACGGGCCAGGAAACGGCCCCGAGGGATTTGAGTAAATCATGCATTTTGAATGCGTTTATGCTGAATCGCGAATTCGACGGCGTCGGCCGCGCGGCGGTGGTAAACGGCGCACAACGGGTGCAGTCCGGAGTCGGTTTGGGGCGCCAGGCAGGCGCATCCCAGTTGCTTGGCGGCGGCCAGCAAGTCGCTCAGGAACGTCGGCGGTGAGGCCGGGCATGTCGCAGGCGACCACCAGATTCCAGTCCGCGCGGGTCGTTTTCAGAGCCGTGTGGAGGCCGCAAATCGGGCCGCCGGTTCCGCCGTCTTCGACCAGATCGGGAAGCACGGGAAGCCCCAGATGCGCGTAGCGCCGGGCGCGCCGATCAGCGTCACGCTTCCGGCGGCGGCGCGGACCCGTTCGGCGGTGCGCTCGACGAGCAGGGAGCCTTCGATAGGCAGCAGCGCTTTGTCGCGCCCCATGCGGGAACTGCGGCCGCCGGTGAGGACGAATCCCGCCGTGGAGTCCATGAGAAGATGGTAGCAATGCAGCGGCAGGACCATAGGGCCACCCCGCGCCTAAACAAAAAGGTGTATATTTGTTTTTTAGCCATTGCTGATGCTGGCCGCCTCCCCCATGCGCGCAGCCGACCCTGCTACGTCGTCGCTATTGACGCCTCCAGCGGACGCGGGAAAAGTGTCGGTGGTGCGCGTCGACCGCCGCACCGGCAAACTGGTGCGCAGCGTTTCGGGCAGCGCGGATCGCGACCCAAGCTCGCGACCGTTGCGCCTCCTCCGGCGCAGATTCAGCAATTGGTGGAAAAGAGCGCGAAGGCGCACAACGTCGATCCGCTGCTGGTCCAGTCCGTCATTCAGGTGGAAAGCAACTACAACCACTACGCGGTTTCGCCCAAGGGAGCCGAAGGGCTGATGCAGTTGATGCCGGGCACCGCGCGCATGCTGGGCGTGACCAATTCCTTCGATCCCGCCGAGAACATCGAAGCGGGTGTAAAATACCTGCGGTACCTGCAAAATGTTTATCAGGACGACCGTCTGGCGCTGGCCGCCTACAACGCCGGTCCGAAAGCGGTGGACCGGTATAAGGGCGCGCCGCCTTACGCGGAGACGCAGGATTACGTGAATCAAGTGGGGCAGCGTTACCGGACGGCGAAGGAGATGGAGGCCGCCGAAGGCTGCGGCGCAGGCCGCGGCAGCAGCTGATGACAACGGAAGCGGCAACGCCCAGCCGAGGAAAAGCATCCGAAGCTGGAGCAGTCGATCGATCAAGATGGCAGATTGGTTCTCAGAACCGCGCAGGAATAACTCAGGAATTCGCCGGACGATGCTAGCCGCCGGCGTGTTCGTGACGACGGGAGTGTGTGCCGCGCGGCCGCGCCCGATTCCGGCAAAGTCACCGCGGTCCGCTTCTGGTCCTTGGGCGATGTGACGCGCATCGCCATCGAAGTCTCTTCCGACTTCACATTTAAGTACAACCATCTCTCCGACCCGGAGCGCATGTTCTTCGATATCCACGGCGCGCGCCCGGATCTGACGAGCGGCACGCGCAACGGCGCCCATACCATCGCGGTGGGCGACGCGCTGGTGGGCCAGATTCGCGTGGCGGAAACGCAGCCGGACGTGACGCGGGTTGTTCTGGACCTGGCGCAGACCGCGTCGGTGACCACCTCGCAGCTTTCGAATCCCAACCGGCTGATGATCGAATTGCGCTCCAAGGATCGGCCCATGCCGCCCGCCCGGCCAAGTGTCACGGGCGGCAACAGACTTGACGAGCGATGGCAGGTTCCATCCCGGCGCAACAGGTCATGGCCAAAGCGGCGCCACCGGCTGTCATAACCGAAACCGGAGCCGCGCAAGTTTGAACCGCCGCCCGTGCAGCCTAGACGCGAGCCGAAGCCCTTGCCGGTGATAGCAGAGGTGGACGCTCCCGCAAGAATCGCCGCTCTGTCGAAACCCGCGCGGTTACCGTCGTTCGGCGGCCTGCTGCCGCGCGAATTGCCGCCGCCACCAGACCGCTCCAGCCCCGTCGCCTACCATTCCGTCTTCGTCTGTTGCGCCTTCGGCAGGGCGGCTATCTGAACCCGCGAAGCGGGGCGAGCGGTCGCTCACGCGCGCACTGGGATTGAAGCTGGAGCGGGTGGTGATCGACGCGGGGCACGGCGGAAACGATGTGGGCACGCATGGACCCTCCGGCTACTACGAAAAAGATCTGACGCTGGACGTGGCGCAGCGGCTGGGCGCGCTGATCTCCGAGCGCATGGGCAGCGAAGTGGTGTATACGCGCTCCGACGACACCTATGTGGGTCTGGAAGAGCGGACGCGCATCGCCAATCAGCGCGAGGCGGACCTGTTTCTTTCGATCCACGCCAATTCGTCGCCCTATCGCGCGGCGGCGGGCGTCGAAACCTACGTTCTGAACTTCACCACCTCCAAAACCGCGCTGCAACTGGCGGCGCGGGAAAACGCGACCTCGGATCAGGTCCATCCATGAGCTGCACGATCTGCTCGAAAAGATCGCGCTCAAGGACAAGATCGACGAATCGCGCGAGTTCGCCGCCAAGCTGCAGACTTCACTTTCCGTGGTTTCCAGGAGCAGCACGCAGGGAGCCAAGAACCGCGGCATCAAATCGGCTCCGTTCGTGGTTCTGATTGGCGCGGAAATGCCCAGCGTGCTGGCCGAGATCGGATTTCTGACGAACCCCAGCGAAGAGGCGCTGCTGCGCAAACCCGAGCACCGCCAGAAGATCGCCGAGGCGCTTTACAAAGGCATCGCGGCTTATGCCGATACGCTGAGCCGCGTCGACGTCGCCCGCAGAAACTAGTCTTTTTTCCGCAGCAACGAACTTAGCCGCTTTGGCGAAGCGCGCCGCCAGGCGGAATGTCGGCGAGTGGATCACCTTGCCCAGCGTCTCCGTAAACTCCATCTCGCGCTCATACAGGAAACGAATGTAGCTGTCGCGCCGCGCCATGAGCCCTTGCATCTCTTGCACGTCCGCATCCGTAAGCGTATGGCCCGGACGCAAGTGGCCCGGCAGCGGCCGCTGATAGTAGAAGGTCGCGTGCGAGGGCGCCGCGCCTTGCGCGGGGGCCTCCTTGGTATAGAAATACACGGCGATGGAACGGCGCGAGGTGTTGATCTCCGGCGGCAACTGGATCTTGCGGAAGCCGTGCCAGGAAGCCTCGGTGGTTTCGAAAATCACGGCGCGATTCGCCAGCGGAAGCACCGACCGGCACTCTTCCTCGAAGGGATTCTCCAACAGTTCCAGGTTTCCGCCCCAGGATTCCTCCCATTTCGGATTCAGGAACAGAATCAGGTTCAGCCGCCGATGGGTTTGCGTGGTCGGATGATAGTTGAAATCGACGTGGGTGTCGAGTTCCTGGCCGTGGAGGTTTTCGTGAGTTCCGCCGCCGATGTATTCGGGATCGTAGAGCAGATTGGGAATGCTGGTGATGCGGCCGATGAGCTTCAGGAACTCGGAGTCCTGCATCAGACGGTCGAAGCGCACGTAGGCCGGGCCGAGGCGCGAGAAATTCGAAAATACCGCCTTGCCGCCGACCTCGCCCAGTTCGTTGAGCGCCTTCTCGCGATCGAATGGCGGGAACTGCGTCATCAGATCCGCGCAGAAGCCCGGTTCGAGAAACGGCTCGATCACGACGTAGCGGAACGGCTTGGCCTCCAGAAACTCGCGGCTAAGTTGATCGACACGTGCGACCGCACTGGGGTCGAGAGCAGAGATCATCCTCACCAGTATGAACTAGGCGAGGGCCGGGCAGGCTTCGCCGAAGTAGCCGCCGCCACCGCAGTAAGTCACGTCCTGGAGTTGCATCAGGATGCCGTCGGGATCCGTGAAGTAGAGTTCAGGCGTGCCATCTCTCGCGCCACCACGATTTTCCATGCGCATGCTCACGTAAGACTTCAACGGTCCCACCGGACCGCGCGCGTCGCCTCGCGGTTTCACGCCGAAGTCGGCAAGCGTCTTCAGAACCTTGTCGGGATCGAAGCCGTCCATGGTGAAGCAGCCATGTCCGATATTGGGCTTCGCCGCCGGGCCTCCCGCGAACATCAGAAACTGAGGGCCGGGGCCTACCGCGAGAGCCGGCACCGAACCTTGATACGCCTGGATGGGCAGGCCGAAGAGGGCCCGATAGAAATCGCGGGAACGCTGAGGATTGGTAACCGTGATGGTGAAATGGCTCAGCGCGCGCACCGCCAGCAGGCCCTTGCGCGGCGGCGGTTCCGGCTTGGCGAGGCATACATTGCCCAGGCGGCCGGCGCCTCCACAATAACTAGTGTCCTGAAGCTGCACCACGATTCCGTCGGGATCGGTGAAGTACAACTCCGGAGTGCCTTCCTTCGCGCCGCCGGTATCTTCACGTCTCACCCTCACCCAGGCTTTCAGCGGTTCCGTTGAAGCGGTGTCGCTCTTTGTCACGCCATGGGCGGTGAGCGTATGCAGAATCCGCTCCGAGTCGAAGTTATCGACCGTCATGCAGAAGTGATGGATGCCGGGTTTGGCGTTCGCCCCGACCTTGCTCAAAGCCACAAACTGAGGTCCGGACCCGATCCGCAGAACCGTGGTGGCTCCCTGGCGCGCTTGCACCGGCAAGCCGAAGAGCCCCTGATAGAACTCCTGCGATCGCGCGGGATCGGCAACCGCCAGCGTCATGTGATTCAAAGACCGCACGCGGATCGGCGGCGGCGCGGGTTGCGCGGACAACGCCCGCGATGCGGCTAAATAACCAAACGAACCCAAGAGGCTGCGACGTGTAAGTTCGCTCATGCTAGACACTATACGTGGTTTACAGCCCGGTATCTCAGTTTGAACTGTCGGCCTGTTCTAGACAATCCTCATTCCAGATTCCAGGAATGCCCTCTATTGCATAAAGCTCATCTGCGCCAAAGTAATAGCCCAGCAAGAGATGGTGCCAATGTGGCCAGCTCTACGCCGATGTTACCGCGAAAGTGGACAGCTAAACCTTCGCAGTCCACTTCGACGACACCCGGCGGATGCGCTCCACTGCCTCCAGGATGTTTTCGAAGGAACTGGCGTAGCTGAGGCGCAGGTAGCCGTCGCCTTGGGCGCCGAAACACTTGCCGTCGAGGCACGCCACGCCGCCTTCATACAGGAGATAGTCGGCCAGCGCCTTCGAATCCATGCCGGTGCCTTCGACGTTCGGGAAAACATAGAAGGCGCCCGCGGGCACGGGGCAGCGGAAACCGGGAATGGAGTTCAAGCCTTTGACGATCGCATCGCGGCGGCGCTGGAATTCGGCCACCATGGTGTCGACGGAATCCTGCGGTCCTTCCAGCGCTTCGATGCCCGCGCGCTGCGTGAAACTCGCGGTGCACGAGTTGGAGTTCACCATCAGCTTGACCACCGCGTCGGCCAGCCACTCCGGCATCACGCCGTAGCCCAGGCGCCAGCCGGTCATCGAATAGGTTTTGGAGAACCCATCCAGGATGATGGTCTTCTCCAGCATCCCGTCCATGCTGGCGATCGAGGTGGGCGTGCCCTTGTAGCCCGGCGGGTTGTCATAAGTGATGCGCGAGTAGATTTCGTCGCTCAGCACCATGATGTCGCGGTCGCGCAGAAGGTCGGCGATCTGCTTGATGTCGTCCGCCGGAATGATGCCGCCGGTGGGATTCTGCGGCGAGTTGAGGATGATGAGCTTGGTGCGGTCCGTGATCAGATCGCGGAGCTCATTGACATCCAGCGAGAAACCGCGGCTCTCGCGCAACGGAATCGGCACCGGTTTCGCGCCCTGGAATCGGATCATCGACTCGAAAATGGGGAAGCCGGGGTCGGGGAAAATCGCTTCGTCGCCTTCCTGGAGCAGGGCGATGATGGTGAAGTACATCACCGGCTTGCCGCCTGGCACGACGCACACGTTCTGCGGCCCCACCTTGATACCGCGCGTGCGCGAAATGTAGTTGGCGATGGACTGGCGCAGTTCAGGCAGGCCCTGGGTCGGGCCGTACTTGGTCCAGCCTTCGGCGAGCGCTCTCTGGCCGGCTTCGACCACATTGGGCGGCGTGGGAAAATCCGGCTCGCCGATTTCAAGGTGAATGATGCTCTTGCCTTGGGCTTCGAGCGCGCGCGCCTTCACCAGGACGTCAAACGCCGATTCGACCCCGATACGGGCCATTTTGTCGACCAGATGCATGGTTATCATGTTACTCCCGCGATAGCTTGAGGGAACGGCGGGCCTTAGAACAGCGCTGTATCACGCCGCGTCCAGGACTTGCCTTTTTCCTTGGCGATCTTTTCCACATCGTTCACGTAAGCGCCGGCCTGCGTCAGCACGTGGTGCAGATCGTTGCCCACGCTGATAAACGTGAAGCCTTTCTCGAGGAACTCGCCCACGCGCGAAGTGCCGAACAGGAAAATTCCGAGAATCACATTATTCTTCTTGGCCGCCGCGATCAGCTTGTTGGTGGCGTCGCCCAACTCGGGCGAGGTATACATGTGCGGGAACTCGTATTTTTCATAGAGGCCCATCGACATGCACAGATCGTTCTGGCCGAGGAACAGCATGTCGACGCCCGGCACGGCGGCGATCTCGTCGATATTCTTGATGCAATCCGCGGTTTCGACTTGCAGCGCCTTGATCACGTTATCGTTGGCCGAGCCGGCATAGCCCAGCAGACCGGCCTTGTTCATGCTGCGCTGCGGAAAGTACACCGAACGCGTGCCGGCCGTGGGATATTGCATGCAGCTCACAGCGGCGCGAGCTTCTTCCGCGGTGTTGATATAGGGAACCAGGATGCCGTCGGCGCCGGTGTCGAGCGACTGCTGAATGCCGGGCCGGTCCTGATAGCCGCCGACGCGCACCATCGACTTCGCGCCGCCGCTAGAAATTCCCGCCAGCATGGTGGAGAGAGTTTCGTAGCTCATCGGGCCGTGCTGCGAATCCACCAGCAGCCAGTCATAGCCGCTGTGCGCCAGTTGTTCCACGACGGTGGGGCTGTGCGAGTTCACAAACAGTCCCAACTTGGGGACTCCAGCGCGCAATTGTTTCTTGAATTCCGCGCCGCTCAAGACTTCGCTCATTGACTAAATCTCCTCATTGACGCTGTGATGGATTGCCTCGTTGCAGTATACAACGGCGATCATCAATCGGAACTTCGGGGCGAGTGTGTTAAACTCGAAAAGCTTCGCAAGGCGCACAAGAATAAGCGGATGAGCCTCTACGAAATCTGTCAAGCGCTGCAGGATTCTGCTATTGGTACTTCCATCCGCGAATCGATTTGGACCTTCCCTATTATTGAAACAGTTCACGTGCTAGGGCTGGCGGTTTCGGTCGGCATCCTGGTGATGCTCGATTTGCGGTTGGTGGGTGCGGGGATGCGCCACATTCCTGCGTCCGACATCATGCACAAGCTGAAGCGCTGGTATCTGCTGGGCTTCGCCGCGATGTTTACCAGCGGAGCGTTGCTGTTCTGGTCCGAGGCGGAAAAGTGTTACCGCAGCCCGACGTTCCGCATTAAGCTGATGTTCCTGGCGCTGGCCGGACTGAACGCATTATTTTTCGAGATCAAGTATGTGCCGTCGATGAAGAGCTGGGAATCGAGCGGCGTCACGCCATCGGGGGCCCGGCTGGTGGGCTGGTTTTCGTTGATCTGCTGGATGGGCGTGGTGGCTTTCGGACGCTGGACCGCTTACGGGATGAAGTGATCGTATGAGTCCCGCGCTGCTGCCATTCTTTCGCTGGGCCGATCATACCTGGATCTCCGTGATGATTCGCGATTCCACCTGGGCTTTCGCGTTGATCGAGGTCTTCCACTTGTTCGGGCTCACGTTGCTACTGGGAACTTTGACGGTTTTGAACCTGCGTCTTTTTGGAAGGGGACTGGGCGGGCACCCGTTGAAGTCAGTCGCGGCCGACGCACTGCCGTGGACCTTCGTGGGAATGGCGATGAGCATTACGTCAGGTATTCTGCTGTTTCTCTCGGAAGCCATGAAATGCTACGGCAGCTTGCCATTTTTCGTGAAGATGGGGTTGCTCGGCGCCGCACTGGTGTTTACGTTCACATTCCACCGCCGCCTGGCAAGGGCAGACGCGCCATCGCCGGTCCTCAGCAAATGTGCCGCGTGCCTTTCGGTAGTGTTGTGGTTCGGCGTGGGCCTCGCGGGGCGCGCGATCGCATTCTTCTAGGGCTTACCGGGCATTTGTCGATGGCGGGACGAGTTCCTTCAAGCGCAGGTAGACCGCCAGATATCCATATTCCTCGTTGTCGTGAAGCGTCGCGTAGAGGAGTGCCCAGAACTTGCTGTGCTCGGAATCACCGGTCTTGATCATTTGTATCGCGATGGCGTCGGTGGTCGCATCGAAGACACCGTCGCATTCGTCGAAAGATGTTTTCAGGGCTGCGACGAGATCCACCTTGGAGGTCTTTGAGGCGGCGTTCAAACGTTTTGGCTGCCCTTTTGCTCCGGAACAAAAACTCATTTGCGCGTCGGCGATATGCGCGACCAATTGACCGAAGGAGCGAACATCGGGCGTCGGTTTAAAATCGTAGTCCCCGGCCGGCATTCGATCCGCCGCTTTCAAGAGGTCACCCTTGCGGACAGTATAGAACTGCTTCAGCTCGGACATGAAAGGATTTGGGGCTTGCGCCAAGGCGCTGGATGCAGCACAGAGGCAACCAACGATCAAAAGAAAGTGTTTCACTAGGACCCTCCTCAAGTTACCCAATTCACGATATCACCCGAGGGCCGCACGGTTCGGCGCTGGACCGCCTGCGTCGATCCAGCATTCGTCATTCCTCGGCGGGAATCGGGTACGATAGTTGTTCCGATGGCATTCCTTGACGAGCTGCGAAATGTTCTGGACCCTGACGGCCTGATCTCTACGTCCGAGGAAGTGCGCACCTATGAGTGCGACGGCCTCACCAATTTCCGCGTGAAGCCGATCGCGGTGGTGTTGCCGACGTCCACCGAACAAGTGCAGGCGGTGCTGCGCATCTGTCATCGGGAGCGGATTCCGTTTGTGGCGCGCGGGTCCGGGACGGGGCTGAGCGGGGGCGCGCTGCCGGTTACCGGCGGAATCGTCATCAGCCTGGCGAAGATGAACCGCATTCTCGAAGTGGACTTGCCGAATCAGCGCGTGGTGGTGGAACCGGGCGTCATCAATCTGAATGTCACGGCGCGCGTGTCGCCGGATGGCTACTTCTATGCTCCCGATCCGTCGTCGCAATCGGTGTGCAGCATCGGCGGCAACGTGGCGGAGAACGCGGGCGGCGCGCATTGTCTGAAATACGGCTTCACTACTACGCATGTGCTGGGCATGGACGTGGTGCTGCCGGACGGAACGCTGGCGCATTTCGGCTCGAAGACGCTGGATGCGCCGGGGTACGATCTGGCCGGCGTATTCGTGGGCTCCGAAGGCACGCTGGGCGTCGCCACCAAGGTGACGCTGCGCATCGTCAAGAAGCCGGAATGCGTGCAGACGCTGCTGGCGGCGTTCGATAGCACCAACCAAGCGGGCGCGGCGGTGAGCGATATTATCGCGGCGGGCATGCTGCCGGCGGCTATCGAGATGATGGATAACCTGGCCATCCAAGCTGCCGAAGCGGCGGTGCATGCGAACTATCCCAACTGCGGCGGACTGTTGTTGGTCGAACTAGACGGACCAGTGGCGGAGGTCGATACGTTGATCGCACAGGTTAGTGCCATATGTCGCGAGAACGGGGCGGGCGAGGTTAGGGTGGCGCAGACCGAAGAGGAGCGCGCGGTGGTGTGGAAAGGGCGCAAGGCGGCGTTCGCGGCGGTGGGTCGCATTTCGCCCAACTACATTGTGCAGGACGGCGTGATCCCGCGCACGGCGCTACCGAAAATCCTGAGTGAAATCGACCGGCTGGCGAGCGAGTGGGGGCTCCGGGTCGCCAATGTATTTCACGCCGGGGACGGCAATCTGCATCCCTTGGTCCTGTACGATCGCCGCATTGAAGGGCAGGAGCACGCGGCCGAGCGGTTGGCAGAGCGCATTCTGGAGCTGTGCATCGAAATGGGCGGGTCCATCACGGGCGAGCACGGAGTGGGCGAAGAGAAGAAACACATGATGGGAAAAATGTTCGCTGAGCCGGATCTGGCCACTATGCAGAAGCTGCGCTGCGCGTTCGATCCGCTGTCGCTGGCGAATCCGACCAAAGTGTTCCCGAGACCACGCATGTGCGGGGAAACGCCGGGTGAGTACAAGCCGCATCCGCTGGAGACGGCGGGCGTCGCGGAGAGATTTTAGGCCGTGCGGATCGTCGAGCCACATTCGGGAGAAGAAGCCGCGGAGATTTTGCGCGCCGCCAATGAAGACGGCGCGGCGGTGATCCCGCGAGGCGGCGGCACGAAATCGGATTGGGGAAATCCTCCGGCGCGCACCGATGTGATGCTTTCGACGGCGCGTCTGAATCGGGTGATCGAGCACGCTTGGGCCGATCTTACAGTGACCGTCGAAGCTGGGTGCACCATCGCGGAGCTGCAGCGTACGCTGGCGCAGCATGGGCAACGGCTGGCGGTGGATCCATTGTGGCCCGAGAAAGCCACGGTCGGCGGAGTACTCTCGGCCAACGACAGCGGTGCTTTGCGGCTACGTTATGGCGGCTTGCGCGACCTGGTCATCGGCGTGACGCTGGCGCTGGCCGACGGAACGCTGGCGCGGAGCGGCGGCAAAGTGGTTAAGAACGTTGCCGGATATGATTTATCGAAACTTGTGACTGGCGCGTTTGGGACGCTGGGCGTCATCATCAATGCGACCTTCCGCCTGCATCCTCTGTCCGAAATATACGCAGACGGTAACGGCCACAGTCCCGGATCTGGGCGCGATGCAGCAACTTCTCGGCAAGATTCTGGACGCGCGTTTGGTGCCCGCCGCGGTGCAAGTCCGCGTGGGCGCGGGGGCGCCGCACATCGACGTACTGTTTGAAGGAACCGAAGAGGGAATCAACTTTCAGGTCGATCGGCTGCGGGGGATGACTCCGCTAGTGGAGAGTGACGACGAGGTGTGGGCGCGCCTCGACGCGGGCGCAAAGATCAGCGTGCTGCCTGCGAAGATCGCCGAGACGCTGGAAGGTCTGGAAGGTTATGCGGTGGTGGAGGCGACCGGGATCGGCTGGCTGCAAGCAGGCCGGCTCGCGGAATTGCGCGAAAAGATTGAGCGCGGAGGCGGATCGCTGGTGATGATGCGTCCTTTTCCAGGGATGGACGCGTGGGGCAGCACCGCGCAGAATAACGGCGGCGACGCGCTGGCGCTGATGCGTTCGATCAAGCAGCATTTCGATCCGCGCGGCATTTTGAATCCCGGCGTATTCGTGGGGGGCATTTGATAAATCCGGACTTGATCAGGCAGTGCGTGCATTGCGGCTTCTGCCTGCAGGCGTGCCCGACGTACGTGCTGTGGGGCAACGAGATGGATTCGCCGCGCGGGCGCATCTATCTGATGAACATGCTGACCGAGGGTCAGATGGAGATGACGCCCAAGTTCGTGCAGCACATGGATACGTGCCTGGGCTGCGTGTCGTGCATGACGGCGTGCCCGTCGGGCGTGAACTACGGCAAGCTGATCGAAGAGACGCGCGCGGAGATCGAGCACACCTACAAGCGTCCGCTGCGCGAACGGCTGATGCGGTGGGGCATCCTGCATACTTTCCCGAATGTCGGGCTGCTGCGGATCGGGCGGGTATTCCTGTCCGCCTATCAGAAGCTGGGCCTGCCGTCGCCAAGCAAGCTGATGCCGAAGCTCGGCAAGCGCGAAGATGTTTCGGGCACCACGCCGGCGCAGGGAGTGAAGCGCGCGCGCGTCGGATTGATGCTGGGCTGTGTCCAGCGCGAGTTCCTGCCGGAGATCAATGCGGCGACCGTGCGAGTGCTGGCGGCCGAGGGTTGCGAGGTAGTGGCTCCGGCCGAGCAGCCGTGCTGCGGGGCGTTGTTGATGCACTCCGGGAAAGACGAGGAAGCGCGCACGCTGGCTCGCCGGATGTTCGCGACTTTCGAGAAGGCGGGCGTGGACGTGATCATCACCAACGCAGGCGGCTGCGGGTCGCATCTCAAGGATTTCGCGGCCGAGGAAAAGGGAGCATTCAAAGGAACGATCAAAGACGTCGCCGAGTTTCTCGTGGAGCTGGGGCCGCGCGCCGAGCGGCATGCGGTGGCGAAGAGGGTAGCGTATCATGACTCCTGCCATTTGCAGCATGCCCAGAAAGTGCGTACCCAGCCGCGGCAGTTGCTGGCTGGGATCCCGGGATTGACGGTGGCGGAGATGCCGGAGGGCACGCTGTGCTGCGGATCGGCGGGAATCTACAATCTGGTGCAGCCGGAAACTGCGAACGCGTTGGGCGATCGAAAAGCGAGGTTCATACAGACCATTGCGCCGGATGCGGTGGCGACGGGGAATGTGGGCTGCATTCTGCAGATGCAAGCAGCGCTCGACCGCCAACAGGGCGTGCGGCCAGGACCACTGCCGCGGGTGGTGCACACGATTCAGTTGCTGGACGAATCGATTCGGGGCGCCGGGTAGAGAGCGTAGCGGTTTCAGATTGCGGCACCGTAGTTGTTCAGTCGACAGGCGATGTTGCACCTTCCTTTTCGCGATCGTGCCGAGGCGGGCCGGCTGCTGGGAGCGCAGCTTGCTGGCCGCGATTTCCCGAAAGATTCGATTGTACTGGCGCTGCCGCGCGGCGGCGTTCCGGTGGCATTTGAAGTAGCGCGAACGCTGGGCTTGCCGCTGGACGTAATCGTCGTGCGGAAGTTAGGCGTCCCGTGGCAACCGGAACTCGCCATGGGAGCCATCGCCAGCGGTGGACTCCGGGTTCTCGACGAGGAGCTGATTCGGCAGGAGGAGATTTCGCCGGAGCAAGTCGAAGCGATTGCCGTGCAAGAGGAGCAAGAGGCCGAACGCCGCGAACGGCTCTACCGTGCAAGCCGCCCGCCGCTGGAGTTACGGGATCGCACGATCATTTTGGTGGACGACGGATTGGCCACGGGTTCCACCATGCTGGCCGCGGTGAAGTGCGTGAAGAGCCTCCACCCTTCCGCGGTGATTGTTGCGGTTCCCGTGGCCTCGCGGCAGGCGTGTGCATACATGCGTCACGTAGCGGACGAATGTGTAAGCCTGGCCGTCCCCGAGCCGTTTCGCGCGGTGGGCGAATGGTATGAGGACTTCCGCCAGACCAGCGATGCGGAGGTGCGTGACTTGTTGAGCCGACCTGCATGTTAGGTTGGTACTCATGTCCGATAACCATTTCGATCTGGGTACGATGGCCCATCAGGAAATGCTCGCAGAGGGATTTCACCCGGATTTCCCGCCAGCCGTGCTTCAGCAGGTGAAGGCGCTGCAAGCGCAATCGGCCGTTGCGAACGGCCCACCCGTAAACGGACAAATACGCGACTTACGCTCGCTGCTGTGGTCGTCAATCGATAACGATACCTCCCGCGATCTGGATCAAGCTGAGGTGGCCGAGCGCGTCAACGGCGGGATACGCGTGATGATTGCAGTCGCGGATGTCGATTCGGACGTGTCTATGGGATCGCCCGCTGATCAGCATGCAGCCGGCGAGACGACGTCGGTTTACACGGGAGTCCGAACTTTTCCGATGCTGCCGGAGGCGCTTTCGACAGGTCTAACATCGCTTAACGAGGGCGTGGATCGCGTGGCCATTGTGATCGACATGCTGATGGCGGCCGACGGAGCGGTTTCATCGCAGGGCATTTATCGCGCGGTCGTGCGGAATCAGGCGCAGCTCGCCTACAACGGTGTGGGTGCCTGGCTGGAGGGGGGCGCGCCTCCGCCCAAGGTCGCGGCATCCGCCGATTTGGCGGCTCAGCTCAAATTGCAGGACGAGGCCGCACAGACGCTGCTTGCCGCGCGCCGGAAACTGGGCGCCCTCGCGATCGACCGCGAGGAGACCGAAGCCGTGGTCGCCGACGGCCAGGTGCAGGGCATCGAGACGCGGCTGAAGAATCGGGCCAGCGATTTGATCGAGAATTTCATGGTGGCCGCAAATGGCGTGATGGCGCGCACGCTCAGCGCTGCCGGGGTGAGTTCGATCCGGCGCGTGGTCAAGACACCGGAGCGATGGCCGCGCATCGTGGAACTGGCGGCGAACTGCGGAGAGACGCTGCCGGCGGACCCCGATTCAGGGGCGCTGAGCGCGTTCCTCCAAAAGCGCAAGGCGGTGGACCCGGTGCATTATGCGGATCTTTCGCTGGCGGTGATAAAGCTGATGGGGCCGGGCGAGTATGTGCTGCAGCGGCCCGGTGATGCTTCGCAGGGACATTTCGCGCTGGCGGCGCACGATTACACGCATTCGACGGCTCCCAACCGGCGCTTTGCCGATACGGTCACGCAGCGGCTGATCAAATCGGTAATCGCCAAGGCGCAGCCACCGTATTCCGATTCAGAATTGAATGCGATCGCCACCAACTGCACGCTGAAAGAAGACGCGGCGCGCAAGGTGGAGCGGGCGATGAATAAGCGCATCGCGGCGGTGGTGCTGCTGCCCCGGATCGGCGAGATGTTCTCGGCGGTGGTGACCGGAGTGACGCCTAAGGGCACGTTCGTGCGGGTGCTCAACCCTCATGCGGAGGGATTGCTGATCCGCGGCCAGCAGGGCGTGGACGTCGGCGATCAGTTGCAGGTAAAGCTGGTGAGCGCGGACCCTCGCCGCGGCTATATTGATTTTGCGAGGTAGGGAGCGAGGCGCGGACTACTTCTTTTTCGGCGGCTCGACGCCATAGTCCCCGGCATGCTCACGGATCTCTTCGGCTTCCGCGACCTGTTTATCCTTGACGTCGCTGCTGGCGGCATATTTGCGGCGCGCGGCCTTGAGGTTGGCGTCGCGGATGCTGTCTGAACTTACCGCGAAAGTAGAGATTAGCTGCTCCAGGTCCTGGCCCTGACACGACGGGCAAGCCACGATCGTCGTCTTCAGCACTATCAGCTCGAATTGCTGTCCGCAAGTGCGGCACGCGTAATCGTAGATCGGCATAGCCTGTAGGCGATCTTAGCAAATGCGGCGCGTGGCGCGAGCTATTTCACGGCGCGCAGATGGCAGCGAATGTCCAGGGCGGGGAAAACCCAGGCGGCATGGCGCTCGTACCACTTGAGGTTGCCGCGGGCGAGCGCGCGGCCCAGGTTGTCGAGCACAAGGTTCCCGCCGAAGGTCAACTCCAGGCTTTGAATGTCGAAGCGGAAAGGCGCGCCGTTGAAGGATTCGAAATTCTTCCCGGTGAGGTGATCGAAGCTGGCGGCGGTCAAGTGGCGGACGTGCGTGGGATCGGTATAGGAGTTATGCGAGCTGAAATGCGGCGTGGTGACGAACACGCTGGCGCCGGGCTGCGCAACGCGATGGACCTCGGCCATGGTCGCCATCACGTCGTGCACATGCTCGATGATGTGCGAGAGGTGGATACGCTCGAAGCGGTTGGAGGCGAGCGGCCAGGGATACTGGTCGAGATCCCAAACTATGTCGGTGGCGGGGCCGGAGGACCGGTCGATGCCGAGCGCGCCCGGCTCGGCCTTGCGAGTGCCGCAGCCGATGTCGAGGATGACGCTTTGGTCGATGCCTTGGTCAGGGAGGGGGTTGGGGGCCATGGGGCTGGGCTGCAATGTGCGATTCAGGTGAAAGTATAGCGCGGAGGGCGGTTAGGTGCGCATGCAACCGTTTCGATTCCCGCGCATCAAAACAGTGTAGGGCCAGGCCACCTCCTCCGACTGGCTTGTGGTTCTTGCTGCCATTTAGAACCAGCGGCGGCTTCTTTATCCGCCGCTCCCTGCGCTCAATTCAATTCCGCTAGTCCATTCGCGGCGGAAATCCGAGCCCTGCACGGCTGGCGGGTCTTCAAAACCATGGTGGATCGCAGCGATGGTTCCATGAAAGACCGGACAGCTTTCCTTGGCGTTGTCGCAGACGGTCAGCACGTAGTCAAATCGCTGGCCGTCGAATTCGTCCACGCTCTTCGAGCGGTGGCCGGAGATGTCGATGCCCAGCCCGCGCATGGCGGCAATGGCTTCGGGCCGGACGCTGCTCGGTTTCGTTCCCGCGCTGAATACATCGAAACGTTCTCCAGCGTTATGCCGCAACAGGCCCTCGGCCATTTGGCTCCGCGCCGAGTTTCCAGTGCAGAGAATAAGGACCCGCTGCTTACTTGCCACGGGCTCCGTCGCTCTCAGGGTGGGGGACCACAACGCGGGCCGCATCCTTCGGCACTAATGGCAGGAGCCAGTGAAAAAGCGCAGTGGCCGCGGCTGCGCCTGCGAGTTGCGCGACGAGAAATCCGGGAACATCGGCCGGGCGAATACCGGCAAAGGTGTCCGACGCGGCGCGGGCCAGCGTCACCGCAGGATTGGCGAAAGAGGTGGACGCAGTAAACCAGTAAGCACTGGTGATGTAGGCTCCCACGGCGAAGGGAACGGCAGCCGAGCGGAGGCGGACGCAGCCCCAGAGGACCGAGAGGAGGCCAAACGTCGCGATAAATTCACTGAAGACCTGGGCGCCTCCCGAGCGGGCGTGCTGCGAAGCGGAGAAGACCGGCTGGCTGAACATCACGTGAGCGGCGGCAACGCCGGCAAACGCTCCGGCGATTTGCGCTGCCAGGTACATGGGCACTTCGCGCCACGCCAGACCGCCCTGCGACGCGTCGGCGAGCGTAACGGCCGGGTTGAAGTGCGCACCTGATATAGGCCCAAAGGTTAGGATCATCGTTACTAGCATGGTGCCGGTGGCGATGGTATTCGCCAGCAGCGCGATGGCGACGTTCCCACCGGCCAGCCGCTCGCCCATGATTCCGGACCCGATTACGGCTGCCAGTAGAAATGCGGTCCCGAGCAACTCAGCTACAGCACGCCGGGCCACAGCAATCCTTCGTGACCGACTCCGCGAGCCCGATTGGCTTCATGGCGGGTTTTACAGCACGGATAAACGCGCTAATGAATTTGTCTTGCACCTGTGGTGCGATTGTGTCGGCATCAATGCCTTCGCCGATGAGAAATTGGCGGGCGTCGTCGACGTTGTAAATCGCGGGTGGGCTCGATGTCGATGGAATCGAAGCCGGCCTTGGCAAGCTTGGCGACATAGTCGTAGTCGCGAAGCGCTCCTGCAATGCAACCGACCCACAATTCCATGCTGCGTCTCACCTCGGGGGGAACGTCGCCGAGCACCACGACGTCGGAGACAGCAAACCGGCCACCCGGCTTGAGGACGCGGAAAGCTTCCCGCAGAACCTTGTCCTTGTCGCCGGAAAGATTGATGACGCAGTTAGAGATAATCACGTCGACCGAGTTATCGGGAAGGGGAATGTTTTCGATCTCACCCTTGAGAAATTCAACGTTGCCGATGCCGGACTTGCGCTGGTTCTCGCGAGCGAGGGCCAGCATTTCATCGGTCATATCCAGACCGTAAGCCTTGCCGGTCGGGCCGACGCGCTTAGCCGAGAGCAGCACGTCAATGCCGCCTCCCGAGCCGAGATCGAGAACCGTCTCACCGGGGTTGATCGCCGCCAGCGCGGTAGGATTGCCGCAGCCGAGGGATGCAAGGACCGCCTCCTGCGGGAGCTGGCTGGCTTGGCCTGAATCATAGAGATTCGAGGTAATCGGATCCACGCAGCCGGCCGCGCCTGGGGCGGCTCCACAGCAGGAGCTTCCACCGGTATTGACGCGGAGCGCCGCTTCGCCGTATTTCTGGCGCACTGCATCTTTTAATTCCATGATGATTTTCTCCCTTGATCCTACTTGCATATTTGGGTGATTTTGGCCGGTTTAATCGCTTTGTTGCGGGTGCAGCACTCGGCGTAAAGGAATCCGAGCAGTTCCTCCAAGGTCGCGGTGTTGGCGGCGTAGCGCAGAAAAGTGCTCTCCCGGCGAACGGTGATGAGATCCTCGTTCTTGAGCTTCTCCAGGTGGTGCGAGAGCGTAGAAGCGGCAATGCCAAGTTCGCTTTGTATCTCCCCAACCACCATGCCATCGGGGTGCGCGGCCAGGAGTGTAGCGCAAAATCCGAAGGCGCGGCTCGGCTCCGAGAGCAGCGAACATATCTGCATAGTGAGCGGTCCGGTCACCGGCGTCCGTTGTAGCGTTCGCTCGTTGTGCTTCCATAGTTCTACTATAGTAGAAATATAGAATCTGTCAAGGGGCGAGCGTATCGCTGGATGTTCGGCTTATTTCTGCGACGGGACGTGAATCTGGAACGCAGTCGAAGTGACTTCCGAAACTCGATCGTCCGTGATGACGACTTCGCCAATAGGAATCGTCGCGTCTTTGTAGAAAAGCGTTTGACGATCAATCACGGTTTCCGTCGACTTAGGTTCCCCCAGAATTTCCACAACTTGGGAGCGTGACATCCCCACTTTGACGGCGGACCAACCCTCAAGGGTTCTCCAGGAAATTGCCGGAACGGGCCGGGCCGCGGCAAGGATCGCACGCTGCTGCGATCTCACCGTAGTTTCCAGACTGGCAATGCGCCGATCCTGATCCGCGGCTATGCGTTTTAGTTGTGCGATCTCTTTAACGGCGTCGTCTAAACGCGTGTCGGGCGTCTGGCCGGACAAACCGCACGAAGCAACGAGGTAAACAAAAACAATTGCGCCCGCCTGGAAGACATGCCGCATAAAGCCTCCGCTAACCGATTCTATGAGCTAGACGCTGGCCGGCGCAAGATCGTTCCGTCGAGGGTTAGCTGCTACTAGCCGCGGATGCTCATGTCGCTGGAAGTCCCGCCGGCCGCCGGCACATAGCACTTGCTCGTGTAATCCATCACCATGCGGTTGGCGTTGAAGCGCCATCCCAGGGTGCGAATGGTGCGCTTCATGCGCTTGATCCAGCCGCGCGGCAAGCCGTCGTGGTCGCGCTGGTAGAACAGCGGAACCACTTCTTCGCGCAGAACCCGGTATAAATCTTCGCCATCGCGGGTGTCGTGAACCTGCATATCGGTATGGGTTCGGCCGTTGCCGATCGCGAAGCCGTTCATCCCGTCGTAAGCTTCCGCCCACCAGCCATCCAGCACCGAAAGATTGAGGCCGCCGTTCAGCACCACCTTCTGTCCGCTGGTGCCGGACGCTTCGAGAGGCCGCCGCGGATTGTTCAGCCAGACGTCCACGCCCTGCACGAACAAGCGCCCGACGTTGATGTCGTAGTCCTCGACGAAAACGAACTTGTCGGCGAATTTGGCGTCGCGCATGAGCTCCGCGATCTGCTGCAGCACGCGCTTGCCGGGCTCATCCCGCGGATGGGCTTTCCCGGCAAACACAAACTGGATCGGGCGATTCGGATCGTTGACCATGGTGATCAGCTTCTCGATATCGGCCAGCAGCAGGTTGGCTCGCTTGTAGGTAGCAAAGCGCCGCGCAAAGCCGATCGTGAGCGCGTCCGGACTCAGGACGCGGGTCAGCCGCTGCAAGGTCTCGGGACTTTCCCCGCGCCGCTTCGGCCTGCTCCTTGCGCGCGCCGCCGCACAAATTCCAGCAGGCGGGATTTCAAGCTGAGGTGGGTTTCCCACAACTCGCCGTCGTCCACGGTTTCGATGCCTTCCCAGATGCGCGATTCGCCGCTGTGCTCGTGCCAGCCAATTCCCAGGTGGCGATCGTATAAGCGGAACATCTGCGGCGCCAGCCAAGAGGGCACGTGCACGCCATTCGTGATGTGGCCGATGGGAACCTGATCTTCCAACTTGCCGGGGAAGAGGCCGGTCCACATGGCGCGCGATACCTCGCCGTGAAGGGCGGAAACCGCGTTGGCGCGGCGGGAGAGGCGCAGCCCAGCACCGTCATGCAGAATTCCTCGTTAGGATTGCTGGGATACTCGCGGCCCAGCGCCATGAAAGCGTCGTGCGAAAGACCCAGCGCCTCGCGCAGAGGGCCGAAATGCTCTTCCATGAGTCCGGCGTTGAACCGGTCATGGCCCGCAGGCACGGGCGTGTGGGTGGTAAACACCACCTCGCGCGAGACGTGAGGCAGGGCCTGGTCGAAGCCCACGCCTTCCTCTTCCATGCGGCAGCGAATCGCTTCCAGCACGGCGAATCCGCTATGGCCTTCGTTGAGGTGCAGCACGCCGGGCGTGATTCCCATGGCCTTCAGCGCGCGGAAGCCGCCGACGCCCAGCAGCAATTCCTGGCGCACACGCACGCGCCCATCGCCGCCGTAGAGCCGCGAAGTCAACTCGCGATCTTCCGGCGTATTGCCGTCGACGTTGGTATCCAGCAGCAAAAGATCGATGCGTCCTACTTTCACGCGCCAGACTTTCGCCGCGATGGAAGCGCCCCGGGTCTCGATACGGATGGTCACCGGCTCGCCGGTCTTGCCGATCGCCGGGCGCCATCGGAAGCTGGCTTACGTCCGTCGGAAGGTATTCTTCGTGCTGCCATCCGCTGCCATCCAGCCATTGCCGGAAGTATCCCTGACCGTAGAACAGTCCCACGCCGACCAGCGGAATATCCAGATCGGACGCGCTCTTGACGTGGTCGCCCGCCAGCACCCCCAGGCCGCCCGAATATATCGGCAAGGACTCGTGCAGGCCGAACTCCGCCGAAAAATAGGCCACCGGCCGGGGCCGCAAAACTCCGGCGTGGGTTGCGCCCCAAGTGCGGTCGGCTTTCAGATATTCCTGCAGGCGGCGGTACGCATAGTTGATCCGGCCGTGCAGCACCAACTCTCCCGCGCGGCGTTCCAGCTTGGATAGGGGGATCTCGGAGAGCAGGGAAATCGGATTGTGATTGAGTTCTCTCCAGCGCACCGGGTCGAGATCGCGGAACAGGCTGGTGGAATCCCGATCCCAACTCCACCACAGATTGCGCGCCAGGGCCCACAGCTTTTCCTGCGCCGGCGCGATAAAGCGATCGAGCGTGCGCGCCTCGCTGACCACCGGCGCCACCTGCGCCGCAGCTTCGGTCAGCATGCGGATTTCCTCCTCCGGAAAAGCTCTGGTCTGGACGGTTTGCACCACCAGGACGCCTTGCAGCACGCCGCGGTCGACAATGGGGACGCCTAAGAACGACTGGTAGGAATCCTCGCCCGCCTCGCGGAAATATTTGAAGCGCGGGTGGCTCGCCACCTGTCCAACGGCTACCGGACGCACCTGTTCGGCAACCAAGCCGGCCAGACCCTCGTTGAGCGCCAGGCGCAGCGTGCCGATACATTCGGGGCGCAGACCCACGGTAGCGGCCAGCACCATATTCGCGCGGTCCGGTTCCAGCAGATAGACGGAGCACACATCGGTCTTGGCGCGCGCCGCGATTAAGGCGACGACGTTCATGAGCGTCTCAGCCGGTTTGCCGCTGGCTTCGGCAAGGTTCCCGATTTCTTCCAGCGTCAATACATAGTTGGCATCACGCGCGTCGGCGGGTTGAGTCATCACAAATCCTCAGGAGTTTGAATTGTGCTTCGCGGCGATCGGTCCGCGAACGGGGCGGGGAACAGAGCACTTCCCATCTTACAGGCATTGTGGGCCGGCGGAAGAGGCTCTCGGCACCGTGCGAAGCCGGGAAGCAGTTTGGTACTTAGCTATAAGGGGACAGACGACACTTTCGGCCCGGCGCTGGCGACCAGGAGACTCGCGGGCGGAAATGCCGTCTGTCCCCTTTTGTTCACTTGCCGCGGAATCCTTCGGTCAGCTCGATGCGGGTGCCCTCGGGATCGATGATGTAGGAGATCTGCAATCCGCCCAGCTGCGGGAGCGCGCGGTAGGTCAAATCGAACGGCGTGCCGGCGGCTTCCAGCTTCTTGCAGAAGGCTTCCAAGCCGACGATCTCGAACCCGATGTGGTCGAGGGCCCGGCCTTTCGTGGGGGCTTGCGCCGTGCTGACTTTTTCAAAATCAATTTCGCCGCCAGGGAACACCGCTGTCAAAGCTTTGCCGCGCTTGCCCTTAGTGCCTGAAAACGTCTTCACATACCAGTCGCGCAGGCTGGCCGGATTCACGCTCGCGATTTCGACGTGACCAAAGGCGAGGGGCGTCGCGAGAGACGCGTCCTGCACAAATTCGAAGCGAATCCCCTCGGGAAACTCAGCCAGCAGGGTCTTATGCTTCGTGTCATCCTTGAGCAGCTTCACGTTGGCAGTCGTGAGCTTCGCCTTGGTGTCGGCATAGCTCTTCACCCGGAAGCTGACATACGGCACGGTGGACCCTTCCGAGCCGCCGGTGGGTGGCTTCTGTCCTTTGGAGGCAATGACCATGGCGCCCGGCACGCTCATCAATTGGAGAACTCCAGTGTTGGTGGGGCGTGCGCCCAGGAGATCGACCCAAATTTTTTTCTCGGCATCCGGATCATTCACGAACATGTGGACGTGCCCGTAGGAAATCCCGCTCGCGTTGGGAGCGGCAAGTTGGGCAAACATTGTGGCGGACGAGGCCGCGATTAACAGAATCCAGCGCATGGGCTACAGCCTATCACGTATGGGGCGTCATTTCATCCGCCCAATCTCGTCTCAATCACGATTCTGTCCCGCAAGCACGCCAAGCGCTATACTCCACGTTCAGGCCCCGTCCGCTCGCGCCTCCGTCCGCGCTCGCCCCGTCGTTTTCGGCAACTCATTTCTACCAATTCGTCGGATTCCAGACTGCGGTGGCCGAAGCGACGCGTGCTATTCGCTCGGGGCACGTTGAAGCGGAGCCTTCGCCCAACGGCATCGGCCTGATCAAGCTGATGGGCCGCCACTCCGGCTTCATTGCGTGCTAAGCGTAAATAATAGTTCTGATAACGAATATTATGTCTACTTTCATTTAATTTCGTAAACACAGGTAAGTACGCGACATGCTACGCTGAGTGCTGGCCATAATCGCTTGATTCCCCGCTTTCGATATCTCATTTGGCTGGTAGGCGCGGTGCTCCTCGCGCTGCAACTCTACTTCCTGGCGGGTCCGGGCATTGAAGAAGACGAAGCGTTGTTCGTCGGGCCGTTTATCGGTAATGCGCCCTCACTCTACGAATGGCACGTGGGACATTTTCGAATCCCGGTGATGACCATGGATTACATCGGAGCCCTGAAGTCATGGCTCTACTGGCCCATCTTTCGGCTCTGGAGCCCTAATGTCTGGTCGATGCGGCTGCCGGTATGTTTGCTGAGCGTGGTCACGCTTCTGCTGTTTGCGGATGTGGTCCGGCGCGCCGCTGGGAGCCGGGTGGCGCTCGCGGCGGCGGTGTTTTGGCAACCGATGCGGTGTTTGTCCTGATCAATGTCTTCGACATGACAGTGTGCCTGTTGCTGCTCGCAACCGTGGCGTTCGTGAATTTGCTGCAGCGATTTGAGGCGTCGGGAGAACGCCGATTCCTGGGAGCGGCGTTCCTGGTGGCCGGACTGGCGCTTTGGTACAAGGCCATCTTCATCTTCCCGCTGGCGGCGATGCTGCTGGCGCTCGCGGTGGCGTATCCGGGCCAAGTGTGGCGCTCATTCACGCGGAGGAATTTGGCGCTGGCGGCGATCTGTATCGCGTTGGGCGCGGCGCCCTTGATCGCATTCAATTGGGAACGGCGAGGGGCGACGGTGCAGGCTTCGGGCGCACTGCCGAGCGTGCCCGCGCTCGAAAAACTGGTGATGCTGCAACACACGCTGGATGGGCGAGCGTTCGAACATTATATGTTCCGCAGTACTTTCGCCGAGAAGATTCCGCTGATCGGCGCGCCGATCGGCGAGCTGGTGATCCGGTGGTATCGCGAATCGCACTTCGGTCTGGGGAGTGCGTTGCTTCCTGCGCTAGTGCTGGCGCTGGTGGCGCTGCCGTTCTTAAGAAGGTCCGCGGTCTTCCCTGCTCTATTATTCAGTTGGGTTGCGATGGCGGCGGCCTACGGAGCGATGTTCGTGTTTCGCGATGCCGGCGCCGGACCGCATCACACGGTACTGCTCTATCCCGCTCCGCACTTCATCGTGGCGGCGAGCGCGGCGGCGGTGGCGGAGCGCTACCTGCGCGGCAAGCAAAGTGTGGCGTTTCTCGCGTTCTGCGTTGTGCTAGTGGCGTCGAATCTGTGGTTGCTCGGGCACTACGCGCACGCGGCGCGGGCCAACGGATTCAGCGCGTATTGGAGCGATGGCGTCGAGCGCCTCGCAGAGGTGCTTCGTCGGCAGACGCCTGCCGGTAGCGGTTCTGGATTGGGGCATTCACAACGGCGTACAGATCCATTCGCATGACGCCGTGGTCTTCGCCGATCCCGCGCCGCGCGAAAATGTTCTGTACGTGACGCATTGCGACGGCTATGTGATCGACGGTTCTCGAACTGCGCAGTTTCAGGCCCAACTGGCGGCCTCGTCACTGCGCATGACGGCGAATCGCGTGGTGGCCGATAAGAAGGGTCACCTGATGTATTGCCTGTTTCAACTGGAACGCAATTAGGCGCGCCGCCTGCGCATCGCGCGGCCATCGCGATCCCGAAAAAGAGGTATGATACGTGGTCGCAGGGAGGAAATTCTATGAAAATTGAAACGCTCAAATTTGCAGGATATACGTTGCTGGCCGCGATGGTGGCCAGTGCACCGGCGATAGCTCAGCAAACGTCCGGCAAACTCTACAACACCGCCAAGCAGAAGCTGCTGGACGGCAAACAGATCTTCAGCGTGACCATCTCGAAGCCCGACCCCGCGGCCTATTGCGAGGCCGCCAAGCATTACGACTACACCTGGTTTGAGATGCAGCACAGCACGCTCACCTGGGCCGACATCGAGAAAATGGTCGCGGCCTGTCCGCACTCGGTTGCCACGCCGATGGTGCGCATCCAGGATGAACTGGAAAGCTCGATTCAGCACGCCACGGACATTGGAATGCTGGGAATCATCATGCCGACAGTCGATACGGTTGAGAAGGCTCAAGCCGCTGTCCGCTATGCCAAGTATCCGCCGGAGGGCCGCCGCAGCATGGGCGCCGGCCAGGCCGCAAGCCTCTGGGTCGGTAAAAGCGCCGACGACAGGATGAAATACCGCACCAGTATCAACGAAAACATGATGGTGGTGGTGATGATCGAAACTCCCATTGGGGTGGCCCACGCTGCCGACATCGCGGACGTGCCGGGCGTTGACGCGGTGATGGTCGCCAACACCGACCTGGGCAATTTCTCCGGTTGGTTCGACCACATGTCCGCACCGTACCAGGGCATGGTCAAGCTGATTCACGATGCGACGCTGCACGCCGGGAAGTTCCTGGGCGCGACGGATGCTTCGTACGCGAAAGGACGTCCGGATAGCGCCGACTACCGGTTCCTGCAGAACGGACCCGCTTTCGACGGCTGGGTGAATCCAAATCGCCCGGGCGCAGCCGGCCGCGGCGCAGCTCGCTAGTAGATTACAAACACGGCGTCCGGCGCCGCTCACCGCGAGACGCGCTGGACGCTTGCCCTTTACGATGGCTCGTGGGCCGCCTTGCGGAGCCGAGCGACTTCGCGGCGCCGTCTATCAGGGCCTGCTGTTCCGTTGCGCTGAGCCGCGCGGCGGGCTGCTAAGAGCCGACGCGGTTAGCTAGCGGCTCGCGCGCTTCGTCCCCTTCACCGGGACGAACTTCTGAACGCGCTTGTTCTCGCTGGCCTCGGTGGTAAAAAGATTACCCTTCGAATCCACGGCCAGAGCATGAACGTTGCGGAACTCGCCGGCGTTATGCCCCAACTGGCCGAACGATCCCACGATCTCCATCGAATCGCGCTGCATGATCCAGACTTTGTGGTTGGTTCCGTCCGCGACGTAAAAGTACTTCTGATCGGGAGTGAAATCGAGGTCGAAGGCGGTGCCGGTGCCCAGTGTCTTGGGCGAGATGAGCCCTTCCTTCACGAACGTTCCGTCCTGGTGAAAGGCTTGCACGCGGTCGCCATTGCGATCGCAGACGTAAACCAGACCGTCCTTTGCGAGGCGAACACAATGCACCGCAACTGAAAACGCTCGCGACGGCGGGCCATCCGGATCGTGCTTTGCGGGCGTACCCACCTGCGGCTTCTCTCCGTAGGCTCCCCACATGCGCTTGAACGCGCCGGTCTCGGCATCGAAGACCATCACGCGCTGGGCTCCGCCGTCGCCATCGGCAAGATAAAGCTCATTGGTTTTCGGATCGACGTCCATATCTGCTGGCTGCCGCCCGAGTACGTCCGCGGCGGTATTGCTGAAGGTCTCGCCGGGCTTCAAGGGACGGCCGATCTGCATCAGGAACTTTCCGCTGGGCGTGAATTTCAGAACCTTGCCCCAGTCCTTGCCGGCGACGCCGCTGACCCAGACGTTGCCCTTGTAGTCGACATAGATCCCGTGTTCATTGGTGAACCAATCGTAGCCTGCGCCCGGGCCTCCCCAGGCTTGCACCACCTTTCCCTGGGCATCGAATTCAATGACCGGCGGCGCGGGAATACAGCACTCCGCATTCGGGGGATGGGTGGTTGCCTGCTTCTCATCCGGCCCCAGAGTTGCCGGACGGTGAATGATCCAAACGTGATCCTGCGGGCCGATCGCCACTCCGGAGATCGCGCCGATGGCCCACTTGTTGGGCAACGGTTGCGGCCAGGAAGCATCTACTTCAAGATTAGGGACGTCGTTCTTGGCAGCTTGAGCGGATTGCGTGAGCAGCGGGCTGCAAACGAGAAGCGCAGCCGCGGTAACACTCGCGAATGTTCTGCGCCGGGAGAACGGATTAACACAATTCATGGGGTGTCCTTGGAGCGCAATATGGCGCCCCTAGTATTCTACGTCAAGCGGGTGGCAAGCGGGCGGGTGGAAGAATCCGCAGCCACGCACTCCCAAGGCATCGCGCTACTCTAGATTGCTATCGCCCTTACGTCATCTCAGCTTCGTTTTCCCAAAAGACCAAAGAACCAGCGCAGGCACACGAAAATCACCAGGCCGGAGTTCCGGGCGTTATTCTGGCGCTCGGATGGCCACGTTGGGTATGGAAACATGGCCCAGATCCAGCGCCTCCCGGACGAGTCCAGGGCGCGCTCGCCGAAACATCTCGCCGCCGCTATTTTACGACCGTGAGACTGATTGTCGTCGTTTGCGTTACGCCTCCGCCTTTGCCTGTTATGGTGATGGTGTGGGTTCCGGTGCCTACTTTGCCATGCGAACTCGCCGTAAACGTCACGGTCGATGTCCCTGATCCCGGCGCGGCGATGGAGGCCGGGCTGAAGGTCGCCGTGACACCCGAGGGCAGGCCGCTGGCGGACAACGTAACCGCCGAGTTAAAGCCGCCCGCGCCGGTGGTCGTGATGGTCGAGGTGGCACTGCTACCCTCTGTCACCGAAACCGGAGTGGTCGCGGATAGGGTGAAGCTAGGCGGCACTGTCGTTACCGTCAGGGAAACCGCGGCCGTATGCGTTGTGCCTCCGCTCGTGCCGGTGACCGTGATCGGGTACGTGCCGGTCGCGGCGCCAGCGGCCACTAGCATGGTCATGGTTGAGGTCCCCGCGCCCGTGATGGACGTCGGACTGAAGGTCACGGTCACGCCTGTCGGTTGACCGCTCGCGGTCAAGCCAATCGACGAGTTAAAGCCGCCCGATACCGCGGTCGTGATGGTCGATGCACCACTGTTGCTCTGTGCCACAGAAACCGAAGCGGGCGAAGCGGAAATGGTGAAGTCAGGAGATGTCGACAGTCCCGACAGCGCGCTGAGCAGGCCAGTTCCATTCGGACTGCCCCAGCCTGTCACTAGATCGTAACCCTTCACCGCCGAATAGCTGCCCGACGTACCGCTGGCGATGTCGTGGAAATCGGCGCCATAACTTGACCCTAGGCCAAACGGATAAATGGCCGGATTAATGAAGCCGAGCCACGGGCTGCCGTTGGCCACCGCCTGCTGATTGACCAGAGCCATGTAGCCAGCCCACAGGGGCGCCGCAAAACTGGTCCCGCCATATTCGTTTGCCGTGCAGGTGGTCTGGTTGGCGCAGACGTAATAAGTGAAATTCCCGTTGGCCGAAACGTCCGGACCGTTGCGATACACCGTCGAGCCCTTGTTGCTCGAGTTGATCACGCCCGCCAGTTGCTGCCACGACGGGATCGCAATTTTGTCTGGCGAGATGCCGCCGCCGCCGTCCGCCCAGCCGGTTTCCGAAGCCCAGGGGCCACCCGCGCCTGTGGTAGTCAAGTCCGTGCCGCCCACCGAAACGACGTACGCGGCATCCGCCGGCCACGCATAATTGCGTGTAGTCCAGGTGGACGAGTCTCCGGACGCCACGAAGAAGTTTTGGCCCTGCGCCGCCATCCTTTCAAAATATGGATTCAGCGTATTGGGGTCCACCGGCGTCCAACCCCACGAACAGCTAATGGTGGAGGGCAGCGGGCTGTGGGTCGTCATGGCACTGATAATGGCGGTATCGGTGTTCCCGATGTACATCACAAGGCTGGTCAGCCCTGGAGCCATCCCGATCGCCTGCGTCATGTCGAGCGTCTGCTCGGTATCGTCGCATTTATTTCGGCCTGAATACACGCAACTGGTGCTGGTCCCATCGGTGGAGAACAGGGTGATGGGCACGCTATTGGTTTGCCCGATGTTCGTGAAATACGTATTCAGATCGGTCAGATCGGTGCCGTAAAACTCGAGCAATCCGAGGTTCTGGCCGGTGCCCGTCAGGGCTGTTCCGCCATAGTAGGCCGCGCGCATGTCGCTGCCCAGGAAGGAAGCCGAAGGGCCGGAACCGGTGGTGGCGTTCGCCCCGAGGGTTTTGGGATTGACGCCTTTGGCTTTCGCGACGTCGCTCCTCTTCACATACAGAGGCTGCGGGATCGAAAAGTTGTCCAAGCCCGAGATATGCCACAGCGGGAACGGCAGGCCCACCGTGGGTTCCCGGTCCGGTCCGTAGAACGTGCGGTTTTCCGTGGGGTGCTGGTAGACACGCATGTTCACGCGGAACGCGGTCTGGATATCCGCCACCGATCCCTGAACCTGCACGTCCATGCCATCGCGCGAGCCGCCATATACCGTGAGACCGTTCACCGTGGCCCATTGAACCACGGCGTCATAATCTGCTTGGCTGGGGCCGAACCGCGCGGTAAATTCCGGCACGCTCAGGAAGTGCCGGTAGAGGGGGCTGGCCGGATCGTAGAGCTCGTTCAAGAATGTTTGCAGCCCTGCGGGATCGCTGAGCGGCAAAACAATGTCGAGGCGCATGGACTGGGTAGCGGGCAGCGCATTCAAGAACTGCGTCCGGCCGTTTGCGACTGCCTGCGGCACATGGTGCGTCCGAAAGGACTGCGCCTGCGCTTGGGTTCCTATGCCGAAGCAAAGTACAGCCGCCAGAACGAGAAATCGAATACCAAAAGAAGTCCTCACTCGAGTCTCCTCCTTATAGTTAAGTTCCTTCGACAGCCGGAGCCGCAATTTTGGCCGTGATTTCCCATAGTATATAGCCAGTCGTCTTCCTTATATAGTCCTCTAAGGTGATATCGCTAGAGTAGCTAGGTAGTTTGGCGCAAGCGGGCTGGTTCGTACTGTCCTTGCAAGGTAGTGAAGGGCTTTCCTGCGCACGTGTACTTCCGGGTTGGGGTTGCGGCGGCAGATGCGGGTTGAGCAATGATTGTTGAATGCGTCAACCCACGCCTTCAGTAGCTCGCGCGGCGTCATGCTCCGCCTATTTGCCCACCATGTGTTCCGGGTCGTGGTTGTTCTCGCACGCGTACTCGCCGACATCGTCGTCGGGATCGAGGTCGGCGCCCCGCTTGATGATCCAAGGCTTGGCATATGTCGCCGGATCCTCAATCGTGAACTCAATTTCAAGATCCCCCAGATCGGCCCGGCGCATGCGCTCGATCACGTGCAATTGCTCGGTGTGCGGATGGCCCTGCGCATCGAGCCAGGACCGGTCATTGAACCCCACCGTATCGACCACCAGCGTGTCACCGTCCCAATGCCCGATCGAGTGGCCCATCCACGAAGGGTTGGGGTCCTTCGGGTGAGTGCGCCCGTCGAGAAACACTTGACGATGGCTTGGGATATCGTCCTCGAACAGCATTTATCAGAAGTTTCGGAGTTTGTATGGTGCCCGCGTTGGTGATGCCGCGTGTCAGGCAGCGCGCTCCCGGCGCATCCTTGGAATTGTTTGCGGCACGCTCGCGCACCAGCGCATCCGCTCACGGCAACGGGAACAGATTTGGATCGGGCTGCGTCCGGCTCAGGCAAAATGGCGGCAATCGCAGCGCTTGTGCCAGTGGGCGCTAACGATTATAGTTTGGAAGAGATCTCCGTGTCTTTCCGGCGCTTCATCGTGATAGTAGTTGGTTCGGCACTCGGAAGCATCGCGCCCGCGCAAGGGCCGGCTGTGCCGGTACCTCACAGCCCAATGGTGGATTTTAACGCGCTCCCCCGCCCGCCGATTCCCTCCGATCCGTTGGACCCGGTCGCGGGCGCCGCACAGGCGGTTCAGGACGCCGAACAGCGCTTAGTTGTAACAACCCTGTTGACCAAGGCGCGGAATCTCTCGAACGTTCGCGCCCAGCCTTATCAAATGAAGACTTCCTTCACATCATCAGGCGGGTTACCCTCCGACGGAAGCTGGACGCTGGAGGACATTTCGCCGAGCCGCGGCATCTATCGCTGGACCGCCCAGGGTCCCAACTATTCCGCCGTGAATCTTTACACCTCCACAACCCAAGGGATGCTTTACAGCAGCCAGCCGGGAGCGATCATTCCGCTGCGCCTTGCTCAGGTGCGGGCGGCGATTTTCTTCGCCTATCCGGCGATGGGGCCACAAGCGTCTTTGCGCACCGCCGCTGGTTATTTGGACGGAGCTGCACAGCACTGCGTCTTGACGGCTTTGGCCTTCGGGGGACAGTCGTTCAGCGGCGGGCGAAGCTGGCAGGAATCCGAATACTGCGTAGATTCGAACACCGGACTTCTCACCACATATTCCCCCGTTCCCGGTTTGTACGTTCACTACGATTACTCGGCCGCTATCCGCTTTCACGGCAAGATCATCCCCGGGGCGTTCACAATTACGGAAGCGGGTAGGACTGTGATAGAAGCCAAGACCGAAAGTGTGAACGATCCCGTTGATTCCAATAGCGCCTTGTTCAATCCGGCAGGACTTTCCCCGCTAGGTGTTGGCCGCGAAATGACTCCGCCCAGCCGGTCGGGAAGCCTCATTCCGCTCAATGGACGTTTTCAGCAGACAACGCCGGGCGCGAATCCTGTGATCCAAGTTGTGATTCTTCACGGAAACGTTGCCCAGGATGGCCAGTTGAGCGAAGTCGAGGTTCTGGCAAGCACTGACGCGGCCTTAAACCAGACCGCGCGCGACCGGGCGCAGCAACGGAACCGGATGCCGTTTGCCCAGAGCCAGCCAGGCGCTACTCCGCAATCACACGAAATGTTCTTCACATTTGAGTTTGTGACGTCACAATAGAAGCTTATGAAAGCACCGGTTCGAAGGATTTTCGCCGCGGTCCCAGCGCTGATCGCTATCTTTTTGCCGGTCGCCATTCGCGCCGAGGTTGCGCGGGTTGAAATCTCGCGGCGGCAGGACGTGCTGGGCGGCAAGGCTTTCGGCGAAGCCGGCGCTTACGAAAAACTGTCAGGAAAGGTTTATTATGCGGTGGCGCCGGAGAATCCGCACAACCGCATCATCGCCGATCTGGATAAGGCTCCGCGCAACAGCCAGGGCAAAGTAGAATTCTCAGCCGATGTGTTCATCCTGCGGCCGAAGAACCCGGCGCGCGGCAACGGCGTCCTGCTGTTCGATGTGGTGAATCGCGGCAGAATGACTCTCCTGAACATCTTTAACCATGCTGCCGCGTCGGCAGATCCCGCCACTGAGGCCGAATTCGGCGATGGGTTCCTGATGCGGCAGGGCTATACGCTGGTGAGTGTCGGCTGGCAATTCGATGTCACGAGAGGCAGGGGCCTCATCGGATTCGACCCTCCGGTTGCAACCGACCATGGACAGCCCATTACCGGCTGGGTGAATCCGTGGTTCATCCCCAACAAGCGCAGCGACTCATTCGAATACGCGTCGGGATATTTCTCACCGGCGTATCCGCCGATCGAGCCGAAGAATCCCGCCTACCGGCTCACGGAACGCGAGGGCTGGGTGGCGGCGCCGCGGCTGATCCCGCGCGAAGACTGGCAGTTCGGGCGCGCCGAGAACGGGCAAGTCGTTTACGATCCAAACTGGGTTTCGCTGAAGGGCGGATTTAAGGCCGGGGATGACGTATCAGGTCACCTATGAAGCGAAGAATCCGCCGGTGGCGGGGTTGGGATTCGCGGCGATTCGAGATCTGGCAGCGGCGCTGAAGCACGATCCCGACGCGGTCGCGCCCGGCCGCTATGCGTACACCTACGGCGCCTCGCAGACCGGACGCTATCAGCGCCATTTGATCTACGAAGGATTCACTACCGATGAACAGGGGCGGCAGGCCATCGACGCGCTGTTTATCCAAACCGGCGGGACTGGTAACGGCAGTTTCAACGAGCGCTTCGCCCAGCCGGATGAGCTGGGATCGTTCACGCAAACCAGGTTTCCGATTCGCTATGAGATCACTACCGACCCTGCGACCGGTAAGCGCGACGGGCTCGGGGCGCGTGTGCCCGCCGGGCAGGAGCCGAAGATTTTCCTGGTCGACACCGGATCGGAATATTGGGACCGCGGTCGTGTCGCGGCGCTGCGGCATCTATCCATGGACGGGACCGAGGACTTGAACGACCCGCCCAACATGCGCGTTTTCCTCTTCGCGGGAACGCAGCACGGTCCCGGGTACGTGGCCGCCGCGGGATAACGGTGGCCAACTCAAGTCCAACCCGAACGACTATCGCTGGCTTGAGTCCGCGTTGCTCGCCGACTTGGATCGCTGGGTGCGGGAGGGCGTTGCGCCGCCGCCGAGCAGTCATCCGACGCTCGCCGACGCGACATTGGTCGCGCAGAGCAAGATCCAGTTTCCGAACAGTGCCCGGCGTGCAGTGGCCCGTATCACGTGCCGGGCGGCTATCGGATCGATTTGCCGGGACCGCTTTCCGTGCTCCCGTTCCTGGTGCCGCGAGTGGATAGCGACGGCAACGACATCGGCGGATTGCGCACGCCGGAACTGGCGGTGCCCTTGGGGACCTACACCGATTGGGACTTCCGGAGCGAGTCCATCGGTTCGCCCGATACTTTAATTGCCATGGCTGGCTCGTTCATTCCATTTGCTAAAACACGCGCCGATCGCGAAGCAAGCGGCGACCCTCGCTTGTCGATCGAGGAACGCTACCCGAACCGTGCCGACTACTTGCGGCGGGTTCAGGATGCCGCGAACCGGCTTGGTGGCAGAGCGCTATGTGCTCCCGGAACATGTCAAGACAATCGTCGAGGAAGCGGGCCAGCACTGGGATTGGATGATGGCGCAGTAATCCGGCACTCAGAGCTTGAATTATTGCGGCGCTGAACGGGGGCAATGTGACGGCGAGTTGCCTGTTCCGCACGCGGACCGATTCCGATTTCGCGGCCTTCCATGTACCACCGGGCGTGACGTCCGCGCCACCCAATGTGATGCCGCTCTTGGCATCGATTTCCGGACCAGCAAGCCCAACTAAAGACGCCTGCTTGGCCTTGATGTGCTCGCCGAGATTGACGGTTAGGGCCGGCGTCCCGGCGCCTTTGTTGATCAAGGCCAGGGTCAGCGCACCTTTGTTCGACTGCGTGGCGTAGGCTTTCACCTCTGGTGAACTCGGATCGGTTTCCGTCTCAACCAATTGACCTTTGCCGGCGAGCGAGAAAGCCAGCATTCCGTAATATTCCGGCTTGGCCGAGTAGTGGCCATGTTCGTCGTCTCCGATGGGCGAGTAGGAACTGATGAAGTCGAGATGATTTACCCCGGTTTCCATGTTGACTCCAGCGCAGCCGTTGGCGGCGAGAGTAAACATGTAATCCAAAGCCCAGAGAGCGCCGGCCATGGTGTCGCTGACACCGGGGCGTCCCCCGCCCGAGAAAGAATTGACCTCGCAAATGCGATACGGTACGCCGCAGGCCTGTGAAGCCGCTTTCAGCGCGGTCAACTGCGGTTGCAGTTTGGGATCGACGCCCAGCAACTTTTCGATGCTGCTGCTGGGGTTCTGTCCTTCGCGGTAATAGTGATGCGTGAGCAACACGCAATCCTTACCTTCGTCGGCGGCGAAGCGGGTGACCCACTCGGTTCTTACCGCGGCGTCCGGCCCGGCGAAGGGGATGCGTGGGAACTCCTTTCGGAGCGCGGCCTTGTAGCGGCGATACTCAGCAAGCCAATCTTCATAGCCGAATTCCGGTTTGCGATGCTTGGCGCGAGCGAACAGGTCCGGCTCATTGCCGATTTCGAAAGCCAGCAGGCGGTCGCCGGCGATCGACGTTATGATTCCCGCCTCGGCGATGGCGTCAGCCTCGGTTCCCCTCCCGAGATCCAGCGCCCAGATCAGCTTCCAGCCGGTAGCTTCGAGAAAGCCGCCGAGATCTTTCAGAACGGCATCGTTCACTACGGTTCCGCGCGCGCTCGAAACCGGTGCGGCGTTCGGCGAGTACTTGGCGTAGTCCGCAGTGTTGCCGCCGATGCGGATTACGCCACGTGCGCCCAGCGTGCGCACCAACTGCACGTAAACTTTGTTGGCGGGGCTCAGCAGGCCAGGCCGCGAAACCGATGAGATTTCATATCCCAGGCCCATGAAATCCGGAGCTATCATGCCGAGCGGCCGGTCGGCCTGTACCGTCACCGAATACTGCGCGGGCGCGGCGAAGGCGGAGCGCGCGGCCAGCGCACCCGCGGCAAGAACACTGTTAGCGAGAAAGTCTCGACGATTCATTTGGTCTCCAGACGGCTTTGGGGCACCGGGTAAAGTGGGGCACATCGCGACTTTACTATAATATTTCTGCTTCGAGCGGTGGCGTGAGTCTCCGCCGGAGGCACTCGTCGAAAGACTGACGAAATGGAGCTGACCGATGTATAGGCGGTTTAAATTCGCATTCCTCATGCTATGTGGCGCGGGGCTGTCGGCAGTATCGCTCAACGGCGCGGACTGGCCCACGCATAGCGGAGATCCGCAGAGAACCGGGTGGCAGCAGGCGGAGTCCACCATCACCAAGGACAACGTGAAGGACTTTCAGCTCCTGTGGAAGCTGACCCTTCCCGACAATCAGCAGAAGGCGCTGCACTCGCTGATGGAGCCGCTCATCATCGGGCGCGTGATCACGAACCACGGCTTCAAGGAAGTGGCTCTGATAGGCGGAAGCTCGGACAACATTTACTCGGTCGACGCGGACCTGGGCAAGATCCTGTGGAAGAAGCATTTTCAATACTCTTCTGAGAAACCGCAATCGACCACGTCCTTCTGGCTGTGTCCCGGTGGTTTGACTGCGACACCTGTTGTGGCTCCTTTACCGATCGCTCGCGCGGGATCACCCTCCGGCCGTTTTGGACCGCGCGCTATTTACATCCTGTCGAGCGACGGCCAGCTCCACCAACTGAATCTGGCCAACGGCGAGGATATTGCGCCGCCTGCCAAATTCGTACCGCCGAACGGGAAACCGTACAGCCTGAATGTTGTCGACAACGTGATCTACACCGCGACCGGACAGCACTGCGGCGGGAACCCCAACGGCGTGTACGCGCTGGATCTGACGGATATGAAGGTTAGCACCTGGGCCTCGAATGGCGGTGGCCTGTGGGGATTGGCCGGACCTGCGGTGGGGAATGACGGCACCATCTACTCTGAAGTCGGCGACGGAAATTGGGACCCGGCGAAAGGAATCTATTCCGACTCGTTCGTCGCGCTGGAGCCCAAGACGCTGAAGTTGAAAGACTGGTACACGCCCACCAATCGAGAATGGATGACCAAGCGGGATCTCGATCTGAACGACACGCCGGTAGTGTTTCCCTACAAGGGCCGCGACCTGCTGGCGGGCTCCGGGAAAGAAGGGCGCCTGTACCTGTTGGATTCCAAATCGCTGGGCGGCGAAAATCATCGCACGCCGTTGTTCCGCACGCAATTGATCTCGAACGAAGACGTCGATTTCGCCGGACGCGGCACTTGGGGGAGCCTGGCCACCTGGCAGGATGCGAACGGCACGCGATGGGTGCTCGCGCCCGTATGGGGTCCGCTGCATCCCGATATGAAGTTCCCCATCACTAACGGCGACGCGCCGCAGGGCAGCATCGTCGCGTTCAAGGTGGAAGAGAGCAACGGGAAAACGGTGCTGACGCCGGCCTGGGTGTCGCGCAATCTGGTAATCCCCGCCCCGCCGGTGGTCGCGAATGGCGTGGTGTTTGCACTTTCGAGCGGCGAGTACGTGCGCCAGGCGAACGAGAACCAGGGCGGATTGTTCAGTCCCGAGCAGCGCGCCCAGTTCTCGACCCACGCGATTCTTTACGCGCTGGACGCCGCGACCGGTAAGGAACTTTATTCGAGTGGCGATGCGGTCACTTCGTTCACGCACTTCGCCGGCATGGCGGTGGCTAACGGACGCGTGTACTTCAGCACGTTCGATAATACCCTTTACTCTTTCGGTTTTCCGATCGAGCATTAGGCCGCATGGACGCCGCATACGCTTTCCCGAAGCTCCACAACGCCATGTGGCCAGGGCTGGTCGGCAAGGGGCCGGATTCGGAATCTCCGATCGGTCTGGAAACGATGCTCGACTTGACGCAGGCGGCTGAAGTCGATGGCGTCAAATTCGATGGCGTCGATCTGTTCCTTTCCCTGCCCCACACGGATATCGATTCAACCGATGACGACCTGAAGCGCCTAGCAGACAACATCGGCCAGCGAGGACTGGTGGTGGGATCCCTGGTGGCGCCAGTCTGGCCTCCCACCGGCGGCGGATCGGCAATGGGATCGAACGACGAACGCAAACGATTCGTCACTCAAGTGCGCAAAGCTTGTGCGATTGCCCAAAAGCTTCGTGGGCTGGGCATCCGCAAGTATGGAGTGGTGCGCATCGATTCCGCGAGCAGTCCAGCGGACTGGGCGGTCCATCCGGCGACGAATTCCAAGCGGATTGCGGAGACTTTCCGCGAGGCGTGCAAGATCGCCGAGAGCTTCGGTGAGCGCCTGGCGGCGGAAGGAGAAATCTGCTGGGGCGGCATGCACAGTTGGAAGCACATGGTTGACCTGCTCGAAATGGTTGGCCGGCCCGAGACCTTGGGATTTCAGGCCGACATGGCGCATACGCTGCTGTATACGCTCGGCTACAACGCGCCGGAAGACCGGATTCTGCCGCAAAGCTACGACTGGACTGACCAGGAAGTGCTGTACGATGCACTTCGAAAGATGACAAACGCACTGCGTCCCTGGACGATCGATTTCCACGTGGCGCAGAATGACGCGACCGTGAAAGGCGCGGGCTCGCACGATAAGACCGGACGGCACTGCCTTCCGAACGATCCCAAGGGCAAGCTCGACGTGCCGCGCGCGGCGGGGATGTGGCTGCGCGACGAGAACGGCAACCTGACTCGAGCCATCCCGCACATATGCTGGGACGGCTGCATGTTCTCGAACGAAACCATGATGAAGCCTGAGACTTGGCGCAACATTCTGGCTACCATGATTGCGGTCCGCAGCGCCCACGGCTGGAATTAGACTATTCAAGAATGGCGAAAAAGATCCTCAACATCGGGATGGTGGGTTACGGCTTCATGGGCCGTACTCATTCCAACGCATTCCTGCAAGCGGGGCGGTTTTTCGATTTGGAATACCAGCCGGTGCTCAAAGCCGTGTGCGCGCGCAACGCTGCGCGGGCCGAGGCATTCGCCGCGAACTGGGGTTACCAATCGATAGAAACGGACTGGCGCAAACTGGTGGAGCGTGCCGATATCGACTTAATCGACATCGCCAGTCCCAATGATACGCATGCCGAGATCGCCATCGCCGCCGCGAAAGCCGGCAAGATCGTCATGTGCGAAAAGCCGCTGGGGCGCACGTCTGCCGAAGCTGGGGCGATGGTAGACGCGGTTGAATCGGCCAAGGCGCCGAACATGGTTTGGTACAACTACCGGCGCGTGCCGGCGGTGATGCTGCTCAAACAACTGCTCGACGAAGGGCGCCTGGGGCGCATTTTTCACTATCGCGCGAAGTTTCTTCAGGACTGGACCATCTCGCAGGACTTGCCGCAGGGGGGCGAAGGGCTCTGGCGGTTGGATGTAGCCATAGCGGGAAGCGGTGTGACCGGCGATCTTCTGGCTCACAATATCGACACCGCTTTGTGGCTGAACGGTCCGATCCGCGAGCTGACCGCGATGACCGAGACGTTCATCAAGCAGCGCAAACATAATCTGACCGGGAAGGTGGAGGCGGTGGGCATCGATGACGCCAGTGCGTTCTTGTGCCGCTTCCAGAACGGGTCGCTGGCGACGTTTGAGGCTACCCGCTACGCACGCGGCCATAAGGCGCTGAATACTCTCGAAATCAACGGAGAGCACGGGTCGGCGATGTGGGATCTGCACGATCTGCACCGCATTCAATGGTTCGATCATCGCGATGAAGGCCGCCTGCGCGGCTGGAAAAACATTCATGTAAGCGACGGCGATCATCCCTACATGAAGCAGTGGTGGGTGCCTGGCCTGCAGATCGGCTACGAGCATACGTTCACTCATCAGGTTGCCGATTTCCTGGAAGCGCTGGCATCGGGCAAGGCAGCCGCGCCGACGTTTCGTGACGGTCTGGCGACAGATCATGTCACGGACGCGGTGTTGAAATCGGCCAAGACCCGCCAATGGGAAAGAGTTTCGGAGATGACATGATCACGAAGATCAAGACAGTGTTGGTGGTAACACTCGCCGTCGCGGCGGCGTGGAGCTATAGACTCGTGGCACAGCAGGCTGCGCCTCCGGCGCCGCGAAGCGGTGGCAGCCGGTTCACGCAACCGGAGCCCATCGATTTTGAGGATCACGCGGGATGGACATCCATGTTCGACGGCTCGACTATGAAAGGCTGGGACGGCAGCAGCGAAGTGTGGCGCGTGGAAAATGGCGCGATCACCGGTGAATCGACGCCAGAGAAGCCGTCGGGAACCACCTACGTCATCTGGGAAGGCGGCGAGCCCGGGAACTTCGAGTTGAAGGCAGAAATCAAGCTGGAAGGCGGCGGGGCCAACAGCGGGATTCAATATCGCAGCGCACGCGCGACGCAGCCACAGGGCGGCCCGGTTCCCAATCCGCGGTTCGCCAAATGGAATCTCAAGGGCTACCAGGCGGATTTCGATTACGCCAACCGCTACAGCGGCCAGCTCTACGAACAAGGAACGCCGCGCGGGATTATTGCGTGGCGCGGGCAGATGGTTCGCACCGAGCAAGGCAAAAAGCCGCGGCTGTTGGGCACGATGGGCGATCCCGACGCGCTCAAGAGTTTCATCAAAGTCGGTGACTGGAACCAAATGCACGTCATCGCGCGCGGCAACATGATGACCCATGTGGTCAACGGACACGTGATGTCGATTTTTATCGACGACGATCCGACAATGGCGGTGGCCCAAGGCTTGATCGGCCTGCAAATCGAAGGCGGGGGAAACGTCAAAGTATCGTTTCGCAACCTCTGGTTGAAGAAACTGCCGTGAGTGAGTGCCCGGGACGGGCCCGGGCATGGCCCTGGCCCTGGCCTACTTCTTTACCAAGACGTCATCCGGAATGACCACGCGAAGGGGAACCTGGCGCAAGTTCGCGGTGAAAGTGTTGTCGTCTCCCGTAGTCCGAACCCAAATGGTTTGCGGAGGGCCCTTGGCGAACTGGACCTCTACCGGTGCGTCCATGGAGAAATCGTCGCCGGCGCCGGATTGATCGATGGAACCGGCAAGTTTGACGGCGGGCGCAACTCCACTAACCGTGTAGCGCAGCTTGAGCGTTGGAATGCCGGTGGCATACACCCAGTTATCGAAAAAGGCATCCATCCCTTCTGCACTCAGGCCGCGGGGCCGCAACTCGCGCGCGAGGGTCTGAAAGTCGGCGGTGGTCACCAGTTTGAATTCATAGCGGCGGCGCAGCTCGGCGAGCAGTTTGAAGAAGGCATCGTCTCCCATCCGGCGGCGCAGCATGTGCATGATCCAGGTGCCCTTCCCGTAGGTGATCGCGCGCCACGTGCGACTCGCCGGCTGGCCGTTCAAGCGTTCGCCCCACACGATGGGGCCGGCCGATTCATAGGTCCTGCCTTGCGAGTCCTTATCCAGCAACTCGGAGCGATAGCCGTTGAGCACCGCGTCCATTTCCTTCACGCCCTTCTTTTTCTCCAGCCACAGAAGCGAAGAATAATTTGCCAGGGCTTCCAGCAGCCACTCGTCTTCGCTATGCGCGGTGGAGATGACGCTGCCCCACCATTGATGCGCGACTTCGTGCGGGACCATCAAGTCGGAGTAGAACACTTGTTCCCGAGCGTCGCGCAGAGCGGCGGGCCGCGAAACCGGATCGATGTAAGCGAAAGTCGAGAGATACACCAGCCCTGGAAACCCTTGGCCAAAGCCCCCCGGGATGGGCGCCACCGTCAGGCGTTTTCATCACGGGAGGCCCAAACATTCCGCTGAAAAATTCGAGAGACGCCGCTACATCGCCCGCCACGGCGCGTAATCTTGCCAGAGGATCCGGGGCGCTTGGGACCACCAATGTCGGCTGCGGTATACGGGCGCCACGTGTCCGGAACGGGGGTTGCGGCGTGGGCGGCGCGGACGATAACGTCGAGTGGAGGACGCAACGCTTCCTCCAGGTTGCGGTTCCCGTACACTTCGAAATTCACGCCCGCTGCGGTGCCGGCCACCTTTTCGTAAATGCCCAGATTGAATCCCGCGGCGCCCACAGCCACAGTTGTGCGACGGTGGGTGATGCGCGAGTCGCCGTCGATCCGATCCTCCACCGGATCGCCGGCCGCCACCAGCGTAAGCCGCTTGGGATAACGGAAAGTGAGGTCGTAGGTCGCGAACTGTCCGGGAATGTGGGGATACCACGATCCACGCGCACTGACAAAATAAACTCCATCGCCGCGCGTGGCGATCACGTTTCCGCGATGTTCAAACTCGAATTCGTGCGTGCTGCCCGGAAGCAATGCCACGGGCGAGATGGCCAGGAACTCGACCTCGTCCGTGCCTCCCCTGACGCGGCCGCGCACCGACTCGTCGCGCATTAATTCGGCCGGAGCCCCGTCGATGCGCACCGCCGTCACTTGCATGTTGCGGGCGATGTCGAAAGCAAAAGCGCGAACCGGATCCGGACCAATGAGAGCGCTGACACGCGTCGCGGCGCGCACGCCCAGATCGTTGGCGATTTCGGCATCGATGCGATAGTTCGATAGCTTGAATTCCCAACCCGGCTGGGCCGCCGGACGTGGCGCCATGGGATTTGGAACGCCGGAAGTTTTCGACGTGATCCGCCGTGGCAAGAAATCCGTCCAGACATTGAACTCATCATGCCCCTCACGCTCCACTCTCTGCCGCATAACCATGCGGTGATTGGAGCGTGCGTCGGACAGAATATCGAAGTTTCCCAGCGTGGCGCCGCTGATCGCGAAAAAGGCCAATCCGGTTTTTCCGGGCCGCGCCGACCACAAGTCCGCGACCAGACGCATCTGCATGGGCCCGGAGATGTTGGCCACTACGGGATCCCAGCGCTCGGCCAGCAGTGCGCCCGCCGAAAGCGCCTTCTTGACCGAGTCTGGCTGCTGCTCGAGTGCCGTGTGCAGCACCGTCATCGAATCGTCCGTAAGGATCATCAGTATGGTCCTGACGTGTTCATCCAGATTGGGCGATTGGGTAAATGCGGCGAGCGATTGCCTTTCGCTTCGAGTCGGAGGGATGACGATCACTTCCCCGTCGCCGCCCTCCACATCGGTGGTGAAGAGCGCGGACAGGCGCTGCCCCAGAACGGGCTTCGAGAAGATCAGGTAGCCGTCGTTTAAGTACAACTTTATGTCGTCTTTGACGAAACTCAGATCGCGGACGCGGTAGCATTCCGCCGGATCCATGCCGGCTTCGCGAATGGCGCGCGCCAGATCCGCCGCAGTGGACGGTGCAGCCGCGGGCGGCGGCCCTTGGAAAGCGCAGGCCACGCCAGTGAACAACAGGAGTAACGCAAAGCGAGGCACGTAACTCCTAGTCTAATACCGGCAGTCTAATACCGGCTGGTTCTTTCCGGCAGGGTCCTGGAAAGGACCTTGGAAAGGACTTGCGCCACGAGAACAAAATAGGATCTCCACGATTTGGTCAGCCGCGCGTGAAGGTATGAGTCGGCGCGTAGTTAATAGCGGCTACAAATAGAAAGCAGTTGGCTGACCGTCCAGCTTCGGGGCAAAATGCAGGCGGGGCGAAATCCGACCGACCGTAGGGCGGCTTCTAAGTAAGCTTGAACCGGAGCGCAATTGCGGCAACGGCGGCCAGCAAGATGGCTCCCCCGCCAATTCGCAGGCAGATTGCAGTCAAGTTGGGCCAACGCGACGCCTTAAAAAACCGCAAACCGCAGTGTTCGCAAGTCGGAACAGAAAAGCTACTGACGCTCCTGCAACTGGGACATTGCCTCATTGTAAAACCCCCTCCAAAGGGCGGCCGCTGGCTCCTTGCATCGGCCTAAACGCATCTATATTCAACCCGACTGCCCAGATCAGATCAACCAGAATCGTCTTACGGGATTAGCTTATATTGGGATTAGGCGAATTGCAAGAGAAATTGAGTTTTTTACCTATCTTTCGATAGGGTGCACGTCCTAGGACCAGCACAGGTGGGTTTCTATTGGTTTTACAGCGACTTGCGTAAAACCTGGTACGCAGGATTTGAAGGGCTCCGGAATTCGCGAGACCCAGCCCGCATTAGGGGATTCTTAACGGGTAACGACTGCGCGCCCGGGGGAAAATCGAGCGCGGCGGCGAGATCCGCTGTGCCAGTGGCCAGCAAACGCGCTATGGGTTTATACTGCTAGAAGCCTCGTCGATGAACTGCTTCCATTAAGTCTTTTATTTTCTAATGGGCCCGTAGCTCAGTTGGTTAGAGCGCCTGCTTGACACGCAGGAGGTCACAGATTCGAGTTCTGTCGGGCCCACCACTTAATCAAGAACTTAGACCATTTTTATACCAGCCCCATCCTGCGTTTGGCGCTCACTTTGGGGACTTCTCAGGGGACTCCGTTCGACTTTGGGCTTCAGCGAGAGTGCTTCAACCGCTTGCCGCTTCGCTTGCATCCTGATGTGGCTGTACCGCTCCAACATCGCTCGTGACAAGTGCCCAGCAAGCGCCATTATCGTGGAGTCTGACGCGCCGCTTTCAGCCAACTTGGTAATAGCAGTATGCCGAAGGTCATGGAGGCGGCAACTAACGGCCGCGTCTTCCCGCAGATTTCTCCACGCGCTCTTCAGCGATTTCGTGGGCCGTGTCGGATCGTTTGGCCAGCGTTCCCCGCCTGGGAAAAGGTAATGTTCCGGCCCTGTATCACCAAACCAGTCGGTAAACCAGTGGGCGTGATGCTTCATCAGGTCGAACAATTCCTGATTCATCGGGATCTGGCGCCCCGTGCCGGCGTCGGTCTTAGCTTTACCCACGGTCATGATGCGTCGTTCGAGATCCACCTGTCCCCAGGTCATTCCAGTCAATTCTCCGCAACGCATGCCGGTCAGGAGCAGGGTCCTGATGAAGGTTCTGAGCACAGGGGAGCGCGCGCTATCAGCAGCGTTCAGAAGTCTCGTTTCTTCGTCGGGTGTAAGTGCGCGACCCACGTCCTTGGGTTCCTCATTCCGCTTCACCTTGGGCCAGAGAATTGTCCACGTCTTGCCAATAGCTCGCGCGAGGATGGACATCTCCATGTTGATAGTGCGGGGACCCGCACCCTCAACCCGACGGCCCTGCATGTACGCCCGGATGCGATCCTCGGTAAGATCTGGCAACAAGATGGTGCCCAAGCCAGCCTCAACCTTCGTCAGTCGTTCTGCTACCCACGTCCTCGACTTTTCCCTGTGGCCCTGGGCATACGCCTTGCGATATGCTTTCGTGCAGTCTAGAACGGTGCTGATGCGCTTAGCAGCGGCTTCGACGGGGAGACCTACGTACGCCCGTTCAAGTTCAAGCTTGCGACGTTTCAGCGCTTCAAGTGCAAGCGTCTTGCGCGTCGTCTTCGCGGATTCGCGTATCCGCTTGCCCGCATAGATGAACTCGTACCAGTAAACCTTCGATGTCTTTAAGCTTCCAGTCTGCTTGTCCCGATACCTCAGCCTGTATACCGCCATCTTCTCTCCTTCGACTCACCGTCAAAGCCGCCTACAGAACATCCGCGACGTACTGAAAGCGCCACGGCGTGCCCCGGCGCGTTGCAAAACCGCTCTGATTCAATTCATGGGCAATCCGCCGGAAAGGTTGCCCTGATGCCCGTAGTTCGCGGGCGCGCGTCAACACCGTTTGCTCCGCCGGATTCTCCTCAAGGTGAACTGCGTCCGCTGAGAGCTGAAAGCCGAACGGAATCGTACCGACACGTTCACCGTTGGCGCGCTTGTGGCTCATTGCATCTCGTGTCCGCTCGCCGATTGCCTCACGCTCCCACTGGCTCACCGAAACCATGATGTTGAGCACCAGACGGCCCGCCGCAGATCGGGTATCCAGGCTGTCAGCTACGCTCACGAGCGAGACGCCTCGTTTGTCAAATCGCTTTAGCAACTCGGCAAGGTCAGCGACCGATCTGGTGAGCCGGTCTAGCTTGGCAATGATCACGGTATCGATGGCGTTGGCATCCACCAGGGCAAGAAGCCGTTCCATTCCGGGACGCTTGAGGTTCTTCGCCGATTCGCCGGCATCGACGATGACATCTACGAGTTCACAGCTCTGAACGACGGCCATCGCCCGAACTTTGGCTGTTTGCGCTTCGAGCGAGATTCCGAAGTCCGCTTGCTTCTCGGTACTCACTCGGACATAGCCAATTGCCTTCACATCTAATGCTATCTAAACCCCCATTAGATGTCAAGGGATTTCTTGCGGTGGTTATCAAAACCGGGTTAAGATCAAGCGTGGCTAAGAAATTGCCGGCCGAAGTCTTGGAATTCTTCAAGAAACAGGGCGCAAAGGGCGGGAAGATAGGCGGTAAGCGCTCTCTCGAAACGATGACTCCACAACAACGCACCGAGCGTGCGCGGAAAGCAGTTGCTGTGCGAGAGGCGAAACGCAAGCGAAACAAGAGATCTACTGCTGGACACGAACAAACGCGGTTAACTCGATAATGCCCAAGTCTCCGAATACCGTGTTAATCGCGTCCCGAATGACCTGGACCACGGCTAGACAAGCAGGGAACGGCAGGGCTCACGCTGATGGTGCGCTAGCCCTTGCGAGTCGGGCCAATCGAACCGGTGCCATCTCACCGCCGACCGTGACCCGCTCTCTTCCACCCCAAGAATGCAAAGTCTACACACCACAACTTCTCGCTGAGGCGATGGTCAGCGCCATCAATCCCCAGCCAGACGATCTCTGGCTCGATCCGTGTATGGGCCCAGGAGCGTTCATATCGGCACTTCGCAATAACGGCCTCACCAAGAAGCGCATCGTTGGTGTAGACATTGACGCCTGTCCGAGTGCAGAGGATGAAGCCGCGACTACCATCCGCGGCGTCGATTTCTTCGACTGGTGTGCTTCGACGAAGAGGCGCTTTACGAAGGTCGTCGCTAATCCACCTTATGTCGCGCTCTGCAAACTGGGGGCCGATCTCCAACAGAGCGTGCAGCAGTTCCACGATTCGGAGGACCCCAGCTTTGCATTGCGCTCAAACTACTGGTGTGCCTTTCTGTCCGCCTGCGTAGGCCTGCTGAAGCCGGATGGCAGTCTTGCTTTTGTTCTGCCTGCCGCTTGGGACTACGCTATTTATGCTCGTGAACTCCGCGAACGAGTGCTCTCGTCATTCAAGTCGGTGGAAGTCCATCGATCGCTGGAGCCGCTGTTTCCTGAAGTGAGAGAAGGCAGAGTGGTGCTCCTGGCCAAAGGGTACTTGCAGACACCGGAACACGCCGGTCGCATTGACCATCCAACAGCAACCTCATTAATCGCAGCACTCACTCGTCCCATTCGACAAACCGCCAGGGCCGAGTCCTACGCGTCCACTACGTGCGAGGTCTCCGGCACGCGGTTCGGTGATCTCTTTTCGGTCGGTATCGGTTGTGTTACAGGAGACGTGAACTACTTCCTGCTGACAGAATCTCAGCGGCTTGAGCACGATCTGCCCACAAGTGCTCTTCGGCCTGTTGTCTCAAAAGCGCGACACCTCGCGGCGTCCCAGATAGCGAAGGTAGTCTGGGACCGCCTGCGGCGCGCGAACGAGCGGGTATGGCTCTTTAGCCCGGATGTTCATGCCCAGCGGAACCGAGCCGTGCGCGCCTATTTGAGCCATGGCGAAAAAGTCTGCAACCTTGATGGCTATAAGCTCAGCAACAGAGATCATTGGTACGAAGTTCCGGGAATCCGGTTTGGCGTAGGGTTTATGAGTGGCATGACAAGCGTGGGTCCTTGGCTATCGCTTCGGAGCATGCGCGGCCTTGCCGCAACAAATACGCTGTACGTCATCACCGCGAATGAAACGATGACCATCGATGAACAGGCGGCCTGGGCCCTATCGCTTTTGTCGAGCGAGACTCGCCGTCAGGTCCGGGCCACGCTCAGGTGTTATCCGGATGGACTCACAAAGTTAGAACCACACGACATCTCAGAGTTGCAGCTATTGCCCCCGAAACGCATCGCATGCTCCCGGGATGCCTATCATCGCGCGATCACATTGCTACTGTCGGGAGACGCAGCGGCCGCCACTGCGATTGCCGACGCGTCAGTCGTACGCCGTCCCAAAGAAACCTTGAACGTGAGGGACGGTGCTGCCTGAAATGTCGCAAGCAGCATTGGCGCAATTGCTGGGAACGGAGTCCGGAAGCGACTCTCCAGACGACGCTGTTCTCTCGCAACTACTCGACATCGCTGAGCGCGCGGTTTCGAGCCGCTCCCGAATCCCGGTTTTGTCGTTATGGACCCACGTTCCGTCGGTTGCGCTGCTAGCCTCTCACCTGCACCTCAAATGGCCCGGGCGAGTGCATTCGCTGCCGATAACACCGCGGATCGGATTGTTCCCGTTCTTCGGCTCCGATTTTGAGTTGCTCTCTCAACCCCTCTACGAGGCTCAGGGAGCCCAAACTGAGAGACAGAGGGCGCGAGCACGGCGTCACAACGCTGCCAGCACGCTCAGCAACAGAAGCGATCTCTATCAGGACTGGGAACAAGCTCTGGATCGTCGCAGGAACAAGATTGGTTCGTTGATCTTGCCCGCGTCATCCTACCTCTCGATTGACCGGGTAACCGAGAGCGGGCAGATCAAAGCGGGGAACCGAAGCACGATTGGCAAGTTTGCTCCACGCAACGCACCTCGTCCGCATATTCTTGTTCCTGCCAAAGCAGAAGTAACGCGCGAACTGGTTCGGGAATTTGACAACCTGGATCTCGTCCTTGTGAATGTTCAAAACATTCGCGGACGACACCTGACACGGTCTGTGGAATATTTTCTGTCGCACATCTCGCCCTCTGTCCCTATGTTGATTCTGGCCTCAAGTCCTGCAGACCTGGTGCTGACGGGAGCGCTCAACCCACCGTCGGTCAAAACGACCGTCTTCTCTGCCCCGATCCCACCCTCGTCATTCGAGGTGAAGTCGGTCAATCGGGACCGCCCTCAACGTGAACGCGAACTCTGCTTCGCGTTGGACGGTTTGGAAACTCGTTCCCAGTTGCTCGAACGACTGGTGGTTCAAGCCAAGCGAACCTGGTGGGCGACGCGGCAATCGCTCTCCCATGACATACCGAGGGAGGCCGTGGCCTTCGAGGCGCTATGCGCCGACATGACTTCACGCCTCCCAGGCGAGGAACTGGAACTGTTGTCTGAAGTAAGACGATTGATCGCAGAAGAATCCGCATCCTCTCAACTCAGGCAGGAACGCCGGCAGGCGGTCGTCGATGCCGCCTTGAACGATGGTGGATCTCGTACCGTACTCATCATCGTGCGTACCGACGCTTCTGCGGACGGCCTTCGCTTCTCGATCTCGACCGAACTTGGAATCGATGTGTCGGAACTCGCTCAGCTTGGCATTCACGTCGTGACGGTTTTCAGCCCTTGGCCGACCACACCATACGACACCTGCATAGCCGCGGGGTATTTCGGCACCAATACGATCGACATGCTCTTTGCGAGCCGAGCCAAGAAGCGAAAGCTCATCATCGATCCTATAGAGGCGCGCGTCGCTGTTTGGGACAGTGAGCGGCGTTTCTGCACGGTATCAGACTTGCCGCCCGGAGCGCTTGAGTCCCTGCGCAGCTTGACACGGATGCTTGAACCGCACGCCTGTCCATCGAGTGATCCCATTTCTTTGTCATCCCTCTTCCCCGAGCGTCCCTCTTCGGCCACGTCAGCGACACACTCGGAATCTTCAGGCAAGCCGCTCCACGTGTGCATTTGTTTTGCCGATGGTTCTACCCGCCAGGTACCAGCCAACGCCAGATTCGAGGTGTTGGGTAGGAAACGGCTTCAGCTTCAGAGCGTAACCGCCAAGGATCTTTCCGCCGGTGATCAGGTGGTACTGCTTCACGATGATGAACGCGCAGCCTTCTCCGAGAAGTTGCTTCACCTTCTCGACCAGGGTAAATTCCTCAAAGGAAGCAGCACGCGATCCTCGTGGCTCAGTATCATCCGACTGGTTCGCGCTCAAAGCTCTATCTCGGCTACGGCGATCAAGAGGAAGCTCGACGACGTAGGAGTATGTGTCCATGTCACCACGGTGAACTCGTGGCTTCCGTCGAGTGCCGAAGACGACTGCGGGATACCGGATACGCTCCCTGTATTCCTCGCCTTTGCCTCTGCCCTTGGCATTGCTTTACCCCAGGACACTCTGAAGCAGTGGTTTGCCGACATTCATCGTCTGCGCGTGGATCACCGCAAGATCGGCAGGCAACTCGCCAGGGCTATCCGGGGTGCTTATTTGAGCCGACTTGATCCAGTCACAGTTGCACGCATGGAGCGGGAGTGGGGACTTCAAGCGAAGATGCTACTTGAAGCGGCGCGCGTCGCCGTCGTAGATGATGTCATACCCTTTACTCAGTGAGGCAACGTGATCGACGATCAAGCCTATAATCGTTTTGCTCGTGCTCTCGCCGAAAGCATTCGCGCCCGTGCGAAAGGGATCGACGATGATAGCGCCCATATCGTCAACACCCGCCCGCAGGAACATATCCTTTCCGGTTTCCTGACGCCTCATGATGTTCCGGCCGCCGCGCCGCACGCGGATGACACCGAGGCCGATGCTGAAATCGATGATCTTCCGAAAGACTCTGCCTTCGAATTGACCTCCCTCGGGCTGGAGTTTATGGCGGACAGAGCGGCGCTTGCAGCGCATACGGCTCTCTCCGTCACTCTCCAACTGAACGTGTATGTGCGCGTCGTTCCCACCTGGTCGGAGCAGAAACGGTTCGGCACATGGCAACGAGACCGCGGAGCCGGTCAAGCACCCGCTACGAAATCGCAAGCGCTTGTCCCCGCCTGGCAGCGGTTTCAGATCGCGCCCTTTGACGTGGCCGTGACGTTGGCAGACTTGCTGCGCATCAAGCGCCAGCGCATTGATGTATCGCCCCAGATCCGACTCTCCGCCACCGAGTCTGCCGACCCGTCCCTCTATTCCGCCCGCCACGCTATTCACGCTACCGAGGCTGAGCTTGCGACAGAACTAGCCTTTAGCCCGGCGACCGGTCGCGCTCATCCGCACGCATTCACATCCTCCTGGAGCGCGTCCGTGGACGTTCGGGTAATCAACGTGCCGACCGAGCCCAATCAGATGCGGTTGGCCGTCCGCGTCATCAACGAGACGGTAGCGCCGGGACGCGCGCAAGTCGATTTTGTCGATCCCAATCTGTACGGCATCCGGATATCCGTGGCGGTTCCCGACACCGTGCATAGGTCCACCGTTTTTCAAGAACTTCCCGCCAGTTTCAGATACGACCGCATGATGCCAGGAGTCGGAATCAATGCCCACGTTGAATCGAATGAAAAGGATTCCGTTGTACATCTGATCGCGGAAAGTGTGCCGGTTACGGAAACTCCCCGGCTTGAAGCACGCGAATTCGGCGATGCCGACCCGACGTTCGCTGATCTCATGATCGATCCGCTTCCCGTGCTCGATGCACTGGCGCGTCACATGGATAGGTACGACAGCGAGCAGTGGGCCGCAAAAATCGCAACCCTCTCCGGTCTCGAACGCGCCGAAGCTGATCAATCCAGACAGGAGTTCCGAGGCGAGATCGCACGTTACAGACGCGGCGTCGCGTTGCTGAGGAATAGCACCTACCCGGATGTGCTCCGCGCCTTCTGCCTGATGAATGAGTCCATGCGCACGGCGAACAAGGCCCATCAGCGCTGGCGTCTTTTTCAGATTGCGTTCATCGTGTCTCTGCTGCCGGAGCTGGCTTCGCGGGAGTATCCCGCGCTGAAACGGGAAGAGGACGGCCGAGTCGATCTTCTGTGGTTTGCGGCGGGCGGCGGCAAGACCGAAGCCTTCATGGGCATCATTCTCTGGCAGGCGTTTTTTGATCGCCTACGTGGGAAAAGGTTCGGCAATACCGCATTCGTTCGTTTTCCGCTCCGCCTGCTGACCTTCCAGCAATTACAGCGACTGGGGCGGACACTGGCATGCGCGGACGTGGTAAGGAAGAACGCCGGGCTCAAAGGAGCGCGCTTCAGTATCGGATATCTTGTCGGCGGAACCGTGACGCCGAACAGGATCGATGACGATATGCACAAGCGCTTCAGCCGTCAGGGTGTTGACCCCAAGTACAAACGAATCTTTGCCTGCCCACTCTGCGGCGGCCCGGTCACTATCGCCTATAACGAACCGCTGAAGCTCATTGAGCATCACTGCGCCTCCGCAAACTGCTCTGCCTCCGCCGAACGGTTGCCCGTCTATATCACCGACCAAGACATCTACCGTTATCTTCCGACGGTCATCGTCTCTACGGTCGATAAGCTGGCGCTCCTTGGGCAGAATCAGCGCTTTTCAAACCTGTTTGGGCGGGTGGACCTGATTTGCGGCATGCACGGTGCCAGCTTCGGAAAAACCAATGAGTTGTGCGAGGCGGCGGCCGCCCTCAGCCGCGGGGAGCGTCCGAAAATGTGTGCCGGGACCGGCGTCTTCTACCCGCCGTTTCACGATCCGGCGCCCGCCATACTTGTGCAAGACGAGTTGCACCTGCTCAATGAGGAGCTTGGCACTTTTGACGCCCATTATGAAACCGGCGTTATTGCACTTTTCAAGAGCTTGAACGCTGCTCCCTGGAAAATGATTGCCGCGACCGCAACGATACAGGATTTCAGCCGCCAGGCCTGGGAACTCTACCTGCGAGGTTCACGTCAGTTCCCGGCACATGGACCCGCTTCTGACGATTCGTTCTACTACCACCCGAACCCGGAGCGATGTGGGCGCATTTTCGTGGGGCTGCTCGGCGTCGCACGAAAGCACACGCCTGCCGTCACCAAGGCCCTGTCTATCTTCTACCAGGAAGTACAAAAGGCACGTGAACTGATCGTGAAAGATCCTGCCGCAGCAGCGAGAATCTACGGCACCGCAGGACTAACAAAGCAGGAGACTGATCACCTCCTGTTTCTCTACGAACTCGCGCTTACGTACGTGCTCACCCGAAAAGGCTCTGACCAAGTTGCTGAAGCGATCGAATCGAGGGTCCGACGGGAACTGCAAGACACCTGCCCGCAGCATGGCGAGTTACTCCTCGAAATGTTCAACGGCGGAGTGGATGTCTCGCACATGATCACGGCGATGGATGAGCTCAAGGCGATGACGAGCGACGGCGATCCCAGTACCCGTATCCGGGGAGTGGTTACGACCAATATTATCGGTCACGGTGTCGATGTGGACCGTTTCAACGTGATCGTGTTCGCCGGCTTTACCCGCCTCGTTGCCGAATACATTCAGGCGTCGGCTCGCGTCGGACGACGCTTTCCGGGGATCTCGATTTTTGTTCCCACACCCCAAAGCGAGCGGGATCGAAGCATCTTCGGTCGCTTTGCCAAGTTCCACCAATACCTCGACCGCTTGGTCGATCCGGCCGCCGTCACGCGCTGGCCGCTTCCCGCCATGCGCCGCACTATGCCAGGACTGTTATGCGGTTACCTCATGGGTGTTGCCGCCGCCTCTCTCGGAAAGCCCCTGTCCACCGTAGAGGCTGTACGCGACTCCCAGGGCGATGCGAATGGTGAAGCGCTGACCCAGGATGCCGTCGTGAAGTGGATGCTGGGTGCGTATGGCTGTGAGTTCGCGCCGTCGGCTCAATACCGCGAACAGTTGGAGCGCGCAGTCAAGAATGCATATAGTTCTGTCGTCAACGTGCCTTCTCAGCGCGGGAGGTTCAAGCCTCTCAACATGCACCTGGAGGCCATGAACAGTCTGCGCGATGTCGATGAGCCCGCCTTCATTCGGATTGCCAACTCAGACGAAGCCAAAGCACTCAAGAGGTTGATCGATGGCTAGCCACCCGACCACACCGGACCAACACGACGGCGAGCAGAGTTCGGAACGCTCGCTCAAGATGCAGCGCGGGGTGTCGCAACTTCTCTTTAACTACCTGCCTTACCGGACCGTGGATTGGGAAGACGGCCTTGCCATCGTGCAGCTAGGCAACGTCCGGCTTTCGAGTGCGTGGGAAGAAGATCGAAAGACCACACTACTCAAGGAGATCGGAGAGGCCTTCCATCGCTGGCAGGCGCGCGGCGGACGTATCGATCCCGCGTTCCCCCCGGTCCACGAGAGTGAACGATTTACGGTGGGTGCCCCCGCCGAAATCGATGCGTCGGTCATGCAAGCCGCGCTCCTTTGTCAGCGCTGCGGCCAAATTCTTTTTCAAAAGAAATACGGTGGACCCGGTGCAGTTCGCTGTACCAATCCCGAGTGTAACAGCCCGCGTGTCCACCAAATCCCCTTCGTGTTCGTGCATGGGTGCGGTGAACTCGTGCCCATCACCGAGTGGATTCCCGCGACCAAACAGAACCCTGACGGGGGGCCACTGGCGCCGACAAGCCACCCAATTCGGTGCTCCCAGTGCCATAGCGGCGATCACCTCTTCATTCCCGGACGTTCTGAACGTGTCAAGGATATGAAAGTCCTCTGCCGCAAGTGCAACATCCTCGTCCTGGACCGGTTCACTTGCCGCTGTCATCGTTGCTTAAAGCGCTTCAATAAGGAACCCCCGGAGGCGGCACACGGGCGGGCGGGGACCATCGTAGCTGCGCTTGCGATGCGCCTTGCACGCTACAGCGCAAGCGACACTTACTATCCACAGACGTTGTCTATTCTCCGCCTTGACCGCCCGCAGCTTAGAACGGCGGACGATCAACTCTCATCGACGCTGTTCAAAATGCTTCCCCCCTCACGCCGTCCCGATGCGAATGTTTCGGCGGCGGACAGCATCAAGGCCCTCACAGACCGGCTCAAGGCAGCCGAGGCCCTGGGGGACCGCGACGAACAGCAGCGGTTGCAGAAGCGGATCGTCGATATCGCCATGGGCAAGATCTCCGCCCCTTCGCCGTCCGAGCAAGGACTGTTGCAAAACGTCTCGCCCGACACCGAAAAGGGCATCAAAGAAAGTCTGGCTTTTCGCGGCACGGTGACCACTGTGCCCGTCGAAGAAAAGGTCCAAACCCTCGTTCCCGAAATCCAGCGACTGAAAACGGCGCTGGGATTGGACGAAGTCCTGTACGTTGACGACCTGCCGGTGATCACCGCAACCTACGGATACACGCGGCGTCACTTTGAACCGACTTACGAGGAACTCAAAGCCAGAAACCTCCCCGTCGAAATACGGTCCTTCCCGGCAGTTCAGAAATTCGCAGCGCAAGCCCTGGGCCGTACGGATCTCGTCGGAACGATTCCGATTCTCGCCCGCGAAGGAGAGCATGAAGGCATATTCCTCTCGCTGCGTCCCGACCTCGTCATTCGTTGGCTCGAGGCAAATGGCATCGCCCTTCCCAATCCTGAACTTCCGGGCATCGCCCGCATCATCGCTGCGCTCGAGCCGGTAGAACATGACCGCTTCCTGGATGACATCTGGGCCCTGCCGATCCGGCGACTCGTCTACGGGCTCATTCATAGCCTCTCGCATGCGGCGATGCGCGCCATCACCCGTTACGCCGGCATAGACCGCACGTCCGTCGCCGAATACATTTTCCTGCCGCTCTTGGGTTTCGTCGTGTACGACAACTCCAGCAGTTTCAAGCTTGGGGGGATCGCGACGCTCGTTCGGGACCATCTTGCCGCATTCCTGCAGAACATCTCCAACGAAGCCGTGGAATGTCTTTATGACCCCGACTGCACCGATCACAACGGGGCGTGCCATGGGTGCCTTCATTCCCCCGAAATTTCTTGCCGTACTTTCAATCACGGTCTTTCAAGAGCCTTCCTCACGGGCGGCCACACGCCATGGGCCGACGCGTCGATTGACACCGCAACGGTTGGTTTCTGGGAGATCATAGGGCGCACCGCATGAAGGACTACGTACATGCCGCGCGGAACTACCCCTGGCTCTTCGATACAATCGAATCCGCTGTGGCCGCTCTGCCGGATGAAGTGGTTAGCGATGGGTACCGGTTGTTCCGGGGACTGCGGACTTCAACGGGCCGCCCCATAGCGGACAGTGAAGCGCTGATCGCGCTAAACGCCCTTTGCGACCTCGGAATCGTGAAACGCCGGGGCGCGCGGTATGATCTCGACAAGCAGCGGTGGCAAGAGACCGAGCAGCTTCGTGAGGGGATTAAGTCGGCCATCGCAATTCTCGCGGACGAATCACACAGCGCACGCGCGGGCGCACGTCTTTGTGTTTCGCTCCCGCCGACGTTGGCACCGGCGGCTGAGCAAGTTATCCGTGAAAGCTCAACCGATTTGCGCAGTGGCATGTTGGACGTAATCGTAGGTGCTCAGGAGTCGTTACTCATCGCTTCTCCATTCTGGGATGCGGGAACAAGCCGAGAAATCGCTACACTCGCCAAGAAGAGGCTGGGAGGCGGCGTAAGCGTCACGATCCTTGGCCGATTCAGCAGGGATTTGCCTGTTCGAGTCCGTGCTGAGCTTCGGAAGATCGCCGAGTACCCCAACTGTTCCATCCTGTCCTGGTTCGAAGGGAGTGGAAACGACACTCAGACCTTCCACTTCAAAGCCATCAGCGCAGATCGCGGGACGCGAGCGTACCTTGGTAGTGCCAACATGACTGTTTCAAGCCTCCGATCTCGGATGGAACTGGGCGTCGTATTAACCGGTAAAGTAGCCGAGGAACTGGACAGAGTGCTCAGGGTCGTCTTGACCTTGGCCTCTCCGATATCGCTCTGAAAAGGGTCGGTTTCTGGCTCAGTTTGCCGGGCGGTCGCTTGCGGGAGGCCAGCTGATTGATCGGCAGTTCCGCTAATCCGCAAGGTGCGTTCGGTTTCTGTAGGGGATCAGTGTACACCAAACTGCCTTTACCTTAACAGTTGGACGGATAACGCGCATCTCGTTTAAGTGACGCTTCCCGGATAGTGTCCATAGGTCGGCAATCCGTCATCTACTTTTTTTGAAAGTTACCTTCCGGTTACGCCGTCACTCAGGACCTATGCTTTCTAATCGACTAAACTTAGCTCTGGCAAACAGATGCCGCTCCAGTCAGGCGACAAACTCGGCCCGTATGAAATCCTCGCGCCTATTGGTGCGAGCCGTAGGGCGATGTGAACCGCACGCGCGAAAAAAGGGCTACTGCCATCTCGCTCAAAACAACGCCTTGGGCTGGCGCTTTTGCGGCGTACGTTTCCGCGGAGTCTTGGACGCGGTCTTCTTCACCGCAGGCTTCTTGCGTTGAACACCCAGGGCCCGTTCGAGCATGCTCTCCAGCAGTTTCTTTTCCGGGGGTGTCATCGTGCGGTTGAAGTTGTCTGGACGCCGCGCGAGCAGAGCATCCAGTTCGGATAGCCATTCCAGCGAACCTCGAGCGGCATGGCCCTCCATCTGTCGAAACAAGGCGAGGGCCGCAGCGAAATCCGGTTCGGACCGGTAACACTTCAAGGCCTTCTCCCGATCGCCCAATTCCAGATAGATCGTTGCGGCCTTGGCGAATTGGCCGGTCTCTTCGTAACATTCAGCGACCAGCTTCGGCTTTGCCTCCGGCAGGCGCTCCAAAATCGCAAGAGCCTGTGTATGGCGCCGGTTCTTCATCAAAATCTGCACGGCACGCTGTGCCAAGCGATCCTTGCGAGCCTGAGCATCGGGCAGACCGAGCGCGTCGAAAAATGGCGGCAGAATCCGTTGCGCGAGAAGTGGGTTGTCACCGGCCTCAAGATTGCGGTCCAGTTCATCCAGCCATGCATCCGCGCGAGGCGTGATCTCGATCGTGAACCAGCCGGGGAGTTCTTCGCGCGCTTCGGCCACCACTTGAACCGCAAGGGCGATCTTGTTCAGACGCTCCGCACCATGCCCTTGTTCCGCCGCAGCAATCGCCTGCACGGCATTCGCGAGAAGAAACTTTCCACCGCTCCGGGTAGCCTGGGCTGCTTGCTCGTACAGATCTGGCCGCCCCAACTCCGGCGACAAGCTTATCTTGCGGAAAGCGAGCTGAAAACAGACCTCGGCGAGTGTCATGTGCGCGGCCTGGCGGGCCGCCCTGTCCGTGACGCCGGCAAAGTCGCTGGGCATCCCCAGCAGCGCCACGGCCTGATGGGCGCGGGACCATGCCAAGTCGGGTTTCACGGGAACAAGCTGGCGGGCGTCCTTTTGACAGCGCTGGACACGTTCCTCTGTTTCCAATTCTTCTTCTTCAAGACACGTCAGCAACGCTTCCACAGTAATAGGAGGAAGAGCGTTTTCATTGGGAGGGCGAAGCAGCCGGCTAACCTCATTGACGGTTTTGGCGTCAGGCGATGTATCCACCCAGAGCAGGCGTTCCGTCGGCCGCGAGAGTGCCACGCGAAGCTGATCGATGGCCAGGCGCTTGGCAAGGGCATCGGCCGCATCCGGAGCCCTCTGGTTCACAATGCGGCGCAGCAGTGAACCGCCATTGACTACGCAGACGGAATGGAAGTCCAGTCCTTTGGCCTCCGCCGGGGATAGCACGAAGGGCAGTGTTTCCTTGGGCAGGTTGGTCTTATCGAAAGCGATCAACACAAGCCCTTCGCGCCGGGACAGGTCCAGCAGAAGCTCCGACAGCCCGGCCGACGGAAGAGTCGCGTACAGGATCTGGTCCGGTGAGTCATCGTCGATTTCGGCATAGCCGGTCCCGGAGGGCCGGTCCTGTTTGTGCAGATAGTCGTAGAAATCCCAGGCACGATTTACTAGATCGGCGATGCGCCGCGGGCTGCGCAGATTTACGGACAACTTGAACTCCTGAGTTTGGCCGAAGGAGGTGTGCAGCATGTCATTCAGCCATGCCCACTCAAAGTCCGTCGCGCGCACGGTCTGCGCTTCATCACCGGCCAGTAATAGGGGTGCTTGCCGGCCCCCGGAGTTCAAACGACGCCCGAGAGCTATTACAACAAACGCTTCGAGCGGAGTCAGGTCCTGCACTTCATCCACTGCGATACAGCCGTAGCTCAAGAGGTCGGAAGGAAGTTTTGATTCTGCGGCGCTGGCGTGAGCAACCACTTGCGCGGCCCGCCAGGCCAGAGCAAGCTCGGGAAAGTACCGGTCCGCCAAAGGCGCTTCCCCGCTACGCTCCAGGCGGCGCGCGACTTCGATTACTGTGTCGGCAGCCACCCCCAGATAGCGGGAGCGTTGCGCACGATAGGCTGCGTCAGGAAGGCGCACGCGTTCGGCCTTGGGGAACCTTCCCGACTGCTCTGGAACCGCGGCACCCACCAGATGGGCGTGCATCTCGTCATAAAGTGCGTCGAGATCGTTCGACCAGGGGCCAAGCGATCGCTGATAGTTCTGAAGATCGCGCCGGAACTGCGCTCGGGCCTGCCCCGGATCGGCCGTGTTTTCCTGCCGGCCACTCAACTCCCGCAGGAATGCCGGAAATGTCATTACCGTGAAGGTTCGTGCATTGGAACAGAAGCGGTCGAAATAATCGCGGGCCAGCGCAGCCAAATCTTGCGAAAACGTCAGGTACAAGGTGCGTTCGGCTTGTGAAGCATCGGCGGCGTGCAGCAGCGCTGTGGTTTTGCCCGACCCCGGGTGACCTTTGAGAATTCTGGCCACGGCCCGGCTGCGGGCAAAGCGCATTTGCGAGGAAGTCCACGGTTCCGGCGCATACTCGTTTCCGCGCAGATCCGGAACGCTCATCGGCAGGTAGTCGGTAGTCAGATTGCCAGGCGCTAAGGGCGCGTGATCGTCGTGGTGACGGATGTCACGCAAGAAAACGGATTCGGCTTGGGCCTGATCAAAGGAAGCTTCCGGCCTGAGCGGCGCGGCACCCGCGGGAGCCCACCAGGCATAGAAGTGTGATCCCGAGCTGCCACCGAGCCGGGAACGTCGCCATCCTCTATTGCTCCCACTGGTTCCCTTGTACTGCAGCCGGGAGATGTCCACAGCCATCTTTTGCATCAGCAAGGCGGTTCGTTTGCCAACCGGCTCCGTACGCCGGGCCGTGAGCTTATCGAGGAACTCTTGGTGGCAGTACACTGTCTGGGCGGGCCGCGCCGTCCGGAAATCGTGCTCGAAGAGAGGAGACTGTCCCAAACGGACGATTATAGCGTGGCGAATCTGCTCGCAAGTACTCAAAAAAGGGCACATCGTTAAACTGGGAATTTCAAGATGTCCCTTTCAGAATCCGGCACTCATCGAACGGGTTAAGATCAGCCGCCGGGGAAGAGTCCCGCGATCCGCTCCGCCATCTACTTTCTGCGAAGCTCAACTCCACGCCAAACGCAGAATTTCAAAAAATAGTGGACGAGTACGCCGTGATTCAGGAGTACTTCGAGGCGAATCCATGAGGATGAACACATGACGATCACGCAGGCGATCTTCGAAGCATTTCTGCAGTGCCGGACGAAGTCACACTTGTCCTCACAGCCCACCCCCTTAACGGAGAACGCGGTAGGCCAAGCGCGGCAGCGCTGGGACCAGCTTTTCCAGCGCAATGGTTTATCAAGGTTGCGCGCCCGTGCTCTCGATGATCAGTTGTGCGTGGGCACACCCACCATAGATTCCATCCAACAGCAGAAGTATCGCGTAATCCTCGACTGCACGCTCCAGACATCCGATTTAAGTGCGCACGTTCAGGGTTTGGAACTAGTCCGATCACCCGGAACCAGAGGCCGGAGTGCCTACGTGCCGATCCGCTTCGTGTCGACCGAACGGATCTCGACGGCTCACAAATTACTGTTGGCGTTCGATGCTTTTGTCTTTTCGCAGGCTTGCGGCATCACGCCGCCGCGCCTCGGTAAACTCATTCACGGACGGGAATACACGACGACCACCGTTCCGGTAGCGCCATTCTACGACAAGGTCCAATCCATCCTTACCGCCATTTCTGCTCAGCATACAAGCCCCACGCCACCACCGCTCGTTCTGAATAAGCACTGCGCCGAATGCCGATACGCATCCCAATGCCGAGAAATCGCGACAAAGGCGGACGACTTGAGCCTGCTCGCGAAGGTGAGCGAAAAGGACCGCAAAAAGTACCACGAGAAAGGCATCTTCACGGTCACCCAGTTGTCGTACACCTTCCGGCCCCGGCGGCGGCCTGTAGAGCGCAGAACGCACGAGCACGCATTGCAAGCTTTGGCCATTCGAAAGAATCAGATTCACGTCGTCGGCGCAGACACGATGAAGGAGACCGGCACCCCGGTCTACTTGGACGTCGAAGGTGATCCAGACCGGGATTTCTACTACTGCATCGGGCTTCGGTTTGAAGCGGGCGGCGCGATGGTTCAGCGCTCGTACTGGGCCGATAGCCCCGGGGACGAAGGAACAATGTGGGCCGATTGCCTATATGCGCTAGGAACGATCGAGGCCCCGCGGCTGGTTCACTACGGCAGCTACGAGACGACGTTCCTTCGGCAAATGAAGAAGCGATATCCCAATCCTAAGCGCACAGCCTTGCTGGACCAACTCATCGCCTCCGCCTTCAACCTGCTCTCAACGATTTACGCCCGCGTGTACTTTCCAACTTACTCTAATGGGCTCAAAGACGTGGCACGCTATCTCGGCTTCCGTTGGTCGGAACCAACGGCTTCGGGTCTTGTCGCCCTAGCCTGGCGTCGAGAGTGGGAGCACTCGCAGCGGCCCGATCTCAAACAGATGTTGGCCACGTACAACGCGGAGGATTGCGCTGCTGCTCAAATAGTTGCCGAAGCCCTCTCTGTACTCTCGCAATCCGCAGCCGTTGGCAACGCCGATGTAGTAGACGTTGCCACGCTGAAGCGTGAATATCCCCAGCGGCTTGGAAATATTGAATTCGCGCTCCCGGAGTTTCGGCGAATCAATGATGCCGCACGCTGGGACCACCAGCGCGATAAAGTCTACGCACGTTCTAACAAACGTTTGGCCCGGCTGCGGCGGAACGCACCCACGTCAGTATGGACGGCTCCCATCAATAAGGTCGTTGAATGCCAGGAACACCGACCAACAAACTGCACAGGTTGCGGCGCGACGACAATCTATCGATGCGGGCGCCTAAGCCGAACCGTTTACGATTTCAAATTGTCTGGGGCTGGAATCAAACGCTGGGTTGTACTGTATTCCTTTCCCCGTTACATCTGCTGGCAATGCAAGACGACCTTTCACCAATATGCGCACCAGGCCAAGTATGGCAATACAATGTGCGCGTACACCGTCTACCAGATCATCGAATTGCAGGTAACGCAAAGCGCAGTGACTAAGAGCATGCGAGAACTATTCGGCATCCCCGCGTCTCGGGGCATGGTCAATCGTCTCAAGGCTAATGTTGCGGAACGCTGCGAGGACACGTACTGTGCCATCCTCGACAAGATTGTGGACGGCGCGCTCGTGCATGCGGATGAGACGCGAGCTATCGTCTCTGGAAAGGATGCCTACGTATGGGTGTTCACGAGCCTGGAAGACGTGGCGTTCGTCTACAGCGCCGGACGCGAAGCAAGCACGCCCCAGAATGTCCTACAGAATTTCGGCGGCGTGTTGGTATCAGATTTCTACGCCGCCTATGATTCCATCGCCTGCGCACAGCAAAAGTGCCTCATTCATTTGATGCGGGACATCAACGATGATCTCTTCAAGCAGCCCTTTAATGACGAGATGAAGGAGATCGGGAGACTGTTCGTGGAGCTGCTGCAACCCATGATCGACTCCGTGGATCGTTTTGGCCTTAAGACTCGCTTCCTGCGCAAGCACCGGCGAGATGTTGACCGGTTCTATCAGACGCTCTCACGGCAGGAGTACCAGACTGAAGTCGCGGTTGGTTACGCGCGGCGATTCGAGAAGAATCGGGATCGGTTGTTTACGTTCCTCGAACATGACGGCGTCCCGTGGAACAACAACAATGCCGAGCACGCGGTCAAAGCATTCGTGCGTCTACGGAACATCATCGGGGGCACGAGCACGGTGAAGGGCCTACGAGAGTACTTGGTCCTTCTGAGCATCAGCGAAACGTGCAAATGCAAGGGTGTCAGCTTTCTCGATTTCTTACTGTCGGGGGAGGCTGACGTGGACACCTTCGTCAGCAAACGCTGACTATCTCCACATGGAGCTCCGTGGGCCACGGGAAAAGAGCGTCATTTGCCGGCAGCCGTGGAAGGCTGATAACACCTTAATTGTTCCAGGGTTGACGGGATAACTCCTGGATGGTACTAAAATAACCGGCCAAATCTACTTGCACCCGGAATTGCAGCGTAAGCGATTTAGAATCAAGCAGTTTGGCCGGTTATTTTCGACATAACTGGTCCAATCTGTGCACGCGCCCTTAACTCCAATCTTCTCTGCCAGTTAGGAGCGCGCGGGCATCACGATTGGCCAGTTATGTCGGGAACCCGTCCATAAACCAAAATAATGGAAAGACGCACTGCTATTAAACGACGATCATCGTTCGACAAAATGAATCAAATCTCTGAGTTGGAGACGGCTAAGGTGTTCTTTCGGCAATTTCCAAGCAAACTGGCCGAGAAACGCGGAGTCGGAGTCAATGTTGCTCCGTCCGGAATTCGTGTTCGCGGTCGCCGAAATCGTCAGCGGCGGGCACGCCAAATCTTGGTGCTCTTCAAGAATTACGCGAGTTAACACTTGAGCCCCGTCATGTAACGGAGCCGTCGCATGACAAATAGCAGTCGACTGGGGCCCGACGGGAATCCGCTTCTCCGCTATACGTGGTAAACGCCATTCGTCCGACCCTGTGGGATTTATGGCGTTAAGCGCGTACTGCCTGACTCTAGAAGTCGAGTTTATCCAGGCCCTCCATGTTGCGGAGAAACAGCGAGACCTCTAGTCGTTTGAAATAAGCGTCCAATCGTAGGTTGTCAGCCTCTATCTCAAATGGGATGGTTTTGGCGGCCGCCCCGGCGTCACCAAGATGCTCTTGCACTGCCTGATGGTTGCAAGGCCCCACACCCTGCATGTCGATAGCGAAGATAGCGGCGCGTTTCGGAGGCAAGCCGAAGATTTTGATGCCAACGGGGAAATAACGGCTGATGTCAATGCCAGCCGCTTCTGCAAGCTGCATAAGACCCAAGTCGCCGTGTTGGTCGGCGGCAGCGGTACCAACCAAGTCATTGTATTGCACGGATGCAGAATCCATCATGGTTAGGATTATAGATGCTCTTTCTCGGCTGGCAGTCATGCGCCTGAACTGTTCCCCACCAGCTCGGGAATCTTGGGCTCGATTTTCTCTTGACAGGATTTCGCGGGGAATGCAACTTACAGCTTTACCGCGTACTGGCCCCGTCGCCATGGTCGAAAAGGGTGGGCAAAGAAACGCCGAGGGCATTCGCGACTTTCAGGAGTGTCCGCACGGAGGGGTTCCGGTAACCACGTTCCAGATCGGCCAAATAACTCCGCCGAATCGAGGCCCGCTCGGCGAGTTGCTCTTGTGACCACGACTGAGCTCGGCGCAACGCTTTGATTCGCGCGGCCAGATGCCTCAAGACTTGCGCTTCGGATACAGCCAAGTCCTAATGGTGGCGAAAGCAGGTGGTTCGAATTGTCTGATCCCAGTGACATTTGATATAGTGCTCGATAAGACTTTCTCTCGGGACCCAAAAGGGTTTCATCAGAACCTCCACGCGTATCGGCCGGATGATAGGAAGCAACAAGGAACTTGAGTGTGAGATACCCGTTTGCGATCTTATTGCTTGCCACCTGCGTGTTCGCGCAGGATGCCAGCGTGACATTTTACTCGGCTGGTTCTTCAGGTAAAACCAAGCTCAAATTAGCAGTGACACTGAACGCACCAGGAAAAAATCCGTTTATCGGTTCAGTGCTCGATGATGGAAAGATAATGGCTTTTTTGGAGCCGGGGCGGTTTATAACACTCCGGTTTTCGCCCGGAGAACACGTCTTCTCGGTTCGAGGTCAAGGAGGAAGACAGAGAAGCCCGTCAGAGAAAGAGCGGCTTCCGCTTGTGTTGGAGGCCGACCACCAGTATTTTGCACGCCTGACAGGTGCGCACAAAGGTTTCTATACGGTGGTGTTCTTCCAGGGTTTCGTCGCACAAGTGGACTGTGAAACTGCGCGGCAAGAGGCCAGTGGAACAGAACCGATTAAGGTGAAGCATGTAGTGAAAGAGGTGCGAGACAAGTTAGAGAACGTGGCGTACTTCCCGAACTGCAAGTGAGTCGGTAGCCAACGAGTCCGCTGCGCAGTGGCGCAAGACGCGGAAAACGCGATTAATGCAGCGCCTAAGAAGCAACCACGGATAGGTCGCGCAGCTGCGCGAAATACTAGCGAGGTGAGTGATGGGGAAGTAAGCCTTGATGACACTAGGTTGGTGAATCCTCAAATCAGCATCGAAGTCTAGGAAGGAGGCAAAGCTATGTCAGTCGTGTGGACCCAAATATCGAGGCGTGCCCGAAGTGGTCTGATTCTGTCTGCCGCCGCTCTGGGTCTTTCGTGCGCGGCTAACGGCTTTCAGCGGGATTTGGATCGTAGGTCTTTTGATCCGATTTCGATTGATACGCCAAGGGGCCAAATCGTATTTACCAATCTCAAACTTTGGGGATATTCCGATGTCCGGAACGAGTTGATTCCATGGTTTTCGGGTGAGGTGCAGAACCGGACTGGGGTAGCTTGGGGGGCGATTCAGTTTCGCGTAGAGATCATGTGCCCAGGTAACGTCCCACATGGCTACTCGGAGTATCTTTATGGCCTTGGGAACGGAGAGCGACGAGTCGTTTCCGCCAAAGTACTCGACGAAATCGGAATAATCCTTCCCTGCGAATCTGCGTCTGTAAGAATCTTGTTCGTAGACGGCCAGGATATTGATGACGTCAAACAAAGTTGGGCGCGGGAAGAGGTGAAGCCAGCCTGGGTAAAGCAGCATGACTTCATAGACGGTAAGAGTGCTAACGACGAAAAACGGAGTTTGGAAATATCTGTTGGTCAGACCACAAAGACAGACGACAAGCCGACTTGGTTCACCAAGGTCCCCTGGAAGCTGGGCTACGTAGAAGACATAGCTCAAACTACTGGCTCGCGTACAGGTATTCTGACAGGGGATCAGTACACGACCGAGACGTGGACGTACACCATTAAGACGACAGAAGGAACCTACGTCGCGAGAGAGGAGATTACGCCAGGATTCATGACTGGACACCCACCGTTGACGAGGGACGTGGGGAAGTCGTTTTTTGTCTATAGAGAGTATCCATCACGTGAACACCAGCAGCGTACGGCTAGGGCGATCCGGAGCCAATAGAATTGAAACTAGGGGCGGGCTTGAGCCCAGCGGTGGGGTAGCAGTTCGTCGAGTTGCTGCATCGAGCACTCGCCGATGCGCGAGAGCACGTCCTTGAACCAGGCGAACGGGTCCACCTTCGCTAATTCGCAGGACGCCACGAAGCTTCGCAGCACGGCCATCGTCCTTCCGCCGCGATCACTCCCGACGAAGGTCCAGTTGCGGCGGCCCACTGCAATGCCGCGCAAACTTCGCTCGGTGTGGTTGTTATCGATGGACAGGTCGCCATCTTCCAAGTAGCACGTCAATGCCGTCCGGTTTTTCAGCGCGTAGGCGACCGCTTGCCCGGCTTCGCTTTTGGGCAGCACTTCTTCGCGAATCTTCTCCAAATACTCGTACAATTTTTCCAGCACCGGTTTGGAGGCATGCTGGCGCAACAGGCGCAAGTCTTCGCCCGTGATGCCGGACCGCCGCGCCCGCTTTTCCACCTTGTACAGATACGCGATGTAGGCCAGCACCGCACCCATGCGCGCCGAATCCGTATCCAGCGCCTGGTGGAAGTGACGTCTCGTGTGAGCCCAACAGGCAACCTCCACCAAGCCGCGTTCGGGCTTGGTGAAGAACGCATCGTAAGCCACATAGGCATCGGCCTGCAAATATCCGCGATACGTTTTCAGGAACTGTTCAGGCCCGGCGCGTTCTCGTGTCGGGGTGTAATCGAACACCGCCGCCGAATGGTGGCGATCCCCGATGTAGGGCCAGAATCGCCCTTTTCGTGTTGCCCGCTTTAAGCTCCGGTCCAATACTTTCACCGGCGTATCGTCGGTGCCCACTACCTTCGAACTCAGCACGAACTGCTTCAGCCGAATATAGAGCGGATCGAGCAGTTGGGCCGATTGCCGCATCCAGCCACACATGGTCTGGTCGGCAATCTCCACGCCGAAGCGGCGGAAGATCTTCGCCTGCCGGTGCACGGGCAAGTGATCGGCGATTTTGCTGACAATCACTTGAGCCAATAAAGACGCACCTGCCGCGCTCTTCTCGATGGGCTGCGGCGGCTTGGTTGCCGTCTTCACCGTGCAGGCGCACGCGTACTTTTTGCAGACGTCCTCGATCACCAGCAACTGCGCGGGAATGTATTCGTAGCGTTCGCTGGTCTCTTCGCCAATCGGGCGCAGGTTTTGGTCGCAGAACTCGCAGTGCTTTTCGTCTGCCGTCAGATCGTGCTCGATGCGTTCCCGTTTCAAGTGCGAGGGCAAGCTTCGGCGTCCGCGCGGACGGCGGTCTTCCCGTTCCTCGCTGCCAGCGTCGGGCGGAAGATCGTCGTCGTCCTTTTGCTCTGCTTCAGTCTGGGCAACCTGGAGATCTTGCACAAACAGCCGCAACTGATCGGCGCTCAACTGTTCGCTGCGGGTGCCGCTCTTGGCTTCCAGCAACTGGCGCAACAGCCGTTGCGTTTTGTCCAGCTGCACCGTCAGATCCAACAACATCTGCTTCAGGATCATCGGATCATTTGGCAGACTGTTCGGATCGGCAGGCACTACGGGAATTATACGGCTAACGCTCTTTTAGGCCAAGCACAAAATGCATTGGAAGCCAATCTTTATGCGGCTTCCACGCTCTTGCGGTGATATCGTTTGCGGCGCTTGGCTACGCTCAGATCGATGCCGCTTAACAGCGCTCCCAACTCCTGCGCCGTGATCTCGCGCCGGGGTTCGCCTTCCTCCTCGAACGGCATCGCATACGTGCCTTCCTCCAGCCGCTTGGCCCACACGGCGAAACCATCCCGATCCCAGTACAGAATTTTCACCCGGTCCCGGCGGCGGTTGGAAAAACAGAACAGATGCCCGGCAAATGCGTCCAGCTTCATCGCGCCGCTCACCAGCGCGTGCAGGCCGTCGAAGCCCCGCCGCATGTCGCACGGGGAAGTGCACAAGTACACGCGTACGCTGGCTGGCAGATGGATCACGCCTGTTGATCCCGCAGCACCGCCAGCACCAGCTTGAGCGTCGCGGCATCGTGCGGAATCCGAAGCCGGTCACCGCTGGCGAGGATCAGCTCGATGGGTGGAACAGTCTTCTCTGCTGGCTTGGTCTCTACCAGCGCGAAGCGGACCGGCAGGTTCTGTTTTCGCAGCCGTTGCCGCCAGGCATAAAAGGTGGGCCCAGTCAGTCCTTGCTTGCGACAGAATATGCGCACCGATTGGCCGCTGGTTTCCTGCTGTGCGATTCTCTGGCGCCACTGCTCGCGCCGCTGCTCTTGCTTGTTCACCTCACCACTATGCCCCGCACGCGGCGGCTGGAATAGTGGGGTTCATGTGATGCTTACTATAGAGATGGAGATTACTTATCGGTTGTGGTGGGCTTAAAAGGGAAGGGGAAGAAAGAAAAGCCGGTGTTGGTGAATCTCGTGATCACGAAATTTAGTCCAAAATGAGCGGCGCGAGTCGAGGCCAGGCATTCTTTCGCCTATCGGCAAGCAACGCCATTAACGTGGTTGCTGGTGGCCGAGCTGTGAAATCGCGTTTATCGCGTATTCACTAATCGCGCCTCGGCACGAAAACACGCCAGCGCATGTCACGTGAAGGCGCTTGAGGACTGAAAACCGCCCGACTGCTCGTCCAATCGCCATTCGCGCATGAGAAGATCGACGTACGAAACTTTGGCTGTGGCGGCCGAGGTCATCTTACTTCCCTTTCTTGTCGCTGGCGCCTTCTTTGGAGTGTCCAGAGGATCGCTGCTGGCATCTTCCCTCTTCGGCGTTCATTGATTCGTTCTCAAGTTCCTTCGATATTTCGACCGCTTCCATGTCCCGAACTTTCTGCGTACCCTCTTTGCGGTACCTGCCAATCTTGCGGATCCGCATCAGCCTGCCGTGTACGTGAAACGTGGACCCCACCCTGAATCCCAGCCGGAGAAAATCTCTTTCTGAAATCGGGTATTTCTTGGCTTCAACCATAGTCGTCCTCCCTATTGCTACTCTAATGGCTGTTTCCGACAGCCTTGCACCCCGTTCGAACCAGTCGCCGTCGGCTCGGAGTACTTCCTTAAAATTTATTTGACGAGAAATTTGAAAACAAAGGGAAAGCTCTAACCCATTTATAATGCGTCAGTTGGCCTGAGGCAATGGCCCAGAATGGCGGATGCGGAGGGAGACCCCGCAACACCAGTGGTTTGGCGGTGAACACACCTCAATTGGCGGCCCGGGAAACGCGATTAACGCGGTTAGTAGTCGGATCAGCGAAATGGCGTTTATGGCTTAATTCACTGATGCTACAAGGCACGGAAACAAGCCAGGGCAACCGCAACCACGATGTCATCGTGCACTGCTCCCCTGCCAGCTAGATACGTTTCCCGCCGAGTCCGTTGATTGATCCGTACCTTGAAGCCCAAAAGCTCGTCGATCAGCTCGGGAGCGTTGGGAAGCCCAGTCGCAATCTTCAGACGTCCAGACTCGACAAGCGTGACGAGTGTGACAACTAGCACGCGCTTTGGCACTTTTACAATTCCGCCAGTTACCGAAACCAAACGGCCGCCCGTAATGGTCACACCAACCGGATTGAATCCCCGTGATCGCAATTCATCGAACACCGGTAGCCCGACTCCGGTGGCGTCCATAACCAAGGTGACTGAACCGTGTATCATTGTCCTACCCACAAGCTCCCGGACTCGGTCTGTCACCTCCGTATAGGCCGTGCCCAGCTTGAGGCGTTCAAGGTGACGCAGAACGAGGCGTTCTCCCTCTCGTTCCACGATGGCCAGCGCCGTGAAGTCCCGCTTTTGTCCCAAATCCAAACCAATGAAGTATTCTGGCATCACCAAAGATCCACGAATTCGTAGGAAAATCCAGGTTGCTGCAAACGCCAGCACGCCAGGGCCACTGCAAATACCAAATCGTCTGAGGGTTGATCGCGCCACGTGTCCGCAGTTAAAGCGGCGAGGGAGGTTTTGCGGCCTCGGAAGTTGAGCAGTTCGTCAATCAGCTGACGGGAATGCTGACCGTCCTCGGGAATCTTGAATCTTTTGGTTTCCATCAAGACGTCCAGGCCGCCGATGAGAGAAAGCTTCGGAACATGATACAGACCACCGGAATAGCTCTCCCCCTGCGTTCCCGAGAGAACCGCGCGACGGGCCTGCTTGCCTATGAGACCAACAATCATGTCGGTAACCTTCTCACCCACCGCCGTCTGATCGATAACCAGATCTACGAACAGATCAATCTCGCGAACAGTCTTATAGGTTGTGATTTCCTTCGTGTCGCTTAGCGCGGGACAGCTGAGCACGGCCCCCACCTTTTTTGTAACATCCGTATAGTAGGTACCCGGAGGAAGGCGATCAAGATGCCGAACGTGAAATTCCGCCTTATCCGGCGGACAGTCCACCAGTGCATTCCAACCCGCCGGGGCAACTTTTTCCACCACTGCGATCGCAGTATTTTCGGCTGCCTTCCCCAAATCTAATCCCAGGCAGAAGACTTTCTTAGTTCTTGGTATGATCATAAATCTCCTTAGAACAACGGCTTTACATGGGGACTTAACGTCGCCATGACAAGGTCATAGCTAAATACTTGGTCGACAGTGTCGACGAATTCGCAAAGATACTCCTGGCGGAACCACCGCTCCCCCAGACTCACTCGTTCTTCGTCTAGAAAGGACTTCGGGATTCGCGGGCATTCCGTTGCGCGAACCTCTATCCGCTCCCAGTTGGGGCCACCGTTCATCCATTCCTCAAAATAATGGCCCCGTTTGCCGTAGGGTGTGGAAAGGACGGCCAGTCGCCCACCGCTTACCGCGATCATCGGCCGAAGGGTCTTGTACAAAAGGTCGTCTACCCGGCTCGCTTCGTCTTCGATAATGAGCGACACGCCACTGAAACCGCGCACGGTTGCTTCTTTGCTGGGCAGGCTGACAATACGGGACCCATTCGCCAGCTGGAGTGACAAGCGGTTGTCCTCGATTTTGTCGGGCTTAACCGCCAGCCGGTCCATGAAGCCAGACACTTTGCGGAAGAGTTCCGAACTCTGGCGAAGACTCGGACTTACTAGCAAAACGAGGCTATTCGGGGAAAATACGGCCTGATGGGTTGCCAGGATCGATGTAGTGGTACTCTTGCCCCACTGCCGTGAACAATTCAAGAGCAAGCGTTTCCCATTCCAGCGCAGTACTTTGGTCTGAGCTGGATCAGGATGAAAGCCCAAGGCTTCAGTGGCGAAGAGAACGGGATCAAGTGCGAAAGCAAGGTCATCTCCCAGCATTCTTCACCGCCCCCGAAACTGCCAGCCGCGCTGCCGGGTAAGGCTCCAGCGCCGCCATGATCGCGGAGCGAAGCGCCAGCCATTCCGATGATAAGATTACGTTTACAGTGGATCCCTCCTGAAGCTCACCGAGCAATTTCCCCTCAAGCTCGATTTGCTTTTCAAGGCGGGCTATAACTTTCAGGGCCAATTCGTTGTTTTTTGAGTCGGTTGCACGCGCTTCCCGGAGCACGGCAGCGGTTTCGTGGTTGAGCGCCTTGAGCCGGTTAAGAAGAGTCCCAGCCTCAATGACATCGGCTATCTCCGCCGCCTTCACGAGAGAGGCGGGCAGATGATTAGCTTTGTGCCGCTGGAGGGCACCGGTGGAGACGGTGAAGCGTGCCGCTATGTTCCGCAACCGCGATTCGCTTGAGATTAGGGCCGCGTTGATCTCCGGTCTCTGCGGATGGCTGCAAATTGTGCAGATCTGTGGCATGGTTATTCCCCGATCACCTTGACATCAGGAACTCGCGCGCGATGCCGCCAGCGATGAATAATTTTTCTGCAATTTTGCGGCGCGCAAAATAGTTTCAAAATTTCCATTTCCAAAGAACTGGGCCAGTCGCGCGTCTTGACTTGGCAGAGCACCACGTCCGTCGGGCCGATACCAACTATGTCCCACTCGCCTAGTGACGCCGCGCTGCGGGTGCACCGGTAGCCAGCGGCCTCCAGGATGGCAATGCTGCGGTGCTCTTGACGGTTTCCCTTTGCTTTGGTATTCATGCTGTTCCCCTCATAGGTCTAATTCCAGGTCGACGTTCAGATTTTTCGACATCGTAGGGATTGGTGCGTCACACTCGTCACCACTGTCACAATCCTGAGCCAGCGGGGTGTCGGTCTGTGACGGCGCAGAATCCTCCGCTGGCGAGATCTCCGGCGCCACCGTCACAGGCGCTATTTGGTTGAACCTTGGGGCTACCCGTTGGCTGGGCGAATCCACCGTGACGGGCGTGACGCTCGTGACGATGGTTTTCGAGTCACGGCTGATGGTAATCAATCTCCGGCCACTACCCGGCACCCGCGAATGCTCCACTGTTACGCCGCCCGCCCGCATGAACGGCTGTACTCGCAAGATTCGCTTGCTGAGACTATTGGGAGACTTTGGCCAAACTCGGGATTTTCTAGTGGAGTCGGCGACCAGGAGGTCCAGCTGTTCGAGCAACTGGGTCGCAGTTCCCTGCCAGGTATTTTGGAGTTCCGTTAATTTGGAGATCGCGACCGCGACTGCGTCGCCCTCCAGCGCTACGGCGATGGCGTCCTTCCTGCTGCGTTGGAATGTGTCCAGAAAGGCACCGGCACTCCACGGCAGTGCTGACTCCGCCGCCATCACCCAAGAAGCAAAATCAGCCATCCTAGGTAGTGCCGGGATTGAGAGGGTATTGGCATTCCGGAGTGCCATACTGACGGCGTCGCACAGAGCGCCGATAATTCGGGGGCGTGCGGCCTCAAATTCAAGCCAAAGCTGATCTTCCGTGCGCCGTTTGCTGTCAGGAATACCGGGCAGGTTCACGATCAAACTACGGTCGGCCAGATCATGCCTTTCCACCATGTCATCAATCCCGTTCAGGATAATCGGCCTCATGGCATCGAAGATCGTCTCGTCGCTATCGCTGTATAGCTCACGTGTGGAGAGGCCACCGCCGCTGGAGACTCGGCAGAAAGAATCAGAGGTCGCCGAGTCAATTCCGGACAAGTTATCGAACGCCAATACCCAGTTGTTGTTTGCCGCGATCATCAAGTCCCTCTCGTCCCTCGGGAGAGTCCGCAGGGGAGAAGATGCCGGATCTATCAGAGCTCGAAGAACTTTAGCCAAGCTGCTCTTGGCGCTCCCTTGTTCTCCCTGAAGGGAGAGAAGAGCATACGGCCCTGAAGGTCGTAGTGCGCCGACAAGCCAGGCTACAACCGGGATGAAAGTATCATCGTCTGGGGTGTTAATGAAGTCGCGAAGGTCATCGAGAGTGCCACCGGTTTGCGGCATGGGCAGGGCCGCCATACCTTTCGGTCGCCGGAAAAAGACTGGTACGTCCTGAACGATCCTCCATCCCACCTTGCCAATTTCCACGGCTTCCCAACGCTCATTGGCAAGATCCAGATAAATCCGTTCATCGCTGCGTGCCAGTCGTAGGTAGACTGCGTGCTGAGCGCCATCAAAATGCGCGCGCGCCGTCAAATTTGCTATGGCATCCTGTACCGCAGGCTTGCCCGGCGCACCGCGATATACGCGGAAATACTCCTTTCTTAGCCACCGCTCGAAACCCGCTGAACGCAAGCTCCAGGTTTCCGAATGCCCGTTTTGCTGAATCTGCGCGTAGGCTTCGTGCTCTGAAGTGTGGAATAATTTCGCTGAATTTGCGAGATCAAGTAGTTTGTCCGACTGGGTTGGGTTTCGAACTGGAGCGTTCGAGCCGGTTGCAACCTCCTTGGGCATCACTATGCCCCACCGCTCGCGGAGAGAGGTGAGGGCTTCTGGCGCCAAGACTGTTGCCGCCGCGGCGACCGCTTCCAGTTGATCGCGGGTTCCACCGGCGGCAGCGAAATCTGATACGTCCTTGCCTGCTGGACCAATCTCCACAATCCGCACCGACGCAGCGACACCCAAGAGGCTGTCGGCTACCGCCGCGGCGTGCTTCCGCCCTGGATCGTCGTTGTCGGGTACGATGATCACGATCTTTCCGCGAAGAGATTTCGCATAATGAGCGCGCCACTTGCCCGCGCCCATCGGATTGCAGGTCGCCACAACACCGAGACTCTCCAGCGTGTGAACGTCCTTCTCGCCCTCGACGATGTAGACCACGTTCGCCGCCACAGCCTGTGGCAGGTGGTACAGGACAGTTTCAACATCATCGAGCTTCCAGATCCAGCCGCCTTTGCCGTCGGGGCGCCGCTGGCGGAAATCCTTTGGCTCGAACCGGACACATTGATAAAGCAGAACCCCATTTGGATCCGTGTAAGAGTATTCCGCAACAATGCGTTTTTCCACGTTGTGGTCATTTTGGTCGCGTTTGCCTTCGACAAGGCCGAGAATGGTGGAGCGCACCCTTTCGGGCTGCGCTCCAGTCAGTAGCGCCTCAAGTTCAAACAAGTCGCCGCCGCGCTGACACGCCGAGTGGCAATACCATGTGCCATTCAGGGCATTCATCGCGAAAGAGTCACGAGATCCCCTATGGATGGGGCAAGCTCCGCGCCATTCATCACCCTGCTGTTCCAAATCAAGGTTTTGCTCGGCAATATAGGCGGCGACTTCCGCCGCCCCAAAGGATTTTTGTTGATTGCTCACTTGGCAGCTCACCGGCCACGGACGGCGTCTGGATCTTGAAACTCATCCGGCCACCTGTAGTGGGCCTCCCGAAGGAGGGCCATGCGCACCGGCCTGCCCATTTTTGGGTTTTTCAACAAGAATTTCAGGTAGTTGTCGGGCAGACTCGGAATATCCACGCCCTCGTGCACTCCGAACGGCATATGCAAGCCATCGAAATCATACGTGTAGGCCATCGGGACCTCCCGTGGAAACCATCCCGCCGCCGCTTGGTCGCGAGTCGAGAAATGCTACGACATCCGCGGGTCGATAGCGCACCGACGCGCCAATCTTCAAAAATCTGGGGCCATCACCGGTGAGACGCCACCTCCTCGTCTTGCCAAGTGACTGCGACAGAAATCTCGCCACATCACTTTCATTCCAAAGACGTTCATTTGAACTGTCTTCCGTTGCTTGGTACATTTGCTTTTCCCTTCTGAGGGCACGGCTTGCGCCCGGAGTGCATTGGTTGCTCATTTTTGCCCTACATCTATACCGTGTAACTAACATCCTGTAATTGGTGGCACCCAAGACATTGGAATGACAGTAGTTAGTCGAGCAGATCAAAACGCTCGATCTAGACCTTTGCACCTGAAGTGGCTTTACTAATGGGAAAGTTCGCGGCATCCTGGAAGATAGACATGCCACTTCCACCTGCCCCGAAACTTCTTCTTGCTGACTCAGATCGTGAACAACTGACTGTGACGGGCGGCCAGGGCGGGAAACCCCGAGGCATGACACTGCGAGCAAGTATTGTTCTGTGTGCCGCTGAAGGTCTGCCTAATCACGAGATCGCTCGAACGCTTTGTACTAGCGTCCCTACAGTCTTGCTGTGGCGGAAAAGGTATGAAAGCGGTGGATTGGCGGCAATTCTCGATCGTCCGCGTAGTGGGCGGCGAAAGCGAATTTCCTCACAGAAAGAAGCAGACATTGTGGACGCCACGGTTTGGGCCAAACCCCGGGGTGCCGCCTTCTGGACCCTGCGTGCGCTGGCCGCCGCCAAGAATGTCAGCCCAGCCACGGTAAGCAGGATTTGGGAGAAGCACAACTTGCGACCGGAGTCGGCGATGTTAACTAACGATTGCACGTTTGCCCCGAGCCAGCGCTATATCGTAGGGCTTTATATGACCAACCGCGACAAAGTGATGGTTCTGAGTTTCAGGTATCAGATTGCGGCGCTCGCCCGGGATGAGGCCAGGGACCTTTGGAAGAGGTACCACGGCCGACCGTCAAGATCCACTCCCCTGTTCGATGCCCTTCATAATCTTGAGGGAAAGGTCCGTGGCGCCCGACGCTACCCGGAGTTCCTGCGATTCCTCGAACGGATAGATCAAACTGTCGAAGCGGACCATGAGATTCATCTCATCCTAGGTAATGGTGGAATCCAAAAACACCTGGAAGTTAAGAAGTGGCTTGCATCTCGACCACGCTACACCCTTCACTTTACGCCCAACGGTTCTTCCTGGTCAGATCAGGTTGAGCACTGGTTCGCAGGGTTGGGGCCAAAGCCAATCTTCCGTACGGCCTTTCCGAGAGTCGGCAAACTTATCAGATCCATTGACCGTTATAACCGGTCCGTAGACAAGGAACAGCAGTTCTTTCAGTGGATCGATGGAGGCTAGATATCGGATTACGATATACGAACGCCCATGCTCCCCGCGCGGGCGTTCAGTAACTCACGTCCTGGAATCGGTGTCCACCCGCGAGTCGAACTTGGGCCTTCGTGTTGCATAGACGGCGTTTATGTGCGGCCAGCACACCGAAGTGCCGAGTGTTCACGGGAATCACATGTACGGTTTCAGCGTTACACGGCCAAGTGGCTGGGGCACTATTTAGGGTATGATCGCACCAAGCAGAACCTTTTCGACCGGGAGGCGTCGATTTCATGCGATTTGCTCGGCTGATCGCAGTACTCGCAAGCGCTCTCACTGCATCTGGGTTTCAAGTGCCGACTCCCAGAGTGCATGGAACCGTAACTGGTCGCGTAACAGAATCTTCTAGTGATTCGGACAAGGGTATCCGGAAAGCGTTGGTCGTTCTCCACCGCGGTCAGGTAACCGGAATCGGAGCCTACAGCGACGACAGGGGCAACTATCGCCTGGAGGCGGATCCTGGAGCATACATCCTAACGGTCGAACGCGACGGTTACGTGGTCTCCTCGAGGACGCCACCCAAAACTATCGTGGTGCAAGCGCGGCAGACTCTTTCGGATGTCAATCTCGAACTGCTTCGCACTGGCGCTATTTCGGGGCGTGTCGTAGATCCCGACGGTGATCCGATGCCTCGGGTCAATGTACAGCTTCGTTCCGTCCGTGCAAGGAAACCCTCCTCTCTTAGCGCCGTCACCGATGATCGCGGCGTATACCGCATTTTTCAGATACCACCGGGCAAATACTACCTTTCAGCCATCTATCAGCCGCCATTCCAGCTTAGGCAAATCCAAATGCAGCCTTCGGATAGCTCGATAGAGGAAAGCTATGTCACCACGTATTTTCCGGGGACTTTCGACTCCACTCAGGCCAGATCGATCGAAGTACCTGCAAGCGCAGACCTCGCCGGGCTCGATCTCCAGATCCAGCGGGTGCACGCTGTCCACATTCGGGGCCGGGTCAGCGGTATCGCAGCAGGGCCGTTTCCGGCACTAATCATGCTCCAACCGCAGGGGTTCGGTTTTGGTGCGACGCGCGACCTGGAGGTCCGAAACCCTAACGGAGAATTCGATCTGAGCGGGATACCGCCGGGAAAGTACGAACTGTCAGCAAGTGCTATTGATCTAACCAACAGGGGAGCTGGTCCTTCCGCACATCAGAAGATCGAAGTCGGGCAGACAGACGTGGAAGGTATCGCATTGACACTAGTAGCACCGCAAGCCATCAAGGGCTTAGTGTCAGTACCAGAAGGCCGAAAAATCCCGCAGGGGCTGTTCGTGATTCTGTCGGATCGCGCAAGGACCAACAACCAAGCGGGAGGGCTTGGCCAAGTCGCTTCGGATGGAGCCTTCACGATGGACACCGTGCAGGCCGGTGAATATGACGTTGCACTCGGCAGCACCGGCCCCGGCGACGATCTCTATGTCAGCGCTATCCGCAGGGACGATGAAGACGTGCTCGCTCATGGTCTTCATGTGACTGGCTCGAGCAATGAGGCCCTCGAAATCGTTCTTAAGGCAAACGCTGGCATGGTCAAAGTGGTGGCGCGCACGCCCAAAGGAGAGCCGTTTCCGGAGGCAATTGTCACCCTGCTGCCTGACGAACCGCGCCGAGAGCAATTAGCGTTATACGAAAATTGCGTTACGGATGCCCGTGGAACGTGCACACTGCATGGCATCGCACCTGGCGAATACCACGCCATGGCCGTGTCCAAAGACGCGGGAATCGATTTTCGTGATCCGAGCATCATCAAGGAGTTTGAGAGACAAGCCAAAGCTGTAAAAGTCGCTGAAGGAGACCTCCAAAGCTTGGAAATCGAAGTGGTGCCGGACGACGAGTAAGTTCGTTGCTCGACCAAAAGCTCTTGGATAGTGGGAACCAAATTCACCTTGACGATAAGTCGGCAAACCGTCGAAGTGAAATGGGCTCAGTTGGCCACATCGGTGGTTAGCGCGTTACACGTCAAGTGCTCTCTCGTTTTGGATCAGACTGCGTCTGACCGACCAAGTGCGTACGGTCAACGGTCTATCGCCAATCAATGAATTGGCGTCGTTAATCAAAACCTGCGGGGCAATCCCGGTAACTTCGGGGCTTTGGGTGGGCACGAATCGATTTGATTTCTAGATAATCTTTTTCCGCATTGCACAGGTCGAAAAGCTCACTGTGTCACGACTGGAATCGTCGAAAACGCGCCTGAAGCTGGAAACCGTATCCCAAGTACGCTTATTGACCCACCTGCTGGGGTGTCAAATTCAATCGTCCCCGTCTGATTCGCCGTGGCTGCAAAACGATTTGACAGAACGAACGAGGTGTGGCCGTTCGCGCTCAGGACAAAAGAATCGGACTCTGTCTGCGTGCCCGCGCTATCTCGAATTATCACCGGTATAGTCGCCGCCGCGTTCGAGACATTGGCAACCGCCACGCCAGTCGCCAGACCGTTGGTGTTATCGTACGCGAGCCCATAGGTCGCCGCGTTACTCGATTCGATTGGCACTATCGCTTCTTGGTCCCGCGGCCCGTAGCGAAACCGAATAAAGCCGCTCACGCTCCCGTTGCTAGTTAATTGCGCCGATCCAGTCTGAAGCGGAGCGCCGTCGGTGGCATTGCTCTGAATGACCAGCCGTGCGTGCGGGGCGAGCGTTTGATCCACTGCTGCAGTTGTCACGGAGGTTGCCGCAAAAGCTAGAGGCAACCTGAGAGGCGTCCCGTCATCGCTAAAAAACTGCACATGCGCCTGCGCCGAAGAGGCCCCGAAATTGACCAGTTCGAGCGTGCTGGTCCACCCATCCCCGACCGCCAAATGCGCCATAGATCCGCCGGCTGCATCGGTACTTGCGATAACCGGAATCGTAGTAAACCGTCCGCCTGGAGGGAATCGCAATCCCAGTACACTGATGGGTCCGCTCGCGGGGGTATCAAATTCGATGGTCCCGCTACCGCCGTCCGTAGATGCGAATTGATCGCTTAACACGAATGCCGAATGCCCATTCGCGGCAAGAGCTACGCTTCCGGTGCCGATCTGTGCACCGCTATCGTCGCGAATCACAACAGGAATACTTGCCGCCGAACTCGCCAAATTCGCAATCGCTACTCCCGTCGCGATACCGTTCATGTTGTCGAACGATAAGACATACGATTCTGCTTTGCGCAATTCGAGTGGGACAATAGCTTCTTGATCCCGCGGCGCATAACGGAAGCGGACAAAGCCGGTTACGCCAATATCAGACATCAACCGTGCTGCCCCGGTTTGAACGTCGAGACTTCCAGCCCCAAGACTGCTGAACGCGAACGTGGCATGCGAGGGCATCACCAAATCCATACTGGAAGTGATCGTGCCTGGATTCGGCAACGACGGCAGTACTGATAGCGGAAGGGGGCTTCCATCATTACTCCAGAAGCTCGCCGAGGATCGGACCGGAGCGTTTGTGGGATTTACGAGTTGAAGGGAAGTTTCCCACCCGTCGCCAACAGCCAGCTGTGCGATGGAACCGATCTGGCTAGGGCTGGTTGGGGATTCTTGATATACGACGAGATTTTGCCCCGCAATCGTCAGACTTCCAATCCGTATGTTGGGTCCAGGATTCTGCATCACGCTGTAATAACGCCCCATGGGATCGACCGTGATCCAATCCACATGGCTTTGTGCGGACCATGCGCAATCCGGGGACGTCAGAACACTCATTGAATTGGAACCTGCGCTGGCGCCGACGACTACCGATGATGCGGATAACTGATAGGCGCAGCCAGTAGCTAACTGGCTGATGGTGATTGAACTGCTCCACCCAGTTGGACTCGTCAGATCCAAAACCGCCGTCCGAGGGCTGCCTGTGCGGTTCTCCGCGACAACGTAGTTAGTGTAGCCGCCTACTGTTTGAACGGTTACCCAAGGGACGCTCGACTGCGCCTGCCAGGGACATGCTAGGTTGCTGATTGTGACTTGAGGGTCAAATAAACCACCCGCTGTCCCCACAGACACGGTTCCAGGAGAACCGACGGCGAACAGGCAGTTCCCGACAAAAGGTAGAACGCTTGCGATATCCGTCGTCTCTGTTGGAGCCGAACCACCACCCGAGAGGGCTACTCTCTGCGCCAGCGGAATCGGTGTAGGGAAGACAGGATAACTAACCGGAATCCGAACCGCCATGGATATGGGCGGATAGGCCGCGCCGGGAACCAAGGCATCATTCCGTGAACAGCCCGAGTTTATTGAGCATAGCCAGCCAGGCCCAGTCATCGAAAGAATGTCGTCATAAGCGCCCGCGTACGGCGTCACCTGAATGCCGCCATTGGTGGTAGCGGCAGCTAGAGAGTTCGTTACCTGTATCGTGAAGATCGCGTCATCTTGCGCTAAGTGAAAATTGCCCATGTGCGTTACGCCCAACCGCAAGAACGGCGCTTGAACTCCTGCCAAGGCTTGCGTCGAACCTTGCTGCGCTCCAATAACGATGTCCAATCTACCATCCCTATTCAAATCGGCGACTGCGAGGGAGGCGGGGATGACTTGAGTGATGTAGAGCGCAGCTGTCTGAAACGTTCCATCACCGTTACCTGGAAACTGCTCAAAGGCGCCGCCTATATCGCCGAAATAAGTGACAATAATGTCTGGTTTACCGTCTGCCGTTACGTCCGCGATAGTAATCCCAGCACCAAAGGGAGCGGCGGGCACAAAGACCGCAGGGTAAATGACAGGGGTCTCGAAAGTCCCATCGCCGTGCCCCAGAAACACATCCACGCCAGTCTGAGTGGATATGGCAATATCGAGCGCGCCGTCGTTATTCAAGTCCGCAGTGGCAAGTCCGTTGACAAGTGGCATGGTTGGCAATTTTGGCAGAACGATCCCGCCAGTATCGAACGTGCCATCGCCTCGACCAATCAAGAGAGTCAATGGCTGGTATGAGCCGCCGAATACGGAAGTGACAACGTCCGGTATCCCGTCTCCATTGAAATCGCCCGCCGCCAGAAAGCCCGCAGAAGGATTCGCGTTCGGAGAACTCACGGTGCGGAACGTGCCGTCACCATTGCCAAGCATCACATCCACTGCATTTTGAGAGGTATTGAGAACCGCCAGATCCTGGCGCCCGTCGTGATCAAAGTCGGCGATCGCCAATGGGAAACCCGTTGGCGTAGCAATAAAAAAGCTGTACGCGGAAACAGAATACCGTGCTGTCTGAGAGAATGTGCCGTCGCCTTTGCCGAGCAAAATACTCACGCTCTGGAAGGAGTCTACGAAACCGTAGACCACCAGATCCAACTTGCCGTCCCCATTGAGATCCGTTGCGGCGAGGCTAGTTGTTCCTCCAGTTACGCCCGTAATGATCGGTTGGCCAAAAGTTCCGTCGCCATTGCCGAGCACTACCGTTACGAGATGTTGGCCATCGCCTACAACGATGTCAAGATAACCGTCGCCGTTAAAATCAGCGATGGCTGCAAACCCACTGTTGATTCCCGCAGGTAGCCCTAACGGAGTGAATCCATAGCTCGGAGCGCGCGCAGGCTGCGCGACCCCGAGAGCGGCTGTTAAGAGCAGAAGAGAAGCAAATGTCTTGGAATTCTGCACGTCTTTTACGATATTGTCTCAAAACTAAGTATTTTCCGTCAGCGGTACTCATGGTCATTAACGAAAGTCAAGCCGGCCGGAACGAGCATCGGGACGGATTGTGGTTGCTATATCGACTTTTGGGACATTCCGCGCCGTTGGTGGGCTAAGTCTAGGAGCGTCTCCGAATCGGGTCAGTTCTTCACTTTGACGATAAGTCGGCAAACCGCCGAAGTGAAATGGTCCAGAGGCAGGTCGCCGGTTCGATCCCGGCGGGTGGCTCCATTCTTTTCAATCGCTTAAGTATCACTAAACCGCCGTAGCCTTCTCCACCGAGCCGTTCGTGTGGCGGAACGCATCACTAGCGGACTGACGACCGGCGTCAGGGGGGCTTCCCTGCATCCCTCGTGATCGCCGTGGGGTGGTCGGATTAGCCTACATTCACTTTGGGGACTTCTCTGGGGTAGTCAGTTGAATGCCCTAAGTAGAGGTGGGTAATGTTGAGCAAGGAGATTCGCTTTGAAGCTCCAACGAATCCGGCACTTACAGGGGAAAGACCGATAGCGCGGGAGTGGTCCGCGCTGCTTGACACGCAGGAGGTCACAGATTCGAGTTCTGTCGGGCCCACCATCACAATGACTAGGTGCGGCACTTCCCTAGGGTCGTAATTTGTCCACCCTAGCTTACATGGAGGACAACAGTCCCAAGCGTATTCGCGGCAGTGAGCGCTTTGCCGCCGCTTACATCCTGCAGGTACAAGGTCAATCCATCCATAACCCATGCACCGGTTGGGGCGGATCCGGCATTGCCGCCGGAAGTGAATAGCGATCCGGTCGGACTGCCGACGTGAATTTCGACGGAAGTTGCGTTAGGAGCATTCCACGTGATCGTGGTCATCGGAAAGCCGGAGGAAGCGTGAGGAACAGGGTTGGGACTTGCGCTGATGGCATCGTTGTCGGTGGTGGTCCCGGTGTCGCTGGTTGCGGCTGCAGCGGCAGATGTGGTGAAGAGGCCGTTCACGCCGCCGGGAAAAAACCCCCCGGACGAAGCGTTGGCCGAGCCGTAAGCGAGAAAAAGAACTTCGCCAGGCGTTCGAACTTCCGTGATAGCGTTGGCGTCCAAAGGGAAGTACTCTTTGCCAAAGGGGGGCGGAATGTGATCCGCACCATCGAGCGCCGATGTTGCGATGTTATTCTGAGCAATCTGAAGGCGAATATTGCTCGCATGATAGGCTTCGGTCGCCAGGATGCGGGCGGCATAACCGAGAACCGTCTTGCTGGTGATCAGTGGGGCGGCGCCGCCGTAAGCAGTAACGCCGATGTCTTCAAAAATGCGGGCAAGCACCAGGAAATCGTTTGAGCTCCCGAAACCGAAACCCAAAGCGTTCAAGTTAATGGCGGGTTTGGCAATCGGCGAGCCGCCGAGGGACAGGATCGTGGACTGGAGCAGAGAGACGTGAGTACGTTCATCCGCGGCAATCTCCAGCGCGATATTCCGCATAGCCCCCGTCAAGGGCACAAACGCGCCGCCTTGCGTGGACCCCGCGACGCCCGAACCTGAGACCGTCAAATTAATTTGCGAGATGGTTTTGCCGGTGGTGGCGATTGTATAAAATTCGGCCTCCAAGTATTCCAGATTGAGAGCGAAATTAAGGATATCTATATCCGTGAACGAAGATTGAGCCCGAGCCGGCCTGTCGATCGCGACGGCTGCCCCCGCTACCGCGCTGGCTATCCCAAGCGTGCGTAGCAATTTTCGGCGGCTCGGCGACGCGTCCACCAGCTTTTGAATCACTCGTCGATGCTCGAACTCCGTATCGGACGAGCTGTCATCGTCCAGTCGATTCATATTGACCACTTTTTCATCCATCGGTAATGTCCTTTCAATTCGTCAGATGTGGGTTACGCCTTCGCCATGCAAGCACGCTCAAGACCATTACGCGGATTGTGCGCGTTTGACCGGGCCATATCGTAACCTGCTGTTAGGGTGTACGAGTAAAACTCTGTTTCGGATTTGAGAGTGATTTGCAATAAGAAGATTTGCGCGGAATCCGCAGCCAATTCGCGTGCTCGGCGATCTCGACAGCGACGAAAAACGGACGGTCATGTGACCACACATGGTCGGAGCGATTTGCCGGATTCCGGGGCCTGATGGTCCGTCGCTGTAGTCTAGCTCGGGCAAGGGCTGCTAAGGAATGCACCGAGGAGTGGAGGGAATGGCGTGTGTCAGCTCGTCAACTAGTGGGCCGCGCGTGGGCCGCGCGAAGAGACGACTTCGACGAAGGTCGGAGCGTCGGCCATCCCCGGCGCGCACTTAGTCATAGGTGCTTCGCCGAAGGGGAGAAACAAGACCGGCCACATCCGGGGTGAGGAGCCGCGGGAACCGCTATTGGGGCGCAGGCGCAGCTTTTAGAAGGCCCGAAGCAATCTTGCGCAACTTTTGATCAGCGGCTTCCTCTTCCGCGAGCGACGCCCTAAGGAGGCTAACAACTTCCGACTCGCCCATACGTTGCGCCAAACCTATCGCCGTGGTGTAACCGGCCATTTCGTAGTGTTCGACCCGGCTTCCGGCTCCGATAATTCCGAGATCGAGAACTATTCGGTCCCCTTCTTCGGCGTTTTCGACTTGTGAGAGCTGTTGAGGGCGACCGCTTGGCAAATGAGCGCCTGGAAGGCGGACGCGTCAACTTTTTCTCCTTCATGGATGTCGATCGCGCGGCGTACGTTTCCGTCGAGACTCGAGTTGAAGAGACGGGCCGGATCTTTGAGAGACGCGCCCTTGGCGAAGGTGAGCTTCACGACCTTCTTGTAGGATTCGCCAGTGCAGATGATGCCGTCGTGGGACCAAACCGGAGTGCCCATCCATTTCCATTCCTCGACAACGTCCGGGTCTGCTTGCTGGATGAGCTTGCGCATTCGGCCGAGGGTTTCGCCGCGCCAGTCCCCGAGGTCGGCGATTCTTTTCGAGATGAGCTCCGATGCCGGGTGGCTTTGGCTCGCGCCTGACTTTTTCATGTTCTCATCCTAGACGTTCCAGATATAGGTTCGCAATTTTGCTCTAAAATAGCTGGCAGGAGGGAGCGACGATGAAGACCTTATGCGTTCCAGCATTTGTCATCCTTATGCTAGTCTCTGCGGTCATGCCGCTAGCGGCGCATCACTCATGGCCGATCACCTATGACCGGCTAGTTACGGTGAAGGGCACGGTGGTTGAGTTCAAGTGGGCCAATCCGCACCCGATGATGACTCTTGAGGTTCAGGCCAATGACGGTAAGACCGAGAAATGGCTGGTCGGCGGCCCCGCGATTATCCGGATGGAGGCTAACGGGTGGACCAAGACGACGGTGAAACCCGGCGACGTGATCACGGGCATCGGCTATCAGTTTGCCGACGGCCAGAAGATCCTCAGGCTTGAGCGCATCGTATTGGCCGACGGCAAGGAACTACGCCTCTACGGCCGCTAGCGGGCGCGGGGATGTGGTCTTAAGAAAGGGCGGCCGGCGCGCTCGGCGTTGCTCGCGTTTTCGGCCGTGATTTGGGGTGTGGGGCTACTTCGGCCGCGCGAGACGAGAGTCAACAGGTCCGGCTCTTCAACGGAGTTGAAGGGCGGATGCTGTTTAAGGAAATCGGCTACGCGGTAACCGATGGCTGCTGTTTGCATTCGCGCTCAGGCTTTGAGCAGCGACTGAATGTACTCGGGCTTCAAGGGAAGCCGGCGGGCAATCTTGCCGGTGGCGTCGAAAAATGCCGCGGCGATGGCCGGGGCGGCTAGGGCGTTGGCGGCTTCGGATCCGCCGCCGTACTTGCCAACTTCCGGATGGTTCAGCAGCACTACCTTGACCTCGGGAATGTCGGCCATCTTCAGGACCGGGTAGGTGCGCCAGTCGCGGGTGGTGACGCCGCTCTCGTCGAACATGAGTTCTTCGTAGAGCGCGATGCTGACTCCCATCATGGTGCCGCCTTCCACCTGCCGCTTCAACTGCAGCGGGTTGACGACGATGCCGGGATCTACGGCGACCGTAACCTTCTCGACCGTGATCGCGCCTGTGGCGGGATTCACGGCGACTTGGGCCACGCAGGCCCAATAGGTCTCCGAGCGGAACATGACCGAGACGCCTTGTCCGTGCACAAGGGTCGAGCCCGCAGATTTGGCGGCAGGATGAGGCGAGGGGCGCGTTTCCCAGCCGGATGCGTCGCGCACCGATTTGAGAACGCCGATCACGCGCGCTTCCTTGGAGTGATCGATACGGAATTGAATGGCATCAGCGCCGGCCAGGGCCGCGGCTTCACTGACGGCTAGCTCGCGGGGGAAGTTCTGTTGGAACTGTCCTGGAGTGCGCATGCTATGGTCGCGGAGTCCGACGTCGAGGGGCGACCTTTTCTGTCCGACCTGATAGGTGCCGTGGCCTTGTTCGAGCAGGGTCTTGACGCCGTCGTAGACCCACGGATCGGAAGGATCGTTGCGGGTGTTGCTGACGAAATCGCCTTTCTCGCTGGGAGCGGCCATGGTGGGCAGTCCGGCGAGCACGGCGCCGATGGGGCGATCGTCCTGCATCGCGGGCATATAGTGATCGATCTGGTAGGCGATCATCTTGCCGTTTTTATCCAGGCCGATTTGGACGTCCGAGAGCGCGGCGGGGGATTGCGTGGACCATTGGAAATCTTCGGGGCGCATCCATTGCACGCGCACCGGCTTGCCCACGGCTTGCGAAAGAATCACGGCTTCGTCTTCGGCACCGGCGTTGCCGCCGTTGGATCGTCCATAGTGGCCGGGTCCCGCTAAGGTGCGCACGACGACGTTATCGGGCGTGGTGGAGAGCATCTGCGCGATCTCGCCGCGCAGGGCTTGCGGATTCTGGTTGTGCGTGTAAATGAAAACCGTGCCGTCCTTGCGGGCGTCGGCGAGGGCCATGGTGGGTCCCATGGGCGCGTGCTTCATGTAGGGAAGCTGGTAGGAGGCGGTGAGTTTCTTCGCGGCGGCGGCCATGGCGGGCGGCACGTCACCTTGCGACTTGTCGCTCTTGGTGACGGGCGTGGATTTCCAATCGGCGTCCTGCTTCAGGTAGTCGAAGAGACGCGCGTTGCCGGGGAGGCCTTTCCAATCCTTCCAAGTGGTGGCGCCGGCGACTTGCTGCGCGGCGCGGATGGCTTCCCACTCGGTGGGGGCGACGACTCCGACAAGATTGCCCTTCACGATGACCTGCGCGTTCGGGAACTTGGTTTTATCCACCGCGCCGGCGGAGATCAGCGTGGAACCGAGGGTCTTGGGATGGACCATGCGCGCGTGGAGCATGTCGGGCAGGCGCACGTCGACGGCCCATTTTTCTTTGGCGGCGACTTTGGACGCGGTGACGGAGTTCTTGAACGACTTGCCGATGACGGTGTATTGACTCGACTGGCTTGAGGGGCGGGTTGCCGTCGACGGTGAGTCCCATGATGCTGGTGAGGTCGCCCTTGACGGGGATGGTGAGCTTTAACTGCTGGCCTTTGACCAGATCGCCGTAGGACATGCTCTTGCCGCGGCCGCGAAACGATGCCGTCCTTGACGGAGAGGTCGGACTTCGCGACGCCGAGGCGCTGCGCGGCTAGGTCGAGCAGGGCTTGATGGGTATACGCGGCGGCTTTGCGGATATTGGGCATTCCGCTGCCGAGGAAATCGAAGGCTCCGCTGCCGTCGGGCGTGCGATCGGTGTCGCCCATCACCACGGTGGTGACGGCTTCGAAGGTGGTGTTCAATTCTTCCGCGACGATCTGGCGGTAGGCGGTGAAGGCGGTGCTTTGACCGAAGTCGCTTTTGCCGGTGCGGATGAGGATGGTGTTGTCGGGATGAATTTCGATCCAGGAATCGGGGAGCGTGGCGTCGAGCGATGTTGCGCGTGGGCGCGGCTTGGGCGATGTTCTTCACGCCGTCGGCGGCGAGGACGCCGAAGCCGACGAACAGGGCTCCGCCGGCTTTGACGAAGTTGCGGCGGGAGAGGGCGGCGCCGAAGACATTTACTTCATCTTCTTCTGGTACCTGATTTGTCGCCGATACCAGATTTGTTGCTGAGATCAGTCGGGCGTTATTCTTTCGCAGGTTCATGCCTTGCCTCCTTTCGCCATTACGGTAGAGGCGCGTTGGACGGCCTCGATGATTGCGGTGTAGCTTCCGCAGCGGCAGAGATGCGCTGAGGGACCCGAGGTCGTAAACGCGGCTTTGATTTGGGCGACGGTGGGGGTCGCGTTGCTCTCCAGCAGTTCGGTGGCTTTGATCATCATGCCGTTCTGGCAGAAGCCGCAGAGGGGCGTCTGCTCCTCGATCCATGCCTGCTGCACGGGGTGGAGGGTCTTTTCGGCGTCGGCCGCGGGCAAGCCTTTCTGTTTGGCCCAGCGCGCGGGGAGCCCTTCGAGGGTGGTGATTTCCGCCGACGTGGCGGCCGAGAGCGGCGTGACGCAGGAACGGATTTCCTTGCCGCCGAGCAGGACGGAGCAAGCTCCGCACTGGGCTAGGCCGCAGCCGAACTGCGGGTCCGGACAGCTCAAGATCGTTGCGCAGGACGTAGAGGAGCGGAGTGTCGATGGGGGCTTGCACTTCCCGCCGGACTCCGTTGACTGTGATGGTGACCATGAAAAGCTCCTTCCGAAAAGGGGGTGGTCGGATTAGTTTTTAGTTTAACAAAGGCGGGAGTTGGTCATTTACAAGTGGGATTTTGCATTGTGGCGCGCTGAGACGGCGGGGTCGAGATTCTGAGGGGCTGGGACGGGGTTTTGTTGGGGTTCGAGGCGAATCTCAGGGCGTTGCCCGGTCGCCTGCGGCTCCACGGGTAAACTCCGGGTCGGGGCCCGGTCCGGCACGGACGCACACAGACGCGTCGCCTAACGGCTCCACCCGGTCGCCTAGAGGCTCCCCGGATAAACTCTGCTTGGGTTCGTTTGGTTGTACGCGAACGCGCAGCGAGCGGAGGATCTGCAACTGTTTGAAGGCTCGGGCATACGAGCGGCCAATGGTTCCTTCATAGCGGTTGAGCAGGTGGAGGCTCGCGCCGTCGGCGAGGCGTTTGAACGCGTAGGCGAGGTGATCCTCGACGTTAGGCTCGCGATCGACATCGGCAAAAAAGAGGTGAATGTCATCGACGCTGGTTTCCATTTCGTTGGCGAGGAGGGTGGTTTCGATATTGGCGAGGCGGCGCAGGCGCCAGCGGGCAGAGACCATGGTTTCGATCAGTTCGACTTCGATGGGGCTGGTGGGGGCGAATTCGTCGAGATAGGAATCGAGGAGGCGCTGGAAGTCGGCGGGAGATTCGTCGTCGAGGACGACGGAGACGGTCGGGAGGGCGGCCCGGGCGCCTGACGGATTCACCCGGTCGCCTGTCGGCTCCACGGGTAAAATGGGTAAACTCTGCGGGGTGCTTAGTCCGTGACGAAGAGCGTTTTGGGAGGAGCGGGCGCGGCCTGCGGCGGTCGCGGGGCCGTGGGATTTGGCGCCGTTGGCGCGGGCGGTGGCGGATTTTTTGCTGGATGTGGGTTTAGTGGGCATATGGGCTCCGGGATGAGGGTAGCGGGTGGGGCGCGGGGCGGAGGAGGGTGCGGAGGGGAAGTAGTTGGGGGGATTGGGGATGGTGAGGTGGGAGCAGGGTGATTCCGGAGCACGGAGCTACTCGATTAACTGCTAGAGCGATCGACCTCAGTAGAATCTAAGTGTCCCAATCTCAAGCCATGTCGGAGTCTGAATGGACAAGCGCTACTCGGGTATTCGTAAGTTCCACATTTGGGTAAGAATATAGTTGACACACCCACGTTTTTCAGGCATACTTGAAGCATGGAAAACGTCAAACCAAAGACCCTGATGGAAGCCATCAAGCACTACGCCGATGCGGATAACGCATTGAACGAAGTGGCGGATAGCCGATGGGCTATGAGTGTTACCTGCCAGCATTGCGGAGCCGAGAAACCGATGTTTCTCAAGACTCGCCGCATCTGGAAGTGCTCCAAATGCCGCAAGCAATTTTCCATTAAAACCAAGTCGGTTTTTGAAGATTCCCCGATCCCTCTCGACAAGTGGCTTACCGCTACTTGGATGATTGCCAACTGCAAAAACGGAATCAGTTCTTACGAGATCATGCGCGCTACTGGCGTCACCCAAAAGACCGCGTGGTTGATGCTCCATCGGATTCGGCTTGCGATGCAGGACGAGCGGAACGGTGGAAAACTGGGCGATTCTGGCAACGGCGTAGAAGTTGATGAAACTTTCATCGGGGGCAAGGCGCGGAACATGCACGCGGCTGAAAAGGCACGGAAGATTCAGGGACGGCGCGGGCCTGAAGGTAAGGCCATAGTCGCTGCGGTTCTGGAGCGTGGTGGCAAAGTTCGCGCGAAGGTGATCGACCGTCGCCGCAAGACTCAACTGCAAGCGTTGGTCCGCGAGAATGTCGAGCCGAAGTCCGCACTCTACTCCGATGCGCTGAAATCCTATGACGGGCTGGGCGAAGAATATGCCCATCAGGTCGTGGATCACGCGATTGAGTACGGTCGGGAGAATGTCCACACTAACGGTCTGGAAAATTTCTGGAGTTTGCTCAAGCGCGGTATAAACGGAACCTATGTTTCGGTCGAACCGTACCACCTGTTTCGCTATGTTGACGAACAGGCATTTCGGTTTAACAACCGTGAGGATAGGACCGATTTCGACCGCTTCAAACTGCTGCTTTCGGGAATCGTCGGTAAGCGCCTTACCTATGACGCGCTGATCGGAAGCGGCAAGGAGGAAGGGACGGAAGCCTGCTAAGCGGCAGGGGCGCGGCCAGCGCCGCGCTTTCGTTTCGGCTTTGGTCCGCGCTTTCTCGGGTTGAGGGCGACTTGCTTTTGATACTCCGCTTCGCGGCGCTGAATCTCTTCGTGTGGCACTGATACAACGCGATTGAGCAATGCCTTGAACGTGTCGTACTCGGCTGAATGTTTCACGTGCCCCATTCTACTCCAACCCCTTGAGTGATACATTTTCTCGCATGACTCCCCCAGTCCAGCCAGACCAACCGCTCATGATAGTTCTGAATAACATCAGCAACTCATTAGCTAGAATCGCCGCCTCACTTGAAGCATTAGCAAAACAGAACGTTCCCACCTTCAACCCGATTGAAACTCCCCGGAAGCGGTAGAAAATGGTATCGGGACTGTCGGCAATAGGCTATTGACCACGCTGAGCGCGGCTAAAGCTTCGATCTGCGATGCGCCCGATTCCTCTACTAGCCGAAGAATCTGACGCGCGAGAACTAAACTTATGCCATCTTGCTGCTCCATTACACGGTCCTTAAAAATCTGGGATGTTTCTTACGATAAGCAACATCGCGCCGAGCGCGAATAGAAACTCGATCACGCTCTCACTCCAGTCGCGCTTTTCGATAGCCCTTCCGCAAAGATTCCCAGCGAAAAGGAAAGTTAGAAGCAGGACAACCAATCCGACGATTTTCATGAGAGCCATTATATGTGGGATGAACTTTCATTTTGTCCAACTTGGACCCTTCCAGATTACTGGCGTGTGTTTCGTTTCCGAAATTCTACTCACCAAGGCCTGCATAAAGTCCCTGACATTCTCAAACACACCAAGAGCTTGGGTTCTGCCGAAGTCCTCTCGCGCGTGCATTATGCGATTGCGGAATACGTTTTTGAAGCGCCTGAATTGCATCAACGCACCATGGTAAAACTCGAATTGCGCTTCGCGCGCGTGAGTCCTTGGGTACCCCTGAATGGCGAGTTCGGCCTTTTCCAATTCCTTTAAAATGTCATCCCATGTTGCAAGGTCTATCGGTTGACCCTTCTTAGGAAGCTTGATTCGACGATCCTTAGCGAGCGCCCTTAAGCCGTATTCGACTACGCGCATCGCATGGAACAGGGACGCGGTGTTGCACTCAGCCGCTAGGCAATTACCAGTCTCGATAATATCTGGGACGGCAGACGGGAATGCGACTGCGACCGTATCTCCCATTACATTCTTATCGTCCAGGAGGTAGTTTCTTTCGGGGTCAATAACCAAAAACCGCCTACTAACCAACTCGCGTAATATTTCTGTGATAGCGTTTCCCATCTCCAGCGTGAGAGTCGATAGATCCATCGGCACCAGGGCCGGAGCGGAAAGTCGCTGCTGCATTTCCGCTAACCGGACTGCGGCCTGCGGTAGATTGGCCTTAACGCAAATCTCTGCGGCGTTGGTGATCGAATCCAGCGTATGAAATTTGCCCTTCTCGATCTCTTCGTTTAGCCCTGGGGCGTTGGACGGGATAGCAGTGGCGTTAAGCATCATTCGGCTCGCGTCCAAAGTTGTCCTTCCCATCTCTATATCCCTAACAACCATGAAGACTTCGCCTACATTGAATAGGTTCATGATGTCCCACAGGCTCCAAATCCTGCGGGTTTCATCATGACACTCCCCGGTTGGGTGTGTCAACGATATTTTTACCCACATTTGAGGATTTACACGAAGAACGGCGACAAGTGATGCAGGCGCTATTAGCGCTTGATTGTATACCTACAGGTATGGAGTTGTTTCCTACCGCGGATGACGACTCCTGGACGCTCATACAGCGATTCATCGAGGGCTGCGACTACTACGTCGTCATAATCGGCGGTCGATACGGCTCGAAAAGCCCCATTCGACTTCGATCTCGCGAAGCGTCGAGGGTGGGGACCGGTCGGTCCGCACGCTTTCCCAGTAAAGGCGAATCGCTTCGGTGGCGCGATCGGTTAGTTCTTCGACGGATCGCCCAGTCACGAGAATTGTGGGGAGTTCCGGCACGTAGGCGCTGTAGGTGCCGGGGCGGACGTCGTCGCCGGTTCTACCCGATATAACCGTGGTCCTGCCTTCGCCGTCACCGAAGATGCGATGGTCTCCTTTCTTCCGCAGCAGCCGCCAGCCGTTTTTTTCGAGGAGCTTGATGACCTCGCGGACTTTCAGCGGCACGAGCGATCATGAACGCATGGCCGGAGGCTTTTTTGAAGAGATCCGGCGGATGAGGACTGAAATCAAGTAGCACAGTAGCCCATAAACAATACTGCCGAAGAAAGCCAGCAGCGCATACACGACGCTATCCGCGTACCTGTGGTTTCCGGTGGCGATGGCATTGAGTATGAAGAGGGGAATGCCGAACAAGATCGCCACGATCCCGAAAGGCGTATGGAGGGCAAAGATCTCGCCAGCCACGACGATGAGTGAAAATGCAAGCCCTGCAACCCAACACTTTAATAACTGCATCGGGTTAATAACTGCATCGGGTTAGCAAGTGCGTTTCGACGCCGGGAAGCCGCTACACCAGGCTTCGTATCCCGCCAGCGAGATACCACTCCATGGAACTTGGCGCGAAGGGCGACATGATCTCCACAATCTTTTTGGTTTCCTGATCCGTGAGGCTGTGAACCGCCACGAAGCCAGAAACCCGGTTGGCATCGTCTATATCGTGGTCCGCAAAAGTAGCTTCCGTAAGGAGCAGCCTCGAAAGTGGCCGCATCACAATCCCCCACAGGCCGGCGTCCTCGCGAAAGTGTTTGAAGAACGCGAGGACCTCTTGGCCCGTTGCCGCTATAGCCTCGTCTTCACTGTAGCCGGCGTTGCGCAGCGATTGATATGCGTCCTTCGCCGCCGAATACTTCGAGAACTTCGCGATAATATAGTGCTTTGGGTAGAAGGTGCCCACTAACGATGTGTCGGGTTCTTTGAAGAATGTGGAGAGGTCGCTCATAAAATTCGATTGTTGCATGTCCCGAAAGACCTTGAGCGTCCTTCGTGGTGCGAGCTTCTTGTCCATCTGACAAGTCACGCGATGGCAGGAACCGTTTCTAGCTTGTTCTCAGAAAGTTATCGGGCGGCTGCGATGGCTCCGCCGCGGGGTGGACCTACCTTTGAAATCGAAAGCAAAGGGAGCGAGCCGCCTCACACTATCTGCAACTCGGTACCCGCCTGACGACCCACCAATAAATCCTACCCGCTCATCAAGGAGCGTTCCGCCATTCGAGCAAGCTCCCTTGCGATCCAAGGAAAACGTGTCGATGGCATGTTTCGGGGGGTGTCAGGGGCGCTGTCGATCGAGCGTGTCAGGGGCGCGTGTCGATCGCATGTGCCAAGGAACTGGGGATTTACGACTTGCGTGCGCCGCGAACCGTGCCCTTCAGCTTCGACTGACGCCGCTTCGCTGCTTTGCGCTTGGGTTTGGTAATGAGGAAGGTGCCGCTACCTTGATACACGGCCTGATATAAGTTGTCTTTTGCCATTGCGAGCCTCAAGTATAGCAGACCGTCCCGCGTGGCCACATAGCGCGGGCGTTCCGCTTGGCGGCCCTTGCTATCCTAGGTTGACGTGTCGTCTCCGCTGAATTTTCATCTGGAACACTACGATGGGCCGCTCGACCTGCTGCTGGATCTGATCCGCAAGCAGGAGATCAACATCTACGACATCCCCATCGCCCAGATCACCACGCAATATCTGGAATTCATGCAGAAGGCGCTGGAGATGGACGTGGAGCTGAGCGCCGAGTTCATCTACATGGCCGCGACGCTGATCCAGATCAAGTCGAAAATGCTGCTGCCGCGCGATCCCGCTCTGCAGGAAATCGAGCCCGAAGAAGATCCGCGCAAGGAACTGGTCGACCGGTTGCTGGAGCACGAGCGCTTCAAGAGCGCCGCGGAAATGCTGCATCAGAAGCGGGTGGTGGAAGAGGCGGTGTGGTCGAATCCGCAGATCGAGCAGTTTCGTGCGGAGGACGATGGCACCCCGGCCTGGCGGTGACGCTGTTCGACCTGGTGAAGACGTTCCAGGGCGTGCTGGAGCGCGCCAAGAACCGGCCGGTGTATGAGATCGAGAACGAAGACGTATCGGTGCCGGATATGATCCGCTATGTGCGCACGATTTTCGAGAACGAGAGCCGCCACGGAGCGATCGCCGCGCGCGAGTTGTTCGAGCGGCAGCGCAGCCGCCGGGCCATGATCTGCCTGTTTCTGGCGCTGCTGGAGCTGGTGAAGCTGCAGGCCGTCGGGCTGACGCAGCCGATGCGTTCGGCGAGATCGGGCTGAAGCGGCTGAAGGGATTCGAGGCGGCGTTCTCGGCGGAAACGAATTTGGCGGCGATCGAAGAAGGATATCAGTAGTCGAAGGATACGGCAGGAAGACTCATGGACGAAATCGACGCGTCACAACTGACGGAGGAACGGCCGGTGGAGAACACCGACGCCCAGCTGAAGGCGATGCTGGAGGCCATCGTATATGTCACCGATGAGCCGCTCTCGGCGCAGCAGATGGCGGCGGCGCTCGAGCAGCCCATCGACGTGGTCAAGCGGCTGCTGGATGAGCTGGTGGCGGAATTCGCGGCGCCGGGGCATGGCCTGAGCATCCGCGAGGTGGCGGGCGGCTACAAAATGGCCACCAAGGCCGAGCACCACGAAGCGGTGCGGGCGTTCGTGAAGAAGCTGACGCCGCCGTTGAAGCTGTCGCTGGCGGCGCTCGAAACGCTGGCGGTGATCGCCTACAAGCAGCCGGTGACCACGCCCGAGATCATGGAAATCCGCGGCGTGCAGGGCGCGAGCGTGCTGCAGACGCTGCTCGACCGCAAGCTGATCGCGGAGGCCGGGCGCAAGAATGTGGTCGGCAAGCCGATCCTTTACAAAACCACCAAAGATTTCCTGGTGCAGTTCGGATTGAAGGATCTGACCGAACTGCCTACGCTGAAAGAATTCGAAGAGCTGGGGCGGCTATCGGTGAGCGAAGCGGAATCCGAACCGCAAACCGAATTGCCGCTCGAAGTCTCAGACGCAGCCGAAGCCCCGCCGGCGGAAAATGCCTGAAGAGCGTCTGCAAAAAATCCTCGTCGCAGGCCGGCGTCACCAGCCGGCGCAAAGCCGAAGAACTGATCGTCGAAGGCCGCGTGACGGTGAACGGCAAGACGGTCACCGAGCTCGGGTCCAAGGCCGATATCGACAGCGACCACATCAAGGTCGACGGACGCCTGCTGCACGCGCCCAAGCACCTCACCTATATCGCGCTGAACAAGCCCAAGGACTGCATGACCACGGTTTCCGATCCCGAAGGCCGGCAGACCGTGATGCACCTGATGCGCGGCGTCAGCGAGCGCGTGTTCCCGGTGGGCCGCCTGGATTATCACAGCGAAGGACTGCTGCTGCTGACCAACGACGGCGAGTTCGCGCATCGCCTGACCGCGCCCGCCAACCACGTCACCAAGACTTACGTGGTGAAGGTGAACGGCGCGCTGACCGAGGAGCAGGAAAGGCAGTTTCGCGAGGGTATCCCGCTGCATGGCCGCAAGACGGCGCCGGCGGAGATCAAGCGCATCAAGCACGGCGCCGAATCCCGTGGTACGAAGTGAAGATCACCGAGGGCCGACAGAACCAGATCCGCATCATGTTCAAACATTTCGGCAAGCTGGTGGAGAAGCTGCGCCGCGTGAAGATCGGATTTCTGGAGCTGGACGTCGCTCCCGCGCGCTACCGCTCACTGACACACCAGGAAGTGGAAAAGTTCAGAAGGGTGCTGAAGCTGGACGAACCCGGAGCCGCCGCGCCAAGAGAAGCCGTGGTGCTTAAACCACGGGAGCGCTTCGCCCGTACAAGACCGCGTCGAAGCACGCTGCCCACAACGCGCTCCTAAGAAACCCGCATTCCGCATCGTCGCAACACGCAGCGTGCATTGCCAAGCGCCTCTCGGACTGTAGTATCTTTCCGGGAGGAGGTCCCGTGCCGAGAGACTTGCAGCCTCAATGGTCGAATCTTTTTTCCCTTACAACTACTGAAATGTACTGGAAATTATGGGGAACGTCGATTCCTTTTCTCGCAGTGCACGCCTACGCCTTGTTGGCTTTCGCGGACTGGGCCCCGCTTATACCGATCGATAACAACTGGCTGGACCTTCTTGGCATCCCCTATCAGGCCGCCTTATTCTTGCCGCTTTGCTCGCTGGTTATTTTCACGATTCTGCATCGAGCGGATCAACATTTCGCAGGAGTGCGAGGGCTCAAAGGTCGTTCCCAGCGCGACCACGCGGCGCACCGTGAATACGCACCTTCCGCCATCTCTCGGTTATCGATTCATTCCGGGCTAGGGATCGGCGTCATCGCTGCGGCGCGAACCGCCGTAGCGTCGGGAACCCCTGTCCAGACCGAAGTTCTCAAGTGGGCGATCTTCATGCTCGGAACCGCCGTATTGTTTGGAATGTTCGCGGTCCTTTGTTATGCGCATTCGGACCGATGGACAACCAACTCCGATCCGAAGCTCGTTCCCGCCGAGAAGGACTCTCAGCTTCGGACGAAGCGCGGCCTTCTCGGGAAAACGAGCCTGTTCGACCAGCTTTCCTTCTACGCTCTGACGACCGGCCTCATCTGGACGGTCGCGCTGTACAATCCGTGGCTGTCGGTTGCCAGTAATTTCGTACTCGGAGGCCTTTTATATTGGTATTACTTCGACTTTAGAAAGGAGCGCGGCCTGTCTAATATTTTCGCGTTTAACGGCAAGAATCTGGAAGATTTAGCTAAGGCGAAACAGGCGGATAAAACTACTCCGCCCGCCGGCGGGGTGAAGCCGGAAGTTGTCAAGTGGCAGGAAGAAATGACCGCAGCAGCCGAGCAGTGGATCGCAGAGTTTGCCGCGAAATACGGTGAAGGCTAACCGTCACCCTACCGTCTGCTTCGCGTGGCTCATGTATTCTTCGTAGGGGCCCTTGAAGTCTTCAATCTTGCCGTGATCGAAGTGCCAGATGCGGGTCGCGACTTCGTCGATCACGTCGTGATCGTGGGTCACCAGCAGCACTGTGCCGTCGTACTTCTGCAGCGCGATGTTCAGCGCGTTGATGGATTCGAGGTCCAGGTGATTGGTGGGCTCGTCCAGCACCAGGAAGTTGGGCTTTTCGAGCATCAGCTTGCAAAAGATGATGCGCGCGGCCTCGCCGCCGGAAAGCGCGTCGGTCTTCTTCAGCGCGTCGTCGCCTGAGAACAGCATCTGCCCCAGCAACCCGCGCAGCTCTTCCTGGGCAGCTTGTTCATCGAAGCTGTGCAGGAATTCGAGCAGCGTGTAACCGTTGGGAATCGACTCGCGATGATCCTGCGCGAAGTAGCCCACCGAAACTTCATGGCCCCAATCCGCCGTGCCTGCGTCCGCGAAGCCTGTCTCGACGATGGAGCGCAGCATGGTCGTCTTCCCCGCCCCGTTGCGGCCCATCAGCGCGATCTTCTCGCCGCGGCTGATGCTGGCGGTGAAATTCGTGACGACTTTGGTGTCGTCGTAGGCCTTCGACAGGCCCTTGATTTCGAGCGGATGGCGTCCCGACGGGCGCTTCATTTCGAAGCGAATGAAGGGACGCGCGATGTTGGAGCGGGCCAGGTCGGAAGTCTGCAAGCGCTCGACTTCCTTGCGGCGCGAGGTCACCTGCGAAGAGCGCGTACCGGCGGCGAAGCGCTGGATGAATTCGTTCAACTGCTCGATCTTCTTCTCGCGCTGCGCGTTCTGCGATTCGATGCGGGAACGGATCTGGGTCTTCTGCAACACCATGTCGTCGTAACCGCCGGTGTAGGTGATGATGGTCTCGTAATCGATGTCGGCGATGTGCGTGCACACTTCATTGAGGAAGTGGCGGTCATGCGAGATCACGATCAGGCAGCCCTGGTAGCGGATCAGATAATCCTGCAGCCAATGGACGGAATCGAGATCCAGGTTGTTGGTAGGCTCGTCGAGCAGCAGCACACCGGGTGTCCCGAACAGTGCCTGGGCGAGAAGTACGCGGACCTTCTGGCCGCCCTGCAATTCGCCCATCTTGCGGTCATGCAGAGATTCCGGGATATCCAGGCCGTCGAGGAGAACTGCGGCGTCGGTCTCCGCGGTGTAGCCGCCTTCATCGCCGACGATGCCTTCTAGTTCGCCCAGGCGCATGCCGTCTTCGTCGGTGAGGAGCTCGGGGTCCTTCGAATACAACGCCTCGCGTTCTTCGAGCGCCGCCCACAGCAGCTTGTTGCCCATGATGACGGCATCGACCACGCGGTAGGCGTCGAAGGCGAACTGATCCTGGCTCAGCACGCCCATTTTCTTGGGCCGCGTGACGGAGCCCTTGGTGGGTTCGATCTCGCCCGTGATGATCTTCATGAGCGTGGACTTGCCCGCGCCGTTCGGCCCCGTGACCGCATAACGGCGGCCGGCCTGGAAGGTGGTCGCCACATCCTCAAATAGGATGCGGGCGCCGTAACGCATGGAAATATTGTTGAGAGAAAGCATGCTTGGGATCTACAGAGTCGGACCGCGCGCGGGGCAGACATCTCTAGTATAGCGTTTGGGTGTAGCCCTTGCTTCCCCGCACGGCCCCGGATCTCCCGGTATTTATTTTGACATCTCTTTGATCGCGCAATGAACTGTGGCACGGCGGTGCGCCGAGCGACCGTCTCTCGGAAACCAAGATAAAATCGGAAGATGAAACCCGTGCCAAGGTTCCGTCGACTAGCGTGGCCTCCGTGGCAATTACCGGGACGTTCCAGCATGCGGCAGTTTTTGAATCAGGCCGGCTGGTGTCTGCTGGCGGCCAGTTGCGCCCTCGCTCAGCAGCCTGCCCGCGCTCCCTCCGTTGCGTCTTCTACTGGTGCGCCGGGTAAATATTCGGCAGGATTCCCAGCCGGCGGCGACATCCCCGCCACGTTCAAGGTCCCGCTCTCCGGTTACGACTACATCCGGCGCGAAGTCATGATCCCGATGCGCGATGGTGTGAAACTCTACACCGTCATTATCGTGCCAAAAGGCGCGCACGACGCGCCAATTCTGCTCACCCGCACGCCTTATAACGCCGCCAAACGCACCGAACGCACTCCCAGTTTCGATATGCTCGCGACGCTCCCGCAAGGAGACGAGGTATTCGTCGCGGGCGGCTATATCCGGGTATTCCAGGACGTGCGCGGCAAATACAAGTCGGAGGGCGAATATGTGATGACGCGGCCCGTGCGGGGCCCGCTCAACCCGACCGAAACCGACCAGGTCACGGACGCCTATGACACCATCGATTGGCTGGTGAAGAATACGCCGGAATCGAATGGCCGGGTGGGTATGATAGGGTCGTCCTACGAAGGGTTCACTGTCGTGATGGCGCTGCTGGCGCCGCATCCCGCCCTGAAGGTGGCCGCGCCGGAAAGCCCCATGGTCGATGGCTGGATGGGCGACGATTGGTTTCACTACGGCGCGTTTCGCCAGACCAACCTGGACTATTTTTCCCAGCAGACGACCAAGCGAGGAGAGGGCGAGCCCGCCGTCCGCGGCGCTTACGACGACTATGAGGAGTTCCGCCGAGCGGGATCCGCCGGCAATTACGCCCTTACACGCGGACTCGATCAACTGCCGTGGACGCAGAGAGTCATGGAGCACCCTGCCTACGATCCGTTCTGGCAGGGCCAGGCGCTGGATAAATTGGTGGCGCAGCATCCTTCCTCAGTCCCCACCATGTGGATTCAAGGTCTGTGGGATCAGGAAGACATGTGGGGCGCGATCCACTGCTACCTGGCGCTGAAGAGCAAGGGGCAGGCGGATCACAATTATCTGGTGATGGGCCCGTGGCGGCATAGTCAGGTGAACTACGACGCCTACAATCTGGGACCGCTGAAGTGGGACGGAGACACCGCCCTGCAATTCCGCCGCGATGTGCTGAGGCCGTTCTTCGATCAGTACCTGAAAACCGGCGCGCCCAAAGCGGATACGCCGCCGGTCTTCATCTACAACACAGGCGAGAATCACTGGGACCGCTTAAAGAGCTGGCCGCTCGCCTGTGAGAACGGATGCGCCGCGCCGCTCAAGCCGCTCTATCTTGCAGGCGGCCTTCGGGCTTGGGATTCGATAAACCGGATGCGGCGCGAAGCTACGGCGGATTCCTACGTCTCCGATCCCGCGAAGCCGGTGCCCTATCTGACGCGGCCGGTCCACTTCGCCGACTCCGATCGCTGGAAGACAGTGGCTGGTCACCGATCAGCGTACCGTGGCCGACCGAACCGACGTGCTGACCTACCAGACGCCGCTTCTCACCGCGCCCGTGCGCATCAGCGGCGCACCGTTGGCGGATCTGTTTGCGGCCACCACCGGCACGGATGCCGATTGGGTGGTGAAGCTGATCGACGTCTACCCTGACGAAGTTCCCGACCAAGCGGAAATGGGCGGCTATGAGCTGGCGGTTTCGATGGACATTTTCCGCGGCCGCTATCGGCAGAGCTTCGAACATCCGTCCGCCGATCCCGAGTGGCCAGCCGCAACAGTACCGCTTCACGCTCCCGACTACCAATCACGTATTCGAGCCGGGCCATCGCATCATGGTGCAGATCCAGTCGAGCTGGTTCCCGCTCTACGATCGCAACCCGCAGACTTACGTCCCCAATATTTTCTTCGCCAAGCCGGCGGATTATGTGAAGGCGACCGAATCAGTGCTCCGCTCACGCGATCACGCGAGCGCGGTGTGGCTGCCGGTGGTTCCCTAACCTTCCGGCCTTATTTTCCCGGCAGAACGTGATATTCTTCTTTGGAAAGGAGTCCACCAATGGAGCCAACCGAACCCCAAGTTCCGAGCGAGGCGGTAGAGCTTTATAACCTGTTTATTCACGGCGTCATCAGCCGCCGTGCGTTTATGGAGGGCGTACAGAAATTTGCGGTTGGCGGTCTGGCGGTCACAGCCGTCATCGAGGCGTTGATGCCGAACTATGCCCTGGGGCAGCAGGTATCCAAGACCGATGACCGCATCAAGGCCAGCTACGAAACTGTCCCGTCGCCGAATGGGAACGGAAGTATCAAAGGATATCTGGTCCGGCCCGTCAGCGCCGACACCCGCTCGGCGACGCCGGCGAAATTGCCCGGCATTATCGTCGTCCACGAGAATCGCGGCCTGAATCCGCATATCGAGGACATCGCGCGGCGGCTTGCGCTGCAGAACTTCATGGCGTTTGCGCCGGATGGACTCACCTCTCTCGGCGGTTTCCCCGGGGACGACTACCACGGCGGGCTGCTGTTCGCCAAAGTGGATGGCAAAAAGATGGCCGAAGATTTCGTAGCTTCCGCCATGTGGCTCAAGGCGCGCGCCGACTGCACCGGCAAGATCGGCGTCACCGGATTCTGTTACGGCGGCAGCATGTCTAATACATTGGCCGTCCGGTTAGGGGCCGATTTAAGCGCTGCGGCGCCGTACTACGGTGGTCCGCCCGCCAAGGAAGACATCCCCAAGATCAAAGGGGCGGTTCTGGTACATCAGGGGGAACTCGACACGCGGCTGGCGTCGACCTGGCCGGCCTACGACAAAGCCCTAACGGAAATCAACGTTCCGCACGAAGGCTATATCTACGCGGGCGCGGTTCACGGCTTCAATTGCGACGCGACGCCGGAACGCTACAACAAAGCTGCGGCCGATCTGGCCTGGCATCGCACCATCGGCTGGTTCAACAAATACGTGCGCGCCTGACGGCGTAGCGGCAAGGACTCCGTGAACTGCAGAGGGTGCGGCGGAGCCGACGTCCCTCCTAGCCCACAGCGCGGCAGACTGGGCCTTCGTTCCCATTACACTTTGGGCTCTTGAGCGAACGGGAAGCAGTACTTTTCTCCGCGCAGCGGCGCGCCGGCATCAGTCCGAATCGCTTCTCCGCTGTTATACTCCTGACTTGGCCGGATTCTTTACCCGAACGCTAGTTGGCCGGCTAATTTGTCTGGTGGCCCTGCTGGTGGCCGAAGTCACTGCGCTGTCGGTCTGGGTAGATAACGACACGCTCCCGCGCACCGGCCATTTGCTGCCGTTGCTGCGCGATTGGGGTCCCGCCGTGGTTCGCGGAGCGATCGCTTTCGCCGCCGTGTTCCTGACCTTTGCCCTTCTGAAGTGCCGCGTCGCACTCGAACAGGTGGCATTGCTTCCCATCCAGTCCCGGTGGCTAGCGGGGCATGTCGTGCTCGCCCTGGGATTCGTTTGGGCCTCGAAGCAACTCTATTCCGGCCAGTTGCGGGATTTCAATCCAGACCTGTTCGTAGCAGCTTGGGCCTTGGCCGGTCTGGTCACGGTGGCGCTGGCCGCGCTCGCATTCCTGGCGCTGAAGACCTGGCGGCAGATTTGGGAGGCTACCGGTTCGCTATGGGCGGTCGCACTGTCTGCCGCCTTGGTTGCTTCCTTCTTTACTACGCCCGCGCGCGCCCTCTGGGAACCCGCCACACGGCTTACCTTCAATATGGTCAAGTTCATGCTCTCCTGGCTCCTGCCCGAAGCGACCACGGTTCCCAAAAAAGCTATGATTCGTGCTCCCCACTTCTCGGTGATTATCGCCCCCGAATGCTCGGGACTCGAGGGCGCCGCCCTGATTCTGGTGTTCACCATCGCATGGCTGTGGCTATTCCGCCAGGAGGTCCGCTTCCCATGGGCGCTGGCGCTGCTCCCGGCCGGCGTCGTGGTGCTCTTTATCCTCAATGCGGTTCGATTAACGGCGTTGGTTTGGATTGGCAATGCCGGCGCGAAACAAATCGCGGTTGGGGGATTCCATTCTCAAGCGGGCTGGATCTCCTTTAACGCGGTGGCGTTCGGACTCTGCGTGGTGGCCCGCCGTTCCCCCTGGTTTTCGCTTCGGACCAGGTCCCCCGATCCCGTCCGCACGGCCGAAGATGCAACCGGCGCGTTCTTGCTCCCCTTCCTGGCGATCCTCGGCGTAGGCATGCTGGTGCGCGCGGCGTCCGCGGGGTTCGAGTCGCTCTACCCTCTGCGACTAGTGGCCGCCGTAGTGGCGCTGTGGATTTTTCGGCGCAGCTATAAGAATTGCGATTGGCGCTTCGGCTGGACCGCGCCGGTCGCGGGCGTCGGAGTATTCGTTCTGTGGGTGGGCCTCGACCGGGTCCTGGGCACTGCATCTTCCTCCAACGCGATTCCTTCGGCTCTGGACGCCATGAGCGCGCCGGGCCGAATCTTCTGGTTGACCGCGCGCGTGTTGGCTGCTTCCGTCACGGTGCCGATCGCCGAGGAGTTGGCCTTCCGCGGGTACCTGATGCGCCGTCTGGTGGCGGCCGATTTCGAGAGCGTGGACCCTCGCCGGTACACCTGGTTCTCGCTCGCAGCGTCGTCGATTGTGTTCGGCGCCATGCACGGGAGCAGTTGGTTCGCGGGCTCTGCGGCCGGGTTGGTCTACGGCGGGCTGTATGCTCGAAGCGGCCGCATCGGCGACCCAGTGGTGGCGCACGCTACCACCAACATTCTGCTAGCGGTGTGCGTTCTTGCATTCCACCAGTGGCACTTCTGGTAGGGCTTGGTGGGTTAGCGCTAGCCGGCCTAGTACTCACAAATGCGAACTTATCACTTGTAGCCTATGCTCATATGTAGTACAACTACTGCAAGTGCTTTACGGACCATTCGGAGGAGACAACTCGTGTTAAAACTTCTTGGTTTGAGCCTGTTGCTGGCGGGTGCCGTCAGTTCCGCTTTTGCGGGCGCGATCGCCGCGCCGGAAATCGATGGTGCCTCGGCAGTATCGGCGGTCGTCCTGCTTTCAGGCGGTTTGCTGGTTCTGCGGGCCCGTCGCAAGAAATAGAAGCAGCCGGTAGCATAAATGCTGCGTGGCGTTTGTCGGAGGAGAAATGTTGAAGCTTATTGGTTTCAGTTTGTTAGTGGCGGGTACTGCAAGCGTTGCATTAGCAGGTGTTAACATAGCTCCAGAAATCGACGGCGCTTCGGCGGTGTCGGCGGTGGTGCTGCTTTCGGGCGGCTTGCTAGTCCTGCGGGCTCGCCGCAAGCGGTAAACTTACTGCTCCCCCGGCGCCTTAAACGGCGTTGCCAGCATGAAGGCTAAGCGAAGGCTGCCTGCATTCTTGGCCCCCTTGAGCCCAGTCGGAAACTGCTCATTTCCCGTCGCTGTCGACGCCGAGTAGGTTCCGAACAATCGATCCCACCAGGGGAACGTCTCTCCCAAGTTACGCCGCTGATCCGCCTCCTCCATCGAGTGATGGATGCGGTGCAAATCCGGCGTCACCAGCCACGGCCGCAGCGCGCGCTCCACTGCCGGCGGCAGCGATGCATTGGCATGCTGAAAGAAGCTTTGCGCGCACGACATCAGTTCAGCGGCTAACACGGCCGCCGGTGGAAGTCGAAGTGCCAGGATGGCGAGCAGGGCGGCGCCCTGCGTCAGGATGGTTTCAAACGGATGCGCGCGAAGCCCCGTCGAAACTTCAAAGTCCGGGTCGGAATGATGCACCCGGTGCACCCGCCAGAGGAAGCCGGTTGCGTGCTGCAGCCGGTGGGTCGCGTACTTGACCAAGTCCAGCAGCAGAAGTGCGATCACGAAACTTGCGAATGGCGGCACATGCTCCAGCCAGGTCAGGCCGTACTTGCTGTGCTGGATCGCCAGCGCGGCGAACACCGGAGTGCTGCGCAGCAGCAACATCGAAAGCAGCGAGGCTACCACCAGGAGCAGCCCGTGGTTTCGCCAGCGCCGCGCGGCAGGAACCGAGAGGGTGCCTCTGGGTCGAACCGATTCCCACACCGACACCCCCAGAAACGCCACCGTGAACGTGGTCCAGTAGGCGTAGCTTTCAGCCTGTCCCCAGTTCGCGATCATGGGCATGCCTTTTTCAAGGTTGTGACACCGGGTGCTGCATGTCAAGAGGTACTTTAGCAGGTGGTACTTAGGCATTCCGGACTAAAGGGTCCCCGCCACCGGCGCCAGTTCCGATAGAATGAGTTTGCTTACAAAGGAGTCTATGCCCAAAAAAATCGATCCCCTCAATAAGAAAACCTACGGCGCGGTGAGCACCATGCTCACGGTGAGCGATATCAAGGCAGCCGTGAACTTCTATCAGAAGGCGTTCGGCTTCGCCAAACGCGGAATCATGAATGGGCCCGGTGGCCAGCCGATACACGCCGAATTGACCCTGCGCGGCACCGCGCTGATGCTCGGGCCTGAGATGGAACAAATGGGGGCCCGTAGCGCCAAGACCATCGGAGCCTCGCCAGTGACGCTTTACCTGCTGACCGAAGATGCGGACAAAACGGTTGCCAAAGCAGTAAAGCTCGGCGCCACGCAGAAGGGGCCGGTCATGGACATGTTTTGGGGCGACCGTTGCGGGACCATCGTCGACCCGGATGGCAACACCTGGATGATCGCCACTCATAAGGCTGAGCCAACGCCTCAGGAAATGAAGAAGATGATGATGGAGGAGGCGCGCGCGCGAAAAGCCGGCGCGGGCGGCGGATCCTAAGCAGCCACAGAACTGCCTGCGCCGCGCAGCTACTTGCGCTCGGGAACGATCCAGAGAAAGAGACGGTGGCTGCCGAAATAGTAGTCGTCGTTAGGGTCGTCTTTGACCACGATTTCCCGCACCGGTTTCCAGTCGCCGATCTCAAACGTGTTGGAGACGATGCGGGTGCCCGGCTTCAAGGCTTCCAACTGCGGGAGCAGGCGCTTGTTGACCGCCGGCAGCAGGAACAAAGTAACTACTGTGGCCTCGCGGAAGTTGGCCTGGAACAGATCCTGCTCGCGAAACTCGACGCGCTTTTCCACGCCCGCTTGTCGCGCATTCTTTTTGGCCTCTCGAACGAGCGCCGGATCGATATCGATTCCGACGCCGCGCGCGCCGTAGCGCTTGGCCGCCGCAATTACGATCCGGCCGTCACCGCAGCCTAGATCGTAAACGATATCGGAACGCTTCACGTCCGCCAGCTCCAGCATCGCCTTCACGGCGGTTTCGGTCGTCGGGATATAAGGAACGTCAGGTGCGCGGGGTGCACTGTCCTTCTGAGGGAAAGAATGCGGCGCGCTTAGCAATAGTGTGAGGAGAAAACCAAAGGACCTTCGCATGACAAAACGATAGTAACCGAAGAAAGGTCCTTTCCCGTTGAGATAGGGCTTAATCCTTGTGATATTGTGAAAACTCCGTCGATAGGGTGAAGCTCAATATCAGATAGCGATAGCCGATGGCCGGCGGGAGTCTATGAAGACTGTAACTGTTTGTATCGTCGCCGCGCTCGCGTTCTTAAGCTCGCCAAATTCCTTCGGGCAACAGTCCAGCGGGTTGGTTTACATTGAGGGAACCGTAACCAGGGCGGACCAATCTCCATTGCCGGGAGCGACAATCTCGCTGTCGAATGGCTCGACTTTTACGACGAATAGATCGGGGCATTATTTTGCGGTGCTCCCGGCTGGATTTAGCGGCTCCATCACAGCCAGCCTGAGCGGATACACACTCTCACCATTCGTCCGCTCTTACAGCAATATTTCAACCGATCAACTGCATCAGGACTTCGCTGGCGGAACGTATACCGTCTCCGGCCACATTTTTGCGGGAGGCGCCAGCGCAAGCGTTTACTTCGACGGCGCCGGCCAAGGTGTTACCACGGCAACCGGGGACTTCAGTGTCGTCATACCGCAGGGCTATTCCGGCGACGCCATCCCGCTCAACACCGCATTGAGCTTTATTCCAAGCAGCAGCCCGTTCCCGGGAAACCTGAGTTTCGAACAGACGGATTTTACGGACCTTCGCTTGGCGTTCAGCGCCACGCCGGGACAGAACTGCAACTACGCCACAACCACGGACGTTTTCTCGCCCGCGACTCCGCAAATATATGCATCCCTTGGCGCGATCGGAATGCCCGGAGATACGTTCTATTTCTTGTGGTATGACCCCGCGGGAAAATTACGTACGACGACTTCGTACACATTTCCTCCCGGTCCGCCGGCCTTGACAGGTCCCTGCATAATTACGTCTATTGCGGTCGCGGGCACTGACGTAGCCACGTCTCCTGGTCTTTGGCGGATGGATTTTCACGGGCCTAGTTACTTTGGGTCGGTTAGCGTGGGTTCAATTCCTTTCGCGGTTCTGGCGCAGCAGCCCCCGTACGTTCCGCCCTCCCTTGGCTCGATGGCGCACCTGGCATCCGGAGACGGATGGGACTCTACGATTGAGCTCGTAAATACCGGCGGCAACGCCGCCCATGCGAGTATCAGTTTCCTGGGAGATGACGGAGATCCACTTGTGCTGCCAATAACGGGCGGTGGGCCGATTGCTTCGACAATCCGGGCCTTGGCGCCCAATGCGACGCTGTTGCTCGATAGCAATGGCCCAGGCGCGCTTCAGACTGGCTACGCGCAACTCACAACAGATGCCGGAGTGGGCGGCTTCATCCGCTTCCGGTACGCGCCGAGAGATCAAGAGGCGATCGTTCCGCTGGAGCACCGCAACGCAAGTTCCTACGTACTGGCGTTCGATAATACTAATGGCATCGCTACCGGTGTTGCCGTCGCGAACCTGCTTGCAGTACCAGCGAATATCCCCGTCTTGATTCGAGATAATACGGGCGCGCAGATCGGCTCCGCTAGCGTTTCCCTGCCAGCGGACGGCCACGCTGCCTTCGTACTGACGGACAGGTTCTCAAGCACCGTCAATCAGACAGGTACGATCGAATTCGATACTCCGCCCAGTGGCCAAATCACGGTATTGGGGCTCCGTTTCCCTCCCTCCGGCAAGTTCACAACGATTCCGGTGATTGCGAACACCGATACCAGCGGTGGGTCGATGGCCCATCTCGCCGTCGGCGACGGGTGGACCACCACCATCGAACTCCTCAATTACAGTACAACTTTCGCGCAAGCGAACCTGAGTTTCTTCAATGATAGTGGTACTTCGCTGTCTCTCCCCTGGACCGTTGCTGGCAATTCTGCGCCGGCTTCCGTTCTGAGCCAGACACTGGCCCCGCATGCAAGATTAGTCGTTCAGAGCGGCGCTCTCGATACCGATCCGCTTCAGGTGGGCTCCGCGCAGTTGACGACCAGCGGAAGCGTTAGTGGCTTCATACGATTTCTCTATGGTCCGCGGAATCAAGAAGCGATTGTGTCCATTGAGGCGCGTAATGCAGGTTCGTATATATTGCCGTTCGATAATACGAACGGCCTGGTGGCCGGAGTCGCGGTCGCTAATGGCGTGGGCGCCCCGGTCAATATTCCGGCCGTGATCAGAGATACCACGGGTGCGCGAATTGGTCTGGGAATCGTCGCGGTGGGAGCGAACGGCCACAGCGCCTTTGTGCTGTCCGACCAGTTCCCAGCGACTGCGAACCAAACCGGCACTATCGAATTCGGCGCTCCTGCCCAGGCAAAAATCGGCGTCCTTGGTTTCTGGTTTCCACAGTCAGGTGCATTCTCGACGATTCCAGTGCTGGCGCCGTAATCCACATCGGCCGCAAAACCGACTATCCTAAATTTCTACTGGAGTCCCCCGATGTCACCCTCAGGCAACAGGAAATTTGTTCTCGCAACCAGCGCCGTTGTTGTCGCGATGTTCGGAGCCGCGGCACAGGCCCAGCAGCCTCGGTATCCGAAACCAACCGAACTCCCCAATCCGTATCGCCTGGTCGAGGGCTGGCCGACCCTTCCCAAGAGTATGAACGGAGGCCGCTGGGGCGAAGTCATCCGGGTGCACGTCGCACAGCGACGGCAACATCTGGGTCTTTCATCGGTGCTTCAATACGGTGCCGCCCGGCCACGCCACCTGCATCGGGCGCGGCGATGCCAATCCGCCTATTTTGGAATTCGATCCGTCAGGCAAGCTTCTGAAGAGTTTTGGCGTCGGGCTGTTCGCCTATCCTCACGCCTTCACCGTCGATGAGCAGGGGAACCTATGGGTCAGCGACGTAAACGATGAGGCGACGGTGCTCGGCATGTCAGCGAAGAACGCGGACGGCGTGGTCATGGGCCAGGAGGTCCTCAAATTGAGTCCGGCCGGCAAAGTGCTGATGATGATCGGCAAGGAGGGCGTCTCCGGGAACGGTCCCGACACCTTCGATCGCCCGACCGGCGTTGCGATCGCGCCCAATGGCGACGTCTTTGTGACCGACGGCCATGCTCCCAACCAGCACAACTCCGCCCGCGTCGTGAAGTTTTCAAAGGACGGCAAGTTCATCAAGACTTGGGGACATCTGGGCGCGGCGCCCGGCGATTTCGACGAGCCTCACGACATCTTCATCGGTGGTTCGCAAGGCCGCGTGTATGTCGCCGATCGCAAGAACAACCGCATCCAAGTCTTCGATCAGGATGGCAAATTCATCGCCGCGTGGAAACAATTCGGTCAGCCGAGCTCGGTGTTTGTGGGCAAAGACGACACCATTTACGTGGGCGCCTCGTTCCCCGATCCAGCAGCCAAGAAGGGCCAGTTGCGAGGCATCGTGGTCGGCAACGCCAAGGACGGCTCGCTCAAGGCTTTCATCCCCGACCCCGCGGACCCGGACAAATTGGATGTCGGAACAACCGCGTCGGGCATTGCGGCGGATGACGCGGGATCCATCTACGCGGCGGATGTGGCCGCGCACAATCTGCGGAAGTACGTCAAGGTCAAATGAGGGACACAAATGACGTCTGACATCAAGCCGGCCAACCCCTCGCGGCGCGCGTTCCTGGGCGCTGCCGCTGCGGCAGGGCTCGGTGGATTCGCGCTAACTCAGTCCGCTCGTGCAGCCATCGTGCAAACCGATTTCTCGAAGCTTCCACCCTACGGCAACGGCACACTCCCCGCGGGCATCCGCTCGCGCCAAATCGCCAACGTGAACGGCATGACCGTGCATATCTTGGAAGCGGGTTACGAAACGCCGGGCCGTCCGGCAGTCTTGCTGTTGCACGGTTTCCCGGAACTTGCCTATGGCTGGCGCAAAGTGATGCGGTCGCTCGCAGCCGCAGGGTACCACGTCATTGCCCCCGATCAGCGCGGCTACGGCCGCACGATTGGCTGGGACGATTCCTACGACGCCGATCCCGACTCGTTTCGCATTCTCAATATGACCCGAGACGCCATCGGCCTCGTCTACGCGCTAGGCCACCGCTCGGTGGCGATGGTGGTCGGGCACGATGCCGGGGCGCCAGTTGCATCGTGGTCCGCGCTCATCCGTCCTGATATTTTCCGTTCGGTCACTATCATGAGCTCGCCCTTTGAAGGCGCACCCTCATTGCCGTTCGACACCGCACAAGGGGCGACCTCGCCGCGCCCGGCGCCGACCGACGACGAGCTGGATCGAGAGCTCGCAAAGCTCAACCCGCCGCGCAAATACTATCAAAACTACCAGCGCACGCGCGGCGCCAACGACGACATGCTGCATGCGCCGCAAGGCCTGCACGCCTTCTTCCGCGCCTATTACTTTTGCAAGAGCGCCGACTATAAGGGGAACCATCCCCATCCTCTGAAGGCACGCACCGCGGAGGAGATGGCCCAAATTCCGAATTATTACGTAATGCAGAAAGACAAGGGCATGGTGGCGAACATTGAGCCCTTCATGCCGCCGGCTGAGTACATCGCGCATTGCAAGTGGCTGACCGAAGCCGAGGTCGATGTGTACGCCGCCGAATACGGCCGGACGGGTTTCACCGGCGCGCTACAGGGCTATCGCGTGCGGCGCGGCTCCGACCCCAGAAGTATCGCCGAGATGCACACTTTTTCGGGCCGTACCATCGACGTGCCCTCGCAGTACATCGCGGGAAAAAGCGATTGGGGCGTCTATCAAACGCCAGGTGCGGTCGACAGGATGCGCACCAGCGCCTGCACGCGTATGGTGGGATTCCACCTTGTCGATGGCGCCGGACACTGGGTGCAGCAGGAACAGCCGGATCAGGTGAGCGCGTTGCTGGTTCAATTCCTGCGCGATTACTCGAAGTCCTGAGCAACCAGAAGCGTCAACGCCGCTTGCAGCCGTTCCGCAAACGCTTGATCGGCGCATCGAATCTCACTGAGTAGCCCCTCCATCGCGACCCTGAAGCACCGCGAGAGCTCGGCGGGGTCAAGGCGCCGCACCAGAGAGCCTTCGAATGGAGCGGCTACTTCCTTTGGCAACTGGTCCATGCCGCGCCCATGGACCGCAGGCAGGCCGTGTCGAAGGCACGCGAGCGCGAGCGCGTTATCGCGCAAACCGCTAATCATGTATTCCGCTTGCCAAAGGTGTGCTCGGGCGATGCAGCTCCGCGCGTGGAGTGCGTACAGCCAACCAAAACCGATGAGGGTTGCAGCGGACGGTGGCTGAACATGTTGGGGGGCATTGGCCTCACCTAACATAAGCCGGAAGGTTGGCGCCAAGGCTCGGAATTCCGCCGCGGGAACGAAGGCGAGATCGACCTGCAAAGTGCTAGGGAGCAGGAATACACGATAGATCCACGCGCCGGCATTGACGTCAAGATGATCGAGAGCCTGATGCCGATCGTACATGTGTGCGGTCCAATCGGACAGGACATTCGGCAGCTCCCCGGCATCCTTGACGCCAAAGGCGAGATCTATATCCGACCATCGATCTTCGCGTGAGTCTGCCGCCGAGCCTGTAATCGCCACGCCACTGATGCGCTGATCCTTGGCGGCGTGTTCCACGAAGCCGGAGCGCAGGCTCTCACGTTCTTCCGGAGTAAACATGGTAGTTATGTCTTGGGCAACGTTTTTAATTCTAGTGGAGAATAGCAGCATGCAGAGACGCACATTTCTCGCTACCCTTGGTACCGTGGCGGTTAGCAGGTCTGCGCAGGCGAAGGTAGGCAACATTGAGTTCGGCGGATGCGCGAGCGCCGGCCATTTCGATACCGCAGTGCGTCTCGGCTTTGACTACTTCGAGATGGAAGTCACCGAAATCTCGCAGATGGACGACGTACGATTCGCGGCCGTAAAGGCGCAAGTCCTGGCGTCGTCCATCCGCTGCCGCGCCTTTCGAAGTCTCATTCGCAAGTATCAGGTGGTTGGCGAGAACGCCAGTGCGCAGCAGGGCGGCGTGAAGGCTTATCTTGAGCGCAACCTCGATCGCTGCCGTCAGCTTGGAGGGCGAGTTGTGGTCTGGGGCAGCAGCCAGTCGCGGAATGTTCCCGACGGATTTTCGCGCGACACGGCATGGCGTCAGATTCAGGAATTTCTCCACCTCCTGGGAGACATTGCGGCGCGGAATAATCTAATGATTGGCATCGAGCCGTTACGCAAGCAGGAGTGCAACATCATCAACACGGCCGCCGAGGCGATGAAGCTGGCGCATGAAGTGAACCACCCGAACATCAAGATCATCGTCGACTTCTACCACCTGCGCGAGGAAAACGAGGACCCGGATATTATTCGCATCGCGCAAGAAGACATCGTCCACTTGCATTTCGCGAACCCTGCCGGCCGCCGCTGGCCCCGCAGCGCCACAGAGGACCCGCAGTATCATCGCTTCTTTTCGTTGGTGAAAGAGATTGGATACCAGGGCGGCCTTTCCATTGAAGGCAACGGAACCTTTGAGGACGACGGCGCAGCCAGCCTGCAATTTTTCAAGGATATGCTCGCCTAAACGCGATAAGGCCGCGCGCCGCGCTCTAATGGCCATGTTTCAGAAAACCGCTCTCCGGCAGCGTTGAAAATGAATCTGGCTCAGGTTTGGGGGCGCCGGGTCGTCCCACTGGGGGAACGGCAACCAATGGTTTCGGCGCCTCCGCACGATACGGCGTCAACCGTGGCGGCCACACGTCCGGCTCCAGCAAGAATACCGTGCGCTGCGGGTAGTAGTCCATCAGCTTCCGATTCTCGGTATCGCCCAGATCAAGCGCCCGAACCACTTTGGCGTGGTCGATGTCGGCAGTATTGTGGAGCCATTCGTGAAACCCGTGCCGCGGCCCGTAGTGCACAAACACCAATTGCTCACCCGGCATCTGGGCCAATTGCTGGTTGACGGCGGCGCGCCCCTCGGCATCGCCCGAATTGATGAAGTGGGCGGGGTCATACCATGCGGTTGCAGTCAGCAACCGTTTGTTCCCTGCCAGTTGCACGCCGTATAGCAATAGGAACCACGCCGCATACAGGATGAGGACGAGCCGCACGGCTTCTCGCCCCGCCATTTTTCCGCCCAAGCACAGCTTCCCGAGCTCGCGGAGCCCGATCACACTCATCAGGACGAAAACGCAGGTCAACACGGCGATGTAATGGGGATAGAAATACGGATAGAAATTTGTGCCCAGGCCGAACACCGACACCGTGGCCAGTACCCACCAGGATCGGAGCTCGCGCAGCGACGCCAAAAACGCGATGAGCGCGGGATACAAAGGCGGATAGAAGAAGAACCGGTATAGACCGATGTGGTCGGCTAGCCGCGATGCGAATCGCGCTGGTGTGTCCGCGCCATCGCCATGGATTGCCGACTGCGCCCGATAGTCGAGCTGCTGCTCCGGCGTCAAAGACCGCTGCGGCACGGGGTTTGCCTGAAATGTAAATGTCGCCGGGACGCCATACTGTGCCCGGCTCAGCATGTACGGAAGCGAAGTCCAGTATCCGGTCACTGCGCGATTGTGCAGCAAGCTCAGTCCTGCAAAGGGAGCCGCCGCCATCAGAACTGTCGTGGCGATTCGCACCAGCTTCCGTACCTCCATGCCGCGAAGCAGCATCAAGAAGTACAGCACAATGCTCAGCGCCGCCAGCGATGTCTCAAACGGACGCGTCAGCCATGAGAGCCCCAGTCCAGCGCCTAGCAATACCGCCGGACCGAAGCCACCGCCGCCCAGCCGCGGCAACGCTCCGAACACCAGGCACCCCGCAATGCCGGCCACGGCCCCGCCCCAATACGTGTTCATCCATTGATTCAGCGGCCCGAACTCGCAAACCGCGAACCATCCTCCGGCGAGCGCCCACAGGGGACTCACCCATCCCAGCAGCATCCAGTAACACAGACCGCACAGCACGGCTTCCGATAGCAGCACTCCCGCCCACGCATGGCCCGTGAGGATCTGTCCTGCGGCGAGAAATAACCCCTGACCCAGCGGAAAAATGGAACTGTAGTGCGGCTCCTGCAATACAAAATTCGCTTCAAAGAAGCGATGCATGGCATGGGACGGATTTGCGAGCCGGAAATGCGCCAGCGTATCGGAGAGCAAAAGATAGCTGAAGTCGTCTGCACCAGCAGGAGTGGGTTCGGGATGATGCGGCAGCAGCGCAAGCCGAAGCAAAACGGGCGATGCCGCGAGCAGAAGGCCGCACCAGACGGGCTTCGCGGCGAGCCCCCGCGCGATCCGTCCCGCCGGCGGCCACAGCAACACTCCCGCCACCATCGCCGACGAGAACAGGAGCCACGGCACATCGGCTTCGATCATCATCGTCAAGGATTACACAGGTCAGAGCATTCCGTTTCGCCCCGCATTTCGCGCAAGTCGTGGGGCGAGCGGATTCAATTCGACGCGGCACCGAAACACTTTGCCAGGCTGTCGCCCGGACTTTGAAAAACCTGAGAACGCGGTTCCATCCCGAGCTGCTGCGGTATCGCACACCGACCGGACGCATCCTCGGATGCCGATCCTCAAGATCCGACGGTTAGAATCAACGTAAAACCACATTCCGCAAAGTTGCGTTTCGGAGAGTTGCCGTGGCGAGGCTTGCCCGGCGTTCGGCCGCGTGCATCCAGGCCACGAACAAGACGCCGAGCGTGACCAGGTGGATAAGGCTGGCTGGTATCCACATAATGAGGCCGCTGAGCTGCTGGTCCTCAAGCGGAGTCAGTCCCCAGGCGGTAGTGGTCGGCAGATAAGCTACATACAGGGGGCGGCCCGCGAAGGTCAGTAACGCTCCGAGCAATCCATTCTGCACGCCGAAGGTGGCCACGAACAATAAGGCGGTCCCATAGTCCAAGCGCCGCCGGCTGAGCGGTTCGAGAACCAGCGACCAGAACATCAGCGAGGTCAGAAAAAAGCACGTATGCTCGAGCGCATGGACGGGCTCGCTCGCCAGCGCCCATCCATAAGGCCCCGGCAGATGCCAGAACCATAGGGCCGCGGTGCATAGCAGCCAGACAATAATGGGCGACATCACTGCATGCGCCGCGCCGCGCAAGCCGGTTCTGATCCAAAGGCGCCCGATCGCGCGCCGTGTAGATAACCGAAAGGCCCACAACCATGCCATGCCAGGACGGCCCGCGACCAGCAGAGGGGGCGCTACCATCATCAAGACCAGATGCTGCACCATGTGCGCCGAAAATAACTGGTCGTCAAGCGCGTCGAGCGGGGAAATCAGCGCTCCGAACAGCGTGGCGACGCCAGCCGCGAAGGCCGCGCAGCGTGCCCAGCCAAATATCCGCGCGCGGACAGTCTTATTCATGCGGCTGAGACCACGGATGTATCCCAGCACCGCGACCGCAAGGATCGTCAGGATCCACGGATCCCAGTTCCAGGCGAGCTGACTAAAACGGCCGCTATCGGCTGCCGCGGCCGGCTGAACAAACAAGGCGAGCGCTAACGTACCGGCGGTGAGCATGGCCAAAACATTCGATTTCATTGGCCGCATAATGGCACCAGGTAGAGGGCGGCAGTGCCGAACACCAATGCAATGAAGAAGAGTACGCTGGTCAGCATACCGGCCATAGCCATGAATCGGGTGCGGCCTTCCCCTCGGTCGAGCAGATGATGAGCCGAGTCTGCGCGCTCGTCGAAGGTCTTCCGCCAGCTTCGTAATGCCACCAAGCCGCCTATGATCGCCAACACGATGGCGGCCACGGTGATCGCAAATAGGACAGGCCGCAGGCCATTCCATAAGGGCGCAGCGAGGGGGCTGGCGTGTGGATAGCAGTCGTGGCCCGATAATGCAACGCTAAATAGAAGTTGGGCGTTCCACGCGGCGGGAGCGACGGCGATTCCGAACAGCAGCGTGGCGAGACCGATGCGCCCGCGATGCGGCGCCGGATGGCTGATTTTAATCGCAGGTACATTATTCGCAGCCATGCAGTTACCCCAAACGAGGCGCGATATAAAAGGTAAAGAGTACCGCCAGCCAGACAACGGTGACGAAGTGCCAGTAGATCACGCCGATGGACGCCGCGGAATGGCGATTGGCATCGAAATCTCCGCGCACCGTCCATAGCAACAAGACAGCGAGCATCAGCAAACCCACGATGACGTGAAGCATGTGAAAACCTGTAATCGTGAAGTACAAGGACCCATATACATTTGTGCTGAGCGTGAACGGTTCGCCGTGCCACTCAAAGCCCTGCAGAACGAGAAACAACACGCCGAGCACCAGCGCGAGGATCAATCCTATAGACAACTGGCGCGATTTGCCACGCTCGATCCCGCGCTCGCCCCACCACATCACGACGCTGCCGGCGATTAGGATCAGGGTGCCCGGCACTGCGATGCGCAGGCTGGGTATCCCATTCGGCGGCCAAGGTGGCAAGGCGTGCGTGGCCAAATAGAAATAGCTGAACAGCAGGTAGGCGAACAGCATCGATTCGGTCGCTATCAGCGTGAGCATCCCCCACCATCCCGAGGCGAGGTGGTCTTGGCCGCCGATTGGGAGCCTGCGATTGGGAATGAATGTTTCAGCCATAGCTTCAAGTCTCAATCTGGGCGAGCACGCGGCGGGGCCACAACCAGACGACGCTGGCGATGAAAGTTGCGACCGCGGCGATGCCGGCCCCCGACCACGAGTGCAGCAGCATACACGTAAAGACCGCCGCCATGGCGACTGCCACTAACAATGGCAGGTACGAATCGCCGGGCATTTTCAGAATCACGTCGGGCTCGGCGTCCAGTATTGTGGTGCCGATGGTCTCACGTCCTTTGTCGAGAACCAATCCCGTTCCCACCGAAGTGCGATCCGGCCCTTCGTTCAGGCGGTCCTCCCAGAGCGGATAGCGGCTTGCCACGATGGGAATGACGGCGAAGTTGTAGACCGGCGGCGGCGACGATGTGGACCACTCGGGTGAAGATGCGTCCCAGGGATTCGGCCCCGCGGGCCGGCCGTGCCTGAGGCTCACAAACACGTTAAGCAGGAACAGCACGATGCCAAGACCGAATACGAAGGCACCGATGGTGACGACGAGATTCGGAGTGCCCCAGCCGAGATTGTCGGCGTAGGTATAAATGCGCCGCGGCATGCCCAAAAGCCCCAGAATATGCATCGGGAAAAAGGCGATGTTGAAGCCGATAAACATGATCCAGAAAGTCCACTTCCCAAAGGCCTCATTCATAAGACGGCCGGTGGCTTTCGGGAACCAGAAATAGATGCCGCCCACCACGGGAAAAACGTTGATTCCGATAATGACGTAGTGCAGATGCGCGACCACAAAATAGGTGCGGGTGAGTTGCCAGTCGACCGGCACCGCAGCGGTCATGAATCCGGAGACGCCGCCGATCACGAACAACAGAACGAAGCCCGTGAAGAACAGGAACGCGGTCGTGAACACCGGCCGTCCGGTCCAGATCGTGGCTATCCACGCGAACACCGCGACCGCGCTCGGAACCACAATGGTCATGCTGGCCGCGCTGAAATAGGAGAGAGACAAGATCGGCAGCCCGGTCGCGAACATATGGTGCACCCAGACACCGAAGCCCAGCACCATCGTGGTTACTGTGGAGAGCGCGACTGCGGTATAACCGACCAAGGGCCTCCGGCAAAACACCGGCAGCCCGTCGGAGACAATTCCCATGGCGGGCAACACGATCGCATACACCCAGGGATGGCCGAACATCCAGAACAGATGCTGCCAGAGCAGCGGTTGGCCGCCGGCGGTGCTATCGAAGAAATGCGTGCCAGCTTGGCGGTCCATCCACAGCAGAAAGAAAGCAAGACTCACGGCGGGTACCGCGAACAGGTTACCGACCGACGCCGTAACCGTTCCCCATACCAGGATTGGAACGCGATTGAGTGACATTCCAGGCGCCCGAGTCCGTGCCAAAGTAACGATGAAATTCATGGAGCCGACGGTGGTCGAGATACCCAAAAAGACCATGCCTAGCGCGTATACATCGATGTTGGGGCCCGGATTATAGGCGAGTGAAGCGTAGGGCACATAGTTAAACCAACCGTCGTTGGGCGCCTTGCCGAGCGGAAAACTGCAGTAGAGGAAGATGCCTGCGAAAAGAAACACCCAGTAAGACAGCGCGTTCAGTCGCGGGAACGCCATGTCGCGCGAACCGAGCAGCAGCGGCCACAGGTAATTACTGAACCCGGAGAGAACTGGCAATGCGTACAGGAAAATCATTGTCACGCCGTGCATGGTGAATAACTGGTTGTATTGTTCAGGCGTCAGCAGCGTCTGGTTAGGCCGTGCCAGCTGCACGCGCATCGCCAAGGCTTCCAGCCCCCCGATCAGCAGAAAGATAAATGCCGTTACGATATATCGCTTGCCGATTTCCTTGTGGTCGACCGTCGAAAGCCAGCCGCCAAGCCCGGGCTTGCCCTCCCATGTGTGCTGGAGCTTCTGTGATGTGGCCGAGCCGTCCGCCGCTCGCGCAATGACTGGAGTTCGATGGGTTTCGATCGTGGCCAAAATCGTTCTCCTTTAGTTCAGCGTGTGCAAGTAGGACGTGACGGCGATTAATTCGGGCCCGGACAAAATGCGGTCGGGCATATGGGCGCCGGGCTTAAAAGATTGTGGGCTTGCGATCCAGCCGGCCAAATTTCCGGGGGTATTGGGCAGCAGTCCCGCGGCCAGCGTCTTGCGCGTCATCAGGTGCGTCAGATCGGGTCCGCGAATCCCAGCAGGAGTCACGCCGCGAATGGTGTGGCAAGGGGCGCAATGCGTCTCGAAGATCTGTTGTCCGTGACGGGCCTCATCGGCCGCCGGCGTGACATTTTCCATCACTTGGCGCTCTCGCCACGCCGCAAAATCTTCGGGTGTCTCGGCAACCACCAGCAGCGCCATGTGCGCATGTTGCGGACCGCAGAAAGCGGCGCACTGGCCGCGGTAGACCCCGGCTTGGTCCGCCTGGAGCCAGGCAACATTGGTTTGGCCGGGAATCACGTCCATTTTCCCTGCGAGCTGCGGTACCCAGAACGAATGGATCACGTCGGCGCTCGAGAGCTCGAAGCGGACCGGCCGGCCGACCGGAATGTGAATTTCGTTGGCGGTGGTGAATATCTGCTCGGGATTTGGACTGTCGTAACGGAGTCCCCACCACCATTGGGAAGCGGTAACCTCTACTGTCATCTCCCGAGCGCCGGGCGGCTCGGCCACGGCCGCGGTCACCAGCAGAGTCCATACCATGCAGCCGATGAGGATCAGCACGGTGGTCCCGGTGCCAACGTATATCCAGGCCATCCCTCCGGCCTCGTCGAGCGCCGTCGACTGAGGAAGATCCGCGGCTGGAATCGTACGGCGCTTGCGGAAGATGCCGCCCAGCAGGAGGAACCCGATGATGACGATGACGGAAAGCGAAATGACTCCCAGGCCCCAGCCTAGTTGGGTGATGGGATCGACCGCGGGCCCGAATGTGCGCTGATACGCCATGGATGGTTCTCCCTGCAGGGCGTACGGCAAGATCGTCAGGCCGCTGGATACCAGCACGACGCGCAAGTTCATGGCTGCGGCTTCCCGGATTTCGGCGGCACAGTGGTCTGCGGAGACTGTTCAACCACTGACGCCGGCGTCGACCCTAACTCTGCTTCGGCCTGCGCCTCGGGGGCGACTTGTTCGCCCGGTTGATCGCCCTGCCGCGCATGCTCGTAATCGCTCACGGATACGCTGCCGCCCAAAGACTGTATATACGCAACCAGCTTCCAGATCTCGGCCGGAGGCAGCGCCGCGCCCCAGGACGGCATTCCCTGCGGCCGGCCATCGAAAATCGATTGGTAGATCTGGACCGGTAGACCGCCGTAACGCCACTCGGAATCGGTGAGATCCGGTCCCATGTTGCCCTTGCCGTTGTAGGCGTGGCAACCAGCGCAGTTCATTTGGATATAGAGCTGTTTACCTTGTTCGATCGCTTGCGGATTGGCATGGTCAGGGTTGGAGGTCGACAGCGCCGGAACGCTACGGGCGGGCGCGCCGGCGATTTGGCCTAACGGCACAGCTGCCACCGTAGCCGCGGAAGCAAGAGCGCTCATAGCCCCAGTTGCCGGTTGTCCCGCGGGCGAGCGGCCGCAGGCGCATAACAAGGAAAGGAGCGCCAGCGTCGCGATGCCAATTGCACAGGGAGTTGCCCGAAAGTTCATAGGTCGCCTCAATGCTGAGTGCTCTTGCCCGTTTTCGGGGGCATTGCCGAAACACCGTCCGTTACCGTTAACTGGCTGGTCCCGTTGCTCATGGAGTCGCCGTCAATCGAAAACACATACAGGGTATTGCCACCGGGCGGGAAATTGATGGGCTTCAGAGCAGTGACGTCGGCGCGCACTGTAGCGGCGCCACCGACTCCCGCGTAAATGGCGATGTACTGGCGTTTGTCGGGGCCTAGGTAAGTTGTCGGCTGTCCGATAATTCCCGATCCCAACCTTTGCGACCACAATACTTTACCGCTGCGCGCATCCACGGCGCGGAACCAGCCGTCCGCGGTTCCATAGAACACAACATCGCCCGCTGTTGCCAGCACCCCGCTCATGGTCATATAGGTTTCCTTGACAGCCCACACCTTCTTGCCGGTGGCTGGATTCCAGGCCATGAATTCACCGAGATTCCCGCCCGGTGCGGGATAGCGATGCATGTCCATCCCGTCGTACGGCGTGCTCGGGATGTAGCTCGCCGGGTGGTCGGTGACATCCATACAGATGTTGAAGATCGCGGCGTACACCAGGCCGGTTCTCGGCGAGGCTGCGGCCGGCTGCCAATCCTTGCCGCCGATATCCGGCGGACAGACGTTCGTCAGCTTGACGTTCGGATGCGGCTCCTTGTCCTGATTCACAATCGGCAACGCGGTTTTCATGTCAAAACCGCTGGACCAGTTTTGATAAGTGAACGGGGAGGCTCGCAGCACCTCGCCGCTGACTCGATCGATGGTATAGGCGTAGGCATTGCGGTCAAAATGGACGAGCACCTTGCGGATTTTGCCGTCGATGGGCAGATCCATCAGGATGTTCTCGTTGACCGCGTCGTAATCCCATCGATCGTGCGGCGTGGTTTGATAAGCCCAGCGTGCCATGCCAGTGTCGGCGTCGCGTGCAAAAATCGTGCTGGACCAAAGGTTATCGCCCGGCCGTTGATCCGGTACGCGCGGCGAGGGGTTGCTGGTACCGTAATAGATCAGATTCAACTGAGGGTCGTAGGAAATCCAGGCCCAGACCGAGCCCGCGCCGTGCTTCCACATGCCGGCGGGCCAGGTCGAGACGCCCAGATCCTTGCCCTTCATTCGGTCATAAAACGGCTTGAAATCATTTCCGATAAGTACCTGCTTGTCCGATCCCGTGCTGTAAGCGCGCCATAATTCTTTTCCACTATCTACGTCGAGCGCGGCAATCCAGCCCCATACGCCCAGTTCACCGCCGCTGTCGCCTACCAGCACCTTTTTGCCGACCACAAACGGCGCCATGGTCATGGTTTCGCCCGTCTCCACATTGCCCATCTTGGTGCGCCATACCTCTTTGCCAGTTTTGGCATCGACTGCGACGGTGTGGTCGTCGAGTAAGTTGTAAATCAGCTTGCCGTCAACATAGGCCACACCCCGGTTGACCGTGTCACAGCACGCCTTCCCTTTGGCGATCGGCGATGGGTTCGGCTTGAAGGTCCACTTGACCGGTTCTCCCGCCTTGGACAGATCGAGCGCATAGAGAACGTCCGGAAAGGGAGTCACCAGGTACATGGTGTTGTCCACCACCAGGGGAGCGGCTTCGTGCCCCCCCAGGGTGGCGTCCGAAAACGTCCAGGCGATTCGCAGTTTCGCGGCGTTGCTGGTATTGATCTGGTCGAGCGGGCTGTAACGCGTATTCGCGTAATCGCGCGCTTGGCTGTGCCATTCCCCCGGGGGGTCGTTTGGGGCAAAATTCAAAGTGGCGCCAGTGAGGCTGGCGCCGCCGACGGTAACGCTGGAACGATCCGGGGGCGGTTTCTGCGGGTGGCTGCAAGAAGTGCTCGTTCCCATCAGCAACGCCAAGACAGACGAAAGGCGCGCGACGATGAAACTCATACAGCGTGCAAACCGGTCTGCTACCTTGCTTCAAGTGCACCTCCATTCCGGAGTGTTGGATCTGCCACAATACGTCTGCTTCCGTACTGCGGGTCAATTTGCAGACCCGCTCCGACGGTCAAGAGCGTCATCGACGGCTCCTAGACCGATCCGCTCCAGGATGTCAAGAAACGAGAACGCTGGCGCCTTTCTTGGAATTTACCGCAAAGGATGTCAAAAAGGCGTCAAAAACGTCGCCGCAAGAGGGTGTGCCCGTCGCCCGGACGTGTGGGCTTTCTTTTAGCGTTTTGACGTTTTCGTCTCACATGGACTCGCCAGCAGCGAAGGAGATTTGAAGACTATGAAGAAGGTGATCGCGTTGACAGCCACTTTGACTGTCCTGGTGGGGGCGGCCTCGGCGGCCAATAAGATCGACATACGCACTTAGACGCTCGCGGTTGTCCAAACCGGGCGGGTAAAGCGGAGCCCGATCCCTCCCATCCGAAATATATTCTCACGGAACGCTCTTCCGGCTATCGCTTCTCTTCGAGCGCCAAGGCGTCAGGAAAATCGTGATACTTCCCTTATCTTGGCTTTATCTCCCGCCTGTATTCTGAACATAACAGTTCGCTCTACGGGGCTTCGTCAAGGTGAACTGAGATTCGAGATACCCACGACAGTGCTTCGCATATTGGTTGTCGACGATGACGCACGGTTCCGCAGGACGCTTCATCTCGGTTTAAATGCGCACGGGTACGAGGTCGGCGATGCCGCCGATGGCAAAGAAGCGTTGAGTGCCTTGGCGGCGAGTGCCCCGGACCTAGTTGTGCTCGATTGGCAACTGCCTGGAATGGACGGAATTCAAACTTGCCGGATGCTGCGATTGAGTTCTGACGTTCCGGTTATTATGGCCTCCGGAAATCGATCTAATTCGAAAGAAGTTGCGCTGGAGGCCGGCGCAAACGATTACCTTGCCAAGCCATTTTCGATGAACCAATTGCTTATTCGCATCCGAGCCGTGCTGAAGCGTTGAACAAGCCCAAAGAAGAGAGCAGTCCTACAAGGGTTTGCGCGTGGCCGCTTGTGCGGGTAACCCACGCCTCATGCCGCCGCGTAGCCCGACCTTTGGGTCCGCAACCGGTAACCTACTCCCGCCTCAGTGAGAATGTGGTCAGAACCCATGGGATTAGGTTGCAATTTGCGGCGCAGATGACTTAGGGTGACCCGCAGGAGATGCACCGCGTCCATATATTGGGTCCTGCCCCAGAGCTCGTGAATTAGTTGATGGTGTGTCCGAACGCTGTCCGCATGGCGGATTAGTATCTTCAGGAGGTCATACTCGGTCGCCGTCAGCCTCACCGGCGTCTCGCCGACAGACACCTCTCGCCGGCCCAAGTCTACTTTGAGATCGTTCACGGTAAAGACGTCGGTCTGCGTTAGGCTTACGCTGCGCAAAGTTGCGCGCATGCGCGCCAGTAACTCCGGTACGGAAAACGGCTTGGTGATATAGTCATGCGCGCCCATATCAAGAGAACTGACCTTCTCCGACTCTTCGTCACAAGCCGACATGACGATAATGGGCGCGATTACCCACTCGCGCAATCGCTCGATGACTTGTTTGGCATTGACGTCGGCCAAGCCGAAATCGAGAAGAATCAAGTCAGGCCGGATGGATTGGACCTTCTGGAGCGCCTCTTTCCCGGTGCGGACCGCATAAATTGCATAGCCCGCTGAGGACAGCACCAAGCTCAGGGTCTGCAGACTCGATTCTTCCTCGTCCACCAGGAGTACTCGCGGACCTCGTTTTTCCATCTGGCACGTCCTTCCCGATTCAACCGCTGTTCGCTCGAAGATCTCTTTAGCCTTGCTCCTCAAGATTAGCCGCGTTGCCTTAGACGAACATAAAGGAAGCCTTATGATTTTCTTGAGGTGAATCCAGGAAAGAACTCGTTTGAGTCATGTGACGGGAACGAAGGCCGAGCACGATCTCACCCTCACTCGGCCGTGCATCGGCTACGACCAGGCCGCCTGGCGACAGCTTTTCAATAGCGCCTAATGGCGCTCGTCAGAGTCCAACGTCGGAACGTTACTTCGTTGATCAAACGAGTCAGCTTATCTGCAGCGCCGTCGACAGCTTGGTCCAAGATTGCCGCCTGGTGAGTCACTGATATGGGTTGGCGCCGCGGGCCGGGGACCAGATTCCTGACAGGCACCGCCAGGTACGTCAGGTTAGAAACTGCACCCTTCTATGCTACTCGCGCGTTCACGCGCCGTCCCTGTAACACTATTTCCTGATCCTCGGCTCTCTCGGGTGAAATCGCGCGCATTCGCTACCCTGCCGCCTTCCTGCGCGCCAAGCCCCCGTCCGACTCTCCGTCATCTGTTCTGAACACAGGCGCGGTCTGGACGCTTTTGCGTTCGAGTGCGGAACGGACACGGCTGGGTTCTCCCAGATCGCTCCACCCAAGACCGGCGGCGCGAAGCACGGCTAGTTCATTTGGCTGCGCCGATAAAACATCCTGAGAAAAGCTGGTGGCGCCAATACCGGAGTAGAGCTCGCACAATGCCGTTCCCTCAGCTGCGGTAAAGAGCGATGACCGAATCGATTCGAATAATTCGACCAGACCAGGAATCGCGCGCCGGATGAGGTTTAGAAAAGCGTGAACGTAACCCACCATTACGAAGCTGTTCCAAAGACAACCGCGCTCCATTAAGGACGACGCCAACGCACTGGAAGGTTTTTCCCAGAAGCGGCTGACGCGGCAAACGGAGTCCGGCACAAGGTCGCCCAGAGGGGTGCCGGGTTCGATCCAGCCGTATTCCACCTCCGCAGTCTCCGGTGGAATGCCCAGCAGTACGACCATCTCGGGACGGGCTTCAGCCGCCGCATAAGCCGAATCGATATGGCGGGTAAAAGCTTCATCGTCTGAAAAATGATGGTCCGAGGGGAAGAAGGCTACGACACCCTTAGGATCCATTTCGCGTAGGCGCAGCAGACTGTAGAGAATCGCGGGCGCCGTACCCTGATTGGAAGGCTGGATCAACAATCTTGAGGACGGAATTCCAGCAACTTCATCGGCGTAGAACGACTCGTGTTTTCCCGTCAACACCAGTAAGGTGCGGTGCGGCGGAACCAACCGGGAAACTCGGCGTTGGGTCTGCTGCAAGAGCGTTTCATCGCCCATGACGGCGCAAAACTGCTTGGGCCGATCATCGCCGACGATGGTTCGGGTCAGTGGGAGCAAACGGGTTCCGTCGCCTCCGGCCAGAATCAATCCCCAGCGGTGGGGGCCAGAATCCTTCCCTTTGAACTTCATGCAGCCTGACCCTTGATTCGCATCCACGCTCCCGTCGTTTGCACTCGGCGCCGGCCTCTACGCTCCCGGCCACGCGGAATCCCGATGGTGGGGAATGGCACACGGAGTCGTGCCAAAAACTGCAACGCCCGCCTTGAATCTATCGCGATGAATGTCAAAACGCCGTCAAAAAGGGAGTGCGGTTAAGAACTCTCGAGTCGCTTGACGCGTGGGCTTCGTTTTGACGGCATTTTGACATCGCTCGTCTCATACTTAGGTTGGATCGTAAGCAGCGGCGGAACGGTGCGCTGTAGTTAGCGTGAAGCAGGACGGAGTGGTAGAACCATGATCGAGAAACCAATACACCTCCAACCGGCAAGGCCGCCTGGGGACGAAAAGCCCGGCACTAACGGAAACCACCATCCCGGCCAGGGAGGGCGCCTAGGGGAGGGGCGACCAACCATAGGCCGGCCCATGAGACGGGCAATTATCGGGGCGATCGCAGTCATCGCTATTATCGCCATCCTTGTGTTCATCTCCAGTTGGATACAAAAATGGCTGTGGATGCGGGAGGTCGGCTACAGCGGGGTCTTCTTGACACTATTCTCGGTGAAGTGGGAGCTATTTTTCGCGGCTTTCGTGATCGTGTCTCTGTATTTCTGGATCAATCTTCGCCTCGCTGTGAGGAATGCCGTTGTTCTCCGCACGGGAGGTTTGACCACTGATTCCGCCCTCGCGACCAGGCTCGGCGTCCAACTCTCTCCCAAGTTTTTGAAACTGGCCATGGGCGCCGTCGCCGCTGTCGGCGCTGTTTTCGTTGCCGGCATCTTTTATGCGCAATGGGACACGTATCTTCGCTTTCGATATGGTGGCTCCTTTGGATTGGCAGATCCGCTTTTCGGGGTCGACGCCGGATTCTATTTGTTCCGTCTCCCTTTTTACGAGCTAGTGCAGGACAGCCTAACCTCATTGGCGCTGATCACCCTCCTGGCCGTCGGGGTCTTTTACTCGTACTTCGGATTACTGCAATTCAGCCGCAGCAGACAGATGGGGAGATGGAGCGCGAAGGCCGTTCCGCATCTATCCGGCCTGTTCTTCATCCTGGTCGCCGGTTGGGGGTGGGGTTTTTATCTGGATCACTATGAACTCCTGTACTCAACCCAGGGCGTAGTCTACGGCGCAGGTTATATGGCGGATCATGTGACCCGGATTGCCTACTGGATCATGACCGGCGCCGCCGCGGCCCTAGGTGCGTTGCTGGCGCTCAATATCTTCCGGCCGCGATTAAAAGCGATCGCGATTGGATGTGGAATCTTTGTGGGCTTGTACCTCGTCGCCATATGGCTGACACCAGGCCTCTTTCAAAGATTCATCGTGCAGCCGAACGAGCTGGCTCGCGAGACTCCGTACCTCAAGAACAACATTGAATTCACGCGGAAGGCCTATAACCTCGACAAGATTCAGGAAACTTCTTATCCAGCGCTAGCGGACCTGACACCCGAGATCATTGCGAGAAATCAAGACACCATCCAGAACATCCGTCTCTGGGACTGGCGCCCCTTACTTCAGATGTACCAGCAAGCTCAAGAGATACGCCTTTACTATCAGTTTTACCAAGTTGATGTGGACCGTTACCACTTGCCCGACGGTTATCACCAGGTGATGCTTTCGGCCCGCGAGCTCTCTCCTGAGCTTCCCGCGCAAGCCCAAACCTGGGTGAATGAGAAGTTGCAGTTCACCCATGGTTATGGCCTGGCGATGAGCTTCGTCTCGAAGACCACGGGAGGCGGTTTTCCGCAATACGTTGTTGAGAATATCCCGCCCGAATCCACCTTTGGGCTCAATATAAAACAGCCTGCTATTTATTACGGGGAGTCGATGCCCGGATATAGGATCGTCGCTACCGGCGTAAAGGAACTCGACTACCCCAAGGGGAATCAAAATGTCTACACGAGTTACGCGGGAACCGGCGGCATCCCGCTGGACAGCTTGTGGAAGCGGCTGTTGTTCGCCTGGACTCAGGCCGACGTCAATATCCTGTTTACGTCCTATCTTCAGCCACAGAGCAGGATTCAGATCTGGAGGAACGTTCAGGAGCGCGTCAGGCAGATCGCTCCGTTCTTGCGCCTCGATCAGGATCCTTATGCCGTGGTGAGCGAGGGCAAGCAGTACTGGATCCAGGATGCCTACACTGTCTCGGATCACTTTCCCTACTCCAGTCCTCACTCGGCGGCCTTTGAACAGGGTCTGAACTACATTCGAAACTCCGTGAAGGTAGTCGTGGATATGTACAACGGGACCGTCCAGTTCTACGTCATGGACCCGAACGACCCCGTTCTGGCCGTTTACCGGCAGGCGTTTCCACGCGTTTTCAAGGATCTGAATGAGCTTTCGCCGGATCTCAAAGCGCATCTGCGCTATCCGGAAGATCTCTTCTCGATCCAGGCCGACCAGTATCGAACCTTCCACATGACAGACCCGCAGGTCTACTACAATCGCGAGGATCTCTGGGTGCTCCCCAATGAGACATACGGGGGCACGGTCGCGCCCATGAAGCCCTATTACATCCTGATGAAGCTCCCGGGAAGCGACCAGCTCGAATATCTGCTGATGACTCCTTTTACCCCTCAGAAGAGGAACAACATGATCTCCTGGATGGCCGCCAGAAGCGATTTCCCCGACTACGGGAAGATGCTCTTCTACGAACTTCCCAAGGAGAAGCTGATCTACGGCCCGATGCAAATCGAGGCGATGATCGACCAGAACACTGCAATCGCCCAGCAACTAACGCTGTGGGATCAAAAAGGGTCGAGAGTCATTCGCGGAAACCTGATTGCGGTGCCGATCGAGAACTCTTTTATGTACGTGGTGCCGCTCTATCTCACGGCGGAAGGCACAGACTTCCCTCAACTCAAGCGCGTAATTGTGATTTCGGGAGACAAGGTGGCGATGGAGCCGACACTCGATGAGGCCATCCAATCCGTTTTCGGAACGACGCAATCACCAGGGATTTCCACACAGGCGCCTGGCGGCCACCCGGAATTGGGGCAAGCCAGAACACAATTCGATGACGCGCAGAAAGCCATGCAGCAAGGCAATTGGGGAGACTTCGGCAAATCGATGGATGCGTTGAAGCGGCTGCTTGCTGGACCGGTACCGGCGGTTCAACGGTGAGGAGACCTAACGCGGCGCACTCGAAGCGGAGTTGCCGCGCGAGAGCGGCGCGGGGAGACGGTTAAAGGGAATTACATTTATGTCAAAACACCATAATTCGAAAATCGAAGCGATTCCTAATAGGGCCGCCATCACGACGGTCCGGGGCGGCATGCACGAACAAGATCAAACGCCCTTCGCCGAGGATAACGGTCGAGATGTTGAAACCGCCCGGCTGGCCTATTCGTAGTGGGAAGCTCGCGGACACGGTTCAGCGGAGGCGGACTGGGGTCCGTGCTGAGCAGGAGATTCAAGGCCCTGCGGCTGTGACTGGTCGCAATGAGAACAACAACAAGTGGTCAAGGCGATTCCGCAGGCGGCACGACCGGTGCAGACCAGATGAAGGGAAGTCGGCAAAATATCGACATCGAGAGCGACAAGGTGCTGGAGGAAATCTGGCACACTGCGGACCGCGAATTCCCCACCGCCATTTTCCGCCGGCGCTACAGCTTATTCCGCAACGTTTGCACTGCGCTGATCCGCATGAGGGACTACGCATTCGGGGCCTGTCTGTGCTGCCGGAAACCGATCGGACTGAAACGACGGTGGACGGCACCATGGACTCCTTTATGCATTCGATGCCAAAAAGCAGCCGACCGCAATGATAGGGAGATTCTCAGAAGCCGTTCGCGAGGTTGACGCCAGCACCACCCGATATCAGCGGAGATGCAACGAGATTGAGTTGGAAGAAAGGAAAGAAGTCATGTCAGAAATGAACTCGGTTGTAGCTATTTACGGAACCCATTCCCAAGCAGAGGAGGCAGTGAAAGAACTGCAGAGATCTGGGTTCGATATGAAAATGATGTCCATCGTCGGCAAGGATTATCATACCGACGAGCAGGTCGTCGGATACTACAACACCGGCGACCGCATGAAATACTGGGGCAAAATGGGCGCCTTTTGGGGTGGCATTTGGGGGTGGCTGTTCGGAGCCGCTTTCTTTATGATTCCAGGCATCGGACCGATCTTGGTAGCCGGTCCCTTGGTCGCTTGGATCGTCGCTGCGCTGGAAGGGGCTGTTTTAATAGGTGGATTGAGCGCCCTGGGCGCGGGGCTGTACAGCATCGGCATCCCCAAGGACAGCGTCGTGAAATACGAGACGGCGCTTAAATCCGACAAGTTCCTCCTGATGGCGCATGGTACGGCGGACGATGTTGCAAAAGCCAGGGACATTATCCAAACGACGCATCCCGTGGAAGTTACCTTGCACGCGGCGAAAAGCGAGCAACTCGCTGGTGTTATCAGATAGTTGCGCTAAGAGTGGCTGAAAAATACCGGAAATAAGGAGAACAATCATGTACAAGACTTTGGCGATCATTTCGATGGCAGGGCTCGTATTGGCGCTACCTGCTTTGGCATCGGACCGTGATGATGACCTCGGGCGTATTCAGAAAGCGACGCAAGTCTTCCAGGAAATCATGCGAGCTCCTGACCAGGGCATTCCCCAGGACCTTCTGGAAAAAGCGAAATGCGTGGCCATCGTTCCAGGCGAGGAGAAGCTCGCCTTCATATTCGGCGAAAACTACGGCAAGGGAGTGGCGACCTGCCGCACGGCCCATGGCTGGAGTGCTCCGATGTTTGTGGCGCTTGGCGGGGGGAGCGTCGGCTTCCAGATTGGCGGCTCTATCACCGACGTAGTGATGCTTTTCATGAACGATCATGCCCTGCAAAGCCTGATGAGCGACAAATTCAAGATCGGCGGCGACGCCACCGTGGCAGCCGGGCCGGTGGGCAGAAATGCAGCCGCGGGCACGGATCTAAAACTCAATGCGGAGATCTTGAGCTACTCGCGCAGCAAAGGGGCCTTCGCCGGGGTCAGCCTGGATGGCGCGGTGATGCAGGCCGACAAGAGCGGAGACAAAGCCATGTACGGCCCCGATGTCACCCGCCGACAAATCCTGGACGGCAAGGTTACGGATCCGAGGCCGGCTCGGAGGCTGGCGGAGGAGCTTACCAAGTACTCCGCTCACACCTAAAATCGGCGGATTTCCGAGGACACCATCTTTTTGGGATCCGCCTGGATAACAGGCGGGTCCTCACTTGCCAGCCGGCGCGGAAATAGAAACTCATACGCGGAGGCTTGAATGGAGAAGCAAGAAATGAGCGGGGCAACGGCGACAACTCTCACTCCAACGCAACTGGATCGGCTATCGATCAACACCATTCGCTTTCTGTCTGTCGACGCCGTGCAGAAGGCCGATAGCGGCCATCCGGGCCTGCCCCTGGGGGCCGCAGCCATGGCTTATACGTTGTGGACGCGGTTTCTGCGGCATAATCCGATCAATCCAAACTGGCCCAACCGAGACCGGTTCGTCCTGTCGGCGGGACATGGTTCGGCGCTGCTCTACAGCCTATTACACGTCACTGGCTACGATCTGCCTCTGGACCAGATCAAGCAATTCCGTCAATGGGGCAGCATCACGCCCGGTCATCCTGAGCGCGGCCTGACTCCTGGTGTCGAAACCACTACCGGCCCGCTCGGCCAGGGCTTCGGCAACGGCGTGGGCATGGCGATTTCAGAAGCGCATCTTGCCGCTCGTTACAACCGGCCTGGCTTCGAGATTGTCGATCACTTCACCTATGGGTTGGTCAGCGACGGAGATCTGATGGAGGGCGTGTCGTCCGAAGCAGCGTCACTCGCCGGACAGTTGGAACTCGGCAAGCTGATCTATCTCTTCGATAACAATCATGTGACGCTCTCCGCCGGTACGAACATTTCATGTAACGAAGACCACGCGAAGCGCTTCGAGGCGTATGGCTGGCACACGCAATCGGTGGAGGATGGAAACGACGTCGAGGCCATTGACCTGGCTCTGCAGGCGGCGCGAAAGGAAACGAGGCGCCCTTCGCTGATTCTCGTCCGCACCCACTTGGGTTTCGGTTCCCCAGACAAGCAGGACACGTTTGAAGCGCACGGTTCGCCGTTGGGCGTCGAAGAGGTGAAGCTGACCAAACAGAACCTGGGTTGGCCGGTCGCGCCCCTTTTCGATGTCCCGCCTGAAGCACTCGCGCATTTTCGCGAGGCCTTGCCGCGCGGCCAGCAGGCGGAGTCGGAATGGCGCGATCACTTCGCCCGCTACGCGACCATACATCCCGATTTGGCCCGGGAGTTTGAACAGAGGATGCGCGGCGAATTGCCCGCAGGTTGGGACGCGGACATTCCCGTTTTTCCAGCCGACGCGAAGGGGATGAAGACCCGCGTGGCTTCCGGAAAAGTGATGAACGCGATTGCCCCCAAACTTCCCGCACTAATGGGCGGTTCGGCGGATTTGGATCCCTCGACATACACCGCGCTTAAAGGCGCGGGCGATTTTGAATCTCCCGATCGAGCCTCGGGAGACACGCAAGGTTCGAGCGGCGGCGGTTGGCGTTACGCGGGGCGCAACTTGCATTTTGGGATTCGCGAACACGGGATGGGGGCGATTCTGAACGGCATGGCCGTGCACGGCGGCATCATCCCCTACGGATCGACCTTCCTGATCTTCTCCGATTACATGCGTCCTCCCATGCGGCTGGCCGCCATTATGGAGCAGCGGGTTGTCTATGTGTTCACGCACGACAGTATTGCGCTGGGCGAAGATGGGACCACTCACCAGCCCGTGGAGCAAATCGCCAACCTGCGCGCAGTTCCTCGCCTGATCGTAATTCGTCCCTGCGATGCGAACGAAACGGCATACGCCTGGCGCGTCGCGATTGAATCGCAGGACCGTCCAGTCGCGCTGATCCTGACCCGCCAGGATGTGCCGACTTTGGACCGCAGCCGCTATGCCTCCGCGGCTGAGCTGAAGCGTGGGGCCTATATCCTGGCCGAGGCGGCGAACGGCCGGCCCGAGATCATTCTGATCGCGACCGGCTCGGAAGTAGGTCTGATCGTCGAAGCGCAGCACGAGCTCAAAAAGCAGAACATTCAGACGCGCCTGGTTTCCATGCCCAGTTGGGAACTGTTCGATGCCCAAACGGAAGAATATCGACGTTCCGTGTTTCCGCCTTCGATCCGCGCGCGGCTGGCGGTGGAAGCGGGGGTGACGCAGGGATGGCATCGCTACGTCGGAGATCATGGCGACGTGATTGGGCTCGATCATTTCGGCGCCTCCGCGCCGGGACCCGTGCTCATGCGCGAATACGGATTCACTGTCAAGAACGTCTGCGAGCGGGCTCTTGCCTTGCTGAAAAAAAAGCATGCCTGATATCCCGAAACGCATCGTTATAGCCGCCGATCATGGCGGATTTGAGTCGAAGCAATATCTGGCTGGGATGTTGCGGGCGGCTTACTACGAAGTGGTCGACTATGGCGACAGTGAGCCGAAACCGGATGACGATTATCCGGACTTTGTGGTTCCCTTGGCCCGTGCGGTTGCTCGCGGAGAAGTGGATCGCGGCGTCGCTATTTGCGGCAGCGGCGTGGGCGCGTGCATTGCCGCCAACAAGGTGCCGGGCGCGCGGGCGTGCCTGATCCATGAGAGTTTTTCCGCGCACCAAGGAGTCGAGGACGACGACATGAACGTGATCTGCCTGGGCGGCCGCGTGATCGCGAATACCTTCGCTTGGGAACTGGTCAAAGAATTTCTCGAAGCACAATTCAGCGGCCTCGAGCGTCACCGGCGCAGGGTGGCAAAAGTCGCCAGGCTGGAAATCAGGGAGCTAGCCTCGTAAGCTCCATCCGCCAAACGAAATGCGATGACGCCAAAACGCCTAAGCCCGTCGATCGCGACGCTGGTTCTGCTGGCCGTGGCGGCGCCACAATGTGGATTTGGTTACGCGACATTCACACACGAGGAACTGATTGACCTCGCCTGGAACGATTCCATCCGGCCCCTTCTGCTGCAACACTATCCCGGCACTACCGAGACCGGCTTGCGGGAAGCCCATGCGTTCGCTTACGGCGGTTGCGATATTCAGGATCTCGGGTACTACCCCTTCGGAAAAGAGCTCTTCAGCGACCTCACGCATTACGTGCGCAGCGGCGATTTTGTTCTCGCGCTGCTGCGAGACGCCCGGAATGTAAATGAATTTGCCTTCGCCATCGGAGCGCTCTCTCATTATGTAGGGGATTCGATCGGCCATTCCGAAGGGATCAATCCTTCAACGGCTATCACTTTCCCGGATCTCGCAAGACAATACGGACCGATCGTTACGTATGAGGAAGACCCAATTGCGCACGTGCGAACGGAATTCGGATTCGACGTTGCGGAGACCGCATTTTTTCGGTATGCCCCACACGAGTACCGTAAACGCATTGGTTTCCGCGTTTCCCGGGCAGTGCTCGAACGGGCTTATTACGAGACCTATGGACTCACGGTGCGGAGCATCCTCGGCCCGCCAATCGGCGCGATGAGCAGCTACCATGTCGGGGTCAGGCGTCTCATTCCCTTGTTTGCAAAGGCGACCATCGTCGATGTGCGCCGCCACTTGCCGCAAGATCAGCCGGGTCCTGCTCTACAGCAACTCCTCGCCAGTATTTCCAAAACTGATTACGCAACCAACTGGAGTCAGTATCATCATGGGCCGACGCTGGAAGACCACGTCTTAGGGATTATCGTACGCCTGATCCCTAAGATTGGCATTCTCAAAATACTAGCCATCAAGCCACCATCCGCGCAGACTGAGGAGTTTTTCGTCAAAAGCCTCAACGTTGCCGTCACCCGATATCAGGCGTTGTTGGCTGAACTCTCGAAAAGTCCTTCCGGCGAAATAATGTTGGCCAATCGCGATCTGGATACAGGGTCCAGAGTGAGGCCGGGAGCCTATCGGCTCACGGACCGGGCGTACGCGGAACTGCTGCATAAGGTCACTGCAAGGCCCGGCCTCCCGATTCCACCCGCCTTGCGTGAGGACATCCTGGCCTACTATGCGGACCCGGAAGCGCCAATTAGTACGAAACGGAACCGCAAGGCATGGAAGAAAGTTTTGGCGCAATTGGAGCTTCTGAAGAATCCGGCGACAGCAGATAGTCGTCAGGAGAGTGGATCGCGGTGAATGTCGGGAAACGTCTACCGGAAGGGCCCCGTCACCGGCGCCGGTTGGCTAAAGTCGTGAGGTTCGAAAGCAGGGGGCCCGAATTATCGGTGGCACCCGGGGTACGGAGGAGTCATGAAAATAAGTCCATTTGCGGGAAAGCCGGCCGAAGCGTCGATGCTGGTGAACGTACCCAGACTCGTCTCAGCCTACTATACGGAGGTGCCTGACCCATCCGTGCCGGAGCAACGGGTGGCGTTCGGCACCTCGGGACATCGCGGTTCCTCATTCGACAAGGCGTTTAACGAGTGGCATATTCTCGCCATCAGTCAGGCGATTTGCCGGTATCGGAAGCAGAAGAAGATCGATGGCCCCTTGTTTCTCGGCATGGACACGCATGCGCTCTCCGTGCCGGCTCTTGCCAGCGCGCTTGAAGTGCTAGCAGCAAACGGAGTCGACGTCCTGCTGGCGGAGGGCGATGAATACACCCCAACTCCTGCTATTTCGCACGCGATTCTCACCTACAATCAAGGGCGCAAGACGGGACGCGCCGATGGGATCGTCATCACGCCGTCCCATAATCCGCCACATGACGGCGGATTCAAATACAATCCTCCGAACGGCGGCCCGGCGGAGTCCGTCGTCACCGACCGGATTGGGGCGAGCGCGAATGAGTTTCTTGAGAAGGGCCTGCGCGGGGTTAGCAGGATTCCTTTCGAGAAAGCGCTTCGCGCGCCCACGACGCACCGGCATGACTACCTCAACTCGTACATTGCCGATCTCGCCAATGTCATCGATATGGATGCCATTCGTGGCGCGAAGATCAGCATGGGAGTCGACCCGCTCGGCGGCGCCGGGGTCCACTACTGGGCGCCGATTGCCGAACGCTATGGGTTGAACCTCACGGTCGTGAACGAGGCCGTAGACCCAACCTTCCGCTTCATGACTGTGGATTGGGACGGCCAGATCCGCATGGACCCATCCTCGCCCTACGCAATGCAACGATTGATTGGCCTGAAGGATCGCTACGAAATCTCCTTCGCCTGCGACACGGACCACGACCGGCACGGAATTGTCACCAAGAGCGCAGGGCTGCTGCCGCCCAACCACTATCTTTCGGTCGCGATCTTCTACCTGTTCCAACATCGCCCAAAGTGGCGCAAAGAGGCGGCGGTGGGCAAGACGGTCGTGAGCAGCCAGATGATCGATCGCGTCGTAGCAAAGCTTGGCCGCAAGCTTTATGAGGTGCCGGTGGGCTTCAAGTGGTTTGTGGATGGCCTGCTCGATGGCTCGCTGAGCTTCGGCGGCGAAGAGAGCGCCGGCGCGTCGTTTGTCCGCCTGGATGGCAGTGTTTGGACCACGGATAAGGACGGAATCGTCCCGGCTTTGCTTGCGGCAGAGATCACAGCGCGGATGGATCGCGATCCCGGCGAACTCTACCGCGACCTCACAGGCGAGTTCGGCGAGCCGGTTTACGATCGCGTCGAGGCACCGGCCACGCCGGAGCAAAAAGAGACTCTGAAGACACTCTCGCCGCAGCAGGTCCAGTCCAAAGATCTGGCAGGCGAGAAGATCATGACAGTCCTCACCCGCGCGCCGGGCAACGACGCTCCCATTGGCGGCTTGAAAGTCGTGGCCGAGAACGGGTGGTTCGCGGCGCGTCCTTCAGGGACCGAGGATATTTACAAGATTTATGCCGAGAGCTTCCGGGGAGCGAATCACCTGCACCGCATCCTGGAAGAAGCCCAGGCAATCGTCAATGACGCTCTTGCAGTAGGGGCGTCGCCGGAAACTGCCTTGACATGAGCGGCGGGAAACCAATCGGCGACGTTGATCTGGAAATGCTTCAGAGCCAGTCATTCAGCTATTTCCTGAAGGAGACGAATCCAGACAACGGACTGGTGATCGACAAGACGGCAGCGGATTGGCCCGCCAGTATTACCGCTACCGGCTTCGCGTTGGCGGCTTACCCGGTGGCTGTCGAGCGCGGATTCATGCCGCGCGCGGCGGCGATAGAACGAACGCTGACCACGTTGCGCTTTCTCTGGAACAGCCCCCAAGGCCCTGAACCCGACGCCACCGGCTATCACGGTTTTTATTATCATTTTCTCGACATGCGGACCGGCCACCGCGCGTGGAAAAGCGAACTATCTACAATCGATAGCGCTTATCTGCTCGCGGGCGCATTGACGGCGGGAATATATTTTGACGCGAGTACGGTCGACGAGCAGGAAATCCGCACGCTCGCCGACAGCCTCTATCGCCGCGCGGATTGGCAGTCGTCGCAAAATGGTGGCGCAACGGTTACTCACGGCTGGAAACCCGAAAGCGGATTTCTCGAAGTCCGTTGGGAGGGCTACGATGAGGCGATGCTGTTGTACATCCTGGGGCCACGTAAAACTAACCCATTCCAACCTTTACGGCTTCAAAGCGACCTTCAACCCGACTTACCCGGTAAACTCCAGCAACCCTCATGGCTGGGTATCGCCATTCCATTGCGGACTGAATCAAGGACCGATTGTCTTAATGATTGAAAACTATCGTAGCGGCTTATTGTGGCGATTGAGTGTAACTGCTCCTTCATCGCGAGCGGTTTGCGCCGAGCGGGCTTTAGCGGGGGCTGGTCATCATGAGCCAACAAAAACGCGCTAGCCATCCGATTTACAATCTTCTACCCACCGAAATTGAAGGATTTGATTCCCTGGCGGAACTCGCCCTGGACATGCGCTGGTCGTGGAATCACGCCACCGACGAAGTGTGGCGGAAACTTGATCCCGGCCTATGGGAAAGCACGCATAACCCTTGGGTCGTCCTGCAAACGGTTTCGCGGGATCAGATCGAGCGCGTGCTGGCCGATCCCGTTTTCCGGAAACATGTAGATGGTCTGGTCGAAGCCAGCCGACAAGCAGCAAAGGCGCCCGCTTGGTTTCAAAAGAATCATGCGGACTCTCCCCTGACCTGCGCTGCCTATTTCAGCATGGAATTCATGCTGAGCGAAGCTCTGCCTATCTACTCGGGCGGCCTTGGCAATGTGGCCGGCGATCAACTCAAAGCCGCCAGCGATCTGGGCGTTCCGGTGGCCGGCGTGGGATTGCTCTACCAGCAAGGCTATTTTCGCCAGGTCATCGGCAAAGACGGAGAGCAACAGGCCCTCTTCCCGTATAACGATCCTGGACAGTTGCCGATCACGCCGCTGCGCCAACCCAACGGGGAGTGGCTGCGGTTGGAGGTCGCTTTACCCGGATACTCGGCCTGGCTACGCGCTTGGCAGGTCCAGGTTGGCAGAGTGAAGCTTTACCTGCTGGACAGCAACGACGCGGCGAACATCCCCGCTCATCGAGCGATCACCAGCGAGCTCTACGGAGGCGGTCCGGATCTCCGCCTCCAGCAAGAACTGTCGCTCGGGATCGGCGGATGGCGGTTGCTGCGCGCGCTCGGAATCCAGCCAGAAGTCTGTCACCTGAATGAAGGGCATGCCGCCTTTGCCGTGTTAGAGCGTGCGCGCAACTTCATGGAAGAAACCGGGCAGCCCTTCGAAGTGGCGCTCGCCGCGACCCGGGCTGGCAATCTTTTCACCACGCACACTGCGGTCGCCGCCGGCTTTGACCGTTTCGCGCCGGCCCTCATCGAGCAATACCTGGGCGGATACGCCCAGCAAAAGCTCGGCATCACGCTCCATGACTTGCTAGCTCTTGGCCGCCAAAATCCGGACGACTCGTCGGAGTCGTTCAACATGGCGTATCTGGCAATTCGCGGGTGCGGGGCGGTCAATGGCGTGAGCCGCTTGCATGGCAAGGTGAGCCGGCACATCTTTCTGCCTCTCTTCCCGCACTGGCCAGAGGACGAAGTCCCGGTCGGACACGTGACCAACGGAGTCCACATGCCGACCTGGGACTCGGCTTCGGCCGACGATTTATGGACGGGAGCTTGTGGCAAGGGGCGTTGGCTGGGGACAACAGAAACACTGGAGCAGGACATTCGCCGCGTCTCCGATACCGAGCTCTGGCAATTTCGCACCGCCGCTAGCAAATCTCTCGTGGAATATGCTCGGGAGCGATTATCCAAGGAACTGGCGACCTCCGGCGCGTCGCCCGAAGCGGTTGAAGGAGCGAAACACCTCTTTGATCCCAACATCCTTACGCTCGGTTTTGCGCGGCGCTTCGCAGCCTACAAGAGACCAAACCTGCTACTGCACGACCCGCCGCGGCTGCTTCGCCTGTTGACTAATGCTGATCGTCCGGTACAACTCATCATCGCCGGCAAAGCGCATCCCGCGGACCGGGCGGGGCAAGCGCTGATTCTGGAATGGATTCGTTTCATTCGGCGGCCCGAGACACGTCCCCACGTGATCTTTCTCAGCGACTATGACATGCTCCTAACCGAGCATTTGGTGCAAGGGGTGGATGTCTGGATCAACACACCGCGGCGCCCGTGGGAAGCCTGCGGTACGAGCGGAATGAAGGTGCTCGTCAACGGGGGCATCAATGTCTCGGAATTGGACGGCTGGTGGGCGGAAGCCTACACGCCCGAAATCGGGTGGGCATTGGGGGATGGTCAAGAGCACGGCGATGATCCCGCTTGGAACGCGTCTGAAGCCGTCGCGCTGTACGACCTGCTCGAACGCGAGGTAATCCCGGAATTCTACAGCCGTGACGAGAGCGGTGCTCCCACCGCGTGGGTCAAGCGGATGCGGGAAAGCATGGCGCGATTGACGCCGCGCTTTTCCGCCAGCCGCGCGGTCGAGGAATATGCGGAGCAACACTATCTTCCGGCCGCGGCAGCCTACCGCGATCGTGCGGCGAACAAGGGCGCAGTGGGCAGGCAAGTGGTCGATTGGCGGCGGGCGGTGGATGAAAAGTGGAGCTCGTTGCGTTTCGGAGACTTGCGCGTCGAATCCACCGCGGACCACCACGTGTTTGACGTCGAACTCTATCTAAACGATCTCGACCCTAATTCAGTGCGAGTTGAGCTTTACGCGGACGGAATCAACGGCGGCGATCCCCCACGGGAAGAAATGCAGGGCGCAGGATCGTCGCCGGACGGATCTCACCGCTGCGTCTATCACGCCGTGGTACCCACTACACGTCCAGCGAAAGACTATACCGCACGAATCATACCTCTGCGCTCGGGGGTAGCGGTTCCGTTGGAATCCGCGCGAATCCTATGGCAACGCTGACGAAGATGCGCCAAAGGAGACCGCCGAGCGTTCTGACATTCGGGCGGGCTCTCCTCAAGCCTTAAAACACCGGCGGTCATCCCAGGCTTCTAATGGCGGTCTGAATCACCTTGATTAAGGGCGTCGGGTAAACTCCCAGCCAGACAAGGATCACGGTAAGGGTGGCCAGAACCACGGTTGCGGCGGGCGCCTGCCGCGGAATCGGCTCGTGATCCCGCTCACCCGCGGCTGGCTGCTGATACAGAACTACGACAACTCGCAAGTAGTAGAACAGTCCGATGGTGCTGGTAATCACCAGAATCAGGATCAGCGCCCACGCTGCCGCGGATGCGCCGGCTGCCACGATGTAGAACTTGCCGAGAAATCCGGCGGTCAGCGGTATACCTGCCAGTGCGAGAAGCATGGCTGTGAAAACCAGGGCGAGCGCGGGACGCCGCCAGAACAGTCCGCGATAATCATCGAGCAGATCTGCGTCCCGCTGACGCTCGGAGAGCACAGTAACGACACCGAATGCACCCAATGTCATCACAAAGTAGGCCACCAGATAGAACGCGGCGGCGCTCGTACCCATGGCGCCTCCGATTTGAAATGCCACTAAGAGGTAGCCCATTTGTGCGATCGAAGAATAGGCCAGGATACGTTTCACGTTATTTTGCAAGAGCGCCAGCAGATTGCCGGCAAACATGGACGCGACCGCTATGATCGAGAACACTAAAAAGATGGGTGCAAAGGTGTGCTCACCCGATTGATGGAAGTAGCGCAGGAGTAATGCGAACATGCCGCCCTTCGAAACCGTCGCGACGAAGGCCGTCACCGGCGCTGGAGCACCCTCGTAAACGTCGGGCGTCCACATGTGAAAAGGTACGAGCGCCAGCTTGAAGCCGATGCCGGTCACGATGAGGATGACACCGGGCAATAGTAAGGTCGGATTCACTGCAACTCTAGAGGCCAGTAGTTGCGCCATGCGGGCGAAGTCCATGGTTCCGAGGTCGGCGTAGATCAGGGCCATCCCGAAGAGAAGGAAAGCGGCGGATGCGGCGGCCAAAACCAGGTACTTGATACCTGCCTCCACTGGAAGAGGGCGGCCGTGCAGGTAGGAAATGAGGGCATAGAGCGCCACACTCAGGATTTCGAGGCCGAGAAAGAATGAGACGAAGTGGGTGCTGGCAGCCAAGACCATCGCGCCCAGGGTCGCCACCAACATTAGGACATAGAACTCTTCGCGATTGCCTTCCCGCGCGGCCAGATAGCCGTAGGCCAGTAACGCCACCGCAAAGCTGGCCGCGACGATCAGCCCCATGAAGAAGAGCGCGTAGCTGTCGATGATGAGCAGCGCCGTGACCTGGCGCAGGTGCACAAAGAAAACCGAGCAGAACGCGGCCGCTAAGCCGAAAAGTGTGAGGACAAGGGCAAGTAGGTGGTTCCGGTAGACCGCCGCAGCCAACATTACGATGACGGATGTCGCAGCGACCAGCAGAAGAGGTAACAGGGCAAGCAGGTCACTGGCAGTCACAGTTCATCTCCAGATTGCAGGGAATTGGTCTACAGCATGTGCCAGCAGGCGGAACACAGGTTGCGGATAGAGGCCCAGCCAGAGCAGCAAAGCCACCATCGAGCCTAACAGCAGTCCTTCGCGAACCATCAGATCCGGCAGTTGCCACGGATGGCTGTTGGGCCCTTGAAATACTCGTTGCACAAACCGGAGCGCGTAAAAGGTTGCGAACAGAACGCCAACAGCGGCCACGGCAGCCATGGCGACGTTCACTTGGTACGTGCCCAGCAGAACCAGGAATTCGCCGATGAAGTCTCCCAGTCCCGGCAATCCGAGCGAGGCCAGTGCAAAGAACAAGGCGACTCCGCTCATTCTGGGTACGGTAGCCCACAGGCCGCCCATGTCGTCGATCGCGCGCTTGTGCGTGCGCTGCTGCAGCGCGCCAACCACGATGAAAAGCGCTCCGGTGCTGATCCCGTGGCAGATCATCGTCATCACTGCACCCTGGAGCGCGAGAGCGTTGGCGGCGAACACTCCCAGAAGCACAAAGCCGAGGTGGCTGATGCTGGTATAGGCCACCAGGCGCTTCAGATCGGTTTGCCCAAAGGCGAGAATCGCGCCGTATAGAATTCCCACAATGGCGAGAGTCATTGCGACCGGAGCGAACTCACGGGCCGCGCCCGGAAATAGCGGGACCACGAAGCGAATCAGGCCATACGCGCCCGTCTTGAGCAGCAGCCCCGCCAGGATGATGCTGCCTGCCGTGGGCGCCTGAGTATGCGCATCCGCCAGCCAGGTGTGGAAGGGAACCATCGGGAGCTTTACCGCAAACGCGATGAAAAAGCCCAGCATGATCCACATGGCGGTATGCGGATCGAGCGGCGTATGCAGCAGATCTTCGTACTCAAACGTATAGATCCCCGTGGCGCGGTAATGCGCAAAATACAGCGCGAGGATCGCGATGAGCATCAGGAGTCCGCTCAGTTGCGTAAAGAGGAAAAACTTCACCGCAGCGTAGATGCGGCGTTCATGGCCCCAAATCGCGATTAGAAAATACATTGGGACCAGCATCAACTCCCAGGCGAAATAAAACAGGAACAGGTCGAGGGCGAGGAAAACGCCGATGATTCCCGCCAGAATCCACAGCAGGTTGAAGTGAAAGAAACCGATGCCGAAGGTGATTTCGGTCCAGGAGGCCAGCACTGACGCGACACCTAGAAACAGTGTCAGCAGAACCAGGAGAAGACTGAGGCCATCCATAGCCAAGTGAAAGTGAATACCAAACTGGGGAATCCAGTTCCAGTCCACCTGTTCAAACCAGTTGTTTGTGCCAGTGACACTAACTGTGAAGTTGCGAACCCACAGACCGAGTACCAGAACAAAATCAATGCAGATCGCAACCAGCGAAATCCAGCGGCACAACAACGGATTTGACCGCGCCGCCAGCCAGGCAAACACGCCTCCGGCGAGAAGGACGACGATCAGCCAGAGCAGGATCATAAAAACAACACCATCCTGAACAACACCAGGGCGATGAAAACCACCGATCCGGCCGCGATCCCCGCGGCGTACCAGCGCAGGCGTCCCGTCTCGGTGAGACTGAGGACGCGCCAAGCAAGTTGGTTGAGCCGGGCGATGCCAGTATAGAAGCGATCGATGAAATCCTTTTTGTCGATACGCGCAAACCACACCAATGGCTCGACGAACGTCCGGTTATAGATCCAGTCCATTCCCCAATCTGAAAACCAGAAGCGGTGCAGCGCGTCGCCGATAGGATTAGATGCCAACGCGGCTGCGTATTCTCGCTTGCGCAAGAACAAGAGGTAGGCCAGATATAATCCCAGCAAAAACGCTGACGCGGCGATTCCCTCGGAAGCAAGCTCGCTGATCGGAATCGCCTGCGCCCCTTCGCTCCAGGGCAGCGCTGTTTCGAGAAATCGGCCAAACGGGGCTTTGAAGTACCCGGCAACCAACGTGAGCACAGCGAGCACGAAACACGGAATGCGCATGGCATAGCCGGGCCTCTTGGTTACTTCCTTGTGCGCTTCCCCGAAAAAGACCACGAAGATCATGCGGAATGTGTATAAAGAGGTCAGAAGAACGCCGATGAGGCCCACAATCCAAAATTCCGGCGAGCCATTGGCGCCGCTCCAGGCGCCCCAGATGATCCAATCCTTGCTGACCGCGCCGGCCGTGACTAGTGGCAATCCAGCGAGTGAACTTCCCGCGATCACGAATACCCAGAACGCAAACGGAAGGCGCGTACGCAAACCGCCCATGTGGAAAATGTTGTGCTCGTCGTCCATAGCGTTGATGACGATGCCGGCCGCAAGAAACAGCAGTGCTTTGAAGAACGCATGCGTCATGAAATGGAAAATCGCGGCGGGCCAAGCTCCGACGCCGAGAGCCAGAAACATATAGCCGATCTGGCTCATGGTGGAGTAGGCCAGCACGCGCTTGAGATCCCATTGCGTAAGTGCGCTAAAGCCCGCAATTAAGAGAGTTGAGGCGCCGATCACCGCAACTGCGGTCTGCGCCAAGGGGGCGAGCGAATACAACACGTGCATGCGGGCGATTAAGTAAACGCCGGCAGTGACCATGGTGGCCGCGTGGATCAAGGCACTCACCGGAGTAGGCCCAGCCATGGCGTCGGGAAGCCACGTCTGCAAGGGCAACTGCGCCGACTTGCCCACCGCGCCCCCCAGGAGCAGCAGCGCGGCGGCGATGGCGGCGGACGATCCAACCGGCCACTGCTGCGTGGCGCGCTGCATGAGCTCCTGAATCCGCAGCGTGCCCAGATCATGAAATAGCAGGAACAGCCCAATCACCAGAGCGGTGTCGCCAATGCGCGTCACGATGAATGCTTTGCGGCCAGCCCGTCCGTTGGCCGGATCGCGATACCAGAAACCGATCAGCAAATAGCTGCACAATCCGACGCCTTCCCAGCCGAGATAGAGCAGCAATAGATTGTTCGCTAGCAGCAGAGTCAGCATCGAAGCGACAAACAAGTTCATGTATGCAAAGAACCGGCTATAGCCTTCGTCGTCGATCATGAATTCGGCTGAATAGATGTCAATGAGGAAACTAACGAAGGCCACCACCACGGTCATGATGAGCGAGAGCGGATCGAGATAGAAAGCGATTTCCGGACGGAGGCCGCCGACGTCAAACCATGTCCAAAGGACCTGCGTGTAAGCGTTGGACGCGGGCGGAGCGTTCAGAAAGGCGATGGCCACCAGCAGCGAAACCGCAGCTGATGCGCCCGTCGCGCCAACTGCGATCCACGTCACTAGTTTTCGCGGAATGCGCAGCACGGCGAGAGCGAGCGCACTCACAAATGGAATCGCGGGGATCAACCAGAGGAGGCCCAGCATGCTCAACCTCTCATATCGCTGATGGCGTCCGCATCCAGGTTACGGTAATGATGATGGAGCCGCAGGACCAACGCCAGGCCCACGGCAACCTCCGCCGCCGCCATGGCGAGGATGAACAAAAACATGATCTGGCCGTCGGGCTGGCCCCACCGCGATCCCGCCGCCACGAAAGCGACGCCTGCGCCGTTCAGCATGATCTCGATCGACATCAGAATGAAGATCAGGTCACGGCGCATCAGGAGTCCGGCCAACCCCAGCGCGAACAAGACTCCCGCCAGAATGAGTGCGTGCCCCATCGGAATGCCTGTCATAGCGAGCCTCTGCTTTCTCGGATACAGGGCGGCCCAGGTGGTAAGCTCCCACCAAGGCGCCCAGCAGCAACATAGAAGCCAGTTCCACCCCTATCAAATAGGGCCCGTACAGCGCGATCCCTATCTGCTTCGGTTCCAGCACCCCGGCTCCAGATGTCGACAATCCGGGTAACGAGGTACGCACGATCAAATACACAACTTCTAGGATCAGGAGGGCTGAAAGAGCGGCCGGACCGATCCAAATGTTTCCTTGCATCAATCGCCGTTCGCTTTCGACGGCGCGCCTTCCCAGATTCAGCATCATCACCACAAAAATAAAAAGAACCATGATCGCGCCCGCATAGATGATCACCTCCAGCGCGGCCACCAGCGGTGCGCCCATCGTATAGAAAGTTACGGCCACGGCCAGAAGCGAAACCACCAGGTAGAGCAACGCATGCACGGCATTCAGCCTGGTGATGGCAAACACCGTGGAAATGATGGCCACAGCCCCGGCAATATAGAATGCGATCTCCATAAAACTAGGGCATCAGGCTCTGCAGATCCACCGGAGGCTCTTGGTTTTCCGCTTCGCCGTTGCCCTGGCCGGTGAGCCGTTCTCCGCAAACGCGCCAGTAATTGTAGCCTGGATACTTGCCGGGCCCGTCGATGAGTAGGTCCTCCTTCTCATAGACCAAGTTCTGGCGATTGTATTCTGCCATTTCGAAATCCGGCGTGAGCTGGATCGCGTACGTCGGACACGCATCTTCACAGTACCCGCAGAGAATACAGCGCGAGAAGTTAATTCGGAAGAACTCCGGATATCGGCGCTCGTTTGCGTCTTCGGTCGCCTGAAGCGCGATACAGTCCACCGGACACGCGATCGCGCACAGATAGCAGGCAACACACCGCTCGCCGCCGTCCGGATCTCGCGAAAGAATAATGCGCCCCCTGGTGCGCGGTGCCAAGTAGGCTTTCTCCTCGGGATACTGGATCGTGACCCGTTTGTGGAAAGTGTGCAGAAGCACATTCCAAATCGTTATGATGATGCTCCACATTTCAAAGCTGCCTCGTCACTTCAAAGTTCCTCACTTCCAGGCCACAACGATGGCGCCAGTTACCAGCAAATTGACGAGCGCCAGTGGAAGCATGGTCTTCCACCCCCACGACATGAGCTGATCGAAACGCAGCCTTGGAAGCGACGCCCGCAGCAGAATAAAAAAACAGATGAAGGCAAACATTTTGATCAAGAACCACACGATCGGAGGCAGCCACGGACCCAGCCAGCCACCGAAAAACAACACCGTAATCATGGATGAGATCAGAATGAGGCCCAGGTATTCGCCCACGAAGAACATTCCGAACTTCATGCCTGAGTACTCGGAATGGAAGCCGGCCACGAGTTCTGCCTCGGCTTCCGGGAGGTCGAAAGGCAAGCGCCTCGCCTCCGCCACACCCGCGATGAGAAACAGCGCAAAGCCGAGAAATTGGGGAACCACAAACCATAACCTCTTTTGTGCTTCAACAATGGCAGTCAGGCTGAAGGAACCCGCAAGCAGCACGACACCCATGACCGACAGGCTCATGAACACTTCGTAGCTGATCATCTGCGCTGCGGCACGCAGTCCCCCGAGCAGGGAATATTTGCTGTCTGAAGCCCAGCCGGCAAGCACGATGCTGTAGACGCCGAGCGAGGACATCCCCAGAAAGAAAAGTAATGCGACGTTCAGATCCGCGACGATAATCCCCGGAGCGAAAGGCACCACGGCAAAGGACAACAGCACCGTCACCATCACGATCATGGGCGCGATCACGAAAACAACTTTGTCCGCAAAGGGCGGGATCCAGTCTTCCTTCGTGAAGATCTTGATCATGTCGGCGACTACTTGCAGCAGGCCGAACGGCCCCACTCGATTCGGCCCGTAGCGGTCCTGCCAGAGCGCCAAAAGCCGGCGTTCCACCCAGATGAGCATCGCCGAGAGGCTGAGCACCACGAGCAGAATGCCTGCAATCGCCGCGATAGGGTAAGGGCTCGTCATGACACTTGTAAAATCCGGCACCAGGCAGGCAGCACCGCTCCCAGCGCCGGAGGCAAGCCGGCCGGTATTCCCGCGATCCCGGCTGGCAGCTCTGGCAGTACCTTCAATGGCAGCCGGTGTTTCGTGCCGCCAAGTTCGATCTCAACTTCTCCAGCCGCTTCGCCACTGCGGAGGCTCGCAGCGTCAGCGGCGTTGACAGCCAAGTACGGAGCGGGAGCTAGAGAGGCGACCGCAGGCGCTTGGAGGCTTAGCTCGTCGGAGCCGAAAATGTGTTCGATCGGGACGATCAGCCATTCCGCTTCACGCCGCAGGAAGGCGGACGGGATTGCGTCGAAGTACGTTCCTTTTTGAGACGGCTCAATCAAACGAACGCCGGGATCGCCGCCGTTGAGCGCGTCGCCGATCTCGCTTTGAAACTTGTTCACTGCCTGAATCGAATTCCAACCGGGAGACCAGAAGAACGGCTGCAGCGCGGCCGGCGGCTGGTTCGGCGAGCCCTCCATGGAGTAGGCGAGAGCGGAATCCGGGTCGTCGGGCGGCTTGGGCTCATCGACCCGGATATTGGCGTGGATGGAGGTAAGCCCGCTATACCGATGGGACTCGCGCGGAATCTTAGCTCCAGTCATGCGAAATTTCGATGACGGGGCGGCGGCAACGGCGGGAGCGAGTTGCGGAAGGGCCTCCGCCATCGCCGCCAGGGGATCATCCAGCGTCGACCAGGCCGGATCGCCCAGCCACCGCCAGCTCTCTCGTATGTCCCCCTCCTGCGGCGCGAACACAGGGAAAAATCGTTGCGCACGCCCTTCGTTGCTCACCAGTGTGCCGTCGGACTCGGCGAATGTACCCGCCGGAAGAATCAGGTCCGCCTTGGCGGTGGTCTGGTTTTCCAGGTGGTCGAGCACCACAAGGTGCTCCCCCGATTCCAGAAAATCGTCCACCAGTTTCACCGGGACCTGGCGATAGAGGTCATTCTCCAGGACGATCAGGATGCCGATTTGGGCTTTGCCATCCCTCGTGAGATCGAACGCTTCGCTGAGCGGACGGGCTCCCATGAGGGCCAGACCAAAGCTGTTGCACTCGGGCGCGATAAAACTGAGCGCGGCGGGACGGCCGGCAGCGCACAGGGCTTTCCCCACATTCGCCGCCGATTGAATCACGGTCTCGCTGCGACAACTGAATCCCGAAATCACGAGAGGCCGCTTCGCACTTTTCAACGCGCCCGCGATCACCTGGGCCAGATCCCGTACCTGTCCGCATAGTCCCGGCACTTCCGGCGCTTCCGGATCGATCTCATGTGCGACGGCGAAGCCCAGCCGAGCCACGTCGTCAGGCGCTGCCCGATAGGTTCGTGTGGCGACGTCATCGAGACGAGTGGCGCCCGGCGCAGCGATGAAGAGCGGGCCCTTTGCATCCTGCGCGGCTGTGCGAACGGCATCGTTCATCCAGGAAGGGATTTTTAGCTTTGCCGCGATTTCCAGCGGCTGTTGGCGCACGGACTGGCGCAGGCTGAGCCCCATCCGGGGCGCCGAATTCGTGACATCTTCTCCCAGGATCAGCACAGCATCAGACAGCTCAATGTCATGCAGGGATGGCGACCGGGCCGGACCCGTTTGCAGAATATCCAGCATCGATGTCGTCATTCGCCACTGGTCGTCGGGCACGCCCGCAAAAAAACGATCCTTCCCCACCAGTTGGCGTAGCGCGAAGTTGGCCTCGAGGGACGCCCGGGGCGAGGCGATGCCGATCGCCTTCCCGCCAGTCGAAACTAAAGACCGCAATTTCTGTTCCGCTTCCTCCGGGAAGATCGTCTTCCCGTCCAGCCGCGCGGCACGAATCCGACGGTCGCTATTGACGAACTCGTAGCCGTAGCGCCCGCGGTCGCAAAGAAAATAGCCGTTCACCGCGCTGTTGAATCGCGTCAACACCCGCCGCAATGATCCATAACGCTCGCCGATAGTGATATTGCATCCGGCTGAGCAGTGGACGCATATCGAGGGAGCCATGGTCAGGTCCCACTTGCGCGTGTAGTGACGCCGCAGCGTGGCGTCGGTGAAAACACCCGTCGGGCATACTTCCACCAGATTGCCTGCGAATTCGCTTTCGAGGACTCCGTCTTCGTTCCGGCCGAAGTAAACCGTGTTCTTGATGCCGAATACGTTCAAATCATCTCCTCCGGCATATTCTCGATAGAACCGTACGCAGCGGTAGCACTGAATGCAACGGTTCATCTCGTGGAAGAGGAAGGGGCCGAGGTATTGGTTGTGAAACGTCCGCTTCTCAAAGCGCGTGCGGCGATAGTCGTGGCCAGTCATGACCGTCATGTCCTGAAGGTGGCATTCGCCGCCTACGTCGCATACCGGGCAATCGTGCGGATGGTTCAGCATCATGCCTTCGACGATGGACGCGCGGAAGGCGACAGTTTCCGGATCTAGAATGGAGATCCGCGTGTCCTCCTTGGCTGGCGTCATGCACGCCATTACGATTTTGCCCTTGGCGTCCTTTTCATCCTTCTCGTCCTTGAACTCTTTGACGGCGCATTGGCGGCACGCGCCCACCGAACCCAGAGCGGCGTGCCAGCAGAAGTACGGCAGGTCAAATCCCAAAGACAGACACGTATGAAGCAGGTTCTGCTTAGGGTCTGCTGCATAGGGTTTGCCGTCGACGTAAATGGTTCCCATCAGGTTTTCCAAGGGCACCGCTGCTCGCGTATGTGCGATTCAAAATCCTCGCAGAAATACTTCAGCGCACTCTCTAAAGGCTCCGCCGCACCCGGTGCCAACGCACAAAACGTATGGCCTGTTCCCCAAAACTTAGTCTGAGATTTCAGGATGTCCAAATCTCCAGCCGTGGCGTGCCCTTCCTCCATCGCGCCCAGAATCCGTTCCGCCCAGCCGAGGCCGCTCCAGCACGGTGTACACCAGCCGCAGGATTCCCGGGAGAAAAAATGAATCAGGTTTGAAGTCATGCCCACCGGGCAGGTCTGATCATCAAGGATGATCATGGTGCCGGTCCCCAGGCGGCTGCCCACCTTCGCCACCTCAGTAAAATCCATCGGCACGTCAAGGTGTTGCTCCACCAGAAAATCGGTGGAGGCGCCCCCAGGCAGCAAACCACGAAAGCGCAACCCGTCGCGCATTCCGCCCGCGTGTTCTTCGAGGAGTTCCCGCGCTGGCGTGCCCATGGGGAGTTCCCACAGCCCAGGCCGCTTCACTTTACCGCTGGCGCCGTAAAGCTTTGTTCCAGCGTCTTTGGTAAGGCTCAAACCCTTGAACCATTCAGCGCCGTGATCAATGATGTGGGGAACATTCGCGAGAGTCTCGACATTGTTTACGATGGTCGGCTTCCCCCACAATCCGGACACCTGCGGATAGGGAGGCTTCGCGCGTGGATTGGCGCGCTTGCCTTCGAGCGCGTTGAGTAACCCCGTCTCCTCTCCACACATGTACCGGCCGGCGCTGACGTGCAGATACATTTCGAGGGTGTACGCCGATTTCAGGATGTTTTTGCCCAGGTATCCGGCGGAGTAAGCCTCAGCGAGCGCGCGCGCAAGGCTCTCCTGCGACAACTTGTATTCGCCGCGGATAAAAATGTAGGCAACGTCCGATTGGTTGGCGTAGCCCGCCAGGATCAGTCCTTCTATGAGTTGGTGGGGATTGCCTTCCATCAGGAGGCGATCCTTGAAGGTGCCCGGCTCCATTTCGTCCGCGTTGGCGATCACGTACTTGGGCCGAGGTGCATCCGAGCCCATCGGAGTGAAACTCCACTTGACGCCGGTCGGGAAGCCCGCGCCACCCCGGCCGCGCAAGCCCGAATTCTTGACTTCCTGCTGGACTTGCTGAGGCGTCATGTTGCGAACGGCCTTGCGAAGCGCTTGATACCCGCCTGCACCTTCATAACTTTTGAGGTCGAGAGCGTGGCCATCAGCCGGAATGTCTTTGGTCAGCGGCTTTTCGACCGTCATATCTATTTGCACTCCTCTAAGAGGCTGTCGAGTTTTGCCGGATCGAGATTCCCGTGAAGATCGTTGTTCAGGGTCATGGCTGGCGCCCGCTCGCACGCTCCCAGACAAACGATGGGCAGCAGAGTGAACCGGTTGTCGGGCGTGGTTTCCCCGAACCCGATCCCCAGACGCGCGGTGAGGTGTTCGCGCATACGGTCGTAGCCCATGATCCAGCAGCTCACGCTGTCGCAAAGCATGATCACGTTGCGGCCCACTGGTTTGCGGAAGATCAGATTGTAGAACGTCGCCAGGCTGTCGAGATCCGCCGGCGACGCATGGAGCAGTTCACCAATGTCGCGAACGCTTTCGTCGGAGACCCAGCCCCGGTGACGCTGCACGATATTCATGGCGCCGAGACGCACTGCTTCCTTCGTGGGATACAGCGCCATCTCCGCCTCGATCTCCTGCCTCTCTTCAGCCGTCAACATTAGTTCTGTTCCTCATCGATCCACGTCCGCGAGCACAAAATCCATCGCACCCAGGATGGCGAACAAGTCCGGGATCATCCGTCCGCGTGCCAGCCGCGGCATCATCTGCATGTGTGCGAACGACGGCGTGCGGATGCGAGTCCGGTATGACATACCGCCGCCGTCGCTCACCAGGTAGTAACCGTTATTTCCTTTGGTCCCTTCAATTGCTCCTAGCGCCTCGCCGGGCGGCATGACCGGACCCCAGCTCACGCCTACGAAATGCGTGATCAAGGTTTCGATGTCGTGCATGGTTCGTTCTTTGAGCGGCGGGCATGCCAGGCGCTGTAGCGATTTGTACGGTCCCTCGGGCATGTTGTTCAGACACTGTTCGACGATCCGCAGACTCTGTCGCATTTCCTCGACGCGCACCATGCCGCGGTCGTAGCAGTCTCCATGCCGGCCCGTGGGGATGTCGAATTCGAACTGTTCATAACCGGAATAAGGTTGCTTCTTGCGAAAATCCCATTCGAAGCCGCAGGCCCGCAGGTTAGGTCCCGTGACACCCCAGTCGATAGCCTCCTTTGTAGTGAAAGCGCCGACTCCCTGGGTGCGTGCCTTGAAAATGCGGTTCTTCATCACTTCTTTGTCGTATTCGATCAAGCGTGGTGGGAAGTACTTCACAAACTCGCGGACCAAGCCGTCCCACCCTTTCGGCAAATCCTCCGCGACTCCTCCAATGCGAAACCAGTTGGGATGCATGCGCGCTCCACAAATCGCTTCGATGATGCCGAACGCGCGTTCGCGGTCGTTGAAGGTATAGAAGACCGGTGATAGCTGGCCGAGGTCCTGGGCGAAAGTTCCGTACCAAACCAGATGACTAATGATCCGAAACAGCTCCGCCAGCATCACCCGAATGACTTTGGCGCGCGGAGGTATCTCAATCCCCGCCAGCTTCTCCACGGCCATCAGATACGCCATATTGTTCATCACCCCGCCGAGATAATCGATCCGGTCGGTGTACGGGATGTAAGTGTGCCAGGACTGCCGCTCCCCCATCTTTTCGGCGCCTCGGTGATGGAAGCCGATCTCCGGAACGGCGTCCACGATCTCCTCGCCGTCAAGCTGCAAAGCTACGCGCAACACTCCGTGCGTGCCAGGATGCTGCGGGCCGACGTTCAAGAACATAAAATCCGTGCCCTCGCGGCCCGGCTTCATGCCCCAATCTTCGGGCCGAAAGCGCAGCGCTTCCTGCTCGGCTTCCTCCTTTTCGTCGGGAAGTTGGAACGGCCCCATTTCGGTGGCTCGGGCAGGATGGTCTTTCAAGAGTGGATGTCCCACCCACGTTCTTGGCATCAGGATACGTTCCATATGCGGGTGGCCCAGGAAACGAATTCCGAACATGTCCCAGACCTCCCGTTCGTACCAATTTGCCGACGGCCAGAGATCGGTGGCCGTATCAATCGGCGGCTGGCCTTGCTTGAGAGGCACTTTGACCCGGAGGTACTCGTTCCGGTCAAACGATAGGAGGTGGTACACGACGGTGAAGTCGCTGGCCGGCTGCCCTTCGCGGTGGACCCGCATGCGCTCGTCGATGGCCGTGAGATCGTAAAGCATCCGGTACGGCTGGTCAACTTCCTCCTTAAGGTAACGGAGTGCATCGTGCGCATTCTGCCGCTCGATCCAGCAGGTCGAAATTCCGTCCGCGGCGTGTTGCAGCGTCAGCGCATGTTCGCCAAGCTTCCGCCGCAACTGGTCAATGATACTGGTGGTCGCAACCATGGTCTTCAGACTTCGTCATTACTTCTGAGCACGGTGGCGCGCTGCCGCTCTTTCCGATTGAGATCGCGCAGGGAAGGCAGCGGTGGGCGGGACGTTTGCTGTGAGCCAGCCACCCAACTCAAGGGCCGCCGCTCGCTGCCGACGGCTTTTTGCAATAGCAGTAGCCCTTCCTCGAAGGCGTCGGGGCGTGGCGGACAACCCGGTACGTACACATCGACCGGAAGAAACTTGTCTACGCCCTGCACTACGCTGTAGATGTCGTACATCCCGCCAGAGTTCGCGCACGATCCCATCGAGATCACCCATCGCGGTTCCATCATCTGCTCGTAAAGCCGGAGGATCACGGGAGCCATCTTGATGAATACGGTCCCGGCAACCACCATGAGGTCGGCCTCCCGCGGCGTTGATCGTATGACTTCCGCGCCGAACCGGGCGATGTCGTATTTGCTCGTCAAGCTGGTAGCCATCTCCACGTAACAGCACGAGAGCCCGAAATTAAACGGCCAGATCGAGTTCTTGCGGCCCCACCCCAGCAGGTCCTGGAGGCGGGAGAAGATCACGCTCTGGCGAACCGTGCTTTCCGCTTGACTCTCGCCAGGGCGTACGAGCTCTTGCAATGAGTTCCGCTGGTTGATCGGGGAATTCATTCAGCGATTCTCCTCTGCGCGGGGACCGGCTGGAAACCAGTCGAGCGCCCCCACTCTCCAGAGATACGCCAGCGTGGCGGCCAACACTCCAATGAAAACGAGCGCTTCGCAGTAACCAGCCCAGCCAAGCTCGCGGCCCGCGATCGCCCACAGAAAGATGAAGACGGCTTCCAGATCGAAAATGACGAAGAACATCGCCACCATGTAAAACTTGGCGGACAATCGCACCTGCGCGGAGCCTTCCGAAATAATCCCCGATTCATACGGCGCTCCGGTCGCCGGCTCCCGATGCCGCTCTCCCAAAACGAAGGAAACCGCCAGCATACCGGCCACCAGCAGGATCACCACAACGAAGTAGACAACTAGGGGCCAGACAGTCATTGGCTCGCCTCCGCTGGCTTACTATGGGCAGACCACACGAAGCCGCAAAAGCCTTGATTCACTTCGCGCTCAATTTGGCCGCCTTCATCGCAACGACGTTCAAGACGCCTTTGTCGAGCGAGGCGGAAACGCTGTTCACGTCGATCGGGGATGGCAGGCCGAATTGGCGGCACAATGCCTCCCGGCTGAACTCACAAAAACGAATCTCACCATCTGCCCCGGAGTGATGATGGCTCCAATCCGCTTGTACAATCAGGCTTTCAGAGGTGGCAGTAACAGTCACGTCCTTCGACTCAACACCCGGGACGGCAACCTTGAGCTTCCACTCTTTGTCGGTTTCCACAAGCTCTGCCAATGACGTCCCGAGCACCTCGTGTTCAGCAAGCAGCCAGTCTTCCCAGTCCAAGCCCGGACGCTCGCCGCGTTTCTCGAAGAGGCTAAATGCCCGTTGTTGAATCTTGTCGATCGTTCTCTCAACTTCGGCGAATGCCGGCGGTTTTTCTTTCCCGTCCAAGTGCCGGACTCTTTCAATCGAAATGGTTGACATCAAAGTGTTCCTTTCCGCTCATCGTTCAGGAAATCAGATTGCACCTTTTTCAAAGCGGCCCTATGCAGGCGAGCCTGGAGCACCGGTGCTTTTGTACCGTGCCTCAGGCCCGATTCCCATCATCGGATCGCTCAGACCAAAAAGCGGATCGACTAGTGTGGCCTGTCGTTACCACCAGCACAATCGCTACCTTCAGCGAGTCCGGCCACTGCCGCGGTCCGCCCGGCCATGTTGTCGTCCCTCTCGCGGCCGTTCTAAAGATGGCCGTCAAGTTCACTCTAAGGGAATCATTGTCAAAACGGTGTCAAAAATGAGCGGCGGCGCCGGCTTTGCGTGTCTTTCCGGTGTGCTTTACGAGTCCGTTCGCAGTTCGATCCCCGGATGCGCGACAGCAACGAATCAGCAGTTCGCTGAGAGCGAACCCGTTCCGCGTGATGCCACTGCTCGCGAGTATAATTCGTGACCTTCGGTCCCTCGAACTAGGGCTTTGACAGTCGCGACAAAGGCCAGAAGAACCAGACTGCCCTTTAGCGGGCGAACAAACGCCGCTCGCTTTACGGATGTCACCCCAAGTGTGGTAATGAATCGTGACAACGGATCCAAACGAATTGGTAGCTTCGGCCCTAGCGCCATGCTCGAAATCTACCTTAGAGCACGTCAAAGCGTCGTCAAAAATGGACATCGCTGGAACATGGGACGCTGCCTTGACGCGCGTAAGCGTTCAAATGCGAAGTCTCACATGCAGTTTTTGACGCCATTTTGACAACGCTTCTCCTACAGTGAAGCTATGAAGGCGACGCAACAGCTCCACGACCTCGGCCAAAGTCTCTGGCTGGACAACATTACACGGGAGCTCCTGACGAGCGGGACGCTAAACCATTACATCCACGATTTTTCGGTCACCGGGCTCACTTCCAATCCCTCGATCTTCGACCTGGCGATCAAGAACTCGAGCTCTTACGACGATGCCATCCTGCAGAAGAGGAAAGAAGGCAAGTCTGGCGAGGCCCTCTTTTTCGAGCTTGCGATCGAGGATCTCCGGCAGGCCGCCGATCTCTTTCGGCCAGTCCACAAGGCAACCGCTGGGATGGATGGGTGGGTGTCGTTAGAGGTTTCTCCCTCGCTGGCGTACGACGCTGCGAGCACCGTCAAAGAGGCCGTTCGTCTTCACGCGCAAGCACAACGGCCCAATCTCTTCATCAAGATCCCCGGGACCAGCGAAGGGCACGCCGCCATTGAGGAAGCCATCTTTCAAGGAGTGCCAGTAAACGTCACACTCCTCTTCTCATCCGGCCATTATCTCGGAGCAGCCGAAGCGTATTTGCGCGGAATCGAGCGCCGGATCGCCGCGGGGCTCAACCCGAAGGTGCGCTCCGTCGCGTCGATGTTCATCAGCCGCTGGGACAAAGCCGTGATGGGGAAGGTCCCGAAGGAACTTCAGGATCGTCTGGGCATCGCGATCGCCAAGCGTACCTACAAAGCGTATCGCGAACTGCTCGCTTCCGCACGCTGGCGAGAACTCGCCAATGCAGGCGCTCCGCCGCAGCGTCTGCTGTGGGCGAGCACGGGCACCAAAGATCCCAAGGCATCCGATGTTCTCTACATCAAGGCGCTGGCTGCGCCGGACACGATCAACACGATCCCCGAAAAGACGCTGCTTGCGTTCGCCGATCACGGTGCGCTGGGTGAGGTCCTGCCGGAGGATGGCGGCGATGCCGAGAAGGTGATCGTCGCGTTTGCCAAAGCGGGTGTTGACGATAACAAACTCGCCGCCGATCTGCAGCGCGAAGGCGCCGCATCGTTCGTCACATCCTGGAAGGATCTGCTCCAATGCATCGAGTCGAAGGTAGCGACGCTCAAAGCTGCCAGCTGAAACCCACATGACACTCCAGCCGCCGCGCTCCCCCGCCAACACCATCGTCCCGCTCCGTAACCGGCCAGCCTGGAACGCGCTGCAGGAACATTTTAATAAAGTCCGCGATGTACACCTTCGACATCTCTTCGCAGACGATCCGCAACGCAACGAACGCTTCACGCTGGAGGCCCTGGGTCTGTACTTCGACTTCTCGAAAAACCGAATCACCAGCGAGACCATTCGCCTGCTTCTTGACCTGGCGGAGGAGTCCGGTCTGCGCCAACACATCGACGCCATGTTTGCGGGGGACAAGATTAACGTCACCGAAAAGCGCGCCGTGTTGCATGTTGCCTTGCGCGCGCCGAAAGACGCGCAGCTCTTCACCGATGGCGTGAATGTTGTTCCCGAGGTTCATGCCGTGCTCGACAAGATGGCCGCATTTGCCGATCATGTCCGAAGCGGCCGATGGAAGGGCCATACCGGAAAACGCATCCGAAATGTAGTCAACATTGGTATCGGCGGCTCCGACCTCGGGCCCGTGATGGCCTACGAGGCGCTGAAATACTACAGCCAGCGCGACATGACGTTCCGCTTCGTCTCGAATGTCGACGGCACCGATTTCGTCGAGGCCACGCGCGATCTGAGCGCCGACGAGACGTTGTTCATCGTTTGTTCCAAAACCTTCACGACGCTCGAGACGATGACCAACGCACACACCGCTCGCAACTGGGTGCTCCAGGCGTTGGGGAATGAGAAAGCGGTTGCGCGGCACTTCGTCGCGGTCTCGACCAATACTGCGGGGGTCGAGAAGTTCGGCATCGATACCGCCAACATGTTCAGCTTCTGGGATTGGGTCGGCGGCCGCTACTCCATGGATTCAGCGATCGGTCTGTCGACGATGATCGCGATTGGACCCAAGCACTTTAGAGACATGCTCGCGGGCTTCCACGCGATGGATGATCACTTCCGCACCGCTCCCTTCGAGCGCAATCTTCCAGCAATCATGGGGTTACTTGCGGTTTGGTACAGCGATTTCTTTGAAGCGCAAACCGTCGCTGTGCTGCCTTACGAACAATATTTGAAGCGCTTCCCGGCCTACCTCCAGCAATTGACCATGGAGAGCAATGGCAAACACGTGACGCTCAATGGCACGCGCGTCGATTATCAGACCGGACCGATCTACTGGGGCGAGCCGGGCACGAACGGCCAGCATTCTTTCTATCAGCTCATCCATCAGGGGACGAGGCTCATCCCCTGCGACTTCATCGGTTTTGTTCGCGCTCTCAATCCGCTCGGCAATCATCACGACTTGCTGCTGGCGAACGTGTTCGCGCAAGCCGAAGCGCTCGCGTTCGGCCGGACAGCCGAAGAGGTCAGAGCTGAAGGCACGCCCGAGTGGCTCGTACCGCATCGCACATTCGAGGGTAATAGACCGTCGACGACGATCCTGGCCGAGCGGCTGACGCCGGAGACGCTGGGCAAATTGATTGCGCTCTATGAGCACAGCGTCTTTACCCAGGGCACGATCTGGCAAATCGATTCATTCGATCAATGGGGCGTGGAACTCGGCAAGGTGCTCGCCGAGCGCATTATCCCGGAACTCCAGAGCCCGGCTGCGAAGGTCGATGGGTCACCACTTAAGCACGACAGCTCCACTAACGCCCTCATTCGACATTACCGCAACGCCAAGCGTTGAGCGTCTTGATAAGGAAGGAACCGAAAAATGCAGATTGGAATGATTGGCCTGGGGAGAATGGGCTCCAACATGGTCCGCCGTCTTCAGCACGACGGCCATCAATGCGTTGTTTTCGATAAGAAGCAGGATAACGTCAAGGATTTGGTGAAGGAAGGCGCGACCGGAGCCGCGTCGGTCGAGGAGTTCGTGGCGAAGCTAAAGCCTCCACGCGCCGCGTGGTTGATGGTACCCGCGGCTGCGGTCGATGAGACGCTGCACGGGCTCGGCGCCCAAATGCAGAAGGACGACGTCATCATCGATGGAGGCAACTCTTACTACATCGACGACATCCGGCGCGCCAAGGAACTCAAGCCGCGGGGTGTTCATTACCTTGACGTCGGGACCAGCGGTGGCGTATGGGGTTTCGAGCGCGGTTTCTGCCTGATGATCGGAGGCGAGGCTGAACCGGTCCGCCGCCTGGATCCGGTCTTCAAGACGCTCGCGCCCGGACGCGGCGATATCTCGCGCACTCCGGGGCGCGAAAAATCTCCCGGCACCGCTGAAGAAGGTTACCTCTATTGCGGGCCTTCCGGCGCGGGCCATTTCGTCAAGATGGTTCATAACGGAATCGAATACGGCATCATGGAGGCGTACGCCGAGGGCCTGAATATTCTGCGGCACGCCAACGCTGGCAAACAGAAGCGCACGGTCGATGCCGAGACCACGCCCCTGCGCAACCCGGAACATTATCAATACGACCTCAATCTGGCGGATGTCTCGGAGGTGTGGCGCCGGGGCAGCGTGATCGCCTCCTGGCTGCTGGATCTGACCGCAAGCGCACTCTTTCAGAGCGAGGACCTTTCCAAGTTTTCCGGCCGTGTGTCGGATTCCGGGGAAGGCCGGTGGACCATCGCCGCCGCCATCGACGAAGGATCCCCGGCACCTGTCTTGAGCGCCGCGCTCTACCAGCGGTTCTCGTCCAGAGGCGACGAAGACTTCGGAAACAAGCTGCTCTCCGCGATGCGCTTCGGTTTCGGCGGCCACCTCGAGAAGAAGTCATGACAGCGCCCTCCAAGGAGGCCGATTCGGTTCTCACGATCATCTCGCGAGGCTTTCGCCGTTCGGAGAAAAAGACCACCGCCCAGAAAGGAGCCTTCTGATGGCCGCTGCCCCTTCGGACGCGCTGGTGCTCTTCGGTGTGACCGGCGATCTCGCCCACAAGATGATCTTTCCGGCACTTTACGCAATGGTGAAACGAGGCACCCTCAAGGTCCCCGTCATCGGCGTCGCCCTTCCGAAGTGGAGTATGGCGCGTCTGCATAAACGCGTGACGGACAGCATCAAGCGATCCGGCGGGATTGATAACCAGCGCGCCTTCCACAAGCTTCTGTCCCTGTTCCAGTACGTGAGTGGGGATTATAACGATCCGAAGACGTTCACGAAGATAAAAGAGGCCCTGGGCAAGGCCCGGCACCCGGCGCACTACCTGGCGATTCCGCCCGCGCTCTTCGAGATGGTGATCAAGGGGCTGGGAGCCGCGAATTTGGCCAAAGATGCGCGCGTGATTGTCGAAAAGCCGTTCGGACGCGATCTGGCCTCCGCGAAAGAACTCAACCGCGCTGCGCGCAAGGTGTTCCCGCAAGACTCGATCTTCCGCATCGACCACTTCCTCGGGAAGGAGGCGATCATGAATATCCTATATTTCCGCTTTGCCAATTCGTTCCTGGAGCCGATCTGGAATCGTAACTACGTGGCCAGCGTCCAGGTAACCCTATCCGAGGATTTCGGCGTGGAGGACCGCGGCGCATTCTACGAAACCGCCGGCTGTCTTCGAGACGTGGTCGAGAACCATCTCTTTCAGGTGGTCGCGCTCCTTGCGATGGAGCCGCCCGCCGATCGGGACTATGGATCCGTGCACATCGAGAAAGCCAAGGTCTTTGAAGCCATGCGCCCGCTGAAGCGCGATGATCTGGTGCGCGGCCAGTACGCCGGCTATCGTAAGGAGCATGGCGTGGCGAAGAATTCCGATGTCGAGACTTTCTGCGCCCTGCGGCTTTTCATCGACTCATGGCGCTGGGCGGGGGTGCCGTGGTACGTGCGCTCCGGCAAATACCTGGCCGAAACCGCGACCGAAGTCGTGGTGGAGTTGAAACCGCCTCCCCAGCGGCTTTTCGCCGATTCAGCGCCGGCCACCGGCGAGTCCAATTACCTGCGGTTCCGGCTCTCTCCCAACTCAGCCATTGCCCTAGCCGCTCGCGTGAAGCTCGCGGGGAAGGAGTTCGTGGGGGAACAGCGAGAACTCTACCTGCTCGAAGAACAGCAGGGAGAGGAATCTCCCTACGAGCGCCTTTTGGGCGACGCAATGATTGGCGATGGCGCGCTTTTCGCCCGCGAGGATGCGGTCGAGGCTGCCTGGGCGGTGGTCGATCCAGTCCTCAAGAAACACCACCGCGTTCGCCCTTACAGACGCCACAGTTGGGGACCCAAAGAGGCTAACGCGATCATTGCTTCAAACGGCTCCTGGCACAACCCCAAGCCCGAGGAAGCGTCCGAATGATGAGTCTGCCATGACCATACGTATCAGCGAGTGTCGAACTTCTCGGATTACAGGTTGCCGCAAACTGGCGCGCCTCAATAAGCAGGTGTCCATGACAACTATTTCTCTTACATTGAACATGCAGGCTCATTGCAGTGGCCAGATGCCTTTGTTGGTGCTGGGGTCCAAGACACCGACGTGGCAGAGTTGCCGGATCGCAAAAGATGAGCGAACCGTTCAGCTATCACTCATTGTTTCGGCGCTTCGCGGTCAGTTCAGGTGGACCGCGGGCTTTACCCGCGCCAACGAGAATATCCCCACCCGCCGCCGCCGAGCAAAAACAGCACCAGAATAACGATCAATATGGTCGACATGATTACCTCTTTTCCATTTGGTGTAAAGCAGGTTGGGGACCAAAACTAAATGTAGACGAGCGCAATGTGCAAGTCGTGCATCCATAAAACGAGATTCGCCGCAAGCGAAGCAAAGTGCGATCCGGCATGAAACATCGCCCTCTTGGCCGACCTCTAAGCGAGTCCAAGGTTCCAGTGCTCGGTTCGGATGACACTCCACCCGCCGAACGCCGCCGGTTGAATATCAATCGGGAACCAGAGCGAACGCTGTGTTGCCAAGGGCGTCGATCAGGAGGGCTACGGCGGTGATCCTTCAGCGAATAACGATATATAGTCACATGACCAAACGTGGTCATCGATTCGATGGTTTTTTTCCATCCTGCATAACGAACCGATGATCTGCCTGTGATTTGCAGACTGGGCGTCCAAATGCAGAATGTGGCGCGTATGCATCTCTTCCAGATGGCAAAAGTAGGCGCAATTCAATTAACATTTTCGGAAGGATAAGATCATGGCAGAAAAACACATAGCGGTGTTTGGGATTTACCAAACTAGAAATCAAGCAGAGCGGAGCGTCGACGACCTGCTGGCCGCCGACTTCTCCAGTGATGATATCTCGGTTTTGCTCCCGGAAAACCAGGGCTCCAAGGATTTTGCTCATGAGAAGAATACAAAGGCGCCAGAAGGTACCGCTGCCGGCGTTACCGCAGGTGGAGCGATTGGTGGAACTCTTGGCTTGCTGGCTGGGATCGGCGCTCTTGCGATTCCCGGAGTCGGTCCGTTTATTGCAGCCGGTCCGATTATAGGCGCTCTTGCCGGCCTCGGAGCCGGCGGCGCGGTCAGCGGTCTGATTGGCGCACTCGTTGGGATGGGCATTCCAGAGTACGAAGCGAAGCGATACGAAGGGCATATCAAAGAAGGCGGAATTCTACTTTCCGTTCACTGCGACACCTCTATCGAAATCGCTCGCGCGAAAGACGTGTTAAGGCATACGGGCGCCCAGCATATTTCCTCAAGTACCGAAGGCAGCGCGGACCACCCAGCGGATAGCAAGGTCGCATTGCATCAGTAGAGCGTCCAGACTAAGGGCGTTTGAGGGATCGATGTTTCTCGTTGGGGAAAGCCAACGGACCATTCTCCGGGAGGTGGAGAAATGAAAATGGACTGATCCTAAAAGGGTTATTTGGTCGGGCTGCCGGGATTTGAACCCGGGACCTCTTGCACCCCAAGCAAGCGCGCTAGCCAGGCTGCGCCACAGCCCGAACTTCCGAGTGTAGCACCCGCCACAAGCGTAATCCAAAAAATCGCGAGATTCGCGGCGACGATGACGCGTCCCGGTCCCACGCTCGCGTGAGTCCGCCGCGCCGGCTGAACTGCTCGCCGTGAACTGCCGCGCGTGAACTGATATGATACCTGGACGATGGAGGACATATCATGAAAATTCCACGCTGCTATCTCGCGCTGGCTGCATTGGCCGCAACGGCCTTGTTCGCGCAGGCGCAAACCGACTATTCCAAGATACAAATCAAAGCCAACAAGCTGGCGGATAATCTTTACACGCTCGACGGAGCGGGCGGCACCATTGGCGTGCTCACCGGCCCCGAGGGCGTGTTCATGGTGGACAGCCAGTTTGCGCCCCTGAGCGAAAAGATCGCGGCGACGATCAAACAGATTTCCGGCGGCGAGCCGATCCGGTTCCTGATCAATACCCACGTGCACGGCGATCACACCGGCGGCGACGAGAACTTCGGAAAGATGGGCGCAACCATCATCGCGCGTCCCGAACTGCGCCATCGCCTGGCCCACCCCAACCCCGGCCCCAACGGCCAGCCTGGCATGCCCATGCCAGCCGCGGGACTGCCTTTGCTCACCTACACCGGCAGCCTCACCCTGCACATGGATGGCGAAGTGATCCACATCTATGCAATTCCGCGCGCTCATACCGATGGCGATAGCATCATTCAATTCGTGAACGACGACGTCATCATGACCGGCGACTTCTATCGCTCGGTTCAATTCCCCAACGTCGATCGCGCCAACGGCGGATCGCTGCTCGGCCTCGAAGCCGGCCTGGCGCGCGTGATTTCCTTGTGCGGACCCAACACCCGAGTGGTTCCGGGCCATGGCCCCATGGTGGATCGCAACGCGGTCATGGCGCATCGCGACGTCGTACTGGCGCTGCACAAGAAGATCGCGGACATGATCAAGCAGGGCAAAACGCAGGAAGAAATCATGGCCGCGAAGCCCGCCGCCGAGTTCAGCTCGCGCATCAAAGAGGTGGGCACCACGGACGACCGCTTCGTCGGCCAGGTGTACGCAGAACTGAAGGCGAATTAGCGGCGGATCAGGCCGCCGTCAGCGTCAGGATCAGCTCTTCCATAACGATGCGATCATCGGGCCGCGCGTCGCGCAGCGCGCGGTCCGCTGCAAACAACTTCCCTACCGCGCGCTCGAGTTTGGCTTTCGAAAACGCCCCCACTGTCTGCTCGATCTGCCGCGCGCGTTCGGGCCACATGCGCGCACCCAGCTTATTGAAATGCGCCTGAATCTGCGCGGCGTTTCGCAAGCCGGCTTCGCGCGCCACCAGAGCCGTGCGGAACTGCGTCGCCAGGAAGGTCAGCGCCAGCGGCATATACTCGCCTTCGCGCGCCAAAGTGTCGAGGATTTCGAGCGCCCGCGTGCGATCGCTTCTTCCCAGCGCCGCCACCAGCGCAAAGATGGTAGTGGCCTGCGCGTCCGGCACCAGCGCCGCAATATCCTCCGCCGTCACTTTGCGCGTCCCGCCGGTGAACAAGTACAGCTTCTCGATCTCCACCGCGATGCGCGAGGCATCGCCTCCCGTGGCATCCAGCAGCATTGCCAGCTCGGCCAAGCCCAGCTGTAGTCCGGTTTTTTTTGCCAGCGCTTGCGCCAGCGAGCGTACCGCCTCCGGCGAGAACGGGCGAAACTCCACCTGCGCCGGAATCGCCGCAAAGTACTTCTGGACCCGCTCGAGCTTGGCCTTGTCCTCGCCGTCAAAACCGTAGCGGCTGGATTCGAGCACCACCACCGTGCCCGGCGTAGGCTCGCGCAGATAAGCGGCAAGCTGGCCGGCGTCTCCCGTGTCTCCACCCTCCTCGGATTCGGCGCTCGCCGCAGCGCGTCCTCGCGGCAAAACTGCTTCGGCGCTGCCGATCCAGATCACCCGGCGCGTCGCAAACAACGAAAGCGCACGGGCATCATCCAGCGCCGCCGCCAGTGGGACTTCACTCAAGTCGACTCGGGTCAACCCGGACTCGCGGTCTTCTGCCGCGGACCCCAGCACGGCTTCGAGCAACGCTTGCCGGCAGCGCTCGCGCTGATACGGCTCGGGTCCCAGAAACAGGTATACCGGAGCGGGAGCGCCTTTCTGCAGACTCAGAAGAAATTGGTCCGGCGTCATGAGTTGTGCTTGCTAGAAGGCTTCCAAGATCGACGACACCACTTGCTGCGCGGTCTGCTGGCTGGCCCTCGCCAGCGCGGAATCGCTTTCCTCGAAGTACGCAGTTGGGTTAATCGAAATTTCGTAGCGCTCGCGAATTTCGTAGTAGGGCCGGCTGTACAGGATTTTGCCGGTAGCGCGTTCCCGCAAGCTCAACCGCAGGACCACGTGCACCTCGACGGCGCTGGCGGTGCCGGTGGCAGGATCGAAAATCGTCGGGAACGACTGATAGGTCAGAACCGCTCCCTCCAGAATTGCGTCCGCCGAATTGGTGTCGGTGACGATGCGGTAGCGCGTGCGCGAAATGAACTCGCGCGTGATGGCCTCGGGCAGTTGATCGGTGAGCTTGTAGCGCGTCGTCACGTTGCTGAACGCGGGAATCGCGATGGTGTGAACGGTTTTCGGAATCAGGTCGCCGTGCCCCCCGGTGTGATAACCACACGAAGAAGCCAGCAGCGCGAATCCAGCGGCGGCGATCCAGCCCAGTCTCACCGAAGGAAGCCTTTCGCCACGGCCAGAGCATTTTCGGCAACCAGCCGCAGATTGTCCGACACCATCCAGATCCAGCAAGCGCGCGGCTGATTCGGATCGGCGGCGATCGCGCCCACGCTCAGTCCGCTCATCCCAGCGACGCTGACGTTGGTGGGCGGGTCGTCGGAACGCACGTCGAACCCCGCGGCGGCCAGTCCGTCGGTCAACGTGTTGAGAGCTGGGAATTTCGTCAAACTCCACCCATATCGAAAAACTATGGCCGTGAAACACCGGCGCTTGAATCAGCCGCAGCGACGGCATCGGGATCGACGGATACAGCGCCAGCAGTGAAGCCACGTGCCGCAGAATGCGCTCTTCCACGCCTTCGAGCGGCTCCAGCGCCTCTTCGCCATAGCGCGCCAGCAGGTTGAAGCCGAGCTGCGCGTCGAACACGTCCATCTTCAGTTTCTGGAACGTGAGCACGCCCACGGTTTGCTGCCGCAGCTCGTCCAGACCCTTCTTGCCGCGCTCGCTGGCGGGCTCGAACACATGAATGATGGATCTCCGCACCGGCCCGATTTTCGCGAGGCTGGCGAGCAGCATCGCGCATGCGATGGCCGCCGGATGCGCGATCACCGGAATCAGTCCCGGTTCCGGCAGCGAACGTGTAGGCTCCGCCGTGGGCGCCCGCAAGCGCGCGTGCGGCTGCTCTTCGAGCGCACCGGTTAAATCGATCAGCACCGGCCCGTCGGGCGGATTCAGCTTCAAGGCGCGCCGGCTCGACGCTTCCGAGCCCGCCAGAAACGCGACCTTCGATCCAGTCAGGCTCTCCGCCGTCAGCGGCACCAGCGCCAGCACTTCTTCGTCATCCGCGCCCAGCATGGCGGCGTTTTCCGCCGCGGCCGAGATCAGCTCGATGTGCGGCGCAGGCTTGCCGTGCTCCAAAAGCTCGCGCAGTTCCTTGGCCAGCAGGCTGTCGCCGCCGACCAGGGCCACGCGGGCGCGCGCTGCCTTCTCAGCCAACCTGATGCTCCGGTTCCTGCGGAGGCTGCGGCTGCGGACGCAAACGCCGCCGCACGGCCCCGCCGATGCGAATCGCGACGCCGACCCCCACGTAACTGATGGCCAGGATCAGCAGCACCGGCTGCGAAAAATTCCACACCAGGAAAATCAGCACGCCCATGAAAATGATGCTCAGCGGCGAGCGCGGATGCGTGAGGCTCAGGTCCTTGAAGCTGGGATAGCGCCAGGTGCTCACCATAAGAAATGCCAGCAGACCCCAGCAGCGCCAGCCATAGCGTCGAAAGAACCCAGTTATGGAGGGGCTCGCTGCCAGACGCGTAGATCACCGCCGCCACCGCGGATGCTCCCGCCGGAATCGGCAGTCCCACGAAGTATTTGCGATCCGGACGCCCGGGATTCTTCGGCACCGGGTTCTTCTGGATATTGAAGCGGGCCAGGCGCGCGGCCCCGCACAGCATAAACAGGAACGCGACGAAGTAGCCGGTGCGGTGCAGATATTCGAGGATCCTCGGGTCAATCGACGGATCGACGAACTGCACGCCCCAGGTAAACGCCAGCACCGCGGGCGCGATGCCGAAGCTGATGGAATCCGCAAGCGAATCCATCTCCTTGCCGAATTCGCTTACGGTGTTGGTGAGGCGCGCGATGCGCCCGTCCAGACCATCCAAGAATACCGACCATCCGATCGCCACCGCGGCGTTCTGAAAATGATGCGGCGCCGCGGCCGCGTCGCTCACCATCGCCATCGAACCCTGGAACGATTCGATCAGCGCATAAAAGCCCAGGAACACGTTGCCGGCGGTGAACATCGTGGGCAACGCATAGGCCGCGCGCCGCGGCCGGCGATCCGGCGATCGCGGATCGATCAGGCGATCGCGCCAGCTCTGATTGTTCATGCGGCTCCTCTCAAGCGCGCCAGAATGCCCGAACCGCCGGCCACCCTTTGGCCCGCTTTCACCAGCACTTCCCATTCGGGTCCCAGAAACACATCCATGCGCGAGCCGAATTTCATGAGGCCGATGCGCTGCCCCGTTTCCACGGTATTTCCCGCCTGCACGTAACATAAGATGCGGCGCGCGATCAGCCCGGCGATCTGCTTGAACACCACGCGGGTGGGCTTCCCCGCGATGACGCCGTCAACCGTAATCACGTTTTGTTCATTGGCGTCGCTCGCGTCTTCGGTGCTGGCCACCAGAAACTGACCCTTCTTATAAGTTACCGACGCGACCTTCCCTCCGATAGGAGTACGGTTGACGTGCACATCGAACACATTCAGAAAGATGCTGATGCGCAGGCCGCCCGCGTCGTCGGGCTTAATCGCGACTACTTTTCCGTCGGCGGGCGACACCGCGTAGGGGCCGGCAGGGATCACCCGATCCGGGTCGCGGAAAAAATTCAGGCAGAACGCCGCCAGCAGGTAGAACGGAATGGCAAACGGCCAGCTCAACAACCAGGTGATCAGCGCTCCCGCCGCGCCGAGCCCCAGCGCGTAGTAAATGCCATAGGAAACCATTTCCAGTTCCTATTGTCGCATTCCGAGGTATGTCGAGAGGGACGCGCCGTATGCGCATCCCCTCTTATTTCGGCTTCGGCGGATATTTCTCGATCGCCTTCCGCACCATGTCGTCGAGCTTGCCTTCGATCTTGGTGCCTTCGCTCTTTTCTTCGCTCGCGATGCCACGCCATACCAGTGACCGCGTGCTTGGATCGCGCAAGTCGATCACCAGCGTGCCTTCGGTATAGGGCACTCTCATCACTCGCGTCCCGAATCCGCGCCATCCCGCTGGATACCTCTCGATTTCGGCCTTGCGCGCCGACCCAAACCGGTAGCGCACGTTGAGATCCGACCGGCCCGTGGTCATCTCCAGGCCCCGCGCCGTCAAATCGCGCGTGATGTCGGCCTCGATCCGCTTCTTCACCAGCTCGCTATTCAGCGCCGGATTCCGGCTGTTCAATTGCCCGTCTCGAATGGCGAAGGTCTTGTACCTGGTGAAATCGGCGGCTTGATCGAACTCCACCGTGATTTTCTGGGCCCAGGCGCCAGCCGCTGCAAGCAAGATCAAAACCAGGACTCTGATCATCCCCATATTCTATGCCGATTTTCCGGGGCGCGGCGCCGTCAAAATGTCGTCTTATTCCGCCTGGCGCGCCACGCAATCGCCAACAGTGCGATGGTCAACAGCGCGAATGGAGTCCCTAGCAGCATTACCGCCCGCGTATCCACCGGACGCTTCATCATTCCTGCGATGCCCAGCATCAGCAGCACGCCGCCCGCCGCGCCCGGAATCACCTTACCGGGCCAGATGAACTCCGCATAGACTCCGCACAGTCCCGCCACCGCCAGCAGCACGTCGCGCATATATTCAGCTTACCGTTACTCTTAAGAGGAGTGCCGTACAATCGCATCCTGGTCCGCGCCACCAACTGGCTGGGCGACGCAGTCATGTCCCTGCCCGCGCTGCGCGCGCTTCGCCAGCGTTTTCCGCAGGCCGAGATTGCGATTCTGGCGAAGCCCTGGGTAGCCGATCTCTACCAGCGTGAGCCGTTTTGCGATCGCATGATCCCCTACACCGCCCGCACGCTCGCCGAAAAATGGGCGGCAGGCCGCGCCCTCGCCCGCGAAAACTTCGACTGCGCCATTCTTCTTCAGAACGCCTTCGAGGCCGCCGCCGTAGCGTATCTCGCCGGCATTCCCGAACGGATCGGATACGCCCGCGATGGCCGCAGTCCGCTGCTGACGCGCGCCATCCCGGTGCCGCGCAAAGGCGAGATCCCGCGCCATGAGCGCTTCTACTATCTGGAGCTTCTGCACCGCGCCGGCATTCTCGATTCCCTGCCCGAAAATGATTGCATTCGTCTCGACGGCGCACCCCAGTCCCGCGCCGCCGGCCTTGCCCGATTTCACGAGCTCGGGATGGGCGAAACCGTCGTCGGAATCAGCCCTGGTGCGGCTTACGGAACCGCCAAGCGCTGGCTACCCGAGCGCTTCGCCGAAGCCGCCGCTACGGTCGCACGAGAACTCGACGCCTCCGTCGCAATCTTCGGCTCGATAGACGAGCGCGCCTGGTGCGCGGCCATCGCCGCCGCAATTCCCGTTCCGGTTCACAACTTCGCCGGCGAAACGACGCTCGCGGAATACATCGACCTGGCCGCAGCCTGCCGTGTATATCTCACCAACGATTCGGGCGGCATGCACGTCGCCTCGGCACTGGGCGTGCCAACGGTCGCCATCTTCGGCGCCACCGACGATACAGCCACCGGGCCCACCGGCCCCCTCGCCCGCGTCGTGCGCGAGCCGGTCGAGTGCAGCCCCTGCCTCAAGCGCGAGTGTCCCATCGACCACCGCTGCATGACCCGCGTCAGCGCGGACCGTGTCGCGAAAGTCGCTCTTGATCTCTTGAAGTCGTGTTGAAATAGTAATTTGAATACCAGCGCCGCTCCGTTCCAGATTCTGGTGGTGCGCCTCAGTTCGATGGGCGACGTGATCCATACGCTGCCCGCCGCCGCCAGCCTGAAGCACAGCATTCCGAACAGCCGTCTGACCTGGTTGATCCGTCCGCGCTGGGCGCCGCTGCTCGAAGGCAATCCTTATGTGGATGAAATCATCCCCGTGGAGCGCTCCTTCACCGCGTCGTTCGCCGAAGCCCGCCGTCTCCGCGCCCGGCATTTCGATCTTGCCGTGGACTTCCAGGGACTCATCCAAACCGCCGCGCTGGCCGCCGCCGTCAAGCCCGCCAAACTCGCCGGCTTCGACCGCAAGCGCGTCCGCGAGCGCCCCGCCGCGCTGTTCTACTCTTGCGAAATAGAGACCCGCGCCGAACACGTCGTTGAACGCAACCTTGAGCTCGCTGCCGGCGCCGGCGCATCGCAACTTCTGCGCACCTTCCCCTTGCCCGCGGGCGCGCCGGAAGGCTCGCTGCCCGCCGGGAAATTTGTTCTCACCAGCCCCTTGGCCGGATGGGGCGCGAAGCAGTGGCCGATGGAGCGCTGGTCCGAACTCGCCGCGCTGCTCGATATCCCGCTGGTAGTGAACGGTCCGCCGGACGCCGCCGCCGTCTTGCAACAAATTCGCGGCGCGCACGTGCATCTTTCCGGACTCGCCGGCCTGATCGATGCCACGCGGCGCGCGCACGCCGTCATCGGAGTCGATAGCGGACCGCTCCACCTGGCCGCCGCGCTCGCGAAGCCCGGCGTCGCCATCTATGGGCCCACCGATCCCGCGCGTAACGGCCCTTATGGCGGGACCATCCGCGTACTGCGCAGCCCGGACGCCACCACCGACTACTCGCGCCGCTCCACGCCGCACGCGAGCATGCTCGCGATCACTCCGCACATGGTGGCCGATGCCCTCGCCGCCGCCCTCGAAGCCAGTTCCGCAGGTTGTCGCGCGTGATTTTTTCCAAGCCTTACGCCGACGCCGTCGCGAAGCTCCGCGTGCCTTGCGGATTCGTTCTAGTGGGCGCGTTCCTGTGGCTCTCGGCGCCGACGCTGGCATCGCTTGCCGCCGGAATTCCGGTGTCCATCCTGGGACTCGCCCTGCGCGCTTGGGCTGCCGGGCACCTCCAAAAGGACAGCACGCTCACCGATAGCGGACCGTATGCCTGGGTGCGCAATCCGCTGTATCTCGGCACGCTCACTACCGCCGCGGGCTTGGTCATCGCCTCGCGACGCTGGGAGTTGGGAGTTCTGTTCGCAGCCGTGTTCGTGCTGATCTATTTGCCGGTGGTGGATCTGGAAGAGCAGCATCTGGCCCGGCTGTTCCCCGCCTACGCCACCTACGTGCGGCGCGTCCACAAGTTGATTCCGCGCGTGCCGTACCCGATGCCCGCAGACGCCCCCAAACATTTCCGCTGGAGTTTGTACCGCTACAACCGCGAATATCAGGCCTTGCTGGGATTTCTGGCGGGTGCGGCTCTGCTGCTGTGGAAGGCGCTGCGCGGCTAGCTGGGCGGCTACTGGCCGATTTCAACCGACGCCCGCAGGTCCTGCCAATCCGGCAGCCGATACCGGGCGCGTGATGCGTTCAATGGCGCTGGTCATGTCTTTCGCCTGGAACGGAGCCAAATTGGGAGCCGTGAACTGGAACCTGCAAAGCGGCGGCTGGCCGGCCTTGGCGTCGGCCGTATAGAGCGTCACGTAGACCGTCACGCCGGAAAAACGCGCGGGCGAGTGATTGACCACCAGGTATTGGATCTCGGATTTCTTGGCCGGATCCATCTGGATGCGGAATCCGGTGACTTCGATAGCCTTCGCCAGCGGCGAGGCACTGACGCTCGAAACATCCGGCGTCGGAGCTGCCGGCGCGGCCGCGGCATTGGATTGCGCAGTCGCCGCCTGCTTCGCTTCGGCCGTGGGCCGCACCACCGTGATCACACTGGTTAAGCCCGCGCCCAGCAGGGTTCCCATGATCAACGCGGTCGCCATCCAACCCGGTATCAAGGCGCTTCTTGATCCGCAGAAACACCGGCGGAATGGCCCCGAGGTCGCGGTCCATGAACTTCACCAGGCGGCGAGTCAGCATTGGGCCCGGCAACGTGGTGCGCGGGCCGCATTCCTTCTTGAGCAACTGAACCTTGGGGATCGCCGGACGCAGCGGACGTCCCTCCAAAGGCGAATAATTCCCCAGCGGCGCCAGCAGCGGCGCCGGTTCCCAAGGAGGCGTCGATAGCCGGACCGCTTGCGGCAACTCGACCGGCAGAGCCAGTAGTTTTGCTCCCAGCGGCGGCTCAGGCGCCGGCTGCGAGGGTCGCAGCGGCAGCGGTATAGGAGTGGTCAGCAGCGGTGGCTCCGGAGCTGTTTGACGCCGGCTGCTTCGGCGTCAATGGGATACGAGGTTCGGCGCGGGCCGGCCGCAATTCCGCGATAAAAGCCCGCAACGACGCAGGCACGTTGGACGCCGCGCGCATCGGAAGCGGCAGTGCGTCCCGCGACGGCGGCGGCTCGGGCGGACTCGGCTCCCGCATCGAGTCCACCATCGAGGACAAATGACCCAACGGATCGCCGCCTGCGGACGGAGCGCCGAATTGCGGCAACAGCGCGTCCTCTTTGGCATCTTTCCTGGCGCCGTTGTGCGAACTCCGGGCTGCCGACGGTGACTCGGATCGAATGCGCGCCGCTAGCGCGGGAGGCGCTGTCTGGTCCGCTGCGGTCTGGTCTGCTGCGGTTTGGTCTGCTGCGGTTTTTTCTGGTGCGGTAGTGTCTGCTCCGGCATGGTCTGGGGCGGTAGTGTCTGGCGCGGTGGTGTCCGGCGCGGTCACTATTGTCGCCGGCGCGACCGGCGCAATTGGCTGGTACGGCTTGGGATCTGGCTGGGTTCCGGCCACCGGGGAGCTTGGCGCTCATGGCCGGCGCCGCGGCCTCTTTTCCTGCGCGCGCGGATGCTTCCACTTCACCCGCGGGCGCAGTTTCCACTGTGGCTGCAACCGGATCGCAAGCCGGACATTCCCGTATTGTGGGAGCGATCTCGCGGCCACACTCCGGGCAGATCCAGTGGAACATGCCTTCTAATCTACACGGAGAAGTCGCAATTGCCCGTCAGTCACACACCCTACTGCTAGGAGTCTAGGAACCTTAGGGGCGTTATGATTCCGACTCAGGGAATGTGTCAGGCGCCGCCGCCGGCGCCCGTCCGGCGCTGCATCCAGCGGCGTCCGGCAAAAAATAGCACCACCAGCGCCGATCCCCAAAACCGAGGCGTAGATCAGATAGCGGTGAACCAGTTCGGCGACCGTGCGCCACTGTTCGCCGATCACGTACCCAAGGGTGAGGAAGGCCGCCACCCAGGTCGCCGCGCCGGCCCAGGCGTACAGCGCGAAAATATGGAATTCCAGTTTGGAAGCACCCGCGATGATCGCCGTCAAATGCCGCACCCCGGCGATGTAATATCCGCCAAACAGCGCCCAGTGCCCGCTGTGGTCAAACCAGCCGTGAATGCGATCCAAATGCTTTTGCTCTATCCGAAGATACCGGCCGAAGCGGTGCACCACGGCCAGCCCCGCCGTCCTCCCGATGAAGTAACTGACTGTGATCCCGCAGCAGCTCCCCGCCAAGGCGGCGATATAGGTTCCAGGTGCGTTTAAATTGCCCCGTGAGATCAAATATCCGCAGAAAACCAGCAGCGTCTCGTCGGGAACAGGCAGTCCCACGATGCCCAGGATCAGGAGTCCAAACAACGCCCCGTAGCCGTAGGTCGCGACCCACCCGAACACTGCCTCCATGTGACCCCACGATAGCGCAACCGCGTAGTGGCTTCCGCAAGTGGTGAACTCCGGAAGGCCGACGTAGGCGGGCACCGCGCGGCGTAGGCTGCGGCGGGTCGGGGACCTAATCCCGTCCCGGGGTAGCGAGGGTGGGCGCTGGCCGGAAGAAATCCAGGAAGCGGCGCTTGCTCGCTGCCTGTTTTACTTCCGGCTGATCCATTAATTGGGCGGCGAATTCCGCAAAGCCTTGGCCCAATTCGGTGCCGGAGTCGAGCAGTTTCCCTTCTTCCACGGCGTGATTCACCGCCAGGTAATCGTTGGCGAATACCCGCACTACCGGCTGTCCCAGCAATTCCTCCACCTGGGCTTGGGAAAACAGCGGGTTCTTTGGCATTCGATTGAGAATTATCGAAACCCGCCCGCTCAGACCCACGTCTCGAAGAAACGCCAGTTTTTCGCGCGCCAGATGCAGCGCCGGGATTTCCCCCGTGCAGACCAGCAGAATACGCTTCGATTCCTGCATCAGCTCGATCGAATACTTTTCGAGATTCCCTGAAAGATCGAAGCACAATACTTGATAGCTGCGGCGCATGAACGTTATCAGGTTGGCGACCTGCGCGGGCTCAATGCGGTAGCTGGGATTGATGCGGCCGGCGTGCAGCACGTCCATCCCAGCGACCGGCGTCACCAGCTGAGGCCATAGATTTTCATCGATGTCGCCCACGCGGGAAATCGCATCCGGCACCGAATACTCGTTGGTCAGTTTCAGCATGAAGCGCAGCATGCCGGAGCTCAAATCGAAATCCGAGAGCAGCACGCGCGTATTCGGCGTGCGCGCCAGCGCCCCGCTTACGTTTAACGCGATAGTGGAGGCGCCCACCCCGGCCTTCGCAGGCAGAAACGAGAAAATCTGATTGGTGGATTCAAACACTGCCGGCCGCTGCTGCAGCAGCGTTTTGATGCTCTCCACGCTTTCCAGCACCGCCCGCGGCTCGAACGGGTTGGTCAGAAATTCGCGGACTCCGGCCCGCATTGTTTCGCGAAGTACCGCCGTATCGATATGGTCCTGGAAACCGACGATTTGCCGCTGGCTCCCGTCCGCCTCCAGGATGTGGACCATCTCCAGGCCCTGTTTCAACGACCCAAAGTTGATAAAAACGACGTCGGTCGCCAAGGCTCGCAGCGTGCGCACGAGCTCAATCGCGGTGGGATAGTGGTCGAGTGTCCGGTCAACCTCCACCTGTCCCGTCGCTTCGAGCGCCGCGGTGAGCTTGCGCCCCAATTCATGGTCGGGAGATATGATGATGCTGCGCAACGCGATCCGCGTCTCCTTAAGTCCAGCTAAGCAGACATATCGGATGCGAAACGCATGTCAGGGTCGCAACTGCAGCCCGAATTCCCTTAGGCGGCGCTAAGGCGATTGTCCCTAAGCCCGCGGTCCAACGGAACACAGGTCAAAATAGCGCGTACCAAAGCATTAGTCCGAGCGCCGCGCTTGCCACGGCGAAAACCAAGACTCCAATCAAGCGGCTGGGATCCACCTGCTCCGTCATTCTGCTTTTCATGAAGATGAATCCCAACCCGGCAAAGAGAAAAGGATCGACTAACCCGTGGGTGGTTCAATCATGATCGGTCAGCGACTTCATAAAGTTCTTCAGCCGGGCGGAGTCATCCTTCACGCTCGCGAGTGCGGTGAGTGTGCGGGCGGCGGAATTTAAGTGCAGACTCTCATCCGGCGGTCATCAGGAGCGCCGTTACCGGCGCGCCTGTTCGGATGCGGCCACTGTTCGCGGGCCGCACATTGAGCGTTTCCACGAACACCCATGAGGGCGCCAAACATGCTGTGACGCCGAAAGCGGCATGGGCCAAAAGATCACGTCCCTGTTCGAGATATTCGTCACATTCCGCCCATGAGTCCGGGATGAGACATGTTCCTGAACGCGGCGCCGGCTTGATTCCCGGGTTTGTCGGCATCCGCCTTCTTACCCCAAGTCCAATACAGTCCCAGGTAGGCGTAGTTTTCGCTTTTCCCGATGGCGGTGTGGCCGTAGCAGAACAGCAACTGAAAACCAGGGTCGCGAAATTTGTAGTAGCCGCCCACATCCACCATCGTCGCGGGCTTCGGAAACGGCGTCCCGTCCCCCTCGGGTCCGTGATAGAAAACTTCAGTGCCGAGCGTCAATTTCTTGCCCAGATCCCGCTGCACTAACCAGCCCGCAAACGGATAATTGCGATAGCCGGGGGCGTTCACCACCGTTTCTCCGCCGCCGCCGTACGTGGTCCACGGGCCAAAGCTTTTCTGCACCCAAATTGGCACCTTGTACCAGGTCTTGCCGACGCCCAGACCGCGCTCGGCATTGCCGGTGGGGATCTCAAACATCGTAAACGTGCCGATCATCGGACGATGCTTGCCCTCCTGCACAAAACGGAGTTTGATTCCCAGTTCGATGTCCCCAAAGCCGAACGCCCGGGCATCGTGGGCCGGAAAAATCGCGGCGGCCGGCGCGATGATATGCAGGTGAACATTGGGTAAAGCTCCCCAGTTGAACTCCAGCGCGGGCCCCATGGTATCGGTTTCGAGCGCCGTGCCGTCGGACGCGCCGAAGGTATAGAACTCATAGTTGCGGTAGTCGATCGGTTGCGGATCGTCGGTTTGAAACGGCGGCCCGGCGAGTGCGGCCGTCGAAACGAAAACCAGCAGGACTGGCACGGCGAGCGCCCTTCCACAGCGCGCGGTCCCGCGCCTAATGCTCTTCATGCAGCTCTCCAAATAATTCGCTCACTCTTGCCTTCATGGCCTTAAGAGCCTTTCTTCCCAGTGCCGTGGCCCGATAGAGTTTCCGAATCGATTGCCCTTTGCGCTGCTCGGCCGAGTGCAGGTATCCCTTCTTTTCGAGGCCGTGAAGCAGCGGATAGAGGGTCCCGAGACTGATCCGATACCCGTGCCGTGCCAATTCTTCAGCCATTTCGAGGCCAAAGATCGGGCCTTCTGCCGCGTGATGAAGAATGTGCAGCCGAATCAGGCCGGAGTATAGATCGCGGTACGCAAGAACGTTACCTACATCGCTTTTCGATATCGACATTCGATACCTCCAGCAGTTTATCCGGCAATCAAATCTCGTGTCAACTACTCGATCGGGCTTCCGTCAAGATATAATTGATCCGAGTGGATATTTACGACGAAATCGTGCGCTTGCGCCGCCTGGGCCAAAAATGTGCCGTGGCCACCATTGTGCAAGTCAACGGCTCCATCCCCAGCTATGAAAGCGCGAAACTGCTGGTGCGCGAGGATGGCTCCATGATCGGCACGGTGGGCGGCGGCTGCGTCGAAGCCGAGGTCTGGACCGCGGCCCGCGAGGTGATCGAAACCGACAAGCCGCGCCACCTCAATTTCAGCCTGGGCGAAGACGCCGCCTACGACAACGGCCTGATCTGCGGCGGCCAGTTGAACATTTTCGTCGAGCCCGTCACGCCGCAGCCGCGCGCGTTTATCTTCGGCGGCGGCCACGTGTCGAAGAGCCTTTCGAAGGTCGCGAATCTGGCCGGATTCGCCACCGTCATCATCGACGACCGCGAGGCCTTCGCCAACAAGGAACGCTTCCCCGAAGCCGACGAAGTCTACGCCGAGGAATACGAGAGCGTCTTCCCCAAGCTGACCATCACCTCCACCAGCTACCTGATCATCGTCACCCGCGGCCATCGCGACGATATGCGCGTGCTGCGCTGGGCGGTCGAGACGCCCGCGAAATACGTCGCCATGATCGGCAGCAAGCGCAAGACGATTTCGGTGGTGAAGGAGCTCGAAAAAGAGGGCCTGCCGCGCCACCTGTTCGAAAAGATCTTCGCGCCGATGGGCCTGGAGATCGGGGCCGAAACGCCGGAGGAAATCGCGATTTCGGTGGTGGGCGAAATGATCGCCATGCGCCGCTCGCCGGATGTGGACTGGCGCTCGCTTTCGAAATCGGTATTCGCCCACGACAACCTGCGGGCGCTATTGAAGTGATCGCCGGCATTATTCTGGCGGCCGGCGCCTCCAGCCGCATGGGCAGCCCTAAGGCGCTGCTCGAATATCGCGGCGAAACTTTCATTCAAAGGCTGGTGCGGGTGCTTTCGCCGGTGTGCGGTCGCGTCATCGTGGTGCTGGGCTATCATGCCGCTGAGATCCGGCCGGGCATTCCCGGCTGCCGCCGTCGTCACGATCAACTCCCGCTCCCGAGCGCGGCCAGCTAAGTTCATTGCAAACCGCACTCGCCGCACTGCCCGCCGACGTCCGATGGATTTCTATTCACGCCTGTCGATTCGCCGGCAGTCGAAAGCGAAACCGTCGAGCGACTGGCGGAGGAATTCCGGCGGCGCGATGCGGCGACGCTGCTGGTCATCCCACGCATCCAGACTCCCAGCGGCCCCAAGCGCGGCCATCCTGTCTTCGCGGCCCGCGCGATTGCGGAGGAACTACTCGCGCTGCCGCCCACCGCGATCGGCGAGCGAAGTGATTCACGGCCACATCCCGCAGACGGTTTACGTCGATGTGAACGATCCCGGCATCCTGACCGACATCGACGATCGCGAGGCCTACCGGCGCCTTTCGGAAGCTGCGAAATGAAGCGCGCCCTGATCATTTTCTTGCTGGCGATCGCGGTCATCGGCGTGGCGCTGCCGTATGCGCCTGTCGATTTTCTGAAAACTCCCATCGAGCGCGCGCTCGCCCGCGGACTGGGACGCAAAGTAGAAGTCGACCAGGTTTCGCTCACACTTTTCTCCGGCCCGGGCGTGTCGCTCGACGGCGTCACCATTCATGAAGACAGCCGCGCGGGCATTGAACCCTTCGCCTATGCCAACACGCTGGACGCCCGCATAAACCTGCTGGCGCTGCTGCGCGGCCGGCTGGAATTTTCCAGCCTGGATTTGAACGATGCCACCTTTAATCTGGTGAAGCCCACCGGCGCGCCGTGGAATTTTCAGATGCTGCTGAGCCAGCACTTCCCCGGCCAGGGACTCCTGCCCGTCGGCCCGGCGCCGCCAGCGATCCCGTCGACCCTGCCGGCCATCAAGGTGCGCGGCGGCCGCGTCAATTTCAAATTCGCCGCAAACCAAATCCGTCCTGTATTTCGACGACACCGACCTGGAGGTCTCGCCGGGCGACGGCGGCGCGGTGGAGCTGCGCTTTTCCGGAGTACCCTCGCGCACCGATCAAGGAGCGCAAAATTTCGGGCACTTCTACGTGCGCGGAAGCGCAACTCCCTCGGCGTCCGGACAGCACTTCAACTTCGAGGTGGAGCTTGAGCCCAGCGCACTCGATGCGGTCGCGCGCCTGTTCGATAACGGCGACGCCCCGCTCAAGGGCCTGGTTTCGCTCGACGCCCAGGTTTCCGGATCGCCGGCCAGCCTAGACGTGCAAGGCACTCTGCAGCTCGAAAATGCCGGTGAATGGCGCGTGGGCTACAAGGGCAAGCTGGACCTGGCGGCGCAAACCCTGGAACTGGATTCCATTTCGCCTCCCGGCCTGAACACCAAATTGCACGCCAGCACCCACGATCTGCTGACCACCCCGCAATGGGAAGTTTCGGCGGATTTCAACGACGCTCCGCTGGGATCGGGCGTCGAACTCGCCAGGAACCTGGGCGCGCCGCTGCCTGCGAAGATGACCGTCGAAGGAGTGGTGGCCGGCTCCGCGCGTTATCGCAATACCGAAGGGTCTGGGCGGCAACCTGGAAGTGCGCGACGCCGTTGTGACGATCGCCCGGCGCAGCCCCGCTGAAAATCCCCACGGCAACGGTTTTCCTCAAAGGCAACACGCATCGTGGCCGGCCCGAATACGGTAAACATTCGGGAGGCGCGGACTCCGCCGATGTGGAGGCCGTATATCAGGCGGGGGATGGCGGCGGCGTTGAAGTCAAGATCATGACGCACCGCATGAATGTTGCCGATCTGCGCGCGCTAGCCGCGCTGGGCGTGGGATCGATACCGCTGCTCGACCGCATCGCCGATGGCACGTGGCGCGGGACATTGTCTTATGCAAACCCGGACCCGCCGTCCAACAAGGGAGCCTGGTCGGGCGATTTCGAGATCCAGAACACGCGCCTCGCTGTCGATGGACTGGCGGACCCTGTGCGCATCCAGTCGGCGGCCGTCAGCGCCAGAGATCAAAACGTAGCGGTGACGCGCATTCGCGCCAAGGTGGGCGACATCGCATTCGGCGGCGAGTACCGCTGGGGTAAGCAGCGTGATGCGGAAGGCCACACTGATAACGACTCGGATAGCGACACGGATAGCGACACGGATAGCGACACGGATAGCGACGCGGAAAAGTCCAAGCCCCAGACCTTCCGGCTGCAAGTGGCCGCGGCGGACGCCAAAGAAATTGAACGCCTGTTTCAACCCACCATCTCGCGCGAAGGCGGCCTGCTGGCGCGAACTCTGCGCCTGGGCGCGGCGGGCGCAATGCCCGACTGGCTCACTGGGCGAAATGTCGAAGGCGTCCTCTCGATCGGAACGTTGACGCTGGCCGATACGCGCCTCAGCATTGACGGCGCGCGGTTGGCGTGGGACGGCTCGTCAGTGACGCTGTCCGCTATCCAGGGGAAGGCGGCCGATGCGGCGCTCACCGGCGAACTGCGCATCGACCTCGCGGGGCGCGCGCCCGTCTATCGCTTCGAAGGCAATTTGGACGACCTGCCCTACAAGGGCGGCAAACTGGATTTCAAGGGCAAGGTATCGGCGGAGGGAAACGGCCCGGCGCTATGGGCCAGCATAAAGGCGGACGGAACCTTGCAGCGGGCGCTCCATCGCTTTTTCGCCCGACGCCGAATTCCGCCGGGCATCTGGGCGCTTTCAAGTGAATATGACCGCCGCCGGCCCTCGCTGGAAGCTCTCCGGCCTGAAACTCACTCAGGGAAGCGACAACTATTCAGGCGAAGGCGCGACGCAAGCCGACGGCCGGCTGGTGCTGGATCTTTCGAGCGGCAACCGTCAAGTGACCTACCAGTAGCGCGGGTTCCCAAATCGCGGAGCATCGGCCCGTGCCGCACCAGCCGTCAATTCTCCTTGTCGTGCGAAGAGTACTGCGGCTGCGGCGGATTCAGCTTGATTTCGATGGTGCGCTCATCTTCGTCGACGTCAAACGTGTCCCCGAAAGTCTGGTAACCTTTGGCGATCACCTGAATCCGGATTTTGCCCTTAGGCATATCTGGAATCTCGGCGACGCCTTCCTGCGAGGAGCGCATCTCCCAAGTGGTGCGCACCATCTTCCCGAGTTTGGCGACCGAACGTCCGCCGAAGCGCACGATGACATCGGCACGGTCAATCGGCCTGCCGCTTCTGGTCGTCACCACGATCTTCAGCTTGGTCAAATCGGCGGCCGAAGCCGGAAAGGACAGCGGCAGCGCCAGAGCCAGAATCAACAAGAGTCCCCGCATGTCCGGTATTATCGCATGGAGGTTTTCATTAGACTAGTCGTGAGCCCCATGAAGCATTCTTTTGCTGTTTCCCTGGCCCTGCTGTCCGCCGCCATGCTGCCTGCGGCGCCCTCCGGCGAAGAGGTGTACAAGGCACGCTGCGCCGCCTGCCACGATCAGAACTCGGAACGCATTCCGCCGCGCGAGGCATTGCAGAAGCTGTCTTCCGCGCGCATTCTGCGTACGCTCGATTTCGGACTTATGATGAGCATCGCTTATCCGCTGAAGCGCGATGAACGCGAGGCCGTCGCCAATTTTCTGGGCGTGGCCGGTGGGCAACTCACGACGCCCAAGAATATGTGTTCTGCCGGCAAGCGTCCGATGGCGGGCGCGAGCGCGGGCAACTGGAATGGCTGGAGTGCCGCGAATGACAATGCGCGTTACGTAGCGGCCGGCAAGGCCGGTTTCGGCATCGGCCAATTGAGCAAGTTGAAACTCAAGTGGGCTTTCGGATTTCCCGGCGACATCATGGCCTTCGCAGCGCCCACCGTCTTCAACGGCACGGTATTCACCGGCAGCGCGAGCGGCGTGATCTACGCGCTGGACGCTCAGACCGGCTGCACGCATTGGACCTTCGAAGCCAACGGCCCGGTGCGCTCGGCGATGGTCCCCGTCAAGAGCGGTCCGCGAACGGTGCTGGTTTTCGGCGATCAAATCGGCTGGGCGTATGGCTTGGATGCGGCCACCGGCCACCAGATCTGGCGCACTCACGTAGCGGATCAGGAGGCCACGCGTCTCACCGGTTCGCCTGCCGAGCACGATGGCGTGGTGTACATTCCGGCGGCTTCGTGGGAAGAGACGCGTTCGCTCGATGCGCAATATCCGTGCTGTACGTTTCGCGGCAACCTCACCGCGCTGCGCGTGAGCGATGGTTCGTTAGTCTGGAGATCCTTCATGGTCGACCCGCCGGTGAAGACCGGTGTCACCAAGATCGGCACGCCCACTTATGGGCCGTCCGGCGCCGGCATCTGGTCGACTCCTACCATCGATGCGAAACGCGGCATGTTGTATGTGACCACTGGCGACAACTATTCGCATCCCAACACCAAGACCAGCGACGCCGTGGTGGCGATCGCAATGAAGACCGGCAAAATCGCGTGGTCTCATCAGGTGCTGCCCGGCGATGTTTACAATTCAACGTGCGTCGACAAGAGCGCTGTCAATTGCCCACAGGATTCCGGGCCGGATTACGACTTTGGTTCATCGGCGCTGCTGGTGCGCACGCCGGAGGGCAAAGAAATGCTGCTGGCGGGACAGAAATCCGGCATGGTTTATGCGCTCGATCCCGCGGACGAAGGCAAGATTCTGTGGCAGAAGCGCGTCGCGAAGGGCGGCGTGAACGGCGGCGTGCAGTGGGGCATGGCCAGCGACGGACAGAAAGTTTATGCGGCGACGGGCGACGCCCGGAAGACGCCGCAGACCCCCGCGGAACGTCTGGCCTCATTGATCGGCAATGCGAATTTCGATCCGGCCGCGGGCGGCGGATTGACAGCGTTGCGCCTCAGCGACGGATCGCAAGCGTGGTTCGCGCCGCCGCAGGCGTGCGACTCCGCCCAAGCCCGGCTGCAGCCCCGCGCAGGAAGCGGCGGTCACGATGATCCCCGGCGTGGTGTTCTCCGGCTCGCTCGACGGCCATATGCGCGCCTTCGATGCCGAAAACGGAAAAGTGTTGTGGGACTTCGACACTGCGCGCGACTTCACGGCGGTCAACGGCGTCGCGGCCAAGGGCGGCTCGCTCGATGGCGCTGGACCCGTGATCTCCGGCGGCATGATCTTCATCAACTCCGGCTACCCGCGCAACGGCGGCATGGCGGGAAATGTGCTGCTGGCGTTTGGCATCGGTGAACAAGAGCAGCCAGTAACGCCGGGCTCCATCAGCGCGCGCCTCGACCGCCTGCCGGCCACGCGCACCATTTGGCGGCTGGTGGCATTGCTCTCGCTCGGCGGGTTCTTCGAATTCTACGATCTGTTCTTCACCGGCTACATTGCGCCCGGCCTGGTGCGCAGCGGGATCCTGACATCCTCCACGCGAGGCCTGTTCGGCACCACCGGCGTGGCGAGTTTCGTCGCGGCATTATTCCTGGGGCTATTCGTGGGCACGGCGCTCTTCGGCTTTGTCGCGGATCGCTTCGGGCGGCGCACCATCTTCACCTTTTCGCTGCTGTGGTACAGCGCGGCCAGCGTGGTGATGGCGTTCCAGAGCGACGTGTTCGGATTGAACCTGTGGCGCTTCCTTTCGGGCATCGGCGTCGGCGTGGAACTGGTGACCATCGACGCGTATCTCTCGGAACTGGTGCCGAAGGAATTGCGCGGGCGCGCCTTCGCGCTGAACCAGACCATTCAATTCTCCGCGGTGCCGCTGGTGGCGCTTTCTTGCATGGCTGCTGGTGCCGCGATCGCCCTTCGGCCTGGACGGATGGCGCTGGGTGGTTCTGATCGGCGCCGCCGGTGCGCTGTTCGTCTGGCGCATCCGCCGCGACGTTCCGGAGAGCCCGCGCTGGCTGGCGCAGCAAGGCAAGCTCGGCGAAGCGCAAGCCATCGTCGCGGAGCTGGAGACGCGGGTTGCGATGGAGTCGGGATTCGTGCTGCGCGCACCCGGCCAATGTGGAGGAACCCGCGCCGCGCGGCAACTTCGCCGAGATCTGGAAGCCGCCCTATCGCACGCGCACGCTAATGCTGATCGTCTTCAATGTTTTTCAGATCGTGGGATATTACGGCTTCTCCAGTTGGGTCCCCACGTTTCTGATCCGGCGCGGAATCTCCGGTGGTCAACAGCCTGGAATACACGTTCCTGATTGCCATCGCAGCGCCTCTCGGGCCGCTGCTGGCCTACCGGCTCGCGGACCGTTTCGAGCGCAAATGGCAGATCGTCGCGGCGGCCTCCGCCGTCGGCGTATTCGGCTTGCTCTTCGGACAGATGACGCTCGCGCCGATGCTGATCGTGCCTGGGAATCCTGCTGACGATGTCGAACAACATCCTCTCGTTCTCATTCCACGCCTATCAGGCGGAACTTTACCCCACGCGCATTCGCGCCCTAGCCATCGGATTCGTGTATTCGTGGAGCCGGCTCTCCGGAGTTTTCAGCGCGTTCGCGATCGCCTTTTTCCTGGATCGCTTCGGCGTGCCCGGCGTATTCACTTTCATCGCCGGCAGCATGGCGATGGTGGTGTTGGCGATCGGGATCTTAGGTCCGCGCACTAGCTGGCTGGCGCTGGAGACGATTTCGAAATAGCCCGCGGTAGATGGCTACTTCGGCGGCGCGGGCATGCTGGCCGGCGGCACCACGCCGTTCATACGCGCGTAGACCACCATCTGTCCGTAGTGATCGAAGGTGTGAGAAGTGACCATACTCGCCGCGAGCACTCGGGGCATGGTTCCCCCGAATGGCGACTTCACGTTTTCGAGTTGATTCTGCAGGGTGAGCGTCGCAATCGATTTGTGGGCAAATGCGAAGGCGCCTTTCAGATACGCAAGCACTTGCTCCTTGGTGCGCACGGAGTCCGGACCGTTCTCGCCTGCCCCGATATCCACCGGCGGCTTCTGGTTCAAGGCGGCGGCCGAGACCTGATACATAACGGTGGCCAGATGTTTGACCTGCTGCGCGAACGTGCGTACGCCGGTGAAGGCGCCGTTGGTGGGCGCGAAATCGTACTTGTTCGCGGGCATGGCGGCGGCGAGGCTGGTTACATCGCTTCTCGGCCCCCTTCAACTGGCCGTCGTAAAAGGCCGCCAGCGGGTCAGCCGCAAAGACGGGGGCGGCGCACAGCGCGAGCATCAACAAACTCAATTTCAAGATGACTTCCTCCAGTTATTAGGATATACGCATCGGGCGACAACCGGAGCGATCGGACGCTCGCCGCCGATGTTATCCTGACGATAGGCTCGGCATGGCAATCGGAACAAGATCGTTACGCGCGCGGGTATCTCTCTTCGAGGCGGCCTTCCCCCGGGCATTCGCGCACTGCTGATATCGAACGTTGCGATTTTTCATCATCCAACTCTATTTGTTTCGCGGACTTGCGCGCCGTCGTTCGAGCTATTAGTGCTCCGCCCCGTCGGACGTGGTGACCCACTTTATATGTCTGGCAGTTAGTCACCTATATGTTCCTCCACCAGGGAATCGCGCACATCCTGTTTAACATGCTGGCGCTGTGGATGTTCGGCACGGAGTTCGAGCGGCTGTGGGGCACCAGCCGTTTCCTCGTTTTTATTTCTTCTGCGGAGCAGGCGCCGGACTTTGCGTGATCGTCGGAAACTATCTGTTCGGCAATCCCGAAATCGCAACTGTCGGATCCTCCGGCGCGATTTACGGGATCCTGCTGGCCTCCGCGGTGATGTGGCCGGATCGGCAGATGCTGTTCTATTTCCTGATTCCGCTCAAGATGAAATATTTCGTCATGATCATCGGGGCCATCGCCTTCCTCAATTCGTTTCAACCCGGCCAGTCCGGTCAGCGATGTCGCGCATCTGGGGGATGCTCTTTGGCTATGTGTTTCTCAAATTTCCGCGCATGCGCGGTTTCGGATCCCGTTGGCTCGCTGCACGAATCCTACCGAGTCTGGAAGCTGGCGCGCGCCAAGAAAAAGTTTCAAGTGTATATGCGCAAACAAGGTTCCGGCCGCGACCGCCGGATTCATTAGTGCCCTCCAGCCGGGCGCCGGTGCGGCCATTTGAAAGCGAGGCGCGCCTGCAACCCCACCTGCAACCCACCGCAAGTATTTTGCGTCATAATCTAGGCATGAAAACCCTGCGAGTTCTCGTAGCCATGATGCTGGGGGTGCTGGGACTTACGGTGTTCATCGGGGAGCACCTGGGCGCCCAACAGGGTCCTAATTCGGATTCGAGCACGACGGTCGCGCGGCCGCGCAAGCCCGGCGCCAACGGGAGCGCGCCTGCCCCGGAGCCGGATCAAGCGCCGATTCCTTCAAAATTCGGCAAGCCCAAAGACAGCACTGTACCGGAAGGCGTGCCGACCTTCCGCTCCGACGCCATTACCGTGACGGTGGATACCGCGGTGCTCGATAACAAGGGCCATTTCATTCCGAACATTCCCAAGCAAAACTTCCGGATACTGGAAGACGGCGTGCCGCAGCAGATGGTGGGCTTCTCGCTGGGCGAAGCGCCCATGACCGTCTGCCTGCTGGTCGAGTTCTCCAACCGTTTCCAGAGCTTCTATTCGTACGCCTGGTTCCAGACGCTCACCGCCGCCTACGGCTTCGCGCAGACTTTGAAGCCGGAAGACTACCTGGCCGTCATCGCCTACGACCTGCGCCCGGAGATTCTGTCGGATTTCACGACCGACCGGCAACAGACCGCGGAAGCGCTCTCGCGCTTGCGCATCGCCGGGTTCTCGGAATCCAGCATGTTTGACGCGCTGGTGGAAACGGCCCAGCGCATGCAGGACATCGAAGGACGCAAGGCTATCGTTCTGCTCGCCTCGGGCATCGATACTTTCAGCAAATTGACCTACGACAAGACTCGCCGCGCGCTGCAAGACGCGGGCGTTCCGATCTATGCGGTGGGCCTGATGCAAAGCATTCGCGAAATGGCCGACGCCTCGGGCGCCATGGGCACCATGGAGCGACTGGACTTTATACAAGCCGACAACGAGATGCGCACCTTCGCCGCGGAGACCGGCGGCATGAGCTACTTTCCGCGCTTTGACGCCGAATTTCCGGGAGTCTTCCAAAGCATCGAGCAGACTCTGCGCAGCGATTACGTGCTCACCTACAATCCATCGAACCAGGCGCGGGATGGAAAAGTACGGCGCATCAAAGTGGAGCTGATCAATCCGGAAACCAACGAGCCGGTGCGCATTAACGACGACAAAGGCAAGGCCATCAAGTACAAGATCGTCGCGAAGACCGGCTATACCGCGCCCCGCGAAGTGGAATAGAGCGGTGCGGCCTCGGCGCGAGCCGGGGTGAGCGCCCAAACCGGCGTCTGCGCGGCAACAAAGTCAACGCGATCTGTGGTGGCGCGAAAGTCAAGCACTCAATCTCGCCCGTTTTGAGTTTGTTACAAAACGATTGACAGGCTTCCAGCGCGTCTGCTAAATTCGCGTTGTTCCCGCACATGATTTCCCGCAAATCTTCTTCCTTATCCACGCGCCGCGCGGATTCTTTTAGTGGATGACAATGCCAACGGCCTGGCGGCTCGCAAGAGCGTGCTGGAGGAGCTTGGGCTATTCGATCGTCACCTGCACCAGCGGCGCCGACGCGCTGGAGCAATTCGTTTCCCACGACCCGTTCGATCTGGTGGTGACGGACTACAAGATGCCGCGCATGGATGGCCTGGAGCTGATCGGCGCCTGCGTAAGCATACGCCGGGCCTGCCGATCGTGCTGATCTCGGGTTATGTCGATACGCTGGGCATGAATGAGGCTTCGACCGGCGCCGATGTGGTGATTCAAAAGAGCGCCAATGAGGTTTCTCACTTGATTCGCTCGGTGAACCGCCTGTTGCGCCGGAAATCTGTCAAGTCGCAGTCCGCTGCGCTCAAAGCCAAACGCAAGAGCGCTTGATCGCCCCTGCGCCGCAATCTTGCAGCGCGTTTCACTTGCCCCGAGACGCGTGTTGCATTTACCCTGTAAGTTCACCCCACACACTCACACCATGGAAATCACACGCATCACAGGACGAGAAATTCTAGACAGCCGCGGCAATCCCACCGTGGAAGCAGACGTGCATCTGGCCGATGGCAGCATGGGCCGGGCGGCGGTTCCCTCCGGCGCTTCGACCGGCGAACACGAAGCCGTGGAGCTGCGCGACGGAGACAAATCGCGCTACCTGGGCAAAGGCACGCGCCAGGCCGTCGCTAACATCACCAAAGAGATCGCGCCGTCGCTCGCGGGCATGGAAGCGGAACAGCAGATCGCGATCGACCGGCACATGATCGCGCTGGACGGCACCGAGAACAAAGGCCGGCTGGGCGCGAACGCGCTGCTGGCGGTTTCGATGGCGGTGGCGCGCGCCGCAGCGGTATCGCACGACGCGCCGCTCTACCGCTATCTGGGCGGCGTCAACGCGTGCCTGCTGCCGGTGCCGATGATGAACATCCTGAACGGCGGAGCGCACGCCGACAATTCCGTCGACCCGCAGGAGTTCATGATCGTGCCCTACGGAGCGGAGAAGTTTTCCGAAGCGCTGCGCTGGGGCGCCGAAGTCTTCCACACGCTGAAGGGCGTCCTCAAGAAGCGCGGCTATTCGACCGCGGGCGGCGACGAAGGCGGCTTCGCGCCGAGCCTCAAGAGCAATCAAGAGGCGCTCGAAGTGGTGTTGGAGGCGATCACCAAGGCTGGTTACACGCCGGGCGATCAGATCGGCATCGCGCTCGATCCGGCGGCCAGCGAGTTCTACGATCAGGACAAGAAGAAATACGTCTTCAAGAAATCCGACAAGAGCGAGCGGACGTCGGACGAGATGGTGAAGTTCTGGGCCGATTGGGTGAAGCAGTATCCGATTGTTTCGATTGAAGACGGCATGGCCGAAGACGATTGGGCGGGCTGGAAGACCATGACCGTGGCGCTCGGCGACAAGATTCAACTGGTGGGCGACGATCTGTTCGTCACCAACACGCGAGCGGCTGGCGCAGGGCATCGAGAAAGGCATCGCCAATTCGATTCTGATCAAGGTCAACCAGATCGGCACGCTGACCGAGACGCTGGATGCCATCAAGATGGCATCGGACGCGGGCTACACGTCGATCATTTCGCACCGTTCGGGCGAGACCGAAGACACCTTCATCGCCGACCTGGCGGTCGCCACCGGCGCAGGCCAGATCAAGACCGGTTCGGCGAGCCGCACGGATCGCATCGCGAAATACAATCAACTGCTGCGCATCGAAGAGGAACTGGGATCGGCTGCCAAGTACGCGGGCCGCAAGGCGTTCCGGCAGTGAGTGGAGTGGGCGGAATGGCGGGGCGTCCCGTCATTCTTACGATTCTGGACGGGTGGGGCTACTCGCCGGCGGGCGCGGCAGAAGGCAATGCCATCGCGGCGGCGCACAAGCCCAATTATGACCGCATCGTGCGCGAGTTTCCTAATACGCTGGTTCATACTTCCGGGCCCTACGTTGGATTGCCGGATGGGCAGATGGGCAATAGCGAAGTCGGGCATCTGAACATCGGCGCGGGGCGCGTGATCCACATGGATGTGACGCGCATCGACCACATGATCGCGATCGGGCGAGTTCTTCAAGGACCCGATGCTGCTGGCCGCGATGAAGCATGCGCGCACGCGGCGGCTGCACCTGATGGGCTTGCAGGGCGATGGCGGCGTGCACGCGATGAACACGCACCTTTACGCGCTGACTGGAAATGGCCAAGCGCGAGGGCGTGACCGATGTCGCCATCCACTGCTTCATGGACGGCCGCGATACGCCTCCGGAAAGCGGCGCCGATTTCATCGAGCAGCTGCAGCGGGAGATCCGGCAGATCGGCGTGGGGCGAATCGCGACGATGGCTGGGCGCTATTACGCCATGGATCGCGACCAGCGCTGGGATCGTATCGAGCGCGCGCGCACCGCGATGGTGGACGGCGTCGGCGAGAAGGCGACGGACCCGGTGGCGGCCATCAAGCGCTCGTATGAAAAGGGCGTGACCGACGAGTTCATCGAGCCGGTGGTGATCACCACAGAACTAAACGAACCCACCGGCCGCATTCGCGAAGAGGACGCCTGCATTTTTTTCAATTACCGGGCGGATCGCGGACGCGAGATGACTCAGGTACTTACCGCGTCACCCTTGAAGCTGCACTTCACCACCATGACGCAGTACGACAAGGCGCAGACGGCGGCGTTTGTGCTGACTAGGGAACTGCCGACGCACATCCTCGCCAATGTCATGGCCGAGATGAACTGGAAGAACCTGCGGGTGGCGGAGACCGAGAAGTACGCGCATGTCACCTATTTCTTTAACGGCGGCAACGAGAAACCTTACGCGGGCGAGGAGCGGGAAATGGTGGCTTCTCCTAAAGTTGCGACGTATGACTTAAAGCCGGAGATGAGCGCCGCGGGGATCGCCAGCCTGGTGACCGGCGCTATCGAGAAGCGCGACTTCGACGTGATCGTGATGAATTTCGCCAATGCCGATATGGTGGGCCATTCGGGCAAAATGGAGCCGACGGTGAAGGCAGTCGAGGTGGTGGACGCGTGCCTGGGCCAGCTTTACGACGCGCTTCGGCAGAAGGGCGGACGCTGGATCATCACGGCCGACCACGGCAATGCCGAGATGATGATCGACCCGGTGACCAAGGGTCCGCACACGTATCACACCACCAATCCGGTGCCGTTCATTGTGGTGGACGAGGCGCGGCGGCCGCTGCGCGCGAACGGAGCTCTGCAGGACATCGCACCGACACTTCTAGCCTTGCTTGGAGTTACGCCGCCTAAACAAATGACTGGGCGGGATTTGCATATTCTGTAGCGCTGGTTCTTTCTGCTGTCTCCTTTATTGCGGAATGACAGGCCTTGGGCCTGTCCTACTTTCGTGTGCGGCCGCACGGTTTTTACCGAGTTCCCGAACCGTCCGAATATGCCTCCGAACGGAAGGCCCCATCGCACTTTGCACTCGCATGCGTTTCCTAGGACGGCCGCGCTTGTGCTGCCGGTATTCCGATGGGGAATCCGGCACTTCGATCCGACGTTACGGCCGGGACGCGCTTCGGCGGCGTTGGTCGGAGCGGCAAGTGGCTGGCGAGGCGGGAGAAAGAGGCCGGGGCCGCGCGGTGAATGCGCCCGGTTTTATTTGAGCAGCTCTCGGATCTGATCCACCGCGTACTTGATCTTGTAGTTGATAAAGATCTCGCCCATCTCGGGCGTGGCCTTGGTCTGGTCTCCCTTCACGCCCAGCTTGCCGGTATCGTTCACCAGCTTGTCGCGGCGGATCCACTTGTGATCTTTATCGACGAACATGACTTCGGAAACGTCGTCGGTGCCCGCGTGGTTGTCGACTGGGAGATCGTGCTCGGGCAGGTATTTCCGCATCGCGTCCTTCTCTTTGAAGTAGAGGTCGGGAATATAGAACACGCGAATGCCTTTGGGCTGATACAGTCCGTCAAGATCGGTAGCCACTCGCTTCAGCGCTTCCTGCCCGCCGCCGCCGTGGTCGCTCATGAGCACTACATTCTTGAAGCCAGCCGAGATCGCGCTCATCGCGACATCGTGGGCGATCAGACCGAACGCCTGTTCGGACACATTGATGGTGCCGGGGAATTCCATGAGGCCATTCTTCAGAACGGGATCGCCGTTGGGTGCGAAAGGCATCGTGGGATATACCAGCGCGTTGCCGAGCTGCTCGGCAATCTTCTGGGCCGTGTAGTGCGCGATGAACAGGTGTTTGCCGAGCGCTACTCCGGGCCCGTTCTCTTCGATGCTCGCGGCGTAGTAAATGGCGGTGGTCTTGCCGGCGGCGATGGCGTCGCGGACTTCGGTCCATGTCATGTCCTCGATCAGGAGCGAATTCGGCTGGGCCAAAAGCGCAGCCGGGAGAATCAATGCGGCGAGGCAGAGTTTCATAGGAGAAGCATAGCGTAAAGCGGCGGGCGTGGCACTCCGCTCGGTTCAGCCGCATGAACGAACGCAAAACTCCGGAGTCAAACGCTCGGGACAGACTGTTGGCTTGTCCCGGTCATTCCCGACAACAGCCAGCATGTGGGTTGGCGTAAGGCGGCCTGCGAGCATTTCCTGCTCGTCACGCTGGTGTATCTGATGGATGAAATCGCGATCCCACTTTCCGGCGCCGTCAAAATTGTGCCCAAACGCGCGGTCGACAAATGGATCGATCGCATTGCCAAATCCGAAGAAAACCTGAAAATGAAAGTGTTCGAGCAGCAGGGGCAATATATCCTGCGCGCGGATTCCTTCGAAGCCGAATTGGGAGCAGTCCCAGTCTACGTAGAGTTCTTCATAACGATTTAGCAGCCGGTTGAATCTGTACGAGGGTGGAAGCTGCCGCCAGTACTCGTGCACGATATCGAGGGCCTCGGGCCAGCGCTGATGCCCGTTGCGGCCGATCATGTCGCCGACGATGAACTGGCCGTGCGGCTTGAGCGTTCGCTTGATCTGGGTGAATAGCCCTTCCAGGTTGACCACATGGTGCAATACCTGATTCGCCAGCACTGCGTCGTATTCGCTCGCCGGCTGCCAATCATTGAAATCGGCTTCGATGAAATCGATCTTGCCTACAACCGCATTTTCGATGGCCGCAATCCGCCCGCGCTCCAGCATCGCCCCATTCAAATCCAGACATTCAATCACAAAATGAGTGTGTCCTTTTTCGCATAAGTACTTAGCCAGTTCAATCTCGATGTCGCAATTCCCCGCCCCTATGCTCAAAAACCTGCATGGCCGATTTTTGTCGCGCGCACATTGGTCGTCAAGATACTTCTTGAACATTTCCATGGGACCGCCGAGACCCAATGCGAGGAGCTTCGGACGAACCAGTTCGTGCGCCCAATAAATGTGAATCGCAGGAAGGTCCTGGATATTCACATAATTCTCATAAAAACGCTTCTCGGCAGTCAACCGGTCCTCATATCGAGGCTTAACGGTCAGATCCTGCCCGGCGTTCCTGTCCGGAACCGGGTGGTTGCTCGTTTGCACGAGCCCTGCCGGAGGAGTTCCTGGGCCGAAGATTCCGCTAAATATATTCCAAGGTCTGGTTATACTCGCCATTTAGGCACCTCCCATCATTCGAAGACTGGGCCATTTCCGTAACATGGCTGGGTTAAAATGCCACGGTTCTTTTCCCAAGCGAATATCCGCAATCAATCACTTGAGAATTTAATTTGCTGGAAGCGATCACGGAGAGGCATTTGGAATACCACTTAGCTGCTCTGGTGGATGCGGGGCACAGATACGGCCCAGACGGGGGATGGCAGGCGAAGACTATGCGGAGGCCAGCGCGGCGAGGAGTGCGATCGCAATAACGGACCCGCACGTGCTTTATGAAACTGTCGCGGTCAAACATGGCTCATTGGATCAATACTCTTTTTCGAGGGTCCGTGGCATAAAGACACAGACTCCGTGTCGCTGTGATCCATGCAGCCGAGATAGTACAAGACAACTTGGGTTATCGGAGCGGTCAAGTAACGTTCACAGCGAGTCCAAACCCCATCACGCTGGCGCCGGGAGCGAGCGTCGGCAAGACGACGTTGAACTGGAATGCGCCGGGATATAGCGCACTACAAATCCGCGTGGCAGGAGTGTTATTTGCCGCCGGCCTTCCTGCAAGCGGGTCCATCGACACCGGCAATTGGGTGAGCGATGGACTGCCGTTTTCGCTGATTGATCCGGCGAGCGGACAAACCATCGCAACCGTCACGGTCGCGGCGAAATAAATCCGGCCGGGCGATCGCCAGCTACCTCTTCCGCTACTTCTTCGCGGGAGCAGCGGTGTACGTCTGTCCGGGGAAAGTCACCTGAAGGCGGATACCGTCGGGATCGAAAAATTCATTCAGCGTTCCTTGCGCCGATAGCTTCGCGTTAGCACCGAGGCCTTGCACGACTTTCAGCGCCGCGGGGGCGTCGAAGTTATCCACCAGTGCGCTGAAGTGGTCGATCTTGGACGGCTTGGTGGGCGACGGGTTGTAGAGCAGGATTCTGGTCTCGCCGGCCTGGAAGGTTGGCTGCGGCGGGTTACCATTTCCCGGCGTGGATGCGCCGAACAACTTGCCGTAGAACTCGGCCGAGCGCGCCACGTCGCTAGTCTGAACCGCCAGGTGGTGCATGCCGCGAACCTGGAACAGTTTTTCTTGTTTCGGCCCGGTGTCGGGCTTGGCGTTCTTAATGTGTTTCCAGGACTCGGCGGCGACGATTTGCACGCGAATGCCGTCGGGATCGACAACGAAGAGACCGTCATTCCCTCCAGTCACTTTTATTCCGGTCTTCTCGATGTCGCTCTTGAGCGCGGGCGCGTTGAAATTTTCGATGCCGATGGCGAAGTGATCGATGCGCTTGGCTTCGCCAGCCGGCGCAGGCGCGATCGACAAGTAGCACGGACCCAGGCGCAGATAGCGGCGCGCCGTCTTATTATCTTTCAGGACTTCGTTGCCGAACAGACGGCGGTAGAAGATCATCGCCTTGTCGATGTCGCCGACCGCGAGCGAACAGTGGTCGACACGCGTGGCGTGAAGGAGGACTCCTCCTTGAGCGCGAGCCTGCGGCATCGCCGCTGCAGCCGCACCGAGCAAATAGAGCGCATCGCGCCGAGTCATCCGATCAAGTGACATGTGACCTCCTGGGGGCGCTTTCCGCGCTCAGCCTCAGACGGTTATTGTACCTGAAGATTGGACAAGGTTTCGGGGATGTAAGGGAGGAGTTGCGGTTTGACCCGGCCGGGACAATTACGGTATTCTAAAGATTCGAATGGCAAACACTGTATCTGCGCTCAAACGCGTGCGCGTGACTGAACGACGTACTCTGATTAACCGCACTCGCAAGACCCGTTTGCGTCATGGCATCCGGGCTATGCGGCGCCTGCTGGAGTCCAAGAATGTCAAAGGTGCCACGGAGCTGGTTCCGAAGACGTATTCGTTGATCGATCGCGCGGCAAAGTGGGGCATCATCAAGAAGAACACGGCGGCACGCTATAAAAGCCGGCTGACCATCCGGCTTCGCAAGATCGCTTCCGCTTAAGCAATCCGCAAGGTTCAAGCGGCGGAAAACGCCGTCAAAATTGACAGCGCGCGACGGCGTTTGCTCTAATGAGAGAGCTCACGCCAAATCGTTCCTCGGTAGCTCAATGGTAGAGCATTCGGCTGTTAACCGAAGGGTTGTAGGTTCGAATCCTACCCGAGGAGCCAAATCAAGTTCCCTGTTTCCAACACAACCCCTACACGTTACGCCACTTGCAGCACTGTGCACGCGCTAGGCCTGTCAAAGTGAATTTACCCATCCTTACCCGAATTTCCTTATCCTTGCACCCAAGGGTACCCCCAGTTTCCCCCCAGTGCTTTCGCAAATCCCACGCCCTAACCGCCGGCGTTGCTAACTCTGGAGCAGAACTGGCTACAAAAAAGTGCGGACAAAAACGGAGTTCTGTCGTAAAATAATTCCAGATCAGTTCGACAGGCCAGCGCGAAGCGCACCCTCCGAAAGATCCCCAAAACAATTTAATCGTGTTACCGAGCATGGCCTTCATGTTCGGCGGGAGATCAAATGGAGTGCGCGTCCAAATCCGCCAATTCAATCGGTCCCCGGATCGAAGCCCAAAAGCGCGTGCCTATCGAGAGTCGTGCGCTCCGTTCGCTTGCACTTTTTATTGTGCTGTTTGCGTGGTTTGGCAAAGACGGACAGGCCCAGCCTTACGCCGCAGCCTCCGTCGTGTCAGGCACTACCCTCCCCGCGACCTGCACGGCCAACAATCGCAACGTCTTTGTTCTGATCTCAGGCACTTCTGGAACGCCTTACTACTGCTCCGCGCCAAATACTTGGAGTTTGTGGAGCGGCTCCGGGTCTGGCCTCACCGCCCTTACTGGCGATGTCACTGCCAATGGCCCAGGATCAGCAGTCGCGACTGTTGTTCAAGTGGAGGGAGCGGCAATTCCAGCAAATGCAGGCGCTCTGGGTACGAACTGCCTTGGTCAACTCGTATCCGTTACTCCCGGTGGTGGAACCTCGCCAGGCTATCCCGCGAATCAACCGGTCAGTGGATGCGGCGTGGAATATGTGAGCGGCCTCACGTTCACGGTGGGCGCCTGCACCTACACCATCGGCGGAACTCAGTACACAAGCGCGCTGACATCGATCACGCTTGCCGCGGCTGATCCTAGCAATCCTCGCATCGACGTGATCATTGTCGACAACACCGGAACGGCGAGCGCGATCACCGGCACCGCTGCGGCAAGCCCGGCCCAGCCAACCGTCGACTACTCGACGCAGCTTCCCCTTAATCTGGTTCTAGTCAACGCCAATGCGACCACGCCGAGTGGAATCGCCACGACGCTTATCTACGACGAAAACATCGAGTGGACGTGTGCCTCGACAACGCATATCAACTGCGCTTCGACCAGCAATCCATACCACGGAACGAAGGATATCGAAGCCACCGCCGCGGTGCTAGGAAATAACTTCACACTGGTCAGGCCGGCCGCCGGCACAACTGACCTATCGACGCAGAGCACGCTCACCTTCTACATTCGCTCCAAAGCGCAGTGGCCTACTGGAAATGGTAACGGCGCGAACGGTCTTCGGACGCTGTCTCTGTTCTGGCTAAATGGTTCGACGCAGATCGGCGTCCAGGTGGTTCTAAAGGATGGCGCCTTTGGATTTGCCAGTTCGCTTACGACTGGCTATCAGCAGATCAGCATTCCATTGAGTTTATTCGGCACCGGTTCCAATCTTGTGACGACCCTAAAAGCGCAGGTCACGGGAAATGGCGGTTCGTCCTCGTTTGGATGGTATATCGACGAGGTGAGTCTGCAATCCGGCACGGGAACTCTTAACCTGCCAGCGACGCTAGTCAATTACCGCGGAGTATGGAACTCGACCGTCAATTACAACGTGAACGATGTGGTGGCTTACTCCGGAAGCTCCTATATCGCCACTGTTTCCAATACGAATCTGCCGCCGGTTACGAACAGCTCCGACTGGACTCAACTCGCCGGAACGCCCGGGTCCACGGTGCCTGCGGCCAGCGCGACGCTCGTGGGACCAGCGCAGATATTCATTTGCACGACCACGTGCACCATCACGGTCCCGGTCCCTCAGCTCAACTATCAGTTCTGCGTTATGAACGACGACAACATTTCGACTGTGATCACTTTGGCGGCCCTCGGCGGCAGCGCGCGCTACGAGAACACGGCACGCACAGCGTACGGAAGCGCAGGAACAGGGACTCTGGTGTCCGGCGGCGCTGTTAAGGACTCGATCTGCATCGTGGGCCGGGACTCCACGCACTATGTCACGACGAACTTCGTAGGAACCTGGACGGCGAATTAATGAAGATCACAGCCCGTTTGCTCGTCGCCGGATGTTTGTGCTTGTTTGGTGGCACGCTTTGCGTGAGACCGCAGATCCTTAGGCCCATTTTATTCACTAACACCACCGTTGTCCCTCCACCACTCAGCGGAATGCTTCTTTGGTGGGCTGCGGATGTTGGTAATAACTGTAGTGGCTCAGCTTGCAGCGATGGTGGCAGTCAAAACAGTTGGGCCGATGGAAGCGGTAACGGCAACACCGGGACCTTAACGAGCGCAATTTCAGCCGCGTGCGTCGCATCCGTCTACCACACCAATCAGATCAACGGGAGGCCAGCCCTCACCTTCAATGGAAACACCTCGACGGGCTCGGAAACGTGCTTCTCGGTGGGCAATAGTGGCACGGGACTCAACAACAAGGCCGCTTCCTCCATGTTCATCGTCGTGAAAGAGGCAAATAGCAGCGCCACGGTGGCCACCTACGCGGCTGGCGCGGGCTCCTCCCTTCAATGGGACAACCACACCAACAATCTCAACCGGCTGACCCAGGCCTGCACCGCTGACATCGCGACCGGGAATGCAGCTTACGATTCCAGTTGGCATCAGTTGAATGCCACTTACAACAGCTCCACCGGCGCGTACTCCTTCCGCAAGGACCGCACTTCTGACGGTTCCGGAACGAACGTTAAGACGATCTCCTCAAACTGGCTCTCACTCGGTGCCACTTTCTGCGGTGGCAGCATCAGTACGCTGAACGGTCAGATTGCGGAGTTCATTCTATACAACCGCGGTCTCAGCGGCGGCGAGATCCTCACGGTCGAAACGTACCTCAACGGGAAGTATGGCCTGTGAGAAAACGACTGGTCGTGGAGTACTGGCCCATCGAAAGGCTCAAGCCCTACGATCGCAATCCTCGTAAGAACGACAAGGCGGTAGAACGCATTCGCGCCAGCATCCGCGAATTCGGGTTTTCGGTTCCAGTTCTCGCGAAGTCGGATGGTGAAGTGATTGATGGGCACCTCCGGTTGAAAGGCGCGATCGCGGAGAAGATGCAGGAAGTGCCTGTGGTTCGTTGCGATGGTTGGACCGACGCCCAAGTGAAGGCTTTCCGCCTGATGGTGAATAGATCAGTCAGCTGGGCGGAGTGGGATCTCGATGCGCTGGCAGTGGAGTTCGGTGAACTGAAGGCACTCGACTTCGATCTGAGTCTCACAGGGTTCGACGCGCGGGAGATCGACTCGTTCACGCTCGCGCCGAACGCAACCGAGGACGATGCGCCACCGGTTCCGGATGTTCCCGCATCGCGTGCAGGCGATCTGTGGCTTTGCGGTCCGCACCGGGTGCTCTGCGGCGACGCGACTAACGCGGACGCAGTCACGCGCCTGCTCGACGACCGGAAACCGTTTCTGATGGTGACAGACCCACCATACGGCGTGGACTACGATCCGGAGTGGCGGGCTGAAGCCGGCGTCAATAAGAACCGCTTGAAGATGGGCGAGGTATCGAACGACCACCGCGCAGACTGGCGTGAGGCGTGGGAGCTGTTCAAAGGGCCGGTCGCCTATGTCTGGCACGCCGGCCGTTACGCATCGACAGTACAGGCGTCTCTTGAAGCGGTTGGTTTCGAGATCCGCAGCCAGATCATCTGGGCTAAAGACCGCTTCGCGCTTAGCCGCGGTCACTACCACTGGCAGCACGAACCTTGCCTGTACGCGGTCCGCGGCAGCGCGCACTGGATGGGCGATCGCAGTCAGAACACGCTTTGGTCGATCAAGTCCCGGGAGGATTCCGGTCACGGCCACAGCACGCAGAAGCCGGTTGAGTGCATGCGCCGGCCGATTCTGAACCACGCCAAGCGCGGCGAATTAGTATACGATCCGTTCCTCGGCAGCGGCACCACACTGGTCGCCGCCGAGTTGACGGAACGCGTCTGTTACGGATTGGAAATCGACCCGCGGTATTGTGATGTGATCGTCACCCGTTGGCAGAATCTGACTGGGAAGATTGCCACTCTGGAGGATGACGGTCGCAGCTTCACGGATATCGCGAGCGAGCGCGTTTCGGCGGCTGCTTGATGGCTGTTTGAATCGCCATGTTGGAGAATACTTTTCGTGCCTAAAAAGGGGAGGGGTCAACCGAAATACGAACCGACGCCGGCCGACCGGGCTACGGTCCAGAATTTGGCCGCACTCGGCGCGCCCCACAAAGAAATCGCGATGTGTATCGGTCAACGCGGGGTCTCGGAGCCGACGCTTCGGAAGCATTTCCGCCGAGAACTCGATAAATCACTGACTGAAGTGAAGGCGCTGGCAATGAGCCAGGTGGTAGCGGCCATGAAACGCGGTGAGGCCTGGGCGATCTGTTTCTTTCTGAAGTGCCGGGGCGGGTGGCGGGAGACGATGGAGGGTACGGCCGGCGGCGCCGGCGGGCAGAGCATCCAACTGGTGGTTATGCAGGCGGGCGCACCGCAGATCCAGGGTCAGAAGCCGCTGGACATCATGAGTCTGGTGAAACAGTGAACCAGAGGAGCCAAGGATTCTCCTTGCGGAGGAGAAAACGAAAAAGCCGCCGGAGCTGAATCCGGCGGCTGGAACAAAACCTGCGTACTAGGGCTTAGGCCGTGATCGAGTAACGGCGCTCTCCGCCCTCTCCTTTGGTGGAGGTGACGGTGAGTCCCATCTTCTTGCCTAGGGTTCCACTGATGAAGCCGCGCACGCTGTGGGCCTGCCAGTCCGAGACCTTCATGATTTCGGCCACTGTGGCTCCATCCGGCCGCTTCAATAAATCGACGATCTTTGCGGCCTTGCTTCCGTCCCTTGCCGCACCCTGCTCTTTGGCGGCCTTGGGCGTTTTCTTTGCGGGGCTGGCCTTCTTGGTCGGCTTGGCCTTGGCGGGCGCAACGTGCGCGCCACGTGCGCCAGCGCGGGCCTTTTTCGGGGTCTTTCGCTCTGCTGCCGTGGCGGTTCCGGTTTCTGGGGTCGATGTCATGATGCTTCTCCTTTCGCGGTGATTACCGCGGTGAGGACATCGATCACTCTGATGCGAAGGAATTGCAAGTCAATTCTGATCGGAATCTGCAAGTGGCGAAAGACAGGCGATGCGGCGGGGCGGACTGCGCTGGAGTTTGAGTTCCGATAATGAGTATTAACGGGACACAAATCTCGATCACATGTACGGTTCTAGCGTTTCTCGTCAAAGTGGCTGCGCGGATCGTTTTACGCTAGCCTACTGGCGGGCTGATTTCCGGACTCGCTATTTGGGAATATACTGGAGAGCGTCTTTCGTACTCAAAAGCAATGAACCCGTCGGCTCGCATAGCCGCAGTTATACTTGGCCTCGGTCTCGCCTTGCTGCCAATTAACCCACAGCAGCCGTCCCCAACCTTCAAAACAGATGTCACACAAGTGGAGGCGCCCTTTAAAGCGGGGGTCACCGTAGTAAACGTACCGGTAACCGTCCGTGGTCATGGCATATTGGTGACGGATCTCAACAAGAACGATTTCGAAATTCTTGATAATGGCAAACGCCAGGAAATTTCTTACTTCGCCCATCAGGCTGACATTCCATTAGCTGTGGCCCTCTTGGTGGATGTCAGCGGAAGCGTTTTCCAGATAATCGAAGACGAGAAGGTCATTGCAGGACAGTTCTTGGCACAGGTTCTGCGGCCATACGACAGCGGAATTATAGTGAGCTTCGCCGACGCCGTCGTACTTTGGCAGGATTTCACCTCCTCGATTAACCTTTTGAAGACTGGGCTAACCAACCTGAAGGACATTGGCGCGCCCGCCGGCTTATTGAGGAGAGATCCCCAAAGTATACGGCATCTGCCGGGAAGATCCGGCCAATTCTGAGATGGATCAGTACAGGCGGATCCACAGACTGGATACTATTCACTACGCCTCAGGTTGTGCGGCTTTGAAGGCTCTCTCGGAACCAACCGGCGGGCGTATGTTTCGCATCAGCAAGGCCAAATCTATGCAGATGATCTTCGAAGTCATCGGTGAAGAGATTCGTAGTCAATATCTACTCGGTTTTTCACCTACGGACCCCGGTCGTCCGGGAACTCTCCGGAAACTTCAAGTTATGACGACGCGCAGGGACTTTATTGTCCAAGCTCGGAAAGGTTTGGTAGATCGCAGCGGCGCCGCATCATATTACGTCCCTAAAGCCAACAAGCATTGATCCGCGGGTTATATCGACCTGGCTGATGTCGGCAAACCGTCGAAGTGGATGGTTAAAACGAGTTCGGGCCAAACCAACCACGCGAATTTGCTAGATGAGATGAGAAGGTCGATTTCCGTCGCGGTAGGCTCTTGGTGATCGACGAATTCATGATAAGGAGATCGACCTTGAAAAAGAAGAACAACTCTGCGATGAACAGTAATCGAATTGGGAAACCAGGCAAAGCGCGTGGTCCGGTTCAGCGGGATGCCAAAGACGTGATGGCAGAGCTGGTGGTAAAGCTTAGCCAAAAACTTGAACCGCAATCTGGAAGGGCGAGCGAAGAACAAGGGCGCCGGCAAGGAATGCCTGGCCCCAACCGAGACCGGCTGACCGTGGGCGTGGACCTGGGCGACAAGTGGAGCAACTACTGCATTGTGGGTTTGGACGGCGAGAAACTGACGGAGGGAGAGTTGCCGACAGCACAAGCGGACTTTGCGGAGTTCTTCCAGCCCTTGGCTGCGGCGCGAGTAGTGATGGAAGTGGGGACGCACTCGGCATGGGCGCGGGATGTGGTGGCCAGCTGTGGTCATGAAGTGTTGGTGGCGAATCCGCGGCAGATGGAAGGGCCGAAGCGGCGCAAGCGCAAGAATGACCGGATCGATGCGCAAAAGCTGGCGCGAGTGGGGCGTATGGACCCGCAGTCGCTGTTTCCGATCGAGCACCGGAGCTTGAAAGTGCGACAAGACTTGGTGGCAGTGAGGGCGCGCCACGCTGCGGTGGCGGTGCGCAAGGACCTAATCAATACCACGCGGGGGCTGGTGAAAAGTATGGGTGGGCGCTTACCCAAGTGTTCCAGCCCAAGCTTTCCGCACAAAGTGGAGGAGGCTCTTCCAGCGGAGGTGCGGGAGGTGCTGCTGCCATTGGTGCGGTTGGTGGAGACCTTGAGTAGTTGCATCAAGGAATATGACGAGACGATTGAAAAGCTGGGCAATGAGAGGTATCCGCAGACGAAGTTATTGCGACAGGTGAAGGGCGTGGGGCCGATCACGGCGTTGGCCTACGTGTTGACCTTGGAGACTCCGAAACGATTTGCCCAGAGTCGAGATGTAGGACCGTACCTGGGATTAGTGCCGAAGCAGGAGGACTCCGGGGACAGCCAGCCACAACTGAGAATCACCAAGATGGGAGACATGATGGTGCGGCAGTTGCTGGTGGGGAGCGCGCACTATGTCTTAGGTCCGTTCGGACCGGATACGGATTTAAGGCGCTACGGGCTGCGACTGAGCGAGCGGGGCGGGAAAAATGCCAAGAAGCGCGCTGTGGTGGCGGTGGCGCGGAAGTTGGCGGTATTGTTGCACAGCCTTTGGACGAGCGGCGAGGTATATGAGCCGTTACGCCACGCTTTGCCGAAAGCAGCCCAGGACGTGACCGTACGCCACGCGCCGGCGGAAACAACCGAGGAGGAGGCAGCGGCGTAGAGTGCGGTAAACCAAATTGCACGAAAATGAACCACGAAGGGAGGAGCAGACCAAGGATGAGTTGAGCGCGCGCGAAGACTAGACCTCTCGAAGTTTCGGCAGGCATCGACATCCACCGCCTTGTTCGGGTGACTGCGCATTATCGGTTGGTCGTTTCAAAGATCGTTCGCTAGATAGCAGCACCCAGCAACCCAGGCCCGTCACCATCGTGATGGGTCTGGGCTTGAAATCGGACCTCAACATGCACCGAGCCCATAGCGGCTCCTTAAGAGTGCGGATAGAAGCGCGGCGAGTGGGTGGAGCCTGGAGATTTCCGGAACGCTGATCTTCCAACGTCAACACATCCGCTGTCCCCTGAAAACCGGGTTACGGAACCGCCGTGTCGTATCACTGGCGAAACAAAAATGGCCTGCGGCAGCAAGGAATTTGATCCTCCTTTCCCGTTTCCCCCAAGGGCAAGCCGGGGCGGGCGGGTTCCCCCCACGCCGCGGCAGGTGCCGCGGCTCCCCCCGCAAGAGGGGTTTCAAAACGCTCCGCTGAAACCCCCCTTGCGCATCCCCCCGGTTGGCCCCAACAATGCGCTGCACACGCGAATGGAAAAAGCATTGCAAATAACAGGACGGTGTGAGCCTACGATAATTCCCGTTGGCGGTCAGCGGCGTTGAGCTAGTCAAGACCCGGTACTTCCACTTCTGTCCGATAGCTGCGTTCTCTCACGCCCGCTGTCCGACGACCAGAGTGTACCCGAGCTTTCCCGCCCGCACGGCTTCCACCGCGGCGACCGCCAATTGCTTTGCCTTGGAGAAGTCAATGCCCTCCAGTGGGACCTTCTGCAACTTGCTCATCAGCTCCGCTCCCAGTAGCTTGCCCTGGATGTTTCGAACCATTTCGGCAAGCGCCTCGTCATGCGCTTCCACGTTCACATTTTGTAAGCCTGCGGCTTCCAGATAGCCGGCATATTCCTGAACAGGTCTGGCGTCGGCGATGCAGGCGACCCAGGCTAAAAGTCCTCGGAGTTCCTCGGGCAATTCGGCCAAGCGGGTCAGGTCGCTCAATCCCACTTTCCCCGCGGGCCGCAGAACCCGGGCAAACTCCACGGCCGCCTGGCGCTTGTCGGGGAAAGTACAAAACGCGCATTCGCACAAGACCGCGTCGAAGCTTGCATCGGGAAAATCGAGCATCTCCGCGTCGCCTTGTTGGAAGCGGACCAGATGGCCTACGCCGGCAGCCTCGGCTCGCGCCTGTGCTTGCCGAACATTCTCTGGCCCAAAATCGACACCCACGACTTCACAGCCGAAGCGCCGGGCCAGAAACATCGCGGTCTCCCCCTTGCCGCTGGCAACGTCGAGGACCGTCGCTCCCCTGCCAAGCCCCAGCTTCCCTCCTAAGCGCTCCGTCAAACGCAATCCGCCGGGGTGGAAGGAATCCCCTAGCAGCATTCTTGCGAAGTCGCTTTCATATAGCGTGGCGCAACACGCTTTAACGTCGCCGTTCATTTTCGTGGGCTCAGTGCTATTAGAGGATCAGGCGGGTGTTGGTCGAACGCAAACTGGACCGGCTGAACTTTGTACCGAGTGCCGGTCCGCCGAGCCGCGACACGGTCGCGTTCCTGGGCGGTGAGCTGAGCGCGGGCCTGCTCGCGATAACCCACCGTGTTGTAGGCACAGAACGGAATCTGTTTCCCTCCGGGCAGCAGGAACTCCTTGCAACATTTCATGAGATTCTTCTGGTTGAACGTCCACGGATCCATGAAGTCCTGCAGCATGATCATGAAGATGAAATTTGATAGCCCCTTCACGTCCAGGCTCCCGTCCGGCAAACCACAGGCGGAACAGGAGAACGAAAACTCCTGGGCCACTTTCTCCGAACCCAAAACCGCGGAAGACGACCACAGACCCTCCAGAGCGCGCCGAATTTCAGCTCCCAGATCCGGCATGACTTTATTCGAGATGTAGTCGAGATAATCCTCAACATTCAGAATGCGTGGCAGCGGGGTCACGTTCTTTTCCCCGTCAATGTAGGCGTACGTCACCGAATTACACGTCGGAAAGCAGCACGGCACTGGAATAAAGTCGGTGGTCCGGAACGTACTCCCAGTCTGCTCTTCGATCAGCTTGACGATGTCCGGATTGGTCATCCGCTGCATGGGGTCGTGCCGCTCATGCCGGCCGCTGTGAAATGCGGGTTGGAAATTGATTCCCTTCACCGCCGGATGATCGAGGCCGAAGCGCACAATCTTGCCAATCTCATGTTCATTGACCCCGCGTTCAATGGCAGGCACCAGAATCACAGTGCAATCGATTTCCGCCAGCCGATCCAGCGCGCGCATCTTTTTCGGGAGAATATCGGGCTCGCCCCGGATGACGCGATAGGTCTCTGCATCGAAACCGTCGAATTGGAAATAGATGTTTGGGCGCACTTCGGCGAGTTCCGCCAGAAACCTGTCATCAGTAGCGATTCGTTTTCCGTTCGTGTTGAGCATCACATTGGGAATGCCGCGCTGCTGGGCAGCTTTCATCATTGGGATGATGTTCGGATGAATCGACGGCTCCCCGCCCGAAAACTGCACCACCTGCGGATTCCCTTCTGCCCGGATGTAATGATCCAGGATGTCTTCCACTTCCTCCAGAGTCAGGCTGAATCCGGGACCAGCCTCGGCAAAACATAGGGGACAGGCCATATCGCAGGTGCTGTTCACTTCGATGATTCCCAGGCAAGCATGCTGTTGATGGTCAGGGCATAGGCCGCAGTCGTGCGGGCATCCGAGATCCACTTCGGTCGCGAACTCCAGCGGAATCGTCCCCGGCTTGTTGAAACGGGCCGAATTGGTATAGATCTGAGCGTCGCTGTAGACCAGGGCCTCGAACGTTCCATGGTCCGGGCAACGTTTCCGCATATAGACTTTGTTGTCTCGGATCAGAATATGCGCGTCGATCACTCGGCGGCATTGCGGGCAGATACTACGTGTCAATTCATAAAACACATACTTTGCATCTTGCTTTGGATCGGATGCGGTTGCTTGAATCGGGCCGGGATCTGTCATGAAGGAGCCTGCAATCACCATAGTAAGTGTGGTTTACGATGGGTGTGGCATGAGTCTTAGCGCACGGGTCATTCTTCTGGCGATTTCAGTGATCAGCACGGCCGCGATGCTGTACGTTGGCCTTTACCAGGTGCGCGCGGTCGACCATATGAGGTGCCCATTGTTAGGACACGGTTGTGAGGCCGTTGCAGATGCACCATTCGCCAGACCCTTTGGCATCCCCGACGGGTTCATCGGAGCAGGTCTCTACGCGCTATTGATGGGCGTGGCTCTTCTCAATCCCCACGCCCCCTGGGCGGCATACTCTATTCGCGGTTTGGCAGTGCTGGCGGGCATGGCAAATCTGCTGGGTGTGATTGATATGGCGCGGTTCGGTGCCTACTGCTTTTACTGTTTGCTGACGACGGGGCTCACCCCAGTTTTGATCTGGACGGCATTCTTTTTCTAGAGTCCGGCACAGACCCCATTCGCCAAGCGATTCAAAGAAACCCGCTCGCTCAAGTGCCGATAATGGCTGACATCAGGCAAAGACAAGCCGCCACATGTACGGTTTGCCGATTTCTCTTCGAGTAGATTGTCGCCGGCAAAGAAGAAACTTCCGAGTGCCCGCCCATACGGCCATTCGTGTCAAAACATTGAGTTACTTGGGGGCGTGACGAACTTCGGCATTTCAGATGGAATGTTTTCGCAATTTGCCGAAAACTGGAGCCGCCCTGTACCGCTCGCGTCCATGGGAGTGTTCGTGCTATTCGTCACTGAAGGAGCGGAATGCGAAACAGATTTGCGTGGATCGTCGGTTTCACGTAGGCGTACGTGGAACCCAGCCCAGGACCAATGTTGGCTTGATGAATGACCTGCGCCCCAGGAATGTCAAGGGCTTCAACCTCACTTCGAATGCCCGACGCGGGCCATGACGGGAAGGTTTCCCCCGGAGGCACCGGAAACACGAGCGTCTTGCCGGCCGGATTCTTCTGCGACGGCGGGGCGACCGCTAAATAAAAGCGCTTCCCGTCAGGAGACCATGTGGGCCTGCAGCCAAACTCACAGAGCCAAAGGATCCGGGCCGGGCCTCTCTCCAGCGGGAAGGCCGCACTTTCGCCGCCCGAAGGAGTGGCCCCAGGAACGCCCATGAGCACAAAGCGGCGGTCCGGCGGCATGCCAAAGATGTCGAGGATCGGAGATGGAATCATCTTAGTTCTGCCGGAACCATCGCGTCCCATCTTGGCGAGGTAGAAGGCGTTTCCATCTGTGAGCCGGAACAGCACCTGGCCGTCAGGCCCGAAATGCGGTTGGACCTCCCCGGTGGCTCCGATCCTTCGCGGCGGCGCGCTCCGGTCGAGCGGCGCGAGCCATAGCTGAGTGGCCTGGCCGGTGGTCTGGGTAGTGAAGACCACCTCTTTTTCGTCGGTCGAAATATCGTATTCGCGCATCGAAACGCCCGGTACGGCCACTTCGCTGCTGCCGGAAGCGAGATCGGTGCGCCACAGCTCGTTGGGGGATTCGGGCGAATCGCGCCGTAGCAGATAGTAGAGGCGTTTCCCATCGGTGGAGAACCGAGGCGGGGTGAGATCGGCATAGCCTTCCGTGGATAAAGCGTGGTCGCCGCTCGAATCGTGAATCCAGACCGCATTTTGCTTCGTGGACATAGAAGTGATCAGGGAGCGGCCGTCGGGAGCCACGGCCAAGCCATCTTCTTCCGTGAAACCCGAGGTAATCTGTACCGGTTGCCCGTCGGGAAAACGCTGACGCCATAAGTGCCGCTTGCCGCCAATCGCGACTCCGAAATACATCCAGTTTCCATCCGGAGACCACGCCGCCGACGTGCACGCGCCCGGAGGTCCCACCTGCCTGCCTGCGGAGCCGCCGGAAAAAGGAACAAGACGGCAGGGCTGCCATTGAGGATTCATCTCCGCCAATAGAACCCATTTCCGGTCCGGCGACGGATAGGAATAGTGCGCCATCATCCGCTCCTCCGCTGGAAAATAGATTTCCCGATGCCCGGAGCGGTCCTCCCCCGCGGTCACAATGCCCAGGTGTATTCCCGTCTTAAATTCCGAGAACAGCAGATGATGTTGGTCCAGCCAACTCAGGCCCGCGGAATTCGGGAGGAATAATGTCGAATCGCCACCCAGTGACGAGACGGTGTAGGTATGCCATCCGTTCGCCATCACAGTGTAAGCGATTCGCGAGCCATCCGGCGAAAATGCCAAGCTATATTTCTGTCGGGGATCGTGAGTCAACTGAACCGGCTCGCCGTCGGGAAGCATTTTTGCGTAAATCTGATCGGCGGTGAACATGGTAAGGCCGCTGCGGTAAAACGCGACCATTCGTCCATCCGGCGATAACACCGGCGCGACCGCCGCGTCCGTGAAACTGGTGATCTGCGTATACGACGCGGGTTCGTTGACAGCCGCTCGCCGCATCACGCCCACGGCGATTCCGGTCGCGGCTAGGGCCAGCACAACTCCCCAGACCTTCCAAGGGAGCTGTTTCGAGGGCGGAAAAGTAACGGGCTCCACGAGCGACACTGGCGGTGCCGGGCCTGCGGCGCTCTCAACTACTGGATGTGCGGAATCGCTGGTGCGGCCGTTCGCTGTAATCGGGGCGATAAAACGGTAGCCCTGTTTCGGGAGCGTTTCGATATAGACCGGTTTCGAGGCGTCATCGCGCAAGGCGAGCCGGATTTGGCGGATGCAGTAATACAGGCCCTGGTCGAATTCGACAAAGGTAGCCTCGCCCCAAATGCGCTCGCGCAATTGCTCCCGGGAGACAATCTCGCCACAGTGTTCCGTCAAAAACGCTAAGACCTGCAGCGGCTGCGGCTGAATTTTGACCGGCCAGCCGTCGCGTAGGAGCTTCCCGGAGCGAGAATCGAGTTGGAAGTCGCCAAACCGCAGACGTCGGTCACCATTGCCCTCCATGACGATGCCTTTGCTTATAAGTAGCTTACACCCTCAGCTGACATGAGGGAGATGCTCAGCGGGAACTCAGAGCGGCTAGTGCCACGCTGCGGTTAACTTTGACCGAGCTGGCCGAGGCTAGCCCAGAGGAGGATGTTTATGAAATCAACACTTGCACTATTAAGCAATTCGCTTGTGCTCGCGGTTTTTGCCGCGACGCTCACCCCCAGCGTGTTCGCAGGATGCGGCGAGGGCAAAGCTGCGCCCGCCGGGAAGCAGCTTCAGATCCATTTCATGCAGGCCGCCTACCGGCCGGCGCGGTTCGTGCCCGTGGATGACGCCCCTCCCGGCGCCGACGTTGTGGGGTTTTGGCATGTGGTCTTTACCCAAAACGCGGACTTCGGCGATGGGCTGTTCGATGACTCCTACGCAGAATGGCACAGTGACGGAACGGAAATCATGAATTCCGGCGCTCACAGCCCTGCGTACGGGAACTTTTGCATGGGTGCCTGGACGAAGACGGGACATTCCACTTATACGCTGAAGCACATTGCGCTGGACTACAGCATGCAACCTGTCGGCAGCACAGCGCCCACCGTCATCGTTATCATCCGTGAACAGGTGACTGTGGATCGGACGGGAAATCACTTCACTGGTTCGTTTACCGCCGATATTTACGCGCCCTACTCCAGCGCACTCCCGGCCACGCCCGGAGCCCATATTGCGCGGGTGGGCGCGGGCACAATTGCGGGAGACCGTATCACGGCGGATTGACGCCACAGCGCTCGAACTCGCGATAACAGGAATTAACGGGCGGCTAACGCACTCACTTATCCGATATCCCAACTACACGTTCAAGTGAGCCCATCCAAGCTTGGCTAACTTTGCAGACTGGGATTTGTAGCTCGTCAGATGTGGAATGAGACGACTAAAGTGCGGGCGCTACTAGGCTTGCTGGGCGGTTGCGGCGGGTGTAGGTTAAGGACATGATGCGTAACGTCTTGCTGTTCACGGTCGCCGTCTGCACGTTCCAAGTGATGCAGCACTCCGGACAAATCATCGCTCATACGGAGACTGACCGCGAACGGGTTCGAAAGAAGTTGCGATTAGCGCACCATGATTGCCGATAATGGTGGACATCAGGATGATCTAGCCTGCGGTACTGGGTGATGGGCTAGGAGCCTGTCCGAGTATTCTTCAACTTCGCGGGTCCAAACGGGACAGAACCGGTACATAATGTTTAATGCCAAAGGGCTACCGTACCTATTTGCCGGAGCAAGAGCTGCTGCTCCCGCCGAGCCTGCGCGACTGGCTTCCTGAAAATCATCTGGTGTACTTCGTGAGCGACGTGGTGGACCAACTCGATCTGACGGCGATGCACGCGGTGTACGAAAAAGAAAAGCGAGGGCAACCGCCGTACGATCCGCGCCTGATGACGAAGTTGTTGGTGTACGGCTACTGCACCGGAGTGTTCAGCTCGCGTCGGATTCAGAAGCGGTTGCGGGAAGACATCGCGTTCAAAGTGTTGGCGGCGGGCAACGAGCCGGACTTCCGGACGATCTCCGAGTTTCGCAAGATCCACATCACCACGTTGCAGAATCTGTTCGAGCAGATTTTGGCGATGGCGCTGGAATGTGGGGCCATCCCACTGGGCCGTGTATCTTTGGACGGGACGAAGCTGAAAGCCAACGCCAGCAAACATAAGGCGATGAGCTACGGCCGGATGAAAGAGAAGCAACAGCAACTGAAGCAAGAAGTGCAGCAGTTGCTGGAGCAGGCCGAGGCGGCCGACCAGGAGGAAGACCGCCAGTACGGCAGCCAGCGCGGCGACGAGTTACCGGAGGAACTGCAGCGGCGCGAAACCCGGCTGGCAAGGATCAAAGAGGCCAAGAAGGTGGTCGAGCAGCGGGCTCGGGATAAGGCAGCCGAGGAAGGCAAAAGCGCCGAAGAGGCCAAGCGGACCAAGCCCGGCGAGAAAGATCAATACAACTTCACCGACCCGGAGTCGCGCATCATGAAAGGCGCCGACGGGTTTGTACAGGGCTACAATGCGCAAGCCGCGGTCGAGCCAACGCTGCTGTTGATCGTCGGGCAATCGGTGACCGAAGCAGCCAATGACAAACAGCAACTGAAGCCGATGGTGGAACTCATCGAACAGCAATCGGGGCAGCGTCCAGAAGCGATCTTAGCCGACAGCGGCTATTGTTCGGAAGAGAATCTGGAGTACCTGGAATCGGCCGACCCACCGGAGCGAAAGATCGAGGGCTTCATTGCGACCGGCAAGCAAAAGCATGGCGAGCACCGCCAATCCGCTCAGCGTGGTCGGTTGCCGAAAGGCGCGACGAAGGTGGATCGAATGAAGCAGAAGCTGAAGACCAAGGTAGGCAAAGCCATCTATGCGGCGCGCAAGTGTGTCGTGGAACCGGTGTTCGGGCAGATCAAGCAGGCGCGCGGGTTTCGACAATTCCTACTACGCGGAAAAGAGAAAGTAAAAGGCGAGTGGGCACTGGTGTGCCTGACACATAACGTTTTACGGCTCTACGCCGCCATGCAGTGCTAGGGAGAGGCATCCGGGAATGATTTTTGATCAAAATCGCGAGTCCAAGCGCTCCTGGGTAAGGTTGGCCGCCCCTCGGCGTCTCCATCGCGGCCCAGCGGAGACTTTGCGCTGCTTACGCGCGCGATCCCCGATCCCTCGGCAGTGCTTTACTCAGACAGGCTCCTAGTCCCTTCCCAACGCGCCGGCGACGGCGTAGTAAAAACCACGCGTCGGCGAGCAAAATCGCCAACGCGAAGTAAGGCAGGTGCGACAACGTCCAAAGCGCGGCCTGCACCCTCGCCCGGAAGCGGATCATCTGGCGATTTTGATCGGCGGATATGATGACCGGCTGGTTCCAGTCGAACGCCTTCAGCCGCGGCAGGAATCCGCGCTGCACGCTGCCTTCGAGATTGTAGATTCCCACCACAGGCGAAAAATGACTGGCGACGATCACGTCGTGCGACAGTTCCTCCCAGCTCAACGGTCCCGTACGCGCGCCTGGCTGCGGATCGCCGGCCGTGATGCCTACGACGATGCTTTGCGCGGACGGACCATACTGCCAGATGAGCGCGGAATCAGCGGTGCGGTTGAAGCTCGAATAGAGCATCAGAACCTCGCGGCCGCCGCGGACGTCGACGATGCCGAACAAGCGCTCAAGCAGGGTGGAGCAGACTTCGCGCTCATCGGCGATGAAGGGAAACTGGTAGGTTTCGACTCGGTACCCGGCCGCTTCGATTCGGGCAATGAAGGCCTCATACGCTGTTCGGGCGCGAATGACGATATCGGGATCGAACAGTCGCTTGAGCGTGCCCGAAGCCGCGCGGCCAATGCTGGTGAACTCCTGACGATTCGGTTCAATATCGAGACCGATGCCGGACCAGTGCAGTCCCGAATCGGCGGTCCAATTCCGAAATTCAGTGAACCGCACCTCGGCCTCGGCGGCGTTCGAGGAGTTGAGATAATAGCCCTGCTGGCTGGGAAGCGCCAGCCATGCGGTAACCGGAATACCGGCGGAATTCAGTTGCCGGACGACCTGCGCGCGGCCGGAGCTGAGATCGATCAGCGAAAGAGTAATCCCGGCGTTCAGCTGGCGCAGATCGTGAATCACATCTGGATCAGAGAAGAGAGATTGAAGCGCGGCCGTTTCCATTTGACAGGCGAAGTTCAGTTGAGGACGCTCGGCCGGCGCGGTCACCCGTACTTGGCGCACTTCGCGATCGAGCCGGCGCACGGTCAGGAAAGCCATCGCACCGATGAACAGCGCGAGACCCAGGGCGAGCTCGACTGCGAAAATCAGCAGCCACAGAAACGCTCGCAGGATCCGACGGACCATCCTTTAATTATGCAGCCAGCTAAAACCTTGGATCAGACATTCACATCGGCGCGAGTCATGCGGCTTGACGAAATGGGGAGCAGTGGATCGACCGATTGCTTTGATGACTGCCGTTAATGCTCCATAACGGTACTTGTACGAGTCTGGCGTTACATCACCAAGTGTTCATTTCCGGCGTCCCATTTACTCGTGACTCCTGATCTGAACTGTCTGCGAAATCTGCACACCGAAGTGAAACTCGTCCCCCATCGGCGCACAGTAGCGAACTTCCCCAAACGCAATCATGCTCTTAAGGCTAATTTTTATCAACGTGCCACATTCTACTCGTACGGGAATCCGGAGCTTCATTCCGCCTCGAGACACGTCGGCCAAATGCCCGGGATACCGATCCGGGGAAAATGGATTCAAGGTTTGAAATGTTATAGCCTCTTCGGTCTTATAACGAGGCTCTTTCCGCATCTCGCCAGTGAGGGCGGTCCCAAGCTGAGCCAGGCCCGACGCTGAGAGTGAACTGATCTCATCAACCAACCGCTGATCGCACACTCCGCAAGTGGCCAGATGCACCTCCATTGCCGAGAAACTATCCTCTGGCAGACGTTCCAGAAGGTAAAGTCCAAGATCCCGATCGTCCGGGTGTAGCCCCAAGCCAACCGATTTCATAGAAGCCCCCCTCCTATACCCTAGGCCCAATCGGTTTCAAGTAGTACGAGTAGAGGAAAATGTTCGTTTTTTGAAACGAATATTCAGAATCACCAATGTTTCGGCAGATTGCCGTCGTGAGACGAAAGGGGTGGAAAACAGTATTTTGTTACAAAAACAGAACGTGCGACCCTACCTTGCCACGAATCGCGACCGCTTGACATCCGGCGTTCCCGAGAAGTTCCCGGCGGCCCCGTGATTCGACCGAGCGGTCACACATGGTGCTGCCCCAAAGGGAAGGGATCCGCACCGTTCAATTTAGGTGACGACTCTCTACGCAGCAGACAGAGCCATGTCGTTTTGCGTGCGTACATCGGTGGTGCGAACAAAGTATTTGCACTTGGAACCTCTGATACCAGCCTAGCGGATATGTGCCTCGATCACCCGCCTGAATGCCCACCGATAGTACGGATTATCGGGCCTTTCCGATCCGCTGGAAGACTGCTCCGCAACGTAAAGCGGACTACCGACGATCGTACCCGGCCCGGAACAAGCGCCTCACATTTGGAGCCATCTCATGATTATGGAGCGTTCCGCAGCTTCTGCTCGTACATGTCCGCATCGGCGCGTTGGAGGACTTCGGCGACTGTTTCTCCGGGTCGCCAATCCGCGACACCCACGGCCGCATCTATGCGAACGTATTGCTCGAGCTCGCCCGAAGAGATCAAGAACTCCTTCGAGAAGACTTCCGCGACTCTCGAAATGTGGGTTCGAGCAACCGCCGACCTCGCCTCGACCAATGCCACAAACTCATCGCCGCCCCAGCGCCCGACAATGTCAGTTGACCGAAACGCGGAGCCCAGCCGCTCGCCGACTTGTTTTAGTAAAAGGTCTCCGGCTTGGTGCCCGTAAGTGTCATTGATTTTCTTGAAGCCGTTCAGATCGATGTAAATCACGCTGAACGGCGTATCGCGCTTGGAACGAAGCGCAAGATGCGAATCGACTGAGCGCCGGTTTGCCAAGCCAGTGAGAGCATCCTGCGACGCCTGCACAGCCAGCTGCGCTTGCGCTTGTTCCAGCAGCCGCAGCGCCTCTTCCAATTCGTGGGTCTTACGTCGCTCGCGGTCGCGGAGCCATTTTTTATCCAAGCTCGCCCCGATCCGGGCGCGCAAGAGAACACGATTGAAGGGCTTGGATAGGTAGTCTTCAGCGCCCATCTCGATACAGCGGACCACGCTTTGCAATTCATCCAGCGCCGAGATCATGATCACCGGCAGTTCGGGCCACTGCACTCCCGTTTTAATTTTGGCTAGCGTTTGAAATCCGTCCATCTCGGGCATCATGATGTCTAAGAGAACCAGATCGCAGGACTGCTCGTTGAGGATCGCCAGAACCTCCAGACCATTCTTTGCTTCCACAACCTGGTGACCTTCAAACTGCAATCGGCGGCGTAAGATATCTCGGTTGCCTGGTTCATCATCGGCGATCAGGATCTTGCCCCCACGGTTCTTGCGCCGTAAGATACTCTCCGACAATGCCGGGCGAGCCTGGGGGGCCTGGATGGAAGGTTTCTCCGCGGGTAAGGCTTTCTCGTTGCCGGCGAACTCCATCAGTCGGAGAAGCGCCCAGGAGATCGCGTCCAGATCGGCGCGGGTCTGGCCGTGTTCATATTCAATGTCCTCCAGCAGGGACGTTGCCTTCTCCAGCACATCTGCCGCCGTGATCCGGAGGCCTTTCTTGAACTCATCAAGGTCCATGTTCGCAGAGGAGTCGACATGGTCGGCGAGAGCGGTCTGAATGGATTCGAGCAAGTGCCGCCCGCCGTTCTGAATCTGCTGAAAAGCTGGGACGAAGGCCTCAAGATGCCTTTCACCCGCATCTTCGATAAGAAGTTCGGCGTAACCCAGGATGTGGTTTACCGGCGTTCTCAATTCGTGCCGGAGGTTCGCCAGGGACGGGCTCTTTGAGGCTTCCATTAGGACTGGGACTCAATGCTAAGCATTTTTTCATTCAACAAACGATCCATCTTTTCCAAAAGACGCGGCAACTCGATAGGCTTGGTGTCGTAGTCGTCGCAGCCGGCTTCGAGGGCCTTATCCCGATCCCCAGCCATGGCATGAGCGGTTAGGGCAATTACAGGGATGGATTGCGTGCTGGCCGTGGCCTTGATCTGGCGTGTGGCTCCCCAACCGTCAAGCACGGGCAAACTCATGTCCATGAGGATTAGGTCGGGTTTTTCAGTTCTTGCCATGCTGACTCCTTGCTCGCCATCGACTGCCATCAGGACTTCAAATCCCTGACGCGCCAGCCGGCGAGAGAGCATATCGCGATTCATCTCGTTGTCCTCCACCAGAAGCACCTTGGGCATGATCACTCCTTAGGATTGCGAAATACCAACCGGCGCCGCCGCATTCGGCGAAAAACGCTGCATTCACGGCGCCTACACGTCAAACCAATCCTTTTCAAGAGATCGTCGATACGGCCGAATAGCTTTACTGCTTGGGCGTAGATTGGCGTACGGAACGTGCCTAAGGCTCGGCTCGGGAACCACCGATGGATAGGTATAGATGTCATATTACTTCCATCCCCGACGAAGGGGAAGTGCGCTTTTCTGGAGGTTTCTCACCGGAGTTCTTTCCCTGCTGTTGCTTCCGGCCAGCTTTTTCCCCTCAACCCAAGCCGCAGAAGGAGACATTGCCGTGGTGGTTCGTCCGGACTTGCCGGTAGACGATCTGAGCTTGTCCCAAACGCGGAAACTGTTACTGGGTGAGCAGCAATTCTGGAATTCCAACCTGCGCGTAACGCTTCTGCTTCGCGCGCCTGCGGCCCGTGAGCGCGAAGTTGTGCTCAAGGTGATTTATCGGATGAACGAAGCGGAGTTCCGGCAGTATTGGATTTCAAGAATGTTTCGAGCGGAATCGACCAGCGGACCGAAAGTGGTTTACTCCAACGAAATGGCAACCGAACTCGTGAGCGTCCTACCCGGCTCCGTCGCTTTTGTCGACGCGTCCCAAGTGCCAAAGGGGCTCAAGGTACTAAGAATCGATGGGAAGTTGCCAGGACAGACAGGCTACCCACTGAAATGAAACCAAATCCAATGCAGCAAATTGCCCGGGCTTTCCACGGTCCTGTAACGGGAACTGCGTAACGAATGCACGAGTTGTTCACCTTTTGACGCCATGACCATCCGCCGCCAGCTCACGCTCTCGTACTTGGGCATACTCTTCCTTCTGGGTTGCAATTTGCTCACATACCTGTGGACGGACGTCAAGCGTGAAGCGGCGTTCGAGGATCTGCGTCGTGCGATTTCCCGGCAGACTTTGATCGATTCCATTGAGCAACAGCTCGGCGACTACCAGAAGCAAGTCACTTTACTGAGCCAGATTACGGGAGAGGGCGGTCTGAGCGCGCCTTCGCCTGAAGAAACCGATCAGTTCAACAATCACCTCGACTCGATCGGGGAGGAGATTCAGCAGGTCGTTTCGCTTTCGACTGCCAAAGACAAAGCAAACATCGAATCGTTCCAACGAGTCTTCCGGGAACTAAGTACGTCCTGGCGAGTGTTCTATCAAAACCTAGGCCAGGAACGCGCCATCACGGAGATGGTCATTCATGTCGAGCCGCTTACCCATACCGTCATGCAGGAGATGCTTCCGCATTTGCGGGAAGCGGAAAAGGAACGGCAGGCCGCGGCCACTGCGCACTTCCACCAGGTAAGCACCTTGGTGGGCCGGATCACAATCATCGTATTCGTCTTTAGTGGAATATTAGCGGGCGTGCTGGCGATCCTCGTTTCGGGCCGACTGCAGCGCGGCCTCCGCGTTTTGAAAATCGGCGCCGATACCCTGGGCGCCGGCAAGTTGGATCATCGCATCCCGGTGCAGAGCAAGGACGAACTGGGCGATCTTGCAGCCGCTTTCAATGACATGGGCGAGGGTCTGCGGTCGGCGCAGGCTGAATTGCGCCAACGGCAGAGGGAGTTGGAAGTGCTGACCGATGAAGCCCAGTCTGCCAATCGCGCGAAAAGCCAGTTCCTGGCGAACATGAGTCACGAGCTCCGCACGCCTATGAACGCCATCATCGGCTATAGCGAGATGTTGACCGATGAAGCTGAGGATTTAGGGCTTCAGAATTTCATTCCGGATTTGAAAAAGATTCGCACCGCCGGGAAGCAGTTGCTCGCACTCATCAACGACATTTTGGATCTATCGAAAATCGAGGCGGGGAAAGTCGAACTGCACTATGAGGAGTTCGACGTGCGGGAGATGATCAACGACGTCGCGACCGTCAGTGAACCCTTAGCCGCCAAGAACTCCAATACGTTGGTCATCAACGTCGCAGACGGGGCAATGTACTCCGATCTGACCCGGATCCGGCAAATCCTGTTCAACCTATTGAGCAACGCTTGCAAGTTCACTCAGTCCGCGACCGTGGAACTGACGGTAGCCAGTGAGTCCTTTTCTGGCGGTGACTTCATGAAGTTTCAGGTTAAGGATTTCGGAATCGGCATGACTCCCGAGCAAGTCGGCAGGGTGTTTGAAGCCTTCGCGCAAGCGGACTCGTCCACCACCCGCAAGTATGGCGGCACGGGCCTAGGTTTGGCCATCACCAAGAAATTCTGCGAAATGATGAGCGGAACGATCGATGTGGAGAGTGAGATCGGAAAGGGAACTACTTTTACCGTTCGGCTCCCGAAGCGAGCCGGAAATGTTGCGAACCTGTCTCCGGCCACAGCTTCCGTGGCTCTCCTGCCCGATACCGTTCGGGAATCCATCGGGCATGTCCTGGTGATCGATGACGATCCAGTCATTCAGGATCTCATGAAATCCTTTCTCACCCGCCAAGGCTACACGGTGACCGTCGCCGATAGTGGTCCGGAAGGTTTGCTGCGTGCCCGTGAATTAAAGCCGGACGTCATAACATTGGATATCGCGATGCCCGAAATGGACGGATGGAGCGTTCTCTCCGCTCTGAAGAACGATCCGGGTCTCGGTGACATCCCCGTCGTGATTCTGACGATGGTGGACAACAAGAACCTTGGGTACGCGCTGGGAGCTACCGAATATCTGATGAAGCCTATCGATCGCGAACGCCTGGCGGCAGTCCTCCGGAAATACAGCCGTCTGCGCTGCGATCCAATTCTGGTTGTGGAAGACGATCCGAACACGCGTGACTTGCTTCGCTTGATCCTGACGAAAGACGGATGGAGCGTTCAGACCGCCGAGAATGGCCTGATCGCCCTGGAGAGAGCTACCAGTGCTCGTCCGGGACTGGTGCTGTTGGATCTGATGATGCCCGAGATGGACGGCTTCGCGTTCCTGGAGGAGTTTCGAAAGCTTCCTTCGACTGGCGAAGTCCCAGTGATCGTCCTGACGGCGAAGGATCTGACCGGAGACGACCGAAAGCGGCTGCACGGGCACGTTAAAAAAATCATGGCGAAGGGCGAAGGAGTCGAATCCGTGCTCAAGAAGGTTCGGGAATTAGTCGCACAATGCGTAGTCGCCGAGCGCGCCTTATAAGCGCCACCCCGCCGGACTCTTATGTCAATTTGTAAGACATCTACCTTCACGCCTTTCCCCCGCGTGACAACGTCCAATTTCATCGCAAACAGCTGATAAATAATGTACTTGGGTGTATTCGGGCCGCGCCGTAAATGGTATTCCTCTAATGTATGGTCCTAAGTAGGACGATCTACTACCTGACTAGGGAATTTCATTTAGGGACGCCGGAGGTTGACTAGACCCATGTGTAGGCCACTGCTTTGGTGCGGCATCGCGGGTTTCCTGCTCGCGGCCATGCTTTCCGCCCAGCAATCCGATCAAGAAACCATCCGGCAGTTGATGCAGCGATTGACTGAGAGCGAACGCCGCATTCAGGCGCTGGAGCAAAAGCTAGGCATGGTCTCCGCTGCTCCGGCGGGTGCGGCAACGCCCGCCTCTCCGTCCGCTTCCGCGACTCAGGCAATGCAAACGCCCGGATCTCCAGTCCCGCCAACGGCGACAAGCACTGCCGATGGCCAAGAGGCCGTTAGAGCGGCGCAGGTCGAGGCAGCAGCCCACGGCGAGGACATGCAGGGCCACAACATGCAAATCCCGGGTGGCGGACCTGTGTTGAACATCCGAGGCTTCTTCGATTTCAACTTTGGCACGGGGTCGATCGCCAACCCCTTAGTCTTCCCCGTCGCCACCAACGGATGTGAAACGTGCGGAAACCCGGAAACTCCGCCCCACACCGGATTTCAAGCCGGCGAGTTTGATCTGTTCATGACGTCGAAGCTTTCCGATCATATAAGTTTTCTCTCTGAGATGGTTTTTGGAGCCGATACTACCAACGAGTTCAGCATAGACATCGAACGATATCAGTTGCAGTACCGCCGCAACGATTATTTCTCCGTCAGCGCCGGCCGCTTTCACACCGCGATCGGGTATTACAATACGGCCTACCATCATGGGAATTGGTTCTCAACTGCAGAGGGGCGCCCCATCATGTACCTATTTGAGGACAGCGGCGGCGTCTTGCCCATTCACACCGTTGGAGTCACGATGACGGGACTGGTTCCGCAATCTGGGCAACTCGGTCTTCATTGGATCGCCGAGATGGGCAACGGGCGCGCATCTAATCCGGGCGGCGAGCCAGTCCAGAACTTTTATTCCGATCGCAACTACAAAGCCTTCAACCTCGCAGCCTTCATCAGACCCGATTGGCTGCAAGGGCTCCAGATCGGAGGATCGTATTACCATGACCGGCTGGCACCCACCGGCTTCGCGCACGTCGATCAAAACATCGAGAGCGCATACGCCGTGTATATCACGCCGACCTGGGAGTTCATGAATGAGGCGGTCCTGCTGAGCAACCATCTCGAGGGAACGTCCGCCACTTACAGAAGTCCGATGGCTTACACGCAGCTCTCGCGGAAATTCGGCATTTACCACCCGTACTTCCGCTATCAATACGTGAACGACCGGATCGGGGATCCGGTCAATATTCTGCAGGGACTCAACTACGGTCCGTCCGTCGGGATCAGGATCGATTACAGCGAGTATGCAGCGTTTAAGCTGCAGTATAACCGTCTATTGAAGGGCAATCTTCCGGCTGCGAATGGCCTAAACGCACAGCTCGCTTTTACTTTTTAATTCGCTCGTTCAGCATGGCTCGCAACTGCAAGGGGGACATTCCTACGGATCGCTTCGCAACACGCCGCCGCTGGCGCCTTCGATGCCGCGCCGCGCCCCGGATTGGTGTCGCGAACGCGGTAAACCTCGCCCATGCCGCCGTTCCGAATCGGTGCGAAAATTTCGCGGAAGCTGGGTTTGTCTCCGGCTGCAGGCGGCATATTGATTATTCAATTAAATTTATCCGATCGGGAAGAAGATGGCGCCTGGATGACGGCGTATCCGGAAGTTATCCATTCAGTTACATCACGTCCATTCGGAACGGTTCCGATAATGCTGCTTATCGGGATTCTCGCACCCGTCGCCGCAGGCCTCCACTTTAGGGGATCTCTTTACTAGGTGCCAAGAGGCCAAGCTGGCAGGTCTGCTCCAATGGAGCGAATGTGAAGTCACCATCGCCATTCTGACCGACAACGATTCGCCCGTGCACCTGATAGTTACCCGAGCCTGGATCGAGTGAGCCGTTCGGGTGCGAAGGCAAGCGTCAAGGGATGGTCGGGCGCATCAATTTTTATGCCCGCCCTGGATCCATCCGCGCTGACCGTGTAGGGATAGGCACGTGCGGAGTCCGGTCCGCAACCGAGGATGACAGACTCGGGGAAGAACTGGACGCTGAAACCCGTAGAAGCGGCAAAGATGCCGTGCATACGAATGCCGGGAGGGGTGGGAGGACCCTTGTCTCCATCGTTGAACAGGGATTTGAGCACGTCGGTTTGCATCGTTTGGATCCCCACGCCGGCGCCTTTTGAGGAAAGGCTTAGCGCGGGGCAGGTGACTCTTTTGGACCCGAAGGTAGCATGCCCGGTATTGGCGGTACGAGAAACTCGTCTTCCCGTGTCATCGTAGACCGGCCCGACGGCCGTCGCGGGGTCTACACGCCTTCCGGTCGCATCCCGCAGTCCACTGTCGTATCCAGTCACGATCACACCATCTAGCACGACCGGACCCGGGCCGGTCATGGTTGTGCCATCGGGACCGAGCGTAAGGACCAGGGGTCGCGGCGTGGTATCGATGACAATCGCGGCGCGGTTGTTCTTGAAGTCGAAGGTGTAGCCGTGTTGATCGGGAGCGAGGACGGAACAGTTCACGAGCACTCCGCCGTCAATGAAGTCGAGGCGCCAGCCCCCTGCGCCCTCGAACACTCCTGCGATCTCCGGACCGGGAGGGGGTTCCTTCGCGGCCGAGGGCAGAACCTGGCCGACCATCTGGCTGAAAGCGCCCAAAAGCTGGTTGCCCGTGCAGGTGGCCGGAATTCTTCCAGAAGAGATACAGCGGCGCATGGCGCGTTCCTGGGCGTTCTTGGGCGGGGTAGGCCGAACCGCGCTCGCTGCCTGGGTCGCGGCGGTGTTTGCCTGGTTAACGGTTGGCGCCGGGCTGTTGGGTCCCTTCATCATCGCCTCTGCCGCCTGCTTGTTTGCCTGAAGACTTGCCTGCGTGCGCCCACGCGCCGCAGCATTCGCATTCTCGGTTTGAGCGCGAAAAGCCGGAGAAAAATATCGCTTGAACAGCTCATCGCGAAATCGGGGATCGATATCGTAGCCACGAATCGCGGTGAACTTCTTGAATTCCTCTTTCGACTGCGATAAGCGGTAATAAGCCGTGTAGTAATCCTGGCAAATTCGGGTCTCATCGGGCGTCAACCCGACGCGACGGTCGAACAATCGCGGTCCCGCCGCGTCTTCAATCATTTTCTTGAGCTGCAGCAATGCGCCCATCTGGCGTGCCGCGGTCTCCGTCGGATCAGCGGTTTGCTGGTCACTCAACACCCGTTCAACCGGCGGCATCTCCCGAAGATACGGCGGATTGAATGCTTGCGCTAAAAGGTCTCTGCTCGCGAACAGAACAATAGCCGCTGCCACGAAGAAAATCAGTTTTCGTGTTGTCATTGATTGGCCCAGCCCGAGTCCAACGACCACTCTAACAGGCCACATCCTGATCTGCTTTGCCGTGCAAATTGGGCGCTCAAGGACTGTCGAAAGCAATCCTGGCTCGAACGCCCTTTAGCCTTGATCTCCCGAGCACTCAGAGGTAATGTTCACATGACGAAGCTACCGATAATGCCCAATATCAGGGACCGAAGTCACCCTTAGCGGGCAGGAACTTCGCCACATGTACGGTTTCAGCGTTTCTCGTCAAAATTTGGGGGCACAGCCCCCGACCGAACCCGCCACTTAGTTTGATCCTGGAGCGCTACAGCGTCGGAATCCACTACTGGGCCTGCACAAATGCAATCGTCCCGGCGATCTCCTGTTTCAGGCTCTCCTGATCGGTCGAATTAGTCAAGTTTTGCAGGAACAAAAGCGTCCGAGTCGTTTCTTTCCCCACTTGCGGTATACGGTCCGGCTTTTCAAATGCCGCGTGAATGATCGAAAGCACATTTCGAGTTTCGGCTTCGCTTAAAGCATTGGGACCGATGATGTTCGCGATTAGTGCCTCAGCCTCTCCCCCAAGCGCACGCGACTTCGCATTATTCGTGTGATCAGTAATTAGGTATTGCATGATCTTAGCTTGGTATTCGTCGACGGTTAGGTTAGATCCCTGCCCTGTAACGAGTCTGGCATCCGGTGTCCTGAAGGGTTCAGCATCGGACGGAGTTACGAAGGTTTGGCTACCTTCCACGGTTTCGCACGTCACAGCCATAGCTTGGCTCATCATGATCAGCCCCTGCCGTCCCTGGAGACATGGCGCACCGACCGAAAAATGTATGACTGGTTTAGCCAACTTGCCGCCCACGGTCCATGCTTCGTTCCATTCGCCGAAGTCTTGCCGCTCGAACCGGCCATTCATCGCCCACAATCCGCTCGCATCCGTCCTATTAATAATCGGACCCCAATCAATCCGTCCGTTTCTAATCGTTCTAACGCTAATTGGCTGGTCGGCCATGCCGCGAATCCGAATCTCAAAGCGGTCACCGATTTGAAATTCGTTACTAGCGGGGTGAGTCATGTTGATGATATCGACGACTTGACCGTGGGCGATTGTCGCCATAGCCAACATGAAAAACATCCGCATCTTCTTCCTCCAAGTCCACGTTGATCTTATCACTCTTAATCACAAAGACCCGCCCTTGCCCCCGATGGTCAACTAGAAATTCCTCCCCGGCTTGGGTTCGCGGAATTTCGACGGGGTACCAAATCGTAGGCCACTTGGCTGTGAAGTCGGCAAACCACCGAAGTGGATCGTGAAAGCCACAACTGGCGTGAAAGCGACGCAGGGGATGACTTCCGTTAATGGCAATTATCGGGGCGGTTAACCTGTCACCCTCAGAGATGCCGACTTCTCGTCGATCAAAGAAACTTCCGAGTGGCCGACCATCCGGAAGGTGAGATTACTCGATTAACAGTACACGGCCTCTCACTCCGGCCTAGTCCCCGAGTCAGGACCGAGCAAGTCCCAGCGGTTCCCTTCTAGGTCAAGAAACACTACAACTTTAGCCGTAAGCCTCGATGCGAGGTCCAGAGACAAAACGGATGCCGCTATCCACCATTCGTTGGTACGACGCATCGAAGTCTTCGACTCGCAGGGAGAGGCCAACGCGGTCGGCGAACTGCTGCCCCATCACGCTAACCTGGAAGAATCCGCAACTGGCACAAGACATCAGAAGTAGCCTTGACGCTAGGAGAAGGCATGTCATCTGACCGCGAAATACTGACGGCGTTGCTGTGCGAGGTGTCTCGCCAATCGGCGCCTTTTCAAAGCCTGATACGCGATTATTCCGCCGATGTGATGAACAACCCAGAAGTTCACCGCCTGTTCACGGCACGCCTTGACGCTAACTTGCCGATGCGCCGCGAGATCGAAATCCTCAAGGCGTCACTGTTGGTGCCAGCCGCCGGACCGCTTTCGCCGGCGATGAATGACGTTCTGGCAGCAGCGGACGCGCTGCCCGCCGGTAGCCATACGAGCCTGCGCGAGATCGCCAACCTCGCAGCCGTCGAGCTGGTCTACAAGCGGCGCGAAATGGTTCCCGCCCTTTAGTCGGAGGGAGGCGCTTACGTGGCGGCCGCTGCGGATTAGGCGGTCTCCCGGCCTCGCTCACCAGACCAGGGTTATCGAGTTACAGCCCACGCCTGTTGTGAAATGGAGCGTGAGCGTTTGTTCGCTTTGCGGGAGCGGGCGCTGGTCAGCCGACCGTCCGTCCACAGGGAAAGACCAGATCAGGTAAGTGTCATCAATGGTCTCCGCGTATTCCCGCTTTTTCGGAGAACCCAGGAGTGCGATGGCATCGGACTCACTCTTTGCGAACAAATTCAATAAGGGGTCAGCACCGCTGCGCGTGCCCTTGCTGTATATTTTCATATACCGCAGACCATTGTCCAAGTCGTAACTGACCCTTATCGATAAGCCGTCGCTCCGGGTGTGAGGATAGCCCCCGAAGGCCGAAGAATCCTGCTCGGGGGCCGATGTCGGTGGTCCAAAGATTGAAGATACGTACTCAGGCGTATCGCCCCTCTGCAGTCCCGCAAGGTGCGATACATCAGCGTTGCCGATCATGATCGGAGCCAGGCGTGGCCTTTGCGGAGCGTTAGTCACGGGTCGTAGCGGCGCTGCAACGCTCGGACTCGCCGCGGCAGCAGGCACAGCGGGTGCAGACGCCGGACTTGTAGAAGCAGAACTCCTGGAACTAGCCGCCATAGAGTCTAGAAACGCGCCTAGCTCGCCACCCAAGCCGCTCGAACTCTGCGTACCCGGCGACATGGCCGGAGCGGTTGGACCATTTCCCAGCACCAGGTCGGTCAGGAAGTCCTGAATGTTTCGCGGAATAAAATCGGCCAAACTTTCCGTTATGGTATCTTCGAGCGCAAACTTCTCGTGGTGCGCTGTGAGGAGCTCACCCCACGCGCGGACCGGTTTCCCATTGAGTTCGAACACCAGATCCGATTGCTGTAGATAGATCACATCGGACACCGCGAAGTAGCGCGGCGCCGCTAGCCCGTAGGCGTACACGCAACTGAAAAAATGGCCTAAGGACACGCGCGGCGGCGGCGATCCGGTCCAGCCCAGGCGCTGGAAAACCCTGGTCCAGGCATTGTTCCAGCTTGGATCGGCTTTGCAGTCGTCATGATTGAAATTCGGACTCAGATAAATCTCCGGCGTACTGTTCAGCCCTTCGAGCGAGCTCTTGTCAATCGGCGTGCCCGGCGTCATTAGCCTTACGTATTCGGCGTCCGCGGCCGCCGTCGCCTTTTCCGTCCAGGAATTGACGATCCACGGCGTCTCCGCAGTAGGGTTCGGTACGATCGCCTGTAGACTGTCGCCGAAAGTCTCCACAAACCGGTTCCTGGCGTCCTGCCGGGTCTCATCTCCCAGTAAAAACTTTCGGATGCTCGAGTCTTCGGCCCGGGTGGAACCCGCCCAGCCCACCGCTGGAGCGGCCCTCACCAGATGAAGCTTTCCATTGCGCAGCGCGGCGGCTTTCACGAAGAACTCGGTGAGGATGTAAATCCCCTGGACCGCGGTTGAATCTCCGACCTGGCCCGTGGTGACGCTTCTCGACTCGATCACGGGGGCGCGATGTGTCACTGTAACCAGGAGCGTGACCTGCGCGTTCGGGCGCACCGCGATTCCATGGGCCGCCAGAGCTTTTACGATATCGGCCTGCTGCTCGGCCAAAGGGACGAATTTCGCAAGGGAAGGATCGGATCTCAGATCGAGCGACACTTCCTTCAACGCCCCGAAAAACTGGCTCGCGCTGATGGGGGTTGCCTGCGAGAACCTGCCTTGCGCGTAACAGGCGGAGCCGCCCAGAAATGTCAGCCACATCACCATCAAATGGGCAATCGTTCGCATGATACCGGCGAGTATATATTATGTGGAAGCTCTCCACGTCATGACGCCTTATACGCTCAAGATGCCGGCCCCGAACGGCTGCTTGGAAGGCAACATTGACGCTGGGCAAGATACAGTAGCAGCGGTGCGTGATCGCCTGCGAAACGTATCGTGCCGCACTCGGGCTTTCCCAGTCGCACCGATCATGCCAAATGGAAGTCCCATTGGAGCTTTCTGACCCCTGATAACTGGGTATTATCGGCGGCCAGAGTGGGGATTGGGTTGGGTCCAGCGTTTGCTCGATGCTGAACGCGGCTTAAAGGACTGCACAAGGTGCAGGAAAACGACCCCGCTTCCGGAATCACTCAGGCCTCTTCGGAATAAGAGCACGGTCGCTTGGCGGGTCGGATTTGAAGGTCCTGCCTCCGAGCTAGCGCTTCCTACCGAAAAACAGCCAGAGTATGAGGACTAGAAGCAGAAGTCCCCCTATACCGCCCCCTACTTGAGGTCCACCGTAATAGTATCCGCCCCCTCCTCCAAAAAGGATCAGCAGGATCAGAATGATAAGGACTAAGTCCATGGTGCCAAATCATATCACGCTTTCTGCGACCACCGAGGGAGCCATGCCGAGTCTACAGAACCCCTACCACAGCGACTCTCACACCGAACGCTCTTTCGCGTCTACCTTTCTGGGTTTCGATAAGTGAGCGTTATCACCACTCACACTCTACGCACTCTTAAGGCCGGGCCGAGGCCCGCGAACTGACCAAAGAGACGTGATCGATACGCAGGCGCAGCGTGAACTGCTTGGGCGTTTCTCCCAGGGCCACACGAAGGGTTCGATGAGCGTGAAATAGGGACTGTTCCGTGTTGGCAGCCAAGTCTGCCAGCGCGACGTTCTGGCCAAGATTTTGCCTGGCGAAGTTAAGTGCTGGCTGGAGCTTTTTCCAATCCCTCATTGAGTTTCTTTCCCTTGTAAAGAAGTCCGCCCGCCAGTGCAGCAGGTATGCTCAGGATAGCGATCGTGATCCATTGCATTCGTGAAGCAAGGTTTGCTTCCGGGGACAGCATCGCGGCGGATAGTCAAACCAGCTTGAAGAAACCCCATCGCAGCCGCGTGCTTGATCGGTAACCGCCGTGCAATTCGAGCGGCGACGTATCCTCCGGCGCCCACGCATATAAGCCCATACGCAAACGTTAACATTCTGACCCATTGATTAGATGAAAGCGCCGCCGGGCTCGGCAGGACTTGCGGAAATGCCCGAAGTAACAGAGGGTTCACAACAGCCTCGATGGCGAAGGATGCCGCCGCTGGGATAGCAATTCCAGCCAATACCGACAAAGCGCTGCGAAGCATAGGGATAGTCAAATTCACGGACCATTATAGTGGCTTGATCTTTCTTGCTATTTTCGAGCCGTCAGTCACCCAAATCGCGCCAGCCGGTTCTCTTGGCCCAGTCTAGTAACGATCAGTCGCGTAGTGTAGACCAATCTGGAACTCGTGCACTGGGACGAGTAACGCGCAAACCGAAGAACTGGCAGTTCGCAAGCGTCCGATAATGGCTGACATCAGGCAGTGAATGCGGTCTGGCACTTCGACGGTATGACTGCCCGAATGTGCGACAATCAGGGTCCCGTGGACAGTGCGCTCAAGGGAGCCCGATACAAAGTAACGGCACTGTTGATCGCGCTCTACGCGATTACCTACATGGATCGCGTGTGCATCTCGGTCGCTGGACCCAGAATGCAGAAAGACCTCGGCATCGACACAGTGAGCTGGGGCTGGCTCACGGGGATTTTCGGCCTGGCGTACTGCATCTTCGAAATTCCCTCCGGAACGCTCGGGGACAGCATCGGCTCGCGGAAGGTGCTCACGCGGATCGTGATCTGGTGGTCGGCATTCACCGCGCTGACGGGTGCGATGACGCGGTTTTATCCGCTGTTGATCGTGCGATTCCTGTTCGGAGCAGGTGAGGCAGGCGCGTTTCCGAATGGGTTCGCGGTGATCTCGCGGTGGTTCAAGGCATCCGAGCGTGCAACCATGCTCGGCGTCGTACTGATGTCGGCGCAACTGGGAGGAGCACTGTCGCCGCTGTTGGTAGTCCCAATCCAGATGCGCTTTGGATGGCGGGCGTCCTTTTTCTTATTCGGCCTACTGGGTGTCATTTGGGCGGCGGTCTGGTATGCGTGGTATCGCGATTCGCCGGAAGAAAAGCTCGGCGTGACGGCAGAAGGAAAAAGCGCAACCTCGCATGACGGAGGGCATGACTTTCCCTGGCAAATCGCCTTTCGATCGCAGAGCGTTGTGGCAATGCTGGTACTGGCGTTCAGTTACATCTATACGGTCGGCTTCTTTCAGACTTGGTTCCACACGTTTCTGATGAAGGGTCGAGGGTTCAGCGAGGGAAACTTGTTAATTTCTGCTCTGCCCTACGCGGTCGCAGCTTGCGCGAACCTGCTGGGTGGAACGGCGAGCGACGCGCTGGTCCGAAAATTCGGGCGGACCAAGGGGCGGCGTGGAATCGGCGTCATTGCTCTCGCCGCAGCGGGCCTTCTCATCATTCTGGTCATGGTCACACGCGCGCAGACGCTCACGGTGATTCTGCTGGCGCTGGCGTATGGCGCGATTACGTTTCAACAGTCCGGAGCGTGTGGCGTGTGCCTGGATATTAGTCATCGCTCAGCAGGAGCCATGACTGGGCTGTTCAACACAGCCAGCTACCTGGGTAGCCTCGTGGGATCGGTGGCGTATGGGTACATCGCGGACCGCTTTGGCTATAACGCGCCGTTCATTCCAATGGCATGTCTTCTGTTCCTCGGCGCGCTCGCGTGGACGAGGATTGACGCGTCCGAGCAATTGACGCCGGAGGGAAGGGGGGTCGGGCGGGAAGTTTTGATTTGAGATCCTTGCCCTCACGGGTGTGGTGGGCTCGGGTGCAATTCGCGCGGACGCGTTCTCGTGGCGCCGAATGTAGGCGCAAACACTTCCCGGAAGTTCGTCCGCAGGCTTCCGATAATGATGATTAACGGGACGCGCGAGTGGCCCTTAACGAAACTGAACTTGACCACTTGTACGGTTAGCGGGTTTCTCGTCAAAGTGTCCCTCAGCTTCCCACAATGCTGTTTTCTCGTGGAGGCCGCGGACCAGAGTTACCGAAGATCCAAACCCCGATCAACTCCCCTCATGTGAGAGCGATCCTTTTCGTTTTCAGCACAGACGTTTTCGAGAATGTCCGAATCAGCCTGCAAGAGGTGGGTCACCTTGATGCTGAACGGCTTGGTGTACGTCTTCGGATCATCGAATGTCATTTCGGCATCGATGTGCCCGAAATCCCGCCTGCGATAGCGCTCCGTCATCCGCAGGGCTTCGCTGCGGGGATGAAAGGCCCCGTCGAGCCATGCTTGGTCATTGAATCCGATTGTTTCCACCACCAGCGTGTCGCCTTCCCACTTGCCTGTCGAATAGCCGAACCAGGAAGGCTGCGGATCTGCAGGTAGAGGGCGGCCGTCCGTATAGATCTGCCGGTACACATTCCCTTCTTCCAGCAACATGATTGTAATTCCCGGCGCTTGCACAAACTTAAAAACAGGTGCGAGTAGGATAGCCATGGGAAACCCGGTGGGCTTACAGTCCTCTGAGGTAAGGCGAAGCTCCCCGCTGGACTTGCGCTCGCGAAGGATCGCTTGAGCTTCGGGACGCAATGCCGGCTCATCCCCGGGTTTGAAATCCATGAAGAGGTTGAACCCATATTTCGAGACTTCGCCGATACCCATTCCGGGCACCCGAATTCGGTCCGCGGCTTCGAATCGGTCGCCAAGAATGCGGTGCCATTCCTCAATAGACGTGCTTTCGACGCGCCACACCCCGGACAGATCGGGCTTACCGTCACGTGTGCGCGGAGCCCGGGCCTTCAAGTCAACTTTGCCGTCGCGCGTTCGCGGCTGGCCCTTGGCCGGGTAATTCAACCACTGCCCCCAGGCCTGTTCGCTTTGGAATCCAATGAGCGCCAAGAACAAAAGAATATGGCAATATCTCATAAAGGTTTGCCTCTCAGGAGGGTCAGTTTAGCAGATAAAAAAGCGGGATGACGGCGCAATCAGAAGTTATCTTTCGCAGTTCCGGGCCAGAAGTCCTTGGAGGAAGTTCCATTTGGTTGTGTTGTTTGAATGATAAGTCTGAGGGAGGAGCGCGTGGTGTACAAAGAGCTGAACTCAACGGGAACGTTGATTCAGAGAACAACCATGGAGGCTCCTCAAGCTATATGTATTACATCGGACTCGATGTTCACAAGAAGACGATCAGGTACTGCGTCAAGGACGCTGGTGGGCAGGTGCACCGGGAAGGAACGATCGGAGCGACCCGGAATGAACTGGACTGGTGGATCAAAACTCTGCCCGAGCCACGGATCATGGCGATGGAGGCGACGATCTTCACCGGGTGGATCTATGATCACTTGTTGCCGCACGCCGAGCAGGTGAAGGTAGCGCACCCGCTGATGCTGCGCGCCATTGCACTGGCGAAGAAGAAAAATGATCGCATCGATGCCGGCAAGATCGCCGACTGCCTGCGCTGCGATTTTCTGCCAGAATGCCACATGGCTTCTACCGAGATTCGGGACCGGCGCCGCAGTTTGCGCTATCGGCACCTGATGGTACGGCAGATGGTGCAGATGAAGAACCGTATTTCGGGCCTACTGCTGGAAACGGGAGTGAGCCATAACAAGCAGCGCCTGCATAAGGTGGGCTATTTCCGGGAGTTGCTGGCGACCAACCCGGAGATTCCTGACAGCATCCGGCCGTTGCTAAAACTGAGCCGGGAGACGATCGTAGGATGCCAGAAGACGGACTACGCTCTGGTGAGCTCTCTGAATCGGGACCCTCTATTGGCCGAGCGGATCCGACGACTCCGAACGGTTCCCGGCGTAGGCCCGATCACGGCGCTCACCTGGGCCTTGGAGATCGGGGATGTGACCCGCTTTCGGACGATGAAGCAGGCCATCAGCTACTGCGGTTTGTGCGGAGCGGAAAAAAGCTCCGCGGAGAAAGTAATGCGGACCCCGCTTTCCAAGCAACGCAACAAACACATCCAGCATGTGCTGGTGGAAGCCGCCAAACTGGCGCCCCGGCAAAACCATGAACTCGCTCTGGTCCATGAGAAGGAAATGCAGAAGGGGAATCGCAACCGGGCGACACTAGCCGTAGCCCGGAAGATGGTCGCGTATCTGCTCGCGGTGGATCGTGGGCAGCGGGAGTTTGTGGCTTCCAAGAACAACAGCGCGGTGGCCTAAACCGCCGGGCAGTAGGAGAAAAAAAGCAACAGGATTACACAGCGCGCAGGCTGCCAGGTCCCGCATTTTGCCGACTGAGCGACGGAGATCAAACTCCCGAGGCTCCCCTCGAATTGTTTCGGGACTGGCAGCGAACACAAACTCAATCTTCTGTGAAGGCCAAAGGGCCGGAGACAGCAAATAGATGTCTGGTTCTGCGAAGGCAGGAACCTCCGCCGAGAGGCACACGTGCGAGCTGCAGATTCTGGCAGATTCGATTTTGCGCGCTCCTCCGTAGCGCGCGTCAAGGAACTGTTTTTTCTATTGACAAAGACTTACATAGAGGTCGGCAAACCACCGAAGTGGGTCTAGCTGCATTACAGTAGTCGAATGGCACCAGACGAAGACTTGAAAGCAGAAATTGACCGGCTTCGAGCCGAGAACGAGGCGTTGAAGAGACCTGCGAGAGGACAAATGTCGCTAAAAGTAAGCGAGAAGGGTGGTCTGTCCGTATACGGGCTGGGGCGCTTTCCTGTCACGCTTTAAAAGGAGCAATGGATAAGACTCCTCGCGATGGCCGATGAGATCCGCACTTTCATCCGTGAAAACGACAGCGCTCTGAAGACGAAAGAATAGGGGTTGTATCCGGCCACCGGAAACTGGCGTTAATAGGAATTAACGGGCGGCTAACGCACTCACTTATCCGATATCCCAACTACACGTTCAAGTGAGCCCATCCAAGCTTGGCTAACTTTGCAGACTGGGATTTGTAGCTCGTCAGATGTGGAATGAGACGACTAAAGTGCGGGCGCTACTAGGCTTGCTGGGCGGTTGCGGCGGGTGTAGGTTAAGGACATGATGCGTAACGTCTTGCTGTTCACGGTCGCCGTCTGCACGTTCCAAGTGTTTGCGCAATCGAACTCCGAAACCCCTTCGCAGCAGAGGTTGATTACGCTCAACGTCGCTGCCACCAACTCCAGAGACGAGCCGGTTACGGATCTGAAGGTAGCGGACGTTCAGCTTCGAGAGGACGGCAAACCCCAGCCCATTGCTTTCTTCAGATTCGCCGGAAATAGCCGTACGACTGCGCCGCTCGCTCCGGGAGAGTTCGCGAATTATTCCGCGCCGACGCCGGTGGTGATCCTGCAAATGTTTTCTTTGCTCACCGGGGGGCGCTGGTACGCGGGCGATAATGCCGCTCATGCACTCGGCGACGCGCTGATCGATGGACGCGGCACCTATCGGCTCGCCTATTACTCGGCTGCTCCTGAAAAGGATGGCAAGGAATACAAGATTCATTTGGATACGCCGCGCAAGGGAATTCATCTTCTGACCCGCGAAGGGTTCACCATCGGAGCCGCGGCGCCTGCCCCGGAACAGGTTGAAACCGCGCATTTCAACAACCAGATCGACAGCCCCTTCGATGCCTCTGAAATCGGGCTTCGGGTGGCGCTATCGCGCCCGCGGCCAACCGGCGCGGTTCATTTCGATATTCGCGTAGATCCGGCGGATGTGCTGATCGAGCACAGCGGCGAACAGTATCACGGCAAGCTCGATGTCGTGGTTGCGTTCTACAGCGGAGGCTTGCTGAAGGGTACTTCTCCCGCCACGCGAACGGACTTGAACTTTACACAGGCGCAATCGGATCGGATAACCAAGGAGGGATTTTCGATCCCGCTGAACTTGCCGGTGGGTAGCGACATTCAGAACGCGCGGGTTATGGTGTTCGACCCGGGTTTACAAGCGTTGGGATCCGTGACCTTCCCGACGAAATAGTTCAGTCAGGGCTGACTAGCTTCTATTCGGACGTATACCACTGCTCGAAAAGGCTCCGATAATGTGACTTATCGGGACCTTCAAGAGCTATCGGGGCCAACTTCCCACAATCGACTGCGAGGACTAATCCGGCTAACATTCCAGATTCCCGACCACGCGGAAACGACTCTGGTTGCTTACGGCCTAGTCGCGGACTTCCAAGGCTTCGCCGGTCGCGGACTTGTCGCATTAGTAGTAATCTGGTGGCCGGAATGAAAATAGTTTTTACTGTCGCGATTCTGTCCCTGATGGCGCACGCGGCCGAAACCGTTAAGACCGCGAACGGGATCCTTGAAGGGACCGTGAATCCCGCCACGGGGATTCGCATGTTCAAGGGCGTTCCGTTCGCCCAGCCCCCCGTGGGCGATCTGCGCTGGAAAGAACCCCAACCTCCGAATGACTGGACCGGCATGCGCAAAGCCGATCAATTTGGGCCACGCTGTGAACAGCGCTCTGTCTTTGGCGATATGAACTTTCGTTCCAATGGCATGAGCGAAGATTGTCTTTACCTCAACATCTGGACGCCGGCAAAGTCCGGCAGTGCAAAGCTCCCAGTACTGGTGTACTTTTTCGGTGGAGGATTTATCGCCGGCGATGGTTCGGAGCCTCGCTACGATGGCGAGAGCATCGCAACCAAAGGCATCGTTGCCGTGACTGTTAATTACCGGCTGGATATTTTCGGCTTCTTTTCGCATCCCGAACTCACGAAAGAATCGCCGCATCATGCTTCAGGCAACTACGGGCTGCTCGACCAGCACGCCGCGTTGGTGTGGGTGAAGCGGAACATCGCGGCATTCGGCGGCGATCCGAATCACGTCACCATCGGCGGCGAGTCGGCTGGATCCATCGCGGTAAGCGCCCTAATGGCATCTCCACTCTCAAAGGATCTGATCGCGGGAGCGATCGGGGAGAGCGGATCGTACATGGGTACGCTGCCGCCGTTGCCGCTGACGGAGGCGGAGAAAGTGGGCGTAAAGTTTGCCGCTGCAGTTAACGCGAATTCCCTGGCAGCACTGCGGGCTATGACCGCAGAACAGCTTTTCAAAGAAACGGGGAAGGAGGGCGCGGCCCGGTTCCCGGCGGCCATCGACGGGTACTTCCTCCCGCAGGCACTTAGGCAGATTTACGCCGAGGGCAACCAGGCGCATGTGCCGCTTCTGGTGGGCTGGAACTCGCAAGAGAACCCGGCCCGCAGGGTGCTCGGTGACGCCGATCCCACGCCTGAGAACTACGCAAGTGCCGTGCGCAAGCTCTATCCGAATCACGCGGAAGAAGCGGTTAAAGTCTACGGCGCGAAAACCCCCGGGCAGGTGGAGGAAAATGCCACGGCCCTCGCGAGCGATCGCTTCATCGCGTACAGCACTTGGATCTGGTCCAATCTCTGCGAGAAGACGGGGGGCAAGTCCGTGTTCCGCTATTATTACTCGCGCCCGCGCCCCGCGATGCGGCCTGAGATGGGGAATGCGGTTGCGGGATTAGCAGGAGGCGTTATTAGCGGACCCGGGTCCGGAGCAACTGCGGCGCCACCTGCACGGGGCGCCGTCCATTCGGCCGAAATCGAATACGCGCTGGGCAATCTTGCCACAAATAAGGTCTATGCGTGGACCGAAGACGACTTCCAAGTCTCCCGAACGATAGAAGGATACTTCGCGAACTTCATCAAAACTGGCGATCCGAATGGGCCGATGTTACCGCAATGGCCGGCGGCCAACAGCGACAAGAGCGTTCCTGTGATTCACATCGATGTCGTGACCCGGGCCGAACCCGAGAAGCACCGGGAGCGATATGAATTTCTGGATCGTCTGAACCGTTAAGTCGGCTTACGGTCGCGGCTCCGTGACTGCCGATAATGGTGGACATCATGGCACAGCGCAGCGGTTTCGACTAAGGAGTCACAGGTCCTTTTGGGAGAATCCAACCGTGGCAGAACGGTGAAATGGATGCCGGGAGGACGGGGTGACGGTCGCCAAGGAAATCGACCTCAATAGGCCGCTTTATAGCGATTAGCAAAAAGCTGCCATCCAAACGCGACGAACCAGACGAGAACTTCGATGACCATGGCCCGCTCCGCTAACCCGGCCATTGACACAGAGCCTGATCGTCGCGCTGAAGATGCAAGAAATGTGAGTATAACGAGCACCAAGGTAGCGAATCCGGCAAAGCGTGAATACCGCGCCCAACGATGCCAGCGCGTACTGCCTTTAAGCCCACCTGCTACTGCAAAGAAACCCACAATAATGGCAATTTCGCCGATGATGGAGGCGAGAATATGAATGGGGCGAGTGGAAGGTGCCGACGTAAAAATGCCGACAGTAATCCACACTAGTCCAAATATCGCCAGTAAGGCCGCACTTGCTAGATGCGAGACGTTGCTCATCTCGGTACGCATTGTTTGAAAGAAGCTTAGCGTGAACCCAAGTATTGACAGACCGAGTAGAACGGCGGGAATATCCTCAAGCCAAGCGTTAGAACCTACCCCGAGGGCGCTAATTGCTGTTTGAATTGGTGAATATCCGGTGCGAATGTAGCCTGCCAGAGTGAAGGCCGTTACAAACAGGGGCCGACTACGCCACCTAATGCAAGCCAGCGCGTCCGTCGTGAAATTGGAAACTGTAATTCTCCTGTTATCATCGCTCTGATTCTTCTCTCATCATTGCATGTGAAAGAGTTCAGCGCGACGGGCAGCTTGGAGATATCCCGATAGCCGTTGAATTTGAGAGCGGCGGCTGAGGACGCCTGGCGTGCCGGATCGGCTTCGGGAACCTGCTTGATCATCGTTCTCAGAACAACTCCGAGGTGCCGATAATACGTGACATCAGGGCCATTACTGTCCACTCATTGGTGTTAGCTAGGTGCCAGATTAAGAATTTCGAAGGCTGTGTTCCTTACTATCCGCGTCGCCCAGGGGTCATTCAACTTAATGGACCGACGCGTGCTCCTATCACCAACATCGGTTGAACATGTCCAGCAAGGCCAACGCCCCCGCAGGTGTGTCCGTAGCATTCCGCCACATGCGCTGTGTCATTGCGATCCAGATCGCCGCAGTTCTATTTCTGGCGGCAATCGCGGAGGGCTTTCCCCGCTCGGTGCAGGTAAGCGTTGGGAATGAAACGGTGCCACCTGGCGGTACAGTTCAACTGAAGTTCTTTCTTGCTAAACCGGCCTTTATTGGAAGTGGCGAATTGTCGATGGATCTCGATCCGTCGGTGTTCGGTTCAGTCGCTTCGGTAGCGGTTTTCGGCGCGAACGGCGATGCCGCCGGTGTGGCGCAAATCCAGAGTCTGCATGTCGATGTTCACTTCTCGGCGCCGAGCGCGGGAATTGGGAACCTGTCGGAGGTCCCGGTCGTAGTGGTGAACGCGACTGTGCTCCCGACGGTCGTGCCGGGACAGACGGCAACCGTAACCGCCGATCCCACTGGTTCGCCGTGGTTGGGATTGGTTGTGCCAGATGGCACCGGCGGAACAACCCAACCAACCTACTCGGTTTCCGTCAGTCCCGGCACGGTTACGATTGGAGGTACCCTTTCCATTGCCAGCATTACGCCGGGCGGTGGCGTGCTCCCGGGCGGTACGGCGATTACGATTCAGGGCACAGGCTTCAGCAGTGCGAACACGGCGGAGATCGATGGCGCGACCGTCGGCTCGGTGCAAGTCGTTGGACCACAGATGATGTCATTGATTCTCGGCGGACCGACCGAGCTTACCGGCAAGCGAATCAGAGTTATGAATCCCGATGGGTCGGAAGTGGATGCCTTCGCATTTGCGCCCGCAGTCCCCGTCAGCGCTCCGGGTATTGTACCTCTGGACGGCAGTATACCCATCCCGGCCGTGCAGACATTTACGGCGGCGTACCTTGCCGGGACCAGTTTCGTGTTGATCCTTAATCCAAATGCCGCAGCGGTGCAATTTGTCGAGGATTCATTCGATCCTTTCGACGATTTAGGAAGTGAGCAGGCGTTCACGATACCGGCGGGTGGCTCGCAACTGCTGCAAACCAAGGATGTTCGAACCGGTCCGACTCTGCTAATCGCCTCCGCGCCGGTGCAGATTGTTCAGCTCATCTCCTTTTCTCCTACTTCGTCGGCTTACCGGTTCTTAGGGTCGGCGCCAGCCGCGGCAGTGGTTCCACCGCTTCAAGTGGACGCAGGGACATCGGACCAAACAAGCTCGCTGAGTTGGACTTGGCAGATAGGAACTGCCGCACCGCAGGCGCAAACTATTGGAGCGTCTTTGCCTTCAGATCAGCCGAGCACGAATTATACGGTTGCCGTTGCGACTTCCTCCGGTGGACCGTGGCTGTCTGTAACTCCATCTGGAACCATCAACTGTCCGTTGGTTCCGGTGAGTACACCCGGCGGATGCCCCAATCTTCAGGTATCCGTCAATCCCAGCTCGTTAACCCCCGGAATCTATCGGGGAACCGTTACGATTACCCCGGTGGCCACCGTTTTCCGCACCGCCGGGGAGCCGGCAGTGATTCCAGTCGCGCTTACTGTGACGGCTTCGCCGCTCGGGCAAACACTGATCGTGCCTCTGTTCAACGACCCTGTCTTCGTCCCACCGCCGGGATTCTTTACTGGGCCTGTCTCGGTGAGCGTCGTCACCGACGGCGGCGGTAACTGGCTTTCGGCAACGCCCAACGGCGGAACCGCCGTCGGTACAACCGCACCGACTTCCATCACTGTTACGACGAATACGAATGGCCTTGGTGCTGGAACATACAGTGGAGATGTCGTCGTGACTGGTTCGGGGAACACTCTGGTGATCCCGGCTTCTGTACAGGTCACCGGCCCGCTAGATCTGAGCGCATACTACCCACAGTCGTCGCCGCTTGCCGGGGGACTTGGATCGCTGAACTTGGCCGTTCAGGCCGGAGCCGGCCCACCCCCCGCACAAGCTCTGCTTGTGTCCATCTCGAACTGCGCCATACCATTGCAATGTGTCACCGTGACTCCGAACGACCTTAGCTCGGTTGTTGCTTCCGTGCAGACACATTCAGGCGGGAATTGGCTAAGTGCGAGTATTTCGCAATCGCAAGGAGCCGTTATCGTGAATGCGAACCCCGCTGGGCTCGGTGTCGGCGTATATCTCGGTGCGGTTACGCTCAGCGCGAGCGGGGTGGCTCCGTACCAATTTCCCGTCGTCCTGGTGGTCGAAGGCGGCTCGCAGCCGGCATTAAATGCGGGGCCCGGACCTTTCGGGATCTGCGCAAGCTCCGCGTCTGTCCCTATTACCTTCACCGTTCAGGTATCGACCAGCGATGGCGGGGGCTGGCTCACGGTCGGAAGCACGAGCGGCACGACACCGACCTGCTTCTCTTACAGTTGGCCAAATAACTTGCCAGCTGGGAACTACAGCGGAAGCATCGTGATTACCGGCGGGTCCCAGTCGATCACCATACCGGTAATGTTCAATGTGGCGGAGCCGCCTGGGTCGCCGCTCTTAGGTGCTTTTGTAAGTGCCGAGTCCGCAATGCCAGGCGCTCTTTATCCGGGCGAAGTCGTCGCGATTGATGGATTGAATCTGGGACCGGTGACGCCCGTAACTCTGCCCGCCGACACCCAGGGTCAATTTCCGACGACCGTTAGCGGCGCCACCGTTCTCATCGGAGGAATTCCGGCGCCGATCCTCTTCGCTTCGCAAACGCTGATCAGTGCGCAGGTGCCGACCGAGCTCACAGGATCCAGTGCCACCGTCCAGGTACAGAATGGTAGTGGCTCGACTGCCGCGTGGGCGGTCCCTCTCGCGACCCCGCCCACTACCCAGCCGACTACCCGGCCCCACCCGCGAATACATTGAACGAATCGTTGACGAACAGGCGTCCGATAATAGTTCTTAACAGTCAGCGACAACGCCTCCGCGCGCCTTCCACGCCCTCGCAGCATCAAGGTTGATTCTCGCTTAGCACTACCGAATTGCGAGATACCCGACGACGGCTAAGGCCACGAATGCCAGGACCGCAACGGCTATTCCAACTCGGGACATCCGTCTCTCCTTTTAGAAGATTGTTCGTCGATATCACCCGGCCGCTGGGGACGCCTAAGAGGTTCGGCCAAGGCAGAAAAGGTACCGCCACTCAGGAACCAGCCAGAGTCAGCGACTTCTAGCATAGGTCTTGATTCGCTTCAGATGCGACGTCTCCGCTTTGCCCGCGCCTACAATGGGCCTCACCTCGAGATCCATCATGTCGGGCTGCCCCGGAACGCTGAATCGCCGTCTCGTTACGTCTGACCCTTTTGTCTCGAGTTGCACTAGTGCCGAGCCGTCATAATACATCGATACCGTGGCCTTGATACCCCCAACGGTTCCTTCGCAATCCACTCCTTTAGGTATACACTCGAATTCAGAGATCTTCATATTCCCGAGCGATTCCGAGATGTGAAGAGCCGTGCCCTTCATCTCAAGAACCCAAATAGTCGCCTCTTTCCCAGAAACCTCCTGCGCCTGCCAACTGCCGAGCAGCTTCGCGCGGTCCGAAACATCATCCGCCAGCACCGGCACACAGAGCAGAAGCGCCGTGAGCGCAATCATTTGACTGGTCACTTCTCCTCCTTTCTCCTACGATGCTGTTTTCTTCCTCGCGCCGATGAACTCCCCCCTATCCGTCAAACAGCAAACTATGTAGGACTATCCGCAGACACACGACTTAGAACACATTACAGAAAGAGAGTCAAGGATCAGAGCAGGCTCGTCTACTTCTACAGGCTTTACGGATCGCAGTCGCGATGCGCAGCTTGGCCCTGCGGCACACCGGAGCACGCGATGACGTTTACTGAAAAGTGCCCACGCAACGAGCGGAAGCTATCAAATCACTACAGATGGATGACGTGCAGCTGGTAATTTCTCACTCGGACCTCACAGCGAAAATAGTTTCCGTTAATGTTCGACATCGGGACGCTTTAGGATAGCGTCCGAATACGCAGCGATCCAGGCGCAACCCGAGACGTTGCCCAGGAACTCACACGCAATCGCTTGAATCCTAAAACCCCAGGGGCTTTGCGATCGGGGTAAAAATCGGGCTGCGGGCATCCGCGGCGGGTTCGCCGATCCTATATTCGAGATCGCGCGAGAGCATTGTGTATGGGCCGAGGAACCGAACGTTGGCGGTAGACTCCGAACCCGTCTGCAGCCACATGCCTCCGACATCGCCATAGACCAACACGATGCGCGCGTCCCGGAGCCACCACGAGGGTGCTTTCCCGGGCTCGCCCTCGGTGCGATGAAGCAAGTAGGTGGTCGAGTCCACCCAGATTTGACCGCGGAGGAGGATTTTGTTCTTTCGCCGTGGAAGCATCTCCAACACATAGGAGTGTTGGCCGTTCAAGTCCTCTTCACGGATGAAACGAAAGGCATAGTTGGCCGGCGACATGTCGGTCGAGCCGTTCTCCTTCACGATGTCCGTTTCGTGTTCAAGCATCTGGCGAACGATCGATTCACCCAAGGCGACGCCATCCGTTTGCCGGATTGCGTACTTCTTGAGGTCAGGCGGAACGAACATTACATCGGCAATCACCTCGGACTTGGTGCTCTGCTTCTCTTTGCCGAACAGCCGGTAGTCGCGGGTGACCCGGTATGGACGAAGGCGAGTTCTGTTTTGAGCCCGCGCTTGGGCCATCCGGGTCAGGATAGTTTCCACGCTAGGGACAGTGCTGCCGCTCAGAGCCGGTGCACATGCCACTCCGACAAGGCAGAGGAGGTACGAGCACAAAATTCGTTGCGATGAATTCACAAGAAACTCCGGGGTATTTCGATGCACGATGGCCGCGACCAGACAAGATCGCGCGCGCATAGGTCAACGCCTACGATTGCCACATCCCGCTTCTATTGCCCATTCGGTCTGGGATCGAGAATGTGCCTTGGAGACCGTGGCTTCTCTGCTCCCCGGTCGATTCGTATTCAGATTAGCACCACCCCGGCCCTTGGTCGCTGGACTTGCGATGGGTCCCGATTATGAGCTGCTCGGTCCGATACGGTTGAAGAGTTCACGGTAACACGCGATGCACGGTCGGCTGCGACGACATAGCGGGTCGTTATGGACGCAATAGTGATGGTGGCGGCGAATGACGGCATAAACCATGAAACTGGCTACGGGCGCGAGCACGAGAAGAAAAAGGCGTCGGAGGGGCACTACATACCGCTTCTCTATCATACGAGATTCGCCGAGGTCTGCCGCGGACCATACAATACCGATAATGCTGCTTATCGGGCAGCGAAATGCGATTACGGCATTCGGCAAATGAAGCTTCTGGTCATTACCTGCTATTTTTTCGCGGGGACGTAGCTCAAGTCCGCGTCGTACCGGTACATCTCATAGGTGAAATCGTCCAGGAGCGCATTCATCCTCGTGGAGAAGTCGGTGAATTTCGCATCGCCCATGGCCTTGCGGATTGGGTTATCGCTGTCAAAGTCGGCCCATTTTTCGAGGCCCGTAACGGCGTGAATTTCGTTGCTCGGAGCTCCGAAGCGCGCGACGGCGAAATTGTAACTCTTGAATCCGGCGGCTTTGATCGCGGGAAGGTATTCGTCGCGTTCGAGAGCGATGACATCGCGCATCTTGCCCTCTTTTACATGGGCGGTCCAGACCATGACCATTTTGGGAGGTTCGGCGGAGCTGATGCTCATCTGGCTGTTTACGAGATCGATGACACGGTTGGCCGAGATGAAGCTATCGTTGATGCGAACCAGGATGCGAGCCAGTTCCGCCTGAGAATCCTTGAAACGCGGATCCTGGGCCAGCGTGTCATCGAGTTCTGCCCACTTCTGGTGGGTGGTGACCAGGGCCATGTGGGTAGGGCCAGTGAGGGAGCGGAATGTCAGCCTCGCCTTGTCGTAGCCTGCCTTTTCCAGGATAGCGTTGTATTCCTTGATCGCCGCGATCAAGTCGCCATTGCGCTCGATCTTCACGGTGTAGTTGCTAATGGATCGAATGGTGGCGCTGGACTGGGCCTGGATTGCCGGGACTGTGGCAATGACGACCATAAACGTCAGGGCACGTAGCGAAGTTAGTGAGCGAATCATGTCAGATTTCTCCTCGTTCCCAAAGTCACAATACGGAACGGATGTCGCTCATGTATAGCACATCCGCAACTACGCAACGCCCCCTGAATCATGGCGCACCCGGAAACTATCGGATCTGCAATCGCCTTCTCGTCTTGATGTTCCCGCCCACCAGAGGTAATGTCCTCATGACGTAGCTTCCGATAATGCCCATTATCGTCCGGTTTCGAGTTGCCCGCGGAGGAATCGTGATTTGAACGGAAACGCAATCGCTGTAAAATGTTTGTAGCCGCCTAGCTCCTGCACGGCGACAAGCCGGTTCCCTATCCGGCTGGCGGCAATCTCTCTATCTAGGGAATCGCCGAGGGAGCGATGGGGATGGACAACTCGAATCGAGTCAGCCGGAACAAAGCCGGCCAGCTCGTCAACGACATTTTCAGCACGTTCCTTGAGGATACGGCTGCCGAACGTTCTGATGAGCAGACCTGCGCGCTGACCGAAGCTGACCAGACCGGAAACATCGGCTCCTACCTGCCGACTCTCACTGATGTAGTATGCGGGCAATTAGGCAGATCTATCGGAATTCTTGCCAAAACTTATGTCAAGGAATTCACGCGCTTCGGCATACCCTGCGATCCGGCGACTGAACTCGATCTTGAACACAACGCCCGACTGCTAGCTGGACCCGCCGCTGGGATCATCCGTCACCGACTCGAGCTCTTGGAAAGGCGGACGAGGAAACACCTGAACATTCCAGCTGGTCTAGGACATGTCCAGCGACGGATCGCTAGTTCCACGAATATCGCACGGAAGAAGGGCAAGATCCGTCTTAGACGCCAGCGAATTGAGCTTGACGTTCCGTTGAATATCTCGGTATCCCAATCCCAAAGGCACCCTCCATTTCAATGCCAATCGAAAGAGGCGGTCATGCGCGATTTCCCGCATCAGGAATATCCCAAGAGCATGCATCACGCAACAAAGGCGCCGGTGATAGTGCGCTCTCCCCAGGAGCGGGCCGCCCTAGGACAGGAGTGGTCGGAAACCTACATTCATCAGGCGTATCCCAGCTGGCGCTATGGGTGGAATAACAAGACGATCATCGTTAACAACGCCGAGGAGGATGCGGCACTTGAAGTCGGTTGGGTCAAAACTCCTGCAGCGTTCGAGCCATATCTTGGTTCTCGACCACGGAAGAGGTCCGACCAGGACGAGACAAAGTGGGTAGACCACTGGGCGATCCACGGCTTGTCACAGGATCACCGCAAAAAGATTAAAGCCAAACTGATGCGAGTAGACGCTGAATTCTGGCGATCTCCGGACGCAGCCGGGGCCGAGTTGGATTTCATGCGGCGAGCGTTTGCTGGAATCGCTGAAGTACTCTCTGCGGCCGGGCTCCTCACCGAAGAACTTGTGCGGCATCGGATCCAGGAACTCGTCTGGGATTCGGCGATCGCTGGTGGGTGGTATCGATTCGCTGCTGAAACGCAGGACAACATTTTCCCCGAGCGACAGGGGCACTATTGGGTCTGGCGTGATGACGGCATTGATTGGAAAGGATTGTTTCATTCTGAAACCAAGGAGTGGCTAGCTTGGTTGCTTGAGAACACTCCGGAGGATGGCGGGGCGAGTCGCCCGCCAGATAAGGCGGCAGCATCGGCCCTCGATAACCAGTCGGCGGCCATACCGGGCTTACCAGAATCTGAAGTCGATTCCGCTCCAGCGGCAAGTAGCGAAGGCTGTCTCGACTTTGCTTCGGAGGCGGGGAGGGCCAGCGCGATTGCGGCGTACATAGGATACTGGACTACCGCCGAATGGGTGTGTAGCGAGGCGTCCTTAGCGCGTACCGCCATGGTTGACCCGGCGGACCTAAGTAAATGGAAGAAGGCACCGCTGCCCGAGGGATCAGCCAAAACGAAGCGGATCGAAGCGGCATTGAAAAACAATGAACCTCCCACGCCGCCAGCTGAGCGCCAGGCGGAAGCTTAGGCTGCCTGATCTAAATCGCCAACGTTGGCGCTCGTTTTCGCCAACGCGCCAATATTGAACGCCAACATCGGCGTGTGCCAACATCGCAATCGAGATGTTGGATTCAACAACTGCTGCTGAACGCCTCCGGGCTGCTCGGATGTCACTCGGGCTGTCACAAAGCCGGTTGGCTCGCGTGTCTGGGATCAGTCGGTTCAAAATTTGCACGTATGAACTTGGTGATAAATCACTTACCGCCGATGAACAGAATCGCGTCCGTGAGGCACTGCAAGCCGAAGCGGAGCGTCTACGCCAAGTCTCAGCCGACTTCGACCTAGTTGGGCAGGGCGGGCAGCATGACTAAGTCCTCCCTGAATCCGGACCAACGCCGGACGGTGGAAATCATCGAAGCATTGGGTTTTGGTGTTATCGAGCGCCTCTTGATTCTCGGCGGCTCGCCTTGCTTTGAACCAGAACCACGCCTCATCCAGACAATTAAGTTGGATTCGGAGCGCGTTCGGCAGCCTGGGCGCAGCAGCCCTGACCTCACTCTGAAGAAAGAATTTGAGAGTCTTTTCGAGCAGCTAGGCCGAGTGGACGATGGCTTTGTGGATATTGAGGTACGGCACATGCTGCCTTCACGGCTGGTGATGGAGCGTCGCTATAAGGAGCTGTTGTGACAATGGCGGCGTCAATTCGTGTGCCCGGTAACTCGACCGAGGTGCGCTACCAGGTCAACGGTACTCGTGGATGTGACGGGCTGATGGAGGCGGAGTGACGCTCGCCGAACTCGACATCGTCTCTGTCTGGTCCGCGCTGGGTGGGAGTCAGTTACGCGGCAACCGGGGCCAAGCGTTCTGGCGCAATGGTGGCTACAGCGTTGCGATAAACGCCAACAAAGGCGCTTGGCGGGACCATCGCGACGGCACCGGCGGGGGCGCGCTCGCGCTTGTCGAGATGGTGCTTGGCTGTCCACGCTCCGCTGCCCTTCGATGGCTCGAAGAAAACTGTGGGCTAGATGCGCGGCGGTCCTTTTCACAAGAAGAGCGCACCAAACGTGGAAAGCAGATTGCCGAGCGCACTAACGTCGAATCTTGGTGCATAGCAGCGCAGGCTCTCACTGAAGACGCACTCGATGAACTCGAACCCAATGATTCAGGTCGGACCTATTACACGCGGCTGCTGGGCATCATCCGCGCACGCGGCCCGGGCGCCATTAAGGAATATCACGCATGGTGGGCCATCAACCCCGAATTGACGCGGGCGATGGTGCGCGCCGGGATGTCTTCGCAAGCACGGGTCCAATGTCGTCTCGCCCTTTATCTCCTGGAGTTAGCGAATGCGGAATGACCGGGTAACTGACGAAGCAGCGGACATCTTACGCGGCGCGGAGGCACGGGCTGAAGCCGCTGCCGTCGAATGGAGCACGCCTATCCCACTTGCAGGCGAACCCCAACCATGTCCGCCCAACCTCCTACCTTGCGCGTTAGGCGAGTTTGCAGAATCGCTCTCAGCCCATACGGAGACTCCGCGCGAGTTGGCTGCGCTGATGTGCTTGGCGGTGACATCCGCCAGTGTCGCTGGTCGATGCGAGGTGGCGGTGCGCGAAGGCTATACGGAGCCACTCAATCTGTTTGTGGCGGTGGCTCTGGAATCGGGCAACCGCAAGACTGCCGTGGTGAACGCTGCACGGCAGCCGCTAGTCGATTTTGAGCGCGAGGAGCAAGATCGCGTCGCCCCACAACGTCGCAACGCTATCAGCGAAAGGAAAACGCACGAAGCTCAGATCGAGAAACTCCGCAAACAGGTAGTCAGGGGTCCCAACGAGAACACGAAAGCGCAGCTTCGTGAGTTAGAGCAATCGCTTATCGAAATGCCGGAGTTTCCGCGCTTTTGGACTCAGGATTGCACCCCAGAAGCGCTAGCCGTCCTGACATCGAAGAATGGTGAGCGCATGGCGGTCTTTAGCGATGAGGGCGGCTACTTTGAGATTCTTGCGGGTCGCTATTCTCGGGGCGTTCCAAATCTCGATTTCGTTTTGCAGGCTCATGCTGGCGCACCGGTTCGCGTTGATCGCAAGTCGGGAGATTCGGTTTTTCTGGCCAAGCCCCTATTGACCATCGGGCTTTCGCCCCAGCCATCGGTTCTTAGCGGCTTAAGTGACATTCCTGGTTTTCGAGGCCGGGGCCTCCTCGGGCGTTTCATGTACGGCATACCGACATCCAATCTGGGGTATCGCCACCATGACCCGCGCCCGATACCAACGGGAACTCGGCGAGAGTGGGATACATTGATCCGTCGACTTCTGAAACTGCCACTTCGACTCGACGATGACGGTTCGCCAACTGCTCTCAGGCTGACTCTCGCACCTTCTGCATACGAATCTTGGCAGGATTTCCAGCGGATGGTCGAGGTGGAGATGCGGGAGGGCAACGGGCTCGCGGGGCTAAAAGATTGGGCAGGAAAATTGCCCGGTGCAGCGGCTCGCATGGCCGGCATCTTCCACTGCGTGACGACAGACCCCACTGCGGACCCGGAGATCCGCCGCGACACAACCGAGGCCGCTTTGGCGCTGGCGAGCATTCTGATTTCACATTCCACATGTGCGTTCGGCTTGATGGGGGCTAATGTCCACGTAGACTCTGCGAAGCGCTTGGTCAGGTGGGCAGTGGATCGAGGGAATAGGGAGTCCACAAAGCGGGACATCTTCTGTGCGTTTCAGAGCACGTTTAAGTCTATGGAAAACCTTGAGCCGGTCCTGCGGTTACTTGGCGAGCACCATTATCTGCACATTGAAGAGCGTCCCACTCGAGGACGCCCATCACAAGCGTGCCACTGGAATCCTGCGATATTCGGAGCGCGAACATGATCGACTGGCGATCCTACTTTCGGAATGCGTCTGACCAAAATATGTATGCAGAAGATGCAAAAGGGGTCACTGTAGGCGGCGAACAAGTACCTTTTGCAGATTTGCATACCAACTTTGGCAGAGAAGAACTCCCTAGCCTCGAAGAAGTGCTGCGAGGCCGGGCAATCGAGCTCTGGTGCGATGCATTGGGTGAAAGGTTCTGGCTTGTGGCCGACGAAGAGGATGCAGCCAAGCTCGGGGAACCGCGCGGGAATGTTTATACGGCCGCTGAAGCCCGGAAAGTGGTCCAGATCGGCGATCCGGCCAGTGTGCATGAGATTCACGAATGGAAGCGAAGGTTTGACGGCTGCATCCGTGAAGTTCAAAAACGCGGACCGGGGAGAGGAACCCGAGCCTATCCTGCCAGTCATTCCAGCGAAGAGGGCGTGAATTGAAACGGGATTGCCCAAGCGAAACCGGCATGACGGGAACTATATGAGCCTTCCCCTCCCTGTTGATTTAACACAGGTGCCGCCGGTCCCTTGGGCTTGGGTTGATGAGCGCGTCTACGCCGCAATCCGCGGGTGCAGCGTGAAAGTACTGCAGAACGAACGCCGATTGAACATCGGCTGCCCATTCCGGCGCATCAACGGCACCACCATCAGATACAAGTTCGGGGACATCACCGCCTTCTTAGAATCGCAGCCCGGCGGTGGTGGAGCCGAGAGGCCCGGCAATCAACCCAGGCACGGAAGGGGCCGCCCCCGCAGAGTTTCGACTTGACTGTTGCTACACACAAGACCTGAATGGTGTCGAGGCAAGGTTCGCCGGATGAGCGTTTTCAAGAACGGGAAGTTCTACCATTACGAGTTCCGACTGGACGGGCGTCGGCGCCGGGGTTCCACGGGCACCGCTAATAAGCAACGGGCGATCGCAGAGGAGCGCCGCCAGCGTGAGCGATTAGAGAAGAGCTACAGCCAGGTCATCGAAGAGGAAGCCCGCGAACAGCAACGAAAGACGATCAAGCAGGCAGGAGACGAGTTCCTTATCGACTATAGGTTAAAGCATGAATCGGCAACGTTCGCGGAGTACGCCCTCAGACATGTCACCGACCTACTCGGCGACCGACTGGTCGTGGAGCTGACTCCGACTGTCGTGAAACGGTATCAGATGGACCGGCTGGCGGAGAAGGCCGGCCCGAAGACTGTTAACGACGAGGTGCTGTTGCTCCTGCGGCTCTGTGGGGACCAGGGTGATCTGATTCGCGCAAGGGTGCGTCGCGAAAAGGCGCTGAAACTCAAGACGCCGCCGTCACCAGGGCGCGCCTACTCAGCCGATGAGAAGGCGCGCATGCTAGCGGAAGCCGCGAAGTTGCGGAGCAAGAACATCTTCCCCGCCCTAGTCGTGGACCTGAACTGCGGCCTTCGCGACAAAGAACTGCGCGAACTCCGCTGGCAGCAAATCGATCTCGTTCACAAGAAGACTCTCACGGTGGGCAAATCGAAGACGGAGGCTGGCACCGGGCGCGTTATCCCCCTCAACAATACAGTCCTGGCCGCGCTCGAAACACATGCCGTCTGGTACATCCGGCGGTTTGGTCAGTGCAAACCGGAGTGGTATGTTTTCGCCGCAGGAAGAGGACAGCCGAACGATCCAACCTCACCAGTTACGACCCTGAAGACCGCGTGGACGAGAGTGCGCAAGAACGCAAACGTCATCGGGCGCTGGCACGACAACCGCCACACGTTAGTCACGAAGCTCGCAGAATCGGGCGCGGGCGACGAGGTGATCATGAGTATCGCCGGCCACGTCTCTCGCGCCATGCTCTCCCGCTACTCGCACGTGCGGATGGAAGCGAAGCGGCGCGCCCTCGATGAGATTGCCGTCCGCCAGCGTACCGCCGACGAGAAGCGTTTGAAGGAAGCGGAACAGCGGCAAGTCGCAGCGGCAGCCTGTGCTTCCGTGTTGGTTCAGTAGCGCCACCATTCAATCGCCCGATGCCGTCAGCAACCCAAAGGGCCTTTGGATCGGGTGATGGTCAGCGACTTTTTGACGATGGTACCCTCAGACTGCCCCCAAAATAAAGCCTAATCTCAAGTTTGCGCCGCTAAGTCTTGTGTTTGCAAAACGAGGCGGCTAGAACCGGGTCGGCTGTTAACCGAAGGGTTGTCGGTTCGAATCCTACCCGAGGAGCCAAACCTTTCAAACACTTACACTTCCCCTAGAACCCGAGTGAAGCCCCATTGTGGGGACTTTTGTGGGGATGCTGTTTCACAATAGAGCGTAAAACCGCGGTCCTGTTGGCATGCATTGGGAGTAAACGATTGAGTGTCGCAGCCAAACCTGCCCCGCGAGGGCGCTCCAGTCGACGCCGAAGGAGATCCTCAAGATCCTCGGCCGCCAAATCCCCTGCCCTCGGAAGTCTCGTCGCACTAATCTTCGGCGCTGGTATCCTTGGCGCTTGCCTCTGGTTGTTCACGATTTATTACACACTAAGCCTGCAGAGTCCATTGCTGATGCACCTTCAATGGCCTCTGGTCGTCGAGGAAAAAATCGGATCTGAAGATGCGGAACAGGCGCGGGCGGATCAGCACGGCCGTCCGCTATCAGCCTGGCAGGAATACGCATGCCGCAAATTCGGTTCCGACTGCCGTGTCGCACTTGCCATCCAGCGTGCCGAAAACCCGCAGGGGAAGTGCGAAATCTATCATTACAACTCCGATGGAACGCTGGACTGGGGATACTTCCAGATCAACACGGTCCACCTGAAGAGGCCGGGGCTAAACCTGCGCGATCTGCTGGGCTGCAAATCGAACGTCGACTTTGCCTACCAGTTGTTCCAGGAAGAGGGCGGCTTTAATCCGTGGAGCACTTACAATAGCGGCAAGTATCGCCAGTTCCTCACGCAGTGAGCAGGACGGCAGACGAATGCCGAGACTCACATATTCCGAGTGGGGCTGCCGTCGCTCGTTATTAGAATATCGAACCTGACTCTTCATAAGAGAACGTTGATGCCACGCCTGTTTTGGGTTATGGTTAGTGCTCCTTAGCAATAGAGAATCATCTGCTTTTACATTCCTTTACAGATAATCTGACTACTCTTATAATCGAGCTTACCGCGCAGCCAAGGAACAGCACCATGAACACGCAAAACTTTCTCGGTGCAAAGAACATCGAACTTTGGCCGCTCGAAAAGCTGATTCCTTATGCCCGAAATCCGCGAACGCATTCGGACGCGCAAGTAGCGCAGATCGCCGCCAGCATCAGCGCATTCGGATTCAATAACCCGTGTTTAGTGGACACCAAAGCGGGCATCATTGCCGGCCACGGCCGGCTTCTGGCCGCGCGCAAGCTGCAACTCGCTGAGGTTCCGGTCATCGTTCTGGATCACCTCACCGAGCAACAGAAGCGCGCTTACATCCTCGCAGATAATCAGCTCGCGTTGAACGCTGGCTGGGACGACACGCTGCTCGCGGCAGAGCTGGCTGCGCTGCAACAGGAGGATTTCAATCTCGACCTAATCGGCTTTGAGGATGCCGAGCTCGCCCGGTTGCTCGCAGCGCAAGATGCCGCGGAAGGGCTCACGGACGAGGATGCGGTCCCCGAACTCCCGGAAACGCCAATCTCGGTGCTCGGAGATCTGTGGATCCTCGGTGACCACCGGTTGCTGGTAGGCGATGCAACAGACCCTGACGCTGTAGCGAAGCTGATGGCCGGCGCCTCAGCCGATCTTGTTTTCACTGACCCACCTTATAACGTCGATTACGAGGGCTATACGGAAGAGCGCCTGAAGATCAAAGGCGATCGCATGTCCGCTGCTGATTTCAAGAAGTTCCTGGAGCGCGCTTTCCGCTCCTGTCGAAGCGTGGTCAAGCCCGGCGCCTCGATGTATCTGTGTCACTCTTCGTCCTGGCAACGGGAGTTTCAAAATGCGCTGGAAGTTGCCGGCTTCGAGGTTCGCTGCCAGTTGATATGGGCCAAGAACACTTTTGCGTGGGGTTTCGGAAGATACAAGTTTCAGCACGAGCCGATGTTCTTCTGCCATGTTGCAGGCGAGAAGGACGCTTGGTATGGAGATAAGACGCAGTCCACACTCTGGAGCGAAAAGAAGCCCGCGGCGAACCGCGTTCACCCAACGGCTAAGCCGGTAGAGTTGGTCGAGCGCGCTTTGCTGAACAGCAGCAAGGCCGGCGACGTTGTAGCCGACTTTTTTGGGGGTTCGGGCTCAACGCTGATCGGATGTGAACGGGGAGGGCGTCACGCGCGGTTGATGGAAATTGATCCGAAGTACGCCGACTGCATCACCCGCCGGTATCAGGAGTACTCGGGCAAACAGGCAACACTCGACGGCGACGGACGGAGCTTCGAGGAGATCAAATCTGAGCGGGTTGGTGTCGCCGCATGAATGGAACGCTGCAGGCGCGAGATCGCGGCTATCGAAGCGGAGATCCGCGCGGGCAATCCCGAACTGCCTGGATTATGCCTGGCTCTGAGGGACTGGCATGCGGAATTGCGAATCCTCCAAGACGAGGAACGCCGCCAGGCACGAACCCGGCGGCGCGAAGTGGACGGGATGAGCGAGAGTCAGGCTTTCACGGAGTAGCTGCGCTCGCCATCCTCAGTTTTGGTGGACGTGATCGTAAGGCCGAGTTTTTCTTGCCCACGGTCCCGGACAGGAAGCCTCGCACCGAGTGGGCCTGCCACGCGGTAGCTTTCATCAGTTCCGTCAAGGTGGCGCCCTCAGCCCTCTTCAACAATTCGAGAACCGCCGCAGCCTTGCTACCATCCCGTGTGCCCTTTTCCTTGGCGGCCTTGGGCGCTTTCTTCGTGGGGCTGGCCTTCTTGGCCGCCTTCCCCTTCTTGGGCGCAACGTGCGCGCCCTGTGCGGCAACACGGGCCTTCTTCGTGGCTTTCGGCTTCTCGGCGGTGCCAGTTTCTTCAATAGCTGTGTTCATGTCGTCTCCTTTCGCGGTAATCGCCGCGGTTTCACATGAATCGCTCTGGTGGTGAAAAGAAGCAAGTCAATTTTGGAAGAATCGCGAATGAAAGCGATCGCTAGCCGAATTCGCCGGCTTCAGCAGCGATTGTGCCCCGACGGTGGACAGGAGCAGCGCCTCTGGTTTACTAGCGTGACGGGTTGCGAGCTCGTCTTAGATCTGGACAGGTGCGCTGAAATCCTCGATGAATGCGGGTTTCTGCCCAAGGGCCGTTTCTGCGTAGTGAATCTTTGCGGGATTCCGGATGGCCTGAATGCGCGGGAACTGGAGAATTACCTGCGGACAAACGGCACCCAGGCGCCCGGTTTCGGTGGTGATCAAGAGCACGGCCGCCCACTAAACCCAAGGCAGGTGGACAACATGAAGCAGTCAAGTCGAGCGCAGATTAGGGCAGATTAGGGCAGATGAAGGGCCACGGCGCAAAATTCGGGCGTAAGAAGGAGTTGGCGATCGCCGCGCTCCTAACGCACAGGAGTGTGGAAGACGCCGCGCGTGCCGTCGATCTCAACCACAATACTTTGCTGAAGTGGCTTACCATCCCCGCTTTCGTGAAGGAGTATCGCGCGGCCCGACCGGGAAGTTGTGAATCAATCAGTGGCACGGCTGCAGCAGGCCACCGGTGCGGCTGGCACGGTAATGCTCAAGCTAATGGCGGACCCCAACGTACCCGCGGCTGTGAGGCTCAGGGCGGCCGAGTGCGTGTTTGATCGCGCCTTCAAGGGAGTCGAACTGGAGGATATCGAAGCGCGTGTTGCCGAGTTGGAAAGGGCCGGGGATGCTACAAAATCCGCTGGTGGGCGATGAGACCTTCGAAGTCGACGAACTCCATAGACGGGCAGCGAAAATGAGGACCATCAACGGCAGAGTTCGCCAGCTTGAGGATCAGCTTTGGATTGGGAACGGGCGGCAACGTATTCTTCTGATCCTGTGCCACGCAGGCTGGGGGTTATCCCTCGATCAAGACAGGTGCATTCAGATTCTCGATGAATCTGGTTTTCTGTCCACCGACCCTGTCGGAGTTGTGAACCTGCTCCAGCTACGACCGGATCGTCGGAGCGCTGGCGAACTTAGGTCATGTGCTGTCAGATCAGACGGTGAAGAACATACTCCGCCGGCACGGGATCGCACCCGCGCCGAAACGCAGTCAGGTGACCACTTGGAAGGACTTCCTGGCCACACATATGAATGTGATGGCCGGTTGCGATTTCTTCACTGTAGAAGTCTTAAGCTGGCGAGGATTAGTGACGTACTACGTGCTGTTCTTTCTCCATTTGGAGAGCCGCCGCGTGCACATCGCTGGAATTACGAAGCATCCGGACCAGGAATGGATGGAACAAATGGGCCGTATCGCAACCCAGGACGAGTGGGGCGTTCTGAATTCCTGCCGCTACGTGCTTCATGACCGCGACAAAAAGTTCTGCGCTGCCTTTCGGTCGACGTTGGCAACCGGCGGCGTGAAGACGATTCCATTGCCTGCCCGCAGTCCGAACCTGAATGCTTTTGCCGAACGATGGGTCCGCTCCGTCAAGCAAGAATGCCTATCCAAGGTGATCCTATTCGGTGAGGGCTCGCTGTCGAGGGTGCTGCGCGAATACAGCCGCCATTATCATCACGAACGGAATCATCAAGGGAAAGGTAACCAGTTGTTGTTTCCCAAGGCAAGTCACCAACGGTACCGGCGAGTCAGTTCGATAGCTTGTCGCCAGCGACTAGGTGGGTTGCTCAAATACTACTGCCGCGCTGCATGAATATTTTTACCAAACGGGATGCCCGAGGTACCGATCTGCGCGCCAGCCGGAGTATCGAACTCGATTGTGCCGCGGATGTTGGCGGTGGCCTGATACTTGTCGGTGACTAACGTAAACGCATAGTGGCCGTTGGCATTCGAGGTGATTGTGTCGGTCGCAATTTGGGTGCCGTGGCCGTTCCGTTGGTGTTGTCGAAAGCGATGATGTATGCGTTGGCGTTGCGGCTTTCCAGCGGTACTATCGACAGCCTGCTCGTCAGGCCGACGTTGGTTGGGGGAAATGCTTGGGTTTGCGGGTGCGAGCCCGGAAGGTCTCCCAGCGCAACCTCATCCGGTCCATATACAAATACACGACGGGAGTGGTATAGAGCGTCAAGGCCTGACTGAAAACCAACCCGCCCACGATCGCAACGCCCAGCGGCCGGCGCAGTTCCGATCCCGTGCCCATGCTGACCGCGAGCGGGAGATTGCCAAACAACGCCGCCATGGTCGTCATCATGATGGGGCGGAAGCGCAGCAGGCAGGCCTGGAAAATGGCCTGTTCGGGAGTCTTCCCCTCGCGGCCAGCGGCGATGGCAAAATCGATCATCATGATCGCGTTCTTCTTGACCACACCGATCAGCAGAATGATCCCGATAAGTGAAACTACGTTCAGCTCATTGTGCGTGGCGATCAGCGCTAGCAGGGCCCCGACGCCCGCCGACGGCAGCGTCGAGAGAATCGTGAGCGGATGAATCAGGCTTTCATATAACACCCCGAGCACGATGTAGACCGCGATGAGCGCGGCCAGGATCAGCATCGGCTCGTTCTTGAGCGATTCCTGAAATGCTTGCGCGGTTCCCTGGAAGCTTCCGCGGATGCTCCCCGGCAAATTAATTTCGCGCATTGCCTCGTCCACCGCCGGCACCGCCGCGCCCAGCGAAACGCCCAGGGGCAAATTGAAAGAAATCGTGACGGAGGGGAATTGCCCGGAGTGATTCACCTGCAGCGGTGTGTTAGACGCGGTGTAGCGCGTGAAAGCACTAAGCGGAACCTGCTGGTGCGTCGTAGAGGGAACATAAATATATTTGAGGCCATCGGGATTATTCCAGAATCGCGGCTCAACCTCCATCACGACATGATACTGGTTCAACTGGGTATACATGGTAGAGACCTGGCGCTGGCCGAAGGCGTCGTAGAGCGTGTCGTCGATGGTCTGAGTGGAGATGCCCAGCCGCGCCGCGGTTGCACGGTCCACTACTAAGGAAGCCGCCAGCCCGCGATCCTGCTGATCCGAGCTGACGTCGGCCAACTGTCGCAGATTCTTCAGCTTCTGCAGCACGGGCGGCCCCCACTTATTGAGTTCGTTGAAATCGTCGCCGATCAGCGTGAATTGGTACTGCGCGGCACCGCTGCGTCCGCCGACCCGGAGATCCTGCTGCGCTTGCAGCACCACGGTAGTACCGGGCACCGTAGCCAGTTTAGGGCGCAGGCGCGCAATGACTTGGTCTGGTGTGGCCTTACGCTCTTCATACGGCTTCAGCGAAAGAAATCCGCGCGCTGTGTTGAGCACGTTCCCGCCTCCGCCTCCGCCGCTTCCCATGAACGCCATCAGGCCCTCCACTGCCCGATCGCCCATAAGAACAGTCACCACTTGGCGGACGCGCGTATCCAAAGCTTGAAAGGAAGTGTTTTGATCCGCCAATATCGTGAAATTGAGCCGTCCGGTGTCCTGCTGCGGGAAAAAGCCCTTGGGAATCGTTATGTATAAGAACACGGTGACGGCAATGGTGATGATGATCACCACCAGCATCAGCGGCTGGCGTCGCAACACCCAGCCTAGAGACCGCTCATAAAAGTTGCGCATCCCGGAGAGGAAACCCTCGATCAGGTTGTAGAGATGGCCGTGCCGCTGCCCGTGTGGCGAGCGCAGCAGCCGCGAGCACATCATCGGCGTGGTGGCCAGCGTGATGGCCAGCGAGAATGTGATTGCCATCGAGAGCGCAATCGCAAATTCCCGAAATATCCGCCCCACGATCCCGCCCATAAGCAGGATGGGGATGAATACCGCGTTCAACGAAAGGCTGATGGAAATAACGGTCGGCCCAATTTCCTTGGCTCCCCGCAAGGCCGCGCGCATGGGTGAGAGGCCCATCTCCATATGCCGCGTGATATTTTCGATCATCACGATAGCATCGTCCACCAGGAAGCCGGTAGCGATGGTTAACGCCATCAGCGAGAGATTGTCCACCGTGTAGCCGAACAGATATAGGGCGCCGAAGGTCGCCACCAGGGAGGCGGGAACGGTAATGGCCGGCACCAGCGTGGTCCGCCAGCTTCGCAGGAATGCAAATACCACCAGGATCACCAGCAGCATGGCAATTTCCATGGTGTGCTGGGTCGCCGTGATGGAGGAGCGAATGGGGCCGGTGCGGTCCTGCAGGATATTGATGTGGATCGCCGCGGGAATTTCCGCTTGCAGCCGCGGCAATCCGGCCTCAATGCGGTCCACGGTCTCCAGGATGTTCGCGCCGGGCTGGCGGAAGATGAACATTAGAATCGAGCGCGAGAGGTTGGCGTAGCCGGAGTTGCGCACATCCTCTACCGAATCGCTGACCGTGGCCACGTCGTCCAGCCGGATCGGCGCCCCATTGCGGTAAGCCACCACCAAAGGGCCGTACTCGCTGGCCTTGAGGAGTTGATCGTCGGTGCGGATGGAGCGCGATTCCGTCTCTCCGGTGAAATCGCCTTTAGGCCGGTTGGCGTTAGCGGTCCCCAGCATCGCGCGCACGTCTTCCAAGCCAAGGCCGTAATGATTCAACAGCGTGGGATTCACGTCCACGCGCACGCCCGGCAGCGCGCTGCCGCCCGCGTGCACTTGCCCTACGCCGCGAAGTTGCGAAAGCCTCTGCATAACGATGGAAGACGCGACATCGTAGACCTTACCGGCCGGTACGAGAGCGGTATCAAGCGACAGAATGATGATCGGCGACTCGGTGGGGTTAATCATCCTCCACGACGGAGCAGCGGGAAGATTGGTGGGCAACTGGCCGCGCGCCGCGTTGATGGCCGCCTGGATGTCGCGCGCCGCCGCGTCGATATTGCGGTTCAGATCGAACTGCACCGTGAGCGAAGTGCCGCCCAGCACGCTGGTGGAACTCATTTCGGCAATGCCCGCGATGCGTCCGAACTGGCGTTCCAGCGGGGTTGCCACAGAGGAAGCCATGGTTTCGGGACTGGCGCCGGGCAGCGACGCGCTTACCATGAGGGTGGGATAATCCACTTGGGGCAACGGCGCCGCGGGAAGCAACCGGTACGCCACAATCCCGGCCAGGGCCAGGGCAGCGGTTAGCAGGGCCGTGGCTACGGGACGCCGGATAAAGAGCGCGGAAACATTGGCCGAGCTGGTCATGCTTCCTCCAGCATTTCCAATTCCGTCAGATCCACTTCGGGGCCATGGAACCGCTTGGCCAGGCGATCGAACCAGAGATACACCACCGGCGTGGTATAAAGCGTCAAAAGCTGGCTGAAGATCAAGCCGCCCACGATCGAGATTCCCAAGGGCCTCCGCAATTCCGCGCCGGTCCCGGATCCCAGCGCCAGCGGCACGCCGCCCAGCAGCGCCGCCATGGTAGTCATGATGATGGGACGGAAGCGCAGAAGGCACGCTTGGTAAATTGCCTCCCGCGCCGGTTTGCCATCCTTGCGCTGGGCTTCCAGCGCGAAATCGATCATCATGATGGCGTTCTTTTCCACAATGCCGATCAGCAGAATAATGCCAATCAGCGCGATGACGCTGAAGTCCGTGTGCGTGATCAGCAAAGCCAGGAATGCGCCTACACCAGCCGAAGGGAGTGTGGAGAGAATCGTGATGGGGTGAATGTAGCTTTCATATAGGACCCCCAAAACGATGTACACGGTGATTAACGCCGCCAGAATCAGGATCGGCTCGTTCGCCAACGAAGCTTGAAACGCCGCGGCCGTGCCCTGAAACATCCCCTGCACACTGGCGGGCATGTTGAGCTCGTCCTTAGTCTTATTTACGGCGTTGACCGCGTCTCCTAGTGAAACTCCCGGGGCTAGATTGAACGATGCCGTTACCACTGGGAACTGCCCCTGACGATTCACCACCAAGGGCGCGTTGCCGGGCTCGGTCCGAGTGATCGCACTCAGCGGCACCTCGCCGCCGGTGCCGGAGCGGATGTACAAATCGCTAAGCGAGTCGGGACTCTTCTGTAAATCCGGCTTGACCTCCAGGACCACGCGATACTGATTGAGCTGCGTGAACATGGTGGATATCTGGCGCTGCCCGAACGCGTCATATAGGGTGTCGTCGATAAGCTGCGGCGTGATGCCGAAACGCGAGGAGGTTGCGCGATCGATCCGCACCGTAGTTTCCAAACCACCATTTTGCTGGTCGCTCGCTACGTCGCGGAGCTGCGGCAGCGATTGGAGCTTCTCGATGAAGCGCGGTACCCACGAAGCCAGTTCCTTGGCGTCCGGGTCCTCCAGGCTGTATTGGTATTGCGTGCGGCTCACCCGGTCTTCAACCGTCAAATCCTGCACCGGCTGCATAAACAGCGTGATGCCATCCACTTTCGCCAACTCAGGCTGCAGACGCCGGATCACATCGCTGGCGTTGATCCCGCGCTCTTCCACCGGCTTCAGGTTGATTTGAATGCGTCCGCTGTTGCCGGTCTGGTTAGTGCCGTCCACTCCAATGAACGAGGACAAACTCTCCACTGCCGGGTCCTTGAGGATCACCGCAGCGAGCTGTTGCTGGCGCTGCGCCATGGCCGGGAATGCAATCGACTGCGGCGCTACCGAGATGCCCAGGATGACGCCGGTGTCCTGCACAGGGAAAAATCCTTTTGAGATAACCTCGAACAGGAAGAAGGTGGCGCCCAGGGTGGCCAAGGCCACCATCAACGTCGCGGGCTGGTGCCGCAACACCACCTGGAGCGTTCGCCCGTAGAACGCGATGATGCCTTGAAATACTTTTTCGGACTGCCGGTAGAACCATCCCTGTTCGTTCTCCGGACGGTGCCGCAGCAGGCGCGCGCACATCATCGGCGTCAGCGTCAGCGACACCACCGCCGATATCAGAATGGTGACGCTGAGCGTGACCGCGAATTCACGAAACAGCCGTCCCACGATGTCGCCCATGAACAGAAGCGGGATCAGGACCGCGATCAGCGATACCGTCAGCGAGAGAATAGTAAAGCCGATTTGCTCGGAACCCTTCAGCGCGGCTTCCAGCGGCGAATCGCCCCGCTCGATATAGCGCGCGATGTTCTCGATCATGACGATGGCGTCGTCAACCACGAAGCCGGTCGAAATCGTAAGCGCCATCAGCGTGAGATTGTTCAGGCTGTACCCCAGCAGGTACATGACTGCGAAAGTCCCCACCAGAGACAGAGGCACAGCCACGCCGGGGATCACAGTACCCGCCAGCGTGCGCAGAAACAAAAAGATCACCATCACCACCAGCCCGATGGTGAGCAGCAGTTCCATCTGCACGTCCGCAACCGAGGCACGGATGGTGGTGGTACGGTCCGTAAGGATCTCGGTGTTGACCGAACTCGGCAACGATGCGCGCAATTGCGGCAGCAGGTTCTTGACCCGGTCCACTACTTCGATGATGTTGGCTCCTGGCTGGCGCTGAATATTGACGATCACTGCGGGAGTGTTGTTCTTCCATGCCGCCAGGCGCACATTCTCGGGCGCGTCGATCACCGTGGCAACGTCGGAAAGGACCACGGGAGCGCCATTGCGGTAGGCCACCACCAGCGGCTTATAATCCGCGCTGGTGAGAAGCTGGTCGTTGGCGCCGATGGTATAGGCGTCGCGGAACCCGTCGAAGCTGCCCTTGGCCTGATTGACGTTGGCCGCGGCGATGGCCGTGCGCAGATCCTCCAGGTTCAAGTGATACGAAGAGAGCGCGTTGGGGTTGGCCTGCACGCGTACCGCCGGCTTTTGGCCGCCGCTGATCGAGACCAGGCCTACGCCGGTCACTTGCGAAATCTTCTGCGCCAGACGGGTATCCGCATAGTCTTCCAGCCGCGATAGCGGCAGCGTAACGGAACTCAGCGCCAGCGTAAGAATGGGCGCGTCCGCCGGGTTCGTCTTGTTGTAAATGGGCGGATTCGGAAGATTTGCCGGAAGGAATGTGGCCGCTGCGTTAATAGCCGCCTGCACCTGCTGCTCCGCCACATCGATGTTCAGATCCAGCGTGAACTGAAGCGTGATGACGGAGCAGCCATCGGAGCTGCTCGAAGTCATTTGATTCAGTCCCGGAACCTGCCCGAACTGCCTTTCGAGCGGCGCCGTCACATACGAGGCCATCACGTCGGGATTCGCGCCCGGATAGAACGTGACCACCTGAATAGTTGGGTAATCCACCTGAGGCAGCGCCGAAACCGGCAACTGCTTATAGGCGGTGGCACCCACCAGCAGCAAGCCCACCATCAACAGCGAAGTCGCAACGGGCCGAACGATAAATGGCGCCGAAGGATTCATGCCGAGCGCTACTCCGCGCCCTGCGCGCCGGCCGCGGTTATCTGCACGCGAGTTCCATCCTGCAGTTTATCCAAACCGTCCACGACGACTGTTTCCCCCGGCTTCAGTCCGCTATCGACCGCGGCGTTGTCGCCCTCGGTGAGCGTGGTGACGATGTTGCGCATTTTCACCGTATAGTCGCTCCCCACCACGTAAACGTAAGCCGATTGCGGGCTACGCTGCAGCGCGGCGGTCGGAATGATCACGGCGTTGTGCCGCGTATCGAACAACAGGCGCGCGTTTACGAACTGATTCGGGAATAACGAATTGTCCTGGTTCTCGAAAAGCGCCTTGAACTTCACGGTGCCGGTAGTGGGATCCACTTGGTTGTCGATGGTGAGCAAAGTGCCTGCGGCCAGCCGCCGGCGCAGGTCGCGATCATACGCAAGCACCGGGAACTTCACCCCGGCACTGAATTTCGGCATCACTTGACGCAGGCTGTCTTCGGCAATGTTGAATACCACCGCTATGGGTTGAAGTTGCGTGATCACCACGAGGCCATTGCTATCCGCGGCATGAACGATATTGCCCTTGTCAACCAGACGCAGGCCGATGCGCCCCGCCAGGGGCGAGGTAATGTGGCAATACACCAGTTGAAGCTTCGCGGTATCGATCGAAGCCTGATCGGCCAGGATCTGCGCCCGTGCACTGGAGATGGCCGCCTGGTCGGCCGTCAGCGTTCCCGCCAGCGAATCGGCAGTGGACTTCAGTTGTTCGCCTTGATCGCGGGCGACGATTCCCTGTTCCACCAGCTTGGAGTAGCGGTCGGATTCGGCGTCCGCGTACTTGTGCTGCGCCGTATCGCGGACCAGGTTGGCCTGCACCTGCCCAAGCTGCGCCTGATCCCGGGCAAGCTGGCCCTGTGCTAGTTCCAATTGCACCTGAAACGGACGCGGATCGATCTCCGCCAGCAGGTCGCCGGCCTTCACGTACTGTCCTTCCTGATACGCCACGTTCATCAGTTCGCCGTCCACTCGCGAACGAACAGTCACGGTGTTCAGCGCGGTCACGGTTCCCAGGCCGTTAATGTAGACCGGAATGTCCCCGCTGCGCGCCACCGCCACCACCACCGGAACCGCCCGTCGACCGGCGGCGGCACTGCCACCTTTGGCCGCCTTCGCTTGACCTTGGGATTGACCCGCGGTGAGCTGCGGATACCACCGATAAGCGCCGTAAGCGGCTGCGGCCAGCAGCAGCAGCCACAGCCACCAGAGACTGCGGCGTCTCTCGCTTGGGGCGTGGCCAGAAGAACCGGGAACCGCGGGCCTTTCGACACTAGAAGGCAAAACCGTCGGCGTAGACGCCTTCTCGTGGGCTTCGCTTCGTGTTTCCGTACTCATCGGTTACTTACACTTTCCTTGCGGAAAAGAACAGCCTTCGGTTACACACCATGCCCACCTATACCGCTACCGGTCATCATGCATCCAATTTGTTTCGGGCGCGCCTGCAAATTGACGATCATCCCCACTCGCCATTCCTCATAGTACATCCACTGCAGGAACCTCAAACTGCGCTCCAAGCGGCTTGTTTTCCTTCTTCTCTTCGATCGTTTACAGAGTGTCGTATCGACGCGACCGCGCTTCACCCTCTCTCCAATCCTTGCAACAGTGCAGCACGCTCCGGGGGATCGCCTGAACCGGAAGTCCGTGGCAGAAGTTACAAAACACGAAATAACCCTTCTAGCGAGGCCGAAACCTCCGATTGGAATTCGGCCCCACGGGACAGGAGCAGTCCCGAGAAACCTGCTGCCATAGCGGGAAAACTTTGGAGGAAGACCCGCTGTGTCCGCAGCATAAACGCGGGCGAAAGGCGTGCATCTATATCTTTCGATAAGGTCTATACGTACTGGAAGCTGAAGCGGAGTGTTGTCGGCCTTGGCCGCTTCATGATCGACCTTCCACACGCGAGTCGGGTACAATCGTTCGGCTGCCCTTCCTTATCGGCTGCCTTTCCTTATCGGAGGAAATTCATATGCGAATGTTGCTGAGAGTATCGATTCCCGTGGAGGCAGGAAATGCTGCCGCCAAGGCTGGAACCCTGGGTTCCACGATCGAGGGAATACTGGCCGATCTCAAACCGGAAGCAGCCTATTTCTTAGCGGACGACAGCGGCAATCGGTCTGGCTCCATCGTTTTCGACATGAAGGACACATCGCAGATTCCGGCGGTCGCTGAGCCTTGGTTTCTCGCCTTCAACGCCAAAGTCTCGCTGCGGCCGGTCATGACCCCGGAAGATCTTGGCAAGGCGGGTCCATCGATTAGCAAGGCTGTCAAAAAATACGGGAAGTAGCCACAACTGTAATTCGCGAAGGTGATGACCACAGCGGCACACGATTGCCGCTGTGATCATCGGATTCTGTCCGGATGGCGCGTCATCCAGGCGCAATCCGCTGCTTGAACGCTTACCTTTATTTGAATCAATTACCTACCAGCTGTGGCCTACTTCGCCAGTGCCGGCAGCGTTGTGTACGTATGCGCTGGGACCTTGGGGATGCGAATACCCAACGAGGTTATTTGCTTGCCGCTACAGCCAACCGCTTTAGGTGCAAGGTCTCGGCTTTCGCGTGTCCGGCAAGCGGTATCACTTCTAGATCCATCATGTCGGGCTTGTCAGCCGACGTGCACCGCATCGACCGCCAGACTGCCCTGAGTCTGCTCGAAGCCCTGGCCGATTTCGTTCTCACCGGCCACGGCGACGTCGAACGCCTGATCGATGTCGAGCCGCTCGAAGTGCGCCTCCGCCTCGGCGACTACCGCATCCGCTTCTATGACCTCGGCGAGCGGCTCCAGATCCTCCGCGTACTGCATCGCAAAGAAGCCTACCGCTGAGCGATGGCTGAAGATTTGCGAAGCACAGATGGTTTCATGCGACCCAGATCTTTTCAACCCCGTCGATTCCAAACTGTCAGGCGCTGGCGGACTGGTCGGCAGAGTTACGAATCATCGAGCAGGAGATTTGCGTCGACAAGGGAAAGCCCGCCGCGGCAGAAGCCGGGCGAAAGGAAACTGCTGACGATCTTAGCGGCTAATCGAATACACGCGTTCGCCGTTCTCGCGCTTTGCGGATACGACTGTGAGTCCCATCTTCTTGCCCAGGCTGCCACTGATGAAGCCACGAACCGAATGCGCCTGCCAGTTAGTAGACTTCATGATCTCTGCCAGCGTGGCCCCGTTAGGCCGTCTCAACAGATCGAGGATCTTGGCTGCCTTGCTGCCGTCGCGGGAAGGTCCAGCCTTTTTTGCGGCCTTGGGCGCTTTCTTGCGTATCTTGGCCTTTGTGGCCGTCTTGGCCTTTTTGGCCGCAACGTGCGCGCGCTTTGCGGCAACGCGGGTCTTCTTGCCGGGTTTCGGCTTCTCGGAGCTGGTCGTCTGGGCGGTGCCGGTTTCGTCGGTAGTCAGTGTGGTCATTCTGGTTCTCCTTGGCGGTCATTACCGCGATCACGACATGAATCACTCTGCGGCGCGGCAGATGCAAGTGAATTCTGACTGAACTGAGGGAGAAGAAATCGGGATGAAGGGCGAATTGTCGCCGCCGTCATCAGGACGGAAAGATCCACGTCGGCGTCAGCGAGCTGGCCCTACGTTTCCAAGTCGCACGCTGCCATGCGGCTTCCATCCGACGCCTCTAGCCGCGGCCGAACACGACGAACGGAAGAATGAACAGACCCAAGAACATTACCAGAGAGTATGCTGCGATTGTTTAATCATGTTGTTAGTTAATTAGTTTTCCAACACCCCTCCGACGACGACCAAGGGGCAGAGCCGTATTTGTTGGATAGCCATTGCCAAAGGCAAGATTTCCGGACGCGGTATCGAGGTGGTCGCCATTCGACGACCCCAAGCGCAAGGATTGGAGCAACCTGCCTCATTTCATCCACCCTCGGAAGGGTTTGCGCCTCGGCGATCTTATGCCGAGCGAGTTGCTAGCGGCGCACCGCCTGCTGCAAGCGATCCTGTCGAGCGAAGGGTACTACAAAGCCATGGCCATCATGGGGGTCGACGACTTCCTCGGGTCGGGCTCAGAAAAATTGCGTTCGGAATACGGCACCGAGTATTATTTCCTCGATGTTTTCGGAGATCCCGACGGTTCCACGCCGTGGGGAGTGCAGATCGATGGCCACCACTTGGCCGTGAACGTCACCGTGGTCGACCACAAGGTAACCATGACGCCGGCGTTCTTGGGCGTCGATCCGGCGGTGCAGCCTTCGGGCCGCCATGCCGGTTGGCAGGTTCTAGCCGGTGAAACTGCCAAGGGTTTCGCGCTTCGCAACGCGCTGACGCCGGAGCAAGTGAAGCGCGCGGTACTCTCCGAGACGCTTCCGCCGGATATTTTCACGCTCCCGGGCCGCGACGAAGAACTCAAAACGCCGGCTGGCGTGTCGGGCTTGCAGGGCCGCCAACGCGATTTGCTGCAGTCGCTAATAGATGAGTACGTTGGGAATCTCCAGCCCGACGTTGCGCGCTCATACCGCGCCGGGATCCAGAGCGCCGGATTCGATAAGTTGCATTTTGCGTGGATGGGGCCGGCTGACACAGGCAAAGCGGTGTACTATCGCATTCACGGTCCGACGCTGCTCATTGAATACGATGCCATCGTCCCGCCGAACACGAAGCTCCCCAACGATCCCAACCACATTCACAGCGTTCTGCGCATACCGGGCAATGATTTCGGAGAGGATTGGCTGCGTCGCCATCATCAGGAACATCATTAGGACGAGAGGTCCTATGCCAATGCCTAACGTTTGGATCGTCGTCGCGCTGCTGGGAAGCTCGGTCTGCGCCCCGGCTCAGTGGCTGAACTATCCCGCGCACGGCACACCCCGAACCAAGGATGGCAAAGCAATTCTCACCGCTCCGGTGCCGCGGCGCGACGGCAAACCCGACCTTTCTGGCGTTTGGGAAGCCGACAGGTCGCCCCAAAACGAAATTGAGCACCTGCTTCCGGAAAAGCAGAATGGACTAGGTGAAGACTTTCCAACCAAATATTTCCTCGATATCCTCTCCGATTTCAAACCGGGAGACACGCCCCTTCTGCCGTCCGTGTCGGCGGCGTTGAGGTTGTCGCGCACCACGGTTAGGAAGGACAACCCCGGAGTTCATTGCCTCCCGAGAGGCAGTCCGCCCATGGGGGATACCATCCCGGAACCGTTTAAGCTCGTGCAAACGCCGGGACTCATCATCATGCTGATCGAGGACGGCACAAACTTCCGTCAGATATACACGGATGGGCGCAAGCTTCCCGAAGATCCGACACCGTCATGGTTCGGGTATTCGGTAGGCAGGTGGGAAGGCGACACGTTAGTAGTCGACACGATTGGGTTCAACGACCGTGGCTGGTTGGACGCAGTGGGGCATACGCGCAGCGAAGCGATGCGGGTTACCGAGCGCTTCCACCGCCGCGACTTCGGCCATATGGACTTGCAGATCACGCTTGACGACCCCAAGACGTTCACCAAGCCAGTCACCGTCAAGTTCAGCCTAACTCTACAACCCGACGGTGACGTGTTGGAGCTTTTCTGTTCAGAAGACGAAAAGGATTTGGCCCACAGTGTCAACAGATAGGGCGGCGTAGGCGCTGTGTAATCCGAAAACAGCGCTTGCGAACATTGCTCTCCGGAAGTCCTTTTATACCGGCCAAAGTGTAAAGTGAGGGGTTCGCGTCGCCCAACGGAAAGCTGTATTCTTTTTCTTCGTTCGAGACTGACTTTACCAGAGGGTGAAGGCCCAGCCAGCAGATCGAAACTTTAGCAGGGAGCGGTCAGCGGCGGGCCTTCACGCCAGCCGTGATTCTCTTTATCGCACTGCCCGAGGTGAAAGACAACATCGACCCGGGGGGATCCCGTTGGAGCGCCTGCCGCGGCGATGTCCGGTTTGCGGTGACGACACGATCATCGGCCACGGACGGCGCCTCCGTCAGGGCCATGATGACCAGCACGCATGCCTCTGGGTGCGGCGCGGAATCTGTCAGCCGTGCAGCAAGACCTTCACGATCTTGCCCGATTGGCTAGCGCCGTCAGGGCACTACAGCCTGCAGTGCCGACAGCAGGCCTGCGCGCGGATCGGCGACGGTGACTCTGCCGAGCAAGCAGCGCCGCACTGCAAAGATCCGACACGCTTGCCCGATCCATCCACCGTGCGTCGATGGGCACAACGGCGACTGCTCAGCGTGTGGTGTTGGGTGCGGGCCGGAGCTCCAGGCGAGCACTTTTTGCGAGCACCCACCATCCTTGCCTGGGATCTGGGCGTGCTCTGCCGTATTCTGCCGATCGAGGCAAGAAGTCCGTGAGTCGCCAAGTTCTCGACGAGTTGAAACAGCAGATTCCTCTGCTGGACTATCTGCAGGCCCATGATTGGCAGCCGGCCCGACAACTCAGCCGCGGTCGATGGATGGGACTGTGTCCGCTGCACCCCGATCACAAACCAAGCTTCCTGGTGGATCCCGGCAAGAACCTGTTCTACTGCTACGGCTGTGGCTGCGGCGGCGATGTGATTCGCTTTGCCGAACTCTATCACCAGGTGAAGTTTCCGCAAGCGTTGGCGCTGCTGCACCAATGGCGTGGCCTGGCGCCGTTATTACACGAAGTCACAGGTTTCTACCGCATGCAGTTACACCGCCACGGTGAGGCGGTTGCATATCTGCAGCAACGCGGAGTCCGCTCCCCGGAACTGATCGAGCACATGCGGATCGGCTACGCGCCCGGAGGTTGCTTGCGGGGTTGGCTGACGCAGTTGGGCTACCCGTTGCCGACTCTGCGTCAAGCCGGCCTGGTGACCGGCGTGGGTTATGACGCATACGTGCATCGTATCGTCTTTCCACTGGAAGGCAATCTCTATGGCCGCAGCCTTTCGGATTCGGCGCCGCCTCACCGATTCTTGCCGGGTACTAAGGGTGGCTTGTACTCATGGGAGCAGGCCCGGCGATATGCAGAAGTGATTCTGGTCGAGGGACTGTTCGACTACGCCGTGTTGTGGGAGGCCGGTTTTCACAACGTCACCTGCTCGCTGGGAACCCATCTCAATGCGCGCCAGTTTCGGCAACTGTGCGACGGTCCCCGAACCGTCTATCTGGCCTTTGATGCGGACGGCAACGGCAGCGGCCAACACGCAGCGCAGTGCCTCTCACGAAGTCTCCGGGAACGAGGCATCCCTACTCGCCTGGTCTCACTGCCCGAGGGCCACGACCCCAACAGCTTCTTCGTCAGTGGCGGCAATGCTGCACGAGTTTCAACGCCTGTTGGAGCGGGCTTGCCTGTGAGATTCCGTGTCACTCAACAGCACGGACTGAGCAACGCGCACAGTCCGTTTCGCGTGGTCGCAGCAGACCGGCCGGGAAGTGGAGTGGATCAATCGATATCTGGACCAGCAGCGAGTCCGTGGCGTGGCCGATTCCACACTGCGCAGTTATGCCCACGATCTACTGCATTTCCTCCGCTGGTGGGCGGCGGCTCATAAGACCTCCGCGATCACCCAAAAGGCCCTGACCGAGTCGACTTTCCTCGACTACATTCGCTTCCAGGTCGACCAGTATCCGCGCGCCTGCCGCCGAGAGCATCAACCGTCGAGTAGGAACGGCCGAGCGCGCCATGCGGCGTGAGTTTCCCGAAGCCCCTCGTCTGTTTGCGCCCGGCTTTCAGAACTGGTACTGGCGGCAATCACGGCTAGGCTATGGACGGCTACGTCCGGCGCTGACTCAGTTGCGGGTGAAGACGCCCAAACGCTTGATTGTGCCCTTGTCGGTCGATGAGGTGGCCATCGCTTCTGGTCCAGTTTCCGCACCTCGCGCGACTTGGCCATCGTCGGCCTGATGTTACTGCATGGCTTGCGGTCCTGCGAAGTCTTAGCGCTCAACCGCGAGGACGTCCAGCTTCCGGAGCTGCAGATCCGAGTCCAGGGCAAGGGCAAAAAGATTCGCGTGCTGCCACTGGCTCGCGAATCCGTGAAACTGCTCGATCACTACCTGTGCCTGGAACGGCCTCCGCAATGCGGCCAGGCTTTATTCGTTTGTCTCAAAGGGCCGTCCCGCGGCCACCGGATGACACCCGCCGGTCTGCGTTCGTTGTTTCGTCATCACCGGCAAACCACCGGCGTGACGCAGGCGAACCCGCACCGGTTTCGACACACGTTCGCTTCCGACATGATCCGCGCGGGCATTAGCCTCCCGGCGCTGATGCAGCTCATGGGGCATGCACAGATTCAAACCACGATGGTCTACCTTCAACTCACTCCACAAGACGTCTGGGAGCAATACGCTCGCGCGGTTGCCCAACTCATCCGGCCCGCTCCGCCGTCGCAGTCATGAAACGAAAACGTCTTCCGCTCCCCACGCATCCTCTGACGAAGCTCTTCCAGCCAGCGGCGGAATCTGACGAAGCTCTTCCAGCCAGCGGCGGAATCGGTGACGACTTCGCTGGGTGATTCATCCGTCACCTCCTATCGCGGAACCGTCCGGCTCTTTCTGACTTATCTCGGCGCTCAGTATCCTGAGGTTCACTCGCTCGATCAACTGCGCCGCGATCCCCATATCCTCGGTTGGCTGGCTCTCTTGCGGTCGCACCACCCACCACTGGCCACGATCACGCGCGCCAACCATGTGATCTACCTGCGCCGTATGCTGGAAGAACTCGCCTGGACCCAGCAACTCCCCGCCTCTGGCCCATCTGCTCGGTCGTGACGACGTTCCCCGCAAGGAACACCATCTGCCGCGCCCTCTGACTCCCGAGCAGGATCAACTGATCCAGCAGGAATTACTGCGCCGCAATGACCTGCTCAGTAATGCCCTGTTGCTTCTCCGTCACACCGGCATGCGCATCGGCGAATGTGTCGATCTCTCCTTCGATTGTTTGCGCCCTCTCGGCCCCGACCAGTGGGCCATCCATGTGCCGCTGGGCAAGCTCAAAACCGAACGCTGGGTTCCCGTGGACTCCATGGTCTGTCAACTGGTCGAACGCATCCGTTCTCTGCGTCCGCCGACTGCGCCCAACACCGGCCGTCTTGCTATTGCCCCGGCCGCGCGGCCGCTACATGTTGATTCGCAAACTCCGTGCTGCCCTGCAAGACGTCGTCGCCGCCGCTCGGAATTCCCGCCCGCATCGTCCCGCACCAATTTCGACACACCTACGGAACTGAGATGCTGCGCGCCGGCGTCAGCTTTGCCGCTGTTATGAAACTCCTCGGCCACAAGAGTCCCGCACATGACCTTGGAGTATCTTGAGATCACCCAGCAGGATCTCCAGCGCGAGTTCCACCTGGCCCTCTCCCATCCCAGACATCTGGTGCCATCTCGGACCACCTCCCCGGCCCAGCCCCTCGCGCAGATTTGTCAAGCCTGATCGACTCTTTGATGTCCGCTCAGCACGTTCTGGAAATGTACCGCCGCAACGTTACCGACACTTCCCCACGCCGCCTTCTCGATCGCCTTGCCAATCGCATCCTCAAGATCCTCGCCGAAACCAAAAAACTCAAACCCCCCGAAAAATAGGCAGAGATTGGCCGGTTAAGTCCGGTTGTGGGAAGGGGACCTGGCGGATCTGAAACGTAGCGTTATCGAACAACGGAAGGTATGGCGCCCGCGACCGTAACTTCCTCCAGGCCCGTTTCTCGGGACCTCGCGAAACGTTGTAAGTTGCCCTGTTATTGCTGGGTTCAACAAATTCTCCCCTTCTCTCAATCGTACTTTGGTCGTTTGTGGCGATGGGAATCTACAGCTTCTTCGGCCCGTTTTTCTCGATTCCGACCAGGTTCCTGACGGGATTTTCCGCAGCCTCAGGCATCGCCTTGATCAACTCCATCGCGAGCTTGGGCGGGTTTGTCGGGCCGTCGGTCATCGGCGCTATGGCCGACGGAACCGGGGGTATCTACGGTGGCCTCGCCCTTGCGGGCATTTCGTTGTTCGTGTTAGCGACGCTGGTGCTGCTCTTGCCGGGGAAAAAGCCAACACGGAAGTAATTGCCAACAAATAACGTCACTCGCTTGTAGCGGCTCAAATCTCCGACGCCGCTCTGACTTTCAGAGGGGTTGCTAGGATAGCGCCCGGCTTGTCGGGAACCCTTCCACAATCCGGTCGTGTAAATTAGCGCGCTCGCCTCTTGGATTTAACCGGAGCGCGGGATGTTCCCTTCACGGGCATGCGTTGGATGCGATTTAGTTCCCGCTGCGCCAAATACTCCGAGAACCTCATGGGAAGGTGTGCAGCCTTCGATGTCTAAGAGGAGATCGATTTCCCAAGGTCGAAATTTGCCGCTATGCTGGCCTCCGTGAAGGAGTTGCCCCATAAGGAGATCGAATTGAGCCAAGATTGCTTCGCGGTTGGGAAACTCGGACATTTGCCACCCGATCTATCGTTCCGATTCCTTTGGAACCTTAGCCCATGTTCCATTTTGTGAGGGCCGACTTCGCCGGAAGGTAGCCCGCAAGACACTGCGTCGTGGAGGCAGCCAAGGCGATCGCGTCCTTCGACAGCGCTCCTAAATGCAAGGAGAGCGGGAGCCACTATCCCGAAGAACAGCGACTCCCGACCCTTTGCGGGCACTCGGAGGGAATGCCCACCCTGCTTCGGAGTATACGAGTGTAAGTTGATCGAGTGTGATCTATCTTTCGATACGGCGCAGGCCGCGTATATTCCCGATTAGAACCACGACACTGCAACACCTGCCAACGTAAAGCCTATTCCAGATCGCTGCGGCCTCTCAACGCGGCTGAGGCTACAATTCCGCTATTCTGGACGCCCGTTCTGGTAGGATCTTTGGGAAAGATAGTGGACGAGTTCGCCGTCACTCAGGAGTCAAAACCGCCGGCGGATTCCTCACGAAGCGGCTGACGTGAAGGATTCTGAATCTTCCCAGAACCCGACTTCGCGTTCCTCAGGGTTCCGCTCTGACGGCTAGAGCATTACCAGGTAAGGTGGACAAAAAACAGCACCACGCTGCGCGACTAGGCAGATTCTATGCTAGGGGCTTTCTTGCGATCAACTGGTGCATCCGGCAGTGCGCAACCACAGTATCCGGCGAAGCGTCTGCTTCGGCCATCCCCATCCTGCTTGCGGGTATCGGCGCTTGTCGGAAACATTGGCCTGATTTTCCCGACGATGCTGTTGCGCCGATCAGCGTATAGGACAAACCATTTGAGGCCCGGATGGCCGAAGGAATCGCATAATGCCCACTACGCCAGGGCTGCGTCGCGGGTGTCTCCGTTTGCACCCACAGCAGGTCGCCGTCGCGCAGCGTCGTCTCAGCCGGAATTTGCGGAAACGGATCGAGGGCGCCGGTAGGTGCCTTGCCTGACGTGCCGCCTGTGGCACGCACCATCGAATCAGGGAAGCAGGTAACTCCCCTCATCCCGTGATCTGGGCGTTCGCTCGTCCGTCACAAACGATTGCGCGATTGTCCCAAGCGGCGCCGAGCTGCCCGCCTGCGAGCGCTGCGGTCAACTGCGGGAGATTGAGAATGATACGAGCATGGGGCAATCGATCCCGAACGCCGACGTTTCTCCTCCGTCATATTTGCGATGACGACTTAACGGCACTGATCCGAAACTTGACCACGTTCCGGTTGCCTGGCGAACGACGACCGTTAAGGGTTAATGTGAAGACTGCATGAGTGGAGAAGTGTGTCACCGTGGCGGAGGATAAAATCGCATCCCTTGGCGGGTTCGGGGATCACGGAGCGCGACGCGCACGCCGGCTATATGCAGAACTGGAATTTCGACATCCAGCGCGATCTGGGCCATGCATTCGCGCTCGATGTCGCATACGCCGGCGGGACTTTGGAGTTTGTAGTTCCCTTTGATGCCTCAACTTTGACGGGAACGAATGTCCCTCTTTATACGGCGATTGCCATCGCCAATCTCGATCCGAACAATTCCGCGAACGCATCGTGTATCGCCCGCGATTCCCAGGGCGTTACGATTCCCAATGCGGTCTCGGTTCCCACGCTGAATCCACGCGGCCACTGGTCAGATTACCTTTTTCCCGCGCTCACTGGAAAGCGAGGAACCATCGACTGCAGGGCCAACACGGCGATCTCCGCCATTGCCTTTCGATTCATCGGGACAACCAATTCCATTTTTTCTTCCTTGCCGGTAGTTAGTAAATGAAAGCTAAATGGCAAACAGATCCCCTATAATTATCGGGACGCCCGAAGGCAAGCACGGCGGGAGGCGGGGCGGCGAATTGCGGACCACGATAAAGTAGGTTCAGATGCCGAGAGGCAAGAAATACTTCTGCCAACAGAGGAACAATCACGCCAAGGAATGTGGCCAGGAGTGTACGTATGTTGCCCCGTGGGTTGAGGAGGCGGTTGTTAAAGCTGGGAAGCCTCTGACCCGCAAGCCCATCGCAGTGCAGCGAAGCATCTGGGTTGACTGTCCCGTTCATGGTCGGGTCGTTTGGTCGCACATGGGTCACCACTTAACCACGGGCCAAAAGAGACGGAAAGGATGACCGTCTTCTATAGCACTCCCGAGGAGGCCTGCCAATGAAAAGGGATGAACGAGCAGCGCAACTATGGTCACTGCTGGCCTTAGCAGCGCGCAATCAACAAATTCTCAGTTACCACATGATTGAGCGTCTGACCGGGATACCGAGCAGGGCTGTCGGGCGTCTTCTCGCCCCAATACAGGCTTTCTGCAAGAAGAACAAACTTCCACCGCTAACGTCAATCGTTATCGGCAAGGAAGGGGGAGTTCCGGGCAAAGGCTTCACTGGCGGGCAGATCGAAAAACTATTTGAGGACCAATCGCGCGTGTTCGTATTTGATTGGTTCAATCAAAAAGTTCCGTTTCCGAAGAAGTGACGCGGAGCCTCCGCGCGCGTGTGACAATGGATGACATTCTCTTTAGGACGCCGATGTAACTGATAGTCCACACGGCGAGTACCGAAAATCGAGAAGTGCAGAATTCAATTTCCGATATTTGGTACGGCTCGGGATGCCAAGTCCCCCCCTGGGGGGGTGGGGTAGCAACAGGGGCCGCTATTGCTTACCCCGCACTCCAATTGACACCCCTAAACCCTATGGCCCCGCGCGCTTATCTCAAACTGAACCGCACCGAGGTGTTTCGTCACAACCTCTAACATGGCAGCCTCCTTATGAGTCAGGGAGCAACCAATGCGCCACTTTTTGGCTCACGGATGGACACGGATGAACACGGATAGCAAAGTTGCGACTCCGAACAAGCAGACCTGCCGCTGCCACAATACAATAAATAGAAAGCGAACAAAGGAGGAGTCTCATGCGAATTCTAGCGGCACTCATATTAGTGTCGCTGACATGTGCGGCGGCGGATAACGGAAAGCTCAAGCTGGAAGTGGATCCGGGGCGCGCGGGAGTTTTCATCGACGGCAAGTACGTGGGTCCGGCGGCGAACTTCAAAGTCGGGCAGACGTATCAGGTCGCGGCCGGCGAGCACGAAATCAAGCTGGAAGATCCGCGGTATCAGGAGATCGTCAAGAAGGTGACTATCGAGCCTGGCAAGAAGACGGTGATGAAGGAAACAATGGTCGCGCTGCCACCCGCGAAGCCGCCATTCGGCAAGCTGCGGGTCGAAAACCCCGACCATTTTGCCGCGGTGCACGTGAATGACCGGTTCATGGGCCATGTGGATGAGTTCAGCAACTTCGCTCAGGCCCTGTTGTTGAATCCCGGCACGTATGAAGTGAGGGTGGTTCCTACGAGCGGGTCTCCCGTCACCAAGACGGTAACTATCGAAGCGGAAAAGACCGTTCTCGTTAAATAGTTTTTGATTATTGCCGCTACGATGGACCACCACTTAATCGCGGCGGTTAGCATCTGCGGCGTTTCCCTGGACATGCTGGGCGGGCTGTATTTGGCCTACGATTTATTGGGCGGCCAACACGGCCCGCTGCGGCTGCTCACCCGGATCGTCACCTATTCGATCGTGTTCGGCGTCGGATATGGCCTGGGGCTGGGTCTGTTCTTTGGCGTCGTCTCCGGGGCGGCGACCGGCATCACGGTGGCGATCGAACTGCATCGAGTGGGAAGCCGGCACGACCACTATTCCCTGCCCTGGGAGACTTTATTTAGCGCCATCCGAGCGGCGGCGTTCGGTGCCGGGCTGTACTGGACGCTGGGATTTCGCTACGCGGCGACATTCGCCTTGCTCTTGACACTCGGACAGGTCATTGCTTATACAGGCAACGTGCGGCCAAGTATGGATTACTTGGCTGCGCGGCGGCCCCGGTTTTCACGACGGCAGCTTTGGAGAACGGTGTTGCGGGTGGCCGGATACATAGCAACGGCGTTGGTGTGTAGCGCACTGGTGAGGCATGTAGATCACCCGTGGAGATTCGCGTTTCGACTGGGATTGGTGACGGGCGTGGTGACAGCGGTAGGTACCATGTTCAACCCTTACATCGAATATTATGCGGACAATCTTCCGGCGCGGCGCCTCGGCGTGTTCGGAATCGGGCTGGTGTTCTGCGGGTTCCTGCTGCAATCGACGCAATATTGGGTGGAGTTAATGGATGTCGCGGTGAGGTAGTCATTCCTGCCGGATGACGCGGGTTGCGCACATGCGGTCGTGGAGAGCGCGCTTCTCTTTGTCGAAGGCTACCATCCAGAATCCAACTGTGCCGGTGAGCAGGCTGACTCCCATTGCGAAGCAACGGCGGAGTGCACGGCTGCGGGAGACAGGGGAACCGTCAGCCTTGACAATCTTTAAGTTGAAGCCCATCTTGCCAATGGTGGCACCCCAGCGCGAGACGAAATACACCTCGTATAAGATTGCCAACACCGGAGTAAAGGGTTCCTCTGAGATGACGGGCAGCGCCCTGAAGGCGAACCGTAGAATCGACATCGCCATCCCTAAAACGACTATGTCGATCAGGCGCGCGCCCGAGCGGATCCAGAATCCCGCGTAGTGAGGGGCTGGTGCAGCGAGCGGCGGCGCGGGGATTTCGGCAATGGAGGGAGCGGCAATCGAAGGCGCATCAGCCGAGTAATTTTGAAGAATCGCAAGCTCGGCTTGAACGTCGCTCATGGCCTGCCAACGATCCTCGGGCCGCTTTTGAAGGCAGCGCTGGATTAGATTGTCGAGGCGCGGCGGGCCGGGGAAACCCACAGCTGTCGGGGCCGGAACTTCGTCGCGCAGAATCGCCGCTAATGTGGCAACCATCGTGTTGCCTCTGAAGGCGCGGGATCCGGTGCGCATTTCGTAGAGCACGGCGCCGAACGAAAAGATATCCGAACGAGCGTCGACAGGCATGCCCTGGGCCTGCTCGGGCGACATGTAGTTGGCCGTTCCCACAATCGAGCCTTGGATCGTCAAAGCCGGGACGATGGTTTCGGTCTCGACTTCTTCGCCCGGCGGAGGCGCAGTTTTGGAATCAGAACGCTTGGCGAGTCCAAAATCCAGAACCTTCGCGAGTCCGGAATCGGTGATCACAATGTTGGCCGGCTTCAGATCACGATGTACGATGCCGCTGGCGTGGGCCGCGGCGAGGGCTTGGGCGATCTGGTGTCCCAAGGAAATTACCGTGGACACCGGCAAACCGCGGGATGGGATGAGCTTGTCGAGCGACTTGCCCGACACGTATTCCATCACCAGGTAATCCACGCCGGATTCCTTCGCGACATCGTACAAATGGCAGATGTTGGGATGATTCAACGCGGCGACGGCGCGCGCCTCGCGCTCGAAGCGCTCAGAGAAACCTGTTTTCGAAGTCTTGATGGCGACAATGCGGTCGAGGCGGGTATCGCGGGCCTTCCAGACTTCACCCATTCCGCCTCCGCCAATCGGCGAAAGGATCTCATAAGGGCCGAGTCTGTCGCCAGGCTGGAGCGGCATCTGGTCTGAGCCCAGTTTACTCGATCATTGCTTGGAGGGGAGAGCGGGCTGGGCTACTTTTTGGTCCACTCACCGATCCAATCGAGGACGGTGTGATACCAGAGCAAGCTGTTTTGCGGCTTTAGAATCCAGTGGCCCTCATCGGGAAAGAGGAGCAGCTTCGACGGTACGTTCTCCTGCTGAAGGACGGTGAAGAGCTGCAGGCCCTGACCGGTGACGTCGCGGAAATCCTGCTCGCCATGGATGACGAGCGTCGGGGTCTTGAAGTCCTTGGCGAAGGTAGAGGGCGAAAACCTCTCATATATATCGGGGTTGTCCGCAGGCGTTCCCTTCATTTCCCACAGCGGGAACCATTGCTCATCAGTTTCGCGCTGCCAGCTTGCGAGATCAAATACGCCACCGTGGGATACGATGGCCTTGAAGCGGGCCGTGTGGCCGTTGATCCAGTTGACCATATAGCCGCCGTAGGAAGCGCCGGCGACGGCCATGCGCTGGTTATCTATATAAGGTTCGGCGCCGACAGCGTCGACTACGGCCATGATGTCGTCATAGGGCTTACACCCCAATCACCATTGATCTCATCGATGAATTTCTGGCCGTAACCGGTTGATCCACGGGGATTAGGCTCGACGATGACGTAGCCGGTCGTGATCTTCCGATCGAAGCGCCGCAGGAACGCCAAGCTGCCGTCGTGAAACCGCCAGAAAAGATCATCGACGAGGAAGAACTCAACAAGCGTTTCAACGAGTGGCAGAAAAAAGGGAGTTGAGGACGAAAGCCCCGGCGCGTAGATCCTAGCATCACGCCTTCGCGCGGATCATTCCTGCCTTCCTTCTGCCTTGTGCACCTTTCGGTAATCATCGACCATCCTCCGGGTGACATCGCCCGGATAACCAACCGGCGAAGCACCACCGGGCCGACTGTAGGCACTCCGCCGCCTACACTGATGGCCAGCCCGGTCAGTATTGTACGGGCAAGGGCAGTTCTCTCGGTAGCTGGCGATTGACTCGTTTATGATCGCTTGCTTTGGAGTTTTATCCGGGCAGCGCCGTCAGAAGGGGATCGACTCGTTGGCCGAGCTGTGCCGCGCGAAGCTCGATGCCGATCCCTTCTCGGGTTGCCTGTTTGTGTTCCGCAGCCGAAGGGCAACCTCGATCAAGGTGTTGGTCTATGACTTATGTGAAGTGCCGCGTTATGTGGAGTAGGAACGCCGCGACCGCTTTGCAGTAGGATCGTGTGCGCCGCTCCACTCCACATAATCAGGATCGTGGTCAGAGAGACTGTAGCCACTCCAGCACAGAGGTATCAGTTCGCCATGCGGTTACGTTGTACTTTGACGCGCCAGTCACGGGCCCTGCGCGCTCCAGGGCTTTGCGTTTGGTTTCGAGATCTACGGCTGCGTATCGATTCGTGGTTTCTACGCTGGCATGCCCGAGCCAATGGCGGATAGTTACGAGATCAACACCAGCACGTAGGAGATGGACGGCAGCGCTGTGTCGGCAAGTATGCGGATGGATACGCTTGGCGATGATGGTAGGTGCTGCCTTCCGTGCCTGCTCGGCGAAACGCCGCAGTAGATACCGGACACCGAATCTGGTCATCGGTTCACCGCGATGGTTGCGAAAGACCGGGCCGGTATGCCCCGCAGCGGTAGCACTCAGCAGGCTTCGGATGGCGTCCGCAGTCTCGGGCCACAGCGGACAGAGGCGTTCTTTGCGTCCCTTCCCGCGGAGGCGAACGGAAGTGGGCCGGTCTAGCTGCAGATCGCTCGGCCGGATATCGAGCAGTTCTTGCACGCGGGCGCCGGTGTTGAATAGGGTGAGCAGCAACGCCCTGTCGCGGACACACTCCCGCCCATAAGCCGACACCGCCTCCAGCATTGCGCTGATTTCGTCGCCTTCCAGGTAATCTACAGCGCGGGTCGGTCCTCGCTTGGTGGGTACAGCCAGAAGGCGCTGGCACTCTTCAACGGGCTCGGGATCTCGCGTCGCCAGGAAGCGCGCAAAGGCATGAATGGCGGCCAGACGGGCGTTGCGAGTGGCGACACTATTCTTCCGCGCTGTTTCGAGGTGCTCCAAAAACGCAAGAACATCTCCAGCCCGTAAGTGCTGGAGTTCGAGATCAACCACACCACAGCCGTGGCGGGTGGCGAGAAAGCGCAACAGCAACACGAACGAGTCGCGGTAACTCACGACCGTCCGGGGACTGAGCCCTCGTGTAAGCGGCAGATGCTGGGCGAAGAACGCGCGGAGGGCAGTGGCAAACTTGGTGGGGGATGGCGTCATCGACGACCTCCCTGCACGGCACTGGGAAAGAGCCAAGCTGCCGAGTGAGTGTGGAACCGTTCGTTAGCCGCCTCGGCGGTCGCCTGAAGGAAGGTCAAGTAGTACTGTGTCGAAACGACTGAGGCATGCCCCAGGTAGGTAGCAAGAGCAGGCAGTCGGGCTTGGACATCGACGCCAGAACGGTACCAGCGCAATAGAGCCTGGACCGCAAAGGTGAAGCGGAGGTCGTGGACCCTCGGAGCCCGACCTTGGGGCGTCCGAATGCCGGCCGCTCGAATCACCTTACGCAACAAGCTGCCGAATGCCGCACCCGTGTAACCACGAAACCGTGCACCATGATTGTGCACGAGCAGCGGCGCATCGCCGTCACGTGGCGCACCGGCCTGGCGACGAGTCGCGAGATATCGATCGAGTTCCCGCGCGGTATCAGCCGACAGAGGTACGAGACGTGACTTGTCGAACTTGGAGCGACGCACGCGAAAGACTCGGCCAGCCTGCTCGTAGTCGCTGAGCGTGAGGCGCACCAGTTCCCCACGGCGGAGACCTGTCGTGTATAGGATGACGATGCCGACTCGGGCCACTTCACAATGCAGTGGCGACCCCTTGTGTGGCGCCAGGGCGTCCGCCGTGATGAGTAGGCGGACAATCTCGGCTTCCGAAAATATATACGGCAGGAGCCGAGGGCTGCTGAGTGGAAACTGAGTCGGGTCTGGCACAAAACTGTGGGGATGTTCGCGTTGGCGAAACAGGCACAGGTGATACACCGCGCGGAGTCGAGCCAAACGCGTGTTCGAATGCAACGAGGTCATCGACTCGCTCCAAGCAGTGAATGTCTCGCGCGTTAAGTCTGCGGCGCGGCACGACGCGAGGAAGCGGTCAATATAGCGCAAAGTATATGCCATCGTGACGGCACGCCGGCCGAGCGCCCGTTTCAGGGCCAGATAACGGGTGATCAGCGGTGCAATCGACGATGTGAATGCCTCGGGCTCTTTCATAGCCGCACCTCCGAGGAGGAATCGCTCTTTGGGAGCGGGAGACCCACGTCGCGTAGATCCTCGATGTGGAGGCGCAGATAAACGCCAGTGCTTTCGACGCTGCGATGACCGAGGAGATCACCTATGGTCTTGAGTGGTGTGCCCTGCCGGAGGAGATGCATGGCCAATCCATGGCGAAGAACGTGCGGACCGCCAAGGCCCGGCACATGCACACCGGCGCGCACTGCCCAAAAATCGAACGCATCAAAGATTGCGGTGGCTTGTATAGGACCCCGCGGTGCACGGACACGCAGAAACAGTCACCGCTCACTGGACTCCCCAGTACGCTCGCGCAGGTAATCCACCAAGGCTGTAGCGACTTCATCAGTGAGCGGCACGACCAGCGGCGTGCCTACCTTGGGCCTCGGTACGCGAATCACCCGGGCGCGCCACTGGATGTCGTCAATATCCATACTGGAGACTTCGCTTCGGCGAAGACCATAGGTTGCGATCAATAGCAGCATGGCGTAGTCCCGACACCCTTTCACCGTGGAGCGATCAATGCTACATAGCAGTGACAGTATGTCCTCCCAGGGGAGGGCGCGGGCAAGCCGTTCCCCGCGGTGATGCCGTGGCGATTCGAGATGCCGGTCCAGCCCGATCGGAATCTCCCCACCGGCGGCGAGGAATCTCAGAAAGGACCGCATTATGGCGATGACCTTCTGCATAGTGATGCGACCCACGCGGGCACTGGCTTGGATTACGAAGGTCTCCAGGTCACTAACCTGAACCTGTGGCAGGTGCTGCATGTCATCGTCGTACTTTAGGAGGCGCAGAAAGTCGCCTGCAACAACGGCGTGTCGCGCGATAGTGGAGGCCGCCAAGCCGCGCACTCGGTCGAGGTGTTCGCGGTAGGCGCGGATCAGCCGTTCGGATGCGTTCGGCAGCGTAGCCTCCAGAGTCCCTTGCTCTTGCAGAAACATGAGCAATGATCGGCCGAGGGCGCAGGCGATCTGCGGAGTCCAGCGCTTCTGTCGCGGAAAGCATGCACGCAAACGATCTACCGTGCAGCCGGAAAGCAACTCGATCTGGTGCCGCTGGAGACATTTTTCAAGGAACGGAGCCGCTTCTATCCGCCGAGATATGGCGCTCGGCGGATAGCCATGAGCTTCCAACCATGAACAGAAATCTTCAAGAAACGCGCCCAGCACCGGTAGCGATGTGTAGCGGGTGTGCGTATGGGGGAACAGTGAGGTAAGCATCAAGTCCTTCTTTATGAGATGGGCCGCCGTGGCGGCCAGGTCTCGATGCTAGTCCCCCTTCGAGAAGAGTGCGCGAATTATGTGGAGCGGAACGAATTCAAAACGGCGAGAGAGAAGCGCTTGCCGGGCTCAACTCCACATAACGGGGCACTTCACATAAGTCGTAAGATGTTGAGCTCAACATCTTACGACGGGCAGGGGTTTTGGTTGGCGACCAAGCGCCTGTCGAAAGGACGCTTTCGCTGGTGGCCGCAGGGCGAGGAACCGGCGCGGGCGCTACGCGTGCATCAAGTGCAGGTGCTGTTGGCGGCGGATGTATCTGTAGGTCCCTGTCGACGCCTCGCCGTAGGAGCACTCGCATTTGTCTGTTATGGCGGCCGGTTTGGAGGTTATGGCCAGAGAGACACTTTGGAAGCCGTTCCCTTAACCTCACCCGTAACGGCAAAAAAGACGGGGTTGTGAGTGTCGTCCGCCAGGACTGGCACCACCGTCATGGTCAACGTAAGGGAGCCGGACGCATTCTTGAAACGACCGGTTCCACCGGTGATTTGAAAGATCCTAATACAGAGAGCCTGGTTAGCCAGGAAATCGATGCAATCGCTTCCCCCCGTGAGGTTGACCGTCAATAGACTTCCGTCCCCGGAACGAAGCAGATCGAGCGATGGGTTGGCTCAGGCTTGCTCGTCGCCGAACGGCAGTTCCGCAAAGTCATCGGCCATCGCCAGATTCCGTTGCTGCTGTCCTCGATGGCCAACGCTGTTTCCAAGAAACCGATTGCGAAAGGAGCCGCCGTCACGTAGTCTATGAGGGTCGAGAGTCGCTAACTTTCAACGACGTTCCGGGCAAGTTGCGGATTCCGGGGCAAGGCGAACGGGATTCCGGGGTGAACGCGAAAACGATTCCGGGGTGAAGACGAACAAGTTTCCGGGCTGAAGGCGTGCTCAGACTTGCATCCTAATGAGCAATCGATCCCAATGCTGAAGCCATTTGTGCAGTCTTTGCATAGTATTCACCTGCCTATACGGTGGCGCTCAAGGCCTTCTGTTGACACCTTGCGTCGATACACTATCGCGATCAGTCTGTGACTTGGTTTCGCACGGAATACAGTGACTTTTTAGCTGCCCTGTGTCGAAGCCACCTTCAATACGCTGCTCACCTTCGAGAAGATTGTGCTGATGCTGGAGGCGACTCCGGGCATGACCGCGCCCGCGGAAACGGCCACAAAACCGGCCATCAGAGCGTATTCAATTAAATCTTGCCCATGGTTGTCTTTCCAGATCTGCATCCGCACTACTAATTGATTTATGTGTTGTCTCATGATTCATTCCTGAGTCCATTCTGCGCCACCATACAGGACTTCAACAATTCCGTCGATCAACCAAACGAGCCGTACGAAGGTACTAAGGTTATCGGTGAGAGAGACCGCCAGTTTGTCGAAGAATATCTCCGCCACTAAGCGGAATGCTTGACGCCTATGCTTCGTAAGATTGCAACCCCTTTTGCACCTACCGCAAAAACACGTCCGCAAATCCAGGTTCGTCGATTAGGCAGCGGACCACGCTTGCCTTCTCGCTTGGGATGAACGGAACTTCGAAGGAAGCGGATCAAAACGATTCGTCGCTTAGATCGGTCTTCATGACTTCCATGATCGCGCTAACGCTAGCCACCGGAGCCTGCCGCTATCAGAGCGTTCAGCCCATCCAGCTTGGCAACTTCGCAGACTGGGATTTGTAGCTATCCGCTGTTAACCGGAGGTGCACACCGGGCAGAGAACGTGAGAGTCCATGAACAAACAACCGCCGGGCAGCACTGCTTCGGCAAGTTTACAAGCCTGAGGGTTCTCGGAAGGAGCCTGGATTCGTATGGACTTTGGCGGTTTTCTTCCACTCGGCGCCGCGAGCCGTTAACCCGAAGTGCATGGCAGCGCGAAGTTGTTTTTATTTGGCTCCCCAAGACGGACACAGATCCGAAACTGCGAATGGAGAATCCAAGGAGAGTGACTTTCTCCTCGGTGCTAACTAGGACTCGAATTTCGAAGCGACTTCGGTCCTTACGCACTTACCGGTACAGAGATAAGCGACAATTGCAGCCGCCGTTCTGTACGGGCGCTCTCCCGCCGCACACCCTCGACTGAAAATTATGTTCCGCCGCAGATAACCGATCCGTTTCGTCATTCCGTTTTCTAAGACTTACTTCCAGCCTTCATGAGAGGATGGTCGAGTAGCTCAGCCATTCAGCTTTCGCCCTCACAGATCCGTACGTGCGGATTTCCCGCATAAAATGTGTTCGAACACATTTGATGCGATATGTGACGTTCAAATTTATGTGGCGCCCAGAGTGCAACCCCTTTTGCTGTGATCATCTGCCCCTTGGCGGCCGTCACATAAGTGAATCCTCGATACTGGTCGGGCCTCCCCCGTTCAAAAGGAGAACCGAACATGTTCGAAAGTCTGTTTCAATATCCTGCTATCGTCGCTCGGCATCGCGGCGGTCCGTTTGCGGAAGCCCGAGAACGATTCCTTAACCATTGCGCCAGCCAAGGTTTGGCTCACGCGACCTTGCAACACTACGCCCAAGAGCTTTTGGTTGTTGCCGAGCGAATCGACATCACCGTTGGCGAGGCGATTGGGTCATCAGCCATCGAGGCGGCCGCCGATCACTGGGCTCGTGAGCAGCACCAACGTCAACGTGCGCATGGCCGACGGTGGTCGCGAGAACTCTTCATTCAAGCGGCCACGAACTGGCTTCACTTCTTGGGACGTTTGGAAGTGCCCAAAGCTAAGGTCGTGCCTGGTGCGGACCGGCTTGCGGACTTTGCCGCTTATCGGCGAGACGAGTGTGGTCTGTCCTCTGCCACCATCCGTAATCAGGGCTGGCATGTGGAAAAGTTCTTGGGCTGGCTGGGCGAGCAGAATCGTTCTTTCGACAATGTTTCCCTGGAAGATGTGGATGCCTTTCTTGCCGCTAACGGCAAGCGAGGGTGGAACCGTGTGTCGGTGGCCACCAGCGCCAAAGCTCTCCGTGCTTTCTTTAAACATGCGGCCGCACGCGGCTGGTGTTCGGCCAGTATCGCGGCTGGCATAGACGGCCCGCGTTTGTTCCAGCAGGAAGGCCTGCCTGTCGGCCCGCCCTGGCCGGACGTGCAGCGACTGATCGGCAATACCAGCGGCGAATCGGCGCGAGACATCCGAGACCGCGCCATTCTGATACTGTTGGCGACCTATGGTCTGCGCAGCAGTGAGGTGGCCGGCTTACGCCTGGAAGATGTGAACTGGGAAAGTGAAATAGTTTCGATCACGCGTCCCAAACTACGGAGAGCTCAGGAATATCCCCTTGTCAGTGAGGCCGGGGAGGCCATCCTGCGATACCTTCAACGGGTGCGCCTGTGGTCCGCAAAAAATCGGTCCGAGCAGCAGAAAGGTATGCAAGCTCTTATAGAATAAGGAGTTGCTGACGTTCATTCGGTTGTTCCTTACCTCTCGTGTCGCCCTGATCGCCGAGAATCTATTCCTTCGAAAACAGCTTGCCTTGTTCCAAGAGCGTAAGGCAAAGCCGCGCCGGACAACGGCGTCATTTCGTCTCGCGATGGTCGCGCTCGCGAAGTTCTTCGACTGGCGCGACGCATTGGCAATCGTGAAGCCAGAGACGTTTCTCAAATGGCATCGGACTGGATTCAAGATGTTCTGGCGATGGAGATCGCGCAAGCGGGGCCGTCCCGCGCTCCCGAAAAATATCTGCGAGCTGGTCCGCCAAATGGCCCGCGAAAACCCGACTTGGGGCGAAGAGAGGATCGCAAACGAGCTATCGCTAAAACTGGGCGTTCGAGTCTCGCCGCGAACAGTCGGCAAGTATCTGGAGGGTGGCCAGCCACGCGGAAGCTCCGGCCAACGTTGGTCCACTTTCGTTCAAAATCATGCCAACGCCATTGTCGCCTGCGACTTCTTCGTTTCCGTCACCGCGAGCTTTCGCATCCTGTACGTCTTCATCGCAATGGAAGTTGGATCACGCCGCATCTTACACTGCAACGTCACTCAGCACCCGACCACTGAGTGGACCATTCAGCAATTCCGGGAGTTCCTGGCGTTTGACCATCCCTACCGTTACATCATCCACGACCGCGATGCTATCTTCTCCTCGGCCTTGGATGCGACGCTGAAGAGCTTCGGGGTCCGTGTTCTGAAGACACCGGTTCGAGCACCAAAGGCCAACGCATTCTGTGAACGGCTGATCGGCACGATTCGGAGGGAATGCCTGGATTTCCTGATCCCACTCGGCGAAGGTCATTTAAAGAGGATACTTCGTGAGTGGGTCGGCCACTACAATCGCGGACGACCTCATTCCTCTTTGGGACCTGGCATTCCGGAGCCACCCCAGGCCAAGGTTCCGGCCAGCGTTCATAGGCACAAGCTGCCCGCCGGTTTCCGTGTTACGTCAACGCCAGTTCTCGGTGGGCTACACCATGAATATCGCTTGGAGAAGGAAGCCGCATGATGCCGGATCGAATTTTTGCGGACGACAGGCCACACGTTATCCGAATTTTTCAACATCATGCGGACGGGCCATGATTATGACCAGCTCCATCCGAACTGTTCGTCGACCGTGACCGACAACTGTTACTTCTCCGTTCCCGGCAATGAGGTCGACGGCCACCTCCTCCAGGTAATGCCTTGGCCGACTTTCAGTCACATGTCGGACAATGACATCCAAGCGATATACGAATACTTGCGTGCTGTGCCCTGCAACGCAAACTCCAGCTCCCCGTATCCCTGGGTGCGTAATGTCTGTTGAGTAAGTGGTCCGATTCGCTTGCCTCGAAATCACCTGGTGTTGAAATGGATGGCCGGATGTATGGTCGGCCACTCGGACGTTTCTTCCTGCCGGGCGACAATTCACTTTGGCAAACCGTCGAAGTGGATCGCGGGAGCCATATTGGCCCTAAAGCGACGAAAGGATGACTTCCGATATTGATGATTAACGGGCATCTATCCGAGCGCGGAACTTAGATTCGAGCAACGAAACTTGACAAAATTTTGAAGTCTCACAAGTTATGATTTCACGCATACGTCATCGTCGTTGGGGATTGCCGCGGTTGACGGTTGTGCCCGCTTTCGCTACGAAATCCTCGATGACCACGAGTGTGTCCTCCAGGGCACGCAGGCTTTGCTCTCCCGCCGCATAGTCTCGCGTCCGCATGGCCAACGCGACCGCCTGTTGCTGGCCGTTCAGGCGGTCCTGAGCGGCGCGGATATTGTCCGGAAGAGGGACACCCCCAACGGATAGTTTTCTTTGAGCTTGAGCCAAAGCCGCCCTGTCCGGGGCGGTTCGCCTCATTACCGCGCCGTAGTGAGTCATGAATTCCAACTGCTCCCCGGTTGACATCGCGGACGGATCCTGACGCGCTGGGCTCGGCGGCGGTGCCGCCAATGCCGGCGCCGGTTGCGCCGTAGCGCCGGGCGTTCCCCTGCTTACCGGAAGGCTCGTGGGACCGGCCGGCGATGGCGCGGAGGAAGTCGCGTCGCCCAATTGGGCCTCGACGCCATCGATGGGGGCCAAAAGGGTCTGCCGGATGTCCCGATAGGTTTGTCCGGT